>OZ242019.1:0-1851851 GCA_965204885.1 Dehalococcoidia bacterium
CAACCCATGACGGCCACGCGCACCGGCTTGTCCACCTGCTTGAGCGCCTCGTCCACCATCTCGGAGTACTTGATGATGTCAACGTCGGCGCGTCCGCAGGACGGGCAGGCGATAAGCGTGACGCCCTTGTTGCGCATGTTGAGCGACTTGAGAATCTCCCAACCGGCTTCGACTTCTTTCACAGGGTCTCCGGCGAGGGAAACGCGAATGGTATCGCCGATGCCCTCATACAGGAGATGTCCCAAGCCGACGGCGCTGCGGATCGAGCCGCCAAACGGGGTGCCTGCCTCCGTGATTCCGAGGTGCAAGGGGTAGTCGACCTGCTCAGCAACGCGGCGGTAAGCCTCAACAGTCATTGGGACATCGAATCCCTTGACGGAAATCTTGATCTGGTCGAAGTCCATCTCCTCGAGGATTCCGACTTCCCACAGAGCAGTTGCCACCATGTGGTCGACGACGGTGTAGTCGCCCTCGCCCTCCTGGCTGGCCTTGGCGAGCTTGTTGACGCCGTCGGCGAGTCGATGGAAATCGCCGGTCTTGCCGATACCGCCGATTGGCGGCAGGGAACCGAAGTTGACGCCGATGCGGATGGGAATCTCGTATTCCTTGGCAAGCGTGACGACTTCCCGCACCTTGTCTGCGTCGCGGATGTTGCCGGGGTTCAGTCGGATGCCACTGACGCCGCTCTTGATTGCCTCAAGCGCGAGCAGGTGATGGAAGTGGATGTCTGCGATAACGGGGATGGGGGCGCGGCTACAAATCCATTTGAGGGCCTTTGCAGCGTCCATATTCGGGACGGCGCAGCGGATGATGTCACATCCGGCGGCGGCAACCTCATAGATCTGGTTGACCGTTGCCTCCACATCACGGGTATCAGTCTTGGTCATCGACTGCACGGCGATGGGAGCATCACCGCCCACGGGGACCTTTCCAACATGGATTTGCCGAGAAACACGTCGCTCCGGCATGGTCTCCCTCCTATCAATAAGGCGACTCTAAACCTACGTACACGATACCACAGAGAGCCTAAAGGGCAGGCTAGTTGAGACTGGTTATCAGGCGGAAGGGGGGCTTAGGGCAGTACGTTCTCTCCGCCGAGGAGGCGGGGGAGGTCGATGCCGACGGTGACGAAGAAGACAAGGGAGAGCAGGAAGACGAAGCCGATGAGGTGGACGACGTTCTCGCGTTCAGGCGAGAGGCGTCGTCCGCGTCGGACCACTTCCAGGATGAGGAACGGGATGCGGCCACCGTCCAGGGCAGGGATGGGCAGCAGGTTCAGGATGCCCAGGTTAAGACTCAGCAGGGCGACGATGATCAGCAGGGAAATGGGTCCGTCCTGCGCCGCCTCGCCCGTCGCTTGCGCGATGCCCACCGGCCCCGCGATGCCGGGGTTGGAGGAGGAGCCGACAGCGCGTTGAATCTCCGTCGCAGTGCTTGTAATCACGTTGCCCATGAGCACGATGCCGTTCCACGGCGCTTGCCAGACAGGAGCGGCACGGCGTTCAAAGACGGGGTTTAGCAGACGAATCGACACGCCCATCGGCCCCTCGCCTGGCGGAGGATTCGCGCGGGGAGCAAGGTACACGGCGAGTGGGACGCTCCCGCGCATAACCCGCAACTCCACTTCATCGCCGTCCGCGCGGTTGATGCGGTCGGAGAGTTGGCCCAATGTCAGCACGTCCTGCCCATCAACGGCGCGGATGACATCGCCAACATGCAGGTCGGCCTCGTCCGCCGGAGAGCCGGGCACAACTTCCTCAATCACGATTTCGCTGTCGACGAGCCGCTCGACGGGCAGGGAGGCGAGGGCGCTGAAGATGAACCACGCGAGCAGGATGTTCATGGCGGAGCCGGCCACGAGCACAGTGGCGCGCGCCCATACAGGCTTGCCGGCGTAGCCGTCCGGCACGGTTGGATCGCTCTCGCCCTCCAGCCGCACAAACCCGCCAACCGGAATCCAGTTCAGGGAATAGACGATGCCGTTGCGCCAGATGCCCTTGAGGCGGGGCGGAAAGCCGATGCCGAGCTCCCGCACGCGAATACCGAGCAGACGCGCCGCCCAGAAGTGGCCGAGCTCATGGATGAGTACGAGGAAGCTCAGGACAACGGCAAAGGCGGCGATGGTGACGAGGATCGACATTGTCAGCGCGCCTTTGCCGAACTTCTGACGTGGTCGCGCGCCCACGCATCGACCGCAAGCAAGTCACCAAGGGTTGGCTGATTTACAGGCGTGTGGGCATCAAGCGCGTCCTTAATCAAGGACGGTATAGAGGTGAAGGGGATAGCGCCGGAGAGGAAGAGTTCGACGGCGATTTCGTCGGCGGCGTTGAGGACGGCCAGGTATGTTTTACCGCTTCGGGCAGCATCGACGGCGAGCCAGAAACACGGGAATCGACCACGATCCAGCGCCTCAAATGTCTGATCAATCGAGTAGTCCATCTCGCGCCAATCAGAGGGGCGCTCAATGCGCTCCGGGTATGCCAGGGCGTATTGGATGGGGAGGCGCATGTCCGGCATGGATAGCTGCGCCTTGAGCGTGCCGTTGGTGAACTCGACCATCGAGTGGACGATGCTTTGCCGGTGGATCATGACGTCGATGTGGTCGTAATCAATGTCGTAGAGCCAGCGCGCCTCTATGACCTCCAGCGCCTTGTTCATCAGGGTGGCAGAGTCGATGGTGACCTTGGGGCCCATGCGCCACGTTGGGTGCGCCAGCGCCTCCTCGGGCGTGACTGATTCAAGCTCTTCATCGCTGCGGGCAAAGAACGGGCCCCCGGAGGCGGTCAGTATCAGGCGGCTGACCGAATCCCTCGGCTCGCCGACCAGGCATTGCCAGAGAGCATTGTGCTCACTGTCAACGGGGAGGAGTGCCGCGCCGGTTCTGGCGACTTCGCTCATCACGAGTTCACCCGCCACGACGAGGATTTCCTTGCTCGCAAAGGCAACGGTCTTGCCCGCCTCGATGGCGGCAAGGGCAGGGACAAGGGCGGCGAGGCCGGGGATGGCGAGGATGATGGCGTCCACATCGGGGCTGCGGGCGATATCCGCGAGCTTCTCAGGCGTAGACGCCGCGCCAGAGGCGGAGAGGGCGGGGGTGAATTCCGTCACCTGGGCATTGAAGGCGTCGCTGTCATGTCCGGCGGCAAGGCCGGTCACGCGGAATCGGTCGGCGTTACGCCGGACAACATCCAACGTTTGGGTGCCGATGGATCCCGTTGATCCAAGGACGGCGATGCGTTTCTGAGACTGGTTCATGTCATTCCATAGTAGTGACGATGGTCACATAGACAAGGACGGCGGGGAGAATCGGCAGCAGGGAATCAAGGCGGTCAAGGACACCGCCATGTCCGGGGAGCAGGCTGCCGGAATCCTTGACGCCCACCCTTCGCTTGATCCAGGACTCGCCCAGATCTCCCAGTTGACCAAGCACTGAGAGCGCCGCGCCCAGTGGGATGGCCGCGGCAAGTGGGAGGGCGTCCAGTTCAATGAGCACGGCAAATGCAGCGCTCACTGCCGCCGCGCCGATGATTCCTCCAATTGCGCCCTCCCACGTCTTGCTCGGGCTAATTGACGGGGCGAGTCGATGACGGCCAAGCAGGCTGCCGACAGCGTAGGCGGCCGTATCAGAGGCGAACGTGATGAGGATGGCATACCCAAGCCAGGCGAGCCCGTCGTCTGATTCGCGGAGCACGAGTCCGGACGCGAGAGCAGCAGCCACAATGAGGGATGTAAAGAGCCAGAAGACGAGGTTGAATCGCCGGGTTAGGGCGCGCAACTCCCAAATCGCCACCAGCGCCGCAGCCGCCGTCACGAGCAGCAGGGGAATGCCGCCCAGCCAAACGGCGGAGGCTAGCAGTGGAATGCCGACAGCTGCCGTCACGAGACGGAGGAGTAGAGAATCCTTGTTTTCCGCCGTGTCCTCTTGGTTCATACCCATAAAGAGATTATGGGGGAGAGGGGCAGGGTACGGGTGCTTACTGCCCCTCTACGCCTCCGAAGCGTCGTTTGCGGGCGGCGTATGAGTCAAGGGCTTTGGTGACTTCGTCGGGGCCGAAGTCCGGCCATAGCGTCGGGGTGAAATAGAGTTCAGCGTAGGCGGCCTGCCATAGCAAGAAGTTGCTGATACGCAGTTCGCCGCCGGTGCGGATAATCAGGTCCGGATCCGGCTGGCCATTTGTGAACAGGCGGCTCGCGAATGCGGATTCAGTCACGTCGTCGGGTGCAACATCGTCCCTCAACAGTGTTCTGGCCGCCTCAAGAATCTCCTCACGGCCTCCATAGTCGAACGCGACGCTGAGCGTGATGCCAGTGTTGTCCTTCGTCATGTCAACGACGCGGTCGATGGCGGCGGCGATGTCCGGATTGATGCGATCATTGCGGCCAAGGTGAACGAGCCGCGCTCCCTCCTGGTGCAGACGGGGGGCGTCCTGCCTGATGGCCTCGGCGGCGAGCGTCATCAGGCCCTGGACTTCTTCAGAGGGACGCCGCCAGTTCTCCGTGGAAAAGGCGTAGAGCGTCAGGTAGCGGACACCCCGCTCAGAGAACGCGCGGACGACATCATGGAGCTTGATGCGGCCATGCTGATGTCCCTGTTCACGAGGGAGTTCCCGTTCCCGCGCCCATCGCCCGTTGCCATCCATGACGATGGCGACGTGCTGCGGGGCGGCAGTAGGGAGGCGAGATTCGTCCGATGGTGTCATGCGCAAGTGAATTTGGCGCTAGACTTCCATGACCGCGGCTTCTTTGGCCGCCCCCATCTCATCGACCTGGCCGGTGTAGCGGTCGGTGATCTTCTGGAGCTGATCCTCCGCGCGGCGTTCCTCGTCCTCGGAGATTTCCTTGTCGCGCTGCAGGCGGCGCAGGTGATCCATGGCGTCGCGACGAACGTTGCGTATGGCTACACGCTCGTCCTCCGCCTTAGAGCGAACCAACCGGCTCATCTCTTTGCGCCGTTCCTCCGTCATCTGTGGAATCGGGATGCGGAGCAATTGCCCATCCGCAGCGGGGGATAGTCCCAGGTCTGTCTGGAGGATGGCACGCTCGATGGCAGTCATGGCGGAGCGGTCATAGGGCTGGACGACAAGGAGGCGCGGTTCCGGGGCGGTAATGGTCGCCAACTGCTTGAGCGGGGTAGGTGTGCCGTAGTAATCGACCCGGAGTTCCTCGATCAGGGTAGGGGAGGCGCGTCCGGTTCGGACGCCTGCCAACTCGCGGTCAAGAACCTCACAGGTGACCTGCATTCGATGTTCGGCATCGTCGAGAATCTCTTGCGTCATGGCCTGTCCTCCCTCCGGCGGGCGCGCTCAGCGTGTACCGTCTGCGTTGACGAGCGTGCCGACCGTTTCACCTTTCAGTATTCTGCCAAGACTTCCCGTGTCAAAGATGTCAAAGACGACGATGGGCAGGCTGTTGTCCATGCACAGGGTCAACGCCGTGCTGTCCATGACGCCAAGCCGCAAATTAAGAGCCTCCATGTAGCTGATGGCGGAATACCGCTTGGCGTCCGGCTGCTCATTGGGATCGGCGTCATAGATTCCGTCCACCTTGTTCTTAGACATGAGGAGAACGTCCGCGCCTACTTCAACGGCGCGCAGGGAGGCCGCTGTGTCCGTCGTCATGTACGGGTTGCCGGTTCCTGCGGCGAAGATGACAACACGGCCCTTCTCCATGTGACGGATGGCGCGGCGGCGGATGTACGGCTCCGCGACGGCCTGGATGGCGATGGCGGAGAGAGTGCGGACGTCCGCTCCGAGGCTTTCAAGCGTTGTCTGAAGCGCAAGGGCGTTTATGACAGTGGCTAACATGCCGGAGTAGTCAGCCGTGGCGCGGTCCATGCCGGACTCCTGGGCGATTCTGCCGCGCCAGATGTTGCCGCCGCCCACGACGATTCCCATCTGCACGCCGGTTTGGAGAACGTCAGAGATCTCGGATGCGACGACTCGGACAGTATCGACGTCAATGCCCGACGCGCGAGGGCCCATCAGCGCCTCGCCGCTGAGCTTGAGGAGGACTCGCCGCGGTTTGTCGCCGTCCAGCGCCCCGTTCCTTTCTCTCTTGTCCTCATCCTAACCCTCTCCTGCCGGGAGAGGGAATTCTGGATTCCCGTTTTTGCGGGAATGACGGGTAATGGAGGGGAGGTACCTGGCTACTCCTCGCCGATGCCGTAGCGGGCAAACCGCCTTATGACGATGTTCTCGCCGACCTTGGCGACGGTGTCGGTAAGAAGGTTGCTGATTGTGAGGCTCGCGTCCTTGACGAATGGTTGGTGGAGAAGACGGGGCTCGCCGGAGGACGTGTCGAGATCATCGAGGGGGGTTTCATCATCGATGGCCTGCGGATTCATCGCGGCAACCTGGAGGGCGATATTATGGGCGAGCTCCCTGAAATCCTCCGTGCGGGCGACAAAATCCGTCTCGCAGTTGAGCTCAACGATGACGCCGATGCGCCCGCCTGCGTGGACGTAGGTCTCGATAAGTCCCTCGTTTGCCGCGCGTGAGGCTTTCTTGGCAACGGTGGCGATGCCGCGCTCCTTGAGCAAGTCGCTTGCCTTGTCCATGTCGCCCTGCGCATCCTCAAGGGCGCGCTTGCAGTCCATGATGCCCGCGCCAGTGCGTTCCCGCAGTTCCTTGATGGCATCAGCCGAGATTGTCGTCACTCCACACTCCTGTCGTTGTCGTTCACGCGCTGTCCATCCCGGGCGGCGCGGTTAGTGCCTGCTGTTTCTTGCCAAAGCCCGCGCGATTGCGGGCTTGCGTTGGCTTGATTTCGTTGGATCAGGGCAGGGGGCGTCAGGCGGTCGCTCCAGCGGCCTCGCCCTCCTGTCTCATGTTCTGTCCCTCGGTGGCGCCCTCGATGATGGCGTCGGCGATGTGGCCGGTCATCAGGCGGAGGGCGCGGATGGCATCATCATTGCCGGGAATCGGGTAGTCAATGAGGTCAACATTGCAGTCCGTGTCCGCGATGGCGACGATGGGAATCCCCATCTTTCGCCCCTCGGCAATAGCGATCTTTTCGCGGGCGGCGTCAATAATGTAGATTGCGCCGGGCATCTCCGTCATCTCCTTGATGCCTCCGAGATAGCGGTTCAGCTTGGCGATGCGGTCCTCAAGGCGGCCGGCCTCCTTCTTGGGCAGAAAGGCGAACTCTCCCTTGGAACGGCGGTCCTCCTGCCGAACGAGGTAGTCAATGCGCGACTGGATGGTCCTGAAGTTGGTGAGGGTGCCGCCCAGCCAACGCTGGTTGACCCACGGCTGATCGGCGCGCGTGGCTTCCGACGAGATTGCGTCCTGCGCCTGCTTCTTGGTGCCGACGAAGAGCACCTTCTTGCCGGAAAGTGCGACCTCGCGGACGAACTCGGCGGCGGCCTCAAGGCGATCGAGGGTCTTCTGGAGATCGATGATGTGGATGCCGTTGCGCTGCGTGAACACAAACGGCTTCATCTTGGGGTGCCAGCGGCGGGTGGGATGTCCGAAATGGACTCCGGCCTCCAACAGCGTCTTCATGGTGATTTCAGGCTTGTCGCCGTTTTCCGGAGTCGGCGGCGTCTCCGCCGCGGCCTGAATCGTCGTCGTTTCCTCGCTGGCCGTTGTTGCCCCACCGTCAGTCGTCAAGAGCCACCCCTTTGAATCTGAAATACATATCTGGTTCAGTATAGCATGCAAGCCTTGAGATGCTTAGGTTGACCACAGATACGACCACACATACAATCTTATGTGCCGCCGAATACGAATTGGAATCGGAAATATGCCCACATGGCCGCCGGCGGTTGACACGAAACCGAGTCAGTCCGGCCACGAGGGAACGGGGAAATAATGGCGCCACGATACGATTACGATTGCCCAAGCTGCGAAGAGCGCTTTGAGCTTCGACAGAGTTTCGATTCGGAGCCCGTCGCGCCGTGTCCGACATGCCAGACGGAGAGTAAGCGGGTTCTCTATGTCCCGCAGGTTGTTTATAACGCGGACGGGTTCTATACGAGCGACCAGAAGAAGACCGGCTTCGGCAGCTATTGGAACCGCAAGGCGGAGGCCGAAGACCAGGGCAAGATGGATCCGGATACGGGAGTCGGCGCCTACTAGATCGCGAGACCTATCTCCGTCTACCGGGCCTTTTCGATCTAACACAAGTCAACGGGAATACCAGTTATGCCGATGTACGACTACATGTGTCAATCATGCTCGCATCGCTTTGCCGTGCGGCAGGGATACCACGACGCTCGGGAAGCAACGTGCCCGGAGTGCGGCGGTGATGGGAAACAGCGCATCTCCATGCCCGCCGTCGTTTTCAAGGGAAGCGGCTTCTATGTGAACGACTACGGCGGCAGGAAGACCGGGCAGCCGCCCACCAAAGACTCCGATGATGGTGGTGACTCCGGCGGTGATGACCACGACCACGCATCCGCCGGGGCATCGGACCACTCCCATCCGCACCCACATCCCCATCCGCATTAGCCGGCAACACACAACAAGCTCTCCTCATGAGAGTCGTCATTCAGCGAGTATCACGCGCAAGCGTGCGTGTTGACGGCGAGATTATCGGGCAAATCGGGCAGGGCGCTGTAGTTCTTGTCGGTGTGAAGGACGGCGACACCGAGGATGATGTCCGTTACCTCGCGGGGAAGATCCCCGGGCTTCGCATCTTTGCCGACGGCGAAAGCCATTTCCAAAACTCTGTGGCCGAGACGGGCGGCTCAGTCCTTGTTGTCAGCCAGTTCACGCTGTACGCGGATACGCGCAAGGGACGCAGACCGAGTTTCGTGGAGGCGGCGCAGCCCGCGGAGGCAGAGCGGCTCTATGAGCTGCTGGTCGGCGAACTGCGAAATCAGGGACTGACCGTCGAGACGGGGCGCTTCGGGGCGATGATGGACGTGGAGCTGGTCAATGATGGCCCCGTGACGATCATCATCGACAGCGAGGACAGGCAGCGGGCGCGACGCGGCTAACCACCCAGATTTGGCGGTCGTATCGTCAATTCGGCGGAGATTAGTGCCAGAACAATCGCCACAATCACGACCAGCGAGATTCCAACGAACCAGGGGATGTACTTCTGGAACGGCAGCGGCTCTTCCGGTCGTCTCAACGGCGGCCACGTCGAGCCCCGATAAGCCAGGATCAAGTTCTCCAATGATTGCCCGGCGATAACAGTAACGCCGGCCTCTTCCACACGCTCCCGCGCCGCGTTCGAAAGTTCTCCGTCAGTGATCAGAAAGGCAGCCGTCGCCTGAAGCGACTCCTTTTGGTTGCTGAACTCCTCTACCACGGACGGGTTGAGTTTTTCAGGCGACACGCCGAACTCGAATCGCGCGATTGCGCGGTGGCCGCGACCGTGCAAGATAACGAGATCGCCGATGGGCGGCTCTTCGTCCGTGGAATTGGCGGGCAGCATATAGCCACCACGCCCAAGGTAGCCGAGGACGACGTCTTTGACGGTCTCCGGCTCGTAACGCCTCATGGGGGCAGATGAGATCAGCGCCTGCGGCGTCGACGGTTGGCCTTTGGCCTCATACTCGGCGGCAGGCGCTTGCCGCCGCCGGGGCCACGATAGGACGGCTCGCCGGGCTCCGGGTTTTCAATCGGCGCGGGCGCCTCTCTACGAGGAGTCTGTCCGGCGTTGCGCCTCCGACGCCACAGCCAGATGTAGACGGGAATCATCACCGCCGTGAAGTAAACCGTCGCGCCGACAATGATCTGTGACTCATACGTGGCGACGAAATCGCCCAACGGAGTGCCGGCCCGGTTTTCGATGACCCATTGCATCGACCACGGCAAATGGAGCGGGTTCAAAACGATGAAACCGACAGCCACGAGGCCGATGATGTAGTTTCGGTAGACTTTGTTCATGACGATGCCAGAGAGGGGCTCCAAAGGATTATCGTGGGGTCAGGGGTTAGGGGATGTCAACGGCGCGAAGGTCGGATTCAGTTTGGCCCAGGTTTGTTCGTAGCTATTTGAAAACAACATAATATCTATTGTGCGAAGTCAGATATGGCAGGCGAGAAACGGGCCATAAGTCCACTGCCCGACAGTTTTTAAGGTCAAGCCGCAGCGAAAGGCATCCATCTTGAGGCGTTCGGTTTCGGTGGCGATTCGCTCTGTGCAGGCGGGCGGCGCTGAGCGCGTGGTCGCCGTATTGCGGCCACAGGTCCCGGATGATCCACTCGGCGGACTGTGGGGTTTGCCTGCCGCGACTGCACAGGACGGCGAATCGGAGGACGAAGCCGTATCACGCGTTCTCCGAGACAAGTTGGGGCTCCGGTTTTCCGCAGAAGGCCTTACGCGGATCAATGACGGGCAGCGCGGCGATGGCGCGAATTCACAATCAATGACGGTCTACGCGATGGTGTGGGACGCAAACTCTCCCCTATCCATCTTGCTGCCTGCACTCTCGGCGGATTCGGAGGATTCGGTCACGCTCTATGAGGACTGGCGTTGGGCCGCGCCGGAGGAACTCCACGAGGCGGCGATGCGAGGGTCGCTGTGTACGCGCCTCTACCTGGAGTGGCTGGGGCTGCGGGGCGGTTAAGCGCGGACAGCGGAGGCGAGGTTGAATTCGATGGCGCTGCGGAGGTCATCAAGGCCGCGGCCTGAAAGCGCTGATGCGGGAATGATGGTGAGGTCGGGCGTCCCATTCAGAGCCTGATCCACAAGGGCGCGGTACTCCGGCGACGACTCGGCATCAACGAGGTCCATCTTGTTCATGACGAGAATGCGCGGCTTGTCCGCCACCTCAAGCTCGTCTAATAGCGCGAGTACCGACTTGTAGTGCATCGACGCGACAGGCGCGTTGGCGTCCGCCACGTGGAGCAGCAGATCGGCGTCCTGCAACTCCTCAAGCGTCGCGCGGAAAGCCGCAACGAGGCTGTGCGGGAGTTTCTGGATGAAACCGACCGTGTCCGTGAGGAGGCCTTCACCTCCGGCCGGAAGCCGCATCATGCGCGTCACAGGGTCAAGTGTTGCGAACGGTTTGTCCTCAGCAAGCACGTCGGCACGCGTCAGCGCGTTCATCAAAGTGCTCTTGCCGGCGTTCGTATAGCCGATGAGAGAAACGGTGGGCAAGCCCTTGTTTTTGCGGGATTCACGGTGTTGGGCACGGCGGCGGCGCACGTCTTCCAACTGTCCCTTGAGGCGATGGATGCGGTTGCGGACAAGGCGGCGATCCGTTTCCAACTGGGACTCGCCGGGGCCTCGTGTTCCAATGCCGCCGCCAAGACGCTCAAGGTGGCTCCACTGCCCGCGAATGCGCGGCAACAGGTATTCATGCTGCGCCAATTCAACCTGCAGGCGTCCCTCCATGGATTGGGCGCGCTGCGCGAAGATGTCCAAGATCAGCGCCGTTCTGTCCAGAACCTTGACCTTGAAAGACTCTTCGAGATTGCGCTGCTGCGTTGGGGTCAGCTCGTCATCGAGGATGACAGTAGAGATCTCTTCGTCCCGCGCGAGAAGAAGCATCTCCTCAAGCTTGCCGCTGCCCATGTAGTGAGGCGTGAATCGATTGAGTCGTTGACGCTCAACGGCCACAACTGTGGCGCCGGCACTCTGAGCAAGGGCACTGAGTTCTTCAAGAGACTCATCGAGCGACCAGGACGCTCCCCTGCCCTTGACCGCCGCGCCGATGAGCAGCGCACGTTCGCCGGGCCGGGCCGTTGCGTGCCCGTTTGCTCCCGGACTGCTGCCGTTGCGTCGCTTGCTCATCTGCCTCCGCTTAATTCACTCCAGACGGGAAACCGTCCAGGGTCGCTGTGCGTTCAAGTATACGATGCAACGGCAGTAAACCCACCTCGTGGGTGTGACTATGCGACGCGCGTAGAATGAGGTCAGGTCATGAATCTGCATCAACCTGAGTCCGAAGATCGCCCTGAGATTCGACAGAACCCGGGCCGCGCGCTGTCGTTCACGGTTGGACTGTCTTTGCTCCTGACGTTCATCGTCCTCGTTGCCGGCGTGCGCGAGGCGTTCGTTGCGCCGGGCGCTGAGCGGATATCGTTTGGCGGCCCGGGAAACTTCGGCATCCTCACTGAGGCGATACGCGTTTTTGAAGAGACCACAGGTATTCCACTTCGTCCCGACCAGGACGACATCGACCGCACCATCTATTTCATGACTATTGCCGCTTCCGGCGAGCGGGGCTTCAATACAGCCGAGCGCATCCTCTCCGAAGTTGAAGGTTCGAGTGAGGACGTACCGTCCGCTGTGCCACCCGGCCTCGAAGATGTCTGGCGGGCGATGCAGATCCTCCAGCGAGATTTCCCTGACGCGCCGCTCGAGGCCGTTACGGAGGCTGCGCGGCGGGGACTGTTTGTGCGCGGCGAGGACCCTGCCCTGGCGTTCCTGGATGCCGGACAGTATGAGGATGCCCAGGAATTCTTCGCCGAAAGCGCGTACGAGGGCATCGGGGCGCGGGTTGGGAACACGGGTGAGATCAACGTCATTTCTGACGTTTTCATCGGCGGCCCGGCAGAAGCGGCAGGACTGCAGGCAGGCGATGGCATCGTGTCAGTAGACGGCGTGGATGTGACGGGAATGCCCGTCGACGAACTGGTGGAAATCGTCAAGGGCGAGAGCGGCACAGAGGTTGTGCTTGAGATACGGCGGCCGTGGGACGACCCCGCTAACCAGATGAGCGTCACGGTCCTGCGCGGAGTGGTACCGATATCCATTGAAACGCGAATCTTTGGCGAGGACACCGGACGGCCGCTCATCGGCTACATACGCGTGGAACGCTTCCACCGCGAGACGGATGATGATTTTAGTGAGGCGCTCGGCACCCTGCTTGAGCGGGACATCGAGGCGCTGATCCTGGATGTTCGGTCAAATCCGGGCGGCTCGCTGTCCGGCGCGGTCAGCATCGTTGGGGAATTCGTGCCGGAGGGGATCGCGATGTACGAGGAGACGCGCGAGGGCCGTCGCATCGACTGGGAGGTTGACGACGACGGACAGGCCTATGAACTCCCCCTGGCTGTGCTCGTCAACGGGTTCTCAGCCAGCGCGTCGGAGGTCGTGGCCGGGGCTTTGCAGGATCATGATCGCGCCACAGTGTATGGCACACGAACATTCGGCAAGGGCAGCGTGCAGGCATTCCAGGAGTTGAGTGACGGCTCCGCTCTGTACGTGACCGTCTCCAGATGGCATACGCCGTCAGGGCGTCAGATCCAGGACACGGGAATCACACCAAACGTGGTTATTGTCCCCACGCTAGGTGACTACCTAAACGATCGAGATCCGTCGCTCGCGGCAGCCTATTGGGACCTTGTTGATGAGCTTGAGACTGCGCCTGCAGCGTGAGCGGGCTTAGTCGTTGCTGTCAGAATCCTCGCCGCCGCCGAGATACGCTTCGGGGTTGCCGATGAACTTCTGCCGCTCAGAGAGGCTCCTGAAGTAGTACCACTTGCCGTCATGCCGGAACTTGGTGCCGACGCGGTTGTTGCCGTTGTCGATCTCCGTAACCTCGCTGTCGGAAAACTCGTACCCGGTAACAGGATCAGTTTCAGCCATCCCCACTCCCCCACTTTCTGCGTGTTCAAGGCAATAATTCATGCCGACTGTACGCCGCCGCCCGATTACGTGTCAAGAAGCGGGACGTGTCCTGAATCGACCACGTTAGTATTGATGGGCAGCATGCAACACGGAATGGGGCAGGAAGAATGTCAAAACACCTGTTGATTCGCTACCACGAGGTGGCGCTCAAGGGGAAGAACCGCGGCGTGTTCACCGGCGCGTTGGCTAACAACGTACGCAAGGCGCTGGCACGGGCGGGGCTGGATCATCCTGTTAAGCAGGAACGCAGCCAGATTCGTGTGGATTTACCGGACGGGTCCGATGCCTCCCCTGCCCTAAGCGCGCTTTCTCGCGTCTATGGAATCGCCCGCATCGCCCCCGCGCTCCGTACGGGCCTGGAGTTCAATGAGATTATCGACGGCGTCAAAGACGTTATCCGCGCTGAGTGGAACGGCGCAGAAACCTTTCGGGTTTCCGCATCGCGATCAGACAAACGCTATCCATTGACCTCCGTCGACCTGAACAAACAGATCGGCACCCTTGTGGAGGAGGAGACCGGTGCGTCGGTTAAGCTCCGAGGGGCCGACATTGATTTGCGTGTTGACGTGCGGGAGAAGGACGCGTTCGTTTATGTGGAGTCCGTTCCCGGCGCGGGCGGGCTGCCGGTTGGCAGTTCCGGCCACGTCATGGCGTTGTTGTCAGGCGGCATCGATTCGCCGGTCGCGGCGGCCCGCATGTTCCGACGCGGATGCACAGTGGACTTTGTTCACTTCCACAGTTTTCCACTCGTGGACGGTTCATCCCGGGACAAGGCACGAGACCTCGTGCGCGTGCTGGATGAATCACAATTCGGATCACGCCTGCACCTTGTGCCGTTCGCGGACGCGCAGCGGCAGATCGTGGCAGCGGTCAACCCGGCGTATCGAGTGGTCGCCTACAGACGATTCATGGTGCGGGTGGCAGAGGAACTGGCGCGGCGCGGCGGCGCGCTGGCACTCGTAACCGGCGAGAGCATCGGGCAGGTGGCCAGCCAGACCGTAGAGAATATCGCCACGATCGACTCGGTAGCGACTATGCCGGTGCTACGGCCGCTCGTTGGCATGGACAAGAACGAAATTATCGCTGAGGCCCGGAAACTGGAGACATTTGATATTTCAATCTTGCCGGACGAGGATTGCTGCTCCCTCTTCGTGCCGAAACATCCGATTCTGCGGTCTTCAGTGGGCGAGGCGGAGCGCATGGAAAACGCGCTGGACGTGGACGAGCTGGTCAGGATGAGCGCAGACGCGGCCCAGATGGTGACGTTCGGCGAGTGAGGGCGCAAGAACTGCGCTGCGGCGTTAGTGAGACCGGAAATATGACGCAGCACAATGACGTATTGGGGCGGCGGCGGCTATACTGACTGCTCAAGCGCGACTCGCCTTGGGGGAGGTGTACGTGGTCTCATCCGACTATCCCGAATACGGCTACACCGTCACCATACGCCTTGAGTATCCGAACAAGATCGGAATGCTCGGCATGATAACGACCACCGTCGGCGAGCACGAGGCCGACATCACTGCCGTCGATCTCGTTCGTACACGCGGCAAGCGCATCGTCCGTGATCTCACCATTGGCGTGATGAATATGGAGCACGGACAGCGCGTCGCGCGGGCCTTGCGCAAGGCCGGCGCAAAGATCATCGCTTTTACAGACCCTTCGTTCCTCGTGCATACGGGCGGCAAGATCGAGATGCACACGCGGACACCCGTGGAGAATCATCGTGACCTCTCTCAGGTGTACACGCCGGGTGTTGGCCGCGTGGCCTCCTTCATTGGTGAGAACCCGGAATCGGTATGGTCGCTCACATCCAAAGCAAACACGGTGGCCGTTGTTTCGGATGGGACAGCGGTGCTGGGTCTCGGCAACATTGGGCCTGAGGCTGCCCTGCCCGTCATGGAGGGCAAAGCCATCCTCTTCAAGGAACTCGCTGACGTAGACGCATGGCCAATCTGCCTGGACACCAGTGACCCGGATCAGATTGTGGACACCGTTAAGGCGCTGGCCGTCGGATTCGGCGGCATCAACCTGGAGGACATCTCCGCGCCGCGCTGCTTCGAGATCGAAGAGCGGTTGAAAGAGGAACTGGATATTCCCGTGTTCCATGACGATCAGCACGGGACCGCGGTTGTTGTGACGGCAGCTCTGCTGAACGCGCTCAAGATTGTCGACAAGGACATCGGCCAGCTTCGAGCCGTGATGACCGGAGCCGGTGCGAGCGGCGTCGCAACAACACGGATGCTCGTCGCGGCAGGCCTCCGGGACATCATCGTCTTTGACAGGCAGGGAGCAATTCACCGCGACCGCGGTGATATTGAAGGCAATGCTGGCAAGATGTGGCTGGCCGAGAATACGAATCCGCGCAATTTCGCCGGTGATATTCGGGCCGGCTTGAACGACGCAGATCTCTTCATCGGCCTTTCCGGGCCGGGGGTGATTGAGCCCGAAGACCTGGCGCGCATGAACAGCGACGGCATCGTCTTTGCGCTGGCCAACCCCGACCCAGAAGTATCGCCGGAAGAGGCGCATCGATACGTGCGGGTGGTTGCGACGGGGCGCTCGGACTACCCGAACCAGATCAACAACGCCCTGTGCTTCCCCGGACTCTTTCGCGGGGTGCTTGACGTCCGCGCGCGCAGCATCAATGAGGATATGAAGATGGCGGCGGCGCAGGCGCTTGCCGCCGTTGTGTCCAACCGCGAACTGAGCGAGGAGAATATCATCCCCAGTCTCTTCAATTCACGCGTGGTGACGGCGGTCTCGCGTGCCGTGAGCAAGGCGGCGCTCCGGACAGGTGTTGCGCGACGCTCACGCATCCACCACGGAGAGCATATGCCCGATCTATCGCCGCTGGCACACTAATCAGACAGCTTGGCTGACGCCCATCGCCACCGAGGTCAACGCAAGGTTAGAGCGCTACGGCCTCATTGGATGCACAGGCGATGATTGCCAGCTTGCTCACTCTTCTCTCTCCGGTCGATTGATGACGATCCGCACTATGCCTCTCGCGTTGAACTGGATGAGAGGGCTGCGGTTCTTGGGCCACATCGACGACGCCAAGACGATGCCGATGAGCATGCCGAAGATGAGGACGAGCGTTTGTTTAATCACTTCTGCGTTTTCTCCATTTGTAGGCGCGCCAGCCGAAGAAAGCCACGACAGCCGCCACCATCAGTATCAGCGTGGCGCTTTGATAGGGCCCTGTGATTTCCGTGATTCTCTCCCAGTTCTCGCCCAGCACCCAACCCATATAGACCTGGATGAGGCTCCAGATGAATGTTCCGAGGGTCGTATACAGGAGAAATTTCAGGAGATTCATGCGGGTATAGCCCGCCGGAATTGAGATCACACTGCGGATGATGGGGATGAGCCGTCCGAAGACTATGGCAGCCTCCCCGTACCGTTCAAACCACGCAGTTGCGCGGTCAAGGTCGTTCTCAGAGATGAAAGCATACTTTCCGTATGTGGCGACGATACGGCGCACACCGGCTTCCCGGGCGAAATATCCGACAGCATAGAGAACCAGCGCCCCAATGACGGAGCCTGCCGTGCCGGCAGCCACAACGCCCCAGAAGTTCAACTCATCTCTTGCGGAGAGAGCGCCCGCGAATGGGAGAACGAACTCGGACGGCACGGGAGGAAAGATGTTCTCGGCGGCCATTAGAAAGACGATCCCGGGGTAGCCGATGGCAAGGATGACTTCCTGGATCCAGCCGCCCAGGGTCTCAATGATGCCGGTCACGGCTTACGCCTTGAGAGTCTCCACCAGCCAGTTGACGGCGATGTCCACGGCCTCCACATTGCTGCGGAATCGATGTCCCGCCCCCGGCAGCATCATCAACTCCGTTGCGGATTGGTCAGACGCCGCCAACAGCGAGTGAGCATCCTCCGGCGGCACGACATCGTCGGCATCACCATGCATGAGCAGTAAAGGACGCGGAGAGACACGCGCCACCGACTGCGTCACGTCCATTTCCCGGTACTCATCAGCCCATTTTTCGGCGGACGGCGGAAAGTCAGGGTCGCGGATGATGCCAACGTCCCGCGCATTCTGCACCATTTCCTCCGGCGAGCGGTTCCACCGCGAGCGAGCGGGTGAGGCGAAGGAAAGGACGGCCGCAACCTCCGGTCTGCGCGCCGCAACGTGAATCGCCACGCGAGCGCCCATGCTCGAGCCAAGAACGCCGATGCGATCAATATCCACCTCGGGCCGCTCCCACACCCATGACAGGACGGCCTCCAAGTCTTGCGCCCATCCCAGCGGGTGGAAGTTGCCGCCGCTCTCACCCGTGCCACGGAAGTTGAATATGACCGCCGCGAGGCCACGGTGGGCGCACAGTTCGGCAATCTCGGCGTAGGTCAGGCCTTCGTCGGTTGGAGCGGAGAGCGTGATGTCCGCCGTGGGCGTGGGGCGCGCGGCGGGAAGGCCGTGGCAGATGACTACTGCCGGATGCGGCCCCTGCCCCTCCGGTACGGAGATCGCGCCGACCAACTCGACGCCATCGCTGTCGATGGTGATGCGTTCAGTCGTGACGGGCATGGTCTGGCCTTCGTGAACGCCCTACCCTATGGCGCGCTGGTTGATGGGGCCGCTGAGGGAGTCGAGCCGCCGCGCCCGCCGCCGATGAATGGCAGGCTACCAAAGCTCCGCGTCTCCCATGACACGATCACCTGGGAGGCTGTAAAGATGGAGCTGTACGTTCCGGAGACGACGCCGATAATCATCACGAAGAGGAAATCGCGGATCGTTGTTGGGCCAAGCAGGAACAGCGCGAGCAAGACGACGAGCGTCGTAAAGCTCGTGTTGATTGAGCGCCCCATGCTCTCCATGATCGAGTAGTTGGTGGTTGCGACGATATCCCGGTTCGTATCCCGCAGGATGTTCTCACGGATGCGGTCAAAGATGACGATGGTGTCGTTGATGCTGTAGCCGAGCAGGGTCAGCACGCCGACAAGGAACATGCTGCTGATTTCAAGATGGAGCCACTGCGAGCCGATGAGCATGAACAGTCCCGCCACGGCAAAGGCGACGGCGATGTCATGCACAAGAGCGATGATGGCTGCGATGCCGTAACGGAACGGGTGACGGATGCTGCGGAAGGCGTAGACGATATAGCCGAGAATGCCGACGACAGCGATGAGGACGGCAATCAGACCGTTTCGCACTGTCTCACGGGCAACGGCGGGTGAGACCAGGTCAAAGCTGTAGCCCTGCAACGGCCCCGCGTATTCCTCCAACGCGTTGCGCACGTCCAGCTGCTGCCGCTCAGAGGCCTCCGCCAACGGAAGCCGCAGGAAATACTCGCGGTCGCCAAAACCCTGCACTACCGCCCCTTCGTATCCGAGCGAGTCAATGGCCTCGTCAACATGCTCCTGTGGAGTCGGGCTCACAAATGTCGCGTCCACGGCGGCGCCGCTGCTGAACTCAATGCTGAAGCTCAGGCCGGGGCCAAGGAACAGCGCTGCCAGCCCGCCCGCGATGAGCACGAGGGAAAAGAGGAAGTAGGTGGCGCGGTATTTGGCAAAGTTAATCACTGTCCGTTTCTCCTAAGGAATATAGAGCCTCGTCTTGCGGAGCGGCTCAAAGTTGGTCACGAGGCGCAACAGGCGGCGCGTGATGACCAAGGCGCTGAACATGCTGAGCACAACGCCGATGGCCAGCGTGAGCGCGAAGCCCTGCACGAGGCTTGCGCCGAGCCGTTCGCCGAACCAGAAGAGGATGGCGGCGATGATGAGCGTCGTGAAGTTGCCGTCCCTGATGGCGGGCCATGCGCGGTTGAATCCGATATCGATTGCCGATCCCATGCTGCGGCCTGCGCGCAGCTCCTCCTTCATCCGTTCGAATATCAGGACATTGGCGTCAACGGCCAAGCCGAATGAGAGAACGAATGCCGCGAGGCCGGAGAGGGTCAGCACGACGGGAATCGACTTGAACACCCCAAGCACGAGGATGGCGTAGATGATGAGAGCAATTGCCGCCACGACGCCGTTCATGCGGTAGTAGAGCACCATGAACAGCGCGACCAGCAGGATACCGACCATGCCGGCGCGCAGTCCACGTTCAAGGGCGTCTGCCCCGAGGAATGCGTCCACGTCACGCTCAAGAATCGGTTCCTTCTCCAGCGGGATCGGGAACGCGCCCGCGTTTAGCTGAATGGCGAGGATCTGCGCTTCTTCAAGATCAAGCCCGGTGATGCGGGGGCTCGTTGGGATTTCAGATTGTATTCGGGGCGTCAGGATGGCCTCTCCGTCAAGAAAGATTCCCAGCAAGTCGCCGACCATACGGCGTGACACCAGCCTGAACGCCTCGCGGCCCTGACTATCCATCTGGAAATACACTTCCGGCGCGCCTGTTGTCGGATTGAATCCCACCTGCGCGGAGCCGGGTTCCAGACGATCACCCGTCAGTTCAACTTCCTCGCCGTCAACAACTGCCGTCGCGATCTCCCATTCGAGGCGGAACTCGGGCACAGGCTCAGGCGTCGGTGTCTCCTCTACCGCTTCGGTTTGGTCATCCGCAGCAGTCGTTTCCGGGGTCGTTTCGGGAACGACGGTTGGCTGGGGGGTGGTTTGAGCCACTATCGATTGAGAGACATTAGCCAACTTGGGCGCCGATGTTGTTCCATCCGATGGGCCCGCGGTCGACTCTGCGGCATCGGAAGAGGTTTCGCTCGACGTACCCGGAGTTGGTTCTGCTTCGGGAGTGGCCTCCGAAATAGTCGTGACATCAGGCACCACTCCGGTCTCGGTGGCCGTCTCTTCTCCGGGCTCGATGGGGATCGGGATAAGCTCACGGAAATCGAGGACGGCGGGCGCGCCGATGAGGTCCTTGGCCGCCTGCACGTCCTGCACGCCCGGCAGCTGAACAACGATGCGATTTGCGCCGAGCGTCTGAATGAGGGGTTCCGCTACGCCGAATTGGTCGACACGTGTGCGGATAATCTGCACCACGCCCTGCAGCTGCTCCGGAGAGGGATTCGGATCGACGGTTTCATAGACGAGGTGGACGCCGCCTTGCAGATCAAGACCGAGCGTGAGGCCAAGCGGCGTATCCTGCTGGCCACGCTCGATGTCGGTCAGGGGGATACGCCACTCATCGCGCACGAGGCTGAGCGCGGCGAACAAAACAAAGAGAACGATGAAACCCGGGATAATCCATCTGCGCAGCCGAAGGCCGACTGCGCCAAGTAAGCCGCTCAATCGCTCCAACTCAGTTCCCTCTCCTCACTGCATTGTCTCCCCGCGCTCGCCTGCCAGGGGGCCGAACCGTGCCTCCCATTCCCGGCGGGCAAACCCAAGCGCCTCCTCAGGAGTCGACACCTCGTCTGCGGCCAACGCCTCCCTGACGGCTTCAAGTATCTGACCCAACTGCGGGCCGGGGCCAACGCCAAGCGTTTTCATGAGCATGTGGCCATTCACCAACTGGGGCGCGGCCATGTCATCAGCAGGCTCAGTGAGTATCGACTCCATCACTAGGCTACAGTGGCTGACCCGCCTTCGCCACTCATTGGGGTCGAGCATGGGGCCCTTAGCGGCCAGAAAGTCGGCCATGCTCAGCCATACTGCCCCGATTGCCGCATCGCCAAGATCACGCTTGAACCGATAGAGGGCGCGGCGCGTTGGCGTCTGAAGATTGTTGCTGAGCTGCATGGGACGCAGGTGCTGCCGTACAACCAGTGAGGCGTAGGCGTTGGCGCGGCGGCTGAAACGCAGCCGCTCCATCACCCCCTCCGTCACCTCGGCTCCCTGCTCCGGGTGGCCGAGAAAACGTGTCTTGCCGGACTCTTCGACGGTCTTCGTCTGTGGCTTGGCGATGTCATGCAGCAGGCAGGCAAGTTTGGTCAGAATCGCCCGGTCAACGCCGCCGGACACCTCTTCTGCGAAATAGTCGGCAACGTGCTCGCTCCAAGGCATCTGGGACAGGCTGGAATCGGCAGTCCGTCTGTCTTCGTCAAGCAAGCCATCCATGTATCCGACAGTCTCTACGAGATGGTCGAATACGTCCCAGTAGTGCTCAATCGGCTGCGTCACGCCACGCGCGGCATCAAGCTCCGGCATGATTCGGCTGAGCACGCCGATGTCATCAAGAAGGCGCAGGGCGGACTTCGCATCGCTCAGCCCCAAAACCTTGCACAACTCGTCACGCAACCGATCCGGTGAAACGTCCGCGATACGGGCAGCGTCGCGCTTTGCCAATGCCGCCGTCTCCTCATCAATAGCGAACCCCAACTGCCCTGCCAGCCTTGCCAGGCGCATGAGCCGAATCGCGTCATCGACGTATATGGTGGGTTTGACGGCCCGGAGGACACGTTGCCTGAGATCAGCGCAGCCGTCGAGCGGATCGATGAGTTTATCCGGCGCCTGCCAGTTTTCGAGCGGCAGCGCCATTGCGTTGACCGTAAAATCGCGTCGCGAAAGTTCAGAGGCAATGTCATGATTTCCGAGCGGCGTGATATCCAGAAGCGCGCGCGTGCCTGCCGCGTCCGGTTCCGAAAGCACACGGACATAGTTCCGGTCCTGGTCAAGGTGATAGAACGCGCCGCCGATTTCATTCGCAAACTGTCTGCCCAACTGTGGAACGTTTGGCGTATCCACCACCAGATCGGCGTCCGCAGTCGGGACACCAAGGAGCATATCCCGGACGGAGCCGCCGACTACCCACGCTGCAGCCTGCCGCCCGGCAAGAAAAACGCGGGCGCGCTCAAGCATCTCACCGATAGCTGTCTCGCGAACGTTGGGGGGAGATGTCATCGCACTCACCGTCGGCGCGCGACCGGCGCGACGGGCTGTCGCAGACGCCAAATGAGGTTGGGATCGGGCGGCGGCTTGGGCTCCCCGTTGTCCGTGGCCTGCCCTTCAGCGTCTATATCGGCCCGCAAATCGAGAGGGTACAACTCCTCGATATTCTCCATGCGATCGATGTACACGATGCCGTTAAGGTGGTCGGTCTCATGCTCCAGCGCTTGTGCCAGCAATCCGTCCGCCTTGATCCTGATCTCTCGTCCGTCCAGGTCAAGCGCCTTGACCGTCACGCGCTCCGAGCGAATCAGTGTGCCGCGCCAGCCCGGGATGCTCAGGCAACCTTCCTCAACCTCTCGTTCGCCCACGCGGCGGATAATCTCCGGATTAATCAGGACATGTGACGAGTGTTCCTGCACGATGTTGCCGTCCTCATCGTGTTCTTCAGGGATTTCGATGTAGGCGATGCGCAAGCCGCGCCCCACCTGGTTGGCGGCGATGCCGACGCCGTGCTCCTTGTACATGGTCTCGATCATGTCATCGACAAGCGAACGCAGCGCGGATGTGATGTTTGGCACGCGCTTCGTCTTTTCGCGCAGGACGGGGTCAGGTATGTGACGAACCGGAATGACAGTCATAAGCGGCAACTCAAATTATAAGCTACGCGGGAATAAGAGTGTAGACGCGTGGCGCTTGCTCCGCCTATTGGGCGGCCACCTACAACAATTGGGGGCGGTTCGGGTCAGGGCCGCCGTTCTGTGGCGGTGGCTCGACGCCGAGATGCTCATAAGCGCGGCGGGTGGCGCGGCGGCCGCGGGGAGTTCTGTCCAGAAAGCCCAATTGCAACAGATACGGCTCATAGACATCCATCACGGTGTCAGGCTCCTCCGCGATTGACGATGCCAGTGTCTCCAAACCTACCGGTCCACCGCTAAACGTATTGATAAGGCTGTCCAGAACGCGGTGGTCTGTGTCATCCAGTCCCAGCGAATCGATGCCGAGGCTGTCCAGCGCCTCCCGTGCAGCCTCACCGGTCACCGTGCCGTCGCCCTTGACCTGGGCATAGTCACGGACGCGGCGCAGCAGCCTGTTGGCAACACGAGGCGTTCCCCGTGACCGGCCGGCAATCTCCACGAGGCCGTCGCTTCTCGCATCAACATTCAGCACAGTGGCGGAGCGAACGAGAATCCTCTCGATCTCCTCCGGCGAGTAGAAGTCCAGCCGGTACGTCGCGCCGAAACGGTCGCGGAGGGGGTTGCTGAGGAGGGCGTAGCGCGTGGTCGCGCCAACGAGTGTGAATGGCGGCAGGCTCACCCGAACGGAATGCGCGCCCGGCCCTTTGCCGATCATGATGTCCAGCACGTGATCCTCCATCACGGGGTACAGCACTTCCTCCACTGAGCGCGGGAGGCGGTGAAACTCATCTACGAAGAGAACATCATGTGGGCGGAGCTGTGTGAGCATCTGCGCGAGATCGCCCGCGCGGGTGAATGACGGGCCCGCGGTGACACGAACGCTCACTCCCATTTCCGCCGCGATGATAAACGCGAGCGTCGTCTTGCCAAGTCCCGGCGGGCCATGCAATAAGACGTGATCCAGCGGCTCATTACGCTGCAGAGCAGCCTGGATCGAGACCTTTAGGTTGTCAATGACGCGGCTTTGGCCGACGTAGTCCGGCAGGCGGCGAGGGCGCAGGCCGCTCTCAAGCGCGGTGTCCTCGTTCTGCGGTTCCGGCGCGACCAAGCGATCCTCTGTAGGTTCCGTCATGCCGGTATTGTGTCACGTACGGGCGCGAGCCTGCATCCGCCGCTGCATGGCTTCAGACGGTCTGGCCATCTTGTGGCCGGTGATGAGTTTATTTTGTACTTCCCGGATGATGCGCGGCGCGAGACTGCCCTCATGCCGCTCGATGAACGCCAGGACAGGCGTGGAGTCACGTTGGCCAAGTTCACGCAGCGCCCAGCTCAGTGCCCTGATGTGGAGGTCTGCACGTTCATCGATGAATAGTTCGCAGATAGCCAGCGTTCGTATGGCGTCGCCTGTGCCAAGATGCCGTTCGTTGAGAGCGATGGTCGAGACCAGCCCTACCCTCTGCCACCAGAAATTTGTCGACTTTGCCCATTGCATAATGCGTGCGTCGCTGAGTTGTCCGCGCTGCCACGCAGGGCCGCTCAGCTTGCGGGCAAAGTGATCAACCGATGCCCACCCGTCCAGCGTTCGGCCAAGTCGTTCCAGCATCCGTCTATCCAGAGAGTCCCGCAGTCCGCGATGACGATATGCAATCTCGAACGCAACCATTCGCGCAGCGTCATGGAGTTCTTCTGACTCGATCAACGCATCACACAGAGCGAATACGGACTCAGCATCCGCGCCGTCGGCCTTGAGCTGTTTGGCAGCGGCAGTTGCAATGGCGCGCATGGCAGGCGTGCGGAGAGGCTGTTCGCTCTCTGCAAGCGAACGCAGGATGGATTCAGCCGTGACCGGCATATACCCCGCTCCGGCAGAGCTGTCTCGCCCGCCTACTCGTTCAGCGCGCGGTGGAGTTTCTCCGCGGTGAACGGCGCGCTGTTCAGCCTGATGCCAACGGCATCATCGATGGCGTTGGCGATGGCCGGAAGGGTTGTGAGGTTGGAGTGCTCACCGACGGCCTTGACGCGGTACGCGCCCCTGCCCTCACTCGTCTCGACGAGCCCTATGCGGAGTTCAGGGATATCCGGCTCGGTGGGCATCTTGAAGTCGGCGAACGACGGGTTCGTCACTCGACCGCCCTCGTCGACCGTCAATTCCTCCATCATGGCGAAGCCGTAGGCGTTGATCATGCCGCCCTCGATCTGTCCGTAGAATCCCACGGGATTGATGATGCGGGATGTGTCATGGACGGCGGTGATGACCTTGACCTGAGGCTCGCCAGTTTCGCGGTCGACCTCAACCTCCGCAACCTGCGCAACGAAAGACGTATAGGGGCTCTGAGCGGCCTCTTCCAGCCTGCCCAAGCCCGACACCGGCTCGCCCGATCTTTCGGCGATTCGCTCCATTGGCACCGACTCACCAGTTCGCGTGTTGGTGAGCGCGCCCGCCCCAAACTCAACAACGTCCTCGTCCCAGCCGTTGAACTCCGCCGCGAGTCGCTTGAGCTTGCCGCGGACATCGTCTGCGGCCATAAAAGCCGACTCCGTGATGATGAAGCTGCCGCGGCTGCCGCCAACACCGGTGTCAAAGTCCGCCTGATCCGTATTGAGCGGAACAACGGACACGCGCGAGATATCGATCCCCAACTCATCCGCAGTGACCTGCTGCATCATGGTGTGGTTGCCCATGCCGGGGTCGTAGATGGAACTGGCGGCGAGGACACTGCCGTCCGCGTTGACGGTGATGTTGATGGTGGTCTGACCGCCGCCCTGCGTGCGATGCCCGAAAGCGATGCCCCGTCCAACGTTCTCAGCCTTGGGGGAATCCCATTGGGAGAGACGGCCTGCCTCGCGCAGCACCTCTTCAGCCTTCACGTCGAGGAAGACGCGGCCAACCGGCGTCTCGTCGCCGTCATGGATAACGTTCCTGATTCGCAGCTCCAGCGGGTCCATGCCGAGTTCCTGCGCGATGAGATCCATGTGGGACTCACCGGCAAAGATGCCCTGCACCTCGCCGGGCGAGCGGTGGAATCCGCACGGAACGGTGTTGGTGTACACCTGGTAGGCATCGATCTGCACATGGGGGATGACGTACGGCCCCGCAATCTCCGCGATGCCGGGGAGGTTGGAGCCGGGCACGGGCTTGTAGCTGCCGTACCCGCCGGAGTTGAAATACACCTCCGCCTCCCACGCCGTGAGAGTGCCGTCACGCTTGACGCCCGCCTTGACTCGCATGGTGCTCTCATGGCGAGGATTCATGGCGGAGAACTCTTCCGAGTAGTCGAACGCCAGCTTGACGGGCCTGCTCGTCTTCTTTGCGAGGAAGTAGCAGATGGGCGCGCCGTTGATGTCGCCCTTGCCGCCGAAATCCCCGCCCACATAGGCGTAATTCACAGTGATATTGTCCGGCTCCTCGCCGATAACAAGCGCAATTGCACGGCGGTTGGCAAAGGGCGACTTTGATCCCAGCCAGACCTGCACGTGGCCGGTCTCATCGATCCAGACAATGGTGTTGTGGACCTCAAGATAGCCCTGGTGCGTGCGTGGCGTTGTGTATTCGTGCTCGACGATGAGATCAGCCTCCGCGAAACCCTGCGAAACGTCTCCCTTGCCCCACGATCCTTTCGCGAAGATATTGGACCGCGTCTCCTGTTCCTCCGGGATACCGAAATAGGAATTGAATTCCGGGTGCAGGATCGGCGCGCCGTCAGCCAGAGCCTCGTCCATCGTCACCACTGCGGGCAACTCTTCGTACTCCACGTCGAGGAGCTCCAACGCCCGCTCGGCGATGTCCTCATCCTCAGCGGCAACGGCTGCAATCGCATCCCCGATATAGCGCGCTGCATCGTACGCCAACACATGCTCATCCATGATTCGCTTGCCGAAGCGCAACCCTTGCACGTCCTCCGGCGTGAGAACCGCATGCACACCCGGCAAGGCAAGAGCGGCGGAGGTGTTGATCGACTTGACGCGGGCGTGGGGATACGGGGAGCGGAGAACCTTGCACCACAACATCCCGGGCAGCGTCACGTCGAGTGAGTACTGGCCGAGTCCTGTGACCTTGTCCGGACCGTCCGAGCGACCTATCGGCGCTCCGACGGCAGGCTGCTGCGCTGTTGTCATTGCGTATTTCTCCCCTACCCGCTTGCGGTATCAAAAGGGAGGCCATACGGCCTCCCACGAATGTGTGATTCCTGTAACAAAGTATAGGTTAACCCATCATCACGTAGAAATCGGCCCCGCAAAGTCCGGCGGATTATCGCCCTCATCAGTGGCAAGAACGGGCCGCTGCACGGAGGTCAGCGTCTCAATTGCCTCATCGGACCCGTCGGCCAGTTGGCGGACGGCAATAGTGACCAACGTCTCTATGTGGACGTGGGCACGGGCGCCAAGTTCAAGGGACAGGCGAGCAGCATCCTCATGCGTGCGGGCCTCAACCATGGCAACGTAATCATATTGTCCGAGAACGGCGTAGCGTGCCAAGAGCTGAGTACCTTCCACGTGAACGTCATCAGCCACGTGGGAAAACATTTCAGGGTCGCGCAGCATCGCCTGCTGGCCTTCTTCCGTGACGGTACACAAGAATATGTAGAGCATCCCGCCCTCCGTAGTGGTCACAGATATAGTAGCGCAACGAGAACGGTTGCTGGGAGAAGGTGACGCCTTCTCCAATCGAATCCTTAGGTCAACCCGCCTTCCATGTAGAGATAACGGAGGAGGCCGGCGATTGACTTGGCGTCACGGATCTCGCCGGTGCGGATGAGGTCCGGGATGACGGCGGGAGGCGTCGGCACGACGGTGATCTCCTCATCCGCGTCCGGCTCAACTCCTTCCACAGGGCTCAAGTCCGTGGCGAGAAAGAGGTGCAGGAACTCGTCGCAGAAGCCGGGAGCGCTGTAGAAACCGCCCAGCGGCGTCATCGTTCCGGGATCGTGGGCAATCTCTTCCTGCAACTCGCGCCGTGCGGTGATAACAGGCTCTTCGCCCTCCTCACGTGTTCCCGCGGGGAGTTCAAGCAAGACATCACGAGCTGACGGGCGGGGCTGGCGCACCAGGAGAATGTTGCCGTCGGCATCAACGGGTACCATGACAACCGCGCCCGGATGCTGAATGGTCGTCCACATCTGTTCCCGTCCGCCGTCCAGACGCATGTGGTCTTCATAGACGGTGACGATACGGCCCTCATAGACGGCGCGACGTGAAAGGCGTTCCATGACGTCCTCCAGATGCCTAAGGGCTAAGCGCGGGTCGGAATGGGATCGAGCAGATCATCGTCGTCCGGCAGGTCAGCCGTGAACTCCCGGGCCACCGGCCTGCTCATCGCGATCTCGTTGCAGTTGGAGAACTTGGGGCAGCGGATGCACTCCGACCACACCTTGCGCGGAAATGCGAGTACATCTGCGCGCTCGAATTGCAACTTTTCATAGAAGCCGGGCTTGTGCGTCAGGACGAAGACGGTCGGCAGCTCCATCCGTGCAGCCTCTTCCACGCATTTCTCCACGAGGTACGCGCCAATGCCCTGCCCGTGCAATGCCTCGCTGACGGCGACGGATTTTATCTCGGCCAGGTCGTCCCAGAGGATATGGAGCGCGGCGGTGGCAGCCACCTCGTCGTTCTCATCCGCGATGATGAGGAAATCGCGGATGTTCTCATAGAGTTCTGACGCGCTGCGCGGCAACATCTCACCCTGGCTGGCAAAGTTGTTGATCATCTCGGCCATCCGAGGGACATCACCGAGTCGGGCCGACCTGACGCGGAAGCCGCGTTGCGCGAGCGCGGCTTCCCTGACAGCAAGCGCTTCAGCAAGGGTGGTCATGGCACGGTGACTCCCTGTGGGGCGGCAACATCATTCCTAGAGCCGTCCGCATCCGGCAAATCTGGGTGGCGACGGCGGCGATTAAGCAGATCGCTGAGGCTGCGGTAGAAGTAGCCGGAATCACGGAATCGCAGGAGGCGCGCCTGATGGGGGCTCCTGCGAACGGTAACAACAGTGTCGTCATGGACATCGAAATCGTCCTGCCCGTCGAGGCTGAGAATGGCGCCGTGATCCGTTCTGATGCGAATGACGATCTCTGCGTCAGGCTCGACGAGGACGGGAGACTCCGACGCGGGGTGGGCAGAGACGGGATTGATGATTAACTCTGCCGTCGTGGGCGGCAGCACCGGGCCGCCGGCGGCGAGGTTGTAGGCCGTGCTGCCGGTCGCGGTGGCGACAATAACGCCGTCACCGCGAAAGGCAAGCAGTTCAACGCCGTTCACGGTAACGCTCGCCTGCACAGTGCGGGCGGGACCTCCGCGGCTGATGATGGCGTCGTTGAGCGCGTAGGACGTTGCACCGTCATGATCGACTGCTAGCATCGTCCTCTCCTCGATGCGGCCCTCACCATCCAAAGCGCGCGGCAACAGTTCAGACGATGTGGATGCGTCAATCTCCGTAAGGAAACCAAGTCTGCCGGCGTTGACACCGAGGATGGGGATGCCCGAAGGGGCGACGACACGGGCAACTCTGAGGAGGGTCCCGTCACCCCCCACGCTGATGATCAGGTCAGTATCGCCATTAATCTGATCGATGCCGTCATCCCAGGATGATTGGAGCCAAACATCACGGCCCAACGCACGCGCCTGGTCAGCCAACATCGACGCAACCGTTTCCGGTTCCGCCGTTCGTGTCTGGTAGAGGATGCCGACTCGTTTCATGGGAACGCCATTATGCCGAGATTGTGCGGCGGCGTCAGACGGTCGGCGCGGTCTCCGAATCAGACGAAAACCGTCTCGCGCCCCTGCCCCGCCGCTATGCCTCGTCCTTCACTATCTGGATGAGCACTCCCGCCGCGCTCTTTGGGTGAATCCACGCGAACTCGTCATTCGGCTTGCCGATAAGCTTCATGCCGTTGCCCTGCACGAAATCGGCAGCCGCTTTTACGTCCTTCGTCGCAAAAGCGATGTGGTGCATAGTGCCGCCGGCGCTCCCGCCATACTTCTCAAGGAATCGGGCTGTGCCGCTGGTGCTGTCGTCCGGGGAGACGGCGAGGATTCCACCGCCATTGTCGCCGACAGGGATGCTCAGAACGCGGACGTTGTCCGACTCAATCTTGCGGCCGCCTTTGAGGACGTTCGTTTTGTACACGTCGGCGCGCATCCCGATGATGTTGCACCAGAAATGGCGGGCTTTCTCCATATCAGCCGCGACCACGCCGATGTGGCTCATGCGCGTGAACAGGCCCTTGCCCTGGTAGCGCTGGCCGACATGATGATCGTCCGTGAACCAGATCTCCAGGAGAATGCCCATGCAGTCCCGCGGGTGAAAAAAAGCGACGCTGTCGAACGGCTCGTTGGCAGCCAGTTCCTCAGGAGAAATGGCGATCTGCTGGATGCCGGAGGCGCGCAGATGCGCAACGTCATCCGGCACGTTGGTGGAGTGCAGGCAGACGTGGTGGAGCGCGCCAACGCCGCCACGCCGCTCAATGAACGTGTGCGTGCCGCCGGGCGGGGTGCCGTCTGCAGGCGGGGCGTTCATCTCAAGCTCTGCGTTGCCGATGGGAATATCGAGAATGTCCGTGGGATCGGGGCCGCGCTGTTTGCTGCCCTCCGGCAGCGGCGAGCGGGTCTGATCCACGACTAAACCAAGCATATCCGCAAAGACGTTCTTGGCCGTCGGGATGTCGGCGATAGCGATTCCTGCATGATGAATTCTGTCAAACAATGTTGTGCTTCCTTATGGATTGTGTGTTGTCGTCAGTTCCGGCTGCCCTACTCGCCCACTATCTCGGCGACCTCAGCTTCAGTCACACCGTATTCGCTCGCAAGCTCCCTATTTGTTCGGCCTACCGTCTTGCCCTGCCGGATTGCACGCGCACGCTCTGAGGGGCTGAGCGGCCTGGGTTTGCCCAGATCGTCCTTGACAATCTCAATCAGGACGCCGGCCGCGCTCTTTGGATGAATCCATGCACTGTCATCGGTCGCGGGACCGATGAGCTGCAAGCCGCGCGACTGCACTACGTCCGCGGCGGTCTTGACGTCGGCAGTGGCAAGAGCGATGTGGTGCATCGTGCCCCCTGCCCGCGCGCCGTACTTCTCAAGGAAACGCGCCGTGCCGCTCTCACTGTCGTTGGGGTGGACGCACGTGATGCCGGAGTCGCCCATCGGTAAATCCAGGACGGTTACGTTGTCGGAGTCCACGTGCAGGCCGCCCTTGAGGATGTTCGACCTGAACATATCGACTCGGAAGCCAATGATATTCGTCCAGAAGTGGCGGGATTTCTCGATGTCCGACGCAACGACGCCGATGTGCGCCATGCGCGTGAACAGCCCCTCGCCCTGGTAGCGCATATCAACGCGGTGGTTCTCAGTCGGCCATATCTCGAACAGGATGCCCATGCAGTCCCGCGGGTGGAAGAATGCGACGTCCGTCCACGGCTCATTCTCGGCAAGAACATCCGGCGGCGCGGCTACTTGTTGCAGACCGGAGGCCCGCAGGTGGCCAACGTCATCAGCCATGTTGGTGGTGTGCAGGCAGACATGGTGGAGCGCGCCGAGCCCGCCGCGTGATTCCACAAACCGATGGACGCCCGTGCCCTCAGCAGCGGCAGCGTTCAGTTCGAGCTCTGAATGCCCGATGGGAATATCGATGATGTCTGTCGGATCCGCTCCTCGCTGCGCTCGCCCCTGGGGACGTGGAGAGCGAATCCCGTCCACGCGCAGCCCAAGCGCGTCTGCAAAGATGTCCGTAGCTCCCTGGAGATCGCCGACGGCGATTCCGGCGTGGTGGACACGGTCAAACATAGTTGTTTACCTCCAACAGGTTGTTCAATGAGGTTTCAGGCCGCAATGGGACTGTTGCCGTCACTCGTTAGGAAATCATAACGTATCACGCCCTGCGCCGTGATACGGGAACGAACTCAAGGCATGAAGGAAGCGGCGGCCTCCGTGGCACGTGATATAAGCCAGAACGGCACTATGCCAAGGATGATGACGCCGATGAGGCTGACGGCCATCGATGCCCGCAGCGAGAGAGAGTGGGTTGCCTCGCTTACGGCCGCTCCGGGCTCACTCGCCTGCCAGAGTCGGCGCACAGGGCGCAGGTAGTAGTAAGCGGAGACGAAGCTGTTGAGCGCGCCTGCCAGCGCCAGCCACCACAGATCCCCTTGCACCGCCCCATAGAAGAGATAAATCTTGCCAACAAAGAGCCCGGTGGGCGGCAGACCGACAAGCGAGATCAGGGCCACGGTCAACACAACGGCGGCGAGCGGCGCCCGGGAGAATCCGCCCGTTAACTCTTCGATGGAGTCGTTGCTGTTGGCCGGGCTGAGGGCGATGAGCGCGCCAAAGGCGGCCAGGTTTGAAAACGTGTAGGCGGCAAGGTAGAAAATGACGCCGCTTGTTGCCAGTTCATAGACGTTCGTCGCACCGTTGCCCATCACCGCGACGCCGATCAGTATGTATCCCGCCTGCGCTATCGTGCTGTAGGCAAGAAGCCTCTTGATGTTCGTCTGGATGATGGCGACCACGTTGCCGATGGTCATGGAGGCTATGGCAAGCGCGCCGATGAGCAGCGGCCAGTCCAGCGCATCCAGACCCGCCTGCTCAAAGGTAACGACGAAGAACCGCATGAGGACGGCGAAACCGGCGGCCTTGGAGGCGACGGAGAGGTAACCGACGATCGGCGTGGGGGCGCCTTCGTAGACCGCCGGAACCCACATCTGGAACGGCACGCTGGAAATCTTGAAACCGAATCCAACGATAATCAGCACCGCGGCCATGATTAGCGCGAGGTTATTGGCCAGGCCGCCCTCCGCGACGCGCTCCGCCACTACGCCCGGCATGTCCGCGATGAACGTCGTGCCGGTCAGGCCAAAGAGAATCGCCATGCCGTACAACATGACGGCTGTCGCGACCGCGCTGAGCAGCAGGAATTTTAAGGCTGATTCCGTTGAGCGCTCGTCCTTGAGCAACGCGATCAACGCAACGAGCGCAAATGTCTGTATCTCAAGCGCCAGCACGATGGAGATCAACTCGCCCATGGAGACGAGCAGCATCATGCCGACGGTTGCCAGCAGGAGAAGGCCGTAGTATTCGCCATGGAAGCGCGCTAGGCGGCGCTCAACGTAGGCTGGCGAGAAGAGGATTGCCAGCAGCGTCCCGCCAAGCACGATCAGCTTGAACATCGTGCCAAAGAGATCTGTGATGACGATGCCGGAATAGCTTGCTCCGGACGCGTCGGACGTCCACAGCCAGACGGCAGCGCCGCCCGCCATAGCCACGCCCAGCGCGCTCAGCCACGCAAGAACCCGCTTGTCTCGCGCGACCAGATCAACCAGGACAACGGCGATGGCAGCAAGCGTCAGGATGATCTCCGGCGCAAGGTGGACGAAGTCGATGCCTAAAGAGGCGGCGTCAATCTGCATCGGCATGGCCGCCTACCCTCCGCCTACCAGCAGGGTCACACCGTCGCGGAATACGTCGGCCACAAGCGCGGGATAAACGCCGACGATGATGATCGGCAGTACAAGCAATGCCATGGCGACGAAGTCGGCGGGCGATGCGTCCTTGACGGACTGCCACCTCTCCTTCAACGGGCCGAGCAGCACGCGCTCGACTGTCCACAGGATGTAGCCGGCCGTCAGGACGATGCCCAACACGGCGAAACCGGTTTGCCATGGGTAGGCATCAAAACTGCCAAGGAAGACCATCAGCTCCGCCGCAAAGCCGCTCAGCAGCGGCAGACCGAGGCTGGCGAGGCCAGCGAAGACGAATACCGCTCCCACAATCGGCATCCGCGCGATGAGACCGCCGAGATCAGGAATGTGGCGTGTGTGGGCGTTCTCATAGATGATGCCGACGACAAGGAACAGCAGGCCGGTGATGGTGCCATGCGCGAACATCTGCAGCGCCGCCCCTGTCACGCTCACTGCGCCAAGCGAGGCCACCCCCAATAACACCAAGCCCATGTGGCTCACGCTGGAGTACGCCACAAGTCGTTTGAGGTCGGTTTGTCTGAATACAACCGCCGCGCCGTAGAGCACGCTGATGACGGAGAAGACCACGAGTATCGGCGCCCACTGTTCCATTTCGGCGGGGAACATGCCGACGTTGATGCGGATCAGGCCGTAGCCGCCCATCTTTAGCAGCACGCCAGCAAGAAGCACACTAACGGCGGTCGGCGCGTCCGTGTGCGCGTCCGGCAGCCACGTGTGCAGCGGCCAGACCGGCAGCTTGATGGCAAAGGCTGCAAGGAACATCAGGAAGATGGCGTCCAAACCGAGGAAGGCGACGCGGAGAGTATCCTCCTGCCCTGCCAGCGTCATCGCGGTCATGTCGAACGACCCAATGGCGAATCTCAGCGCAAGAACGCCCACCAACATGAACGCGCTCCCGAAGAGCGTGTACAGGACGAACTTCATTGCGGAGTATTCGCGGTGGCCGGTGCCCCACATGGCGATGAGGAAATACATCGGCACCAATTCCACCTCCCAGAACAGGAAGAAGAGGAGCAGGTCGCCCGCCACGAATACCCCTTGCACACCCGTCAGCAGGAGAAGCAGCCAGACGTGGTATTCGCGCACTCGCTCCTTGACGTGCCACGACCCGAGCACGGCCACGACGCCCAACAGCGCCGTCAGGAAAACCAGCGGCATGGAAAGGCCGTCGATGGTGAGGAGATAGGAGGCGTTGACGCCGGGAATCCACGGGTTTGATGCGTAGTCGCCGAGCTGTTCGATGATCGGGCCGTTGGCGCTATAGGAGAGCCACGCGTATGTGGCGAGAAGCAGGTCGAGGATCATCGCTCCAAGCGCGATGCGCCTGACCAGCATCTGCTCGCGTCCCGCGATCGCAACAGCCGCCGCGCCGATGACCGGCAGGAAGACGATGAGCGTTATGAGGCCGTCGAAGGCTTGCATGTCCTAGCCCACGCCTCCCCACGCAATGTATGCGGCGACGATGATCACCGCGCCGATGGACAGCACCGTAATGGACATTTGCAGCTGACCGTTCTCGACAACACGGATGCCCTTGCCCACGTTGCGTCCCACCAGACCAAGCGTGTTGACCGCCCTGTCCACCACTCCCTTGTCGCTGTCGAACCACGCAAGGAACCGCCACATCCAGCCGTACAACGCCTTGCCGACAAAAAGGTTCTCGTATAGCTCGTCCATGTAGTACTTGCGGGTGAGGAGATTCGTGATGGGGGCAAGAGGGCCGCTGACTGAGGGCGCGCTTGTCTTTCCGCCCCGGTAGAGCGCCGTCGCCACAGCGATGCCGAGCAGGCCGGCCACAAGTCCTATTGCCGCCGGAACAATCTGAATCTCCTCAACGTGCGCACCCAGCGGCTTCAGCAGATCGGTGAACCAGTGCGTTGCCGGGAAATTGATGAACCAGGAGCCGATGGCCAGCACGGCGAGAATCGCCATCGGAATGACCATGACCCACGGCGATTCGTGCGGGGTCGCGCCATGCCCTTCGTCGTGGGTTTCGTGGGCATCAGCTGAGTCGTGCGCCTCCTGCGCCTCTCCTCCTCGGTATTGGCCGTGGAACGTCATATACAGCGCGCGGAAGATGTAGGCGGCGGTCATGAACGCGCCGACGATGGCCAGCACGAAGAGGAGTGTGCCAAGCGTCCCGCCGTATGACCACGCGATGCCGAGTATCTCGTCCTTGCTCCAGAAGCCGGAGAACGGCGGGGTGCCCGCAAGGCTGAGTGAACCAATGAGAAACACGCCGTAGGTCCACGGCATGACACGGCGCAGCCCACCCATCAGTCGCATGTCGAACGTGCCGGTAGCGTGGTTGACGGAGCCGGAGCCGAGGAACAACAGCGCCTTGAAGAATGCGTGATTGAACAGGTGGAACAGCGCGGGGCCGAGCGCGCCTAAGCCCAAAGCGAGGAACATATAACCCAACTGGCTCACGGTGGAATAGGCGAGAACACGCTTGATGTCGTTCATCACGAGGCCCATCGATGCCGCGAACACCACCGTGAACCCGCCGATGAGCGCCACGATGGTCCGCGCGGTTTCGGCCTCCTCGAACAGCGGCAGGAACCGCGCAACGAGGAACACGCCAGCAGCAACCATCGTGGCGGCGTGGATGAGCGCGCTGACAGGCGTGGGGCCCTCCATCGCATCCGGCAGCCACGTGTGGAGCGGGAATTGGGCGCTCTTGCCCGCCGCGCCCGCCATGATTCCCAGGCAGATAAGCGTCAGTCCCGTTCCCGTCAACGCCGCTCCGCCCGAGCTGAGCAGATCCATGGAGGCATTCGGGTCGCTGAGGGCGAACGTGACAGGTTGGTCATCCGGCCACAGCAGGAAGATTCCAAGGATGGCGAGCAGGAAGAAGAGGTCGCCGAATCGGGTGATGATAAACGCCTTCTTGGCAGCAGCAGCCGCGCTCGGCCGCGTGAACCAGAACCCGATCAACAGGTACGAGCAGAGGCCGACAAGCTCCCACCCCACGAACAGCAGAATCAGGTTGTTGGCGAGCACCAACGTCAACATTGCCGCCGTGAACAGGGCCATGAACGTGTAGTACCGGACGTAGCTCCTGTCATCGCGCATGTAGCCGTGCGAGTAGATCTGCACAAGGAGGCTCACGGACGTGACGACCACCAGCATGATCGCCGTCAGACCGTCGAGGAGTAATCCTATTCGAAGCGAAAATTCATCGACGCGGATAATCTCGTGCAGGGGCAGGACGACCTCCTGGTCGGTCCAAACGGCGGACAGCGCCCAGAGCGAAAGAATGAGCGACAAGCCGATGGCGCCGACGGTGACATCGAAGCCGACCCGCGACACCGGCCCGTACAGTGGACGGATGATCAGGCCGTTGACAACGGCCGCCGCGAGCGGCGCGGCAATGATCAACCAAACTGCTGCTTCGGGCATTCTTTAAACTTGGTCCTCTTGCTCTATATTCATTGTTTAGCGGTGTAGATTCCGTTGCGTTTTGGCTTAGATCTCTTGCTCTATGTTCATCGTTTGGCGGTGTAGATTCCGTTGAGTCTTGAACTAGACTTTCCGCTCAATCTCTTCAGCGACGTGTTCGCGGGCGCGGGGGATACAGACCTTGAACTCGGCGAATTCGTCGCCCCACTGCTCCACGCGGTCGGGCATGATGCGCGTGGGCAGGCCCTCTCCCTCATAGAGGGTCTTCCACATCTCCGCGGCCTTCAGTCCCTTCACTCGTTTGAATTCAACCCACATGTCACTTTCCTGTTCGTCACTTCAAGAGATTAATCTCCGCCGCATCCACGGTGTTGCGGCGCGCAAAGATGGTCAGCAGGATAGCGAGGCCGATGGCAACCTCCGCCGCCGCCACGGTGATGATGAAGATGGCGAAGATATGGCCTGCAAGCTCGTCCACAGGGGAGTAGCGGGAGAAAGCCACGAGCGCCACGTTGACGCCGTTCAGCATCAGCTCGATGGACATGAGAATCACCACGACGTTGCGCTTGGCGAGAACGCCGACCAGCCCAACGGCAAACAGTCCGGCGGAAAGCAGGAGGTAGTGTTCCAGCGCGAGCGCGTCCATGCCCTGCCCGCCTCACCGCGCCCGCGCGATCACAAGCGCGCCAATCGTCGCCACAAGCAGCAACAGTCCCGCCAATTCAAATGGTAGGAGATACGTGCTGAACAGCAAGTCAGGCAGGTGGATGCCAGCCGACGACGCGTCGCCGACCATTGGTGAAATCGTTTCGCCCCTGTCCTCGCTGCGCCATTCCGTGTTGATCATGATGTAGGCGAGGCCGGCTAGTGTAGCCGCTCCGGTCAGGAGGCCGAGCGGCCAGAGTCGATGAGAGTTGCTCGCCCTATTGATCTGCGCCGTCATCATCACCGCGAAGACGATGAGCACGGCAATGCCGCCAACGTAAATCAGGAATTGCGCGAGCGCGAGAAAATCAGCGTCAAGCGTGACATAGATGCCCGCCACGGCGGCGAGGCTGACAAGCAGGCCGAGCGCGGCGTAGAAGAGGTTGCGCGCCGTCACGACGGCGAGAGCGCCGATCATGGCGGCAGTGGCGAGAAAGAAGAAGGCTAGAGTGACCAACGCCCCGCCTCATGCTCCTCAAGCTCGTCCTTGCCGGTGTGGCCGATCATCTCCATCTGCGGGCGGAACTGCGTGCGGGGCTTCTTGGGCATTGCCTTCAGGTCCTCAACGCTGATCACCATATCCTCTCGACCGTATGACGCCTGCTCAAAGTCGCCGCCCATATGGAGCGCGTCGTAGGGGCAAACCTCCACGCAGAGCGCGCAGAACATGCAGCGGCCCGTGTCGATATCGAAAACATCGACGTGGTAGTCGCTGCCGACCTGCGAGTGCGGCTCAGGGTGCGTAACGATTCGAATGATGCCGAGCGGGCAGCCCTTGGCGCACGTGGCGCAGCCCGTGCAGCGCTCCTCGTACCAGACGAAGGTGTTGCCGCGGAATCGCGGCGACTGCTCAAGCTTGTCCTCCGGGTACTGGGTGGTGAACGGCTTGCGGCGGATATAGCCGAGCGTCACCATCAGCCCCTTGATCGCTCCCGTGCCGAATAGAGCCATAGCGGCCTCCTAAACCTTCGCCCCGGCGGGCGCCGCCAGCTGTTGGTCGAATTTCGCAAGGCCGGGCACGCGCCCCAACAGCGCCAGCGTCACGACCGTCAGGGCGATGTTGATCGCGGCGATGATAGCCAGCGCGGCGGTCGGCAGCGCCTCTCCGGGCTGCAGCGAGAACAGCGCCTGCATCGCCAGGACCTCGCCTGCCGTGACAAGGATGTTGATCGTCGCGAGCGGGAAAAGCAGCTTCCACGCCAGCGCAAGCATCTGGTCGATGCGGACGCGCGGCCATGTGCCCCGGAACCAGAAGAACAGGAACACGATTGCGGACGTCTTGAGACCGAACCAGATGATGCCGCCGATGTCCGGCTTCCAACCCGCGAAGAACAGGGTGACGATGACGGCGGACCAGCCGAGCGCGGCCACATACTCCGCGCCGTAGATGAGCGCAAACTTGGTGCCCGTGTATTCCGTGTGGAATCCGGCAACGATCTCTGATTCAGCCTCGTTGATATCGAACGGCGTGCGGTTCAACTCGGCCGTGACGGCAATCAGCATGATGAGGAACCCGAGCGGCTGCACCAGCACGAACGGGATGCCCTGTGCCTCGACAATCTCCTGCAGATTCAGGGAACCGGCCAGCACAACGACGGACGTGACGGCCAGGATAAGCGGGACTTCGTAGCTGACCAACTGCGCCACGCCGCGCACCGCACCGTACAGCGAGTACTTGTTGTTGGACGCCCACCCTGCCGCGAACGCCGCCAAGGATGATATGGACGTGACGGCGATGACGTACACGATGCCAGCGTCCAGGTCCGCGACCGTCCATCCATCGAAGAACGGCACGACGGCAAAGAGCGCGATGGCGGGGGCGAAGAAGAGGATAGGCGCGATGAGAAAAACGAGCCTGTCCGCAGCGCGCGGCGTCAGGTCTTCTTTGAGTACCAGCTTCATGAGGTCAGCGACGCCCTGCAGCAGGCCAAACGGACCGACACGGTTGGGCCCGATGCGGTTCTGCATCCGTGCAACCAGACGCCGCTCGGCATAGGTCAGCATGACGGCGCTGCCAAGCAGGACGTTGACGACAATGAAGAGGCCCAGCAGCGGCATGAGCATATCAACCCAATCAACCGGCAAATACCCTTCAAGGATGTCGCGAGTAAGCTCGGCAATCATCGGTCAACCTCGCCCACGTTGATGTCCAAAGTGCCGAAATTGACGATGAGATCGGCCAGTTTCCAGCCGATGCAGAGTTCGCGCAGAACAGTCAGGTTGATGAACGACGGGGCGCGGATTCCGCAGCGGTACGGAGCGATGGTGCCGTCACTCACGAGGTAGAAACCAAGCTCACCCTTGGTGGCCTCGATGGCGCTGTAGACCTCGCCGGCGGGTGGGCGAATGAAGAAGTCTGCAGGAGTACGCGTTATACCCTCCGGCAGATCGGCCATGCACTGCCGGACCATCTTCGCGGACTCTTTCATCTCCTGCAGCCGCACCCACATCCGATCCCAGTTATCGCCGTTCTGCGTCACGGGAACGTTGAAATTCATGCGGTCATAGACTTCGTACGGCGCCTGTTTGCGAAGATCAAAGTTGACGCCGGACGCGCGGAGGTTGGGGCCGGTCACGGAGCATTCGATGGCGCGTTCGCCAGTCAACGATGCGATGCCTTTCATGCGGGAGACAAGGATCTCGTTCTCCAGCAGCAGCTTCTCATATTCCGCCACACGCTCCTCGAAATCGTCCAGGAAGCCGTTGACGGCGGTATCGAATCCCGCGGGCAAATCGTGGGAGACGCCGCCGATTCTCATATAACTAAACGTGATGCGCGCGCCGCAGATCATCTCAAAGAGGTCCAGCACCTTCTCGCGCTCACGGAACATGTGCATGAGCGGTGTGACCCATGCGCCGAGGTCGTTGATGAGAAAGCCGAGCGCCATGAGATGGCTCGCAATGCGCATCAACTCGGCGGTCATCACGCGTAGATACTGCGCCCGCTCGGGTACTTCAACCCCAGCTAACGCTTCCACAGCGCGGACGTAGGCAAGATTGTTGGTCATGCCGGAGAGGTAATCGAGGCGATCCGTCAGCGTGATGACCTGCGTGTAGCTGCGCTCCTCCGCGAGCTTGGAACTGCCGCGGTGCAGGTAGCCGAACACCGGCTCGACATCCACAACTTCCTCGCCGTCCAACAAGGCCCGGATACGGAACACGCCGTGTGTGGACGGGTGCTGTGGCCCCAGATTGAGCAGTACCGGCTCAATATCGTAGTCGGGTGAGTCCACCGTGTTGGGTTGCTGTGGCGACTGCATATACGGCCTACGCAAAATCCTTGCGGAGGGGGTGGCCCGGGAAGCCCTCCCACAGCAGAATCCGTTTCATGTTCGGATGGCCGTCGAACTCGATGCCGAACAAGTCATAGATCTCGCGCTCTTGCAGGTTCGCGCCTTCCCATACCGGCGTCACCGACGGCAAGCTAAGCTCATCCCTGCCCCACACCCGAACCTTGAGCGTGGCTTCCTGGTTGCGGCGGATGGAAAGCAGGCCGTAGCGAAGCTCGAACCGGTCGATGAAATCGACGGCATCGATGGAGCGGAGCATCCGGAAATCAGTCTCATCGTCATCGCGGAGAAGGCGGCAGGCGTCCGCGATGGACTCAGAAGAGACAACAACCCAATCTTCGCGCTCCTCCTCAACTGCGTCCGGCAGCGCGGCGCGGAGTTTTTCAGCGATGTCGTGGCCCGAAAGGGTGGTTGTCATGCGGCCTCAGGAGATGAGCTTTCTCAGGCGCGGCTCCCGCTCCTTAACGAGGGAATCGCGCTTGATCTTTTCCTGGAGTTTGAGGAGCCCGTGAAGCAAGGCATCTGGCCGCGGCGGGCAGCCGGGCACATAGACATCAACGGGCACCAAACGATTGACGCCAGGGACGACGCTGTAGCCCTGGTAATATGGGCCGCCGCTCGTTGCGCAGACGCCCATGGAGATAACCCATTTGGGATTGGGCATCTGTTCATAGATGCGGCGGACAACGGGCGCCATCTTCCATGTCACGGTGCCGGAGACAATCATCAAATCCGCTTGCCGCGGCGAAGCCCGAAAGATCTCCATGCCGAACCGCGCCTGGTCAAATCGCGGCATCACAGCGGCGATCATCTCAAAGGCGCAGCAGGCCAAGCCAAGCGTGACGGGCCACACAGAATTGGAACGTCCCCAATCCAGCAGCGCATCAAGGGACGTGACGAGTACCGAGCGCTTAAGGGATTCGGGAACCTCAATCGGCTCATCGACGTGCTGCTCGGTCGCAAGGGCGCGCAGCCGCTCGATGACCTCTCCCTCCTCGTTGTCCAACTGGTTTGTCGTGACGGTGAGGGGGATGCCGTACGGCGACGGCAGCTGCTCAGGCCCGGGTGGCGTGGGAGTCATTTCTGCCACTCAAGCGCCTCCTTTTTCCATTCATAGAGGAATCCGACTAGCACAAGTATGAGGAAGATGGCCATCCCGATGAACGCCACCCACCCCAGCGAGAGAAATCGCGCCGCCCACGGCAGCAGGAAAATCACCTCAACGTCAAAGATGACGAATAGCAGGGCGAACAGATAGAAGCGGAAATTGAATTGGACATTCGCCTCCCCCGTCGGGACCATGCCGGACTCATACGTCATGCGCATGAAGCGCGGTTCCTGGTCGGCGGGGGTGGAGGGACGGATGCGGATGCGCTGAAGCATCCCGGAGAAGATCATGAGGCTGAGAGGAACGAGAACGGCGGCGACACCCATAGCCGCGATAATCCAATACTTGCCACTCTCAACCACTGTCGAGGCTCCCCTAGGCAGGTTGGGTTCCGCTTGCCACCATAGCTCACTCTATGTAGGCGCGCGCGTACATGTCAAATGGCATACGCCAACCTGTTGCCGTAACCTTAACCTATGTCCACAACACTCGATCCGCTGCTAAGCGTCGACAATCTGCACACGTCCTTTTTCACACAGGACGGCACCGTCAAGGCCGTCCAGGAAACGAGCTTTGCCGTTCGCCCCGGAGAAATCCTGGGCATCGTCGGCGAGAGCGGCTGCGGAAAGACGACGGCAGGCCTCTCCGTGATGGGACTCGTACCCTACCCCGGTCGCGTGGTGGACGGGCGCATCACATTCCGGGGAGCCGACCTCAATGAGATGGATGAGGATGATCGTCGGATCTTGCGCGGCGAGGCGATGGCCATGATCTTCCAGGACCCGCAGGCCGCGCTGAATCCCCTGATCACCGTTGGCGACCAGATTGCGGAGATATTCAACGCTCACGGGCGCATCGACGCTGATGAGGTGCGAGAGGAGACACTGGTCGCCCTCGCGTCTCTTGGGCTGCCAGATCCTGAGTACGTGATGCAAAGCTATTCGTGGGAGATGAGCGGCGGCATGTGCCAGCGGGTGATGCTTGCGATGATGCTGGTGCTGGAACCGGAACTTCTCATCGCGGATGAGCCGACCTCTGCGCTCGACGTGACGCTGCAGGCCGAGATTCTCGAACGAATCATGGGACTGGCGAAGGACTCCGGCACGGCGGTCATCCTTATCACTCACGATATGGGCGTCATCGCGCGGGCAGCGGATCGTGTGATGGTGATGTATGGTGGCCGCATTGTGGAATCAGCAGATACGGTCACGCTGTTCCACAATCCCAAGCATCCCTATACTGCGGCGTTGCTGAACGCCATGCCCCGCCTGGACAGGGATACACGGCCTTTGCTCGGCGTCCCCGGCGCGCCGCCGGATCTGCTTGATCCGCCGGACGAGTGTCCGTTCCTGCCTCGCTGCAACAAGGCAACCGTCGTCTGCCGCACAAATCCAATGCCACCACTAGTCACTATCGATGAGGGCCACACCCTCGCCTGCTACAACCCCGTCACGGAGCCGCAGATAGGCGGCTAGCCCTGTCGCGGCGTCCCGATGCCGCAGAGGTCTGCGATGAGCAGCTCCATTGCCGTGTCCTCGTTGAGTTGGCCGGTCTTGAGGGCAATGTCATAGTCCAGGATGGCACGATGCATCTCACGAAGGCGGGGCATCGTGAAACTGCGGCTCTGGTTCACGGTCTTGCGGATAGCGAAATCGGAGCGCGTGCCAATAGCGTCCTGGAGTTCAGACTGTGACACGCGGCGATCCGTCGCGTCCTTGGCGGCAAGAAGCCTCCTGACCTGCGTGCCGAGCATCGCCATGATTTGCGGCACGGCAGCTCCCGTGTCCGATCTCAGCCTCTCAATACGCTCCCGGGCTCGGGGATAGCGACGTTCAATGACGTCATCGACCATCGCGAAGATGTTTTCCTCACGGGTCGAGCCGGTCATGGAGCTAACGTCCTCAGCCGTGATCGGCCTCTCGGGGCCCGCGTAGAGCAGGAGTTTATCGATCTCGTTGGAGAGCGCCCAGAGGTTGCTGCCATGCGCGTCGGCAAGCGCACGCTGGGCTGCATTTTCGATCCGTCCTCCCCGTTCCTGGACGTTTTGGCCGATCCATCCTGTTAGGTCGTTGCCTCGCAATGGCGCGAAGACGCGGACGTTGGCAACAGGCGCGAGATGTTTGAGCAGCGGATTGGAATCTGCGGCGGCCTCATCTGAAAGTACGAGGATGTTCGATTCCGGCAGTCCGGGGGCGATGTCTTTGAGTTGCCCCCACCCACGAAACGAGTCTGTTGATTGTGACTGCTTGTCATCGAGCGCGGCTTGCCGGGAACGCGAAGACCGCCCACCTCCTCTGCCGCCTCCACCGCCCTGTGAGCGGGAGAACATGGCCAACAGCCCCTCAACAACCACGAGGCGGCCGTTGGCCAGGAACGGCACCGCGCCTGCCTGCGCCACAACCTCCGCGGGAGTCGTCTCGGCTGCGCTGAGGATCACGGTGTTGAGGGAGGCCATCTCCGGGTCGCCCAACTGCTCCCGCAAGGCCTCGATGGCGCGCTTACGGGAGTAGTCGTCCTCACCGTAGTAGATCTCCAGCATGACAGTTCCCTGCTTTTTCCTGTTGCCGCGCGGCACGTGTCTCCGTACAATATGCCGCAATACCCATGACAGCATCGCCCTCGTCGCTGCAAGAGCGATACGACATTATTGCCGCCCTGCCCGGGACATCTCTGTATTCAGTCTATTCCGCCATCGAACGTGAAAGCGGCGATGCAGTAGAAATCCGTGAGCCTCGGGTTCGCGCCCTTGAGAACACAGCGACGCTCGGGCCGTTTCGCTCGCTCATGGAGCAACATCTGGATGTCCATCATGCGCATCTCTGCAGATTGCTGGAAATCCACCCGGACGGCGAGACGTTCTGGATGGTGTATGAGCCTGCCCGCGGCGAGCAGCTCCGCGGGTGGCTCACGCGAGGGCTGCAGCTTGATGAGGCGCTGCAACTCATAGCCCAGGCAGCGGCGGGACTACAGGCGCTGCATGATGCAGGCCTCATTCACGGTGACGTTAATTCTCGCGATGTCTTCGTCACGCCCGTGTCCGGCGCGCAACTCCGGAACGCCGGTCTGTCCGAGTTGTCTATCAGCATGAGCGGTCTGCAGTCGTCTCTGCAGATTCCCCTGCCGGCGTTCATGGCGCCGGAGGTCCTCCGCGGTTCCGAGCCGGGGCCAAAGTCGGACATCTTCTCACTCGGGATGGTGCTATATGAGACACTGACCGGCCACCTGCCCTTCACCGGCAACAATCGCGACACTGTGCGCGTGAAGCAGCAGGAGGGGCGCATCGCACCGCTCACCGCACTGAACCATGCGTTGCCCGCCGCGCTCGACGAAATTATCGGCAGGGCGCTTGCGTGGGACCCGAATGAGCGCTTCGCGTCGGCCCAGGAGATGCGGGAGACGCTCCTGGAGTTTCGGAACAATCTCTCCATGCCGGAAGCGCAGATCGTGGTGCCCGATGAGGCCGCGCGGCAGGAGATCCTGGACGACATTGCTCAATTCGAGCCATCGCGCGGGAGCGCAGACGGGGACGGAACGGGAGAGTTCCGCGTTTGCGGCGAGTGCCTGACCATCAATCTTGGAAGCGTGACACGCTGTGCCGTGTGCTGGCGGGATATTCGAGACGCCCCAATTCATAGTCGCGTTGAGGGAGAGGCGTTCGCGCAGCGCACACAACGCCAGCGAACAAGACGGAAATGGTTACGCCGCGGGGCAATCACTTTTGCCGTACTCGCTCTGCTCGTCCTGTTCATCTATGACCGCGGCGCTCCGCCCGGCCTTTTGACCGGCCCCCCAACAACCACCCTAACGGCACAAGTCGGCGACGGCCTGTGGACGACTCCGCGAGGCGGGGCCGCCAGTATAGGCAGCGCGAGCAATGTGGACGTTGTACCGCAGGGAGTTGAGCGCTGGCGCGCGGAATTCGGGGCGGAGGTGACATCGTCGCCAACGATCGACAATGGCCGTATATTCGTGACGACGCTCGATTCCCGAATTGTCGCGTTTTCCACTGAAGACGGCTCAGTGATCTGGGAACGGCAAGGGCCCGGCCCAATGGATGCATCGCCAATAGTGGCGGACGATCGGCTCTACATTACATTTAGAAATTCGAGATTGGCCGCCCTTGAATTGGACACCGGGGAAACAATCTGGGAATCCGTGATCTCCAACCCGCAGTTTTCCTGGGTCAACGTCGCTGACGGCAGTGTTTACGTTTCCTGCCAGGACGGTGTGATCCAGGCGTTCGACGCGGGAACAGGCGAGAAGCGATGGGAGATAGACACCGGGGACGGCCTGTTCGCACCTCCATCCATCAGCGAGGGAATGGTTATCATTCCGACGCGGGGCAACCAGGTTTTGGTTCTCGTCGGCGAGACGGGGCAGACGCGGCTCAGCTACGTTGTTCCCGGCCCCGTTGACGGAGCCGCGGCGATAAGCCGTGGTACGGCCGCGTTTGGCGATGCGCGCGGATTCGTTCGGGCGATCAATATCCGGTCGCAGAATCTTCCACTTGAAAAGACAGTGCTCCGATTCTGGTCGCAATTCTATATCTGGGGTCTCGCGCCCTTCCCGCCCGCGCAAAGCGGCACGGTGTGGACGAGGAGCATTCGAGAAGAGGTCTGGGCGGACGCAGCCATCGCCGGTAATCGCGCGTTCTTTGCAACGCGAGAGGGCAATGTCTACGCCTTCACTCTCAGCGGCGGCCAGGAATTGTGGAAGACGGCGCTGGGCGACGAGCCTAGCTGGGGCGGCTCCCCCACTGTCGTGAATGACGTGTTGTACATCGGATCAGAAGATGGGCAGCTCTATGCTCTTGACACCACCTCCGGTGATCACTTGTGGAACCTTGACCTCGGAGATTCGGTGTCTTCAGCGCCGGCCTATGCCGACGGCAGCCTCTACGTTCTGACTGATAACGGCACGTTGATAGCCTTCGACTAGCCGCGCAATGGACATCGGCATTATCGGTCTGCCCTCAAGCGGCAAGACCACACTACTCAACGCCCTCACACATGCCCACGCGGAAACGGGCGCGTTCAGCGCCGCCACACAGCCCAATCTCGGGGTTGTCCGCATTCCTGATCCGCGGCTGGACCATATCGCGGAGTTGGTTGAGCCAAAACGCGTCGTCCAGGCGGAGCTTTCGTTCATTGATATTCCCGGGCAGCCGCCGGAGATGGGCAAGTCGCGCGGCATCCAGGGGCAGTACCTGTTAGAGGTAAGCCAAGCCGACGCGCTGCTGCTTGTCGTTCGCGCCTTTCGCTCCCCGGCCCTGCCCGATCCCACACCGGACGCCGACATCGAAACAATGCTCATGGAGATGGTGTTCGCAGACATGGCCATCGTCATGCGGCGGCTCGAGCGCATCGAGGATTCACTGAAAGGGGCACGCGCCACGGAGCGGGAAGGTCTGTTGGCTGAGGCTGATCTTCTGCGTCGACTCCACGCCGCGCTCGAAAATAATGAGGCTATCCGAAGCGTAGACATGACGCCGGACGAAGCGCGAATGATCTCCGGGTTTACATTCCTGACGACCAAGCCGCTGATCATCGTGCTGAACATCGCGGAGGATGACCTGGCGCGCAGCAATGACCTGTCGACTGAATGGAACGCACGGCACAGCGGCCCAACAACGGGTTGCATCGCGCTCTCTGCTCGTCTGGAAGAGGAGCTTTCCCAGCTTGATCCGGAGGAGGGTGCGGCGTTCCGTGAGGAGATGGGCGCGCCTGCAGATGCAACCGGCGAGTTGTCACGGCTTGCGCAGAACGTGGCGGGCCTGATCACGTTCTACACGGTGGGGCCGAACGAGACGCGGGCATGGCAGCTTGAGGCGGATACGCCTGCCCCACAGGCAGCGGGCAGGAAGATTCACACGGACATGGAGCGGGGATTCATCCGCGCCGAGGTCACGTCGTATGACGACTTCATCGCGGTGGAGGGCAAGTTTGCCGAGGCGCGCCGCCACGGCACGCTCCGGCAGGAAGGCAAGACCTACCTCATACAGGACGGTGACGTCGTAACGTTCCTGTTCAACGTCTCAGGACGGTAATAACCAACTCAATAGGATGTTGTTGAGATGCAAACGTGATTCTGCAGCCACTTGTACTGCATGATTCTCGCCCGGTCGTGGGAAGCCTCGACCTTGTAGATTTCGCCACAGCCATGGCAAGTGATTTCGACGGTAGTGTCACCCTCGGGCATTCCGTTGACCATAGCGGCCACTAAGTTACGGTATTCGTCTGTCTCAGGCCAAGAATCAAGTGCCGCAGTATGGACGAGTACCAAGTGGCCTGGTAGTTTGCCCTCGCTGACCCACTCGCCGCAATGTGGGCACTGGACAGAGTTCAGGTTCATCCGTGGATTCTCCAGAGTTCTGTGCTCGATGCTTCTCTACCCTTGTGCGTCCTGGATGGCGCGCCAGACGCGCTCGGGTGTTAGCGGCATCTCAATGTGGCTGACGCCAAGAGGAGAAAGCGCGTCGACGACCGCGTTCACAACGGCGGACGGCGCGCCCGTCGTCGGACCTTCGCCCATTCCCTTGACTCCCAGCGAGTTCAACGGGGACGGGGTCTCTGAAAAAGCCACGACGAATTCCGGCGTCATCTCTGCCGTCGGTATCGCGTAGTCCATCAACGACGCGTTCAGTAGCTGTCCGGCCTGATCATATTCGGAAATCTCGTACAGCGCCTGGCCGATGCCCTGCGTCGCGCCGCCATGCACCTGACCCACTACTGTCATGGGGTTCACGATGACGCCCTGATCATCGACGGTGAACAGGCGCTGCAGGTCAACGTCACCTGTTTCAGTGTCCACATCAACCACGGCGATATACGTGCCGAAGTTGTATGTCAGGCCGCTGGGCTGATAGAACGAGTCCTCATCAAGGCCGAATTCCATGTCCGACGGGCGGGTGAGCACCTGGAATGACGCGTCCGCCACCTCGGCGAACGGGAGTCGGCGTTCCCTGTCCGTCGTGCAAATGAACACACCGCCTTCCAGCATCATCTGGTCGGGTTCGCATCCCATCATGTGGGCGGCGAGCTTCAGCATCTTGTCGCGCACCTTTTCGGCGGCGATCTTGGCGGACATGCCGCCCGTCACCAGCGCGCGGCTGCCGTATGTCCCGACTCCGTGTGCGATGGTGGCCGTGTCGCCATGGAGAACAGTCACATCATCATCTGAAATACCGAAAACGTCGGCGACGATCTGGGCAAAGACGGTCTCGCCGCCCTGCCCATGCGGGGACGAGCCGGTGAACAGCGTGACCTTGCCACCACGGTCAACACGCACCCTGCCCCATTCGTAGCGGCTGCTGCTGGGATCAACCGGGCTGGGGCCGGAGCCGCCCGTCTTGACCCACGAGGCGATGCCGACGCCCATGTGACGCCCCTCGGCCCGTGCCTGCCTCTGTTGTTCTCGCAGTTGCTGATAGCTGCTGAGCTCCATGACCTGGTCGAGCGACGCCTCGTAGTTTCCGCTGTCGAAGACGTCGCCGCCGCCCGAGCGCATGGGTTGATCAAATGGTGGAAGGTAGTTGCGGCGCCGAATCTCCGTTGGATCAAGCCCGAGTTCACTGGCAAGCCGGTCCAGTCCGCGCTCGATTAGGTGAATGCCCTCCGGCCTGCCCGCGCCGCGGTACGGCCCCTGCGGTGTCGTATTGGTGTAGCCGTTCTCAACCTCGAATTCCACATTGGGTATGTCGTAGACACCGGTTGAGATCATGGCGGATGAGGCGGACAAGGATGGCTCAGGCCCCTTGGCGTACGCGCCGAGATCATGCAGATGGCGCACCCGGAGACCTGTCAATTTGCCATCCGCATCTGCGGAAACCTCCAAATAGGATGTCTTGCCGCGCGCCTGGTGCATCGCCAAGAAGTCTTCGGTGCGCGTGGCAACCCACTTTACAGGCACGCCAAGGTGCATCGAGGCGATACAGAGAAGCGCATACTCGGGATCCTCGTGCTTCACGCCGAAACCACCACCAACATCCGGCGCAACTACGCGAACGCTGTCATTCGACAAGTGCAGAATCTCGGCAAGGTGATCACGCAGGGCGTGCGGCGTCTGAACCGTCGCCCACAGGCTCATCGTCTCCTGTACGGCGTCCCAGTGCGCGAGGCCGGCGCGGGGTTCCATCGGTACGCCATGGATCTTCTGGTTCACAATCCGCTCGCGGACGATAACCGCTGCCTCCTCGAAAGCCTGGGAGACGTTGCCGAGTTGATACCGCCAGTGGATGATCCCATTCGGCCTGTCATCATGGACGCGCGGGGCATCATCTCTCAGCGCTTTCTCAACCTCTATCGCCGCCTCCAGCGGCTCGTAGTCGACAAAGATGAGGTCCGCCGCGTCTCGCGCTCCGTAGCGGGTATCCGCAACGACTACGGCCACAACCTCACCGACATGGCGCGCCTTATCGACTGCAATCAGGTCATACGGAGCCGATTCCGCGTCGTAGAACTTCAGAGAAACGGTCGGGTTGGTGCCGAATCGCGGGTGAATGTCCTTTCCGGTCAGCACTGCGGTGACGCCGGGCGTCTGCAGGGCCGCCGAGGTGTCGATGCTGCGGATGCGCGCATGGGCATGCGGGCTGCGAACAAGGCTCGCCCACTGGATGCCGGGAACTTTGATGTCCTCGACAAATGCGCCGCGGCCACGCAGGAGTTTTTCGTCCTCACGGCGTGCAACCGACTGACCAACGAGTTTCGTATCCGTGGTCATGTCTCCGTCCTTTCTCGCGGCTATTCCCGGGCGCGCTCCACCGCCTGCATGAGCGCGCGCTTGGTCAACACACGGCACAGGTTCTGCCGGTAGTCCGGCGAGCCGTGCAGGTCTGCAATGCACTCAAGGCCGTCCGCCGCCATAGCGGATGCCGCTGCAATGGCGTCCGGTGTCGGCACCTGCCCTCTCAGCGTCTCTTCGACGGCCGTTGCTCGGGCTGCGCGCGACGCCGCGCCGGTGATGCCGACGGCAACGCGGGACAGGTAACCGCTGTCATCCAGTGAAACGGCCGCAGCCACGCCGACGATGGCAAAGTGTGACGCCTTGTTTGCGAATTTGAGATAAGCCGCGCCCGTCCGCCCCTCCGAGATGGGGATGATGATCTCCGTGATGATTTCATCCTCGGCCAGCGTTGTAATGAACGCGTCCATGATGAGTTCGTCAACGGATACGACCCGCACGCCGTTCGGCCCCGCAATCTCGACCTGCGCGTCGAGCGCAAGCAGCGTGGCGGGATAGTCGGCGACGGGGTCAGCGTGTGCAATGCTGCCGCCGAGTGTGCCGAGATTCCGCACCTGCACATCCGCAATCTCCGCGGCCGTTTCGGCCAAGACCGGAATCGTGTCAAGCACGACGTCGGATCCGGCGACGTGAGCATGGCTCGTCAGCGAGCCGATTCGCAGATTGTTGCCGTCCGAGCTGATGTGCGACAACTCGCCGCGGGTCTTGCGCAGATCAACCACGAGGCCGGGCATGGCGACACGGAGCTTCATCATTGGAAGGAGGCTCTGACCGCCGGCAATGACCTTGCCCTCGCCGGGCCGCTGCTGAAGGAGGGTGATTGCCTCCGCCACAGAATCAGGGGCGGCGTAGTCGAATGCTCCGGGAATCATGACTGGTCTCCATTCTGCGCGTCCTGTATGGCGCGCCACACGCGCTCCGGCGTTAGCGGCATCGCGATGTCACGAACATTGAACGGGGCGAGCGCGTCAACAACTGCGTTGACCACGGCAGGAGGCGCGCCCGTCGTCGGTCCCTCCCCCATGCCCTTGACGCCGAGCGGGTTGGTGGGCGACGGGGTCTCGATGAATTCAGAGATGAACTCCGGCATCATCTCCGCCGTCGGTAGCGCGTAGTCCATCAATGACCCGCTGAGCAGCTGGCCGTTCTCGTCGTAGACGATGTCCTCATAGAGCGCCTGGCCGATTCCCTGCGCTGCGCCGCCGTGAACCTGCCCCTCCACGATGACCGGATGGACGACCACGCCCTGATCATCCACGCAGAACAGCTGCTGCAGGTCAACGTCGCCCGTTTCCGGATCAACCTCCACCACAGCGACATACGTGCCGTAGTTGAAGGTGAGGTGGGTCGGCTGGTAGAAGGACGATTCGTCCAGACCCATTTCCATGCCGGGGGGCCGCTCCAGCACCTGGTTGATTCGGGCGGCAACCTCGCGGAAGGTAACGGACGAGCCGTTGGCCGCGAACACGCCATCCGTGAACTGCACGCCGTCCGGCTCTGCACCCAACGTGTGGGCAGCGAATCGGGTCATCTTGTCGAGTATCTTCTGGGAGGCCTGGAGCACTGCCATTCCGCCCACTACCATATTGCGGCTGGCAAACGTGCCCATGCCGTACGTGACTGTCGCTGTGTCGCCATGCGTCACGGAGATATCATCCAGCGGGACGTGGAGTGTATCTGCGGCTACCTGCGCGTAGGTGGTGTAGTTGCCCTGCCCGTGCGGCGAGGAGCCTGTGTAGATTGTCACTGCTCCGGCGGGCGATACTTTCACACGCGCCCACTCCGGCATGGAGGACGAAGGATCAAGGGACGACGGGCCAAACCCACCGGTCTTCACCCAAGACGCGAGCCCAATGCCCAGGTATTTCCCGTCCGCGCGCATTTCGCGTTGACGGGTGCGCAAGCCCTTGTAGTCACTGACCTCAAGAGCGCGCTCCAGCGCCTCGGGGTAGTTGCCGCTGTCATAGATGTCCCCGCCGGGGGTGCGGTAGTACGGGAACTCCTCCGGTTGGATCATGTTCCGCCTGCGGATTTCCGCAGGGTCGATGTCCAGATCACGCGCCAGCATATCCATCGCCCGTTCAATCAGATAAATGCCCTCTGGCCGACCATACCCGCGATACGCGCCCTCCGGCGTGTGGTTGGTATAAACGGAATGGACCTCAAACGCTGCCTCTCGAATGCCGTAGACGCCGGTGGCGATGATGGCGGATGTTTGCGCCACGATTGGAGTTGCGCCCTTGGGAAACGCGCCCAAATCCGTGGTGTGGCGGAGGCGCAGCGCCTTGACGCGGCCGTCACGGTCAGCCGCTATCTCAAACTCCGAGGTTTTTCCACGCGCGTGGCTGAGGGAAAGGAACTCTTCTGTGCGCGAAGCGGCCCACTTGACCGGCAGTCCTAACTCCATCGACGCGATGGCCAGCAGGAAGTACTCCACTTCACCGCCGTGTTTCGCGCCAAATCCGCCGCCCACGTCCGGCGCGACTGAACGAATCTGATCAAGAGAAATGCCCAGCACCTCCGCCATCTGTGTTCGCAGCTCATGCGCGCCCTGGATGGATGCCCAGATGGTGAGGAACTGTGTGGCGGGGTCCCAATGGGCGATGCCGGCGCGTGGCTCCATTGGAACAGCGTGGATACGCTGGTTGTTGAAATCATGCCGCAGGATGATCTCGGAGTCCTCGAATGTGCGGGACACGTTCTCCGTGCTCTTGAGCCAACGGACTTGCTCATTGGAGCGGCCGTCATGCACTTCGGGCGCGTCGGGCTCCATCGCCTGCTCCGGCGTATTCGCCACCCGCAGCGGCTCATAGTCGACCACCAGCAAATCAGCCGCGTCCCGCGCCGCCTCCCGGGTTTCCGCAACCACGATGGCGACGATTTCCCCGGCGTATTTGGCCTTGTCTTTGGCGATAAGAGTGAACGCGGGCGCGCCGCCCTCATTGTCCCGGTTCTCCGCGTCTCGCACGGCGAGAACCGGCGGAATCGGGTTATAGCGCGGGTGGACGTCCGCCCCGGTGAGAACACGCAGGGCTCCCGGGTGCGCCATGGCGGCTGAAGAATCGATATTGACTATGTGGGCGTGGGCGTGCGGGCTGCGGACGAAGTGCGCCCAGACAGTCCCGGGTATGTTGATGTCGTCAGAGAACGCGCCCTGTCCACGCAGCAAGCGGTCATCCTCCTTGCGGCGCGGCGACTGGCCAATCTGGCGAGGCGGGCTGTCTGTCGTCATGACACTCACCTCACCTGGAAAGCTGTTCCGCCGCGAATTCGATCGCCAGGACGATGTTCTGGTATCCCGTGCAGCGGCACATGTTGCCCGCAAGCGCATGACGAATCTCGTCACGGCTGGGATTCGGGTTCTCGTTGAGAAGCGCCTTGGAGAGCATCAACATGCCGGGCGTGCAGAAACCGCATTGGAGGCCGTGCTTCTCCGCAAACGCTTGCTGGATGGGATGCAAATCGCCATCCTCGGCAGCAAGGCCTTCCACGGTCTCAATCTCCTGCCCGTCCGCCTGCGCGGCAAGCATCGAGCATGACTTGACCGCTTCTCCATTGAGCAGAACGGTGCATGAGCCGCACTGGGACGTATCACAGCCCACGTGCGTGCCGGTCAGGCCGATGACGTCACGGATGGCGTGAACAAGCAATAGGCGCGGCTCAACGTCTATGGAATGCTCGGTACCGTTGATGGTTAGCGTAATGGACACTAATTCAGCCATGGCAATGCTCGCCTCCCCCAATCCCCGTACCCGCCGATGCTATTCCTGCGCGGCGCGGCGGTCAACTATTTACAGCCGTTCGTGGTGAGCCTGTCCACAGCCGCTCGTGGTGAGCCTGTCGAACCACGAACAGGGCACCCTTTGACAAATTCAGGGCGAACGGGAAGGCTATCCCTGCGCAGCGGCCTCCCGTGAGAGCGCCTCAAAGAACTGTCCCATGAGCATCCGCACGGCGGTCTGGATCATTCGGGAGCCAATCTGCGCCAGCGTCCCACCCACCTGCGCGTCTGCCTCAACAGCAACAAGCGTGCCGTCACCATCCTCGCTCAGGGTGATCATCCCATCTCCGGACACGAACCCCGTCGGCCCCTGCCCGCTCAGCGCCATCTTGTATGACTCGTTGACGGCAATGTCTTCAATTTCCACCGTGCCGTTGAATCGGCCGCGGATTGGCCCGACGCCAACGGCCAACGCCGCGGAAAAGCGAGTGGGAGTCTCCACGTCAAGGCTCTGACAACCGGGAACCATCCGCTGCAGGGCATCGGGGTTATGCAACAGTTCCCACACGCGTTCGCGCGACGCCGGGACGGTATGGCTGCCTGAGAAGTTCATGCGGGTTTAGTCAGTCGGTCCTGCGACGGGAGTTGCCGGGCGGGGTGGCTCAATCGCCACGCGCATCCCTTCTTCGAGTTGGCCGCGTATATCACTGATGCTGGAGAGATGGTGCGTTTCCACGTAGATCTTCAAACCGTCGATGACGTCCAGCATCGTTGTGGGGCGAGTGAAATTGGCGGTGCCGACCGCGACAGCCGTCGCGCCCGCAAGGATGAACTCCAGCGCATCCTTGGCAGAGGTGATGCCACCAATCCCGACGACCGGGAGCGAAACGGCGGCGCACACCTGCCAGACCATGCGGACGGCGATAGGACGGATGGCGGGACCGGAGACGCCGCCCGTCATCGTGCCGGTAACCGTGCGCTGGTTGTCCACGTCGATAACCATGCCGGACAGGGTGTTGATGGCGGAGATAGCCGTCGCGCCGCCCTGCTCTGAGGCCTTGGCGATGTCAGCGATGTTGGTAATGTTCGGCGTCAGCTTGGCGATGACAGGGCCGTCGAAACGGTCCGACACCCCGCGCACAACGCGTTCAACATTGGCCGGACTCGCGCCGATCTCCATGCCGCCTGCCTCAAGGTTCGGGCAGGAGATGTTGACCTCAAGCCCCGCGACGCCCGGCTCGCCGTTCAGCCGCTCGGCAAGGCGGTCGTATTCCTCGATACCCAGACCGCCGATGCTGACGATGACGGGGGAATCGTATTTCGTGTATTCGGGCAGCAGTTCCGTCAGAAAATGTTCGACGCCGCGCGACGGGATGCCGATGGAGTTGAGCATTCCGGCAGGGGATTCGGCGGTGCGGGGGGCGGGATTGCCCGCGCGTTCGCCGTAGAAGATGGTCTTGGGAACGAGCGCGCCGAGTTGGCCAAGGTCAAACAGGGTTCCCATCTCCGGCCCGAAACAGCCGGATGCGGGCATGACCGGGTTCTTGAGGGTCAGCCCGGCGCCGAGGTCAACCCCTAGCCTGCTGTCGGTCTCAGTGTCCTGTACGGCCATCCCCTATACAGTAACGCCTGCCGGGTGACAGCGAAAGACGGGGCCGTCCCGGCACACCAGCGGAGACTCCGCCGACTCTCCGAACGCGCCCGTCGCGCAGGAATGGCAATAGCCCAGACCGCAGGCCATGTGGGCCTCAAGAGAGACGTAGGTTTCAACGTCCGCGGGAGCGCCGAGTCGGGTTGTCAGTTCAATCAAACGGTTGGAGCCGCATGCGTAGGCCTGGTCGACGCGACCAGAATCGATGATTTCGCTGATCCACGGCTCCACGTTCCTGACGTCGCTGCTTCCGTCGGCGTCGTCGACATAGAGGGCGTGACCTCGAGCCTTTTTGATGATGTCCTGCCCAAGGATGACATTCTTGTTGCGGGCGCTGAACACGGCATAGATCTCAATGTTTCGCTCTCGGGCCGCATCAACAAGCGTCGTCAAGGAGCACACGCCGATGCCGCGCCCAACGATAAGGATGCCGTTGGCCTCATCAGAAATTGGGAATGGCCGCCCAACGGGGCCGACAATCTCCACGATGTCCCCCGCCCTGCGCTGGGCCATTGCAGCCGTGCCGTACCCCACGACGCGGTAGACGAAATCGGCTGTGCCTGCAGCCTTGTCATAGCGGTAAACAGCCATGGGACGCGGCAGGATGGGGTGAACGTCTGTCGCTGAACCGGGGCGAATCACGCCAAACTGGCCCGGCTCACCGTTTGCCAGGGCCTCGGAGCGCACGCGCATCAGATAGTGCTCCGGCGCTATCTCCTCGTTGGAGATGATCTCGGTTTCAACAAACGTTGCGGCGGGCGCCTGATGACCATTCGTGTGCATCACCTCAAGCCGCACGCTGGACGGCAGGCGGAGCTGCGGGACGTGCGTGCCCGCGAAAACGGGAATCGTCCCGCTGGCGTCCATGAGTTCAGATGTCATTCGGCAACCTCTTTCGTCAGGAAGGCATCGATGTCCCGGATGCTCTCCGCGAGCGCCCGCGCGCCGATGGCGATGTCCTCCATGCTGGTCCACTCTTCCGGGCAGTGGCTCAGGCCGTCACGGCTCGGTACAAAGAGCATCGCAGCGGGGATAGCGCGTGACAGAATACCGGCATCGTGCCCTGCCCCGCTCGTCGTCACGCGGTGCGGCACATCGAGACGGTCGGTCGCTGCGGTCGTCAGATCGCGCAGCCACTTGGGCAGAACCACGGGCGATGTGTCCGAAACAACTTCCCACTCGCAGCGCAATCCGCGGCGGGCAGCCGTTTCCTCCGCGCGGGTGACAATGTCATTCGTCGTCAGTCGCTGACGGTCGCTGTCCACGTCGCGCACGTCAAGATAGAACTCCACGTCGCCGGGGATGGTCGTGATGCTGTTTGGATAGACATCGAGTCGTCCAACGGTGGCAACCGTGGCACGGCGGCGCGGCTCGTTGGCAATGGACTCCGCGGCGAGGATGACCTCCGCTGCGGCAGCCAACGCGTCCCGCCGCTGGGACATGGGAGTGCCGCCTGAATGGTCCTGGCGGCCTCGTATCACAAGACGGATGCGGGTGTTCCCCGCAATGGCGTCCACAAGTCCGATCCGCTCTCCCGCCTCATCCAGCGACCGCGACTGCTCGATGTGCAGCTCAAGGAACGCGGCAAGGGTGTTCGGAGCCCATCGTGACTGCGCCAGGGCAAGCGGATCGAAGCTCAGTGCGCGCATCGCTTGCGCGAGTGTGGTGCCGTTCGCGTCGCGAAGCCGTTCCATGTCGGCCTGCTGCAAGACACCGGCGACGGCCTTGCTGCCAAGGCACGGCTCGCCGAATCGGGCACCCTCCTCAGACGCGAACGCAACCACCATAAGCGGATGGGCCGTCTGAACACCCGTCTCGCTGAACATACGGATGACTTCCAACGCGCCAAGAACGCCAACAGCTCCGTCAAACCGCCCGCCGTGGGGCACGGAATCAAGGTGTGAGCCGAAGCCGATAGCGGGCCGTTTCGGATCAGTTCCGGGCAGTGTGCCGACGGTGTTGCCGAAACTGTCCGTGCGGACGGAGAGACCGAGGTCCACCATCCACCCTGAGACAAGATTATGGGCGGCGCGCTCTTCCTGTGAGAACGGGATGCGCGAGATGCCGCCGCCCGCCTCAGCGCCTATCGCTGAGAGGAGTTCAAAGTCGGCGGCTATTCGCGAGGGATCGGCGTGCAGTTCGGTATCAGCGGCCTCGGATTCCTCCGCAGCGTCCGCCGATTCCACGTCCTGTTCCTGCTCAGTCGTTGCCATCGATCCCCACCTCTAGCGACACGAGCGAAAGCTCGTTTGCAACCTGGCCCACCCCAACGAGCGACGCGGTAACCGCCAGCCTGCCGCCCCTGTTTTCAACGAACGCCCGGGCAAGATTGGCGTCGCGCTCGCTGAGAGTCACTCCAACCAGAGCGACTTCCTGGCCCGCCTCAACGTTGCCGGATGCCGTGACAAGCCCCTCTGCATCAGACAGCAGGACGACAGGCTTGTCCACCTGCACGCCGACGGCGAACGCCAGCACAACGTTGGACAGCCCCGGCCACGCCGCGATGAGATCAGGCACGGGAGACGGCAGAGCCTCCGAGAGGCATCCGGCCAATTCGGAGACAGCAGTGGGATTCGCCAGCGGCTCCATCGCCCCGGCAACCCAGCCGCTTTGCCCGTCGGAATCCTCTAACTGCCCCTCAACAAGGCAGCCGGTGGATTTCAAAAGGTCGACAATATTCGCGTCATTCATTGAACTAGGTGTGGTGAAGTTTAGAACATTCAGATGCCGAGGTCGCTCCGCGTGAACAGTGCGCGGAGTTGGTAGCCCGCGGCAGCGAGCATCTGCTGCGCGCCCTCCTCGCGATCGATCACCACCAGCACGTCGGAAACCGTTGCGCCTGCCGCGCGAAGGGCGATGCCCGCCTCGATGGCCTGGCTGCCAGTTGTCACCACGTCTTCCACGAGCAGGACACGCTCGCCGGCAAAGAGTTCCCCTTCCACCACGTTGCCCGTCGCATATGCCTTCTGCTCTTTCTTGACGATCACGAACGGCAGGCCCATTTCAAGGCTCAAAGCGGTCGCGAGAGCCACCGCGCCAAGCTCCGGCCCGGCGATGCGATCCGTGCCGGGCGGCACGAGTTCTGCCATAAACGCGGCCAAACGGCGCAGGATGCTGGGCTTGGTCTCGAAGAGGTACTTGTCGAAGTAGTAGTTGCTGGTGCGGCCGGAACGGAGAACAAAGCTGCCACGCAGATAGGCGGCACTGAGCAGATCACGACCAAGCTCCGTGATGCGCTGCTCACGCGACAGGCCAATCGACCGGCTCAAAGTCGCCACGTGTGGTTCTCCTTTCCGCGCTGTGTACCCAGATTGCGCCATCAGCGTCCCGTTAATGGTACTAGATTCGTACATAGCGGCAGAGTGAGGTGCCAATCATGTTAGACTTTGCCTACTCAGCTATTGAGCATGAGTATCCCAACAATGAGAACCCCCCTTATCCTCACATCAGGCATTGCACTTGTAGTGCTACTGATCGCAGCGTGCAATGAAGAGGGTCCCACTCCTTCAACTGACCAGCCTCCCCGAACCACTGGCGCCACTCCCTCGGAACCACAAACAGCCGCAACCAGTGCCACTCCAACACCTATACCGACAATTGAACCGCCATCTGCTGATACACCTACGCCTGTCCCGACACCGACTCCATCACCACCCACGCCCGCTGAAGTCTTTGCCAGTGTTTCCCCTGCAGTCGCATACGTTGAGACTGCGGGTTCTTCCGGGAGTGCGCTGCTGGTTGATGGCGGGTATTTGGTCACCAATTCACACGTCGTTTGGCCCAGCACCACCGTCAAAGTCACATTCCCCGATGGCACTGTAGTCCAAAACACTCCAGTAATCGGCTGGGATTTGATGGCTGATGTAGCGGTTCTTGGCCCCGTTAGAGTCTCCGCAGAACCGATTGCTTTGTCGGATGCCTCTGTACCCCCTATAGGCTCAGAGGTTCTCACGGTTGGCTACCCGGGCTCTCCAGGAGATCCACCACAGCCTACGCTGGGGCGTGGATTGATATCCCGGTATCGTGAATGGCAGCAGGCAGGCCTTCTTTACATCCAATCGAGCGCTCCTATTGAGGGAGGTCAGAGCGGCGGCGCATTGATATCCGAAACCGGCGAATTCGTTGGTCTAACGACCTACTCAACTGGAGAAGCCAACCAGGGTCTCGCCTTAGCGTCGACCAACGTTGCTCCTCGCATTCAGAGCATAATTTCAGGCGACGATCCTTCCGGCATAGGATCGAGATTACTGTCGCTTACCGGCGGTGGTATTCGCCATAGCGGGACTTTGGGAACCTATTGGGATACGAGCGCTTACGTCATTCAGGAGCCCGTCGGAACTACGGTAGAAATCGAACTCGAAAGCCGCGACGATTTGGCTTTCGTCGTATACGACGCTCTGGGTGATGCGGTGCTCGAAATAGACGACCAATATTCCGGCACAGAAACCGGGGCATTCACCATTGAGTACGCAGAGCCGTATTTCGTTGTTATAAATCAATTGGATGAGGGCGTGAGCACATTTACCATCTCCGCCACCCACACTCTGATACCAATACCCGATCCCGACGACGGCAGGTCCCTGCGAGTAGGCCAACTGATTCAAGGAAGCCTCGATTACCCCGGCGACGTCGATACCTACACCATCCACCTCAGCTCGGCCCAAAGAGTTCATATGGCGACCACTTCATTCGCCCTCGACACTTTTCTCGCTGCTGACTTTTTTGGAGCAATCAATAACGAAATCATCATTGATGACGACAGTGGCGGCGGGCTTTTCGGGTTCGACTCGCAAATAGTCTATCGTGCGCCGCATACAGGTGAATTCATTGTGGTCGTCAGCGAGAATGACTACGAAACAGGAGGTTACACCCTAGCAATCTCCCAAGCGGCGACATCCATACCACAAACGGTGACGACATGGGCGGACCTATTCGATGACGTTGAGGATACCGACGGATTCGGGTTGCACGAACTGAAAGAGGCGTTCAGTTCCTTGCCGCTTGCGTTTGAGATAACAGAACAAGACGAGCAACGTTCAGCCGAATCTTCGAGCGCTGCAGTCGGTTACACCTCCTACAATCCCACCCAAGTCTTGTTCGCAACAAGCGAGGGGCCCTCAGAGGGAGCTGTATTAGGCGTTGAACTTCTGGCTACTGCGTCCCCAGACTTGCTACTGTCATCCATGTCCACCTTAGGAGGGATTCCAGAGGATGCTATATCGAACTTCAGGTCTCTCCAAGTCGCACTTATTGGGCAGAGCGCAGTTGGATACAGGTTCGATGTAGATGAAAGTGGCCTAACTTGGGTAGCCGATATGGTCATATTCGCACGAGGCGACTACATCGGAGCCGTCGTGTCGATGTCTCCTGTTGGTGCCCCTACACTCACCACCGGGCAGGACGCCGCGCAACTACTGGATCAGGCTTTCATCGAATATCTAGCAGACCAATAGGCGCGCCTGGGCGTCAATTAGGTGGTCCCAGTAATGATGGTCCTTTGGCGTCTCACCCAAGTCGCCCACCCCGCTACAATAACGATTGATCGACCGGCCGCAATTGGGGGAGTCTGGAGTTTCCACGCATGCATATCGATACGCACAATCATTTCGCCGTCCCCGACTACATCAATCTGTTGTTGAACCGAAAGACGTTTCCTTATATGGAGCGCAGCGGCGACGACATCATCTTCCACGTCAGCGACATGGACACCTATACGATGCCCGCCGGAATGCACCGGCTTGAGACTCGCGTCAATGACATGGATGAGGCTGCCGTGGACATGCACGTGATGAGCTGCATCGTTCCCGCTGGCGAGGTGGCGGATGACCCCGTGCTGAACGTGGAGCTTGCCGCCGCCGCGAATGAAGGCATCGCGCAGATCCAGAAAGACAACCCAGACAGGTTTGTTGGAATGGGCACGCTGCCCCTTCTCAACGCGGACGCGGCGGTGAAAGAACTGGACCGCTCTGTGAACGACCTCGGCCTGCGAAGCATGATGCTGACCTCAAACGTGGCGGGCAAGCAGCTGCACGAGCCGGACCTGTGGCCAATCTACGAGCGGGCGGAAGAGCTGGGCGTCGTGATGATGATCCACCCAAGCTGGCCGGTGATGGCGAAACACCTCGAGGGCTGGACGATGGCAGTCAACATGGGATTCCTGTTTGATTCATCCGCCGCAATGATGCGAATCATCCTAAGCGGCGTCATGGAGAAGTACCCGAATCTGCAGTTCGTCCTCTGCCACCTCGGCAGCACCCTGCCCTTCCTCATGGGACGGCTGAACCGCACGGGCGGCCCGCGTGCAGGTCACTGGGGCGAGAACGACAAGGGCCCCTGGGAATATTTTAAGAAGGTCCACATTGACACCGTTTCGCGGCTGAGACCGGCCATCATGTTCGCCCGCGAGTTGATGGGCAACGACATGATCATGTTCGGAACGGACTATCCGTACGCGCAAATCCCGCCGATGAAGGCCGACGTGACGGAACTTGACCTGCCTGAGGCTGACAGAGACGCCATCCTCGGCGGCAACGCGGCGCGGCTGTTTGGGATTGAGGGCGCATAACACGGTGATGGCCAGCAAGCCAACAATCGCCATCGTCCCGACGGGGGGCACAATCCAGAACGGCCTGCCTTTCGTAACATCGAGCAAAGCAGGCGGGCCGCTCAACGTTCTCCGAGCGCAGCGCCTGCATGAGCCGGTCAGGGTGCGAATTCGCCGTGAGGATAGGGACGGCAACCCGTTGGCTGATGGCGGCGATGAGTTCCATGAGGTAACGCTGACACCCGAGGACGGCCTCTATCTCCTGCCCTACATGGAGCCGGGGCATGAACCTGCCCAGACGTATTCTCAATTCCATCTCGCCGCCGAGCGGGTGATCGAGGAGATTGATCGCTTCAGCGTGGACACAAACGGCCGCAACGGGCTGCTGTCTGATGTCGCAGACTTGCGCGTGGAGATGGTCATTGATCCGGACACCGGCGGCGAACTGCGGCGCGGCGGTGAAACGTTCTCCATGCGGGAGTTGGTCCTGATCGCCAACACGGTTAATGAGGCACTCGCGCAGCCGGACGTGGACGCCTGCATCGTCACACACGGAACATTCACGACGGAGGAGACGGCGGCTTTCCTTAACTACACGGTGAACTCGCGCAAACCGGTGGTTGTGGCCGCCTCGCAGCGCAGACATGGCAGCATCGGCAACGACGGCGACTGGAATCTATGGGACGCCGTACGGGTGGCAGCCTCGCCGGACGCAGCCGGCAAGGGCGTAATGGTCATCCTTGATGAGCAGATTTTTCCGGCGCGCGACGTGACCAAGACGAACCAGCGTCCCGGCGGGTTCGCGTCGCTCGGCGGCTCAGCATCCGCCATCGGATCCATCGAAGCCGACCAAGTCTCGTTCTATTTCTCACCGACGCGGCTGCATACTGCGGAGTCCCGCGTGCGAGGCGACGGCCCCCTGCCCTTGACCCTACCGACTGTGGACATCGTCAAGACATACGCAGGCGCGGACGACGTGCAGGTCCGGGCGCTGATGAACCGCGCGCTTTCTGAACGCGAGTCGAACGCAGCCCATCCCGGCCACGGCATCGTGATTGAGGGATTCGCATACAGCGGCGTGCCTCATCGATTCCAGCGCCCTGCATTGGAGGATGCCGTGCGGGGACACGGCATCCCCGTCGTCCTGACCAGTCGCGGTCTGCGCGGTCGCATCCCCAAAGAACCAACGCAGGACACGTTCATCACGGGAGACAACCTTTCGGCCGTCAAGGCGCGGCTTCTGCTAACGCTGGCGATTCGGACACTCGGACCATTGACTCCCTTCGCTGATACGGACAACCCGACTCAAGAGGAGCGTGAAAGGCTGCTGGCCGAGATCGGGCGCTATCAGCAGATATTTGATACGCACTAAAGGGTGAGGGGAAACATGGCACAGGCGGACGCTGTTCCCGAGCGCATCGAAGCGCGGCTGCGGCAGTGGGAGTCGGACCGGCTCTTCGAAAGAATGCTGGAGCATGACCCGACACTCTGGGCGCCGCGCGGCACGCCTGAGATTGAGAATCGACTCGGCTGGCTCGACCTGCCCTCAACCATGGCGCCCAAGGTCGGGGATTTGACCCAATTCGGTCGTGATGTTGCGAGCGAGGGTTTCACCGACGTTGTCGTTCTCGGCATGGGCGGCTCAAGCCTCGCGCCGGAAGTTTTTCAGACCACGTTCGGCAACGCGGAGGGCTACCCTCGTCTGACCGTGCTCGACAGCACCCATCCGGCCGCCGTGACGGCCTTGGCGGACGCACTCGATCTCTCACGAACTCTATTCGTCGTGTCCAGCAAGTCGGGCACCACAACGGAGATGCTTTTTTTCTTCTACTACTTCTGGGCTAGGCTAACCGAAGCGGGAATCAATCCCGGGCCACACTTTGTTGCCGTGACAGATTCAGGCACACCTTTGGAGCGGCTGGCACAGAAGCGTGGATTCCGTCGGGTTTTCTCCGCCCCGCCAGACGTTGGCGGCCGCTATTCGGCCCTGTGCGAATTCGGGCTCGTTCCCGCCGCCCTCATCGGCGTAGATGTAGGCGAGCTTCTTGCAACCGTTCATTCCGCACGAGATATGTCCGACGAGGAAATGGGGCTAGCCCTTCGGCTGGGAGCCAGAATCGGCGAATGTGCCTTGGCCGGACGCGACAAGTTGACGTTTGTGACGTCGCCGAGCCTGCGCAGTCTGCCAACCTGGATTGAGCAGCTCATCGCCGAAAGCACCGGCAAATTTGATGTGGGCATTGTCCCAATCGACCAGGAAACCGTCTGGGACTACCCCAACTACGGCCATGATCGGGTGATGGTTTACATCGGCCTGCGTACCGAGCCGGAGCAGGAAAAGCGAGAAGCTGTGCGGGCGCTGGTGCCCGAGTGGGCGCACGTCTCCCAGATCATCGAAGACACGCATGAAATCAGCAGACTCATGATGCGGTGGGAGATCGCCACCGCCGCCGCGGGAGCGGTACTTGGCATCAACCCGTTCGATCAGCCGGACGTGCAGCTAGCCAAGGATCTGGCGCGAGAGGCGATGGAGGGCAGCGGTTCATCTCGGGATTCGGGGCACATCATCTCCATTGACGACGCTGACCTGGAGGCTGCAGCGTCCGGTTGGCTGGAATCGGCATCGTCAGGCGACTACATCGGCCTGCATGTCTATCTCGCTCCCAGTGACAAAGTCTCGGAGGGGATCCGGAAGCTACGCACCGTCTTAGGAAGCAAGGCGCGTGTCGCAACTACTGCCGGATATGGTCCGCGTTTCCTCCATTCCACCGGGCAGCTCCACAAAGGCGGGGCGAACAACGGCCTTTTCCTGCAGATTGTGGATGATGCATCGGCGAACGACGTTGCCGTGCCGGAAACCGATTACACATTCGGGCAGCTGCTTACGGCACAGGCCGCGGGCGACACAGGCGCGCTAATCCAACGCGGGCGACGGGTGTTGCGTGTGAGCCTCGGCGCAGACGCACGGGCCGGACTGGAGCGGCTGATCTCGGTGTTCGAGACCAAATAGCCCCGCCATTCTGAGTAGTCATGTCTCACGCTGCGCCACTATCGGGCGCAGCGTGCCATAATGGATAGCGCACAACGGACAGCCTGATTGTCGAATTCGGGCCGAGGTGGCGGAACGGCAGACGCGCTGCGTTCAGGGCGCAGTGCCCCTAGCGGGCGTGAGAGTTCAAATCTCTCCCTCGGCACCACGACAGGTTGGACAAAATGTGGCCGGAGGCGGCCATCAGTGACACGCGCTTGTAGCTCAGTCTGGATAGAGCGCAGCCCTGCGGAGGCTGAGGCCGTGGGTTCGAGTCCCGCCAAGCGCGCCACTTCTTCAACACGTGGGCGGCTAGCTCAGCTGGTTAGAGCGTCTGCTTTACACGCAGAAGGCCGGGGGTTCGAGCCCCTCGCCGCCCACCACGTCATTGACAACAAATAGGCGCCGCAATAAAGTTGCGCTAGACCCGATCCCGAACTTTTGTTATAGCCGCACATAAGTGAGATGGAGTCTCATTAATGACTATTCCCCGGTTCGTCACTATCGTATTAGCGCTTACCACCCTCGTAGTGATTGCCGGCTGTGGGTCTGATCCCACGCCAACGCCAGCACCGACTGCCACGCCTACGCCCGAGCCGACGCCAACCCCGGCGGTCGAGCCCATGGGCTCGCTCGAGGACCTGTTCATCACCGATGCCACCTTGGGCCGCGATGTGATGTCCCGTCTCTCTATGGCCGAGACGGATTGCATGCGGGGAGCTCTCGGAGAAGAGGTGTACAGCGCCGTTCTCGGCCTCCCGATGACAACATTGATGAGGGAAACCGCTGCGACGGGCGCAGGTTCCTTCCTGGGTTGCCTGACAGACGACAACGTGATCCTCATGGGCCTCGTGCTCATTGACGCCACCCACGGAAGGGTCGACCCGGAAGCACGCGCATGCAGCGTCGAGGTGGCGCGAGCGAACCCGGACATGATTCGGATCAGGTATGCCTTGCTGCGTCCGCCACTTGACACGATCGATGCTGAAGCCGTGTTCCAGTCCACGAAGGAGTCGTTCGAGTGCCTTAGCGTGGAGAACCAGGTTAGTCTCCTTGTCAACCTCACCAGGAGGCTGGACAGTGAGGACACCTTCACCGGTCAGAATGTCATAGACATGCTCGCTGATGAGGAGGCGTCCTGCATACAGGAGGGTCTCGGCGAGGAGCAATACGCCGCTTTCCTCGATGCCACGGTCACGGAAGCGTTCACTCCTGCCGCCTCCCTGCTTGAATGCATTTCCCCGGAAAGCCAAACGAGGCTCTTCGCCACCTTCTCCGCATCGCGGGTGGAGGGGCTGAGGGCGGAGGCCGTGTCCTGTATGTCCGGCACTGTCGCCGGCAGCCCGAACCTGGTGGCCATCGGGTTCGGGACCCTGGATGTCGACCAGATGGAGGAGAGTGAACTCGCTCAGCTCAGTGACGAAGCCGCCAAGCTGTTTGAGTGTCTCAACGAGGATGAGGTGCTCCAGGTGCTGACGCTGCCCGCAGTCATTGAGGAGTCATAGAACCCGCACCTAAACTGGCAACAGTCAGGCAGGGCACGCCGCTGGCCGCGTATGAGCGGTTAGCAGTGTGGGGATTGCGCGAGACTTCGAGGGCAAGGAAGCAGCGGCTTAGGCCGCTATTTTTCCAGGAACATGGTCACGTAGTCCGCGCCGACGTTCGGCATCGTGAGACCGATTCCCGATAGCGCCTCGTTGAACTTGCTGATGTCGTAGACGCTGTTGTCCGCCAGGTACGGCTCTACTGAGTCCAAGGAGCGCAGCAGCATCTTCAACTCCAGGTCATCGTCGTGGTCGGCCGTTTCCTGCAATCTCGTCCTCCACTCCGTCAGTGGAACGCGTTCCGTGATGTGGCCGTTGCGTTCCATGAGATCAAAGACTCGGTCCGCCGGAGTCGGGTCCTGCTGGACGACGTTGTAGACCCTGCCCAGGTGATTCGGATCATCGGCAATCCTGCTGATTGCGGAGACGAGGAAATCCACCGGGGTCATCTCAAAGAACCAGTCCGGCGCATGGGGCGTGCTGCCCAGACGGGCGCAGGCCTTGAGGATCAACAGCAAGTAATCGTTGGGATTGCCCGTGCCCGTACGGCTGTGGTGACCGATGTTGCCGGGCCGATACATGCAGACCGGCAGCCCTCGCGAGACCGCATGCCAGACAAGCCGTTCCGCAACCCACTTCGACTGGTTATAACCCCCCTCCATCCGATCAACCCAGGAATCAATCTCACTGTTCTCCAGGTATGGAGTTGAATCTCCGCCGGGAAAGATGCCGTTGGATGAGATGTACTGCAGTGTCTTTGGCTTGCCGGTGGTGGCGAATCTGAGCACTTCCGTCGTGCCGCCAACGGTGTGGGGCTTGGACGCCGAATAGGGGTAGACGTAATTGACGGAAGCGGCGCAGTGGAATACCAGGTCGATCTTTTCCGCAAGCTCGTTATACGTGTCGCCCCCCAGTCCCATCATGGGTTTTGTGAGGTCTCCCGAGACAGGGATGATTCGATCACCCGCAGATTGGCTGGGCAGCCCATAGAATTTCAGCGTTTCCAATACGCGATTAGAATGTGCGCCCTCTCCGGCATCGCCGTCACGCGCGAGGCAGTAGAACGTCGTATCCGGCCCTGTGGACTGCACCAGCTGATCGAGCAGAAATGCGCCGAGGAATCCGGTTGTTCCGGTGACAAAGATGGAGGATGCCTCGCTCAACTGTGTAACTTTGGCGTTGGCCTGGGGTGCAATCTCCGGGTCGAGTTGTGCATCTTGAGTTAATGTGGCGCCGGATGCTTCTCTCCCTGCCCCGCCATTTTCCAGATATGCCGCAAGTTGGCCGATGGTGGGGTACTCGTACACCTCGACGCCGCTCAGTTCTTTCCCGAACGTCTCCTCGATGGCGATAGTGAGAGCCATGCCGGCCAGCGAGTGGCCGCCAAGATCAAAGAAGTTCCAGTCGTCCTCCAGATCGTCGAGGTTGAGCTCCAGGGTGTCGGCCCACAACTCGCGCAGAACTGCGCGTCTCTCTGCTGCCGTGGCATGCTCAGTGAGCTTTGTTCGTCGCTTGTCCGGCGACGCCCTGTTGCGCAGTGACGGTAAGGCTTTTCGTTGCAGCTTGCCGGTTTGCTGATTAATCGGCAGTGCGTCCATTTCAATGAAATGCGATGGGACGGAATAGAGAGGCAGGTATCGTTCCAGCAGGTTTCTCAAGTCCCTGCTCGCCCCGCTTCGGGCATCTAATTTCCAGGTGGCATTGGGTCCCCGAACAACATAGGCAATCAAACGCTTGCTGGTCTCGTCCAGGGCCTCAACGACAACGGCCGCATCTGCGGCGTCGCAGTGTCTGCGCAGCATCTCTTCAATGGCGCCGAGATACACGGTGTATCCCCTGATCTTGACCATGGAATCTGTCCGACCCACGATCGTCGTCATGCCGTCAGGCGCAACTTCTGCAAGATCGCCGGTTGCGTAATAGCGCTCTCCATCCAGCGTGATGAACTTCTCGGCATCCAGATCAGGCCTCTTGAGGTAGCCCCGTGCCACCCCTTGACCGCCGATGAGCAACTCCCCTAGACCACTCGCCTCCACAGCGGAGCCGCCCTCGGGTCGCACACGAAGCTCGACGCCGTCCATTGGAAAACCAACCGGGCATGTGTCCATCCCATCCAGTGGGAGACCGGTCAGATCAATGGTACAAACATCGTGGGTCTCACTGATGCTGTAGGTATTGAACAGCCGGGCGTTCGGCGGCAAGACGTCTCGCGCTTGCCTCAGCAGGCTGGCAGGCACCACCTCTCCATTCAGCCAGACGACTCGCAGGGACGACAGTTGGCGCCGGAGCTGATCAACGTCTGAGGAATTCAGAACGCTCTGCAGCAGAGATGGCGTGAACAGGATCTCGGATAGCCGGTGCTCTGAGATGAACCCGGCGAGCGCCCGAGGAACGAATATGACTTCATCGGAAATCACATACACTGTCCCGCCTTTCAGCAGCGGGCGCAGGAACTCCCATGAAAAGAAGATGTTGCAGCCGACACGGTCGTTAACGTCGTAGGAACTGTACTTGTACCTGGCGTCGTAGGAGGAGATCATCGCTCCCACAGTCAGCATCACGCCTTTCGGATCACCGGTGGTGCCCGACGTATAGGGGATGAACGCCAGAACGCTGCTGTCGACTTGCGTCGTATCGTCTCTCATCTCGTAAGCGCGCCAGGAGTGGTCGCTATCGATAGAGAGTAGCCGCGACTCGGCGAACTCAGCTAGTTTGGGCAGGAATCGCTCTTTGGTGAGCACGACCTTTGGCTGAGCTTCAGACAAGATGCCGCGCAGCAGCGGTTCAGGAGAGTCAACGGCCATGGGCATGAATGCCCCACCGGCCTTTAGTGTTGCGATGGTGCCGACGATGTATTCAGAGCACGTATCCATGAAGATGCCCACGGGATCATCGGCTCCAATGCCACAGCTTCGAAGCCAGGCTCCCAGAGCGTCCGTCAATCGATCCAGCTCTGCGTACGTCAACTGACCATCGCTGAATACGATTGCCGCAGCATCCGGGGTTCTGGCAGCTTGCTTTTCAAATAATTGATGGACGCCGGATTCCACTAAAACCATCTTGTTTTCCCCTACCACCCCGGACCTGGTCGCTACGGAACAGGCACTCAATTTGCATCTGTAAGGATGAAGAGCGATTTTACAAGAATGTTAAGTCAATGTAAAATCTAGCGGTGGCCTTATATCGTTGATCTGGCCCAATCATTCGCCGAGTCCGAAAGGATGGTCGTATATGCAGTTTGAGTCGTTAGAGTTTTATAGGGAGCATGGCAAGAGATATTCCCAGATGTCTCATGAATTCTCACATTCGCAATACGACGAGATATCTCATCCGCGGCTGACAGGCGATATGGCTCTGCTGAACGGCGTAACTGACCTGGCGTCCGGCAAACGCAGCCTGGATGCCGGATGCGGCGCAGGAGCCCGAGACGTGGCCCTTCTCCACTCCCGGGGTTTTGATGCGTACGGCATTGACGCCGTGAAGGAAAACATCGATCTGGGCAGGAAACTGCACCCGGAAATCGCCGACAAGATCAGCGTCGCCGATTTGAGAGAGCCTCTACCCTACAAGTCTGATTTCTTTGACCTCATCCTGTGCAATGCCGTCATTCAGCATCTATCGCCGCAGGACGTAGAGGAGACGACAATTCCGGAGTTTGCCAGGGTCCTGGCGCCTGACGGTGTCCTGCAATTGATGTTCAAGGTCGGATCCGGCATCGCAGAGGTGAGCGACAGTGCGTTCGGGGACGGTGGTGTGGACAGGCTATTCCAGCTTTACGACGAGCATCACCTGCTGAGCATCCTTGACGAGGCCGGCTGTTCCCTCGTTGAAGAGGAAGGCAGCGATACGCTTGGGGGCCTGATGTACTTCACCGACCACAAGCCGATGCGCTATTGCGTCTTCTGGGTTCGAAAGAACTAGAACCGCTGGCTTCAGAGCTGTAGAGGCTGCGCCTCGACGGATGCAGCGGTCTTTTGGACATCGCTGACCGGCACTTCTGCAATTCCGGATATCCCGCACTTGAGTCCGGCATAAGCGGCGGCGAACCGTCCGATTTCCTCCAGCGACCAACCTGACCACAACCCATACATGACGCCGGCTGAGCAGGCTGCGCCCGCTCCATTACCATCCACTACGTCCACTTGAGGAGGCCTAACGAGATACGCCTCCTCACCCCGTGCAACCACGCACCCATCAGCGCCCAGTGTCACGACTGCCATCTCCACCCCGCGGTCAATCAGACCTCGAGCAATGTCGGACGGATCACCGGATGCTTCGGGCACATCCAGCGAAACCTGGCAGATGCTTGCTTCCCCTATCAGGTCCGTAATCCACGATTCACCGTCGTATTGGGATTCCAGGTTGAGATAAACAGGCACGTCCTGAGAAACGGCGTCCCGCACAGCATGAACGACACTGGGGCCGTCATACCAATCGACGTAGAGCAGTCCCGCGTTCTTGAGCTGGGAAGAATCCGGCGGCCTCAGTTCGGCCATGGAGGCGGGGTCTCTTCGCTGGAAATACGTTCGGCCACCGTCGGGGTCTATGATTGACACTTCAAACGGAGTCGGCCATCCGTCCTTGATGCTCTGCTGGACATTCACGCCCCATGCGTCGAGATGTTCCCTGACCCTCTCTCCACGACTGTCATTTCCGGTCGGCGAGGTGATGAGGCGTGTCGGGACATCCCAACGAGTCAGGATGCTTGCAGCGATGGCGGCATCATCACCCAGTGTCTCCATTGAGTCCAGAATCGGGGCCCCGCCATTGTGCTCGGGCAGCTCGTCGACCCTGAGTAGCAGGCAGTGAGTCAAGAGGCCAAAACAGACCACGTCTCCCTTGCCAACATCCGCCGGAAGCCGGTTGCCGTTCGAGTGCATTCCGTTGCTTGCCATAGGTATTGTCATTCCCCCCAATCGCTCCTCTTCCGAAGTCAAACGTCGTCGTGCCGAGAATCGGATTTGAGGAGGCAAACGTTTGCCGATGTTAACGCACTTAACCCAGAATGTCCATTCAGGTGGACGCCGCCTATTCTAGGGAACGCCTGCGTTCTGCTAGGATTGCCGCGATCGCGATTGACAAGTGGTAGTCACCCCCGGAGACGCACACATGCGAAACTTCATGCGCTTGACGGAGAAACAACTCGGTGGATGGTCCCTGCTGGTGGGAACCGCTGCGGTAGCAGTGGGCTATGCGCTTTCGCCGGGCCGTGGCGCAGTGGACACTGTGCCCAGCACCAGCCTCACCGACCTCACACTTGCAATGGCGCGCAATGAGGCGCTGGCCTATACCGTTCCCGTTGTAATCATTTTCGGCGCTCTGCTGATGCTAAACGGTCTCCTGACCCTCCGGCGCTATGCAGGGCCAGTGCCGCGGCTCGGTCTTATGGCGATGACCATCGCCCTGATTCTGCAGATGGTGATGCGGGGTTTCGACTACATGATTGTCGGCATGGGGGTGGCGGCCCTGGAGAGCGATGCGGTGGAGTCGGAGGAATGGCTCCAATCGGCGCTGGCAATGCAGCGGATGGTGTTTGGCTTGCACTTCACCTCAAGCGTTGCGGGCTTCGCCGGGACAGCGATCATGGCTCTGGGCCTCGCTTTCAGGCCTGAGCCCGTGCGTCTGCCTCCCACGCTGAACGGCATCGTCGCGGTACTGGCAGTGGCATCTATGGTGGTTTTCATCGCGGCGTGGCATTCCAACGCATTAGAGCTGGCATTGGCGCCCGTATTTGCCGCAATGTCCATCGCCGGACTCATCTACATGGGCTTGTTGGGGCGGGGATTGGTCTCATCGGAATGAGACGCCGAAGACGAGAGGTGCCGCCGACGCGGTAAAGACAAAGCGAAGGGGCCGCTCCCATCTAGTGGGAGCGGCCCCTTAAGGTTCTTCTTTCTGTCGCCGAGCCGATTTAGCCTGCTACCTTGCCGCAAACCGCGTAGACGGTAAGCGTCCAACTGGTGCCGGTTTCATTAACCTCTGCGGCACTTGCTTCCCAGCCTGTAGGAACTCCGCCAAGCACTCCCACCGGGACGCTTTCTACTATTGCTACGTCCCCATTAGTGAGGCTCACCACGGCGCCGCCGGAGATCGCAGAGAAGCCTGAGCCAACCGACGAGCAAAGCACGGTTTGACTCTTTTCCGCATCACTGTTCGAGGAGCTTTGCGATCTCGCGATTCGAAGGTCGGATACTCCCGGGTCGCCTTGTTCGCCCTGAGGACCGTGCGGACCGGGCGCGCCAGTAGCTCCCGTCGCTCCGCGCTGTCCTGCCTCACCTTGCGGCCCACGTTGTCCTTCCGACCCTTGGGGCCCTATAGGCCCTTCTGGTCCCTGAGGCCCTTCGGGTCCCACTTGCCCTTGCTCGCCTTGCTGACCCCGTGGTCCCTCAGGTCCGGTTGGGCCTGGCGGCCCTTGCTCACCTGCAGGTCCCTCAGGTCCGGTTGCTCCGGGCAGTCCTTGTGGACCCCTATCGCCTTGTATGCCTTGTGGGCCTTGTGGGCCTGCTTCACCCTGCGCGCCGCGAGGTCCGACAGGTCCCTGGGATCCAGCCGGTCCCGGGTCGCCCTTCGGTCCTTCAGGCCCGCCTTCAGGTCCCCGAGGTCCTGGCACTCCCTGTGGGCCTTGTACGCCCTGTGGTCCTTGCTCGCCCCGTGTTCCTTGCGGTCCTATCGGCCCTGGAGGTCCCATCTCGCCTTGAGGTCCTGTGTCACCCTGCGGTCCTATCGGCCCTGTTGGGCCGGTCGCACCCCGTGGTCCTTGAGGTCCACCCGGGTCTCCCTGAGGTCCTTGAGGTCCTGTCGCTCCTGCCGGTCCTGACACACCCTGGGGTCCTGCCGGTCCTGCCTCGCCCTGAGGTCCTTGCGGGCCCGTCGCTCCTGCCTCGCCCTGGACTCCTTGCGGTCCCTGAGGTCCCTGAGCCCCTGCAGCTCCTTCACACGCGGAGGCTGCAAGAACCGTGACTATCGCAAAGGCCGAGATAGCCGCAATCATCGCCCAGCTCCGCACGGGCTGAATCGATTTCACATACTTAGACAAGGCTGGCATTATACCCATTCCTTTCACCTCACCCCAACGCTCTCTTTCATATCCTCAAGTGAAACACCATGAATGTCAAGAACTTTGCTCGACTATCTATGGCTTCGCACAATGCATGGGTCGAACCCGCGTGGTACGCCGGGCATGCGAACTCATGGACTACTCGATTGGCATCACATCTTTGATCCTGTGACGCTTGCCGGAGGCGCCTCTAAAACAGAGTACCAGCAGTCTTACTTCATGGACACCCCCGCCGGCCTTCCGCCCTGGGTCGCATAACCCACGGAGAACCCGGCGAGTACTCCCTTTAAAGAGGAGATCCGCTGAACCTGTCTCTTCCTGTACGCCATGACCGGAAGAGGATTCCACACGGCAGCGCCCTGCGCGTTCAGTAGATTCCGGGCATAATACGCCACTTGACGCGGGTTTTGTATTCAGCCCATTTCTCCACGCCGTACTTCTCCTCACAGTGCGTCTCATCGCTACGCTGACGCCACGTGAAGAACGACACGACGAAGACGAAGTATGCCCACGCCCACGGATTCAAGAAGTGGCCGAATGACAAGGCGACCGCAAAGGACAGGAACCCTTCACCCATATAGTTGAAGTGGCGGGCGACGCCCCAGAGGCCCGTGTAGAGTATCTTGCGGTCGCCGGCCTCAATGTACTTCGGTTCGATGATCCCGAGGAATTTGCGATCCGGCCATCTCTTGAACGTGTATTTCTGGAGATTCGCGCCGCGTCCGATGCTCCATCCGAAGAGGAAGAGCGCTGTCGAGCCGATGAGCCAGACGTAGGTCCAGAAAGTGGAGAAGCCAGGGTGCGGGTGCGCGGCCATGCCCCACAGCGGCAGGATGAAGACCCAGCCGTAGATGACGATGCCGCCCCAGAACATCTTGAATCCCATGCGTTCGTAGATCAGGTCATAGGTGTAGAGCTGGACGCGCTCCCAGATGAAGTAATCGAATACGTAGAACGTGAAAAACGCTGCATAGAGGAAGACGCCGGGGTTGAAGTCGCTCCCAAATTGGTCGTAGTGCCACGCCGCGCCGGACATGGCATTGAGCGACAACATGGTGCCTCCAACGACGTAGAAATACATCTTGATGTCGACGCGTTCCCCGAAGAGGGATATCTCCTGCGCTCGCCCTTCCCAAAGAGCGAGCAGCGGGTTCTTGATGTCTCCCTGCGGCTGGCTGTAGACCGCCGCGATGGACATGATCAGTGTGAAGACGGTGCCGCCGGCGATGGCATACAAGGAAGATCGATAGAACCAGTCACGCGGCATTCCTGTGATCTCAGTCGCCCAAATGGCGACCGCCAAAAGGAAGACGAGGATGCCGTTCAGTCGATAGTTTCGGGGTTGTCCGGTTTCGGGATTGGTGACGTAGCCGGGCACTTTTCTGCCAGGCAGAATGAACTGAGCCAAGAAGAAGGCGGCGAAGATGGCGAGGGGAGTGAAGAACCCCGCGATCGCTTCGGTGCCCGAGAGCTCGAAGAGGTGCTCGATACCAAGCCACTCAATCATGAGGAAGCCCCCTCTCTCCGATGACGTGGTTATTATGCCCTATTCAGGTTTTGCGTAGGTAAGCCGCCAGTCTCCCGCGAATTCTTCATAGATAAACACCATGTTGATCAAGCCCCCCTGGAAGCGCGCAGTGTGCTTGACTTCCCATCTGCCCGGGGCGATCTCCGTAGGCGGAGACGTTTCCTCCGCAGTAAGGGTGAGACCCAGGTTCCTGAAGGGCTCCATGTTTGCCCGGATCTCTTCCACTTCCTCCAGCCAGTAGTCTTCCGAGTAGAAGACCTCGAGCGCGTCCGGGTCATGCATGTTGTAGACGTCCCATAGGCGCATGGTCTTTTCACTAAGGTGCTCGGCGATGCCTGTCGATTCATCGGAGGCGGGTTCCTCCGCCGCTTCCTCCGTTGGCGTGTGCTCCACTCGGGGCGCTTCAGTAGCCGTCGGGGTGGGCGCGGGTGTGTTTTCGGCTGATCCGCCGCACGCAGCCATGACAAGGGATAGTGCCAAGGTGGCCGCCAACGCCATTCCCCTCTGCAACATACGGGCCTCCTTCTATAGCGGCATTTGGCAGATGAGCACTATAAGAGTATTGCCTTTCTCAATAGCCCGTATACTTTCCTAGAGCAATCGGGGAGGATGCGCCCTGTGGCAGCGCCGCCTGAGTCATACCGCAAACGCCGTCGGGCGCGAAGATAGCGAGAACTCTAGTGCATTTGTCGCCGACGAAGCTGCGTGTATTGCGCAGCATTGGCCTGCTGCTCGTGTTGGCAGCATCCGTCGCCGGATTCATGATGCTCATCGACCTGCTTGCGGAAACGACACCGCGGGACACGAACGAGCTACTCGCAGCGACTGACTCCCAACCCGACTTTATCAGCCTCCCCAGCTCCGGCTCCCTGTTCGCCATCGGCCTCGCGGCGGTGGCCATTATCGTCGCCCTTGCTATCATCGCAACGCCATCAAATTGGCGTCGGTCGCAGACCGGACTCCCTCGCCCTCGCTGGGCCTCTATGAGCATCGCCGGCGTTCTTGCGCTCATCATTGCGGTGGCCGGACTGTTCCTGGCCTTCGCCGATGCATCACCTCTCTTTCAGCAGCAGACCGGCGCAGGGAGCGCCGCGGTGACTGAGGTGGCCGCGGGCCATGAAGTCAACACCGATTGGGTTGCGCCCACCGGCGTCGCTGTGTTGGCTGCCTTCTTCTTCACCGTCATCCTGATCGGATTCCTCAGGCCGCGCCTGATTCTGCCCGTTCTCGCACTCTGGCTCGCCGCAAGCCTCTTCTTTGGGTTCTTTAGTTCCAGCGCGCTTGCCGGCTTGAGCCTGTTCGACCCCGTCATCACCCTCGAAGTGCCGGACGCCTTTGCCGATGAAGTGGCACAACACCGAACGACAGTAACCTCACCCAACATTGACGGCGATGGCATATCGGGGCCGAGTGATCCGTCGTCTGACCCTAACCGCCCGCCTGGCACCGAAGAAGGTGAAGGTCTGGATACTGAAGGCGCCGGAGGCGTCAATGATATTGGTCAGGATGCCCCGGGAGAGATTACAGAAGCCGCCCTCATCGCCAGGCTCCACGGCGCGCCGGGCCCGGATGACCGCGCAGACGCCGCGCAAGAGTTGGCCGGATTCCGCTCCGATGTCGCGCTTGAGGCTCTTGCACACGCGGGGCTTTATGACCCGTCCCTACTCGTGAAAGACGCGGCCCTCGACACCATTTCGGAATGGGATTTCGAGACACTTGTCGAGTTATTGCAGGAGCACCCGGAACCCGCTATCAGGCGCGCCGCCGCTGCCGCCCTGGGCCGACTAGACGATCCCCGAGCGGTCGAACCACTCGCCACTGCCCTGCTGACGGACGATGCTGCTGAAGTTCGACAGGAATCCGCCAAAGCTCTTCGAAGGCTCCGCGACTCGGAGGCCGTCAGCCCGCTGATACAGTCCCTCCTACAGGATGAGGATTCATCTGTCAGGGCCGAGGCGGCGGCCGCGCTTGGCGCACTGGAAGATGAGCGTGCCGGGCAGGCGTTGCTTGAAACACTGGAGGCCGATACCTCGGCGCTCGTGCGGGAAGCAGGCGCCAAGGCGTTGGGACATATACGCGGCTCTAATCCGCTGGCGGAACTCGATGCCGCGCGAGTGGATGATCTATCGGCGGGTGTGCGCGAGGAGGCCGGCCTGGCCCTGAGACGCTATACGCCCGCTGAATTGATTGACGCCCTGCATAACGCAACGGCGGCTGACGACCGCGCCGTCGCAGCGAGACTGCTCGGGGAACGCAAGATAACGGTGGCAATACCGGATCTTATTCTCGCGCTCAATGACTCACATAAGATCGTCCGCGAAGCAGCTACAGCGGCCCTTGCTGAATTCGGCGATCTACAGGAACTGGAGAATGGCAGCTCCCTCCTTTCGCACAGCGGCGGGGTGGCCATGATTCCGGGAACCACGACACGCCAATCATCCGGCTTGCCTCGCATACCGCTTTATCGGCTCGAAGGAGCGACGTCGACGGATTTTCTGCGTACAGCCGTCGGCGACGTCTACACAGGTCGCGGATGGTCGGATACCCCTGATGAAACCATTCCTTATACAGCAAGTCACAGACTTAATCTGACAGACGCCTCTGGCGACAACCTAACGCGCATCTTTTGGATGTCACAGGATCGGCTCACCCTCCACCCGGCCCCGGAGGTTCCATCGCTCCCCACCGGTGCCATGCCACTGGGTTACGTGATGCAGTCAGCCAGTGTAAACGGATTCTATCGGACAGACAGTTCGACATTCTTTTTGGTTGAACGGCGTGCACAGGTTGAAGTCTATGCTCGCCCGACCCAATACAACCAATGGATATTGGAGCCCGCCATCCCGGACCCGGATATATCCGCTGCGCTGCCGGATTCGGTCCCCGGTCGGGTTCACGAACTCGCCCGCCAGATCACCGCCGCCCACGGAACAGCATACGCCAAAGCCAAGGCGATCGAACAATACCTGGCGACCAACTACACGTATCAGTTTGCGGACGAGACAACGACGCCCATCCCAAGAGGACACGATCCCGTCGATTGGTTCCTCTTTGAAAGCCGTGAGGGAACCTGCGGCCAATTCAGCAGCGCCTTCGCTGTGCTCGCACGGTCGGTCGGCCTCCCTGCCCGAGTGGTTTCAGGATTCGCAATCACTCCCACGAACGATGAACAGGTCATCTATTCCGACCAAGCGCATCAAAGAGCCGAGGTCGCTTTCGAGGGATTGGGATGGGTTGCCTTTGAACCCACGCCGGGCGGAGAAGGAGCGCCCGGGCGAGCGGAGGATGCCGAACTCGAGCGACTGCGTGAATTGGCGGAGAAACTGGATGATTCCGATGATGATGAAGAGGTCTTGCGGCAACTCGAGAATGCTGGTGCGAGTGTCCGCACTCTAGAGAATGGGAGCCGTCTCCTATCTCGTGGCAAAGTTAGCTTGGCCACAACTCCACGCGCGACAGCAAGTCAATGTTATGGCTTAGTACATACTCCTTTGTTCACGGTTACAGGAGCACAGGAAACCGGATACCTGGTGTCGGCGACCGGCGACATCTATCTTGGCAACGGGTGGCGCCAATTGGACCCGGTGACCCTGGACTACGCCAAAACTGAATCAGTCCCTGACCTGGTTCGCGATTCGTTGGAGGACCGCCGCGCGCCGTGGAGCGATCTTCCGGAGTCTCGAATAGAACCGATCCTCCTGGCCCCGGACGAAGGAGATTTTGACAATAGCTCAAGCACAAGGTTGCGCGTTGCCCCTATTGACGATTCCGGCGGAATCCGCGCAGGAGTGGTACCGGTTTCGCGCCACGTCAGCAGTGTGGACCTCGACGGTTCATACCAACCCTTCAGCGGCACCTTTGAGATGGACGAGCCGGTTCTTGGCTACCAGTGGTGGTCAACACTCCCGCGCCTGAGCGAACGTGAACTCAACAGGGCGAGAACCATCAACGACCCCACGTACACTCAATTGCCTGACGGCCTTAATGAGCGCATCCATGAACTTGCTCAACGCATCACGTCAGGACATAGGACACCCTATACCAAGGCCCGGGCGATTGAGAGTTACCTCAAAAACAACTACAAGTACGTATTCGGCAAGGACTCAACCAAGCCTCCGCGCCCGGCAGGGTTTGATGCGGTAGAGTGGTTCCTCTTTGAGACCAGGGAAGGGACGTGCGGCCAATTCAGCAGCGCGTTTGCCGTCCTGGCAAGGTCGGTGGGGCTGCCGGCGCGAGTCGTGTCCGGCTGGATGATTAGGCCTACTCCCAACACACAAACGGTTACGAGCGCTCAGGCCCACCAATGGGCTGAAGTCGCATTTGAGGGAATCGGCTGGATCACCTTTGAGCCGACCGCTTCAGGGGGAGTGCCTTCGCGTGTCGGTTCAGATGGGCCGCCTGAGAGAGCATTTGAGATAGTTATCGAAACCGGTCCTACGATCTCCTCGACCGTCACGGACATCACATCCTGGCCGCGAGAAATCGAGCGAGGCAGGCCCTTCATCGTCGGCGGCACCGTGCAAACTGAGGATGGGCGAAGGGTCAGTGATATGGAGGTCGAGATCTTCGTCAATGAGATCAAGGCCTTCGGCGGACTGCGCATCGGTTCGGGAAAGACGCAGAACGGCCGCTACACGATCGAAGTCACGATTCCGCCTTCAATAGAGCGCGGCGATTATCAGCTCATTGCCCACGCCATCGCCAATGACAGTTACTACGAATCGTGGAGTGACCCGGATATCGCAGTCTTTTCACAGAGCGGCCTCGTCTTCTCCGGCCCTCAGGAGGTGAACGTTGGGGCAGAGGCTGTTTTCCGCGGCCTGGTGACGGAGGACAGCGGAAGGGGCGTGCCGGGAATACCGGTGTCCGTGATTATCGATGGCCGCTCCTTCCCTCAGCGCACTACGGACGAGGACGGCAGTTTCACATTCTCCAACACGTTCCTTCTGCCCGGGAGGCACTGGGCCGAGGTGCGTTTCTCCGATACCGATTACCTTCGCGCCAACTCAGCCCGGATTAACCTGCAGGTCTTCATGCCCACCAATCTCACGTTGGACGTTCCCGTCCAGGCGAGAGTGGATGAGCCATTCACCGTCTCCGGGGTATTGGTTGACTGGCGGGAAACGCCGCTCAATGGCAGGCAGGTCACGTTAACCGTGGGTGAGAGTGACAGCGCCACAGTGGTCGCGGGCGTGGACGGCTCATTCGCGCATCAGATCACCCTGCCCTCCTCCGGCCAGATCACCGTGAGCGCAAACTACGAGGGAGCCGAGTCCGTGCTCCCTTCGTCGGCGTCAGCCAATGTCATCGCTCGGGACGTAACCGTTCTGTCACTTGAAGGGCCAGGCCTGATCCTGACCGGTGAGGCGGCAACATTCCATGGCGCTGTCACATCCCCCACCAATGAGGCACTTGAGTCATTGACCGTTGAAATCATCAACGGCGGCGATGTCATCACCACCATTCAAACGGATGAGGACGGGTTGTTCACCTACGACACCCGCAGCCTTGCCGAGACAGGATCACGAATGCTGACTGCGCGTGTGCCGGAGCAGCAGTTTCTGACATCGAGTACCGCTACTATCGTCTACTCCGTCGTACACTCCACCGTCATCACCCTTGATGGTCCGCCAGTCGCCACGACCGGCCAACACATCGAGTTCACCGGAACGCTTAGGCAGGTCGATGGACAGCCGATTGCTGATGCGTCGGTGCTTCTGGACGGAAACCCCGTCATCACCGCGGACGACGGCACATTCAGCTATGTTGTCACGCTGCCCGAAACGCTGGGCGGCGGGGCTATCGAGGAGCAGATCGGCATCCAATATGAATTCGAGGGAACGGATGACCTCGCCTCTGCGTCCGGCAGCCGTTCAATCATCGTAGGCGCCCCTCACATAATGGCAGAACGGACTGCGCCCATCGCGCGGGGCGATGTTGCCCTGGTTCGCGGCACGGCATTCGCAGGCTCACGTCCGCTTCCCAACACGGTTGTTTCCCTCACGGATGGACAGACGGATGAGACCGGTCCGTCCGGCCAGTTCCTGTTCGAATACCAGGTTCCGCCAGATACGTCGATCGGTCCGCTGCAGTTGACCGCATCATTGGACGGCCTGGGTACTCAGATTCCCATTGAACTGGACATACGCTCCGGAACGCATTTGGTTGCAATGCCGCTCGACGACGTACGGCCGAGCCGTGCAGTTGACGTACAGGTGGCTCTCTACGACGACACCGGCGTAGGAATCGGCGGCGCAAACCTGCGAACAAGCACCGGCCTCAATCTGCTCACTGATGAACTAGGCAATGTCCTGTTTGAACTGACCGCGCCGGATTCTGAGACGCTCCTCGCCGTTCCCGTCACGTTCACATACAACGGTAACGCCCAAAACATGCCGCTCAATTACTTCCTTGTTATCCCCGTGAGCCCACCGGCATTCAACTGGTTCCTTTGGGTCGTCCTCCCCGCCTTCCTGCTATTAACAGGCGCAGGCGGCTACGGAGTATATCGACTGCGCGCGGCCGGGATACTACTTGCCGTGCAACGTTGGTCTGCGGGTGCAATACAAACGACCAGGATGCAACCCGAAGCGGAAATTGAAGAGACGGGATCGCTCTCTGAGCCTCTCATAACCACGCTTGAACTACACATCAGCGGCCCGGGCGCGACGACGGGGAATGTGTTCAGCCTTGATGAGGAAGTGGTTGTCACCGGCAGGCTGATCAATGAGGACGGCGCGCCGGTTTCGGGCCGTTCCGTCGAGCTACGGGAGCCGCTTGGCGATCTCGTCGTGTTCGAAACGGACCCCTCGGGAGAATTCCGGCTTGTGCTCAAGGCCGAGGAGCGCGGTGAATTCTCGCTGTCGGCAGGATTCGAGGGCGACTCCTTCCATGTCGGCTCATCAGCCGCTGTCTTCTATCGCGTCGTTGAGTTCCGCGAGGAGATGGTGCGCGTCTTTGGCGAGTTCATGGAGTGGGCGGCACGGCTTGACGTTGGGATTGCCGGGCAATCACCCCGCGAGACCGAGTCCATCCTTGTCTCGTCCGGCCTGTCAATTGACGAGCGCGCGCTCGACGAACTGGTTACCCGTTTCGAAGAGGCCGACTACAGCGAACACGACATAGAGCGCCGCCACTATGAGGCCATGTACCGCGCATGGCGGACGGTCATTGGAGACCAGGCTTCTTGGCAAGCTCCGTAAACTCCCAGCTAGCGCCGCTAACAGCCCCGCTGTTGGCGCTCGTCACAGTTGCGGCATTTGTGGCGACACTGTCACTGACCGCGCTCTATCCATGGCTTGCGGCATCCCTCCTGCTGCTTGGAGTCAGCAGGGTTTTCGTATCTCTGCAAGGGCGCGCATGGCGAATGACCGTACAGGAAGGAGAAGGGCGGCGTATCAGCCCTGCCCGTCTGTTCTCCACACTGCGCGCAAACCCGGATGCAGTTGGTATCGCCCTGCATGGCTTCGCCATTGCGTCGCTCACGTACGCTGCGTTCGCCGCCACAGCCGGCATCCTGGATTCGTTGGAGATCGGCATTGCCGAAGGAGATAGAGGACCTTCTCCCTACTCTGCCGTCTTTGATTCCCTGGCTTGGCTGTCATTTGCAGCGGTTATCGTCGTGACCGTTGTCCGTGTGACGACATATCTCCGCCCAAACCTGGCGGCCCATCTGCCCTTACCCCCGGGGCGCCTTGCGCTGCTCGCTGCTGCATACCCCTTGCTTGCGGACGACGGCGTGTTAAGCACGGCCCTGGACGCCCAAACTTCAGCTCTCTTCCTGGCTTTTACTCTTGGCGTCGCCGGGACATACATTGCCAACGCCGTCAGGCCCATTGCGGAATCGTCTGAATCCCCTAACCGTCGGTGGTTCACCCGGGCTGGGTTGGCCGCAACCAGAGGGCATCCGTCTGTACTCCTATTGTTCGGCCTGGTCCTTGCCACCCCACTGACGGGCAGCTCTGAGAACGGCGGGGACGGTTACGACGGTATCATCGACTCGCTCGCGGCGTGGTCCCTCTTGTTGATCTTCCCGATGTACACAGTGCGGCTCGGGGCGACGAAGTGGTCGGTTATATCCGGTCTGCTCCCGTCGCCCATCGCCCACAGCGCCGCGTTCGCCATTTCCATCATTCTCTTTGGTGAAACCGGAATACTGACAACAATCTATGAGTACCCGGCCTCCGGTCTTGCGTCCGCGGCCATTGCCGCCATCCTCCTTACATACGCAGCGTGGGTACTGCGGAGGACAGTCCGCCTGGAGTATGAATTCCGATTCAGGGGAATCATGAACGCTGCACTTGCTCCTACGTCATCCGCGCTCATCGCGATTGGTGCAACACTTCCGCTCCTCGCTCTTCTGAACGACGTGCCCGTTATCAACGCCCTGATGCTGGACTACGTTGAGACGGAAGAAATGGGCAGGCTCTATCAGCCGTACATGGCCGTCATCCATGACACTCGCAGCCTTATCGCTTTCCTGTTCTTTATCGTTGCCCTGGCTCTCACACTGCCGCAGGCGGCGTGGAACCTCCCGCGATGGGAGGCGAGGCCACTTGTATCCGCAGTCGGCTTCGCATTCGCAGGCTGTCTCGCGTGGCTTCTCGGACTGGCCATGGCGGATCTCGGCTACGGCTATGCCCTCGGCGGATCAGTTGCGGGAGCGGGTTTCTTCTCCGTCGCCATCACGCAAATGGGACTGCAGTTTTCCGGCGATTCAAACTCAATCGTGGCCGACGCGATACGTTGGATGGCAGAGTCCAAGACACGCTCGTTCATGCCCGGCGCGGCCATCGCCATCTATGCCCTGCTCCTGCGTCCAATCATCTACGACACCCTGGCGTTGGCCTCCGTATTGGAATGGCTCGCCCTGCTCGCCGCCATAATCGGCGTTATTCTCAGAATGAGAAGCCGCCTGCAGACTGACATCAACGTCGTGGAAACGGGCGCCTCTCCTACCGTCGACTGGAGCCGCCACCAACAGCATCTTGAAACCCTGCCGGACCCTCGCGCTGCTACCGTGTACAACGTTCGGCAAGCGTGGATTCAGGTTGGTGATCCGAGCGGAGTCTGGACGTACATGATGGGGTTGCTCTGTCGGGAGGGCGCGCCGCCGGACTTTGTCAGACACGTTATGTCTCCGCTCCGCGAAAGTTCCGCGCGCAAAAGTGCGAACGACCGGTACGATGCGCTTTCCGAATCATTCGCAGCGAACAGAGTGACGGCCGGATCGACCAGCACAGCAGAAAGTTATACGGGCAGTCTGCGAGAGTTGAACGAACTGGCTGCCGATTTTATAGAATCGGGCGACGATGCCGACGCCTTCGCCGCGTATGTTACCGCCGCCTATTCGCTGCGCGGCGCGAACGTTGGCCGCGCTGTCAATCTCTGTTTCCACCTGACTCACGATGAAACCACATGGCGCGGCGAAGGCAGTCCCCTAACGCGCGGAAGAACCCGGAGGCGAATACGTGAACGTCGTGAACGGCTCATTCAGGCCGTGCTGGAGCACCTTAGCGGGGAACGAGACATCCTGGCTTTGCCAATCGCCGTTTTAGCGTCGCCTGTTGAGATGTATCGGACGCCCGCTGCAGCCCTGAACATGGTCAGTCCGATTGCGACAATCCTCAGCGGACAGGCAGTGGAGATACTGGCGGATACGGGCGCTGTCGTATCCGTGCGCGCGCCGGACGGCACTCAGGGCTACGTAGCAACTCAATTTCTCGACAGGCACGCTTTGCTGCCGAGAGACGGGGTTGTTCTGCGGGCCGACCGCGTTGCACGGCTGGGGACGGCGGATCAGGAAATCGGTGATGATTGGAATGGCGGCCCGGCCGGGGATGATCAGCGTGAGGCAGCACATGAAGAGGAAGAGATAAACGCATGAATGAACACGAACTGGAACGGGTGCGGCAAACATGCGATCACATCATCGACCGCGTCGGCGAAGCTTTCGTCGGCAACCGCCTGCTTCTCCGCAAGCTGCTGGCTGCCGCCCTTGCCAACGGTCATGTCCTTTTTGAGGACTACCCCGGCCTCGGCAAAACGCTGCTGGCAAAGGTCTTCTCTCGGGCAATCGGCAGCGAGACAAAGCGAGTGCAGTTCACGCCGGACCTGTTGCCATCGGACATCCTGGGGGTCAACGTCTGGCGGCAGAATGAGGGCATTTTTCAACTTATCCAAGGCCCGGTATTCACCAACGTCCTCCTCGCCGACGAGATCAACCGCGCGCCGCCCAAGACGCAGGCCGCGCTGCTTGAGGCGATGGAGGAGAGACAGGTCACCATCGACGGCGACACACTCGGCCTTGGCAGCCCCTTCATCGTCATCGCCACGCAGAACCCCATTGAACAGGAAGGTACATATCCTCTACCCGAGGCACAGCTTGACCGCTTTCTCTTCAAGCTCGGTACAGGTTATCCCGCTAATCAAGAGCTTGAAAGCGACATCCTGAACCGGCGCATCGCATGGCAAAAGGATGACCCCACCGGAGATCTTGAACCGGCTATCTCCGTCGAGGGTTTTCTTGAACTCCAGAGGCTGGTCGAGACCGCCGTTTACATCGATACCGTCATCGTCGATTACATCACGGAACTCGCCAGGCTAACGCGAGACCATCCGCGCGTCGCCGTGGGTGTCAGTCCGCGCGGCTCTCTTGCCCTTCTGCGTGTGTCCCGCAGCATCGCGCTCATCCATGGGCGGGATTTCGTCGTGCCGGACGATGTCAAGATGATCGTCACGGATGTCCTCGCTCACCGCATCATCCTCAACATCGAGGACACGCTTGAGGGTGTGAGACCGGAGTGGATCATCGACGAGATCCTGGACCAGGTTCCCGTGCCAACGGAGCTGGGCGCGCGGCCCACTTAGCCATGATCACACCCGCCCTGCTGAGCTGGACGTGGCTCAGCCTTGCGCTCCTCATTGCCGGTCTGTTTCTCGGCAACATTGTCCTGCTGGCGGGCGCAGTTTTTCTGTTCGTGGCAGTCCTGACCGCGGGCGCTATCCGGCCACCGGACGATGTGGTGATCGAACGCAGCCTGCCCCGCGTCATCTGCTGGGTTGGCGACTCCTTGATCGTGGAGCGGCATCTGACCGCGCACAGCGGCGTCGGGCCAATCCGCGTCGTCGATCCTCTACCGGAGGAAGCCGCTGTCGTCGAGGCCAATAATTTCCGCATGGTCTGGAAATGGCCCGGCGAGGTGAGCATCGATCTCTCCTACACAATCGCATTTGCGAAGCGCGGCGAGTACACGCTCCAGGAGACTGTGTGGGAATCACAGGCCCCGCTTGGCACGGGACACGCGCAATCCGGCGCCGTAGGCCCCGAGTTGAACGTGCTCGTGGCGCCGCGAACCGCTGACATCACCCGCCTCAACTCAGTCCGGGCAATGACACGCAGCACCCTGCTGATGGATGACATCTCCCGCATTCGTTCCTCCGGTGAGGAGTTCCGCGAACTGCGTCCGTATCAGCCCGGCGATCCGATCAAAAGCATCAACTGGAAAGCGACAGCCCGGAGCATTGACGCGTACAACATGCCGCTCGTCAACGAGTTAGAGCCCGAGGGACGAAAAGCCGTCTGGATCTTTCTTGACACAGCAGACTACATGAACGTGGGCACGGCGGCATCAAGCCCCATGGAAAACACAATTGAGGCGGCAGGAACGTTGGCGCAATACTACGTCTCGCAGGGCTCCACACTTGGGGCATACGCCTACAACACGCAGGGCGGCGGGGAATTGCTTTCGCCTGACAACGGCCAGAAACAATTTCGTCGCCTCACACAGATGTTCACCGGACTGACGCCCGGCCCTCCCGAACAGGACCTCCTCCGTTCAGTCGAATGGTGCAAATCGTTCCTGTTCCGGCTGCGCCCGCAGGTGTTTATCATCACCCGTCTGGATGCCCACTACCCGCGCCCGGGAGACGATTCGGAACAGTTGGACCGCCTCACGACTGCTGTAATCCGCCTAACCGCACTCCGCGCCCGATCTCGCCGAGGGGGTCGCGTGCGTGTCATCCACGTCAGTCCACCCTCACAGCATGAGCCGGGCGACTGGGCTGACCCGCAGTCAGACATGTCCCGTTGGGAAACGCAGGCCACAATGGCGGCTCTGCAGCACGCCGGAGCCGCCGTCATGGACTGGGATCCGTCCAGTGAACGATTCATCACAACCCTCGTGCGCCACATGGACAGGTACCAATGAGCCGCATCCGTACATCCATACTTGCTCAGCTGACCGTGGCAGAAGCCGCGCTCGTCGCCGCCCTAACGGTAGTCGCGTTGTGGATCGTCTCAAGCTCAGTCCAATATGCGGATCCTGAACGCACGCACTGGCCTGCGTTTGTCGTTCAGCTGGCCCCCAACCTTATTTCATTGGCGACGGTCTTTTTTGTAGGAGGAGCCGCCGCCATATATCTTGTCTTGCGAATAGCCAACACGGGCCGCTTTCCGTTCTGGGCATTTACAGCGTTGCTCATGGCCGCCACTCTTCCCGATCTTTGGGCGCACAACCGTATTGACTGGCATGGATTCTTTGGACGCTACATGTATTTCTCCGAGCCGCTCCCGGTACTGGCATCCGCCGCCCTATTCCTTTTCACCGTTGCGGGCCTCGTCGCCTTACACAGGGTCATCCAACTGGGCGCACAGGCGCGTGAGATGGAGAGTCGCGGGGTCGATTCAGAGGAGCGAGACGCAGTGATACGGAACGAGGCCGTGAGTATCGCCGTCATCATCGGCGTGTCACTCGCCCTTGCATCCGTCATGGTTGTGATCGGGGCAGCCGTTGGCCGTGCCGAAACTGTTTCCGGCCTCGTGCCGTGGACTGTTGCAACCGTTGGGGTTGCGGCGACGCTGCTGCTGGCGGGTTTCCTGCTTTTCCTCTATCGCGGGTTAAGCGGCGGCCCGGAGACCGCCGTTATCGACACTGAAGAGAACCCCTTTCCCACTGATGAACCCGAGGAGGAACTCGAGTCGGAGTCCTCTTGAGTCTTCCCTTTATCGTTCCACTAATTTGAAAAACGTTAATGGCGCTGTATTCTTATATGTAGAGCGGTCTCGTTCGCCTACTGATTGGAGCACGCTATGGAAGCACAAGCATCTGTGTCCAGCGCCCAGCAGGGCGGTCTTGTCGGTGAGGGGCAGTACCTGATTTATTCGTACACAATTGACATCCATTCAAGCCAGGCACCCGAGTTTGTGGATGTCACGGATTGGGTGCAGAACATCGTGGAAGAAACAGGCATCCAGTACGGTTCGGTGGTCGTCTACGCCAAGCACACCACAACTGCCGTTGTCATCAATGAGTTAGAGCCGCTGCTCCTCGAAGACGTGGGACACATCCTTGAGCATTTCGCCCCGCGCGAGGGCGGCTATCAGCACAACGATTTCGAGATTCGCACCGTCAACATGAACGACGACGAACCTCCCAACGGCCATGCCCATTGCCAGCAGATCATCATGGGAACCAGCGAAACGATTCCCATCCTCGCGAATCGTCTTCAATTCGGTATGTACCAGCGGATCTTCTTCATCGAATTGGATCGCCCGCGTCCGCGCCAATTAATCGTTCAGGTCATGGGAGTTCAGGGAGAGAAATAATGCGGACGCGCGAGGCGTCCCGGGTTCCTGCCTCACTTGAGTCCGCCTACCGCGAGTGCATCGCCATTGCGCGGTCGCACTACGAGAATTTCTCCGTCGCGTCACGTCTTATGCCGCGTGACATGCTCCCCCATGTTGCCGCCATCTACTCCTACTGCCGTGGCGTTGATGACCTGGGCGACGAGGCCGAGGGGAACCGCCTTACGTTGCTGGACGAATGGGCCGCGCAGTTGGAGCAGTGCTACTCCGGCTCCCCGACCGAGCCTCGATTCCTCGCTCTCCAGCACACCATTTCGGCCTTTGACATTGAGCGCCAACCGTTTCTCGATCTTATCGAGGCCAACCGGATGGACCAGGTCAACACGCGTTATGAAACCTATGAAGACGTACTGCGTTACTGCCGTCATTCGGCAAACCCGGTTGGCCATCTGTACCTCACATTGATCGGCAAGAACGACCCGGAGCGCCGCGAGTTGTCGGATGCCACCTGCACCGCCCTCCAACTCGCCAATTTCTGGCAAGACGTCAAGCGCGACTATGCCATGGGCCGGATTTACATCCCGCAAGAGGACATGCGCCGGTTTGGGTACACGGAAGAGGAACTGGCGCGTGGCGAGTACACCCCTGCCTTTCGTGAACTCATGGAATTCCAGGTGGAACGCACGCGCCGGCTGTTCGGTGAAGGCTTACAGCTTGTCGATACGCTCGAGGGTATCTTCAAATTGCACGTGAAATTATTCACGCTCGGGGGTCTCCGCGTGCTGGATGCCATCGAAAGACAGAAGTACGATGTGCTGTCCAGGCGTCCGACCGTTACAAAGGCGCGAAAGACGTGGCTGCTGGCAAAGACGTGGCTCCGGATGAAGCTCACGAGGCAGATCTAAGGGTGATATAGGATGGCAACATCCGCCGCGCCTCTTGAGGCATACGAGCACTGCCGCAGAATAACGCGGGAGGCGGCAGGCAATTTCTACTATGCGTTTGTTACCCTGCCGCGCCGGAGACGCCGTGCCATGTACGCCGCCTATGCCTACTGCCGCCTCTGCGACGATCTCTCTGACGATGACCTGCCCATCGACGAAAAAACAAGGCGGATCCAGGGCATCGACGCATTGCTGGAGGAGGCTCGGGCCGGGAACCCCGACGGGCCTGTCTTCGAGGCACTGGCCCATGCAGCCGTGGAGTATGACATTCCCTACGAAGATCTTGTGGAGGTGGCGCGCGGCGTTGAGATGGACCTCACCATCTCCCGCTACGAGACCTTTGATGACCTGAAGACGTATTGCTACCGCGTTGCGTCAGTAGTGGGATTGATCTGCATTCAAATCATGGGCTATACGGATCAGCGAGCCCGCGAATACGCCATCGACCTCGGCCTTGCCATGCAGCTCACAAACATCCTGCGGGACATCCGCGAGGACGCCGAGCGTGGACGCATTTACATTCCACAGGAGGACTTGCGGCGATTCGGCTATAGCGAGGAAGACCTGCTCGCAGGCACGGTGAACGATCAGTTTCGCAGCCTGATGGAGTTCGAGGTGGCTCGCGCAAGGGAGTATTTCGAGCGCGGAAAGCGGCTGCTCAAGCTCCTGCCGGTCCGCACCCGCGCCTTCCCTGCCGTCCTCGGCGGACTTTATGGCCGCGTCCTCGATAGAATCGAAGCAAGGAACTATAACGTCTTTGAAGGTCGGGTTGGCCTGTCAACCCGCGAGAAAGTCGGGTTGGCGGTGCGACTGTGGATTCAGAGTTACATCCCGATGGAGCGAGTGGCCACTGCGTGGTAATTGGCGGCGGGCTTGCGGGCCTCTCCGCCGCATGCGCCCTCGCCGAACGCGGCATCACTGTCACCCTTATTGAGCGCCGCAACTATCTCGGCGGTCGTGCTTTCTCCTTTATTGACCCCCAAACGGGCATTGAGTTGGACAACGGCCAGCATGTCTTCCTCCGCTGCTGCACCGAATACATCGACTTTCTCAATAAGATCGGAGCGTTCGGGCAGGCAACACTTCAACAGCAGTTGCGCGTGACGGTGGCCGACAGGGACGGAAAACAAGGTGTCCTGTCGTCAACACGATTTCTCCCTGCACCGCTCGACCTCCTGCCCTCCCTCCTGCTCTACCGGCATCTCGGGCTGACGGACAGGCTGCGGGTCATCCGCGGCATGATGAGCATCCGCCGCACGAACAGGGAACGCGAACGCGAGCGGTTGGAGTCGATGTCCTTTCACGACTGGCTTCTAGAGCACGGGCAGAACGCGAAGACCATCGCGGCCCTCTGGGAACTCATCACACTGCCAATCCTCAACGACACAATCGATGCCGCCAGCGCCTACATGGGCATCATGGCATTCCAGGACTCCCTGTTGGCCGGTAAAGGTATGGCCGATCTCGGCTATTCGCGCGTCGGGCTGTCGACGCTGGTCAGCGACGGCGCGCGCCGTTACATCGAAGCGCGTGGCGGGAGACTTCTCATGGGCCGCCGGGTGAATGAGCTGTGTATCACGGACGACCACGTCACAGGAGTCAGGGTTGGCGAGGAAACCATTGACGCGGACGCAGTGATCAGCGCCGTGCCGTGGGACGGTCTTGGGAGGCTGTTGATCAGCGAGGATGCGGACACCTCCCTTACAAGTGTCACCCCGCCGCAGCTGGAATGGGCGCCTATCGTGGGGCTGCACATCGGCTATGACCGTCCGGTTATGGATGAGCCGTTCCTGACCGTTCTGGACAGCCCAATCCAATGGATATTCAACCGCTCACTCATGCAGGAGTCAGCCGATGCGGACTCGCGCGTGTTGGTGTCGATTAGCGCCGCGTGGCGCGAGGCCGGCATGACAGAGGACGAGTTGCGTGACATGGCTGAGGCTGAACTGCGGCCCGTGCTGCCGGAGACACGCGATGCTTCAATGACATTCTTCCGTGTCGTCAAACAACCGCAGGCAACCTTTCGATGCTTGCCCGGAACGCAGGATCACAGACCGGCGCAATCAACTGCCGTGCCCGGCCTCTTCCTCGCGGGAGACTGGACTCAGACTGGGTGGCCGGCGACGATGGAATCGGCGGTCCGAAGCGGAAATCTCGCCGCCGCTGCCGCGTCCTCTTTGCTCTCCTGACAGCCCTTTACCAGGGGCTGGAGTTCTCGGAATAGACGTGATCCGGCATGTTGTAGTGAATATCTGTTTCCTGGACCGTCGCGGCATCAAGCAGGCCCGTGAACTGCGTGAAATTGTTCTGATTGGTCAGGCGTGGAATCCACCGCGACAGGAAGTTATGGTATTTGGCCTGGAACCTGAAGAATGGAAGAACACCAATAACCGGCGTCTTCGGATAGCGGAGCCTGTCAGCCATATCCGGCCCGATCACGGCGCGGGAAATCCGAAAGACATAGTTGGCCAGCTTCTGCCGTTCCTTCGGGTCCTGGATACCGACGACCAGAGGAGCGGAATTGATCAACGCGTGAGCCATGACAACCCCTTCCTGGCTGGGACTGGGCTCGCACATGGTGGCGATCCTATAGAGTTCCAGCGCCTCCTCTTCGTCCTTGAACAGGATTGTTTCCGGAATACCCATGATGTAGCCCGTGTAACGCCATATGGCCATGAAGCTCCGCCGTTCCTCATCAGTGTATTTCGCTCCCAGCCGCTTCATGTGATGGAGAAGGCGGCCGGAGAATCCCGCAATCGCCATCCCCAGGTGCGCTGAACTCAGCGGCACACCCCACGCGTCTGCGTCCCAGTCGTCGGATTCCCACAGGAGTTTGCGGACCTGCGCATGAACCAGGCGCAAGCGCATACTCAGCTTGAGACCGTCGCCCGCGCGATCCAGTCCGCCCGGCAGAAAAGACTCGAGCATGTGCCGATTGTTCTGCATCAGGCGTCGCACACCCTGATCACGCACGCGGCCAGTGATGAAGAACGACTTGCTGATGTTTGTGGTGAAGCCTTCAACGAGCGTTCCGCCCACGAACGCCGCGAGGATGACGCGCGCGTTGCGCAGAAACATGCGCGATCCGGGCATGAACTCATCGTAGTTCACCCAGTCCGGGGGGTTATCCAGTCCGCCAACAAGATTTTGAACGCTCGCAGGAGCATCCTTGAGGACGCTGCCATCCGGATCATCCATCACCGCCCGAATAAGCATGGCGGATTGCGCGCGATCCATATCGCCAAGTTCTGCGATGACGGCGTCCGCCTCAGGGTCGGCGATCAGATGGTGGGCAATGTAATTGTCTGCAACAGCCTGATTGACGTTGCGGGCAAGCTCATATCCCTCGACGTAATCGCTGGGGATAGGGGTACCGGAGGAGGTTTCGATAGAATCACCCTCCCGCAAGAGTTCAGATGCCATATCTTTGTTGCAGTCAGTTTTCTCGTTTTTCCACATGTTCATTATAAAGGGTCAGTCTTGTTCGTCGTCTGTGGAGTACCCTAGAGACTGAATTCCGGTTGAGCGAGATTGAGGAAGGAGACCGCGATGGCACAAATTCTCACCCGCCTTATTGGAGCCTATCTCCTGCTGACGGCAATTGCCGTCGCCCTGCTGCTCATGATCACGCCTCTGATTCATGACGGTTCACCCGACTACCCGTACTGGACAATCCTCAATTACTTCATGGCCTTGGGCGCGCCCCTGATGCTCGTGCTGACGTTCCTGTATCGGTGGCGGCTTGATCCCGAGTCGACCGACAACTACACCTGCGCCATTGTCAACGGGCTTTTCTACGGTTCAGTCGTCCTGGTGATGCTGTTCTTCTGGCAGTATTTCTGGCTGTTGGACACGAGCAGTGAAACAGGCGACGCTGCCCTGTCGCACACCATCTACTTCCCGCTGATGGATGCCATCTACGTGGTTCTTGGCCTGATCATCGGCGAACGGCTGCTGCGTTACGGCGGACAGCAGTAGCACCAGTTACACGCGTCCTGTCACTGCGGTTCTCAAGAGCTGCACGAGCGGCGGCCGGTGGCCGTAGACAAGCAGGTAGCTGCGGAAGAGGCGCTGCGCCAGCTTCACAGCCACGACCACGGAGATCGTCAACGTAATCAGGCTCGCGGCAATCTCAAGCGGCCCCATGGCGTCCAGCGCCAGTCTCGCCAATGACATCGTCGGCGCGGTGAACGGGATGTACGTCATGATCTGCGGCACTATGCCGCCAGCGTCATCAATGATCGCAAACGAGAACCAGAACGGGGCAACGGCAGGCAGGATGACGATGACCGTCAGTTGCTGCGATTCCCGTTGAGACGTTGTGACTGCGCCGAGCGCCGCCATCAGCGCCGCGAAGAACGCGTAGCCTAGCAGGAAATAGGCAAACGCCACGAGTATGAGCGGCAATGGGGGCAGCCCGATAGTGGGAATGTCATCCACGAATATCGACGCCCCCACCAAGAGACCAACAGCTGAACCCATCCACACGGCTATCTGCACAATGCCCGCCGCGCCCAGCCCCAGCAGCTTGCCCAGCATCAGCTGGTCCGGGCTGACTGTGGAAAGCAGGATTTCCATGACGCGGTTCTCTTTCTCTTCATTCAGTCCCTGGAGCAGGTAGCCAGTGATTGTGAGGACGGAGAAGATAACGGCGAACGCCATTGCCATGAAGAAGATGAGTGTTGCGGGATCGAAAGAGTCCTCTTCGGGCTGACCGCCTTCATCCACCTCAACCGTGGTGATGAACGCCGGGGACAGGATGCGTGCAGCTCGAGCATCGTCCACTGCCTCCGCAACAAGGTTGATGCGCAAGAACTCCCGCAGCGAGCCGCTGCCTCCCCCCGTGATGTTCAGACCCCTCTCGCCGCGGACGATCTCAACGACTCTGCCGGTGGAGATGTAGTCGTGCCCGATCACATACGCCGCATCGATCTCGCTGGATGCGACCGCCGCACGCGCCTCGTCCTCACTCCGGAGCGGCATAAATTCGGTCGTCCCCAAAGTTCCCGGCTCGCTGATGACGCCGGCGAGATCCACATAGCCGACTGTCCGGGATTCCGGCTCATCGTCCTCGCCGGACGTGAAGAAGACGTACGCTCCAATGCCGCCCACAAGCAGAAGCATCCCGACGGGCACAAGAGCAGTCATGACAAGGAAGCCGGTCCGCGACAGCATCGTCGTCAGCTCATGGCGAGCAACGACCAGGGCCTTATTCATGCCGTGCCTCTCCGCCCCTGAACCTCACGGATGAATATCTCTTCCAACGTCGGCAACGCGACTTCAAATCGCTCTATACGCATACCGGCGTCGAGCAGCTGCTTGAGCACCTGCTCCGCTGTGGCTCCCTCCGTGAGACGCATTGTGATGCTGTCTGCAGAGCGTTCAATTTCCTCTGCTCCGGTGATTCGTTCCGGTAAGGTATCCGGAGATTCAACGTGGATGGTGTCGCCGCGATACCGTCGCCGGAGTTCGGACGGCGCGCCGTCCAACGCCACCTCCCCGCCGTCAATCATCAGCACGCGATCTGAAAGCTCCTCCACGTCCGTCATCTGGTGAGTGGAGAAAATAATCGCGGCGCCGCGTTGCTTTTCCTCGAGCACAAGCTCTTTCATGCGACGCGCATTGACCGGATCGAGGCCGGAGAACGGCTCATCAAGGACGAGGATGTCCGGCCTGTGTAATAGGGTCGCCCCGAACTGAACAAGCTGGGTCATCCCACGGCTCAGTTCACGCACCTTCTTGTTCGCGTGCTCTGACATGCCAACCGCATCGAGCATTTCGGCGGCGCGAATCGTGGCCTGACGGCGGCTCAGTCCCTTCAACTGTCCCAGGTACGAAAGGACGACGGTGAGACGGAGGCCCTCATACAGGCCGCGCTCCTCCGGAAGGTAGCCGATGCGTTCCTGCGTTTCCTCGGTGAGCGGACCACCCAACGCCCGCGCCTCCCCTTCGTCGGGCGCGAGAATCCCGAGCATCATGCGGATTGTGGTTGTCTTGCCTGCGCCATTTGGGCCGACAAGCCCAACAACCTCGCCGCTGTTGACGTGCAAAGAGACATCATTCACGACGTCCCTGCCGCCGAACTGCTTTCGCAGTCGACGCGCTTCCAACGCCGGCGCGCCGGCACTAACAGAATCGAAACGGGAATCCCCAACACCAACCATCAAGGCCAGTATAAGCATCGAGAGACTTCCCGCTCGCGTCCTTCGACAGGCTCAGGGTGAGCGGGGCTGAAGGGGAATCCTAGGTCTCGCTGGAGAAGGATGAGTGGGTCAGGATTAGGCCGCTGTAGAAACCAGGGGCAGGCTAAGCTGCCTTGGCATCATCGCCCAGCGCGGGTTATCCAGCGTCAGCGTCGTGCAGCCGAGAGCAAGCAACTCTCGTACCCCCAACGGCGTTCTGATTCCATATGCGCGAACGTCAATCCCCAACGATCCGGCCTGTGCAACCAACTCTGCGCTCACCTCGGAGGCTTGCACCGCCAGTTCCGACACTCCAACAACTGCCGCCTCAACTACCGCCGCCGGAGTCAACGTCCCATGACGCGCTCCAATGGTCCAGCTGAGCTGCAGCCCTTCAGCAAGAGCCTGCGCGCGGCGCAGGAGATTGAGGTCTGATCCTGTCACATAACAGCGCTCGGCCCGACCGGAGTCGGCGACCACACGCCCTACGGCCTCGGCGAGTCCCCTGCTCTTTTCCTTGAGGTCGATGATGACGTCAAAGTCGGCGGCGAAGCCGTCGAGCATGATGGAGAGGGATGGCACACCAAGAGCCTGCAGGTCCGCCATCCTCGTGGCGGCAACATGGGCCTTGTGGCCGTGCGTCCTTGTCAGTGTTGGATCGTGGATGATGGCGGGCAGACCGTCCGCGGTCAGGCGGACGTCGGTCTCAATGGCGGCAACGCCAAGTTCAGCGGCTGTGGTGAATGCAAGTATAGAATTCTCGGGCGCCAGTGCCTTGGCGCCTCGATGAGCGACAGTCTTTATCGACCTTGGATTGTCCACGGTGGAGGTAATATATTCAGTTTCCACATAACCACTCTGCCACAATATCAGATAAACGAAGTTAAGTCACCGTTAAGGTCGTGTATTACTACCGTAAAGATTCCGCCGCCGCATCCCCTACCCCCACTTTCGCCCTACCGTGCTACATTTGAATTGCAACATTGCGGGGAAAGGATCGCGTATGCACGGCGTGGAGCCGAAGGTCTTTCTGGTCGGAGAGACCAAGATAATACCCGAGGGGCTTAGCGCCTACCTTGAGCACATCGGCGCGCCGGACTGGTCTACGGACGCATATACGGACGTTGAGGCCTTGGCCGAATTCATGGGACGCCTCTGCTACCGCAGCTTTGAGCCCGGCCTCAATCCGAACGTCACGCGCGTCCGTCCCAACAACGCCGCCCACCTCAAGAACATCATCGCCACGGGGCACGGCTCCGTCCTGGAACACAGCGTCCTCAACTTCGCCATCACCGGCGTGAGCCGTGTCTTCACGCATGAGCTGGTTCGTCATCGGGCCGGCACTGCCATTTCGCAGGAGAGCTTGCGATTCGTTCGCCTTGATGACCTCGGTATGTGGGCGCCCTCCGCCGTCCGTGAGGACGAGCACATCATGGAGGTCTTTGTCGACACTTTCCAGAAGCTGGAAGAGCTGCAGAAGATGATGGCAGAACACTACCAGCTGGATGAGGACGGCGCGCAGTTCTCACGCAAGAAGGAGATCACCTCCGCCATGCGTCGTATCGCGCCTATCGGTGTCTCGACGAGCATTGGTTGGAGCACTAATATCCGCGCCCTGCGCCATATCCTTGAAGCACGCACGGATCCCAGTTCCGAGGAAGAGATTCGCGTCGTCTTCGCCAAGATCGGCGAGCTTGTCCAGGATCGCTACCCTGTCCTCTTTTCTGACTACAAGATCGAAATGGTCAACGGCCTGCCCTGGTATCAGACGCAGCACGAAAAGGTCTAGGCCATTACGTTAGGAAGGCCTCGGGGGGACGGAGGACGCAGATGGATATCACGGACCTGACTATCGATCACTTTGGCCGTGTGCGAGGCCTGCTCGCTCGGTGCATCGAGGGCCTGACCATCGAGCAGCTGATGCAGCAGCCGGACCCGGAATCAAACCCGCTTGGATGGAACGGCTGGCATTTGACACGTGTCCAGGACCACGAAATCTCCAACCTCGCGGAACGACAACAGGCATGGATTGAGGACGGATGGCATGAGCGGTTCGGAATGTCGGCCGACCCTGAGAACCACGGTGTCGGCCACACAATGGACCAAGTCCGAGCGTTTCAGTCGCCGGAGGCATCCGTCATCCTCGACTACTACGACGCCGTCTATGCCCGCACGCAGGAATACCTGCGGACAATCACGCCGGAGGCGCTCGACCGTGTGCTGAACGAGCCGCGGTGGGATCCGATGCCGACCGTCGGCGTCCGTCTCGTTAGCGTCATGAATGACTGCTCAATGCATGCGGGGGAAATGGCGTATCTCAGAGGAATGCTGGAAAGGCGCCAGTGGTAGACCGCCTGATCCCCTGCCCTAAGCTAAGTCGAACAACACACTTGGAGGTCTAGTGGCTGACGTCATCACACGCGAGCAATCCGAGGGGCGGACGAGTCTGTTCGTCACCGTTGAGGGTGTGACATTTCACGCGCTCGATTGGGGAGGCGACAGGACTCCGTTGCTACTCGTCCACGGCGGACGACGAACCGGGCGCAGCTGGAACGCCGTGGCGCGGCGGCTTCGCAACGATTTCCGTGTCATCGCGCTGGACACTCGCGGGCACGGCGAGTCGGACGGGCCGGAAACCGGTTATCGCGCCACCGAGGGCGCGCAGGACATGGCCGGCATCGTTGACGCGTTGAACCTGCCGCCGCACTACATCATGTCCCATTCCTACGGCGGCGCGATAAGCGGGCTCTATGCCACGAACCACCCGGATCGCGTCCTCGGCATGGTCATGATCGAACCGGTGCCGGAGGGTCCCGCTCACTGGGTGCGCGTCAATGTCCTCAATGAAGACCTCACCGAGAAACCCGGGCCGGGCCGCCGCAATTCATGGGTCTCCCTGGAAGACCTCAAGCGCCGACTTGAGTCCAACAACATGACAAGCGTCTGGACACAGGAGGCGCTGGACGACGTGCTCAATGAGGAAACAATCGTCCATCCGGATGGGCGTGCCGAGGCCGCATGGAACCTCAACTCATACAACATGGAGGAGATGGCAACCGACGAGTTCATGCTCATCGACGGCGCAGACCGGCTGACAATGCCAATCCTCATCGTCGTGGCTGAGGAGAACAACCTGCTTGAGTCGCATCAGAGGCCGCTGGCGGAGGCCCTGCCCCACGGCGAGTTTCTCGTCATGCCGGACGTCGGCCACGCAATCTATATGCAGGCCCCGGACGAGACCGCCAACATCGCCCGCCGCTTCCTGCTGGGCGCCAAGGACTAGAAGACGCCGCTCCTACTCCTCCAGCCGCAGATCCCCGCTCCGGCCGCCGGACTTGGCAACGAGCCGCACGGCCTCAACCGTCATCGTCCTGTCGATGGCCTTGCACATGTCATAGACGGTTAAACCGGCCACGCTGACCGCCGTTAGCGCCTCCATCTCGGCCCCTGTTTGACCCGTCGTACGCACGGTGGCCTCGATCTCGACGCTCGCCCCATCCTCACCGGGAGTCAACTCAACACCCACGAACGAGAGTTGCAGAGGGTGACACAGTGGAATGAGTTCAGACGTGCGCTTGGCGGCCATCACCCCCGCCAACTGCGCGACGGACAGGACATCACCCTTAGGTGTCGCTTGCTCGCGGATGGCCGTCAGCGTTTCGGGTGACATGACCACCCTGCCCCGCGCAACGGCTTCTCGACGCGTTACATCCTTGTCGCCAACATCGACCATGCGCGGCCCCGCCGTCGGATCGACGTGGGACAGTTGGCCGGGATTCTCTTGATCAGCCATCGGATTGCATGGGCGCGTGCCTGAGTCTACCCGCCGATATGGTACATCTCCACACGCTCCGGCTTCTTGCCCGCGAGCGCGGCAGTTTCGCTCGTCCGCTCCTCGGAGTAACGATCAGTCCGCTGTTCCCACACGCCGGTGATCAGCTCCTGGATCTCATCATCGGTCGCGCCAGAGCGCAGTCCCTCGCGCAGATCATGGCCGTCACCGGTGAACAGGCATGTGTAGAGCTTGCCGTCCGTCGAAAGGCGAGCGCGGGTGCAATCATCGCAGAACGGCTCCGAGACGGACGAGATGAACCCGATCTCGCCCGTGCCATCGGCGTACGCATAACGCGAGGATGTCTCGCTCCTGTAGTTCCGGTCGATTGGGATGATGGGCGTCTCGGCATTGATACGGGCCGCAAGCTCCCTGCTCGGCACAACCTCTTCCAGCTTCCAGCCGTTGATGGTGCCGACATCCATATATTCGATGAACCGCACGATCTTGTCTGTGCCTTTGAAGTACTTGGCAAGGTCGGTCACAAAGTTGTCGTTGACGCCGCGCTGAACCACGCTGTTGATCTTGATCGGGCCCAGACCCGCATCCTCCGCCGCCTCGATGGCCTCAAGCACGCGATCCACCCCGAAACCCCGCCCGTTCATCCGCTTGAACGTCTCATCGTCCAGGCTGTCCAGGCTGATGGTTACTCGGCGCAGACCGGCCTCGCGCAATTCCTTCGCCATGGGCGGCAGCAAATAGCCGTTCGTTGTCAAAGAGAGGTCTTCAATTCCGTCGACGGCCGCGAGCTTGTGAATCAGCACTGGCAGGTCCTTGCGCAGCAGCGGCTCCCCGCCCGTTACACGGATCTTCGTGACACCCAGACCGGCAAAGATCCGAGTCAGGCGTTCAATCTCCTCAAAGGTCAGAATCTGGTCGCGTGGCAGGAACTCGTATCGCTCGCCGAAAATCTCAGCCGGCATGCAATACGAGCAACGGAAATTACATCGATCCGTGACGGAGATACGGAGGTCCTGCAGCAGGCGTCCGAAAACGTCTTTGACGCTTATTGGGGCGGCAACGGTCATGCTTGGTCGTTTCCCTCGGCTTCGTTCACAGTCACCATCTCGGCGATAATGTCCCGCGCGATGCGGGATGCCCTGCCGCGGTGGCTGAGTGCGTTCTTTGTTTCTGAGTCCAATTCGGCTACTGTCTTCCCATACTCCGGCACGAGGAATATCGGATCATACCCGAATCCGTTCGTCCCCCTCGGAGTTTGTCCAATTATACCCCGCAGCTCTCCCTTCGCTATGCGAACGGTGTCTACGCTCGGTTCCGCGATGACGATAACGCACCGGAAAGCGGCGTCTCGCTGCCCGTCCGGAATGTCTGCGAGGTTGCGCAGCAAGAGCTCGACACGATCCTCATCAGTCTTTGCATCGGGAGCGCCGTATCTCGCACTGATTACGCCGGGCGCGCCGTCGAGAGCGTCCACAAACAGGCCGGAATCATCTGCGAGTGTCAGAATTCCGCCCGCATTTGCGTACGCCTGCGCCTTGATCAGCGCGTTCTCCTCAAGTGTCTCACCGGTCTCTTCGACCTCGATATCGATGCCGATGTCCGCGGGAGTCACAAGCTCAACGCGCAGCCCGTCCAACAACTCACGGAACTCTCGCACCTTGCCGGGATTCCCCGTGCCAACAAGGAGTTTCATACGTGACTAGACCTCGCCGTTCCTGCGAAACTCGTTATTCCCACGAAAGCGGGAGCCCTATAAAGTGCACGCACTCACGCCGCTGGAACGCGCCGTCCGACTATACAAGTCGCTCGACGCCAGTCGCGAACCCGAGAGGACTACTCCGCCCGGAAAGCGAATCGCTCTTCCAGACCGGTCACGATGTCCCGGAATCCGCCATACTCCAACTCGGTGTATGGAAGCATCGCCGGACCGGACCATCCCTGGTCACGCATGTAGAGCGCCTTCTCCTGCGCCTTGTTGCGGACGAGGTCCCATGCCGGATTGTCAAAGAAATCGATGAAGTTAGCCGAGAACTTGCCCTCTGCGTTCATGGAGAAGCCGAGCGACTCCACGATCGGCAGGCAGTACGGCCCCGTGACCGGCGTGTTCATCGGAACCGGCATCAGCGGCATATTGTGGGAGCCGCGCGCGTCGCCGCCGATGTAATGCGCTTTGGTGAACGTCGAAAGGATCTCCTCCGGCGCGGGGAAGATACCCTGGTTCCGCACGATGGCGATGGGGTCGTCCTTGCCCGTGTATGTGCCCGCAATGTTATGGAGCCGCTGCGCGGAAACCGCCGCCGCGTCCTGCCCGTCATACGTCCGCGATGAGATGCTCTCAATGCCAAACCGCTCGTTGTCGCGCAGCAGAACGGTCAACTGATAGTAGTCTTCCGGCGCATGCAGCGTCAGGAGGCTGTCGCCGCCCGTGTTGTTCATATCGATGACGTTGAAATCAAAGCCCTGGATCATACGCGGCAGCATCAGCCCAGCGCAGTACATCGGATCGGCGAAACCGAGGAAGAGTGGGAGATTGTATGCGCCCGGCCCGCACTTGTCCGCGGCAAAGATCATGAACGATTCCGCGTTTCGCTCTCTATTGTCCGGTGACGGATTATGCTCAAACTCAACTTCCGCTACGCCGGGGCCTGCGCCGCGCACGTTGCCGGAGGGCGCGTCAACCAACAGGTCCTGCCCCGCCCCGTAGAGTCCATACTCCTGCGCAATGGCTGTGGCAGCCAAAAAACTGTCCCACGCAAATTGGTGGATCTCCGTGTCATCCTTGCCCCGGGTGTGGGACATGATGATGGCGATGTCATCGCCCACGTGGAACACATAGCCATCGATGAGCAACCCACGGTCGATGGCAGCTTGCACCTCTGAGCGCACCTTGTCCAACATCTCGTCCGTCGGCCTCGTATGGCCGCCGATTGAGCCCACGTCCGCCTTGATGGCTGAGAGTGTCAAGCGCATGGTCATTCCCCCTGTTGTCATGGCTGTTTCCTGCGCACGGCGCTTCCCCGGATACCGTAAAGCGACCGCTGCGGAGCAATGTACTACCCCACCTACCAGGCTCACCCAAGCCCGATTCACCCTACCAGTCACGTGCGAACCATGTCAAAGCCAACGCGCCGCGCCGCCACGCGGTCAACTTGACATCGGAGCCGCCAAAAATCTAGGCTTAGGCGGCTTTATACAGGAGAATCCACAGAGGTGGGAGGGGAAGCAAATGCCTGAACTGCTATATGAGAAGAATGACGCGGAACATTACGCGACGTTCACCATGAACCGCCCTGACCGGCTGAACGCCATGGGCGGCAGCATGAACGAGGAGCTCCAGATCGCGCTCCATGATTTCAACAACGACCGCAACATGTGGGTCGGCATCGTAACGGGCAACGGCCGCGCATTCTCCGCGGGCGCTGACCTGCGCGAAATGTCGGATCGAAACACTCGCACTGCCGAGGTCAATGAGGCGTTCGACAAGGGCGAGATCGATGCAGAGGAGCGGGCGCGTCGCCTGTTCCAGATTTCCGGAGGCGGAGGAGCCGGACCCACGGGCTCCCTCTTCCAGTTCGCCCGCTCGCCCAAGCCCTTCATCGCGGCCATCAATGGGCTCGCCGTCGGCGGCGGCACCGAGCGCGCAATCGACTGCGATATCCGCATCATCTCGACCGAGGCGTACATGGGCTTGTTCGAGGTCAAGCGCGGAATCATGCCCGGCTCCGGCATGCACCTGATGCCGCGGCTCGTTCCCGTGGGTGAGGCGATGTATATCGGCCTCACGGCGGACCGCATCTCCCCGCAGGAATGCCTGCGCATCGGCCTCGTGCATGAGGTTGTTGAGCCGGATCAACTTCTGCCGCGCGCGGTGGAGATCGCCAAACTGATCTCTGAGAATGCGCCCATTGCCGTCCAGGGTGTCAAGGCTGTTGCACAGTTCTGGCGCAACCTGTTCATTGACGAGCACTACCAGTTCAGCGGCTGGGTCAACCGGATCGTCGGCGGTTCCGAGGACTCCAAGGAGGGCCCGCTCGCCTTCGCAGAGAAGCGCGCGCCCAACTGGCAGAACCGCTAGATTCCGCATTCCACGAGGAAGCCACAAGCGGGGCGGCACAATGTGCCGCCCCGCTTCATTTGTTCCAACCTGCCACGCGATTGCTACAATGGTTCAGTCGACTGATTTCGCATTGGCCAATAAGTTGGAGCGGATTCAAGGCAGAACGGATTACAGCCCTAATGCCCTACACAACATCACTCAGATGCAAGGAATGTTCGCGGGAAACCGAGCTCCTGCCCGTTAACGTCTGTGACTTCTGTTTCGGGCCGCTTGAGGTCCAGTACGACTACGACGCAATCGCCCGCGTCATGTCCCGTGAGTCCATCAAGAACGGCCCGCCATCCATGTGGCGCTACGCCGAACTCCTGCCCGCCGATCCAGAGAACCGCGTTGACATCAACGCCGGCCTTACTCCACTCGTCAAAGCGGACAGGCTGGGCAAAGCGCTTGGACTGAACGAACTCTATCTCAAGAACGACTGCGTCAATCCGACGTATTCCTTCAAGGACCGCGTTGTCTCGGTTGCTGCTACTGCCGCGCGTGATTTCGGATTTGACACTCTTGCCTGCGCGTCAACGGGCAATCTCGCCGGCTCCGTTGCCGCCCATGCCGCCCGCGCCGGAATCAGATGCTACGTCTTCATTCCCGCGGATCTCGAACTTGGAAAGGTCGTGGGCGCAGCCATCTACGGCCCAACCCTGGTCGCTGTCAACGGCAGCTATGACGACGTGAATCGTCTCTGCTCGGAGATCGCAGATCGCTACGGCTGGGCATTCGTCAACATCAACGTGCGCCCCTACTATTCCGAGGGCTCCAAGACGCTGGGTTATGAGGCGGCAGAGCAACTCGGCTGGCACGCGCCGGACCACGCAATCGTTCCTGCCGCATCCGGTTCCATGTTCACCAAGATCTGGAAGGGCCTCAACGAACTTCACGACATCGGCATCATCAGCAAGCCGAAAACGAAGATGCACATCGCCCAGGCGGAAGGCTCATCGCCCATCGTTTCTGCCTACGATGCAGGTATCAAGGACATTCGTCCCGTCCGGCCCGACACCGTTGCCAAGTCGCTTGCCATCGGCAATCCCGCCGACGGCTACTACGCGCTCAAGGTTATCGAGGACAGCGACGGCACCGGCCATGCCGTCTCGGACGCTGAGATCGTCGATTCCATGAAGCTCCTTGCCCAAACGGAGGGCATCTTTGCCGAGACGGCCGGCGGCGTCACCGTCGGCGTCCTGCGCAAGCTGGCTGCCAAGGGCCTTATCGGAAAGGATGAGGTGACCGTCGCCTATATCACCGGAAACGGACTCAAGACGCAGGAGGCCGTGCAGGATGTGGCGCAGACCGTCAACATCAATGCCTCACTGCGCGACTTTGAAGACGCAATCAAGGCAGAGGACGCCTGATCGCGTCCAGCAGGGTTCGTCGTCTAACCGGAACAACAGGGAATAACAGGGGGAACAATGGCCAAGGCTCGTGTCCGATTCACGTTCGCGTCGGAACTTATCCAGGAGCCCATCATCTGGTCGCTTGGCCGCGAATATGAGGTGGTCACCAACATCCGCCGCGCCAACGTGGAGGAGGACCAGGGCTGGGTTGTTCTCGAACTCGACGGCGATCAAGGCGAGATTGACCGCTGCATCGATTGGGTCAAGTCGAAGGGTGTCCGCGTGGATCCCGTCCCCGGGGACGTCATCGACGGCTGAGCGCCCAGCCGCTTATCCATTCCGCTATAGTTAGAGGAACGCCCCGCATGCGCGGCGGTTTACATCCTGAAGTAACAGCTATAAATCAAACTAAAGGAGCCAGTTGTCTATGTCGGTCACAGTCAAGATTCCCACGCCCCTGAGGCGCGTGACGGATGGCGTCGATGAGATTGAAGCCAGCAGTGATCGGCTAGACGGCGCGCTCGCGATCCTCAATGAGCGCTTCCCCGGCATCAAGGAGCGCCTGTTCAACGACGAGGGCGAACTCCATCGTTTCGTCAATATCTACGTGAATGGCGAGGATGTCCGGTTTCTCAGCGGCCTCGAAACCCCGCTCAAGGAGGGCGACGAGGTCAGCATTGTCCCGGCGGTTGCCGGCGGTTAATCCCCACTGCCCCACCCAATTTAATCCAGCCCCGAATCCGATTCCCATTCTTCCGGTATTTCTGCCTGTTCGCGTGCCTGCTGCGATCGCAGCCACAACCCGCGCTGTTCCTCCCGCGCCGCCTCGTCACTCGGGGTATACGCGGCATGAAAATCACGCCTGAACTGCTCATATGTGCCCGAGGTAATGGCCGAGCGCGCGTCGTCAAACAGGCGATGAATGAAGCGCAGGTTATGGATGCTCGCGAGACGATACGCGAGCAGCTCCTTCGCCTTGAAAAGGTGCTGGAGATAGGCGGCGGAATGTGTCGCGCATGTTTGACAGTCGCACCCCTCCATTACCGGCCCTAACTCACGGGTGTAGCGAGCGTTGAGAATATCGACTCGCCCCTGCGGCGTGTAGAGAGCCCCATTGCGCGCAACCCGTGTTGGCAGCGCGCAGTCGAACGTGTCGATGCCCCTCGCCACTCCCTCCACGATGTCTTCCGGCGACCCGACACCCAGCAGGTGACGCGGCTTGTGCGATGGCAGCAACGGCATGGAAACGTCTACCATCCTCCACATCACGTCCTTCGGTTCGCCGAGGCTCAGGCCACCGATCGCTATTCCCTGCATCCCGTCAAGCGCGGCGATAAACCGCGACGACTCCTCTCGGAGATCCGTTTCCATTCCACCCTGCACGATGCCGTACAGCAGGCCGGTTTCCGGGCGATGCGATCGAGCCGAGCGTTCTGCCCACAGATGCGTCCGTGCCATCGCCCGCTCCACCCCATCCCGCTCCACACCGTATTGCAGTGGTTGATCCAGGCACATGATCATGTCCGCGCCCAGCCGCTCCTGCAGGGCCACGGCAGATTCCGGTGACAGGTGGAACTGAGTCCCGTCGATATGGGAAAGAAACGTGACCGCCTCGTCCGAGATACGCAGTCGATGGGCCAGTGAAGTCATCTGGAAACCGCCGGAGTCAGTCGCGATGGGACGATCCCACCCCATGAATCCATGCAATCCGCCCGCCTGTTCAATCAGGTCCACGCCCGGCCTGAGAGCAAGGTGATAGGCGTTGCAGATCACAACCTGACCGCCCAATGCCGCCACGTCAGACGGAGACAGCGCCTTAACGCTTCCCTGCGTAGCCACGGGTAGGAAGGCGGGTGTCTGAATCTCACCATGCGGCGTGATGAGGGTCCCGGTTCTCGGCCCCGGCGCGGCGGCGCCTGCCGGGCTCGTCACACGGAAATACGGAACGGAAGTCGTCATGCGGCCATGCAGACCTGTAATCGAAGCGAACTCACTGTACGGCGGTCAGGACTGTTGTAATCAACAGAGCGGTGAACACTCCGCAGAGCAGGCTGTACGATGCCGTTTTGAAACGACGCCGCTGAACTGCGGGACTCAGTGACTCTCGCTCCAGTTGCATCGTTCCCCAGACGTTGTACAGCGCGAACGCCCCTGCCATCACCCAGTACACCGGCCCCTGCTCTGCCACGAATCCCATCGCCACCACCAAAACAACCAGCAACCCAGCCAGCGAGAGAAATAATGGCTGTGCGCTCTGCCAAGCTGACCGAAGCGGAAAGATTCCCACTCCCGCCTGCAGATAGTCCGACCGGTAGAACAGCATGATCGCCCACACGTGATGGATGACCCACACGCCGACGAACGCACACAGCAGCCCGATGACCGGTCCAAACGAGGGGTCCATCGCCAACCATCCCGCGGCCACCGGTGAGGCGCTTGAAACGCCACCAAGGAAATGGGTCGCTTCAGTCTTTCGGAATGACACCGCAGCTAGCGTGCCTGTCGCCCCTGCCAGCGCCGCAAGGGGGTGAATCGTGAAGGCCAATGCAATACCCGCGATCACCCACGCGGCGGACCAGTACAGGCCACGTTCCGCCGGAACGATGCGGCCGCTCGGAATACTACGTCCGCGCGTCCGGTACATGCGCGCGTCAAGCGCCCTATCGAGATAGTTCGTCAGCCCGTTCGAACCACCGCTCCCAAGGAAGACGGCCAACGTGATCAAAGCCACCCTGCCTGATTGTGCCGGGTCCGCCCCGGAGGCGACGACGGCCGCTGCAGCCCCCAGGAATGTCAGGAGAATCGTCACTCGCGGCTTGAGCAGTTCCCAATATGCGAGCCCGCTTGCCCGAAGCGCCGAACCTGAGACCGACTGATTGATCAGCATCAACTCATCCTACGCCATGCCCGCCCCTCGATAAAGCAAGCCCAATCGCGTTCGGCCATGCGTCTTTTCTATTCATATGTGATACATTTAACGAGTCTAGACAAATACAAAAATCACGTACATAAGGGGGATTCCGTAAGACATGCGCAGGTCTCTAGTTTTTCTTGTTGGTCTTGTGTTCATCGTCGGCTCGCTGGGAGTGATTGCCTGTGGTGGCGGTGGCAATGGCGATGACAATGGCGGATCAAGCGGCAGCGGCAACACAGTCTCAATTTCAATGGATGACCAGGGCGGCACATACACCATGGAAACCAGCCCCAGTTCTATCGCCGCAGGGTCAGTGACGTTCGACATTGAGAACGTCGGGCTGATCGCGCATGAGTTCAAGGTTGTCAAGCTCAACGAGGCCGGGATGGCCGCGGATCTTACTGACCTGCCGACCGAGGCCGGTCTGATCTCTGAGAGCGGTAACATGGTCGACGGTGTTGGCACGATTCTCGGCAGTCTGCTTGAGGCTGACCTCCCCGCAGACAGCTCCGACGAGCTCACCCTGAACCTCGATGCCGGTGAGTACATGCTGCTCTGCAACGTGGCCACCCACTACCAGCTTGGCATGTGGAGCGAGTTCACGGTCACATAGACCCACATTCTCCGGTGATATAAAAGTCCCCGCGGCGCTGAGCGCCGCGGGGACTTCGTTTTTGGATGCGGGACGGCCTACCCCTGCCCCGCCAAGCGCTCCAGGTCCGTCGAGCTCTCGATCTCCCGCACTGCTCGCAGAAACTCAGCTACGGACCCCGTTTGGTTCCGAACCTCTATCAACTGTCCAAAGATCGGGCTCACCGATCCTCCTGCCGGGGAGTCCGCGTAGCTCCCATGAAACGCGAAATATGCCTGGTTGATCTTTCTGATCGCGTAGCCATGCGTCTCGTTCAGATGGACGCGCCGTGCCTCCATGTATGCCTCTGCTTCCTCAATCAGCCCCTGTGCAAGCAGCCGTTCCGCCTCAATTCGCGTCTCCCTCATATACGCCCCGAAGTCGAATACGCCGGGATCACGGTGCCGCTCTGTGGGTGGCTCAGGAACGCGGAACACGGGCGGCGGCTGATCCAGGGCAATTGCCGCCGCCTCCGCGGCCACCATGTTCGCCACGGTCTCGTTGATCGTCGTCATATCGCCGCTCGCTGCATACCGTTGCCCCAGGGGATGGAAGAACAGGTAGTGGTGGACCCACTCATGGAGGATCGTGCGTATGGTTGAATCACGCGTTGACGTGGACTTGACCAGCGCTGGATATGTTCCCATCCCGCCGATATTGACCACGAGCGCCGAGAGCCCCCTATCCGTCAGCGCTCGTTCAAGGCGGAGTATCTCTTCCGTCGAGATCTCCGGTCGCAGCGGCAGCGACTCCATCAATGCGATTCGGTCACGCGGCGACACGGTCAACGCCCGCGGCAGGTCTTCCATCACAAACGAAACCGGCGGGAAGACGATCTCATCTAATATCGGCGGATCAGATACGAGGCCTGCCTCCCGCATCGTGTTCATCATCAACCCACGCAGTGCCAGGGTCGCCCGGGCTCGAATATCCTCCAGTTCCCGCTCGATAGCCGTCTCTTCTTCCAATGCCTCGAGCAGTTCAGGGTCATCCGCAGGCCGGTTTGCCAACAGCCACTCAGCCCTGCCCGTCGCCTCACGGAGTCGCGCGGTTGTCTCGAAGTATTCATCGATGGCGCCGGGGTTCTCAGGAGGAGTATTGAGCGCCGCAAAGATGTCTGCAGTATGGCGAAGCTCCCACACCGCGATGTTGAAGCTTTCATGCGCCGCGGACGCCCGGACTCCGGCAACGATGTCACCGGCAGGCGCGACGCACCCTGGCAACGTCAATAACGCCCCGAGGACCGCCACGGCGAGAATTGCTATTCGGAGGGGCAACGCGCGAACGAAACCCATGCGGCTAGTATAGGCGCGGCGCATTGAGACACCGCGCGCCCTGCCGTAGAATGGTTCGATAAATCACCCGGTCGCCACCATGCGCACCGGCAGTTGGGGGGAGGGGAATGCAGAACTACTCGACATCCGACATTCGTAACATCGTGCTCCTGGGACACAACGGTGACGGCAAGACGACGCTCGCAGAGCGCCTGCTGTTTCGGTCGGGCGCGCTGAGCCGAATGGGAAAGATCGAGGACGGCACCACGGCCTCCGACTTCGAACCCGAAGAGGAGCGCCGAGGCGGCTCCGTCAACCTCTCCATCCTCCCTGTCGAATGGACAGGCAAGAAGCTCAACGTCCTCGATACACCGGGTTACATGGACTTCCTGGGCGAGATGCTCAGCGGCCTGCTCGTCGCTGACTCCGCCCTTATCGCCGTGGATGCCTCTACCGGTCCGCAGGTCGGCACGGACGCGGCGTGGAGGAGAGCCTCAGGGCGCGGCCTCGCCCGCCTGCTTGTCCTCGCGAAGATGGATCGGGAAAACGCGGACTATGACGCCATGTTCTCGGTGGTTCGCAGTCGTTATGGCACCGGCTGCGCCCCCGTTACTGTTCCAATCGGCGCGGGCGATTCGTTCCGCGGCGTGGTCGATGTTCTAAGCAAGAAAGCGTACCTCGAGGACGGCACGGAATCAGACGTGACTGATGACATGGGTGTGGACGTCGACTCGTACCGCGAGCAGGTCATTGAGGCCGCGGCAGAAGCGGACGATGACCTCGCCACTAAGTACCTCGAGGGCGAAGACATCACGGATGATGAGCTGCAGGCAGCGCTGCGTACGGGTGTTATGTCGGGCGATGTTTTTCCGGTGCTTGCCGCGTCAGCCCAGGCGGGCGCCGGCACGGATGCCCTGCTGAACGTCCTGGCAAACCTAACACCGAGCCCAGCGGACGTGAGCGCCCCCTCCGCCCAGACTGCCTCAGGCGAAGAGGCGACCATCACCCCGGACTCGGCCGGCGCGCTTGCCGCCCTCATCTTCAAGACCACCGCGGACCCGTTCGTCGGCAAGCTGTCCTACTTCCGTGTGCAGTCAGGCGTGATGAACACAAACAGCCAGGCATGGAACACGGCGCAGAATCAGCAGGAGCGCGTCGCGCAGATCATCGTCCCCATCGGCAAGGAACACGCCAATGTTGACAGCCTCGCGCCGGGAGACATCGGCGCGGTCGCCAAGCTCAACGTGTCGCGCACAGGCGACACACTGTCGACACGTGAGGCAGGCATTGCCCTCCCCGCTATCCAATTTCCTGAGCCAATCTTCAGCGTGGCGGTCGAGGCCAAGACCAAGGCCGACCAGGACAAGATGGGCCCGGCCCTCGCGAGGCTGCTCGAGGAGGATCCGAGCCTCACGATGACCCGCGAGAGTGACACGCATGAGGTTATCGTCTCCGGCCTCGGCGATTCCCATATCGACGTTGCCGTCCACAAGCTGGCGCGCAAGTTTGGCGTGGAGGTGGAGACCGGCACACCCAAGGTGCCCTACCGCGAGACGATTCGAATCTCCACCCGCGCCGAGTACAAGCACAAGAAGCAGACGGGTGGTCACGGTCAGTACGGCCATGTCGTGCTGCAACTGGAGCCGTTGAGCCGCGGCGAGGGTTTTGAGTTCGGCGAGAAGGTCGTTGGCGGCGCCGTGCCCAAGAATTTCATCCCGGCCGTGGAGAAAGGCATCCGCGACACTCTGCCGGAGGGCGCGGTGGCCCATTTCCCCATCGTGGATGTCCGCGCCGTGCTGGTTGACGGCAGCTTCCACTCCGTCGACTCCTCGGAAATGGCATTCAAGATCGCTGCGTCCACGGCCCTCAAGCAGGGCATCCAACAGGCGCAGCCCGTTCTCCTTGAGCCGGTCATGACGCTCGAAGTGGTCACTCCTGACGACTTCACCGGCGACGTGATTGGCAACCTCAACTCCAAGCGTGCTCACGTTCAGGGCATGACGACGGAGAATGAAGTCACGACGGTGCAGGCCGAGGCCCCGATGGCGGAAGTACTCCGCTATTCGACCGAACTCCGCTCCATGACACAGGGCCGTGCCTCATACACCATGCGTTTCTCTCACTACGAGGAGGTGCCCCAGCACCTGGCCCAAAAGATCATCGATGACAGCGCAGAGTCCTAGCGAAGATTCGTTGCCAAAACGAGATCGGGGCGGCCAGTTGGCCGCCCGGACTTTTTGTCGTTGTGAAACTGATTGAGCCGTTCAGCCCTGCATCAGCTTCTGAACCTCTTCAATGAGCGCCGGCAGCACCTGCTTGTAGTCGCCGACCACGCCGAAGCGCGACTCGCTGAAGATGTTGGCCTCAGGATCACGGTTGATAGCCACGATGTTCTTGGAGCCGGAGCAGCCCGCCATGTGCTGGCTTGCGCCGGATAGAGCAATCGCGAAGTAGACATCCGGGGAGACAACGCGCCCCGTGATACCGATCATCAGGTCCTGATCGCAGAAGCCGGAGTCAGTTGCCGCACGTGTCGCGCCAACCGCGGACTGCGGCAACAGGGCCTGGAGCTTGTAGAGCTCATTGAAGCCGGACTCGTCGCCCATGCCGCGTCCGCCGGTCACGACAATCGTTGCATCCTCCATGCGGATGCCCTCAACCTGCGCGTCCTCATGCTTGACGAATCGCGAGCGGACGGACGAGGCATCCAGCCCGACGTCAACGTTGACCACGTTGCCGGAGCGGCCGCTCTGCGGCTCCGCGCCGTCATACGCCTTCATGTGGACCGTTGCAATGGCGGGCATCTTCGGGAATGAAACAACCTGCCTGAACAGGCCGCCTGCCACGGATCGCGCCGCTTGCAGCTGCCCATCCGCGATGCTCAAACCGGACGTGTCGGAAGCGATGCCCGTTTGCAGTCGCACCGCGAGGTATGGCCCAAGATCGCGCCCGTTGGGCGTGTGGCCAATCAGGATGATGCGCGGGTTCGCCTGCTGGGCAATGGCGATAACTGCCGGAGTGTATGTCTCGTTCAGGTAGCTGGCGAACTGATCTCCGTCAACCAGATACACGGTGTCCGCGCCCAGATCGATGATGTCCTGCGCGCGATCACCCACGCCGCTGCCAATCAGCACCGCCGAAATCGGCTCGCCCAGGTCCGCTGACAGTCCCTGCGCCGCCGACATCAACTCGTTCGTAATCGAGCCCAGTGAACCGTCCGCGCCTGTCTCCGCAACAATCAGAATGCCGTTCTCACCGGCCATCTCTCGTTCTCCTTCTCGTTCTGTGATTCGGAATTGTCTCTGTTCAGGGCCGGCCTAAATGAGGCGTTCTTCACGCAGCCGCTGCGCCAACGCCTTGGCCGCCTCCGCCGGTGACTCACCCTCAATCATCTCCACGTTGGACGACTTCTCAGGCGCGAACAGGTCAATGACCTCCGTGAACGGGTCTGCCGCGTCCATCGCCTCAAGGTCTCCCTTGCCCCAGACTGTTGGATCTACGCGGCGGGCCGCCATGATGCCTCGCATCGTTGCGTACCGCGGCTGTCCAAGCTCGTTGGACACGGTCACCAGGGCGGGCAGTCGCGCAGCCACCGTGTCGATACCATCATCGACGATGCGGTCGATCTGCACCTCGTCTCCGGTCACCTCAACAGCGATCGCGTTCGTGAGAACGGGAATATCCAGGATGGCCGCCAGGGCCGTCGCCACAATTCCCTGGTCAAGGTCGGATGACTGCCTGCCTGAAACAATGAGATCAAAATCCCCGATCTTGCGGATCGCCGCCGCCAGCGCAGAGGCAACTGTCACCGGGTCGCCGTTCGGCAGATCAGGGTCCTGGACCAGGAAGAGGTCATCGGCGCCCATCGCCAGCGGCCGCTTGATCACGTCCAGCACGTGGCTCTCTCCGAGGCTCACGACGCTGACCGTTGTATCGGCATCGGCGTCCTTGATGCGAAGCGCCGCTTCCGCAGCGTAGTTGTCATAGTCGCTCACAGCTGCCGGGACGCTCGCCGCGACGGCCACTCTCTTGGCCGCCCGGTCCGCCGTGAATGAACTCTGCGGCGCCTCCGGATCAGGCACTTGTTTAACGGTAACGATGATGCGCATTCATACCCCCAAAAACCCGTCTTACATGGGAACGCCTCCAGCATCTGGAGGCACTAAATGTATAGCATTCTGGGTTGATTAGTGTCAAATTGCACAAACGGGGCGGGCGCCCCTCAAACGACCCTCGTCAAGCCCAAAATCCCCATACCCCGTGCTATACTGCCCCGAATGGCGGGATGAGCAGCCGAAACTGGGCGGGAGGGGCGGTATTGTGATCCCTGAGAAGGAATTTCTCTGGACAATCGGCGACCTTAAGTGGATCCTCTTCGCGCTTGCCGGCCTCACGGTCGCATACATCTTTTACCGACTCTATGAGCGTGCCCAGCTATGGAAACTCGGCCAGCCGGCTGACCGCCTCGGCAATCCCATCACACGCGGCATCGCATTCACCCGTCTCCTCGTTACCCAAGGCTACGGCCATGAGAAATTCCTGCGAGACCGCTACGGCGGCTTCATGCACCTGCTCATCTTCTGGGGCGCGTCCATGCTCTTCCTCGGCACCGCCGTCGGCACCGTTGAAGAAGAATTCCTCTACCCGCTCAAACACCGGGGAGTGTTGGAGTGGCCGATTGGCAACTGGTACCTGTACTCCTCGCTCGCGTGGGACATCGGTGGGCTCATGGCCCTCGCGGGCCTCACGATGGCCATCTTCCGCCGTTCTGCCATCCAGAAACCCCACTCTCCCGGCCTCCTCGATGACAAGATCATCCTCACGCTCGCCATCATTCTCATCTTCCAGGGATTCGGCCTTGAAGGACTGAGGCAGCTCGGCCAGACGTCGTTCGGCATTGAATATCTCGACCATCCGGATTGGGCCATCTGGTCGCCCGGCGGCTTTGCGTTCGCCGCATTCTTCTACGAGTTTGCCGGCATCCGCGCCGACACGGCTGAAACGATCTATCGGGGCCTCTGGTGGTTCCACTCAGCCACTGTCCTCGGGTCTTTGCTGTACGCCGCCTTCACGCTCTCCAAGTTCAGCCACACGTGGATCTCCCCCGCCAACTGGTTCTTCCGCAACCTTGAGCCGCGCGGCAAGCTGCAGGCAATCCCCAACCTCGAAACTCGAGAGACGTTTGGCGCGGCAACACTGACCGATTTCACGTGGAAGCAGCTTATGGACGGCGACGCCTGCACGCGGTGCAGCCGCTGCACGGACAACTGCCCTGCCAACATCACCGGCAAGACCCTCTCGCCGATGATGGTCATCCAGAACCTCAAGGGATACGTCGGCTCCTACGGAGAAGCGCTCTACAAAGCCGGGGGCGACGAGTCCAAGGTGAATCAGTCACTTATCATGGCTCCGGCCGGTGAGGTCGTCGACGAGGAAGACCTGTGGTCATGCGTCACGTGCGGCGCGTGCATGGAGGCCTGCCCCGTCTTTATCGAACACGTCCCCACAATCGTTGAGATGCGCCGGGCGCTCGTCATGAACGAGGGTCGCTTGCCGGAGACGGCAGAGGCCGCGCTCCGCAGCCTCGAAACGCGGGGGCATCCGTGGAGCGGCATGAGCCGCACCCGAACGGAATGGGCGGAGGGGCTCGACGTTCCGCTCATATCTGAGGTCGAGAACCCGGAGGAGCTGGAAGTCCTGTATTGGGTTGGCTGCGCCGCGTCCATGGAGGACCGCTCCATGCGTATCGCCCGGGCGACCGGACGCATCCTCATCAACGCCGGAATCAAGTTTGCGATTCTCGGTGATGAGGAATCCTGCACCGGCGACCCTGCTCGCCGCATCGGCATGGAGTACCTGTTCCAGCTCCAGGCCATGCAGAACGTGGAGACGCTGGATCGTTACGGCGTCAAGACAATCGTCACCACCTGCCCCCACTGCTTCAACACCATCTCGAACGAGTACCCGCAATTTGGCGGCAACTACCAGGTGATGCACCACACGCAGTACCTGCAGAGCCTCGTCGCGGATGGCCGTCTAACCCTAGACCAGACCCGGCAGGGCCCGACCTTCGGCACCGTCACCTACCATGATCCCTGCTACCTCGGCAGGCACAACGGCGTGTATGACGCGCCGCGTGAGGTTGCCGACGCCATCCCCGGCATCGACAAGGTCACGGAGATGGGGATGCACCGCAACCGCGCATTCTGCTGCGGCGCGGGCGGCGGTCACATGTGGATGGAAGACGGCCCCGGTAATGAGAAGATCAACCACCGACGAACCCGCCACGCAATTGAGGCGGGAGCCGATGTCATCGCGGTCGCCTGCCCGTTCTGCGCCCAGATGTTTGAGGACGGCGTCCGTGTCACGGGCCAGGACGAGACGATGCGTGTTCTTGATCTCTCGGAGATGATCGTCCAGACCATCGACGAGCCGGAGCCCGCCGCTGCCGCGGAAGACTCCGAGTCCGGCTAGCCCAGAATCCTTCAAGAGACAGGATCGGCGAGGCGTGCAAACTCCCCTACCGCGCTCCCAATCTGCTTATAATGGGGCTGTGAAAGTGTTCACTCTGTTTTTCTCGGCAAGCGCGGAGCACACCCTGTAATGCGGCTTCCACGCATCATGGGCTACCAGCGGCAACCTCGCAGAGAGGGTGACAATGAGCTCGACGAGCTTTTGCGCCCAGTGCGAGAACTTCTAGGCCGGTTGAGGGGTGGGTCAGGAAGCGGCCAGGGCGGCCCCCCCAGGCCCCCGACCGATGCAGGCTCGCAGCGTCCTCCCATGCCCATTGCGCGCATCGGCGGAATCATTCTTGGGGTTATCGTTCTCGTGTGGCTCGGCTCCGGTATCTACATCGTCAACCCGGGTGAGGTCGCCGTCGTCCGAACATTCGGCAACTGGAACGGCGATCAGCAGACAGAGGGACTGCATTGGCATATTCCCTGGCCTGTGGAGCGCCAGGACGTCCTGAGCATTCAGCGCGTCCAGAACATGGAGCTTGGATTCCGAAGTGTCGGAGAAATCGGTTCCGGTGAGGGCCTCGTTCAGAGGCCTACTGAGTCACGTATGATCACCGGCGACGAAAACCTTGTCGATGTTCAGTTGGTTGTTCAATACCGCATTCGTGACGCCGGCGCGTTCCTCTTCAACGTCAAGGACCCATCTGAGGGCGGACGCCCTGACGGATTCACATTGCGTGATGCAACGGCCTCCGCGCTGAGACAAGTCGTGGGACAGCGTCCCATTGACGATGTGCTGACAACCGGCAAGGAAGTGGTGCAGGTTGAAACGCAGCAGCTCCTGCAGCGGCTGTTGGACGACTATGGCACCGGCATCATGGTCGTCAACGTGCAGTTGCAGGATGTCCAGCCGCCCGACGAAGTGCAGGAGTCCTTCAAGGACGTCATCAGCGCGCGCGAGGATCGCGCCCGGTTCATCAACGAAGGTGAGGCGTATCGGGAGGACATCGTTCCCAGGGCGCGTGGTGAGGCCGCCCGCATTGTCCAGGCTGCGGAGGCCTTCAAGGTGGAGCGTGTACGTGAGGCAACAGGTAATGCCAGCCGGTTCCTTGAGCGACTGCGAGAGTACCGCAATCACCCCGAAGCAACGCGTCGCCGCCTCTATATCGAAATGATGGAGCGCATCCTCCCCAGGGTCGAAGTTATCGTCGTTGACGATGAAATCGGCGGTAATGTTCTGCCGTTCCTGCCGCTGACTGACCAGGAGACGGGGGCCTAGTCATGCAGCAACGCCAGGGGGGAGCCAACGTACAGCGACTGGTCAGCATCGCCCTAATCTTACTGGGCGGCGCCCTCCTCATTCTTCTCAGTCAGAGCGTCTATATTGTCGACGAGACTGAGCAGGTCATTATTACCCGCGTCGGAGAGTATCGCCGTGAGGCCACTGAACCCGGCCTTCGCTTCAAGGCGCCGTTCATTGAGTCAGTACACCGGATTGAAAAGCGCCTGCTGCGGTTTGACTCGGAGCCGTCCGAATTCCTCACCGCCGAGAAGAAGGCGCTCATTATCGACTCCTACGCCCGTTACCGCATCATCAACGCCCGGCAGTTCTTCGAGGTCGTCCGCACTGAGTTGGGCGCTCGCGGCAGGTTGGAGGCCATCATCTCCTCGGAAATCCGCGAGGAAGTCGCCACTCATGATCAGATTGAAGTCATCCGTGATAACCGTGAATCTCTCATGCGCAACGTCACGGAGCGCAGCAACGTCAAGGCACAAGAATTTGGCATGTCCGTTGTAGACGTCCGCATCGTCGGCGCGGACTTCCCGGCTGAGGTCGCCACCAGCGTCTATGACCGGATGCGCTCAGAGCGAACACGAATCGCCAACCGCTTCCGCGCGGAAGGTGATGAGGAGAAGGCAAAGATCGAGGCTGAGGCCGACCTTGAGCGCGCCCAGATTCTCGCAGAGGCCAATGAGAGAGCGCGGACTATTCGCGGTGAGGGTGAAGCAGAGGCCATCGGCATCCAGGGCCGCGCCATCGACACCGACCGCGATTTCTACAACTTCGTCAGGACCCTTGAAGCGTATGAACTTTCATTGACGGACGGCACAACCCTTGTGGTTCCGCTCGATTCGGACTTCTATCAGTTCCTGACGGACGTTTATCCAATCGGCGACGAACGCCGCACCGACTAAACCTCTCCGTCATTCCCGGGAAAGCGGGAATCCATGATCCCCGAAACGCGTACTTAAGCCGTAGCGCTGCTGCCCACCGGGCACACGTCTATCAGTACACATTCGGAACACAGCGGCTTTCGCGACTTGCACACGTCCTTGCCATGCGCCACGAACAGCGCATGGTATTCGTTGAACAGCTGCACGTCCGTCGGCAGCGATTCGTGAAAGAGGGCGTGCACGGTGTCATACGAGGGCCTGGACTCTGCATCGATAATGCCCAGCCGACCCAGCACGCGGATGGTGTAGGCGTCGATGACGAACGACGGCAGATTTCCGGCGTAGAGCAGCATTGAATCCGCCGTCTCCGGCCCAACGCCGTGGAGGCTCAAAAGCTCCTCCCGCAGTTCGTCGAGAGGTTTGGAAGCAAACAGTTTCTCAATGTCATCGCCATAGCCGGCAAGATAATCTCCCAGCGCGCGGAGTTTGCGTGCCTTGGCGTTGAAATAACCGGACGGGCGGATCAGTGCGGCAAGGTCGTCGAGTGGCCGCGCCCGCAGCGCCTCCGGGTTCAAAGCATCGCTCTCCCGAAGCGCAGAAATCGCCTTCTCCACGTTCGTCCACGCCGTGTTCTGCGTCAGGATCGCCCCGACCATCACTTCGAAAGGTGTTTCCCCCGGCCACCAATGCTGCTCGCCGTATGCGGCGAAGAGCCGGTCGTAGAGTTCAGACAGGCCGAGTGGTTTCTTTCGCCTCCGGGCGAGAGGTTTACGCGTTGTCACTAACCAGCCTCGCGCCGAGTTCATAAGCTTTCGCTAAAGCATCGGGCTTGCCCTGCACGTCGGTTGGGCGCACCACATCGGCAACCAGCAGGCGCTCCGCCTCCAGGAAGTGCATACTCACAAGCCAGGAGCGCGTGGCCTGCACCGCGCCGTCAAACTCCGTTGGATCGTCTCGATCAGCCGTGGCGATGATGAGCGCCCTGCCCGTTTCTTCACTACTACGCAACTGCTGCCCCATCACATACTTTCGGACCCACATCGGCTGCGTGCGGTCGTAGAGCGCCTTCGTTTGCGCAGGCACGCCGCGGAACGTTACGGGAAAGGCAATGTAAATCAGATCCACGGATCGCAGCTTCGCGTACAGCGCCTGCATATCGTCCAATACCGTGCAGACGCCGGTGAGTAGACAGTCTTCGGACTGCGGGCAGATGCAAGGGTTGATGGAAAGATCGAGGAGGCTGATGAGTTCCGTGTCCGCGCCCGCGTCCCGCGCACCCGCAAGCGCCCGCTCTAACAGCGTCTCACTGTTGCCGCCGCGCCGCGTGCCACCCGCGATTCCAAGCACTGAAATAGTCACAATCGGATTATAGGCGCGCCGGCTCGTGCGGTACGATGGAATACACGACGGAAAGAGGGGGCGGGAGAACAATGGTAACGACGACTACGACATTCCGGCAGCGGCTGCGCGAGGCGAGTGAGCGCAACAACTCCCTGCTCTGTGTTGGCCTCGACCCCGATCCCGCCGAAATGAACGGCCGCGACATTGGAGACTTCTGCATCGCGATCATCGACGCCACGATCGACCTCGTTTGCGCCTACAAGCCGAATCTTGCCTTCTATGAGGCGCACGGCTCGGCGGGATACGCCGCGCTTGAGAGAATCGTCGACCACGTCAACGGCCGCGTACCCGTGCTCGGTGACGCCAAGCGGAATGACATCGGGAACTCTGTCCGCTTCTACGCCAAGGGGCTATTCGAGACGATGGGCTTCGATGCCGTCACCGTCAATCCGTTCCTCGGGCGAGACAGCCTCCAACCGTTCCTTGATTATGAGGACAAGGGTGTGTTCATCCTGTGCCGCACATCCAACCCGGGCGGCGCGGACCTGCAGGGCCTCAGCGCCGCCTACGACAACGCGACGATGCCGCTTTATGAGGCTGTCGCTCACCTCAGCAACTCATGGGATACAAACGGCAACATCGGCCTCGTGACGGGCGCGACGTACCCGTCCGAAGCGCAAAGAATCCGCGAGATTTGTCCCGATATGCCGTTCCTCGTTCCCGGCGTCGGCACGCAGGGCGGCGAGCTTGAAGCAGCCCTCTCAGCGACGCTTGATGCGGACGGCGGCGGCATCCTGGTCAACTCGTCGCGGGGAATCCTGTACGCCTCCAGCGGCCCTGACTTCGCGGATGCCGCCCGCGCCGCCGCGGAGAATCTCCGAGCCCAGATAGAGGACGCGCGCCCGTCTGCGTAGCGTCTAGTCGTCAGGCCGCACCCACCAGCGAAAGCACAACGGTGACGGAGGCGAGGCTCGCAAGCGTTCCAGCCACGACGATTCCGCTCGCAAGCTCGGGCCTGCCTTTGTACTGCGTCGCCAGGATAATGGTCAGCACGGCGGTCGGCATTCCGGCCACGACGATAAGCACCTTCGATGTCAGATCGTCGAATTGAAGCAACTGAACGAGTCCATAAGCGACGAGGGACGACAGCACCAGCCTAATCACAACGACGCCCGCAATCGCCCTCGCTCCCGCCATTTCCCGTGTAGACGCAAGCTGGATGCCGAGGACTATGAGCATGGCCGGAATCGCCGCGTCGCCCATGATCTGCGCGGGTTGCTGGATGAAGTCCGGCAATTCAATCGCCAACATGCTGACGGCAAGGCCAAGAACCGCGGCGTAGCTTGTGGGCAGCTTGGCCACAGAAACGAGTGAGCCAACCAGGTTCGATTGGGCGCGGGAGGCGATGAACGCGCCGACCGTCCACGCGAGGATCGCCTGCGTCACGAAGAACACCACGGCGATGGCCAGTCCCTCGTCTCCGAACGCGAACAGCGCCACCGGCAGGCCGTAATTGCCCGCGTTCATGAACAACGCGCCAATGATAAAGGTCGATTGCGCGTCTTGCGGCACTCTCATCGCCCGAGCCGCGACGTAGGCAATGACGTACAGCGACGCCATCAAGAGCAGGCTGAACGCGGCAATGCGGGCAAGATCCTCGAGGGCGACCTGCGTGGTGGCAAGGCCGTTGAAGACAAGCGCCGGGCTGAAGATGAAGAGGATCGCCTGGCTGAGCGGCTCCGGTGAGATTGGCCTGAACCTGTGAACAAGCGCGCCGACCGCCGCCATCAGAAAGACGGGGAAGACGACGCTGATGAAGATATTCAGGAAATCCATTCAGCGTTGATGCGGTCGAGGAGGTCCGGCAGCTCCTCCAGTGAGCTGATTACGCGAGCTTCCTTGTAGCCCTCGAACACGCCATCTCTGTCAAGGAGAATGGGCAGAATGCCAACCCCCGCCGGGCCCTGCACGTCCGCAAGCGGCTGATCGCCCACATGGACAACCTCATCGGCACTTGCCCTTGCCCTCTTGAGCGCCTCCTCAAATATCGGAGCGTTGGGCTTGGCAACACCGATCTCCTCCGATGTGACCGCAAAGGACATGAACTCAGCGATGCCAAGGTCAAGCAGCGTCTGTGCCAGGCCGCCCTCGAAATTGGTAACCACGCCGATGGAGTAGCCCTTGTCCCGGAGCACCTGCAGCGACGGCACAACATCCGGGAACATCGCGAAGCCCTGCCGCGTCTCCCAGACCCGCTCAAAGATGCGGCTCGCCGTTTCAAGATCGACGTTCACGCCGGCCCCGGCAAGCAGCAGCATTTCGTACCGCCCCCACAGCTCCCGCACGTCCTCCGGCGTGCGCCGACTTAAGGGGAGTTGACCGTTCTCCTCCGAGAGGAATTGGTCGGCGGCAGGATAGGCGCGGAGGATGGCGTTCGTATCGACCGTGATGCCGAATTCGGCGCAGGCAGCGGCCTGTATCTGCTCGCGTCGTGGCTCAAACCTGACGATAGTGTTGTAGAAGTCCAGAGAGATTGCCCGAATGCGCGCCATAGCAGTTCTCATCCTACCATCGGCGGGTTCCGACCTACGTGGGCGAGCCCTGAAATTTGGCGTCTTTACCCTTGACCCCAGCACGCTCAGAACGTAGCATGACGCAATCCGATGGCAGCGCGGGACAGGACAATCCAATCTTTCACCCATCGATAAGATGGGATTGGCAACTTAGCGCCTGAATTGACCGAGGACCAAGGGGGTTTCAGCAGATGAATTCCAGCCTGATCAGCAAGATCGAGAAGGCGCGGAAGTACGCCGAGGAGCGGGACGACCGAATCAGGTTTGAGTCGTTTCGCGCCCGAATTTCCGGCGACAACAGCGAGCACGTCGTCGAGCTTAAAGACGGCGTCTTTACGTGCGACTGCGACTTCTTCGAGGGCTGGAGTTCCTGCAGCCACGTGATGGCGATGGAGCGCATCCTCGGCGCAACTATCCCGGAGCCGCCCGTCCCCGAGCACCGCTAGTCTGCAACTGTTCCCTCTCCCAAGGGGAGAGGGTTAGGGTGAGGGCTCGTCAAACAGCGGCTTTAGCCGCGCGTACGTCCGGTCGAGACTTTCCGGAACAAGCTTCGTCTCGCCCACAACGGCCATGAAGTTCGTGTCGCCGCCCCACCGTGGCACCACGTGCAGGTGCAGATGCCCCGGCACGCCCGCGCCCGCCAAACGTCCGATGTTCATACCGACGTTGAACCCGTCCGGCCCATATTCCGCCTTCAAGATGCCAACACTGCGCTGAGCCAACTCCCACATCTCCGCGCCTGTCTCGGAGGACAATTCCTCAAGCGCGCCGATGTGCTCGTATGGCGCGACCATCAGGTGGCCGGTGTTGTACGGGTAGAGATTTAGAATGATGAACGAGTGTTGGGCGCGGTGGAGGATGTAGACCTCATCATCCTTGTCGAGCGTCGGATTCTCGCAGAGGAAACACGTCGGCTTGCCCTGTTCCTCGGTCTGGCCTGTCACGAATTCCGCCCTCCACGGGGTCCACAAACGCTCCATCGCGTCCCTGCCCTATGGCGCAAGGAACTGGACCGTCGGCGGCGGCGCGTCAAGCTGTTCAAGGAACGCCTCAACGGATGTGACGGGCAGCATGCAGATATAGTTCTCACAAACGTAGGCCGTCGCCTTGTCGTTGATCATGGAGCGCCCTTCCAGCACGGGCAGGTCGCCCCACTCGAATGCCTCATCCGGCGTGGCGGCAACCACAATCTTGTTCGGCATGAACCGCGTATTCAGGGCGTCCAACAATTCACTCATGTCGTCCGCCGCCCTGTCGCCGATGAGCGCAATCTCCTTGGTGGAGCCGATGGCGAAATCAAGCGCGGCGAGCCAGTGGCCGACCGCTGCCGGATAGCGCTCCATGTACATGTGGACACTACGAAGCGCCCTTTCAGCGATGGCGTGATAGTTTCCGTTGCCGGTGAGTGCATGGAGACGCAGCAGGAGTTCCGTTGCCGACGCTCCGCCGGACGGGGTGGCATTGTCCAGTACAGTGCGGGGACGAACCACGAGCGACTCCGCGTCGCTGCCGATGTCGTAGAAGATCGATGCCGCGTCATCCCAGAAGAGTTCGATGATGCTGTCTGCCAACGACACGGCTTCATCCAGCCACCGCCGATCGAAGGTGAGTTCAAAGAGCGAGAGCAGGCCGTTGGCAAGGTTGGCATGGTCTTCAAGGTAGGCGGAGATGCGGGCCTCGCCGTCCTTGTATGTCCGCAGCAAACGGCCCTCCGGCGTCCGCATAGTCTCAACCAGGGATTCCGCCTGCTTCTCGGCCGCATCTCGGTAATCGTTCCTGTCAAGCGCCCCTGCCGCTTCGGCAATCGCGCGGAGCAGCAACCCGTTCCAGCCGGTAAGAATCTTCTCATCACGGAACGGCCTGACTCTGTCTTCTCGTGCCTCAAGCAGAGCTTGCCGGGAGCGGGCGAACGATTCACCCACGTCGTCAACGGACACGCTGTGCCGCGTGGCCAGTTCATCATTGGACGTGGCACGGTTGAGGACGGACGAGCCGCTGTTCTCAAAGTTGCCGGGCTCGGTCACACCGTAGGCCTCGCAGAACAGGGCAGCGGCGGACTCATCGCTCAGCACCGCGCTGATCTCAGCAGGTGTCCAGACATAGAATCTACCCTCTTCCCCCTCGCTGTCCGCGTCCAGTGTCGAATAGAACCCGCCCTCCGGCGACAGCATCTCCCGCAACAAGAAATCGACTGTTTCCTCGACGACACGCCGAAAGTCATCCCGCTTGGTGAGCTGCCACGCGTGGAGATACACGCCAACCAGCAGCGCGTTGTCATAGAGCATCTTTTCAAAGTGTGGAACCAGCCATTGCGCATCAGTGCTGTAGCGATGGAATCCACCACCAAGCTGATCGTACAGCCCGCCTGCCGCCATATGCTCCAGCGTTGTCTCAAGGATGGCTCGGGCGTTGGAATCGTCATAGTTGGCGGAGATGTAGCGCATCAGGTATTCCAGCAGCATGGGTTGGGGGAATTTCGGCGCGGCCATGAATCCGCCGTTCACCGCGTCGAACGTGCTGCTCAGCTGCGAAAAAGCCTCCGTGAACAGGTCCTTTGACAGCAGCGAGTCTTGCCCGCTCGACGCAACGGTGGCGCGGCGGAGATGGTCGACGATGTTCTGCCCCGCCTGCTTGATCTCTGACTTACGCGCCGTGTACGCATCCAGCACGGTGGTCAGGACGCGCGGAAAACCGGGCATTCCGGGTCGGTCCTCCGGCGGGTAGTACGTGCCGCCAAAGAACGGCGAGCCGTCCGGCATCAAAAACACGCTCAGCGGCCAGCCGCCGTGGCCGGACAGCGCCTGCACGGCGTCCATATACACGGAGTCGATATCCGGCCGCTCTTCACGGTCAACCTTGATCGACACGAAATTGTCGTTGAGCAGCTTGGCCGTGTCCTGGTTCTCGAACGACTCGCGCTCCATGACATGGCACCAGTGGCAGGACGAGTAACCGATGCTCAGGAAGATGGGCACGTCGCGTTCCTGCGCCGCCGCCAGAGCCTCCTGTCCCCACGGATACCAGTCCACAGGGTTGTGCGCGTGCTGCTGCAGATAAGGGCTTGTCTCATTGATCAGGCGATTTGGCACGCTGCGCTCCCCGTTCCCCACGGACGCCCCCGAGCGCCCCTTGTCCACCATTGCCGCCCGGAAACGGCGGCGCTTGTCTAGTCGCTCTCCCCCTGCGACCACTGCCAGAGGGCAGGCTTGATGCGTTCAAGGACGAGAATGCCCTTGCGCGTATCGCTTGCCAAACGCGCCGGGTCGCTCTTTGCGACGCGCCGTTTGAACAGCCAGTACGTGAACGTCTTGTATTCGTCCAATGAGGAACGTGCGGATCCTTTGGCCTTCCGGCCCAACGCGAGGCGAAACTCTGCGCGGAGATCGCCTATTGGCGCTCCATAGAGGCGGCTCATCGCTTCATCCTCGATGAAGTTTTCGCGAGCGGCGAGATTCTGCTGCGCCTTCGCAACCTCCTCGATGTTGGCCTGCTGCAGCGCCTCTTCCACTACGACGCCGTACAGGAAGTTCAGGTGGGCGGCATGCTTTCCGTGGCCGATGCTGCGGCGAAAGAGTTCGGCATTGATGTGGACCGGCGCCCTGCCCTCGAACAGCAGCCGCGTCGCTTCCTGTTCAGGTATCACGTCGCCCGCCGCCTCAATCAGCCTCTCCGCCAGCAGCAGCCAATCAAAGGCCTCCCCTGCAATGACATAGGTGTATGCACGCCCGTTCAACTCCTCGCTTGGCGCGTGCCACTCCGCGACGGCGTTGAGCAATGCCAGGAACCAGTTCTCGCCACCGCGCACGCTCGCGATGAACGAGTCGATGATCTCCAGCGTTGACCGGAGTTCGCCAGCGCCGTTGAGATGCGGAGCCTCGACGTCAACGACGGTCTGCGCGGAGGCCCGCGACTGCGGAGTCATGGCGATTCAGCCGACCGAATGACCGGCATCTTCGATAAGCAGCGCATCAGCCGGCGGCTCCATGGCATCTCTTGTACTTGAGGCCGCTGCCGCAGTAGCAGGGATCGTTGCGCCGAATCTTCGGAGTGGCTCGGCGAACGGGGCCCCGAGCCGCCTGAGCGTCCGGCGCCTGTCCGGTGGCATCTCGCTGCTGGGAGGCCATCGGGCTTTCGGCCATCTCACCGCGACCTGCCACCGCGCCGTTTGGCGCGACACCATTGGCCGCAGCCGCGACGCGTCGGGTGGGCTGAGCGGATACGTCGAGATGGAGCACGGTGCGGACGATGCCGTTGCGCAGGCGGTCCATCAACTCCTGGAACATGCCGTGGCTTTCCTGCCTGTACATGACCAGCGGATTGCGCTGCCCGTATGCCTGCAGTCCGGCGCTCATACGCATCTGCTCCATGGCAGTCAGGTGCTGAACCCAAAGGTTATCGAGCGTCTGCAGGAGGACAAGGCTTTCCAGTTCCCGCAACCGTTCCGCGCCAACCTCTTCTTCGATTTCGTCATAGACGGCCAGCGCGTAGTCAACCAACTCGTCCGTGATCTCCGTTCGCGTCAGGTCGAGCATCTGTCCTGCCTCGAGCCAGTCCGGGGCCGGAAAGGCGGCGCGTACGGTGGTTACAAATCCCTCGACATCCCAGTTGGCCGGATCGCGGTCTCCCAGGTGAGCGTCAACGATGGCCGCGCACTCGTCGGCAACCATCTGCCGGATGTTTTCCCGCAGATCTTCTGATTGCAGGACCTTGGCACGCTCCGAATAGACGATGGAGCGTTGGCGGTTGATGACGTCGTCGTATTCCACAAGGTGTTTTCGTACTTCAAAGTTGTTGCCCTCAACACGGACCTGCGCGTTTTCAAAGGCTCGCGAGACCATGCGGTTCTCGACAGCATCGTCATCCTTGAGGCCGGACCACGACATGATCGACTTGACCCTGTCGCCGCCGAATCGCTTGATAATCTCGTCTTCAAGCGAGACATAGAATTGCGACGCGCCAGGGTCGCCCTGCCGTCCTGCACGGCCACGCAGCTGGTTGTCGATGCGCCGGGCCTCGTGCCGTTCGGTGCCGAGGATAAACAGTCCACCCAGGTTGAGCACCTCGTCATGCTCCCGCTGCCAGTCATCCGCGTCGCGGCCCTCCGGATTGCCGCCGAGGATGATGTCCGTGCCGCGACCGGCCATGTTGGTAGACACGGTGATAGCGCCAAGCCGTCCCGCCTGCGCGACAATCTGGGCCTCGCGATCATGCTGCTTGGCGTTCAGAACCTCGTGCTCCAGCCCCTCGCGGCGAAGCAGGGCGCTGAGGCGTTCCGACGTGTCGATGGAGGCCGTGCCCACAAGGACGGGGCGGCCCTCGTCATGCAGCTCCCTAAGAGTGCGGACGATGGCCTTGAACTTGCCGTCCTCGTTCAGGTAGATGAGGTCGGGTTGGTCCTCTCGGACGGAAGGCTGGTTGGTGGGGATAGGCAGCGGGTCCAGGTTGTAGATCTTGAGGAACTCTTCGGCCTCGGTGGACGCCGTGCCAGTCATGCCCGCAAGCCGTTCGTACATGCGGAAATAGTTCTGGAGCGTGATGGTGGCAAGGGTCATGGACTCTCGCCGAATCGACACACCCTCCTTCGCTTCAATCGCCTGGTGGAGACCCTCGGAATAGCGTCGGCCCGGCATTAGGCGGCCCGTGAACTCATCCACAATGACCACCTGGTTCTCTCCGTCAACGACGTATTCCTTGTCGCGGTTGTAGACGAACTCCGCCTTGAGCGCGTTTTCGAGGAAATGCACCGCCGTGTAGTGTTCCGGCGCATAGAGATTGTCGATGTTCAGCGCACGCTCGATCTTGGTGATGCCGCCCTCTGTCAGTGACACCGCACGCGTCTTGGGATCGATGGCGAAATCATCTTCCTCAGTAAGGCGGCGCGCCAGTTGCGCGAACTGGCCATAACTCTGCGTCGGCGTCTGCCCCGGGCCGCTGATGATTAGCGGCGTCCGTGCTTCATCGATGAGGATGTAGTCAACCTCGTCCACGATGGCGTAGACAAGTTCACGCTGCACGCGCTGCTCGGCTGTGAGAGCAAGGTTGTCACGCAGATAATCAAACCCAAACTCGGAATTCGTGCCATACGTGATATCCGCGGCATACGCCTCGCGTCGATGAACAGGACGCATGCCTTCATCGGACTCTTCGTTGTCGGGGTCATACAGCAGAGATTCCTCGTGCTGCAGGCAGGCAACGGATATGCCGAGTGCGTGGTAGACGGCGCCCATCCATGAAGCATCGCGTCGTGCCAGGTAGTCGTTCACCGTGATGACGTGCACGCCCCTGCCCGTCAGCGCGTTCAAATACACAGGGAGCGTGGCGACGAGCGTCTTCCCCTCGCCCGTCCGCATTTCTGCAATGCGCCCCTGGTGCAGCGTTATGCCGCCGATAATCTGCACATCGAAGTGCCGCATGCCGAGCACGCGCTTTGAGACCTCACGCACTGCGGCGAACGCCTCCGGCGCCAAATCATCCAGGGTTTCCTTATTCGCCAGGCGCTCCCGGAATTGGTCGGTCATCCCCCGCAACTCGTCAGCACTCAGACGCGCAAAGCGGCCCTCAAGAGCATTGACTTCATCCACGGCGGGCTGCATGCGCTTGACGGCGCTTTCGCTGCCATCCCCGAGAATCTTGCGGAGTTTGCTGATCACGCCTTGCGTCCTCCGCCAATCACGGTTTGCAGGACGTATGTCATCACGCCCAACCCGACACGGTTGCGGTGGAGATAGGCGGCGCGGTGATCCGCATCGAACCACTCCGGCAGCTCAACCGTGCGCGGCATGGGATGCAGTACAATGGCATCCTGCTTCAAGTCTTGCTGTGCCTGTTCCGTCATGATGATTGGCCTGTTTGCGGAGCCGCGCTCCGCCTGTACCCGCGTCATATACAAGACATCGGTTTCTTTAAGGATACCGCTATTCAGAAACTCGGTCTCTTCCAGGTTCGGAGCACTCATTCTGACGGATGATGAATCGAGCCCTGACGACAGGCGCAGACCCGGATCCGTGACCACGGTGATGTGATTGTCGAACAGCGCAAGGGCCATGATCAGGCTGTGGATGGTGCGCCCGTGCAGCGCGTCCCCCGTCATCGTGATGTTCAAGCCGCTTAGCCTGCCGAACCGCTGGTAAATCATGGAGAGGTCGATAAGCGTCTGAACGGGATGCTCCCCCGCCCCATTGCCTGCGTTGATCACGGGGCAGGCGCTCGCCGCCGTCGCCACGGTCATGGATTCCGTGTCAGGATGGCGGAGAATCAAAGCCGCGATGCCGTAGTCGGCCAGCACACGAATCGTGTCAGTCAGGCTCTCGCCCTTGTTGACCGAGCTTGCGCTGACATCAAGGGGAATAACGTCAAGCCCCAGCGCGCGGGCGGCGAATTGGAAACCCAGGCGCGTGCGTGTGCTCGCTTCATAAAAGGCGGTGGCGACGGTGCGGCCATCTCGCGCCGTGGGCGCAACACCGTCCGGCAACGGTCTTTCGGCAAGGTCCCTGACGGCCAGTAACAGGGCCTCGGAGGACATGCCCTGCAGGGTGATGAACGATTTACCCTCGGCTAACACCCCGGCCGCCTCCGCTATTGCTGGAACATCTCTCCAACAGATCGGTTGAAGTGAATGCGTCTGATGGCCTCTCCCAGGAGTGGCGCGACGGACACCACCCTGATGTTCATGCCTTCCGTGTTCTTGTTGTCGATGGGCAGCGTGTCTGACACGACAAGCTGATCGATGACACTTCCGCGCAGGCTTTCACTGCCCGGAGCGGACAGCACGGGGTGCGTCACGGCGGCGGACACGCTCGTCGCGCCATGCTCCAAAACGGTTTCCGCCGCCGACACAAGCGAGCCGCCCGTATTGACCTCGTCATCAACGATGATCGCCTTGCGGCCTTTCACATCGCCAATCACGGTTACGCTCTCCGAGCGGTCGCTGTTGCCAAGTCGGCGCTTCTCGATGATGGCGAGGGGCTCTCCCCAACGCTCCGCCACGTCACGCGCGCGCTTCGTGCTGCCCACATCCGGGGCGACAACCACGCCTGCAGAATCGGTATCAAGGAAATAGTCGGCAATCAGCGGCAGGGCGGTCAGTTCATCGACGGGGACGTTGAAGAATCCCTGGATCTGACCGGCGTGCAAGTCTATGGTGAGAACACGCTCCGCTCCCGCCACCTGGATGAGATCTGCGATGAGCCGTCCCGTAATGGGAACACGCGGCTGGTCTTTCTTATCCGTGCGGCCATAAGCGTAATACGGGACGACAGCTGTGACACGGCCCGCCGAGGCGCGTTTGGCCGCATCGATCATGATCAGGAGCTCCATGATGTTCTGGTTCACGGGGCTCGAAAACGGCTGGACCAGAAAGACGTCGCGGCCCCGGATGTTCTCCTGGAAGCGCACAAAGATGTTCTCGTTGGAGAACTGAAAAACCTCAACCGCTCCGGGCTCAATATCAAGGTATTGGCAAACATCATTTGCAAGGGCTTGGTGGGCATTACCGGAAAAAATCCGCAAGTCAGAATTCTGGTACACCCCGCCCCCTTGCCTACCCCGATCCGTCTGCGCCGACCCAGCCTCAGTATAGCATCGGAGCAGCCGCTGCCTTAAGTGCGCCCGTTGCGTGGGCACGCGCTTTCCTGACCGGCCGCGCCTTATGGAAAGACCACCCTGTGCCATACTTGATGAGTCGCACAGATTCAAAACATATGGAGAAAAAATGGGCGCAACCGCCGTCATCGGAGCGCAGTGGGGAGACGAGGGCAAGGGCAAGGTCATTGACCTGCTTGCGGAGCAGGCCGACTATGTTGTGCGGTTCTCGGGCGGCAACAACGCCGGTCATACCGTCATCAACCACCTGGGCGAGTTCCGGCTGCATCTCGTCCCTGCAGGCATTTTCAATTCCCAGACCACGTGCATCATCGGCAACGGCGTCGCCATCGACCCTGAAGTCTTGCTTGGGGAAATGGACCAGCTTGAAGCCGCCAATATCGATACCTCGCGCCTGTTGATCAGCGATCGCGCCCACATCGTCTTTCCGTATCACAAAATCCTTGATGAATTGGAGGAAGGACGCCTGGACGCAAACGCCATCGGCACGACACGGCGCGGCATCGGGCCGGCCTTCACGGACAAGACTGCACGGCGCGGCCTGCGCATGGGGGACCTGCTCGACAGGGAGGGGTTGCGTTTCAAGCTGGAAAACGCGATGGAGTACGTAAACCTTGTCCTGCAGGGCGTGTACGGCCACCCAACCATCGCAGTTGACGACATCTATGAGCAGTGCCGCCACTGGGCCGAGAGGCTGAGCGGCGTTATCCAGCAGACAGAACTGATAATCAACCGCGCCCTGCTGGAACAGCGAGAGGTGTTGCTGGAGGGCGCGCAGGGCACTCTGCTCGACCTCGATTTCGGAACGTACCCCTATGTCACATCGTCACATCCGGGAGCGAGCAGCGCCTACCAGGGCGCAGGTATCGGGCCCATTCGAATCGACCACATCGTCGGAGTATTCAAGGTGTATTGCACGCGGGTGGGCGGGGGCCCGTTCCCCACTGAACTCAACGATGAGCACGGCGAGCACATCCGGGAGGTCGCGCACGAATACGGTGTCACGACAGGACGCCCCCGCCGCATCGGCTGGTTTGATGCGCCAATGGCACGCCTGTCCAACCTGGTCAACGGGTATTCATCGGTTATCCTGACTCGCCTTGATGTGCTGGATCAGCTGGAGACGCTAAGGATCTGCACCGGCTATAGGCTTGGCGGGCAGACGCTCGATTTCCCGCCAAGCTCCGCAGTCGATCTTGCCGAATGTGTCCCGATCTATGAGGAACTGCCCGGCTGGCTTGAGCCAACAAGCGACTTTCGGCACGTGCAGGATTTGCCCAAGAACGCCCGCGCCTACATCGACCGGCTTGAAGAGCATATTCAGGCGCAGGTGAGCATGCTGTCCATCGGCCCCCGCCGCGACGAGAACATCATCGTGAGGCCGGCGCTCTAAGGGCTGGATTCCCGCTTTCACGGGAATGACGGAGGGGCAGCGCGCTGTAGGCTGCGCCCTACACCGGCAGATCTACCTCGTACTGTGAGAGAACATCCTCGATGTGAGCGCGGGTGGCGTCGTCCGCCTCTGTCAGTGGCAGGCGGGGCGATCCAACGTCCATGCCGATGGTGTTCAACATATGCTTCACCGGGATGGGATTTGCCACTACGAATAGCGCATCGATGAGTGGCAAAAGGCCGCGATGGATGGTTGCCGATTCCTCGCGCGCGCCGTCAAGGAACGCGTAAATCTTCCTCGAAATCTGCCTGCCCACCACGTGCGCCGCCACGCTGACTACGCCGTAGCCGCCGACCGCCAGCACAGGCACGGTGTCAGCGTCATTGCCGGACCAGACATAGAAGCCGTCGTTTGCCGTCTCGATGATCCGGGCGATCTGGCCAATATCCGCGCTCGCCTCCTTGACGCCTGCGATGTTGTCGACATGGCTGAGGCGGGCGGTTGTGGCGGCGGTCATGTTGAGGGACGTGCGGGCCGGCACGTTATAGAGAATGCCGGGGATGCCGACGGACTCCGCAATCGCGACGAAATGCCGATACAGGGAGTCCTGCGGAGGCTTGTTGTAGTACGGGACCGTCATTAGGATGCCGTGCGCGCCGAGTTTCTCGGCCTCTTGCGAAAGCTCGATACTCTCGGCGGTGTTGTAGGTGGTGGTTCCGGCGATGATATGAGCTCCGTTGCGGTTGGCCACCTCAAGCGTAGTCTCATAGAGGCGGAGTTTCTCCTCCGCCGTCAGCGTCGGCCCCTCGCCCGTCGTGCCCGTGACAACGAGCCCCTCCGTGCCGGAGTCGATGAGAGCCTGCGCCAGCTTAGCCGCCTGTTCGTAGTTGACGTTGCCGTCGCTATCGAACGGCGTCACCATTGCCGTCAGCACCCGTCCAAAGGGCGCGTCATTGCGGTCTCTCATCGTCCTCTCCCCTCCGCGTCGGGCTGCCGTTTCCCGGGTCGATGTACGGATTGTAGTACGTTTCGAGCTAGTAGGTGCGGCCGGTCGGACGGGGGCCAAAGATGGCGGTTCCAAGCCTCACGACCGTCGCGCCCTCCTGGATGGCCACGTGGAAATCGTTGGTCATACCCATGGAGAGTTCCGCCAAGGACGCGGACGGGACGGAATCATTGAGAGTGTCACGAAGTTCACACAGGCGGCGAAAACCCGGGCGGGACGCCTCCGCGTCCTCCGCCATCGGCCCCACCGTCATCAGGCCGATCACATTCAGATTCGGCAGTTCGATGATGCGCCGGGCATCCTCCATGAATGCGCCGAGCCGCCCATCCTCCGTCGCGAGTCCCAACTTGAAACCGCCGCGGTCCGGATTGTCCGTGAAATCAACTTCGATAAGCGCATCGACCTGGCTGATTTCCATCTGCTCCGCTCGTTGACTGATAGTCTCAGCAAGGCGAAGTGAGTCAACCGTATCAATGGCCTGAAAGATCTCTAGAGCCTGCCGCACCTTGTTCCTCTGCAGGTGGCCAATCATATGCCAGGTGGGCGGCGTGATGCCCTGCTCTTCTGCCAACGCATTGACCGCGCCAATCTTGGGAGCGGCCTCCTGCACCCAGTTCTCGCCGAAATGTGTCAGGCCGTGACGAATCGCAGCAATGATGCGCTCCGGTTCGACGCCCTTTGTCGCCCCATGCAGCGTGACGGACTGTGGGTCGCGTCCGGCTGCCGCGGCGATCTCGGCCATCCGGCTCTGCAGCCGTGTGATGTTGTCGCCGATGGTTGCGGCTCGCTCCTCTATGGACGCGGCCTCTTGTGTCTGCATCGCGTCACCTCGCGGCGGCGACGGAGGCATTGCTTGCCAGGAGCTCGGCGATCTGAATGGTGTTCGTCGCCGCGCCCTTGCGGATATTGTCGGAGACCACCCACATGGAGATGCCGTTGTCCAGCGCGGTGTCGCGGCGAATCCGCCCCACGAACACCTCATCTTTGTCCTGTGCGTCGATTGCCATTGGGTAGGCGCTTGTCGCGGGATCATCGGTCACAATGACGCCCGGCGCGGCTGACAGAATGTCGCGCGCATCGGACGGTGAGATGGGGTTGGTGAACTCCACATGGACGGCCTCGGAATGGGCGAACGCGGCAGGGATGCGCACGCAGGTAGCCGAGACCGCAATCTCCGGCGCGTGCATGATCTTCTGCGTCTCCCGCACCATCTTTATCTCTTCCTTGGTGTAGTCGTCCTCTTCAAAGACGTCAATCTGCGGGATGGCGTTGAAGGCGATGCGATGCGGAAACGCGCTCGGCTGCGCCTCTTCGCCGTTCAGCACGCCACGCGACTGCTCCAACATCTCTTCGAGCGCCAATCGCCCCGCGCCGGACGCCGACTGATACGTGTCAACGATGATGCGCTTGATGGGGTTCTCGCGGTGCAGCGGCCACAGCGCGACAACCATCTGGATGGTCGAACAATTGGGATTGGCGATGATGCCGTTGTGCTTGAGCGCGTCGTCCGGGTTGACCTCCGGCACGACAAGCGGCACATCAGGCTCCATGCGCCACGCGGACGAATTATCGACGACAACCGTCCCGCGCTTTGCCGCCTCGGGCGCGAGCTGCTTGCTGGTGCCACCGCCCGCCGAGAACAGCGCAATGTCAACGTTCTCAAAAGCGTCCGGCGTCGCCTCGATGACCTCATGCTCGTCGCCCATCGCCTTGAGGCGCTTGCCCGCTGATCGCGCAGACGCCATGAGCGTCAGGGACGCCATGGGAAAGCCGCGCTCCTCAAGCACGTTGATGAACGTCTCACCCACAAGCCCGGTTGCGCCGACGATTGCGACGCGGGGCCGATCACTGTTCGCCATCATTCCCCTTTCTGTTCCGGCCACAGCAGCGCGCCGAGGCCATACGTCAGTTGTCCGTGCCGGTTGCCCACCTCGCGAATCGCGAGCAGAACACCCGGCATATAGCTTTCCCTATCTATTACATCATGGCGGAGCGTCAGCGTCTCGCCCGGTCCGCCGAGAAGCACTTGCTGATGCGCCATCAGGCCCGGCATCCGCACGGAGTGAATGGCAACGCCGCCGATGTCACCGCCGCGGACATCGTCCACATTGACCACCTTCGACTCAGCGTTCGTGAACGCCCTGCCATCTCTTCCTTCTACCATCGTACGCGCGGTGGCCATTGCTGATCCCGAGGGCGCGTCGGCCTTGCCCGCGTGGTGCATCTCGATAATCTCCGCGTGGTCGAAATGCCGCCCGGCTTCCCGTGCCACGCGCTCCAGGACCACAGCACCGAGGCTGAAGTTGGGGCCAACCATCACGCCGATGTTGTGCCCGGCGGCGATGGATCGCAGTTCCTCAAGGATTTCAGGCGTCAGTCCGCTTGTGCCGGTGACAAAGTCGGCATTGTGCTGAGCCGCAAGCCGCGCGGCGGGAAGAACGGCCTCCCGAATGGTGAAGTCCACCACAACATCCGGCGCGGTTTCGCGGAGCAGGGAGTCAAAATCCCCGTGTTCGGTCACATCGTTGTTTGGCGCGTGGGCACGGAAACCAGACCTGCTAACCGAAGCAACAAGCGAAACGTCGTCAGCGTTGTCTATGGCGTTCAGTAGGACGCGCCCCATGCGGCCGGTGGCGCCGTGAACGGCGACTGTGATGCCGGGTCGCGCTGCCATGGTTTTGCCTACATACGGCGGCGAGGAGGTCGATCGCCCTCAGGGCGGCGCGGGCGGTCACGGTCACCGTCCGGCCTGCGCCGCGGCGGGCGTCCATTGCCACCGGGGCGTGGCCCGCGGTCTCGGTCGCCAAAGCGGCGTCCGCCTCCATCGTTACGGTCCTGCCGTTGATCGAATGGCGCGCCGGTATTCACTTCCGCGCCCTCCGGCGGCGTCTCCGCGTCCGGTTCAATCAGCGCGCGGCGGGAGAGACGTATGCGGCCTGTCGGATCGATGTCCGTCACAAGAACTTCAACCTCATCGCCCACCTTGATAACATCCTCGACGCTGCCGACGCGGTAGTGCGCCAACTCAGAGATATGCACCATGCCGTCCCGCCCCGGCGCGAGTTCAACGAACGCGCCGAAATCGGTCGTGCGAACAACCTTGCCCTTGAACGACTCGCCAACCTCAATGTCCTTGGTCAGCCGCTCGATCATGCCGATGGCCCTGTCCGCAATATCGCCGTCAGACGCGCCGACGAACACCGTGCCGTCGTTCTCCACGTCCACGGTGGCGCCTGTCTCTTCCACGATGCTGCGGATGGTCTTGCCGCCGGGGCCAATGAGCGCGCCGATGCGCTCCGGGTTGATCTGGATGCGCGTCATGCGCGGCGCGAACGGGCTCATCTCAGTCCTGGTCTCGGCAATCGTCTCGCTCATGTGGGCAAGCAGCTCAAGCCGGGCGTCCTTCGCCTGTGCAAGGGCGCGCTCCATGATCTCATCCGTGATACCGGTGAGCTTGATATCCATCTGCAGGGCCGTCACGCCCTCGGCGGTGCCCGCCACTTTGAAGTCCATATCTCCCAGGTGGTCCTCAAGGCCCTGGATATCGGTCAGAACGGCATACGCGCCGGTCTTGTCCGTCACGAGGCCCATTGCAATGCCGGCCACCGGCGCCTTGATCGGCACGCCGGCATCCATCAAGGACAACGTGCTGGAGCAGACACTCGCCATGGAGGTGCTGCCGTTGGAGCCGAGCACATCAGAGACGAGCCGCAGTGTGTACGGGAACTCCATCTCGCCGGGGATCACGGGCAGCAGCGCCCGCTCCGCGAGCGCGCCGTGGCCGATCTCCCGGCGGCCGGGCGTGCCCACCCGACGCGCCTCTCCTACCGAGTACGGCGGAAAATTGTAGTGGTGTAGATAACGCTTGGTATCGACCGGCGTGAGCGAGTCGATCTTCTGGGCGTCCGCGAGCGGGCCGAGTGTGGTGACGTTGAGCACCTGCGTCTCACCCCGCTGGAACAGCGCGGAGCCGTGTGCTCGCGGCAGCACGCCTACCCTGCTCGTCAGCGGTCGAATCTCCGTATGCGTTCGTCCGTCCGGGCGTTTGCCGTTCAAAATGCTGGAGCGAACGGCGTCCGTGAAGACATCTTCAAAGACGTGGCTGAGAACGGCGGCATCATGCTCCCCGGAGAGCTGCCAAAGCGTCTCATCGAGCAACGCCTGCGTGGTCTCATTCCGCTCGTGCCTGCCCAGTCCCGCCGCCGCTTCAAGAAGCCGCTCGCCGACGAGCGCCTCAATGGCGTCGCGGACGGCGCTGTTGTCGTCGGGCTCACTGAGCACAGCCTTGGGCCTGCCGCACAGAGCCTGGAGCTCCTCTTGCATCTCGATAACGATGCGGTTGGCCTCCTGCCCTGCTTGCAGCGCCTGCCGCAGCACGGACTCATCAACCTCGTTCGCGCCCGCCTCAACCATGACAATGGCGTTCTGCGAACCGGCAACGACCAGATCAAGATCGCTGGCGTCACCATCCGCATATGTTGGATTGATGACAATCTCGCCATTGATGTAGCCGACGTGGCAGCCGCTGACGGGCCCTTCAAATGGCGCGTGCGAAATGGTTAACGCAGCGGATGCGCCGATCACGCCGAGCGTATCGAGGGGGTATTCGCGATCCGATGAGAGCACGGTGAGAATGATCTGCACCTCGTTCCGCAGTCCCTTGGGAAACAGCGGGCGGATGGTGCGGTCCGTGATGCGACCTGCGAGGATGGCCTCCGACCCCGGCCTGCCCTCCCGTCGGAAAAAGCTGCCGGGGATCTTGCCGATGGCGTAATGGCGCTCCTCCATATCCACGGTGAGTGGAAGGAAGTCAATGCCCTCGCGGGCGGTGGGGGCCATAACAGCCGTGGCGAGGATGATATTGTCGCCGTAGCGGACGGTAACCGCTCCGCTTGCCTGTTGGGCGAGTTCGCCCGTCTCGATGGTAAGTGTGCGTCCTGCGAGCTCTCGCTCGACTTTGTGAATCATGCCGTTCTACTCTCCTGCGCTCGCGCGCCGGAGGAAGACGGAGCCGTATCGACTATCTACGCAAGCCGAGTGACGCGATAAGGGACTGGTATCGTCCTACGTCTTTTCGGCGGAGGTATCGGAGCAACCTGCGCCGCTGGCCAACGAGCATCAGCAGGCCTCTCCTTGTCGCATGGTCGTGGCGGTGGACTTGTAGATGCCCGGTCAAATCGCTAATTCGTCTGCTCAGGACTGCGACCTGGACCTCAGTAGAACCGGTATCAGTCGGATGTCCCCTATATTCTTCAATGATCTGGGACTTGGTCTGCCGATCCAAACTGCCTCCGCCGCGGGCTATCGCCGTTCCTCTGTTCTTTGTCTTCTCTATTCCATCCGAGTATAGCAGAACGGATAGAAAATCGGACGGCACGTGTGGAAACGGCCTTCCGCTGCCTGTACTGAAACCGTTCATTGCAGAGAGGGGTCAGCGGCCCAGGTAAACCGCCGACCCCTCTGCAGCGAGGAGGATGCTGCTACTTTTACGTTGCCTAGCTCAAAGCCTCTGCAATGATTTCAACGTTGCTGCGGACCATGGTGAGGTACGTGTCCGCACCGCTGCCCACCGCTCCAAGTGAGCCGGAGTAGAGGCTATAGAACCCCGCCCCCGTTTCCTCGGCAACCGCCCGCGCAATGCGTTCAGAAACGGTCGTCTCTCCGAAGATGGCCTGCACGCCCTCGTGCTCAACTATCTCAATGAGCTCAGCAAGCTGTTCCGCGGACGACTCAGTCTCGGTCGTCCCGCCGGGAATCACCGTGCCAACCACCTCGAACCCATAAACGACGGCGAAGTAGCTGAGGCTGTCGTGCGAGGTTACGAGGATGCGACGCTCGTTGGGAAGCCCACTGAGTTGCTCAACGGTCCACGTGTGGAGTTCCTCCAACTGGGCCACGTAGGCCGTGGCATTTGCGGTGTAGGTCTCAACGCCTGCCGGATCCAATGTGGCAAGTTGCGTGGCGATGTTGATGACCGCCTGACTGACGCGAGTCGGGTCGAACCAGAAATGAGGATCGAGCGGCCCATGGCCGTGGTCGGCGTGGCCTCCACCCTCATCCTCTTCGACGCCCAGCCCGACAAACGCGAGGCTGCGAGGCTGGCCGGCGATGGCCCACTCACGCTCAATCTCGCCCTCTTCAAGGCTGAACTCGATGATCCGGCCGCCTACCCTATCAGACAGGTAGAGCAGCTCGCCAACGACGATGAACGATGGAGAGGTGTCACTGTCGAACGCTTCTACCAGTTCGTAGGTTTCCTCGACTTCACCCTCCTCGGGGTGGATGACGTTCAAGGCGCCGTCGTAGGTCAGGACGAACAACTCCTCGCCGTGAGCGTCAAACGCGGCGCTCCGCACGCGCTTCTCCTCAGTTGGAGGCAAGATGAGCGACATTTCGCCGCCCTCGGCGTCAATCCTCCAGAGGCCGCCGTTAACGCGAGTGCCTCCCTGGTCTCTGTACGAGGCTGAGCCAAAGAAGTACTCAGAGTCATCATGGCCCCAAAGTGTGCCGATGCGGGCCGCAGCGTTCATGTCGGCATGGTTCTCAATGAACTCATACTCGTATTCGCCGTCATGTCCCTCAATGAAAAGGACACCACCGGTGCAGCCAAACGCCACACCATGCGCGTTGGCGGCCTCACCGTGGAGGCCCGGGCACGCGTTGGACGCCTCGTCAAAGACGACTTCGCCGTCGAGCGTCCAGACCTCTGCGCCCAGGGGCAGGCTGCTGACACCCTCGCCCGGATAGTCCGGGTTGTTGGTCGTCACCAGGACGTAGCCCTCGCCCAGTGCGACTCCCGCGCCGTGCTGCAAGCCTGCCTCCAACCAGACCGGTTCGTACTCGTTGAGCTCTTCCTCAAGGTCATGTTCCTCAAAGAGGGCGATACGGCCGGATCCGTCATGGAAGATTGCCGTCCAGCCACTGTGCCGGCTGAAGTGGATGGGCCGGTTGTCAGTTGTTTCCACGGTCAGCCGCGAAACAGGGTCTGTGACCAGGTCAAAGTGATCGCCGTGTTCCTCAAGGTAGACGCCGCCATCGAAGATGTGGACGCGGTCATCAGCAGCGGCATCATCTCCAGGACCGCGCGCCAGAGCAAAGGCAAAACGTCCGCTTGGGCTCGTATAGAGCGTTGCCGCAGGCGCCGCCACCGGGAGGCTGAGCTCATCGAGCTGATCCGTCGTAAGATCCAGGACGGACAGCGCAGCCGACTGGCCATCCGCGATGAGCAGCCGACCGGTCAACTCCTCATGCTCCATCTCTCCCATTTCTTCTTCCTCGTCGTGATGACCGCCGGTTTCCGCGAATTCAATTGGATTCACAGCGCCGCCGAGCGCCACGATGCGCGACTCATCTGCGCTTGCGTTGTGGATGAGTTCCTCAAGCCAGGCGCCCTCGAGGCCGAGGCCAACGGTCAGGACGAGGTCGGCATCCACAATCTGCGCGACGTCTCTCGCGCCGGGCTGGTACGTATGCGGGTCGCCACCGACCGGGAGGAGGCTTGTCACCTCGACACGGTCACCGCCGATATTCTTGACCCAGTCGGCGACGATATTGGACGTGGCGACCACCTGGAGCGGTTCACCGTCCATCTGGGAATCACTGGACGACCCAGTCTGTGACGATCCGGTCTCTGATGAGCCAGTCTGGGAGGTGCCGGATTCCGTGTTTGATGTCTGCGTCGTCTGCTCTGTACCGGATGATGATCCTCCTGATGAGGGTGTCTCCGTGGAATCATCCTCGCTGTCGCACGCCGCAGCAGCCAGAACCAGAATAAAGGTCAGTGCGAGGGTTATAAGAAGAAGGCTAAGCGCCTTTACTGAACCTCGCCTGCGTGATGAAATTGCGTTCATTGTGCCCCCTTACTGCACTGTGCTGTGATACCCGACGGCCTCTAAAAGTCGTGTTGGGCCGTTTTTCTTCTGATATTCAGTATCATCTGCCTCGGTCATTCACTCTCCCCAGCTTTATGAAGGTGTTCGCTGTATTTCTGTGTGACAGGTGCCTATCGTTGCGCCTACCGCACGGGCTCAGTTATGATACTCAGTATCATGACTTGCCATGGCCTTACGCCCTTTCAGGAACGGGACTAAGCAGGATACCCAAGGCGCGAAAGAGGTGTCAACTTTATTGAGATTGGCATGCTTGTGGAGTCTCAATAACAGTGCGATTCGCGAAACAGCTTGTGCTGGATGGTAGGCTGATATTGCAAGAGCTTCCCGGCTCCATTTGGCGCCGACCGTGCGCCGAAATCGGTCACAGAAAGGACAGTTTCGTGCTCCGGCTGATACCCCCCGCCCCGCATCGGTTTGCGCGAAATCACCTGAGCATCGGAATTCTTCTAGCTGCGTCGATTGCTCTCGCAACACTCCTTTCCGGGTGCGCGGACGGTGGAGGCGACAACGCAGCAGCTATCGATGCGCCCAGAAGTCAGCCCGCCGCATACACGCAGGCATATGTGCAGGCGGCTATTGATCGGTATGAGGATGACGGGCTTGACGACACCATCGACTACTACAACTCAGACGAGAGTGTGGACGGCCAATGGTACATGTTCATCGCGGATGAGAATGAAAGCCTAATCGCGCACGGCGCGAATCAGGACCTTGTCGGAGTGCCCCTCAGCGACGTCAGAGGCGCAAACGATTACCCATCCGGCCAGATTGTGGCAGATGACGCGGATGAGGACGGTGAATGGTCCGTGTACATTTTCTTCAATCCGACGACCGGTCGTTCGCAGACGAAGCATTCATGGCTCGTTCGACATGACAATTTGATCTTTGGCTCCGGCTGGTATGAGGATGGCCCTCGCAAGTCCGAACAACCGGCCTACACGCAAGAGTATGTCCACCAAGCGATCAATCTCTACGACGCCTCGGGCCGTGATGTGCTTGTTGGCTATTACAACGATCCCGTCAGCGTTGACGGTCAATGGTACATGTTCATCGCCGATGAAAGCGGGCGCCTCATCGCGCATGGCGCAAACCAAGATCTCGTTGGCGTGCCGCTCGCCGATGTCGTCGGAGCGAATGGCTATCCGTCGGGTCGGATAGCGCATGACGAGGCGGATGAGGACGGCGAGTGGTCCGTATACACCTTCTTCAATCCTGCTACGGGCCGCTCACAGATCAAGCACTCCTGGCTTGTCAAACATGATGGACTCATCTTCGGTTCAGGCTGGTATGAGGACGGCCCGCGCAAGTCGGAACAACCCGCCTATACGCAAGCTCTGGTTCAACAGGCTATGAATCTGTATGACTCTTCCGGTCTTGATGCGACACTCGAGTATTACAACGACCCCATAAACGTGGACGGGCCGTGGTACGGAATCGTCATCGATACCGAGACGGGCAAGACCATTGGCCACTACCGCCCCGAAATACGGGATCGTGACCCTTCTGAACGCGTCGATTCAACAGGGTATTTCTACGGAGATGATCTGCTGGGCGCAACGGAAGAGGGTCGGTGGGTCCGGTATGTATTCAGAGATCCTGCGACCGGAGAAGAGCGCGCCAAGCACACGTGGGCCGTTCTGCACGACGGCTACATCTTCGCGTCCGGCTGGTACGAATAGCGCCTGCGGGTTCGTTAGTTCAGGCCCAGGGCGGCGCTGAGTTCCTTATCGGAGGGTTCAGCAAGAACGCGTCCGCCGGGCAGAACGATTGTCGGAACAACCTGCATCCCGTTGTTCAGGTGTCGCACCGTGTCCGCCGCCTCCGGCACTTCCTCGATGTTGATCCAGGTGTACTTGACGTTGTGCTTATCAAGCAGGCGCTTTGAACGCGCGCAGTCCGGGCACCACGTCGTCGCATACATCAGGATTTCCGCTTCGGTTTGCGTCATTTAGGGTCTCCTTGTTGGCTTGGGTTAGTGCGTCGTACGTACTCAGTGTATTGGGGGCAGCAACCCTAGATATCCATTTGCTTCCCTCTGCCCTGTTCCAATGCAGCGCGGTATACGTGCGTCGCCAGCGCAACATCCCACAGCCCGATGCCGTGCGACTCAAAGAGCGTGATGTCGCTGTCCGAACCGCGGACGGATTGGCCACCTGCAACAACATCTCCAAGCTCAGGCAGCCTGGCCAAATCAACGATCCCCCGCTCGATGGGCTCCTGGAGGTCGCCGCTCTCCAGCGCAGTCTGCTCACGGTCATCAACGACTATGGTGTCCGCCCTTGTGACGGCCTCCAAATCAATCTCACGGCGGAGCAGCGAGTTGGAGCCGATGGCATTCACATGAGCCCCTGCCCTGAGCCACTCGCCTTTCAACACTGGCGAAGACGCGTTCGTCGCCGTAATCACGATGTCGGCCTCGCCGGCAGCTTGGGCATTGTCCACCGGCTCCACCGGAACCCCCACCCGCTCACCCATCCGCTCCGCGAACGTTGTGCGCCTGTTCTCATCTCGCCCGTAAGCGAACACACGGGACACGTTTCGAACGGCGCACACCGCTGACACCTGCGTCCGCGCCTGCGTGCCCGTTCCGATAATTCCGACGGTCTGGGCGGCATCCTTCCGCGCCATGTACTTTGTCGCGACGCCGCTGGCCGCGCCGGTTCTCAGCGTGCCGAGCCAATTCGCCTGGATGATTGCCGCGAGTTTGCGTTCATTCATATCGTAGAGGAGAACATGGACTGCACCGGCAGCGTAGAACGCCGTCTTGAATCCCAGGAAACCGGTTTCAGCGTCCCCGCCCGGCATGATAGCGACGGCCCCGTGCGGAGCCCGGAGGCGACGGCGTGGATCGTTTACCGCCCTGCCCGCCCCCTGGTTCCTGTGGGCGCTTTCCAGCGCGTTGATCGCGTCCTCCATCGACGCAAGATCACGGACATCCTGTTCAGTTAGCAGCAGCGGCACGCAACACCTCCTCTTGCCATATGGAGCGCAGCGAAGAATCTACCTGTTTCCTGTATGGTACGCGGACTGGCCGCCAAATTGACACGCTCGAACGGCGAACGGACAATGGGGCAACGCCCTACCCGACGGCGGGTGGCGCGGATCACAAGGCGGGGGAGGCAGACAATGGCGCAAGCGAAGACGATCGGGGAACTCAGGCAGAGCGAATACCGTGTCCTGAACGTCAAAGACGAGCTTCGCAAGAACCTCGTGGGGCGGATTCGGTCCGGCGAGGAACTGTTCCCTGGCATCGTTGGCTATGAGGAAACGGTTCTGCCGCAGATCGAGAACGCCATCCTCTCCGGACAGGACATCATCCTGCTTGGCGAGCGGGGGCAGGCCAAGACTCGCATCATCCGCGCGCTCGTCGGCCTCCTCGATCCCGAAGTGCCAGTCATCGAGGGCTGCGAGATCAATTGCAGCCCCTACCATCCCACCTGCAGCTCTTGCCTTGTACGTGTGGCGGAGGATGGAGACTCTGCCTCTATCGCGTGGCTGCCCCGCGAGCGCAGGTACGGTGAGAAACTCGCCACTCCGGACATCACCATTGCAGACCTCATCGGCGAGGTCGACCCAATCAAGGTGGCGGAGGGACGCTATCTCTCGGACGAGTTCACCATTCATTACGGCCTCATCCCACGAACCAATCGCGGCATCTTCTGCATCAACGAGCTGCCTGACCTTTCGGAGCGCATACAGGTCGGCATGTTCAACATCATGGAAGAGCGCGACGTGCAGATTAAGGGGTACAAGGTGCAGCTTCCGCTGGACCTGTTCCTGATTGCGAGCGCGAACCCGGAGGACTACACCAACCGCGGGCGGATCATCACCCCGCTCAAGGACCGGTTCGGCGCGCAGATTCGCACCCACTATCCCAAGACGCTCGAGCATGAGATTGAAATCATGGACGCAGAGCGCGAACCGATTGCAGACGTCGGCGTGACGCTGACCATGCCGCATTTCATGAAGGAAACCGTCGCCGAGTTTACTAATCTTGCCCGCAAGAGCGGCGACGTGAACCAGCGCTCCGGCGTCAGCGTGCGCGTATCCATCGGCAACTATGAGACCATCTCCTCCAACGCCGTGCGCCGCGCCCTCCGTCTCAAGGAGAAAGAGGCCGTGCCGCGCGTCAGCGACATGTCTTACTTCCTCACGTCGACGGCGGGCAAGGTTGAGCTGGAAAGCGTGGAAGAGGGCCGTGAGCCGCGCATCATCGAGGAGTTGACCAAGCGGGCGGTTCTCAACACCTTCAACAGCCATTTCTCCGTCAACGAGTTCGACGCCATCATCAGGCGCTTTGACGAGGGTCTGTCCATCGATACGGGCGACATGATTCCCTCCAAGAACCTGGCCGGCTGGCTCAAGGACCTGCCGGAGCTGAAGGACGCGGCGAATCGGCTTGACGTCAAGCGCTCGGTAGCGGCGCAGGCGTCGGTCGTGGAGTTCGTACTGGACGGGCTGCACCTCAGCAGGAAGATCAATAAAGACCGACACGAAGGTGGCTACCGCTATCGCGGCTGAGGCAGCTCGTGGCGCCCATCTACCGGTTTTCTCGTTGGGACGGCACTCAGCTGCTGGACGAAGCAGCCGATGAAGCTTTACTGAACGAGCTAATGGACGATGTTCTCGCTCGTGGAGACATCGACTCATCCCTCCGATCAATCATGCGGAGGGGCACGCATCCGCGTGACAGTGACGTCGACGTGCAGGGCATGGACGATATGCTCCGCCGCCTGCGTGAACAACGGCAGGAAATCCTCCGCAAGCACGATCTCGGCAGCCTGTTGGACGATCTCCGCAACAGGCTAAAAGAGGTCATCGACACGGAACGGCAGGGCATAGAGGAACGGGTGGCGGCGGCTGAGTCGGCGATTGAGAATCCCCCGGCCGGCATAGACCCCGAAACCGCGGCCCGCCTCGCCGAACGCGTCAAGGACATGGCGCAGAAGAATGAAGCGACGCTGAATGCCCTGCCCGACAACCTCGGCGACGCCGTCCGGGAACTCAACGATTACGAGTTCATGGAGCCGGAGGCGCAGCGCATGTTCGAGGAGCTGAAGAGCCTCATCCAGCAGCAATTCGTCGACCGGCAGTTCTCCGACCTCCGCGAAAACCTTGAGAACATCACACAGCAGGATCTAGACGCCGCCGCGCAGATGATGCGGGAACTCAACGGCATGTTGCAGCGGCACATCCGCGGCGACGAAGACACGGGGTTCGACGAATTCATGGAGCGATGGGGAAATGCTTTTGGCGAATCGCCGCCGCAGGACATTGAGCAGCTCATCGACCAACTCCAGGAACAGGCCCAGCAGGCGCAGTCACTGATGAGCAGCCTCTCGCCGAATCAGCGCCAACAGCTGCAGGACATGATCTCCGGCATGTTGGACAACCCTCAACTGGCCCAACAGATGACCGAACTGCAAGCAAATCTTGACATGCTGCGCGTTGGCGGAGAATTCGGAAGGCAGTTCAGGTTCAGCGGCGATCAGCCCGTCGCCCTGCAGGATGCCCTCAACCTGATGGACGAGCTGAACCGCATGGACAACCTTGAGGACGATCTCAAGCGGGCGCTGTACGGCGGAGGCAGCATCGACCAGGTTGACCCGCAGCAGGTCAGTGAAATCCTGGGCGAGGACGCGGAGCAGTCGCTGGAAAAGCTGCGGCAGTTGGCGGAGCGTGCCGTTGAAGAGGGGCTGCTTCGGACGTCGGAAGACGGTTCGCACGAGTTCACGGCACGCGGCATCCGCAAGATCGGCGAGAAGGCGTTGGCTGAGATATTCGGCTACCTCAGGCGCACCTACACCGGCCGGCATGACGCGCGTATCCAGGGACGCGGTGGAGAGGCGACCGAAGCCACCCGGCCTTATCAATACGGCGATGAGTTCAACGTCGATCTGCGCCGCACTGTGCAGTCGGCGGTCATGCGCAGTGGCAACGGGGTGCCTGTGCGCCTTGAGGCGGACGACTTCCAGGTCCGCGAGACGGAGGACATGGCGCAGGCATCCACGGTGCTGCTAATCGACCTCAGCCTGTCCATGGCGATGCGCGGAAACTTCGTGATGGCAAAGAAAGTCGCGTTGGCGCTGGACACGCTGATTCGGACACAGTTCAGCCGAGACAGCCTGTACGTGGTGGGATTCTCAACCTATGCGCGGGAGATGAAGCCGGAGACCCTCGCCTACCTGAGCTGGGACGAGTTCGAGCCGTACACGAACATCCAGCATGGGCTGGTCGTGGCCCAAAAACTGCTGGCACGGCACTCAGGCGGCAACAAGCAAATCATCATGGTCTCAGACGGGGAGCCGACGGCGCACATCGAGAACGGCCGCATCTTCCTGCAATACCCGCCAAGCCCGCGCACCATCCAGGAGACGCTGAAAGAAGTGTCGCGCACCACGCGGGCGGGCATCTCCATCAACACGTTCATGCTGGAACAGAACCCGTACCTGATGGAATTCGTGGACCAGATCACGAGGATCAACAAGGGGCGCGTCTTCTACACGTCGCCGGAGCGGCTTGGCGAATACATCGTGGTGGACTACTACACCAACCGCCGCCGCTCCATCATCTCTTAGCCCTCACCCGTCATTCCGGCGAAGGCCGGAATCCATCCCGCCGCCCGAAAGGACGGCCTAGACCCCCCTAAGGCAGCGGTGAGAACGGCAGCGGGTTCAGGATGTGGTTCGTGATGTGGGAGACCGTTTCGCCGTACTTCTCCATCGACTTGGGCCATTCGGAGTCGGCGTAGAACGCAGCCCACGCCGCCTCTCGCGCCTCCCAGCTCTCCCACGCAAGCAGGTAGATCACCCGATGTGGAATCCCCACATCCTCTCGCCAATATCCGACGGCGCGAAAGCCGTGCTTCTCAAACATACCGGTCGTCACGTTCGCGAACCTGTCGATCAGATCGTTTATCCGTGATGTATGCGCCTCGTACTGCCGCAATTCATAGAACATCTCTAAACGGGCCTCCTACCCTCCCCGTCATTCCCGTGCTTGACACGGGAATCCACCACGAGTCAACACGCACTGCAATTAGTCCCCGCTTGGATCAACTGGCAATCCTGCGCCGGTGGCGACTTCCCACAGGAATCCGTCCGGGTCTGCAAAGTAGCCGGAATAGCCGCCCCAGAAGACCTCTTCCGCCGGCTTGACGATGCGCGCCCCGGCTGATTCGGCAAGGCGCAGAACTGCATCGACTTCCTCGCGCGATGCAACGTTGTGAGCGATGGTGAATCCGTGCAGGGCCGGTTGGGGTGTCCCCTTCAGTTCCGGGCGGCCAATATCCTCGGCCAGGTCGTCACGTGAATACAGGGAAAGCATGATGTCGTTCAGTGCAAAGAACGTGATCTCATCCCCGCCCGCCTCATGCACGGGAAAGCCCAGCCCGTCCCGGTAGAAAACCGTTGAGCGCGCCAGGTCCGAGACGCCGAGAGTGATGATGCTGATTCTGGGTTCCATCCGACTGTGTCCTCCGTCATTGGTCTTTTGCTCACGTGAGCGTATAGCCGCATGGTTCAGGGCTGCAAACTGCTAACCGCCGGACATTGGATCCACGTCCACTGTCCAGCCGGGGGGCAGGGCAATCGTTTCCAGCAGCTCCGTCGGCTCATCGGCAATGATCGTAACTTGCCAGCGGTAGCGTCCGCGCAGCCGCTCCCACGGAGCAGGTGCGGGGCCGATGACCCGGGTGTTCATCATGCCGCGCGAGCGAATCTCAGCACGCAGCGCCCGCGCCAACTGTCCCGCGGCCTCCTGCGCGTCTCGTCGCGATGTTCGCACGCACGTCAGCCGCGCCATGCGGCTGTACGGCGGGTAGCGCAGCTGCCGCCGGAACTGTGTTTCCTCCAGGTAAAACTGTCGATAATCCTGTGCCGCCGCGGCCTGTATTGCCTGGTTCTCCGGCTCATACGTCTGGACGATTACGCGGCCAGGCGCATGGCCTCTCCCCGCCCTGCCTGCCACTTGACAGAGCAGCTGAAAGACCCTCTCCGAAGCACGAAAATCCGGCGCGTGCAGCCCGATATCCGCGTTCACCACGCCGACGACCGTGACACCGGGGAGATCAAGCCCCTTGGCAATCATCTGCGTGCCGACAAGGATATCGGCGCGCCCATTCGCAAATTCCCCGAGGATCGGCTCATGTCCCCGCGCCTCAGTCACCGCATCTCGATCCCACCGGATGACGCGTGCCCCCGGAAATGCCGCAACCGCCTCCTCGGCGACACGTTCCGTGCCCACACCGATGGCCCGGATGGTGTTGCGCCGGCAGCTTGGGCAACGGGTGGGGGAGCGCCGTCTGTCGCCGCATAAGTGGCACACGATGCGCTCATCCGCGTGGTATGTCATCACCGTCGTACAGCGGCGGCACCGCATCGTATGGCCGCATGCCCGGCACTGCACGGCCTGCCCCGCCCCGCGCCGATTCACGAACAGGATCGCCTGCTCTCCCCGCCCCAAGGCATCGTTCATCGCTACCCGCAGCGCTCGGGAGAAGATGCTGCGGTTGCCCTCCATCAGCTCCTGCCGCAAATCGACAATGTCCACGTCCGCAAGGGGCCGCTCCGTCCATCCTGTGTCGCCGCCGTCCTCAGCCGCCGTAATTCGTCCGGGGAGTTCCAGCAGGGTGATCTCAGTCCGCAGAGCGGCGTACATCGTGCCAACGTCAGGCGTCGCGCTGCCAAGCACTACTACGGCGTTCTCGCAGCGAGCACGCTCGATGGCCACATCGCGGGCGTGGTAGCGGGGAGCGGGCGACTCCTGCTTGTACGTCCACTCCTGCTCCTCGTCCACGACAATCAGGCCGACGTCCGGCATGGGGGCAAGAGCGGCGCTCCGCGAGCCGATGACGATATCGAACTGCCCCTCTGCGATGCTGCGCCATTCGTCATACCTCTCCCGCAGCGTCAGCCCGCTGTGGAGGACGGCAACACGACCGGGGAATCGTTCCCAGAACCGACCGATCGTCTGCGGCGTCAGCGCGATCTCCGGCACGAGCATGATGCCCCGCCTGCCCTTCTCAATCACGTGCCGGAACGCCTGCAGGTACACCTCCGTCTTGCCGCTCCCCGTCACGCCGTGAAGCAGATAAACGTCGGACCCACCGTCATTGATGCTCGCCGTCACGTGATTCAGCGCGTCTTTCTGGTGAGGAGTGAGTTGGAAATCAGCCACCGGAGAAGCCGCCTCCCGCGCAGCGAGAGGGTTACGCCGCGTCTCGCGCTGCTCCAGGGTGATGACACCTGTCTCCGCAAGCGCATCCCATGATCTGCGCGACGCTCCGGAAACGCGGCGCAGGTCTGAAAGGCTCTCACCCCGGTTGGCGGCGAGCGCCTCCAACGCATCCGCTTGCCGAAACGCCCCAGACGTTCGCAACTCCTTTGCCTTTGTTCTCAACTGATCCAGTGGAATTGCCGCCTCGACAAAAGTTTCCATGCGTGGAGAGATGCGCGGCCCTTCCCATACCTCGGATGCGTCGAGATAGCCCCTGCCCGTCAGCGCCGTCACGTCGCGACCCGCGCGCGCCCCGAACTCGTCTCGGATGGCGGCGGTGGTCGTCTCACCGGCGTCCAGAACGAAATCCAGTATCTCCGCGCGCCGTGGTGAAACGTTCTCGATTGCGTCCCGCCCCGCCTCCGTCACCCGCACGATGATCGTCTGCCGCTGCTCGAATGCCGGCGGCAGCATGAGACGGTAGGCCGTATAGAGATCGGTATGGTAATAGGCTGCCATCCACTCACCCAGCCCGATGAGCGGCTCTGCGATAACCGGGGAATCGGCGACAAGTGACTCGATAGGGCGCGTTCGGGAATACCCCGGTTCGTCCGTGATTTCCAGCACGATGCCCTGGAACGTGTGCCGACCGAACGGGACGATGACACCGTGCCCCGCCTGCACGCGGTCGGCAAGCTCATCCGGTATCGAATAACTGTAGGATCGCCGCCCCGCGCCCGGCGCGTTCACCGCTACCTTCGCGTACGCCACTACACCGACCCCGCGTGCACAGTAGTAATGCTTGGCCGGTTATTCCCACATGCCAAAGCCGGCAGACTGCGCCTCGGCCTGGTCCGCCCGCAGCTCGGCGACATAGCATGGGTTGAGTTCAAGCGAGAATTCATAGGCTGTGGCGAGGCCGGCGGATACCATCTCCCGGTTGACGTGAGTATCGTCGACGAAGATGTGCCGCAACAGTCGGCCATACCGGTCAGCCTCCTCGATACATTTCTCAAGGCGAACGCTCTGCCCCTCCGCAAGCTGCTCTGCAAACACCTTCGCCTCATCGAACAGCGGTTCATCGCTTTCCGGAGAGTCGATGCCGAGCAGGCGGATACGTGCCTCAGGGCAGCATACATCCACAGTATCGCCATCAATGACGCGCGTGACAGTCACGGAGCGATCAAAACGCGGGACAACTGTCTCAGCGGCTACGGAAACAGGTGTGGGCGTTGGTTCAGGTTCCGAGCAGCCCTGCAGGATCAGCGTCAGACAGAGAACGATGACAAAAGCAACTGGGGGAAGAACTCTGTGGCAGGAGCGAACAAGATGGAAGATTGGCAAACCGTATAAGCGGGAACGGACGAGTAGAAGCTCTAGCCCTCTTTGTTCTCAGACTCCTCGGAATCCGTATCATCGGACGAATCTGCGGATTCCGTGTCGTCGGACGATTCTTCGGACTCCACGGCCTCGGACGTCTCAGGCGCCTCTTCAGATTCTGCGGTCTCAGACGCCTCGGGAGCCTCTTCGGTTTCTGCTATAGCCTCGGCCTCCTCAGCCTCCGCTACAACGTCATCCTCGACCTCAATAGCCTCATCCTCAACCTCGTCTTCAACGATGTCATCCTCGACCACCGCAACCGGAGCGTCGGCCTCAACAACAGCACCATCCTCGATGATGCGGCGGGCGCGCGTGCCGGTCTTGATGCGGGCGCGGCGGCCGGTCCGGCCACGCTGGTAGTACAGGCGGGCACGGCGCACCTTGCCCTGCCGAACCACGTCGATGCGTTCAAGACGCGGTGAGTTCAGAAGAAATGTGCGCTCAACGCCGACACCCTGGATCACACGGCGGATGGTGATGTTCGCGTTCGGGCCGCTGCGGGTCATCCACATGACCACGCCCTGCAGCTGCTGCGTGCGTACGCGCTCACCCTCAACAACCCGGTAGTACACGCGGACGGTATCGCCCGGGCGGACGTGCTGATAACGGTGCTGCCTGGGAATTGAGGTCAGCAGATGGCCGACGTCCATGATTCAAGCGCCTTTCCTGAGTGTTTCCACACGGAAACACATGACAAATCTGTGATTGCTCCTAATAGTTGGGGCGCCGCCCACTACACGCGTCGGCGGCAGCATTAGTGAGTATACGACCAAGCCCCGTCCAATAGCAAAAACCGCCCGTTTGCCTCAGCCCTCCCAGCCCTGCTCCCTCAAGAACAGCACGTCGGCATCGGAAAGAGCCGCGTCATTCAACAGATCCGGCCTTCTCTGCAGAGTCCGCAGCAATGATTGCTCCCGACGCCAGCGATCCACGCGAGCATGGTCGCCGGAGAGCAGAATCTCCGGAACAGCACTGTCCTCCCACACAGCGGGGCGAGTGTACTGTGGATGCTGCAATAGGCCGGATGCGAATGAGTCGGCCTTGCCGGAATCCTCGCCCCCAAGTACGCCAGGGACTCGACGCGCGACGGCCTCGATGAAGACCATGGCGGGCAGTTCTCCGCCCGTCAGGACATAGTCGCCAATGGAAATCTCATGCGTGATGAGCCGTTGGCGGGCGCGCTCGTCGATTCCCTCATACCGTCCTGAGATGATGATCATGTCATCCAGACCGGCGAATCGATCCACTACGCTCTGAGTCAGCCGCTCACCCTGCGGGTCCATGAGGATGACGGGCAGCTCATTCGCCGCTGTCCTGCCTGCGCCTTGCCGGGCTTCCCTGATGGCTGCGGCCAGCGGACCGGCCTTGAGCACCATGCCGGGGCCGCCGCCAAAAGCCGCGTCATCAACAACGTTATGCGGCCCCTCGCCGTAGTCGCGGAGATTGTAGAGAAACAGTTCAATAGCGCCGCTGTCCAGCGCGCGCCCGATGATGCTCTCACCCAACGGGCCGGGAAAAAGGCCGGGGAAGAGTGTGACGACGTGGACCTTCACCGGAGCGGTTACGCCTGCTGCGTCGGGTGCTCGTCCGTGCGGGGCTGCGTGAGCACCTCAAGAACGTGTGGCAGAATCGGCATCAGGACGTCAAGGCACTCCTGCACAGCCTTTGGACTGCCGGGGAGATTGATAATCAGAGTCTGCCCGCGAATGCCGACGACCTGTCGCGATGCCATTGCCATCGCTGTCTGTGTGACGGTCTGCGCACGCATCTGTTCAGCCATGCCGGGCACTAGACGATCCACTACATCGAGTGTCGCCTCAGGAGTCACATCCCTCGGCCCAACACCCGTTCCGCCCGTGGTCACGATGAGCGCAACGTCGCCGTCATCCGCCCAAGAGCGGAGTTGGGCGGCGATAACGGCTCGATCATCCGGCGTAATGACATTTTCGGACGCGATCCAGCCCGCCGCGGTAACCAACTCTTCTATCAGTTTTCCGCTTCGGTCTGCCCTATCACCGGCAGCGCCTGAATCACTCGCAACAAGGACGGCAACACGAATATCGCTCATATCAGCAGTCTAGCGGGCTCTGGCATGCCTTGCACGGAACTGACGGGCGGCTCAGCCTGACGTTTCCACCTTCAGAGCATCCGGGAGTTGGTGTCATCGATGGTTGGATAGGTTATATCGAGGAGAGAGGAAAAGGCCACCTTGAGCTTTTCGCGGTCTGCATTCGTCCACGATTGGCCGTCCTTGGGCAAAGCCTCAAGCACCCCGAGAATGGCCGGATGTATCCCATCCTGGCGAATAACGGCGTTTTCGTTTATCGGTAAGGAATTTTCGGGAATAATTTCCTTTTTCGGCGCTTCAGTCTCTTTTTCGGCTTGTCTAGCCGAATCTTTTCGATTATTCGTGGTCTTGCGCCGTGTTCTTGTCCCCTGGCTCCGCCCGAAAAGTCCTGGGTGCAGTTCTTTTCCGGCTTCATTCGCAAACGCAACGAAAAAGGTGACGGCTTTCTCGGAGGTCTCAGGGCCGGATCCGGCGCTTTGGAACGCCGTCTTGATCTGTCCACGAGTCGCCCGGGGCAAGTCGATTCCTTGAAGCAGCGGCGCATACCTCTCGTCAAACAGCGCTGCAAGAAGCTGCCGTTTCATCTCTTCGCTTGCCGGTCGAGTAAGTGTTTCAAGCCGCCGATCGGTATTTCCCTGTGCATCCATTAGGCCCAAAAAGAGTAGAGCGCCCTGGATGGCAGATCGGGTTGAACCTGAAAACGGCGTGTTACGCCACACGCTGGTGTCCAGCTGGTCCGGCAGCGGATCGAGATCTGTCTTCACGAAAGCGATGAATGTCTCCCAGCTCTTGTATGAGCCGTAAGGAGGCGCCACACCACGCGACCTAGGACTACTTGTCACTTGTCCACCGCTCCGAAACCAGTTTTTCGCTGGTGCAATCATCCACCAATTTTTCGCCCGCTGTCAACATCACAATTTCGTCCATGAATCGAGATGTTTTTCGTTCAGTGGACACGGCGTGACAAATTCTTGAGACTGCTTTCATTTCGGTAGACGATTGTTCGTGCGACGGGGAAAAGGGACGCGCGGGAATACGCATCGAGCGTCCTTGAAAGAAAAGGATCGGGAGCAAGGAGGGAGTCATGGTGGCGAATTCGCATATCTACCATGTCCCTGCCCTATTGGACGAAGTCATTGAAACGCTTCAGCCGTATGCCGGTGGGAAGTACATTGACTGCACGCTCGGCGAGGGGTCCGTCACTGAGGCGCTCCTTTCCGCAGGCGCGCAGGTGCTCGGCATAGATGCTGATCCGGAGATGCTTTCGTCGGCGGCGCGTCGTTTGGGGGACCTGCCGAATGCGCAATACACGCTGGTGCAGGCGAACTTCGCGTCCCTTAAAGAGGTGGCAGTCGCACACGGCTTTACGGAGGCGCAGGGAATCATCATGGACGTTGGCCTGTCTTCTCGGCAGTTGCAGGCCATACGTCGCGGCTTCACATTCCAGGACAATCAGCCACTGGATATGCGGTATGACCCTCGGCAAGACGTCACCGCCGCAGACCTGGTGAATGATCTCCCGGAGCAGGAGCTTATCGACCTCCTCAGAACGTACGGTGAGGAGGACGCGTGGTCGGCCCGGTCCATCGCGAGGACAGTTATGGGGAGGCGGCCACTCAGTACGACACGGGAGCTCGTTGAATGTATCGAGCTCGCAGTCGGGCAGCGCAGCGCGGCGCGAATACACCCGGCCACCAAGGCGTTCATGGCGCTTCGGATGGTGGTCAACGCAGATCTCCAGGCCTTGGAGTCGGCCCTCCCGCAGGCACTGGATCTGTTGGCTCCCGGCGGCAAATTGGCCGTCATCGGATACCAGAGCCTGGAGGATCGCCTCATCAAGCGATTCCTTCACCAGGAGGCAAAGGACTGCCTCTGCCCTACTGCCCAACTGGTCTGCACGTGCCAACACACGGCGACGGTCAGGCTCCCACGGCGGCAGGGAATCACTCCTTCCATCGCTGAGATTGCGCGCAATCCCGCAAGCCGGTCGGCCCGGTTGCGGATCGCGGAGCGCGTCGCAGCGTGACCGGAGGATCGGACAGTCAGGCAGTGCAGCGCGGGGAAAGCACAGGTACGAGAGGACAGCGGGCAGCGTAGCGCGGGAAGCAGTGAGAACGTGGGGAGTGGCGAGAGATGGATCGGATAGTCGCCGGCATCGAACTCGGTGAGAGGAAACTTCGAGTCGCCGTTGCACGGCATCGACCGGGATCTACCCGGATGCTCACGGGTATCGAGGCGCCCTCGGCAGGCATCGAAGACCAGAGAGTCGTCGATGCGCGTGAGTTGGCGGCCGCCCTGGACGGCATCTCCCGGAAACTGCGGACATCCGTCGATTTCCCTCTCGAGAACGCCGTGTTCGTCGTTCCCACCGGCCAGATCCAAATCCACGAGACTGAAGCAAGCATCCGGCCATCCGGCTCCCGGGGAACAGTGACAGAGGAGGACGGCGAGCGGCTGTTGGATAAGAGCCGCCCCGCCTTTCCGCGTAATGACCGCCACCTGATCCATGTCATCCCACAGGCGTACTTGCTGGACGGCAAGGAAACGGAGCGGCTGCCGGTTGGCAAGACAGGCCAGGACCTTCGAGTTCTCTCTCTGTCCGTCTCATGTGAGGCTGATACAGCGGCAAACATCCGCGAGGCCGCGCAGTTGGCCGGAAGCGACAGGGTTGCCGTAATGGCCGGGCCGATGGCGGAGAGTCATGCAGCGCTGACCGACACAGAGCGGGAACGCGGCGCTGCCGTTCTTTCCATCGGCGAGCGGATTAGCACGGTTACCATCATGCATTACGGTCAGTATCTTGGTTCGGCGAAGATCGGTATTGGTGCTCGGCATTTCACCAATGATCTCTCAATCGCCCTCAATCTGCCCTACCCCACCGCCGAAGCTGTGCTGGAACAGGTTGCAACCTTTTCAAACACCGTGGGGCCATCACGCGCCGCAATAACGGTCGCTGATGAGGGCATCGACATTGACCGAGTGGAGATGGTGGCAACGCTCCGTGACCGAGCCGAAGAGCTCTTCTCTCTGACTGAGGACGCTATCGAGAGCATCGCAGGAGATCGCGAGTTGCCGGGCGGTCTGGCCATCGCCGGCCAGCCGATCTTGCGTGACGGGCTCTCCCAACTGGGACGTTCCGTGATCTCCATGCCCATTCACTGGGCAGCGCCGCGCGGCATCGAGGGCATACCCCTCGCTATCTCAAATAACGCGGCGTGGGTACCGGCCATTGGGCCTCTCGTCTGGGCTGGAACTATCAAGGATCCCCTAACACATCCGGCATTCCATTCCGAACCGGGCAGCAAGTCCGGCGGCATTCTGCGTCGCTTGACCGGTAGGTTCGGCGGACGAAACGGAGCGAAGCCCCCTTCAACTGAAACATCGACTAACGACAATTCAGAGCGAGCCGCGCGCAGGAAGAATGCGTCGGTTGCTCGGGGTACCGGCAAGCGGGAAAGAAGCCGGGAAATAGCGCGGGTTTAGAGGAAACGGCAGAAAGGGAGGAAAACGGATATGTCACTGCCTGAAGATGTAGATGGGTTGGTTCGCATCAAGGCGTTCGGCATTGGCGGCGGCGGCGGAAACGCGGTCTCCAGGATGGCTCGAGAGGCCGTCCCGGGCATCGAGTACATCGCCGTGAACACGGACGCGCAAGCCCTTGCGCGCTCGGACGCGCCTTATCGCCTTCGCATTGGCGACCAGATCACCCGCGGCCTGGGCGCGGGCGGCAACCCTGAGATTGGCCGACAGGCCGCAGAGGAAAGCCGGGACGACATCTATGAGGCCGTCAAGAATTCTGACATGGTCTTCATCGCAAGCGGCATGGGCGGCGGCACCGGCACCGGCGCAGCCCCTGTTATCGCCTCAGTTGCCCGGGAAACCGGCGCGCTCACCATCGGAATCGTCACGCGACCCTTCGCTTTTGAGGGCACTCACAGGGCCCGACAGGCTGAAGAGGGAATTGCCAGCCTGCACGGCTGCGTTGACAGCCTAATCATCGTTCCGAACGAGCGGCTCCTTGCCGTGGCCGGAACGGAAGCCTCCTGGCATGATGCGTTCCGCATGGCTGACGATGTTCTGGGACAGGGCGTCCACGCCATCTCCGAGCTCGTCACCGTCCCCGGTGAGATCAACCTTGATTTCGCGGACGTGCGAACCGTAATGTCCATGTCCGGTCAGGCCCTCATGGCCATCGGTAACGGCCGCGGCAGCACGCGAGCAACGGACGCAGCGAAGGCTGCCATCCAGAACCCGCTCCTTGAAATCGATATCACAGGCGCAACCGGCGTCCTGTACAACATCACTGCCGGTTCCGACCTCTCGTTGGCGGAGATCCATGCAGCCTCGGACATCATTTCCCAGGCCGTTGATCCCAACGCCAACATCATCTTCGGCGTCGTCTCCAACCGTGCCAGCGACGGTGAGGTCCAGTTGACCCTTATCGCCACGGGCTTTGAGACCGAGCAGGAAACCTTCGAGGATGACGAGGTTGTCGATCAAATCCTGCGCGACGCGCTCGGTGACGGAGACCTCGATCTCCCGCCGTTCCTGCGCCGCAAGTCGAGGAGGGTTGCTCGCTAAGCCCCTTTAGGGCTCCAAAAAAGAACTTCTAGCACCCAGTCTTCCCCTACCCCCAGGGAAGCGCAGGCCACCCGAACTATCGGATCTTCGGCCTGCGTTTTCCTTTTTTAAGCTCTTTAACTCGCTCGCGCCCCGGTGAGTTCCCGCGGCAACAGGAATGTGACGTTCTCTTCCAGCGCCTTCAGCGTCCGAACGTCCTCCACTCCCGCGGCCATGAAATGCGCGATAACCTCTTCCACGAGGGAGTCCGGAGTGGACGCCCCGGAGGTGATGCCCACTGACTGCGCGCCCTGCAGCCAGGACTCATCCAGGTCCACCAGGCTGTCCATCAGATACGCCCTGCACTGCCCTGTATCCGCCACTTCTCGCAGACGCTGAGAGTTGCTGCTGTTCTCGGCGCCGAGAACCAGGACCACATCCGCTTCCTGCGCCAACAGCTTCACGGCGTCCTGCCGGTTCTGTGTTGCAAAGCAGATATCGGAGCGCGCAGGCATTCGGATCTTGGGAAAGCGCATCTTGAGCGCATCCACGATGTCCTTCGTCTCATCCACGCTCAGGGTTGTCTGTGTAACGAGCGCCACGCGCTCTTCATCCGGGACGCTGACCGTGGCCACATCATCCATATCCTGGACCAGGATGATGTCGTCAGGCGCCTCGCCCATCGTGCCGATGATCTCATCATGGCCCGCGTGGCCGACAAGGAGAACCTTGTAACCGTCCCGAACGTAGCGGACGGCCTCCACGTGCACCTTTGTCACCAGCGGGCACGTGGCGTCGATGACATCAAGCTCGCGTCCCTTCGCCATCTCCCGCACGATGGGCGCGATGCCGTGCGCGCTGAAAATCATGCGCGCCCCCACGGGCGCCTCAGACACCTCTTCAACGAACACCGCGCCCTTCCGCTCCAGATCCCGCACCACAAAGAGGTTATGGACGATCTGCCGGCGCACGTATATCGGCGGGCCGTACTCCGCCAGGGCGAGCTCAACTGCCTCGATGGCGCGGATCACGCCGGCGCAGAAGCCACGCGGCTCGGCAAGAATAACTCTCTCGATCGACAGTGATTTATTCATATCGTCTATTACAACTCGTCTGTTACAACTTACTACTACCTGCTCTAATCATACACGGAGGCCGTCAACCTTTTCTCATTTGCAGCTCCATCTTGGAGCATGGGCAATGTTGTTATAGTGGAGATGGCGCGGAGAGCGGCTATGCCGTATAGTTTGCGATTCACGCGCCCCAACACCACCGGAGGTGGCTTGTGAAAGACATTCGTCTTCACCGAGAGATTCCCCGAAACGTCCGCACCATCATCATGGCGTTCTTTGGATGGTCCGATGCCGGCGATGCCGCCACCGGCGCCGTCGATTTCCTCGGGCGCGCGCGCAATGCCGAGCTCGTCGCCGAGTTCGATCCTGACGAGTTCTTCAACTTCACGGACTACCGCCCTATCGTCAACGTCGACGACTCCGGCGTGCGGTCTCTCACGTGGCCGCAGAACCGCTTCTATCTCGCGCCGGGCACGGACGCGACGGAGCCGCTTCTGCTCTTCTCCGGTATTGAGCCGCACCTGCGGTGGAACCAATTCAGCGCACAGTTCGTTGACTTCATTCTTGAATGTGGCGTCGAGCACATAATCTCATTCGGCGCGCTGCTAAACGCCGTGCCCCACACCCGCAAACCGTTCGTCAACGGCAGCAGCAGGACGCCGGAGATCAAGGCGACCATGGAACGCCTCGGAATCGCACGCGGCGGCTCTTACAACGGCCCGACCGGTATCTCGTCCGTCATTGCGGAGGCGTGCCAAAAGCGCGGCATCGGCTCCTCCAGCTTCTGGGGTCATGTGCCGCACTACATCCAGACATCGCCGAACCCCACCATCATCCACGCCATCCTGGACACCCTGCGACAGTCCATGGGCATCGGCGCAGACCTCCGTGAACTGGAGGGCGAGTCGGCGGCGTTCTACGAGCAATGCGAAGAGGCCATTGAGGAAGAGCCGTCCATGCGGCAGTACGTCCGCAAACTGGAGCAGTACTACGACGAAACGGAGGCGGAACAGCAGCCCGGTCGACCGAGCAGCACGGGCATCATCACCCCCGGCTCGCCGGAGTTCCCGGACGCGCAGGACCTCGTCGATGACCTCGAAGACTTCCTTCGCCGCCGCCCGCCCTTCAACGGCAACTCGTCCTAGGCTCGTACTCCCTACCCCGCGCTAGAATGGGTTTAGACGGGGCGTAGCGCAGCCCGGCAGCGCGCCTGCTTTGGGAGCAGGAAGTCCCCGGTTCAAATCCGGGCGCCCCGACTTTCTTCACATTCGCGCAGACCTACGCCTTTAGAAGAAGGCGGCACTCCGCGTTCCCGCACTAGTGGTCACCGATGTTTACGCGGTCGTTTGCCTACGAACTGAGCCTATCCCCCGCGCCATGGCAACAAGCGTGAACAGGATCATTGTTGCGGCAACGATGCCGGCCACTGCATATGGCCAGCCGGTGGGCGCAGTGGTGGTCAAATCAGCAATTACTCCACTCACCACATCACCGATGGTTATGCCAAGCGAGTACGCGCCATAGAAGATACCGAAGGCCAGACCTCGACGGACCGGTCCGCTGGCATCTGCCACGAGCGCCGTAGCCGTGGGCAGGAGCAGTCCGAATCCAAAACCGATGACAGCCATTCCCGCATAGACAGCCCAGAGTTCCTGGGTTGCCGCCATCAGGAACAGACCGGCGCTGAAGAGCGCGAGTCCGACGCTCAGGAAAGTAAGTCTTCCGAAACGGTCACCGATGATCCCAATGACGCCAACCATCATGATCAGCGCAGTCAGCGCGAACAGGGTGAAGGCATTCCCGGATGTCCTTGCAGCTTCTCCGATATCTTCCACGTGGAGCGGCAAATACGTGGTGAGTGTTCCGATCCCGATTGTCCACGAGATGGCAACGATTGATGCCAACACCAGCCAATTGATGCGAAGCGGCGTTTCTCCTGTCACCGCAGTAGGTTGCGGCCCTGCCTCCGCATCCGGTTCTGCGCCATCGGGAACCCGGGTGTCGCGAGAACCCAGGATATAGATGACGGCTGTAATCGCCATTAAGCCCGCCATCATGAGGAAAACGGTCTCGTAGCCAAGCATTCCCTGGAGAATACCGGCGGATGCCGGTCCCAGGACCGCGGCGATGGCAATCACAACAGCGCTCCTGCCCATCGTCCGCCCACGCGATCCCGCCTGGCTGGAGTCCCCGAGCATCGCGAATGCGCCGGGCGTAAGCACGGCAGCGGCGAGTCCGTGCAGCCCCCTTACGGCGAGCAACATTTCCGCGCTGGTCGCGGCAGCGTATCCTGCAAGTGCCAGCGCGGTGACCACCAAGCCCATCGTTATGGGTAACCTTCGACCGAACCGATCCAGGAAATAGCCGGCGACGATGTTGCCAGGCAGGTTCGTTATCGAATAGGCGGCAACGATAACACCCACCAATGTTTCGGCCGCGCCTAGTTCTCTCGCGTATGTTGGAACCAGCGGCAGTCCGGCGAAGAAATCAAGGAACGCAACAAAGACGACGAGGGTGGCGAGTTGAATTCCCCGCCTGCCCGCCAGGCCGGATGGGATGGCCACCTGTTGAGGCGCTGTCAATTCCGACTTTCCTGTGTTACCCATCTGCGAAACGTAGCAATAAAGTTGCCCTAATACCGTATCACGCAGTGGTCTCAGGATATGATTTGCTCAGGTGTGCACTTGAGAGGGGGTAATCGTGGCGTCAGTCCGCTATATCGTGCAAGACGTTGAGAAATCCGTTGAGTTCTATACGTCTCTGTTGGGTTTCTCGGTGGCCGAACAGTACGGCCCTGCAATGGCAATTGTGACGCGCGATGATCTGAGCCTCTGGCTCGCAGGCCCGCGCGCGTCCGCGTCCCGCCCCATGCCGGACGGCCGCCAACCTGAGCCGGGCGGCTGGGCGCGCATTGTTATTGAAACCGACGATATCGAGTCTACCGCCACCGCGCTGCGTGACGCGGGCGCGGCTTTCCGCAACGACATCATCAGCGGCCCGGGCGGCAAGCAAGTCATCGTCGAAGATCCCTCCGGCAACGCAATCGAGATATTTCAGGCAGGCTGACTGCGCAATCCCAGTACTATGAAAGAAGCAACTGCCAACTGGAGGAACAACAATGCCCGGCTTACATGAATTCAGCCTCGATGGAAAAACGGCAATCGTCACTGGCGCGGGCCAGGGGATTGGCAAGGGCATAGCGCTCGCGTTGGCCGAGGCCGGGGCGGACGTTGTCGTCGCCGGCATCACCGTCGCGGACCGCTCGCGTTCCGAGGCCGACCTCGAAGCAACGGCGGATGAGATCCGTCTCCTTGGGCGCTCTGCCCTGCCCGTCGTCGCGGACGCCCGCGACAGCGCTGATGTGCGCGCGCTAATCGAAGCAACGCTAGGTGAGTTTGACCGCCTGGACATCATGGTCAACAACGCGGGCGGCAGCTTCTACGCCCGTTTCCCGGACATCAGCGAGGGCGGCTATGACGCCGTCGTCCGAAACAATCTCAAGTCCACGTTCCTCTGCTGCCAGGCCGCGGGAGCCGTCATGCGAGAGCGTGAGACCGGCGTGATCATCAACCTCTCGTCCGGCGCGGCCTTCGCCGGGTCCATCGCCCAGCCGGTCTACGCCGCCACGAAAGCGGGCATCACGAACCTGACCCAGACCTTGGCCGCTGAGTTCGCTCCACACGTCCGCGTCGTAGCCATCGCCCCCGGCCTCACAGACACCGTTGGAATGAGAGCCGGCTACGGCGACGAGGCCGATGCGCGCGTCGCGGCACAAGCGCAGACCATGGCCGCCAAACGCCTTGCCACGCCACGTGACATGGGACTGGCAGCCGTCTTTCTCGCGAGCGAAGCCGCGTCCTATGTCAGCGGCATCACCCTGCGCGTCGACGGCGGCGGACGCGCAGCGGACGACTAGAAGACCCACGAGTCCGCTAAGGGCACGACGGTAATGACCCTCGACGATACCCTTTCTGAGGAGTTCCGCCTCCTGCGCCATTCCGTACGTGAGCTTGTCCGTGACAAGGTTGCCCCCCGAGCATGGCAAATCGACCAGGATCGCGAGTATCCGGAGGACATATTTGACGCCTTTCGCGATCAGGGCCTATTTGCCCTGGCGCTCTCCGAGAACGAGGGCGGCACAGGCGCGGGAACGATGGAACTCGCCATCGCCATTGAAGAGGTTGCGCGGGCCTGCGCCTCGTCGGCGCAGATGCTCATCCTCTCCGCTCTTGTCACATGGCCCATGCGTCTCTTCGGCACGGATGACATGCGGGGAAACTACGTACGCGCCGTCGCGGACGGCAGCAAACGCGGCTCCTTCGCCCTTACGGAGCCCAACGCATCCTCGGATCTCGGTTCCATGGTGACCCGCGCCGAGAAAGACGGTTCCGACTACGTCCTCAACGGCGAAAAGGATTTCATCAGCGGCTCTCCGCAGGCGGATTTCTTCATTGTCTTTGCCGGCGCGGGCGACAACGGAGACATGCGCGAAAGCATGTCGGGCTTCCTTGTTGATGTCCCGCAGCCCGGCGTCATCTTTCTCCGACGCGATGAGGGCATGGGACTCAAGGGCATGCCCCACTGCGATTGGTCCTTTGACGGATGCCGCACGCCGGAGTCCCACTTGATTGGAGACATCGGACAGGGAGAGGAAATCGCCCGCCTGAGCATGAACGCCATCCAGCCGCTGCTAGCCGCCCGCGGACTCGGCGCGGCGGAGGAGGCGCTGGCATTCACACGCGACTATGCCAACACACGCCGCATCTACGGCGGGCTGCTGGCTGACCTGCAGACCACCCAACTCCATCTCGCTGAAATGACCGTCAACGTCGAGGCGACACGGCTGCTGACGTACCAGGCGGCGCGCATGGTGGACGAAGGCCGATTCCACGACGAGGGCGAAGCCGCCTACCTGAACGCCGCCAAGCTCATGTCCGCCCGAACCGCCGTCCACGCCACCGACCACGCCATGCAGGCAGTCGGCGGGCACGGCTACATGGAAGTCCATCCGCTGGAGCGCATGTACCGTGATGCCCGCCACCTGAGCCTGTACATGGGAACGAGCGAGGTGCTCAGCCTGCGTGTGGCCCGCACAGTCTTGGACGGCGCGCTCGGTTATGGGCCGTCCGTCTCACGCCAATCAACGGAAGAGCGTTCCAGACGGCAGACCTAGTCCCTCCCCTGCCCCAATTTGACCCTCCAACCCCGCCGTTCCTACAATTGCGCCACACAGCGGCCAAACGACGGCGCCGCTCTTGGGGGGTGGGATGTCCGAATTCACGATGCGGGTCGGTGACGCTGAGATCATCGCAGTGACGGACATGAACATCATCTATCCCCGCCCCTTGCCGGAACTGTTCCCTGCCGTGCCGGTGGAAGCGTGGGACGAGTATCGCGACGACTTCGCCGACACGTTCGCGGGCAACCACATCCGGCTTGAGATTGGGTGCTACGTCGTGCGCTCACAGGGGCAGACCATCCTTATCGACACTGGCTACGGCCCCGGCCCAATCGAGGGCGAACTGGGCCAGCTCATGGATAATCTCTCCGCCAGCGGGGTTGAGGCTGCGGATGTGGATGTTGTCTTCTTCTCCCATCTCCACCCTGATCACACGGGTTGGAACATGGTCTGGGGAGAAGAGATTCCCACCGAGCCGACCTTCCCAAACGCCCGTTACGTCGTCCATTCGCTTGACCTTGAGCACTTCCGCAAGCCGGAGGTGCAAGCATCAATGTCGTTCCCCTTCATGCACCGCGATGTCGAACCTCTCGACAAGCTCGGAATACTCGACACGATCGACGAGGACACGGATCTCACACGGGACGTGCGGGCCGTCCACACTCCCGGCCATACCCCGGGTCACATGAGCGTTGTCGTTGCGTCCAGCGGCGAGGACGCCATCATCCAGGGCGATGTGTTCATCCACCCGGCGCAGGTGGTTGAAGACGACTGGAATTGCATCTTTGACGTCGATTGGCCGCTGACGACTGAGACGCGGCGCAAGATGCTGGACGAGGCCGCCGACAACGGCACGCCGCTCATCTCCTGCCACTTTCCCCTACCGGGTTTCGGCCGAATAGGACGCAGACGCGGCAAGAGATACTACCAGGTTGGCCTTGATGTAATCCCGACGAACGATTAGAGGAAATCGCCATGACTAATGACATGAACTCCGCAGAAGCCCAGCGCGTTCTGGACGCCGTCAACACTGAAGAAATGGTGAGCCTCGCGCAGGAGCTTGTCCGTGTGCCGAGCTTCAAGACGGAGGAGACGGAAATTGCGCGATTCCTGGCGACCTACCTCTCCGACCGCGGCTACGAGGTGCAGGTGCAGGAGGTGGAGCCGGGGCGATTTCAGACCATCGCCATCCTTCGCGGCACAGGCGGCGGAAAGTCGTTCATGCTCAACGGCCACACCGACATCGATCCGCTTGCCATGGGATGGAAACGCGATCCATGGTCGCCCAGCGTCGAGGATGACCGCATCTACGGCGCGGGCATCCGCAATATGAAGGCCGGCGTCGCCTCCATGATCACCGCCGCGGAGGCGCTGCGAACCTCGGGCGTGGAGCGGCGCGGCGATATCGTGGTCGCCTGCGTTGTCGGCGAGCTGCAGGGCGGCGTCGGGACGATCTACCTCTGCGAGAACGGCCCGCTCGCAGACATGGCTGTCATCCCGGAGCCGCATGGCGCGAACAACATCCTGACCACCCACGCCGGCGTCGTCGAGCTTGCCGTCCACATCATCGGCAACTCCCGGCACATCGTCCGCAAGGATGAGGCTATCGACGCCATCGCCAACCTGGCGAAGGCCATCCCCGCCCTCAATGCCGTCGAGTTCACCCATACGCCGCGTGAGGATCTCCCCGGCCTGCCGCGCATCAACGTCGGCGCAATCATCGGCGGACGCGGGCGCGACTATGACCTGCGCGGGCCCAACTGGGTCTCGGACTTCTGCACCGCCCTTGTTGACGTGCGTTTCCTGCCCGGTATGTCATCTGAATCCGTCAGGGCGGACATCAAGCGTGCCCTGGACGCTATCAAGAGCGACGATCCCGATTTCGCGTATGAGATCGAGATGCCGCCTGATCCGAAACACCGCGTGTTCACACGAGTGATGGAGCCGTTCGATCTGCCGAAGGACGAATACATCGTGGATGCCGTGCTCCGTAGTTTCCGCGCCGTGACGGGGCGGGAGCCTGATGGGTTCGGAACGGTCCTGCCCGGCTCGTACACCGGCGACGACACCACGCACCTCTGGCGCGCGGGTGTCCAATGCCTGCTCTACGGCCCCGCGGGCGCGTCCGAATCAGAGACTATCCCGGATGAATACGTCCGCATCCCGGATATGGAGCAGGTCGCCCGCGTCCTCGCCCTCACCGCCCTGGACGTGACCAACCTGCCCAACTAACAGACGACGCCCACCCCCAACTACATCATGCGGGCATCGTCCGGGCCCATGCCGGGCGGCGGGCTCTCCTCGTGGGGACGCAAATCGGAGCGTACCCGCATCCAGCGCGGCAGCGGCGCGCGGACGGGCCGTTCTTCATCGGCTGCCGCGGGTGCGGCCTTCGTCTCAGGCCTGTGACGCGGAGGCGGATACAGTTCACGGATGTTGGCCCAGATCGCGCGGAGCTGCCCGACATCCTCTCCTGACGGCGGGATGCCGCCGTAGCGCGCCCGCACGAACGAGTCGGTGAAGATGCCGATGTCCTGCCCGACAAAGAGTCGGCTGAGTTCCGGCTGAAACTCCTGCGGCGTCTCCCACCCCTCCCGTGCAACGCCATGATCGTCGGCCAGCGCCACCAGCCCTCTGTATGCCCCAAGCGCGACGGAAACAGGGTTGTTCGGGTCAAGGTCAGCCGTAATCTCGTCATGTTTAGGTGAACGTCGGAATCGCGCGGCAAGGGCGGACAAAGCGGACGAGAGGTCTTCAACAATCGTCGTCTCGCCCTGCAGTCGCTCTCGTTCCTCGCCCATCTCCTGCTGGGAACGCCGGCCCCGGAACCCGCTGAACAACCGCCACAGGAACCACGCAACGCCAACAACGGCCGCCGTCACAGCCGCCCAGCCGAATATCCGGGACAGCCAGTACAGGAACCTGTTCTCTTCCTCGTCACGCGTGAAAATCTGCTCATAGTCCGGCGCCGACGGCAGTTGGAACTCGACACTTTCCCCCTCTGTGGCGAAGAATCGGATCACCTCAAAGAACGCCCAGACGAAGGCCTGGATGACGATCTCGAAGATCCAGCCAATCACAGCCAGAACGGGCAGGAACAGTCGTCCCCCGAACCCAAACACCGTCGCCGCGACCCGCCCCAGTTCGCCCTCTGCCAGGACTGCCAGCAGGACGCTGCCGATGAGGATGCCCCCCACGGTTAGCGCCATCATGCGGGGCCAATCTCGCAGCCCGGCGCTCTGCTCCGGATCCATCGACGTGATATGAATCAATGCAAACGATGCAATACCCATCCCAAAGAAGAGGAAGGTGGGGATTGGCGTGCCGGAATAGCTATCGATCAAGACGTCTATAACAACTCCCACCACCACAACGGCAACGCCGATGCGGAACGACTGCGCCAGGTTGTTGACCCAGACGAGTTCCTGCCCCAGGTGGGTGCCGCGCCACCAGAACACGCCGAGCATGATGCCGCCGACGATTGGGTGGCGTCCTTCCTGCCAGTCCTGCCAGAACCACAGCGGCCATGAGAAGTCCCACCCCACCTGCGGCAGCATGGCAATGCCGAGATAGATAACGATGACGCCGCCCCCGGCCACAATGCCTCGCGCCGCTGCTATGGTCGCGCCCGCGGGAACAATCCAACGGGTGAGAATATACCCGGATACGGTGACGACTAACGCCAGCCAGACGGGCACCAGGCTCTCACCGGCCCCGATCATCAGCAGCGCAAGAGCGCCCGCAATGGTGATCCACGCCACCTCCATCGTGAGGCGCGCTCCCTCCAATGCCAGCGGCGCCCACCTCATTCCATCACCGCCTGTGCCGGAACGGCGTGCTCAACTCGACGAGTCACCCCCGGTCGGAAGACCGCCTCATGCTCCAGCTGCGCCATTTGATGCCCGATCTCATGCACGATGATGTCCGGATCAGACAACAGCGGTGACGGAGTTTCGGAAGTCCAGACCACGCTTGGCCTTGCCCCCGCCCGCCGCAGGCTATGCAGCGCGTCAATGGTCTCCTCGTCAATCACGCTCGTGACCAACACAACAGTTGCGCCAACCGGCAAGCGCCGTGTCTGTTCCAACAGGAACTGCCCCATCGCTTGTCGCCCCAGAGGTGTCACGACCGCGAGGCTCTCTAATACTGTCGTTAGTTGCTCGCGCGTGCGATTCGGCAGCACGCGGATCGGCTCGTCCGTCAGCGGCGAGACGCTGTTCGTCATCAGCCCGAATGACATCTTTCGCCCATAGGCCCACTCAGCGATGGACGCCGCCGCCGTCACTCCCCGCTCCAGCAGCAGTGGTGAATAGCCCCACTGCCCCTCTGCAGCCGTCAGCGTCTGCGCGTTCAGGGCAAGGATCATCGTCTCCGAGACGGACGGCGAGAAGAGCCGCACCGTCAGCGCCTGTGAACGCGCCGTCGCTTTCCAGTCCACGCGCCTCAGGGCATCACCGGGTTCATACGGCCGCAGACCACGCAGCCTGCTGGGATCTTCGTGATACGGCTGGCCGCCGCGCTGTTCGCCGAAAGGACGCCGCGCCGGAATGCCAAGCGCGGGCAAGGGCAGCGTCTGCGGATAGACGATGACGTGATCCCACTGCGGCTCAAGACGCTCCGAGAAGAAGAACCCGAACACGTCCCCGCTTGTCACGCTTGCCGGGCCGAATCGATACAGTCCCCGCTTTTTGCACTCCATCGTGAAATGCCACGTCACTCGCTCATACCGGGCCAGTGAAGTGGAGCGAGTCGTCGTGTACGATCCCTGCTCCACGCGGATCGTGCGTGGCTTATCCGCCTCCTCGAGCCCGGACGGAAATTGGTCCTCAAGCGTGACCCACGGCATGGGGATTGCCTTGCGGTTGGTCACACGCAGGTTAACGGTCACGTTGTCGCCGACAAACGCGCGCGTCTCGGAGAGAGACCTCTCAAACGTCACGCGCGCCAGCGAAACGCGGTTCCACCCGTATGCGACAAGGTACGTCAGGATAATGAGGGCGCCCAATCCGACAAGCAGACCCTGCCCGGTCGCAAGGCCGATGATCATCAGCAGGCCAAATGTGGCTACCCAGCCCCCGGTGAGCGTGAGCATGTCTAGTGGTCCGCGGCCACTCCTTCGGCCACGGCATCGTCCTCAGGCTGCCCGCTAATCGGCACGGGCACGGTGCGGAGAACGTCGTCCACGACATCGAGGGACGTGAGACCGCGCAGCCGCGCCTGTGCATTCAGGATGACGCGATGTGTCAGCACGTATGGCGCAAGACGCTTCACGTCGTCCGGCGTCACGTAGTCCCGCCCCTGCTGAAGCGCCAACGCCTGCGACGTATGGTGAAGCGCCAGCGACGCCCGCGGGCTCGCGCCGAGATCCAGTGAAGGATGGTCACGCGTGGAGTGAACGATGCCGATGATGTAATCCTCCAGCGCCGGCTCCACCCGCGCAGTCGCAATCTGGTCCTGCAGCGACAGGAGTTCCTGGGTCGAAAGAACAGGCCGCACGTGTTTCAGCGGGTCGTCCGCGTTGAATCGATGGATCATCCGAATCTCTTCTTCTGCAGAGGGAAAGCCGAGGCTCAGCCGCATCAGAAACCGATCCAACTGCGCCTCCGGCAGCGGAAACGTTCCTTCGAGCTCAATAGGGTTCTGGGTGGCCATCACCATGAAGGGCGCAGGCAGCGGCAGGGTTTCTCCTTCAATGGTCACCTGCCCTTCCTGCATCGCTTCAAGGAGAGCCGATTGCGTCCGCGGTGTAGCGCGGTTCACCTCATCGGCCAACAGGACCTGCGAGAAGATCGGCCCGTTGCGGAGTTCAAAATCGCCGGAACGCTGATTGTAGTAGTTGATGCCCGTGATGTCCGCCGGCATCAGGTCGGGTGTGAACTGCACGCGACTGAACGTGCAGCCCAATGAGGCGGCCAACGCCTTGGCCAGGGTCGTCTTGCCGCTTCCCGGCACATCCTCAAAGAGAAGATGCCCGCGGCACAACAGCGCGGTGACGGCCAACTCAATGACGTCATCCTTGCCGACGATGACGGAGGCCACGCTTTCCGCCACACGCTGCGCGGCCTCTTGAACAGTTAAGGATTGGTTAGCGATTTGCCCGCCCCCTCCCGTTGGTTCACACAAGTCTACGGGCTGCCCTGCCAAGCGGCAAGGAACTGCGTCTCTCTTCACACTATCTTGCGCGACTGCTACGATGGGGCGTGGTGGGGGACTATCCGCGTGTAGCGCGGCTGCCCACGCAAGAAGCAGAATCTAATTGGGGAGGACACAAATGCCGGACACGATTGTCTCTCACGACGTTGACCTGGTGAAGGGGTATGCGGCTCATCCTATGGCGGAGGGCAAGTACCCGGGCATCGTCGTAATCCAGGAGTGGTGGGGCCTCGATGAGCACATCCGGGACGTCACCCGCCGATTCGCGCGACAGGGCTACACCGCCATCGCGCCTGACCTGTTCCACGGCGATGTCGTGAATGAGCCTTCCGAGGCACAGAAGCTGGCGATGGGCCTCGATCGTGGGCGCGCAGTGCGCGACACCCGCGCGGCCATCGACTACATCAAGAGTTCCGAGCTTTCAAACGGCAACGTAGCCGTCATCGGCTACTGCCTCGGCGGGGGCGTTTCTCTGCTGACCGCGACGGAAGATGACGGCGTTTCCGCGACAATCGTCTACTACGGCGGCATCCCTGATCCCGCCGACCTGCTGAACAACGTGAACTCCCCGGTGCTCGCCGTCTACGGCAGCGACGAGGCGGATCGCGCGAATGAGTTGGAGAGCGAGTTGAACGCGCGCGGCAAGTCCGTCGAGAAGCACATCTACGACGGCGCGACGCACGGTTTCTTCAATGACTCCGGCCAGGGCCACCACGCCGAGGCCTCCGCCGACGCATGGGAGAAGACTCTCGCCTTCCTCAAGGCAAACGTCCCGGCGTAACAGCCACGAAACCGCAAAAAGGAGCGGGGCGGGTCAATGACCCGCCCCGCTTTCGTCATTCTGAACCACCTCTGTCATTTTGAGCCACACTTGTCATTCTGAGCGCAGCGAAGAATCCAACCTCCCCTGTTCTATTCAACTATCAGGAACTGCCCCATCATGCCCAGGTCCTCGTGATCGAGAACGTGGCAGTGGAACATATACGGAATGTCTTCAGCGGCGTACGTGTTGAATCGGGCGGCGATAACAACCTCACGCCCGGTATCTACTAACACGGAGTCCTCCCAGCCTGATTCCTCCGGCGGGGGAGGTTCGCCGTTGATTGCCAATATCTGAAACTGTATCTGGTGGGGATGGAAAACATGCTGGCCGTCGTCGCTGGAGAGAGTCCAGCGCTCGGTATCTCCCAGTTGCACCGTGACGTCGATCCTGTTCATGTCGAACTGCGCCCCATTGATTGCCCAGGTTGGGTCGAATTCCCAGAAATTACGCGCGTCTCCCATGCGGAAGCTCCGATCTACGGTGATCTCCGACTCGGGAATACGCTCTATGGTGGCGAGCTTGTCCGGAAGCGCACCCGTGCCTAAGGCTGACTCATTCGGGCGGAGCTCCAGCACCCGGCCGAACGCGCTGTCAACCAATGCGGCGGATTCAGTCCCAATGTTGACGATGATCTCGGCCCGGTCCCCGGGCGCGAGTACAAGCTGCTCGAGTTCGACAGGACCGGCCAGGTAGCCGCCGTCGGAGGCGATCTTGACCATTTGGGCTCCCTCGACGCCGAGGTTGTAAATTCGCGCTTGACTGCCGTTCAACAATCGGAGTCGAACCAACCCTCCAGGCACCTCGACGTATGGGTCGATTGTGCCGTTCGCTGTCAGCGTGGCATAGAACTTTCCGTCGTCGTCTTCGTCGATGGCGAAATCGAGTTGGCCATCCTCGGTGAAGTCCTTGTCCTGGATGATGACCGGAATGTCATCAACGCCGTAGGTTGCCGGCAGCGCTGCGGCCGCAGGGTTGTCATCTTCGATGATTATCAACCCTGCGGCGCCCCGGTAGACGTGCTCGGCTGTCGTTCCATGGGCATGAGGGTGATACCAGAGGGTGGCTGCAGGCTGGATGACCTCAAAGTCGGCCACCCAGGTTGCGCCTGGCTCAATCAGGCTATGTGGGCCGCCGTCATCCTCTGCCGGAAGGTCGGCGCCGTGCCAATGCGTTGTCGTGACTTCGTCCAAAGCGTTCGTGACGTTGATAGCCACCGAGTCTCCAGTTCTCAGACGAAGTGTCGGCCCAAGCACAGACATGCCGTTGTAGGAGTAAGTGTCAGTCATTCCTGCCTGTTTGTAGTCGTGCTGGGACGTTCCAATCGTAAGCTCGTACTGAGAGACGCCATTCTCAGTCGCCGGCTCGAGCAGTGGAGGAATCGATAAGGGTGCCGTCGCCGGTGTATCGACCGATACCTGCTCGACGGCGTCGCCGCAGGCCGCAAGAAAGGCGAAAGCCGCGAGGATGCCAACTAGAGCGCTCTTATATGGCACATCCTCAAGGCCCCACATCTCCTACATCTCTCTCCCGATCAGAAAATCCCCAATCTCAATCAGCGTCGCCGCGCCATCCTCCGGCAGCCCCGCCGACTCAATCAGCGCGCGTCCCTTTGCCCAGTGTGAGGACGCCTCCGCTGCGCAGAAGTCGGACGCCCCCAACGACTCCAATAGAGCAACGATGTCACTCACCGCATCCGGGCCAAAGCCGCTCCGGTACAGCTCACGGAGCCGCTCAGCGTCCGGCGAGTTCGACTGTGTGAGACCGTAGATGACGGGCAGGCTCTTCTTGCCGTCACGGATATCAAGCGCGGTCTCCTTGCCGATGATCTCCCCGCCCCAGATATCAAGCACATCGTCATGAATCTGGAATGCGATGCCCATCTCGAACCCCGCCTCGCCGAGCAGTCTGCCCTGCTCCGCCGATCCGCTCGCAAACACAGAGCCGATCTCCAACGCGCACCGGAACGCCTCAGCCGTCTTGTTGCCGATCATCGTCTTGTACTCGTCGACTGTCACATCGTTGCGGTTCTCGAAGTCCATGTCCGATGTCTGCCCCTCGCACAGCGCAAGGCACGTCTCATCCAGCATCTTTACCGCGTGGAGAACGCTTTGCGGCGGCGCGCCGTCCTCAGCCATCCGCAATACGACAAGCTGCGAGAGCGCGTGCATTGCGTCGCCCGCGTTGATCGCCTGTGACGCCCCCCACCTGCTCCACACCGTTGGACGATTCCGCCGATATGAGCTCTCATCCTGGATATCGTCGTGAATCAGGGAGAAGTTATGCAGCAGCTCCAGCCCAACCGCGGCGGGGAGCGCATCCTCCCAGCCTCCGCCGCACGCCTCCGCCGTCACCAGCGCGAGGGTGGGCCTAAGGTATTTGCCGCCCTGGGTAAGCTCGCCATCTTCCCACCCAAGGTGGTGACGCATCATGTCGAACAGTTGGCCCTGGCGGCCGATCAGAATACGGGCGATGGCCTCATCGATTGTGGAGCGGAATCTGTCGAGAGACGCTGGGGCTTCCATCGGAACGTCCCTCCCACACCGGTCAGTACGTCCGAACGAGGCCTTTTAGCCGCCGCGCTCTAGCTGACCCGTGTGCGCCTGCCGCGCGGATTCTGCCCCTCGTTGGGGTCAGAGTCGGCGATAGCGGCAATGACTTCATCCGACGGGATCGCGCCTTCGCGCAGTACCTGCGGCCGGGAAGTTGTCAGATCAACGATGGTGGACGGCTGACCTGCGGGCAGAGTTCCCTCCCCCACCGCATAGTCCAGCCACGGACCGAGTTCCTCCAACACGTCGTCAAGTGAGCGTGCATCGGACGAACCGGAGCGATTTGCGCTCGTGCCGATAACGGGCCGCCCAAATTCCTTGATCAGCTCGCGTGCGATGGGATGATCCGGAACGCGAACGGCAACGGTTGTTGCGCCCCCGCTGACGATATCCGGCAGGTCCGGCGAGCGCTTGACGACCATCGTCAACGCGCCCGGCCAATACCGATCAGCCAGTTTCCATGCGCTGTCCGGCAGGTCGATGGCGACCTTGTTGAGCTGCTCAGCGTCCGCGAGCAGCACGGGCAATCCCTGCCCATGGTCGCGGCCCTTCGCGCGGTAGACCCGTTCGACCGCCTCGGCATTAAACGCGTCTGCCCCAAGCGCGAAAAGGGTATCCGTCGGGAAGCACACAATCCCGCCAACCCGAAGCATCACGACTGCTGCGCGAATCTGAAGCTCTGGGTCGGTTGCCTGGACTTCTGCCTCGTCTACGACGGTTTGATCGGTCACGTTGTGACTCCTTGACCAAGTATAGCACCGGTTAGTAGGCTGAGCGTCAATGGGATGTCCTTGGGGGGACTGGCAGCGCACGTGAGCAACGAGCAACCTGGTGTGAGCCACCGCATCGCCACGGGCGATGATCGCGAAATCGCGACCTACCTTGAGATTGCCCAACACGCCGAGGCGCGCCACCCTGACGCAGACACGGACCAGCCCCCTGCCCGCGACCTCATCGTCGTCATCGATTTTGGCTCCCAGTACAGCCTGCTCATCGCCCGTCGCATCCGTGAGCTGAACGTCTATTGCGAAGTGGTGCCCGCCACGATGCCGTGGCACGAGATTCAACGGCTGCGGCCAAAGGGATTCATCTTCTCCGGCGGCCCTGCCAGCGTCTATGAACCGGACGCGCCCATGGCCCCCGCAGAGGTCTATGAGGCGGGCGTGCCGATACTCGGCATTTGCTACGGGATGCAGCTCCTTGCCCACCAGCTTGGCGGCGCCGTCGAGAACACCACTCGCCGCGAATACGGCCACTCCGTCCTCCATCGCGCCGCCACAATCCCTGATCCACTTCTCGAAGACCTGCCGCCGACGATGCCGGTCTGGATGAGCCACGGCGACCACGTAACGACTCCTCCGGCGGGTTTCCAGACGCTGGCATTCACGGACAATTCCCCCATCGCGGCGATGGCCAACGATTCCGGTTACTACGGGCTGCAGTTCCACCCGGAAGTCGTACATACCCCCAACGGCAAACAGCTGTTGGAGAATTTTTTGTTCAAAGTCTGCAGGTGCGAGCCGACGTGGACGGCGGCCAATTTCGTCGACGCAACGGTGGCGCACATCCGCGAGCAGGTGGGAGACGGCCACGCAATCTGCGCGTTGTCGGGAGGGGTCGATTCGGCGGTAGCCGCCGCCCTCGTTCACCGCGCCATCGGTGACCGGCTCACGTGCATCTTCGTCAACAACGGCCTGCTGCGTAAGGATGAGCCGGAGCGCCTGCGCGAGACGTTCGAGCGCAATCTCCACATGAATCTCATCGTCAGCGAGTCAACAGACAGATTCCTCGACCGGCTTGAGGGAATCACCGACCCCGAAACCAAGCGCAAGACAATCGGCGAGGAGTTTATCTGGGTGTTTGAGGAGGAAGCCGGCAAGCTCGGTGAAGTTGATTTCCTCGTGCAGGGCACCACCTACCCCGACGTCATCGAGAGCCTGACGGCGGACAACACCGCCTCCGCCGTCATCAAGACTCACCACAATGTCGGCGGCCTGCCGGAGGAGATGCGCCTCGAGTTGGTTGAGCCGCTGCGTTACCTCTTTAAGGACGAAGTGCGCGCCGTCGGTACGGAGCTCGGCTTGCCGGACGAGATCGTCTGGCGGCAGCCGTTCCCCGGGCCGGGGTTGGCCATCCGCATCCTCGGCGAGGTGACGCGGGAAGGACTGCATACGCTCCGCGAAGCCGACGCCATCGTCAACGAGGAGATTCGCAACGCAAACCTGACGCGCGAGCTCTGGCAGTCATTTGCCGTGCTCACCGCGTCCAAAACCGTCGGCGTGCAGGGCGATTTCCGCACCTACGGAAACGTCATCGCCATCCGCGCCGTCACGTCAGAAGATGCCATGACCGCCGATTGGGCGAGACTGCCCTACGACCTGCTTGCACGCATCTCATCGCGTATCGCCAATGAGGCCCCGAACGTCAACCGTGTCGTCTATGACATCACGAGCAAGCCCCCGGGAACGATAGAGTGGGAATAACCACGTCCCCGGCCCGGTGAGCCCATGTTGAAAACCATTCTCCTGCGCGTCACCCTTATGGCGCTTGCCGTCGTGTTCATCATCGTGGGCATCGTCTCTGCCCTCTTCCCGCGTCCCATCGCCGAACTCCTCGGCCTTGAGCAAGTGAACGTCATCCTGCTCGGACTGTTTGGCGTCATGCTCGCACTGCTCGGCGTCGGCGCATTCCTCGCGAACCGTGATCCGATACGCCACATCCTCTGGCTGCGGCTCATGATTGGGTTCCTCTTTGGCATTGCCGTCTACGCCGGGCTGGTGTACTGGGGCGGCGGCATCTCCGGCGAAACGGCAATCGTGCTGGCCGTCATCGGCATCATCCCCGGGGCGCTCCTGCTCATCCTTTTCCCGCGCTCTCCGCGTTTCGTCTCTACTCGCGTTCGCTCGCCCGACGGCGTGCTGTTCACGGATGCGGACGACGGCGGCCTCTTCGTGCGGCAGAGCGGCGGCAGCTTTAACCCGTATGTGATTCGCCTCCCGCGCGAGCCCGCCATGCCCGACACGCATCACCGTCTTCACCCCGCCGCTGTCGATAATCCCTCTCGCGTCCTGGTCGTGGGCGGCGGCGCGCGCGAACACGCTATCGCCGCCAAGCTCCAGCAGAGCTCCGGGCTTGAGGAGCTTTATATGGCTCCGGGAAACGGAGGCACGGCATCCATCGCCGAGAACCTGCCCATCCCCGCCACCAACACCGAAGCCATCGTTCAGGCGGCGGTTGAACGAAACGTGGAGCTTGTCATCATCGGCCCGGAGGCTCCGCTCGCTGCCGGACTAGGCGATGCAGTCCGTGATGCGGGTATCCTCTGTCTCGGTCCGACACGCGAGGCAGCACGACTCGAATGGAGCAAGTCGTTCGCCAAGCAGGTCATGGACGACGCCGATGTTCCAACCGCCGCGTGGAGACAATTTGACGATTATTCGCAGGCCGGGGAGTATGTCCGCGCCCACCCGGCGCCCCACGTTATCAAGGCGGACGGTCTCGCAGCCGGAAAGGGCGTCGCCGTCTGTGAAACGGAGCAGGATGCCGTCACATTCCTGCACCACGTCATGCGCCTACGCGATTTTGGGGAGTCCGGCGATAGGGTCATCATCGAGGACGCGCTGTCGGGCGTGGAACTCTCCGTCTTCGCGTTCTGCGACGGCGAGCAGATGGTCCTCGTTCCCCCCGCCTGCGACTACAAGCGCATATTTGACGACGATAAAGGCCCCAACACCGGTGGCATGGGATCATACAGCCCGCCGGAGTTCGTCACGGACAAGCTCATGGCGGACATCCGCGACACGATCATCCGCCCCGTCCTGCGGCGCATGGTTGAGATTGGCACTCCGTTCAGCGGCATCCTCTACGCCGGTCTCATGCTCACCGACGACGGTCCCAAGGTTATTGAATTCAACTCTCGCATGGGCGACCCGGAGGCGCAGGTAGTCCTCCCACGCATCACGTCCGATTTCCTCCAACTCGCCGCCGCAACGGCAGCGGGCAAACTCGGAGACGTGCATCTCGAGTGGAGCCCCCAGCCCGCCGTCGGCATCGCCATCGCCTCCGAGGGTTACCCCGGCGACTACCCCACCGGTCTTGAAATCACCGGCCTCAACACACTGGATTACGACGTGCCCGTATTCCACGCCGGCACTCGCCTCGACCCCGCAACCGGCAAACTCCTCACCGCCGGTGGCCGCGTCCTGACCGTCACCGCGCTCGGGGACACGATGGAGCAGGCCCGCGAGAAAGCCTACGCAAATGCCGCCCGCGTCCAATTCCAGGGCGCTCACTACCGTAAAGACATCGCCCTCCGCGCCGTCACACAGCCCGACTAATGCCATAATCTCTATAGGCATCACGTCTAAGGGGGTAACGCGAATGGCCGCACTTGTTGGCATCGTTATGGGCAGCCGCTCCGACGAGGAGCTCGTGCAAGCAACACAGAAGGTCCTCGAGGATCTGGGCATCGAATACGAGACAAACGTCCTCTCCGCGCATCGCACGCCGGACAAGACCGCGGAGTACGCCCGCACCGCGCAGGATCGAGGCATCGATGTCCTCATCGGCGTTGCAGGCGCGGCGGCACATCTACCCGGTGTCATGTCCGCCTACACCACCCTGCCCGTCATCGGCGTCCCCGCCACCGGCAGCGCCCTCAACGGCCTCGACGCCCTCTACTCCATCGTGCAGATGCCGCCCGGCGTCCCTGTCGCCTCCGTCGCGGTCGGCTCCATGGGCGCGCGCAACGCCGCCTACCTCGCCGCGGCCATCCTTTCCCTCAAGCACCCCCACGTCCGTGAAAGCTACGCCGCGTTCCGTCAAAAGCAATCGGAGGGCTAATTCAATTGCCCCGTTCACCCTGAGCTTGTCGAAGGGTGGGGGTAGGGTGAGGGTAACAACATGATCGACCGCTACGCCCGGGACGCCATGAAGGCCGTCTGGCAAGACCAATTCAAGTTCGAGACGTGGCTTGAGGTTGAACTTGCCGTCTGCAAGGCGTGGGCGGAGCATGGTCAGATTCCGGCCGAGGACATCCCTCTGCTGGAACGCGCCACGTTCGACATGGGGCATTGGGAAGAAGCCTTCAAGACGACTCGCCACGACGTGACCGCGTTCCTGTCATCCATCTCCCGCGACCTCGGCCCGGAGAGCCGCCACATCCACAAGGGCCTCACGTCAAACGACGTGTGGGATACGGCCACCGCCCTGCAGCTCCGCGCCGCGTCTAACCTCCTGCTTGAAGGGATCGACAAGCTCGAAGAGGCCATCACCCGCCGCGCCGTCGAGCACAAGGACACCCTGATGATGGGGCGCACGCACGGCGTCCACGCAGAGCCGACCACTCTCGGCCTCAAACTCGCGCTGTGGGTGGAGGAAACGCGCCGCATGAGGCAGCGGCTTGAACAGGCCGCGCGCGGTGTGAGCGTTGGCAAGTTCTCCGGCGCGGTCGGCACGCATGCCACCCTGCCGCCCGAGGTTGAGGAGACCGCCTGCCGATTCCTCGGCCTTGAGGTTGAGAATATCTCCAGCCAGATCGTGCCTCGTGACCGACACGCCGAATTCGTCACCGCGCTCGCACTCTGCGCCGCCTCTCTTGAGAAATTCGCCACCGAGATTCGCGGCCTCCAGCGCACGGAAGTCCTTGAGTTGGAAGAACCGTTCCACGCCGGCCAGACCGGCTCATCCGCCATGCCGCACAAGCGCAACCCGGAACTGTCCGAGCGCATCTGCGGCCTCGCGCGACTCATCCGCGGCCACGCTGTCACCGCCCTCGAAAACGTCGCCCTCTGGCATGAGCGGGATATCTCCCACTCCTCCGCCGAGCGCATCATCCTGCCCGACGCTACGATGGCCCTCGACTACATCCTCGATCTCGCCACGTACGTCATCGGCGGTATGCGCGTGTACCCGGAGACGATGTTCGCCAACGTCGAGAAAACGCGCGGCCTCGTCTTCTCCCAGCGCGTCATGCTCGCCCTCATCGACAAGGGCCTCACCCGCGACGAGGCCTACAAGATCACCCAGGCTACCTCCATGGAGTCGTGGAACACCGGCCAGGACTTCCGCGACCTCCTCCGACAGAACTCGGATATCGCCGAACACCTCACTCCGGACGAACTTGAATCCATCTTCGACTATACCTACTACACCCGCTACGTCGATGACTCCTTCAAGAGAATCGGGCTGGCATAGCTCTCAAACGTCATGACCGGTCGAGATGATTCGGAGCGCCCCACGCGGGGCGAGAAGCGGCAGGAAAAACGACGCCGCGCCCGCAAGATGGGCGTCAGCGGCAAGAGCTACGTCAACGCCGTCCGCAACGCCATGCTCAAACGCAAAGCAGAGATCGAAATCCGCGACCGTGAGAATAATTCTCAATAAGGTAATTTATAAGTCGTTAGTCTTCTCTGAAACATCAATTGCCGTAGGAAATCGATAACTCGTCCTTATTTTAATATAGGGATACGTAAAAGTAAGGGGCCGCAGCCTTTCGGCTGCGGCCCCTGTCCCGTTCAGGGTTGATTCGCCGGATTACACCCGGTGGCAGGCCACCCAGTGGTCGCCGCCCATCTCGCGGAACTCCGGGTCCTCTTCGCTGCACACGTCGATGGCGATGGGGCAGCGGGTGTGGAACCGGCAGCCGGAGGGCGGGCGGATCGGACTCGGCACGTCGCCCGTCAGCACGATGCGCTCACGCTGACGCTCAACGATCGGATCCGGAATCGGCACCGCGGAGAGGAGCGCCCGCGTGTAGGGGTGGAGCGGGTTCTCATACAGCTCCTCGCGCGTCGCAATCTCAACAATCTTGCCGAGGTACATCACGGCTACGCGGTCGCTGATGTGCCGGACGACGGAGAGATCGTGCGCGATGAAGATGTACGTGAGGTCGAACTGCTCCTGCAGCTCCTCCAGCAGGTTGATGACCTGCGCCTGGATGGACACGTCGAGCGCGGAGACCGGCTCGTCGCAGATGATCAGGCTGGGCCGCACCGCCAACGCGCGGGCGATGCCGATGCGCTGCCGCTGTCCGCCGGAGAACTCGTGGGGGTAGCGGTCGCGCATGTAGGGGTTCAGTCCTACAACGCGCAGCAGCTCCTCCACCTGGTCCACGTAATCGCCACGTCCGCTCGACATGTTGTGGATGCGGATCGGCTCACCAATGATGGAGCCGGCGGTCATGCGGGGGTTCAGGGAGCTGTACGGGTCCTGGAAGATCATCTGCAGGCGGCGGCGCATCCGGCGCATCCGGCCCGGGCTCAACTGTGCCAGGTCAACGCCTTCAAAGATGACCTCGCCCTGCGTGATCTTGTAGACCTGCATGATGCTGCGTCCGACGGTGGTCTTGCCGCAGCCGGACTCGCCCACCACGCCCAGCGTCTCGCCCTTGCGGACGAAGAAGCTGATGTCATCCACGGCCTTCACGTCCGCCACATGCCGCGGAATGATTCCCCGTGAATTTACAGGGAAGTACATCTTCAGATTGTTGACCTCTAGAAGGTAGTCACCGGTGTACTGCTCGGTGCCGTGGCCGGTGACCTCTACGTCTGTCTGCGTCATTAGTTGCTCCCTGCCTGCGCGCCGGACACCTGCGTCACGTCCACCCAGCACGCCTTGTGTTGATCCGTCTTTCCGTCAACCAGCTCGAACGGTGGATACTCTTCAGCGCACCGATCGATGGCGAACGGGCACCGCGGGCGGAAAGCGCATCCACCCGGAAGATTCATAAGATCAGGGGGCATCCCCTGAATCGGATCAAGCTTGGCCCGGCGCGGCTCATCGAGGCGCGGCACCGAAGAGAGCAAACCGATCGTATACGGATGCCGGGGGTCCTTGAAAATCGTTTCAGCCGGTCCGGATTCGACGATCTTTCCGGCGTACATCACATTGATCCAGTGCGCGTAGCGCGCCACCACCCCAAGGTTGTGCGTGATGATGATGACGGCCGTTCCCAACTCCTCGTTCAGCCGCTGCATCAACTCAAGAATCTGCGCCTGAATCGTCACGTCCAGCGCCGTTGTCGGCTCATCCGCAATCAGAAGGCGCGGCTCACAGCTCAGGCCCATCGCGATCATCACGCGCTGGCGCATGCCGCCGCTGAATTGGTGCGGATAATCGCTGAGTCGATTGCGCCCGTCCGGGATGCCGACCATTTCCAGCAGATCGCCGGCGCGGTTCGAGGCTTGCTCCCGGTTCATGCCCAGGTGCGTCTCGAGCGCCTCCGTCAACTGGCGGCCGATGGTGAGAACGGGATTCAGGGAGGTCATCGGCTCCTGGAAGATCATGGCGATCTTCGCGCCGCGCACCTCAAGAACACGCTCCTCGCTCATCTTCAGCATGTCCTCGCCGTCAAGGAGGGCCTCGCCCTGCTCGATGCGACCGCCGGGCGGCGGAATCAGCCTCATCACGGAGAGCGCGGTCACGCTCTTGCCGGAGCCGCTCTCGCCGACGACGCCCACGATCTCGCCCTCATGCACGTCATAGCTCACGCCTTCGACGGCCTTGACGATACCGTCTGTCGTATAAAACCTCGTTACCAGATCCTTGATTTCAAGAACCTTGGTCTGAGACGTCTCGGTTGCCACAGAGCCTCCTCGCTGCACTCCCCCAGGGCACGAATGCCCGCTGCTTACCAACTCTAACCGAACAATCCGGTTGCCACACCTACCGGTTTCGTTCTCGTGGGGAAGAGGAGACTCGAACTCCTACGCCTTGCGGCACATGATCCTAAATCATGCTCGTCTGCCAGTTCCGACACTTCCCCTCTTTATTCACCGAGTGACCCGCCCAGGATTCGAACCTGGAACCCGCTGATTAAGAGTCAGCTGCTCTGCCAGATTGAGCTAGCGGGCCGCAGTGAATATCTATTGTATGCGTGTTTCGGTCGGATGACGACAGTACGCCCCGGTTTCTTCTCCTCCCCATTCGTCCATAAGAACGATGCCGCAGCGCCCCGAAGCGTTACGACAATGCGCGGACGGTAGCATACCCCCGATTCAGCGTCAAGCAAATCGCCCCCACCCCCACCATTAAAAGGACGCCCGCCGTCCGTTCACCCTGAGCTTGTCGAAGGGCCACATGAACGGACGGGCCACCCCCTCCGTCATTCCCGCGAAAGCGGGAACCTGAATCCCTTTGCCTAACCCAACCCCGTACCGCCAACCGACCTCACCCCGTCCGTCATTCCGAGCGCAGCCGAGGAATCTAAAATCTCAATTGGTGGAAAACTCGCTGCTAAGACCGTTGACAACAGAGAGCGGGGAATACGTTAAGATATGTGACACATAGGTTCGATAGCGGGGTATTGCCCTAGCAGATTGTTCGTCAGGAGGAGCAGAGCGGTATGGAAGAGCGGTTTTCTGAACGCCATGGGTTTGAACGTGACCCCGAGATTACAGTGCGCGAGGACGCACCCAAGTCTTTGCGCAATGAAATTGTCAACTTGGCTCTCAGCTCTGTGCTACATGTTTCAACGATACTAGCGACTGTAGAGCGTGTCGTGCGCGGCACCGCACTGCGCCGAACAGGCCTTCGCAATCAAAGGATGGCGGAGATAGCTCAACAATACCTCTCAAATTGCGAGTGGTTTTACGTCTATGATGTCATCGAGAAACTACATCAAGAACTTTTGAACGACCGCCGCAAGAATTCAGGGCTCCTTAAAGATATCGTGATGCCAGACTTGATCGTATTTGAGCCTGACGCTTCCAAACGTATGCCAGCGCGCGAGGTTCCTTTGCTCAGGGCAGATGATTTTGAAAACGCCATTAATACATACTTCCGCCGCTACGGAATCGGCTGGCAGCTCATTGATGGCAAAATCGAGTATCGTAGCGACGAGGTCTTTGAACGAACACGGCACACTGCGCTGCAGGCTGTCGAAGAGGCCGGATCCGATGTGGCTCGCCGCGAACTTGCAGAGGCGTTTGATGATCTGTCCAAGCGTCCGGCTGACCTGACTGGTGCTATTACACATTCCATTGCTGCCCTGGAAAGCGTGGCGAAAGAAGTGTCGGGGGACGCCAATGCGACTTTAGGGGAAATCATCAAAGACAAAAGGGGTATGTTTCCTAAACCCTTAGACCAAGGCATCGAAAAGATTTGGGGCTACGCGTCCCAATATGGTCGGCACGTGTCCGAAGGCAAGCCGCCCACCTCTGATGAGGCCGAACTCGTTGTCAGCGTCTCTGCCACTGGTGCCGCATACCTCCTGCGCAAGGCTGGTTTGGTAGGCTGAGAAACCCCATGACCACTCCAACCCCAACCGACCCTGACTGGCGCAACAAGCTCTACTTCGGCGATAACCTCCCCATCATGCGGGAGCACATCCCGGATGAATCCGTCGATCTCATCTACCTTGATCCGCCCTTCAACTCCAACGCCACCTACAACGTCCTCTTCCGCGAGCACGATTCCTCGGAGTCCGCCGCCCAGATACAGGCATTCGACGACACCTGGCACTGGAGCACGGACGCCGAATGGGAGTACCAGCAGGTCGTCACCCAGGGCCCGCGCAAACTCGCGGACATGCTGCAGGCCATGCGAACGTTCCTCGGCCAGAACGACATGATGGCGTACCTGACCATGATGGCCCCGCGCATGGTGGAGCTGCACCGCGTCCTCAAGCCCACCGGCAGCATCTATCTCCACTGCGACCCCACCGCGAGCCACTACCTCAAGCTCCTCATGGACGCGGTGTTTGGACAGCAGAACTTTAGAAACGAGATCACATGGGTCAGGTCTTTACCCCACAACGACGGCCATCAATTTGGCAGGAGCAGAGACACCATTCTCTTCTACAGTCGTTCGGATCACGCTGAATTCGTGCCACAGTTCCGTCCTCAGAAAGAGGCGAGTGTAAAGGCGCACTATCAACGAGGAGCCGATGGGCGATACTTTCAACTGGCATCTCTGCTGGCGCCGGGTGGCCGAGGACCGAGTTATGAATACAAGGGCTATGTGCGTAACTGGAGATTCACACAGGAGAACATGAAGGCTCTGGAAGAGCAGGGACGTGTGTTTCACGAACCTGGAAAAATGCCTCGCCGCATCCTTTATCTGGACGAATCCAAAGGGGCTGCCGTACAAGACCATTGGGATGACATCAGCCCCATTAATTCAATGGCCAAAGAACGCCTTGGCTATCCGACGCAGAAGCCGGAGGCCCTGCTTCAGCGCATCATCGCCGCGTCCAGCAACGAGGGCGATGTCGTCCTTGATCCGTTCTGCGGGTGCGGAACCGCCATCGCCGTCGCGGAGCGGCTCAACCGCAAGTGGATCGGCATCGACGTCACGCATCTCGCCATTTCCCTCATGCGCAGCCGCCTGCGCGACTCGTTCGGCGATGACCTGTCCGAGTACGAGGTCGTCGGCTCGCCCGCGGACGCCGAGAGCGCCCGCGCCCTCTCGCTTGAGGGCGGCAACACTGGCCGCTACCAGTTCGAGTACTGGGCACTCGGCCTCGTTGAGGCACGCCCCGCGCAAGACATGAAGAAAGGCGCGGACGCCGGTATCGACGGGTACATCAACTTCTTCGACGACAATTCCGGCAAGGCCAAGAGCGTCATCGTGCAGGTCAAGAGCGGCAGGGTGGGCGCCAACATTATCAGGGATCTGCGCGGCGTGATGGAGCGCGAGAACGCGGAGATGTCCCTGCTCATCACCCTTGAGCCGCCCACCAAGCCGATGAACGATGAGGCTGCGTCCGCCGGGTTCTACACGCCGGAGGCCTACCCGGACCGGCAATTCCCGCGCGTCCAGATCGCCACTATCGAGGACATACTGAACGGCAACGGCCCCGCGATACCACAGCTCGGCCTCTCACAAGCCCCCACCTTCCGCCGCGCCCCCCGCCGCCAACGCCCACAGGGCGAATCCCAGCGGATGATGTAGCCCCCATCCAACCCACAGGGCGGAACCTGCGCTACTATGGTTGCTGAGGAAGATTGAACATGGCTTTAGACCTACGACTCAAGGCTCAGGTGCTGCCTGGCGGCAGAATCGAAATTCAAAGCCCCGACCTTACGGAGGGGCAGACTGTTGATGTCGTCGTGCGGAGTGCCGAGGAGCCTCTAAACCGCTCTGCGCTGGAGATTCTGGCTGATGCTCCGGGCCATCGCGTTTTCAAGACCGCCGAAGAAGTGAAGGCGTACTTGGCGGAAGAGAAGGCCTCTTGGGACCGCTGACCATACCCTCAACAGGTCCCGTGTACCTTGACGCCAACGCCTTCATTTATAGCGTTGAGCGTATTGAGCCCTACAACACTTTGCTCCAACCACTGTGGAATGAGGCCCATGCCGGACGATTCTCACTTGTCAGCAGTGAACTGGTGATTCTGGAGACCCTCGTTGGCCCTATGCGCCAAAGAGATACCCTGGTTGCAGATCTCTTCCGTTCACTGTTCAACTCAAACGAAGTGGCTCTGATTGCTCCGACACGTCAGATATGGGAACTGGCTGCGTCTTTGCGTGCCGAATTGGGACTACAGTCCACCGATGCCTTGCATGCCGCAACTGCAATCGCAATGGGCTGTACACAATTTGTCACCAATGACACTGACTTTCGGCGCGTTCGTGACCTGCCCACGGTTATTCTCGACGACCTGAGCGGGGGAATAACGCCAGCACCATGAAGAAGACGGTCAGCGATATCGACGTGTCCGGCGCGCGATGCCTCGTGCGCGTCGATTTCAACGTTCCCTTTGAGCCCGGAACCACCACCATCTCCGACGACTCCCGCATCCGCGCCGCCCTCCCCACCATCAACTACCTCCGTGAACACGGCGCACGCCTCATCCTTGCCACCCACGTTGGCAGGCCGAAGGGCATAGACGACGGGTTGCGTGTCGCGCCCCTCGCCGCTCGACTATCCGAGCTCCTTGCATCGCCTGTCACGATCGCGCCCGACTCGATCGGCGACGAGACTGAGCGCATGGCCGCGGCCCTCAACCCCGGCGATATCCTCATGCTTGAAAACACGAGGTTCCACGCGGAAGAGGAAAAGAACGACCCTGACCATTCAGCCGCCCTGGCCCGCCTGGCGGACATCTTTGTGAACGATGCCTTTGGAGCCGCGCACCGCGCCCACGCCTCCACGGAGGGCGTCGCCCACATCCTGCCCGCCGTCGCGGGGTTCCTCCTTGATAAGGAGATCCGCATGTTGGGCGGCATCCTTGAATCGCCGCGCCGTCCGCTGGCAACGCTCATGGGCGGCGCAAAGGTCGGCGACAAGATGGCCGTCATGGAGCGCCTGATTGAGAACTCGGACATGCTCATCGTCGGCGGAGGCATGGCAGCCGCGTTCCTTGAGGCCCGCGGAATGCGGACAGGCAAGAGCCTGCTTGAAGACGACGGGCCGCAGATGGCGGGGCGCATCGATAGCGCCGCAAAAGCCCGCGGCATCCAGATGTTGATCCCGACGGATGTCGTTGTCGCTACCGAACTCTCCGCAGGCGCGGATGCATCCGTCGTAAGCAGCGATGCCATTCCCGACGACGCGATGCTGCTGGACATCGGCCCCGAGACGCGCGATACCTATACACGCGCGATGCGGCTTTGCCAGACCGTCCTGTGGAACGGCCCGATGGGAGTCTTTGAGTACGAGCAGTTCGCGGGCGGAACACGAGCCGTCGGCGAGAGTTTGGCGCAGCACGCGCGCGCAGGCGCGACCGTTATCGTTGGCGGCGGCTCGACCGCTGAGGCCGTCGATTCCCTCGGATATGCGGACACAATGACGCATGTGTCCACGGGCGGCGGCGCGGCCCTTGAGTTTCTTGAGGGGCGCGTCCTCCCCGGCATCGCCGCCCTCCAGGACGCGGACTGAACAACCCGTTCACCCTGAGCGCAGTCGAAGGGTCACCCTGAGCCCGTCGCCCGTCCGTTCACCCTGAGCCTGTCGAAGGGCCGCCCCGCTATACTGTCAATACTGATATGGCCGACTTTGAACTGATCAAGAGCCTCGCCCGCAAGACGGACACGAAGATTGTCCTGCTTGTCATGGATGGTTTGGGCGGCATCCCGCACCCGAAGACCCTGCGCACGGAGCTTGAGGACGCCAAGAAGGACAACCTTGATCGCCTTGCGCGCTCCTCACAGACCGGCATGTCGATCCCCGTTGCGCACGGAATCACGCCGGGCAGCGGGCCCGGCCACCTCGCTCTGTTCGGCTACGACCCCATCAAGTACCTCATCGGACGCGGCATCCTCGAAGCCCTTGGACTGGACATGGACGTCCGTGACGGCGACATTGCCGCGCGCGGCAACTTCTGCACCCTCGGCGAGGACGGCACGATAACCGACCGCCGCGCCGGCCGCATCGCAACCGAGATCAACCGCGAACTCATCGAGCGCCTCAACAAGATCTCCGTCGACGGCGCTCAACCCATCGCCGCCTCCGGTCGCGAGCACCGCTTTGCGCTGCTCTTCCGCCCCGAGGACGGCGGCCCTCAGCTCAGCGACGCCCTCACGGACAGCGATCCACAGCGCGAGGGGTTGGCCCCCTTAACCGTCGCTCCGACTGAGCCATGGGCGGATAACACCGCGAACATTGTGAATTATTTCACTGAACACGCGATGGCCGTTATCGCAGATTCCCCAATAGCAAATGGTCTCGTTTTGCGTGGGTTCTCGACAATTCCGGACCTCCCGCAGATGTCCGACGTTTACGGCCTGAATCCCGCCGCAATCGCCTCATATCCCATGTACCGAGGACTCGCGAAGCTGGTGGGCATGCGCGTCCTGCCAACCGGCGAGACCATCGATGACCAGATCCAGACCGCCCGCGAACACTGGCACTCCCACGACTTCTTCTTCCTCCATTACAAGTACACGGACAGCGCCGGCGAGGACGGCGACTACGACGCCAAGGTGGCCGCCATCGAACGGCTGGATAGCGCCCTGCCCGCGCTGCTTGATCTCGATCCCGACGTATTGATTGTGGCGGGAGACCACTCAACGCCAACCGCAATGGCGGCCCACAGCTGGCACCCGGTTCCCGTGATGATTCGGTCGCGGCACATCATTGCCGGCTTTGCGGAGGCGTTCACGGAGCGCGAGTGCGCGAAAGGAATGCTGGGAACCATGGCGGCAACAGACATCATGCCGTTGGCGCTTGCCAATGCCGGGAAGCTGGACAAATTCGGCGCATAGCGCCATCCCAACAGAGAGGTACGGCCCATGCCATCGACGCGAACGCCGCTGATTGCCGGCAACTGGAAGATGAACACCACGCTTGCTGAAGCGCGGATCCTTGCGTACAACGTTGTCCATATGGTCGGGGTTCCCACGGGTGTGGACGTGGCCGTGTGTCCGCCGTTCGTCTCATTGCCCATCGTTGCCGAGGCGTTGCGAGGATCGCCGGTTGCGCTTGGCGCGCAGAACCTGTATCCGGCGGAGTCAGGCGCGTACACGGGAGAGGTTGCGCCGAACATGTTGCAAGGCCTGTGCCGTTACGTGATTGTCGGACACTCAGAACGCCGCGCCTATTTCGCGGAGGCTGACGAGTTCGTTAATGCGAAGGTCCGCACTGCCCTCGAATACGAGCTCACCCCAATCATGTGTGTCGGTGAAACACTGCAACAGCGGGAGGCGGGCGAAACGGCAGACGTTCTAAGGACACAAACATCCGGCGGGCTGGCGGATGTGGGCGACCTATCAGCGGTTGTCATTGCCTACGAACCCGTGTGGGCAATCGGCACGGGAGTGGCGGCGACGCCGGGTGATGCACGGGAGGGGATCGCAGTCATCCGACAGACCATTGCAGAGTCCCGGGGAGAAGAGGCTTCCGAGTCCGTCCGGATTCTCTACGGCGGCTCCATGAACCCGGAGAACGTTGCGTCGTTGCTTGAGCAGCCGGGCATTGACGGTGGGCTGATCGGCGGCGCGTCACTCAACGCAGACCAGTTCGTTGCGCTGGTTCGAGCGGCGGAAGAACGCGAACGAGAATGACAGTCGTCGGCTTGCGTCAAACCGTGAAAGCCCAAAGTCTTTGTCTATACTGAATACATGGCTGACGCGAACGAGCGTCACAGCATTCAGTCAACCAGATTGACCGCCCCAGGATTCTACGAGAGCTACATTCAAGCCACGAGGAGAGCATCAGCATGTCCAACGGTTCCACCATTCGCATTGGTCTTGTCGGCGCAGGGCGATTCTCACAGAGACGCGTTGTGCCGGAACTCGCAAAGGTTCCCGGTGTAGAATTCGTGGCCGTCGCGAATAACAGCGCCGAATCGACCGCCCGCGTAGCCGATCAATTCAACGTCGCCACACAGGCCTCCTCCTGGCAGGATGTCGTTTCCTCTCCGGACGTCGACCTCGTTTTCAACGGGACGCAGGCCCCGCAGCATCGTGACATCCTGCTCGGCGCGCTGGAGAACGACAAACATCTGCTCACCATGAATCCTCTAGCGATGACCGGGGCGGAGGGGCGTGAAATCGTGGCAGCGCTTGAGGCGCGTCCGCAGCTCAAGGCACGGCAATATCCGGCATTCCCCGGCGGTCCATACGACCGTGAAGACGCGCTTGTCTTACGGCTTCTGGCTGCAGGGCGCATTGGGCGTGTGTTGAGCGCGGAGATGCGGTGGCATACACCTTTCCTCGCCTTCGGCAGCTACTTTGACATCCTGAACCGATGGCTTGGACGGCACCAGCGTCTGCTGGTCGTTCGCAAGCAGCACGAGGTGGACAACCGACGCGTTGGCTTCTCGGCCATCATCGCGGACCTCGACGATGACGTCGCTGTCCGATATGTACATGACAACCTCGCTCCGAAGGCCGCGCAGAATGCCCACATCGCCCTGCACGGCGAAGAGGGCACGATCATCGTTGCCGGGTATCCTGCCGACCCGTTCTCGTCCGTACGTATCGCTTCAGGCGATGGCGAGGCTGAGGTCGTGCCAGTGCCCGACGATCTGCGACAGGCATATGAAGATGAGCGACGCGTCAATATCGAGGAGCAGTTCCTCGGATGGGTTATGGGAGGCGCGGAACCAACTCCACTCCTCCTGACCTTGCGGCAGGGCCTGCAGTCCATTGACGCGGCGGAGGCTTTCGTCTCCTCGATGCGGCAGGGCGGCGCGTGGGTGGAGCTGCCGTAGCGCCAGGTTCCCTCGCTATTACACGCGCCACATCGAACAAAGCCAGTTCACCCATGGGCACACCGGTCATTGCGCTCGTTGGGGCAACGGCGGTTGGGAAGTCGGCCGTCGCCGTAGCACTTGCTAGACGCATTGACGGCGAGATCATCAACGCGGACAGCAGGCAAGTCTATCGCGGCATGGCGATCGGCACGGGCACGCCCTCTGAAGATGAACAGGGCGGCGTGCCGCACCATCTCTATGGCATATCTGAACCGGATGACGATTTCTCACTGGGACGGTTCCTCACTGCGGCCAAGTGCGCCATACAGGACATCCATGAGCGTGAGAAGACACCAATCGTCGTAGGCGGCACCGGTCAATACGTGTGGGCTTTGCTTGAAGGATGGAACGTCCCCGAGGTGGCACCGGATCCGGATCTGCGGCAGGAGCTGATGGAGCGCGCTGAGGCCGAGGGGCGCGAGGCCCTGCACGAGGAACTACGCCGTTTAGATTCCGCCGCCGCGGAGCTCATCCACCCCAACAACCTGATCCGCACCGTGCGCGCCCTTGAAGTTATCAGGACGACGGGGCTTCCTTTCTCAGAACAGCGCACTCAAACTGCTCCGCCCTGGGATACACGCATCGTCGGCGTCAGCATGGAGCGCGAGGCACTGGACGCGCGCATCGAGCGGCGAGTTGACCATCAATTGCAGGCCGGTTGGGTTGACGAAGTTCGGGCTCTGCTAGCAGCCGGTTACTCGCCGTCGCTTTCGTCATTCCGCAGCATTGGTTACAGGGAAATCTCCGCGCATATCGAGGGTCGAATGCCCTTTGATGAGATGCGCCAGACCATTGTCAGCAAAACCCGCCGATTTGCCCGTACGCAATTCGCGTGGTTTCGCGCGGATGACGAGCGCATCAGGTGGACGGTTGCGAGCGAGGATTCGGAGCGCCTGGCGGAACAGATACACGCTACGTTGGGACTCTGACAGCGGACGACTGTATACTTGGCGCATGAACTTCACGAAGATGCACGGCACGGGCAACGATTTCATCGTTGTTGAAGGCGGTTCCGCTGAAGCTGATTCCACGAATTGGCCGGAGGTAGCGCGCAAGGCGTGCAGCCGCCGGTTCGGCGTCGGCGCGGACGGCATCCTCGTCATTCGTCCCGCAGATGACGCTGCCCTGCGCATGCAGATCTTCAACCCGGACGGCTCCGAGGCCGAGATGTGCGGCAACGGCATCCGCTGCGTCACCAAGTACGCCATCGAGCGCGGCATCGTTGACAGCTCGGCGCTCCGCAACGAGGCCGGTCTGCCAATCGAGACCCTCGGCGGGCTGATGACCGTGTGGCCGCAGAACGGAAGCGTGGGCGGAGCCATTGAGGCCGTTCGCGTCGGAATGGGCGCGCCGATACTTGAACCCCGCGAAATTCCCGTCGCCGTGGACGGTCCAGGTCCTGTGCAGGGACACGCGCTAGAGGTGGGCGGCTATCCCTTTGGCCTTTCTTTTGTTTCCATGGGGAATCCGCACGCCATCGCGTTTATCGACACACCGGTCGCGGATTTCCCGCTTGAGACCATTGGGCCGATGGTGGAGAACCATCCCCTTTTCCCGGAGCGGGTTAACTTTGAAATCGTCAATGTGCAGTCGCGTGAGGCGATAACCATGCGCGTATGGGAACGCGGCGCGGGACTCACGATGGCATGCGGCACCGGGGCTTGCGCTGCCATTGTCGCGGCGCGCATTGCGGGCTTTGTCGATGATTGTGTGTCAGTGGAGCTGCCTGGCGGAGCGCTCACGATCGAGTGGGACGGCAACCCGGACAGCCAGGTCTACATGACCGGCCCTGCCACAACCGTCTACGCCGGACAACTGCTCACGAACTAGAACGTTCCCCGGTCCCGGTTTCGGCAGCAGTCTCTGACTCGACATATGTTTGCGCGAGGCGAGCGGGCAGTTGCGGCCGCTTCATCGTCATATACATGTACAGGGAAATAATGGCCATCATTCCAAGCGCGAAGAAAGCCCAACGGTAGCCGTCCGCGCCGAATTCGTCATACATGAATCCGGCAAAGACCGGCGCAAAGATTCCTCCGAGGGCCGTAAAGGTGAATTGGAGGCCAAGCAATTGGCCATAAACCTGCCGGCCAAAGAGTTCTCCAAGAAGAGCGGAGCGCGGTGGGTTGCCGAGGCCGAAACCGAATCCAAAGAACACAGCAAAGAGCACGGCCGTAATCGGATCTCGCGCGAAGAAGAGCAACACCGCGCCGATTATCTGCATCGTGAACGAGATTGAGACAATCTTGCGCTTGTCATACATATCGGCAAGGATGCCGCCCAGGATGCGGGCCGGGAAACTGGAGAGCGGGAGGAGTGTCACCAGGAACGTAACCCACCATGTAGAAAAACCGAACGACTCCCACAACACAAACTGGTGAATGATGAAAGAGCCGAAGAAAATAAACCCGAAAATGTTCGCCACAACGTACTTCCAGTACGTCGTTGTTCTAATTGCCTCCTTCACCGTGAACGTCGTATCGGCATAGCGCTCGTCCTGATCCGTTTCCGCGAATCGAGCCGCCTCTTCGTCGCTCACACCATCCGGCCTCAGGCCATACTTCTCGGGAGCATCCCGCATCATCAGGCCGAGCGGCAGCCCAACGACAAACGTCGCGATCCCCAAATACAGGAGCGCCTCCCTCCACGCGAAGAGGGCAATCAGGCCCACGATGAGCGGCACGATCAGGGCGCTCACCCCCGCTCCGTAGGAGACGATGGCCATGGCCGTGCCACGCCGGCGGATGAACCAGGCATTAACGGCGGTGTTGACGGTGAGGAAGGAGCCGAATGCGAGGCCAAGGGCCATCACCGCGAAGGCGGCGAAGAACTGCCAGAGCTCCTGCACGAAACTCAGGCCGATGAATCCACATCCGAGAATAAACATCCCGCCAAGGACAGATTTTCTGGGCCCGAATCGATCGACGACGTAACCAACCAGCGGCCCGAAGATGCCCTGCTCCATCCTCTGGAAGGCGAACGCAAAGGATGCCACACCCGCCGGCCATCCGAACTCATCCAGAATCTCCGCAAAGAACGGTGAAAAGCCGTAGAAGAACACGCCGGCTGTGTAAAAGAGGACGCCGAAACTCGCAATCGCCAACCACCAGCCGTAGAAGATGCGGTTGGGATGGACAAGGACCGATAATGCAGCGTTGACGGCGACCTCCCAATGAAAGCCAAGGCCCGCGAACGGGCGGATTGAATAAGTATAGCCCCGCTACACTACCCGGCGGCGCATTTCCTCCGGAGGCAGTCTGATTATGCGGATGCCGGTGGCGGCGCTGAGGATTGTCTCGGACGGGTCACCGTGAGCGTCAACGGCACGGAAAGACTCAGAACTGCAGCAACAATCACGAATCCGATCACGTAGCTTTCCGTCTGGTCGTAGAGCCAACCGATGGCAACCGGCGACAGGATTGCCGGTAGTGAGGCCAGCCCCTGCTGTATACCAGAGACTCGTCCAAATATCGACAATCCCCAATATTCGGCCTGAAGCGCCAGTCTTACCGATGATTGTGAGCCAATGGCGCTGCCCAACAGGAACCCGGCGAGAATCGTCAACCATGGCACAGTCGACATGGGTACCAGCACAATTGCGATTCCCTGCACGGTAATCCCCACGGCAAGCACCACGCGCTTGTCCACGTAGTCGGCCACCGTTCCGGCGATGACGCGAATGGGGATGCTGGAGGATGTCTGCCAAGCAAACATAAAAGCGATGAATTGAGTAGAGAACCCGTTCTTCTGGAGGATGAGCGCCTCAAATGTGATGATAGACCAAGAGCCGCCCAGCAGCGCGCTCGCGACGACGTACTGCCAGTAGCCCCGGCTGCGCAGCACGTCCCGCAGCGTGAAATTAGCCTCCGGGAGGACGTTGGCGCGGGACGATGGAGCGATTTCGCTCTCCGTTGGTTCGCCGCCATCCGGCTCCATGCCATAGTCCTGCGGCCTGTTGCGGATGATGGGAATCAGAAGCATCCCCACAACCCAGAACCCCACGCCGGCGCCAAACAAGACCGATCGCCATCCAAACTCCGGGATGATCCATGCCCACACCCCTGCCAGGAGGCCGGACATGCCCGGCCCCACAATCATGATGCCGTTGGCACGACCGCGAAATCGCCGAAACCACGCATTGATCGCCGCAGCCGTCACGATAAAGGACCCGGCACTGAGGCCGAAGGCAAAGATGATGAAGACGCCGTAGTACTGCCAGATGTTCTCGATCTGACTCATCAACATGCAGCCGCCGCCCGAAACGAAGTACCCAACGATGAGCACCTTGCGCGCGCCATATCGATCAACCAAGTAGCCGGTCAAGGGCGCGGTAATGCCGGACTCCAGCCGCTGGAGCGACGGCCCAATCCCTGCCAGTGCCTGCGACCACCCGAAGTGCCTCACCATCGCGGCAAAGAAGTTTGAGAAGCCCCAGAAGCCGATGCCGTCCGTGTAGGCAGCGAGACCCGTTCCCGCCAGCGTCACCCACCAGCCGTAGAAGACCTGCCGCGGATGCCGCGCGAACATCCACGCCGTCATGACGACCTTTTCGGTTCTCACGCGGCGAGTCTCACTTCATCAGGGGAGCCCCTCTGTGGGCGGGTCATAAGAAGCACCATAATCACCGCTAGAGCAAGAGGAATCACGACGGTCATAAAGGCTATGCGGTAATCGTATATGTCTGCGAGCCAGCCCACCAGCACAGGCGAGATGAGGCCGCCTATCGCCCCTGCCCCAACCTGCAAACCCATCAGTGAGCCGAAGATGCCGCGTCCCCAGTAGTCGCCCTGCAATGACAGCCGCGCCGCGTTGCTGCCTCCCCACCCCGTGCCATAGATGACCTCAAAGATGATTGCCACCCAGATGTTTGCGATGAAGACGAAAAGGATTCCTCCCGCCAGCTGGAAGCTCAGCATCGTCGCAACGACAAACTTCTTGTTGAACCTGTCGGCGAGCGCGCCTGAGAAGAAACGCATCGGGATGCTGGCGACGGTAAACACAACAACCATCGCGCCCGCCGTCTCCATGGAGAAGCCGTAGCTGACGAGCGCAGGGATGTGATGCACGACCATCGCCGTGATGGCCACCTGCTGCATGGAGAGAGCGCCGACATAGAGCAGGTATGAACGGCTCAAAAGGATGGAGCGCACCGCCCCGGGCGACGGTTCGGGGTCGGCCAGGTCTCCGGCCTGCCCTGAGTCCGCTGCCTCCGGCGGGTCGCCGTCCATGCGGAGGCCGTAATGCTCCGGTCGCCTCCTTAGAACCATCGCGAGTGGGATGCATGTTACCCATGTGCCGATGCCCGTGAACAGGGCGGCGTCGCGCCAGCCATACTCCCCTATCAGGACAACCAGCAGCGCTGTGATGATGCCCCCGAATCCCGGGCCCATGAACGTCAGGCCCAGAGCCTTGCCGCGATTGCGCAGGAACCAGTTGCTGACAGCGGTCGCCACCATCACGTAGGATGTCGCGCCCATGCCGCTGCCGATCAGGATGAACGCAACATAGTACTGCCATGCGTGCTCGACGTGGCTCAGAACGATAAATCCGGCCCCGCCGCTGAACATCGCTGCCGCGGTTACGAGGCGAGGGCCGAACTTGTCCGTGAGCGCGCCGATGGTCGGACTGAGAATCGCCGTGAATACGGCCATCATTGCGGGCCCGCGCGAGACCTGCTCCCGCGTCCAGTTCAGATCGAGTCGGATGCTGTCAAAGAACGCGCTGAACCCAAAGAAACTGACGCCCGTCGTGTAGAACATCAGGTACAGGCCGGATAGCGCCATCCACCAGCCATAGAAAAGGCGGGGACGGCGGCGGCGCGGGGCTGAAACGTCAGTTGACATGCCCCATGCTAGGCGCGGGCGTGATGCAAACACAAACAGGGGATGGTGAGATGGATTCCCGCTTTCGCGGGAATGACGGTAGAAGGGCGCGATGACGGGTGGGTGCCGGCAGTAGCGGGAGGAGCAGGTGCACAGATTGCTACAATAGGTTTCAGCGCGTAGTCCACTCGTTAGTCCGGATAGCAGAGGAGATCCAGCCGAATGCCACTACCAGAGCAGGCACGCCGTGTCGCGCAGTTGCCCCCGTATCTCTTTGTGGAGGTCACGCGCAAGATCAACGAGAAGCGCGCCCGGGGCGAGGATGTCATCTCTCTCGCTATCGGCGACCCTGACCTTCCCTCCGCACCCCACGTCATCAGCGCGCTCGTCACATCATTGGAGGACGTTGCCAATCACCGCTACCCGGAATCCGACGGCCTGCCGGCATTCCGGCGCTCGGTTGCCGATTGGTACAACAAGCGGTTCGGCGTGGAGTTTGATCCGGACACCGAAGTTCTCCCCACCATCGGCTCGAAGGAGGGAATCGCCCACATCGCATGGTGCTATCTGGATCAGGGCGACATCGCCCTGGTGCCTGATCCCGGCTACCCGGTTTATAGCGTCGGGACGATGCTTGCAGGCGGCGAGTCGTATTACATGCCGCTCCATCGGGAAACCGGCTTCTTGCCAGACCTTGACGCCATACCCGAGGACGTCGCCCGAAAGGCCAAGCTGTTGTGGATCAACTACCCCAACAACCCGACGGCGGCTGTCGCGGAGTTGGATTTCTATGAGCGCGTCGTGGAGTTCGCGAAGCAGTACGACATTGTGGTCTGTCACGACGGCCCATATACGGAGGTTGCGTTTGACGGCTACAAGCCCGTGAGCTTCATGCAGGTGGACGGGGCAAAGGACGTGGGCATTGAGTTTCACTCCCTGTCCAAGTCATACAACATGACGGGGTGGCGGATCGGCATGACCGTCGGCAACGCTGAGGTCACCAACGCTTTGATGCGCATCAAGTCGAATGTCGACTCCGGCGTGTTCCAGGCCGTGCAGTTGGCGGGGATCGCCGCGCTGGAGGGACCACAGGACACTATCGACCATCACAACGCCGTCTACCAGGCGAGGCGTGATCGGCTCATCCCTGCCCTGCGCAAGATGGGGCTTGAGGTCGATCCACCCAAGGCAAGCCTGTATGTGTGGGCGAAGCTGCCGGACGGGGCGCTGTCAGGCGAATTTGCCTCTCGCCTCATAGAAGAGGCTAACGTGGTTGTGACGCCGGGCCGCGGTTACGGCGAGGCGGGCGAGGGATATATCCGCTGCTCACTAACCGTGGGCGACGACGCCCTTGACCGCGCATTGGATCGGCTGAGCAACGTCAACGTCTCTGATCTGCTTTAGATGGGCGACCAGGCATGACACAGGCGAGTAAAGCACGACGCGTGAAGAACACCGTCAGTCCATTTCAGGCTGACGAGGAACGCGTGATACTCTTTCTGGCGCACGCGAAGCGCTCCATGACATTGTCGGAGTTGTCAGCCGGCCTTGAGACCTCTGATGAGGATTTACGCGAGGCGATGCGTTCGCTTTATCGACGTCATTTCCTCCTGGTGTCACGGGGCATCGGTGAGATTAAAGATACGTACCTTCTTTCGCAGCCTGCCCGCGCGTACGCCCGCCGTTACCTGCTCCCCGACACGCCGCGTGAGCTGCCGATCGAGACTGTCACTATCACGAATGGGCGGCGCTAAAGGTCCGCGTTGAATGCGAACCAGTTGACCCACCAGTAGTAGGTGATGTAGGCGCCCGCGCCGATGAGCATGACCGGGCTTGCCCACTCCACAATCGGCATCGCCTGGCGAATCACCACGCGGATAAGATCCTTGAAAACCGCGGCTCCCAGCGTCAAGCCAATCAGGCCAACGCCCATCCCTGCGCCGTAGATCAGAAACATGATGAATGCCGCATAGCCGCCGATGACCTGCCCCTGCGCGAGAATGGCCAGAAAGATGGGGAACGTACAGCTTAGCGTGGCCAGCGCATAGGCCAGTCCGAACAGGAAAACGGACGTTAGTCCCCGGCTCCCCGTGCCCCAATTGACGCCAATGGTCGGAATGAGTGAAATGGAGCGCTTGTTGACCAGCATGAACACGATCATGTACGCGCCCAACAGCACTAGCGCGACGCCGACGACAATCGCGATATATGGAATGATGTCGCGCAGGACAGTTCCCACCGCGCTCCACACGACGCCGAACGTGCCGAATAAGAACAGGAACGCGAGCGCCGCCGTACCTCCGACAAGCATTGCCTGCCCAAGACGCAGCGCAATAGGCCGTTCCTCGTAGCCCTCCTCGCGTGAACCGATGTAGTACCCGATGTACGCGGGCAGCATCGCCACGCCGCACGGGCTAGCCAGCGCGACAAAACCGGCGCTGAACGCAAAGGCAAAGGGAAGGTTGAACATTAGCGGGCCCTCATATACCAAAAGTATACGGGGGCGAGATTAGCCGTGTCGGCTTGCGCCGACGGTGTTCGTTTGAGGTCGAGGCCGCTTTCCTAGGCGTTTACGGTCTCCCGGTCAATGACGGTGCAGGACATCAGCCGCTCTGTGGTTTCCATGAGCATGGCATCACCGAGAGCCAGGATATCTCTCACACGCTGATCCGTTACCGAATAGAAGACGTTGCGGCCACGCCGATCCGCGTCAACGAAACCACACCAGCGGAGGCAGGAAAGGTGACTGGAAACACGGCCCTGCGGCGCTCCCAGCATCTCCACAAGTTCCGAGACACTGCGTTCTGACTCCAGCAGAATGTGAAGGATCCGGAGCCTTGTGGGGTCTCCAAGTCCGCGGAAGAATCGGGCCGCCGCTTCGGCGCCCGAGGGCGCAGTAATCATGGGGCCTGTCGGCGTGAGTGTCAGTACGTGCATTGCGCTCATTCTGCGAGTCCGTCCAATCCCGTTTCTTCCGCTCGTCCTACCCTGTCCATTCCAGAGAGCGCACACACAGCTCTCTTCACATGTCATGAACCTGTTAACTATATCGTATGTCGAAGGGGGAGTCCGTCGGTACAATTGAGAGCACATGCGCGCTCCAGCTCTTTCTCAGACTCTCTACCGGCCTTTATCCGCCTCTTTGCGGTATGTCGCCCTTCTCACTATGGTTCTTGTTGCGGTGTTGGCAGCGGCCTGCGCCGGTGAGCCAACGCCAACTCTCACAGTTGAACCCACCTCAACGAGCACTCCAACGGCGATATCGACTCCGACCGCAATCCCAAACCCAACGGCCGTCCACACGCCCCGCCCAATCAGCCTGCCTGCGGATGAAGCGCCCCACACTGACCCTGTGGAGTGGTGGTACTACAGCGGCATCATGGAGGATGAGGACGGCAATGACTATGGATTCCATTTCGTCATATTCCAGGTGACGAACCCGGAGAATGACGAGGCGGGCTACATGTCCCACGCGTCCGTCTTTGACGTCGGTGAGGGGCTCAGGGAACAGTCAGTGCGTTTCGGTGTGGGCGGACAGGAGCAACCGGCGACGGGATTTGATTTCTCCGTAGGGGGCTGGGCGCTCAACGGCGACGATGGAACACACTCATTCGCCGCAACGACGGACACGTTTGGATTCGATCTCACCGTGGAGACAACAAAGCCCGCCGTTCTCCATAACGAGACCGGCTACCTGGAGGCGCTGAACGGTTGGACCTATTACTACAGCTGGACAAACATGGACCTGCACGGAACGCTCACGGTCAATGGTCAGGAACTGGACGTTACCGGCGAAGCCTGGATGGACCACCAATGGGGCGACTTTGTCGTCAGCGGATACCCGAGCGGCTGGCAGTGGTTCGCCGTCTCCATGGACAACAACTATCAGTTGATGGTGGCCGAGGCCCGCGAGTCCGACGGGCAGGTCATCACGTACAGCACGTTAGTCGACCCATCCGGCGCGACAACGCACATTGACGGCGAAGACATCACTCTCGAAGTTCTTGGCACATGGACAAGTCCACATACGGGCGGAGAATATCCCGCCGGATGGCGCATTTCTATCCCCGCGCATGAACTTTCCGTGACGCTGACGCCTTTGCTGGACGACCAGGAATTCACGCTTGCCTTTCCGCCAAACACTATCTATTGGGAGGGGCTGACGGCAACGGACATTACTTTCCGCGGCGAGCCCATTGGCGGTTCTGCCTATGTGGAACTTGTGGGATACGCGCCGCCCCCAACGCCGGAGGCATGAACAATGGCGGGCGGATTATTCGTCCTCGTCTTCTATTCCGTACGTGCGGAAAGTCGCGCCCCAGCGGTCTGAATGCTTGTACGTGAGGTCCTCAAACAGCCCGGAGAATTGCGGCGTGTCGATCGGGTCTGTCGTCATAACGTAGGCATCCTCGCCGTTGTCCGAGTAGTAGCGCTTACGCCGACCGACGACTTTGAAGCCGTATTTCTTGTAGAGATTCTGGGCGACTTCATTTGATACCCGAACTTCCAGCGTTACGGAGCGGCAATTGAGCAGCTTGCTTGCCTCCACCGCGCCGATGATGAGCAGTTCGCCGATCCCCAGTCCTCGGTGAGACTTGCGCACGCCTACGCTGGTTACATGGCCCTCATCAATGACTGCCCACAGGCCGAGATAACCGGCAATCAATTCCTCGGTTGGCGGCGGCGTGTCCGTGCTGACACCGAGGAGGCGCTTGACAGTGTTCGTGATTCGCCCGCCACGTCTCCGTCCGCTGCCCGTCGGTTTATCAGTACGTGGAAGATCATTCTTGAGGGCATAATCGTTATAGGGCGCATCATGGGCAACCGCAACCAGATAATGTGCATACTTCCGTTCACGCAGATCGCGTCGGAACGGCGGTGCGTATCTGTTCTCCGGAAACGCGTCACGGTCTATCTGGACGGCCTGAGTAATATCGCCCTCATGCATGGGGCGAAGCAGCCAGGGCATCGCGTCAAACGCGTCGTTGTCTATCATTGATCTCTCGTTGTCTGCAAAAAGGATAAAGTGAAACCGCCGCCAACGGCAGCTAACCCTGAGAGGAACCTAAACGTTATCTGGATGTAGTGAATGAACCAGGAGCCAGCACGCATTCACTCGGGGACGGAAGCATCACTGACTGATGATGACATCGCAGCCATTGTTCAGCAGGCGCAGAACGGGGAGGCAGCAGCGTTTGGCCAACTCTATGAAATCTATTCCGACAGGGTCTTTCGATACGTCGCTTATCGCGTAGACAGTGACGCGGACGCGGAGGACATCACTGAGGATGTGTTCATTCGTATGTTAGAGGCAATCGGTTCATTCAAATGGAGAGCCGTGCCGTTCTCGGCGTGGCTCATGCGCATAGCGCACAACCGCGTCATCGACCACTACCGCCGCGGCCGGCTCCGTACGGCAACGCCGCTCGATGATGCGCCGCCCCTTCCCTCTCGTGACCGAGACCCACAAGACAGGGTTGACACATTCTCAGATCTGCAGGACCTGCGCGTGGCGATGGCCGGCCTTACGGACCTACAACGGCAGGTGATATCCCTCAGATTCGGCTCGGACTTGTCAATTGCCGAGACAGCTCATGTGATGAACCGCAATGAAGGCGCAGTGAAGGCGCTGCAGCACAGCGCGATCCGAGCCCTGCGCCGGCTCATGCTGCCGAAGAATACACAGGGCGGTGCAACGCCATGACGTCACTGCCGCCTGACGACTCTGCCCTTTCAGACATCGTGAATGAGTGCTTGGAGGCGCTCCAAAACGGTGAGTCCATTAACGACTGCCTGAGTCGTCATCCGGACATCGCAGACGAGCTGCGTCCTCTGCTGACCGCCGCCCTGGCAATGGCCGGTGTTGCTCCAACCCGTGATGACTCTGCGCGGCGCATAGCGCACACACGCTTTGAGGGCGCCGTGCGGCATCATCTTTCCACAAACCGGCGCGCAACATCCGGGCGACTGTCAATCCGTGAATGGTGGGGCAACCGCGCCTCCGGCTGGGCGCGGGTCTGGGCCGTTGGATTTGCCAGCATGGCGCTTTTCGTCATCCTGAGCACGGGCGCGGCGTACGCCTCCACGGACGCATTGCCCGATAGTCCACTCTATCCCGTCAAGCGCGCCACAGAGCACGCGCGGCTCGCGATCACGTTCTCGGACGAGAGTCGGGCCATCTATCACCTGGAACTCATTGAACGGCGCACGCTGGAGTTGGCGGCCATGGCCGAGACCGGCGATGCGGAACAGGTTGCGCAACTCAGCCGCGATGTCCTCAAGAACATCGAATTCGCGCGCGTCGAGGCCGGATATACTACAGCGGACTCTCCTGACCAGGAGGATTTGGCTCAACAGACGGACACCGCCGTCCAATCGATAGAGATACAAACTGCGCCAGCGGTATCGCAGCCAATCATCAATGACGAACCGGACACCGCGCGGGCGCCGGACATCACGGTAACGACGGATGATCCTCGGCTGCGCGCCTATATCGAGGCTGAACGAGCCACCGCCACTCGGGCCTACGCCATGCTTCAAATCGCGCACCAGATTGCGCCGCCTCATATGCAGGTACATACCCTCAACGCACTAACCCTCGCGGAGCAGCGATATCGTCAGACGCGCTACGCTACCGAGCCCGCTCCCCTTTCACGGACGCTCTTCGCACAGGGAGTTGCGCGCATCAATGGCATAGACATGACGATCGGCGGCGGCTTGCGATTCGAAATCTCTCATAACGCTCTTGGAAATCGCCCACCGCGGGACGGAGACATCGTTACGGTTGGCGGCTATGTGCGTGACGATGGTGTTCTGCTTGTGCTCCGCCTGTATGCGTTTGAAGCGGAGGGGGTGGCCGCGGATCAGATCTGGCTGCAGTCTGAAGCGCTTGGCCGGAACGACGAACTCCTCTTCATCCCCGGATTCAACGTTTCAGTAGATGATTGGTCACAAGTGGGGAGCCCGACAACTGACCGAGGCCCCTGGGTCTATATACAAGGAACAGTGAGCGACTACGGTAAAGTCGATGGCGAGGACATTCATCTGCTCGGAGAAGGTCCCATTCTGTTCCCGCGCCCATGAGGCTTTCGCCTGGCACGTAAGCGGGCAAACCTGACGTAACTAGCGTTATACTTGGATGTTATGAACCGTCCCGCCCAAAAGTCGGGCGTTTGGTATAACGTTCGGATCTTTCTGCGATTGCAGACTTTTCTCCTGCCGTATTGGCGTCGGGCAACACTCACGTATGTCCTGCTGTTTGTCTCCAGCGCCAGCGCTCTGGTGATTCCGTGGCTCTTTGGGCGAGCAGTCGATCGACTCGTTGAACAGGCAGCCATTGGCACGATTCTGACGGTGGCTGGATGGATCCTGGTTGCGGCCATCATCCGCGGAGCCACGTCATACGGTCAAAGCTACTTCAGCCAGGCCGTCTCACAACTCGTTGCGTATGACCTGCGCAACGCGATGTACGACCGATTCCAGCGGCAAAGCTTCTCATTCTTCGATACGTCGCGGACAGCTGAATTGATGTCCCGAGCAACGGCGGACGTGGAGTCCGTACGCATGCTGATCAGTTTCGCGCTGGTTCGCATCGTTCAGGTCGCCGTGATGCTCTTAATGGTGACCGTCGTGCTGCTCCAATCCAATTGGCAGCTGGCATTGGTAACACTAGCCGTCCTGCCGTTCATCGCCTATCGCACGACACGAACAAGCCGCCGCCTGCGCCCTGTCTGGCTCTCCGTGCAGCAGGAAATGGCGGCCTTGAGCACTGTCCTCCAGGAAAGCCTGTCCGGAATGCGGGTCGTGAAAGCGTTCGGACGCGAAAAAGAGGAGACGGAGCGCTTCAACAAGCAGGCGCACGTACTCTACGAGCGCAACATCACGGCCAACGACGAACAGGCCCTCAACACGTCACTAATGACATTCTCCGTTTACTTTGCCGCGGGCATCCAGTTGCTCTACGGCGGGTACCTAGTCATGCAGGATACTCTCACGCCCGGCGACCTCACCGCCTTCCTGTTCTACCTGCTGACGATCACGGTCTACATCCGCATGATCGGCTGGCTCGGCAACCAGCTTTCCCGCGCCGTCGCGTCCGGAGAGCGCATCTTTGAGATCCTGGACGCCCGTCCGGAGGTGCGAGAGAAGCCGGATGCCACGGACAACGCCGTTGTCGCCGGCCGGATCGCATTCAATACCGTCTCGTTCGGGTACGGCGGGCGCGATGACGTGCTGCGAGATGTGACTTTCGTGGCAGAGCCGGGGCAGGTCATCGCTGTAGTCGGGGCAACGGGAAGCGGCAAGACAACCCTCGTGAGCCTCATCCCAAGGTTCTATGACCCGACGCGCGGGGCAGTCGTTATCGACGGCGAGGACGTGCGGAACATGACGCTGGATCACCTTCGCAGCTCAATCGGCCTTGTCCAGCAGGACGTGTTCCTGTTCTCAGCAACGATTCGCGACAACATCGCGTATGGAGTGCCCGGGGCGCCGGAGGAGGAGATCATCGCCGCCGCCAGCGCCGCCCGCCTCGACAGCTTCATCCGCAGCCTGCCCGACCAATACGACACATGGTTGGGCGAGCGCGGTATCAACCTCTCCGGCGGACAGCGGCAGCGGCTCGCCATTGCCCGCACCCTGCTGCTCGACCCGCGCATCCTTATCCTGGATGATTCCCTTTCCAGCGTGGACGCTGAAACGGAGCGATCAATCCAGCAGGCTCTCGACCGCGTAATGGAAGGACGCACGACAATCGTCGTTGCCCAGAGGTTGGCCAGCGTTCTGCGAGCCGACCAGATACTCGTGTTGGACGAGGGCCGCATTGTTCAGCGCGGGACCCACGCGGAACTTGTCGCATATCCGGGTCCCTACCGCCAGATTTACGAGCTGCAACTGCGCCACCAGGAAGAGGCCTATGAGGCCGCTCCGGATGGGATGCCTGTCGGGGGACCACGGCCATGATGGGCGGCGGCGGAGGTGGATACGGCAACTACGACGGCTGGGACGATGAAACCCTCGGCGCGGTTTACGACAAGCGCGTTGCCGTCAGGCTGATTCCGTACATCGCCCAATTCAAGCTGTGGGCGGCGATCGCCGTCGTCGGTATGTTGGCCGCGACGTTCAGCAGCGTCGCCATGCCCTTGTTTATCGGCCTCACCGTCGATACTGCCATCGCGACCGGCAACACAGCGCGCCTGGCATGGATGGCAGGGGTGTTCTTCGGACTCGTTGTGATCAACGCCATCGGCCTCTGGCTCCAGTCGCGCTACATGGCCAAGGTGGCGCACGCGATGCTCGTCAACATCCGCACACAACTTTTCGGACACCTTCAGAAGCAATCCCTGGGCTTCTATGACAAGCAGCAGGTAGGACGCCTCATGTCCCGCGTCGTGAGTGACGTTGAGCAGATCCAGCAGGTCATGACGGGCGGCGTCATCGGGACGCTCAGTGATGTTCTGACCCTAGTCGGCATCGTCGTCATCATGTTCGTCATGGATTGGTCGCTCGCGTCAGTGACGCTCAGCGTCGTCCCTGCCCTGATCGTCATCTCAATCTTCTGGCAGAAGCGGGCACGGGTGGCGTTCCTCCGCGTGCGCCGCGCCATTTCGGTTGTGAACGGGAGTTTGCAGGAGAACGTTTCCGGCGTGCGCGTCGTCCAGAGCATGAACCGCGAGGACGAGAACATGCGCCGCTTTGACCGAATCAACTACGACCACCTTGACGCCAACCTGCGCGCTTCCCGCCTGACCGCGGGCATGTTCCCGGCGGTGGAAATCATGGTCGGCATCTCCATGGCGGTGGTAATCATCTACGGCGGATGGCAGGTTCTGCAGGGCGCGTTGACTGTCGGATTCCTTGTGGCGTTCACGTTGTGGGTGCAGCGGTTCTTCGATCCCATCCGCAACATCACCATGCAATACACGGAGCTCCAGCGCGCCATGGCGTCCGGCCAGCGCATCTTTGAGTTGCTGGACACACAGCCACAGGTCGCAGACAAGGACGGCGCACAACCCATACCCCGTATCACCGGGCGCGTCACATTCGAGAACGTTTCATTCTCATATGAAGACGACATCCCGGTGCTGCGAAACGTCTCGCTTGACGCCCAGCCCGGCGAGACTATCGCGCTTGTGGGTGAGACGGGCGCGGGCAAGACGACGTTCGTCAGCCTCATTGCGCGCTTCTATGACGTGACAAGCGGCCGTCTCGCTATCGACGGCCATGACGTGCGCGACGTGCAGCACGAGAGCCTTGCGCACCAGATGGGCATCGTGCCGCAGGAGCCGTTCCTGTTCTCCGACACGATCGAGGCGAATATACGCTTCGGAAAGCCTAGTGCGACACGCGCGGAGGTGGAGGCGGCGGCGCGCGGGGCCGGACTGCACGAGATCATCATGCACATGGACAACGGCTACGACACGGAGCTGCAGGAGCGTGGCGCGAACCTCAGCGTAGGCCATCGACAGCTTGTCAGCTTCGCCCGTGCCATCCTCGCCGACCCTCGTATCCTGATCCTCGATGAAGCGACGGCCAACATCGATACACGCACCGAGGCCCGCATCCAGGACGCGCTGCGGCGGCTGTTGCCAGGCCGCACGTCGTTCGTCATTGCCCACAGGCTCTCAACCATTCGTGAAGCGTCACGTATCGTGGTGATGGACAACGGCTCGATCGTGGAAATCGGCACACACAACCAACTGCTGGCCAATGACGGCATCTATGCGCGCCTCAACGCGATCTCCTACGGCGCGGGAGAATCCCTGAACGGCCACGCCGCTGCCCCGTCTACACCTCTTCCCGCCCCCGCAGGCGGCGCGGAGGAGGAGTAGGGCTGCCCCCTACCCCGCCAAATACTCTCCGAGTCGAGCCAGCGCTGCTTTCCAGTACGTTCGCCGCGCCTCCACGTCCTCGCTATCTGCCAGCTTTGACTGCATCACCGTGATGCGGCTCTTGCTGTCGCCACCTGCGTAATAGCTGACATCAAGGCTCGTTTCAATGCCGTCGCCGTCCGTCCACGTCGCGCGGGTCGTTTTCTCAGGCGTGTCCTTGCGAATCGTAATCGGCGCTTCCGGCAGCCATTGGCCTCGTCGCGAGAGATCGGCAAACGCGTCATAGAGTTCCGAGAGCGGCACCGGGAGTGTCTTGCTCACGCTGACCTGGTAGCCGCGCGTGGTCTGGTAGCGCTCACGCATCCCACGCGCCCGCTCATAATCGACGGTCACGTGTTGGCTCCACCACGGAGAGACGCCGTGCTCCTCTCGCAGCATCGTCGCGATCTCCTTGTGCGTCAGGTCTCGCGCCCCCGCTGCGTCCAGGACAGAGTTCCACTCATCCGGCGTCTTGCCGGTGGCCTTTATGACGGCTTGGGGGGAGGCTTCGGGGCGAGTCTTACGTTCAGGCATAGTTGCAATGGGGCTAGGTCTTCAAATTGCTGCTGTTGAACTCAACGGGCTTGGGCCAATCGATGTAGCCATTGCTATCACAGAAGTCACGGGAGAACTCAAGACTCAACTTGTTGAGAAGAGCGCCTTTTGCCTTGTCAAACTCTTCGTTGTGCTCCTCCGCCCTATAGCCCAGCGGCTCAACGATCTCCTTGTAGAGTTCCTTATTCTCACTAAGGAAATGCCAAAAGCTTTGTCCGGTGTATCTTGTCCAGCCGTACCTCTCGTTATATTTGGTCTTTGGCCTCCCGTAACAGCAACCCAGCACTGCCTCCACGGGAGCAGCCTGAACATTCTGCCTGATTCGCGATACCGCGCTCCTAAAGTGGTCGGACAGTTTCTCTTGCTGAGCACTGTTGCCCCAATTCGGCCCAGATTTCACCGATACAAGATAATGGATGCCGTCGTTCGTAAATTCCAGATCGATTCCAGATGCTGCCGACTTCCTTCCGTCACATGTCAGACCCGCCACATAAATGGCTACTTCTTCAAGAAATTCTCCAAACCGTTCTTCTTCCGATGAGGAGAGAGTAGCTTCAAGAAAGTTGTTGACAATCTCATGACTAGCCGTGAGATTCTTGGCTCGAAAAAGATATGGGTTCTTTCGGCGCAATAGATCCTTCAACCTTAGTTTCTCGAGCTTCCTTAGCCTACCCTCGTGAAACAGCCCAATGTTGTCGTTTACGAAGTCGCGTACTTCGTCAAGATTCAGAGGCTTCACAAATCAACCTTCTCACCGGAAATCGCGCCGTAGGCCTGCCCTGGCCTTTCAGCCAGTGACGGTATTTTGACTTGTGTCTCATCGATCCTGCGCCTGCTGAGTTCCACGAAGTCGTTATTGGTATCGATACCAAAATATTGTCGGCCAAGCTCCACAGCAGCCACGGCAGTGCTCCCTGAACCGATAAAGGGATCAAGCACAACATCACCCGGTTCTGTGAAGAGCTTTATGAACCAGCTTGGCAAAGCTACAGGGAATGCTGCGCTATGATTCTGGTTTGACGATTCAGTTGCCAAGTGCAGAACATTGGTCGGATAAACCATGTCACGATCAATCCAGTTTGCAACCCGTTTACCGAAACCACTGCCGACCCTTGACTCATCCCTGATCTTGTCAGTTTCGCTCAGATTTGCGAGTCGATGCTTGGCCCAACCACCAACCGGAGCCATCACTGCTTCTTGGAACATTTTGAATTGGCGCTGCTTATTGAACTGGAGCAGCCTCTCCTAATTGTTCCGGAAGCGGTTCGGCCACTTGCCGGGGTAAGAGTTCTTCTTATGCCAAACGAATTCTTCGGTCCATAACCATCCCCGACGCCGCATTTCCAGAATCAGCTCCAGTACGTAGGTATGGCGCTCTCCATTCACGGCAGGTTCCTTGATATTTAGGATGAACGTCCCTTCAGGCTTGAGCACTCGAAAGAACTGGTCAGCCTTTGGCAAAAACCATTCAACATACTCATCGGGACTAATACCGCCATAGCTGTTCTTTCTTTGGTCAGCATATGGTGGGGAGGTAACTATGAGGTCAACTGAATTAGGTGGATAGCCAAGCAAGACATCCTGACAATCGCCCTCGAGAATGGTGTTGAACTTAGGGGTCTTCTCACTCTGCCCAGTTCCAGTCAACTGGCGCCTAACCTCTATGCTCATTTTCCCTCCCCGCTGTCGTCAGTCTACACTAGCACGTGTGTTTCATACTGTCTATTGCTCTTCCCCCATTGACCGTCTAGGCGGCCTCTCATAGAGTGGTATGAGCTACCGACCGACTGGTCAGTCGGTTGTGCCCGGAGGACGATCATCTCATCGACGGTTTCTGAAGATTCCAGGGGGCGCGCTGATGGCGCGTCCGGCGGCCCTGTGGACGCGGGAAAGGCCTCTACGCGGGAGCGCATTCTTGAGGCGGCGGCGCAGGTGTTCGCTGAGTCCGGCTACCACGGCGCAAGCGTCGATGACATCGCCACCGCCTCCGGCGGCTCCAAGGGCGGCATCTATTTTCATTTCCCAGGCAAGCGTGAGATCTTTTTTGCGCTTGTCAATCGCTTCGCTGATCGGCTCCTGTCGGATGCGCGCGAATCAATCGCCAGCCAGAGCAGCGGCGTTGAACAGGCCGGCGCTGTCATTGAATCGACGCTGGAGACGTTCGCCAACCATGCTCGTCTCGCCAAGGTGCTCCTAGCCGTTGGGCTTGGCCCCTCATTCGATGAGCCTCTGCTGACACTCCATGACCGCTTTGCATCGCTTATACGCGAACGGCTGGATGCCTCGGTTGCCGACGGCTCAATCCCGCCGCTCGATACAACCCTCGCCTCCTACGCGTGGATGGGAGCGCTGAACGAGATTATCCTCCGATGGCTGTACACAGGAGAGCCTTCGCCGCTCACATCAGCAGTGCCGCAGCTGAAGTCGATTTTGCTTTCAAGCGTGGGCGCGAACAAGGCGAGCATGGCATCCACGGGCGCGGGATCTGACTGACCATGGCAAAGGCGTATCGAGACCTCGACGAGTTCATCAAGTTCCTGGAGGAGCGCGGCGAACTCAAGCGCATAAAGGCGTCCGTGACGTGGGATCTTGAGATCACGGAGATTACGCAGCGCGTGCTGCGTGAGGGCGGCCCTGCCCTCCTCTTTGAAAACGTCGAGGGTTACGAAGGCACGCCGGTGCTCATCAACATGTACGGCACGGAACAGCGCGCGGCGTGGGCACTTGGGGTGGAGAAGCTGGACGAGTTGCCCGCGCAAATCGAGAAGATGATGGCGATGGCGCAGGGCGGCCCACCCGAAGGCTTGATGGGCAAGCTGCGCATGCTGGGCGATCTGGTCAAGCTCGGCCGGATCGGCCCGCGCACCGTGGAGCGTGAGGACGCGCCGGCGCAGGAAGTCGTCATGCAGGGCGATGACGTCGATCTCCTCTCCCTGCCCATCCTCAAGACGTGGCCGCAGGACGCGGGACGCTATATCACGCTGCCGCTCGTCATCACCAAAGACCCTGACACGGGCACCCACAACCTCGGCATGTACCGGATGCAGGTCTATGACAAGAACACCACCGGAATGCATTGGCAGACCCACAAGGTGGGTACACAGCATGAGCGAGCGTCGGCAGAGCGCGGCGCGGGACGCATGGAGGTTGCCGTGGCGCTGGGCGGCGATCCGGCTCTCATTTGGGCCGGATCCGCTCCGCTTCCTGCCGACGTGAGCGAGTATGTGCTGGCGGGCTTTTTGCGAGGCCAGCCGGTGCCCGTCGCCAAGGGCATCACGGTTGATCTCGATGTGCCCGCACAGGCCGAATACATCCTTGAGGGATACGTCGATCCGTCGGAGCGGCGTCCGGAGGGCCCGTTCGGCGACCACACCGGCTACTACTCCATCCAGGATTCCTATCCCGTGTTTCACGTGACGGCCATCACACACCGCCGCAATCCGATCTACCCGACCATTGTCGTGGGGCGGCCGCCGCAGGAGGACTATTGGATGGGCGTCGCGACGGAGCGGCTCTTCCTGCCCCTGATGCGGCTGATGCTGCCGGAGATCGTAGATGTTCACATGCCCGCGGAGGGCGTCTTCCACAACCTCGTGCTCGTTTCCATCAAGAAGGAGTACCCCGGCCACGTGCAGAAGACGGTGAGCGGGATGTGGGGCCTCGGCTTGATGTCCCTGGCGCGTGCAATCGCCGTCTTTGACGATGACGTGGATATCCACGACCCGTCTGAGGTGGTATGGCGGCTGTCCAACAATGTCGATCCACGGCGGGACATCTTCTTCGCCGACGGGCCGATTGACGATCTCGACGTTGCCTCACCCACGGCGCGCGTCGGCAGCAAGATTGGCATCGACGCCACGCGCAAGTCCGGCGATGGCGAGATGGGCGAGCGGCACTGGATGCCGGACATCGTTATGGACGATGAGGTCATCGAAAAGGTGGCACGCCGCTGGGCGGAGTACGGCATCTGATGGATTCCATCGGCCGCCCGCCTCTTGCCCGCCCCTGGTCCTATATGGGCCGCCTTGGCATCATGCTCGATTCCATCCGGTTCGAGCACTCCATCTTCGCCCTGCCGTTTGCCTATCTCGGCATGATCCTTGCGGCGGGCGGCTGGCCGACACTCTCACAGTTCATCTGGATCACCGTGGCGATGGTCGCCGCGCGCACCGTCGCGATGAGCGCAAACCGTCTCATCGACCGGGAGATGGACGCGGAGAATCCCCGCACGGCCATGCGCGCATTACCCCAAAGGCTCCTCCGTCCGTCCGACATGCTCGGTATGTTGATTGTCAGCCTTGTGATCTTTTTCTTTGCCGCATACATGCTGAACACTCTTGCGCTCATACTCGCGCCCGTCGCGGCCATCATTGTCATCACGTATTCCTATGCCAAGCGATTCACGTGGACGGGACACTATTGGCTGGGATTCGCAGACGGCATCGCGCCGGCGGGCGGCTGGATCGGCGTGGCGGGCGAGCTGCCGCTTGAGGCTGTCATTCTCGCGATGGCCGTCACAACATGGGTGGCCGGATTTGACCTCATTTACCAGTGCATGGACTATGACTTCGATATTCCGCGCAAGATCCACACGATTCCCGTCAAGTGGGGCATTCCCGCGGCGTTGTGGTGGGCGCGCGTGACCCATCTCCTGACAATCGTATTCCTCGTGGCGCTGGGAGTGATGATGAGCCTTTGGTGGCCGTACTACATCGGTGTCGCCATCGCCGCCGCTTTGCTCGCATGGGAACATTCGCTCGTCAAGGCGGACGATTTCTCCCGCGTCACCATCGCCTTCTTCAACATCAACGGCGTCATTGCCATCATCGTCTTTATCTTTACGGCGGTCGCCGTCCTGTTAGGACCGGGCAGCGGATATGCAGCATAGATCAGAAACCGACCGGTCACCCGTGATCGTCGGAATCTCCGGCGGGAGCGGCTCGGCTATTGCCAAACGGATTATTGACTCCCTGCTGGAAGTGCAGATCCCCGTGGTCTGCACCATCACTTCCGGCGGACGGCAGGTGTGGGCACAGGAGATGGAAGAGCCATTCTCACGGGCGCTCGATGAGTGGTCAAGCAGCGAGTGCTTCTCTTTCTATACGTCCAAACAACTTGGCGCGCCGATAGCGAGCGGCGGAATCCCGACACGGGGAATGGTCGTCGCCGCATGCAGTATGGCCACGGTGGCGGCCATCTCACATGGCCTTGGCGACAATCTTCTGCGCCGCGCGGCAGACGTGACCATCAAGGAGCGTCGTCCACTGGTTCTCATCCCTCGTGAATCGCCCCTGTCCGCAATCCACCTAGACAACATGAAGAGACTGGCGGAACTGGGCGCAACGATTCTGATGCCCGCCCCCGCCTTTTATCTGAAGCCGCGCGCAGTCGATGAGATCGTCGACTATTTCGCAGCTCGGGCACTCAACACCATTGATTCACCAACGTTCCCGCTGCCTGTTTCCCTGCAATACCAGGGGATGGGTAGCAATGGGACACCCAATAACCTTGCGGACAAAGAAGCGGAAGACATGGATTTTGAGGAGGACTAGTTGTGAAACCACGTCGTTTAGGCTGGGTTTTTGCCATTCTTGCGGTGGCGGCCATCACTGTTCTTGGCATGGCATGCGATGCCTTTGCTGAAGATACACCCACGCCTGCCCCAACGCCGGTGCCGGACACGCCGACGCCCGTCGTTGACGATACGCCGATCCGGGTGGGGCTGCTGCCAATCATCGACAGCGTGCCCTTCTACCTTGCGGAGGAAGAGGGCCTGTTCGAGGCCGCCGGGCTCAATGTCACGCTTGAAACGTTCAGCAGCGCTCTTGATCGTAACGCTGCCCTCGAATCCGGTGCGATAGACGGCCAGCTTGCGGACCTCATCGCCACGGGGCTCATCAATGGCGAGCAACACAATGTTTCCATTGTGAAGACGACATACCGCGCCACCAGCGATGTGGCGATGATCGCCCTGGTTGCCGGAGCGGACAGCGGTATCGAGTCACCCTCGGACCTGGAGGGCAAGAGCGTTGGCATCTCCACCAACTCTCTCATCGAATACCATCTTGATCTGTACCTTGACGAGGCAGGTCTCGATCGCGATGCCGTTGAGAAGACGGAGGTCGCTGCGATTCCGGTCCGCATGGAGCTGCTGTCGCAAGGACAGTTGGACGCTGCCGTGCTGCCTGAGCCGCTCATTACGCTTGCAGTCAACGCGGGCGGGACAGTCATCCTTGACGACCGCCAGAGCCGCCTCGGCATGAGCGTCCTGGAGTTCAACGTCGATTACCTGACGGACCACGAGGAAAACGTGAAGAAGTTCCTCGCAGTCCATGAGGAGGCCGTGCAGCGCATCAACGCAAATCCGGACGAGTATGCGTACCTCTTGCCGGCGAAGGCTCGCCTGCCGGAATTCCTTGTTGGAATCTTCAACGTTCCACCATTCCCCAGCAATGATGTTCCGACTGCCGCCGAGACACAGCAGGCCTCAGAATGGCTCCTTGAAAAGGGTCTAATTGACCAGGCAAGGGAGTACGGTCACTGGGTGCATCCACGATTCATTCCGTAGGGATGATACGGTCTGAATGGTCGGCGGCCTGACATGTCTGACCGGAAGCCCATCGCAGCCCTCGGGGGCGTGACGTTCGCGTACCCCGGGGGCACTGCGGTGCTTCGGGACTTCTCGTTGGAGGTGTCGGAAGGCGAATCGTTGGCGATCATCGGGCCGTCAGGATGCGGCAAGACCACTCTGCTCTATATCCTGGCCGGCCTTCGTCTTCCCAGTGCGGGCGCCATAACCGTCGCGGGAGAGCCCATCGTCGGTCCACGCCGGGACATTGGCCTTATCCTCCAGGATCACGGCCTTTTGCCGTGGGAGACCGCCCTCAATAACGTAGGGATGGGATTGCGCCTCCGGGGCGTGCGCGGCCGCGAGTGGCGCGCCGAGGCGCAGTCGTGGCTTGACCGACTGGGCTTGGGGGACTTGGCTCGCCGTTATCCGGGGCAATTGTCGGGGGGTCAGAAGCAGCGTGTCGCTATCGCCCGCACCCTCGCTGTGTCTCCAACTTTGCTGCTCATGGACGAGCCGTTCAGCGCGCTCGATGCGCTTACGCGAGGGACGCTGCAGCTGCTTGCCCTTGATCTTGGGATCGCCCAGGGTCGCAGCGCCGTCCTAATCACCCATGACATCAATGAAGCAGTAACACTCGGCAACAGGATTCTGATCATGGGCGCCGGGCCGGACGACCCTGCAACGATAATTGAGAATCCGGGCGCGGGGCGGGACGGTTACATCGACTCCGACGAGTTTCGCGCCCTGGCCAGCGACGTGAGGACACGTCTCAACGTTACTTCTGAAACGACAGCTGCCTGATGAGACAATCCGCATTCGGGGGAATCCTGGATCGAGCCAAGGTCTTCACCAGCGCCGGAATTGGCAGTCTGGCAGTCCTGTGCGGGCTGATTGTCTGGCTTGTGGGATCCTGGGTTCTGGACTCCAGGATTCTACCCAGCCCCATCGCGGTGGCCTTTACTTTCGTTGACCAGCTCGACGAGGGCCTTTTGGGGCATGCAGCGGTGAGCGCATATCGAATCCTTGTCGCAATCGCAGCGTCAACTGCAATCGCGGCCCCACTGGGACTTATCTTTGGCACAAGCAGCCGTTTCTACACCCTTTCCGCTCCCATCATCTACCTGAGCTACCCGATTCCCAAGATCGTTCTGCTGCCAATCGTCCTCGTTGTCCTCGGTCTGGGTGACGCGAGCAAGATCACCATGATCGCCCTCATCCTGTTCTTCCAGATTCTCATCCTCGTGCGCGACGAGGTCCGCACTGTGCGGCCGGAGTTGGTTCTTTCCCTGCGCTCGCTTGGGGCCAATCGTCTTCAGTTACTGAGATATGTGTATGTGCCTGCGTCATTGCCGGGCCTCTTCACGGCACTCCGCGTTAGCACCGGCGTCTCTATAGCCGTCCTGTTCTTCGTGGAGACGATAGGCGCGCGGCAGGGACTGGGCTACTTCATCTATTCGGAGTCATGGCAGCGGCTTGCCTATGAGGAAATGTACGCAGGCGTGATAGCTATGGCCCTGCTTGGACTCGGCATTTACTACGCCGTGGATGGACTCGAACGCCGTCTGACTCGCTGGAATCGGGATGATCGATAGCTCACAGGTGTGGCTAGCTACTCAGCATTTGGATCAATCTTAAGCCAACTGGGGTTCGAATCATTGGCGGAATTGTTGGTGAGGCGAACAGGTTCGGCCTCGTCGCTCAGGCTCCAAAGGTAAATCTCATTGTTGCCCTCACGATCGCTCACAAAGACGATGGTCTGGCCGTCCAGCACAGTGGACCATGACGGGTGCATGCTGTTGTAGGGGGCATCCGGCGTGCGGTCGGCGCTCCTGCGTCCCTGGGATGACACATACCAGAGGTGAATGGCATCGGCGGGATTCGTAATCGCAGATGCGTTTGATTGCATGATGACGTCCCGACCGTTTGGAGCGTACTCCGGGTAATCCTCAAAGGAGTTCGGCGCCCTGAATTCTCCCGTTGGTCTCAGGAAGGTCTCCTGCGGGATAACACGAAGAAACTCCCCTCTGCTGTCCAGTACGTGGACATCGACAATTTCCGGCGAAAGGCCCGCCGACACCACAATTAGTTCTCCATCCGCATTCATACGCGGATTCGAATAGGAATACGCTGTGTCCTGACCGAGCAAGTTCATTCCCGTTCCATCTGCAGCCATGCCCCCTGCTTCCATCCAGTAGAGCTGAGGACGACCGGACGCGAGGGTCATACTCCAAAGAGTAACGAGCAGTCGTTCCCCATCCGGATACCAGGTCAACGACTCGACTGTCCCACTTACAAGACCGTTCGTCAGGTTACGCTCCTCTCCTTCTTCCGAGTCCACGAGGATGATGTCAGTCGCATTACCTGAACGCCTGATAAACGCCAGTTTGGTCCCGTCAGGGCTAACGGCAGGATAAATGTCATCAAGAGGGTGATCGGTGACCTGTGTCTCCAAGGTGCCGTCATGTTGTATGGAGTAGATGTCCCAGTTTCCGCCGCGATCGGACTGGAAGTAAATCGTGTACGTAACCTCTCCGTCACAACCGGACACGATAAGTGTTCCCAGAATGAACGCCGTCACAAAGGCTAATGACCGTCTCATGGGTTGAAGTGTCTCACTGCACCGATCACTGGAATAGGCACTTTCCCTGTGCTTCCACCTTAGCACCAAATGACCCCGGCTGGAGCGCCGGGGTCATTGTGCAGCAGTCTTAGCGGATGATTGATCTGGTATCGAATCGTCCTCAGTAATCAGCGTCCCCGCAGCCGCGGATCCAACACGTCCCGCAAAGCGTCTCCAAACACGTTGAACCCGAACACCGCCATGCTGAGAGCGAGACCGGGGAACACAATGATGTGGGGAGCAAGCTCGGCAAAGTCCAGCGCGCTGGCGTTGAGCATACCGCCCCAGGACGGATGTGGCTCCGGAACTCCCAAACCGAGGAAGCTCAGCGATGCTTCTGTGGTGATTGCAGAGCCCAGCCGGCCAGTCACAACAATGATCCACGGCGCCATTGAGTTGGGCATGATGTATCTGAAAATGAGACGCAGGTGGCTGGCTCCAATGGTTCGGCCGGCGAGCACATAGTCCGTCTTCGTTATGGACAATGCCTGCCCGCGCACAACACGAATCATGGCAGGCAGCGCCGGAATTGAAATCGCAACGATTGTGACCTCAATGCTGAAGGTCTGAAGGATGGCGACAATGGCCATGGCAAGAATCAGGCCCGGGAATGCCTGGAGAACGTCAACGAGGCGCTGACCCAGCAGGTCAACCCAGCCGCCGAAGTAGGCGCTCGTGATTCCAAGGATGCCGGCAACGGTTCCCGCTCCCATCGCTACTGCGAAGCCGACGTACAGGGAGATTTGGGCTCCGAACACAATTCTGGTAAACAGATCACGCCCGTAACGGTCACCGCCCAACCAATGCTCCGCGTTCGGCGGAACCAATTGAGCCGATATCTGCGACGCATAGCGGTATTCGATGAAACCGTCATAGCTTGAGGCGGCAGCTGTTGCAATCTCCCAAAGCGATGCGGTTGCCGCCATAAGGATCAGGAGGAAGACCAATCCCAATCCCACTAATCCAAGTGGTCGACTCTTCCACAGCAGCCAGTTGCGCTGCAGGATATTTCGCCGTCGCCGCTGGCCGATAATCTCTGCGACTGCTTCAGTCTGTGCCGCCATCTCTTTGCTCCCTCTGAGTGCCGTCTACTCGATTTTCAGCCTGACCGTGGCTGGTTCTCTTCTCACACGCCTACCGGACGGCCTAGTACCGGATCCTTGGATCAAGCCAACCGTACAGCAGGTCCACGCCCAGGTTCGCAGCAACGACGGCAAAGCCGGTAAGCGTCACAACGAGCTGAACGACCGGGAAATCTCGCTGGTTGATGGAATCCACCATCATGCGCCCAATGCCCGGAAGGCCGAAGACCTGTTCCGTGACGACGAGACCGGTCACGGTAATCGGCAGGAAAATGCCGATAAGGGTGAGCACCGGAATCAGGGCATTCCGCATAGCGTGGCGGACGATAATCACGCGCTCCTTGAGGCCTTTCGCGCGCGCCGTGCGGATGTAGTCTTCACGCATGACCTCAAGCATGGTTGCTCGCATCATGCGCAGCGGCACACCCATCAGGAACCCAAGCCCGATAATGAGGGCCGGCCAAATCAACTGCGCCAGGTTGGCAATCGGGTCTTCCCAAATCGGGATGTAACCCTGCCGGGGAATCCAGTCAAACAACCGGACAAAGATGAGAATCAGCATCATGCCGCTCCAGAACGTCGGAACGGAGATGCCGAGGATGGCGATGCCGCGAATGAGGTAGTCGAAGAATGTGTCCTGTTTGAGCGCTGCAATGACCCCGCCGGTAATCCCCAAGATGCTGCCGATGATGAGGCCCATCAAGCCGACTTGAAGGCTAAGGGGAGCTTTCCGACCAATCAACTGAGACATGTCCGCGTTGTAGAAGAAAGACTTGCCAAAGTCGAGAGTGAACAGTCCGTAGATCCATCCTAAATACTGCTCATAGAGCGGTTTGTTCAGGCCTAACTCGGTGCGAATTCGCTCAAGCGCCTCAGGGTCAATGCCACCGCCGCCTTCGCCGCCGCCAAGCATCATGATGGCCACGTCTCCCGGCGCGATGCGCATGATCAGAAAGACCACAACGGTCACGCCCAGGATTGTCGGCACCGCCAACAATATGCGGCGTATTACATATGCCCACATCTGCTTTCGCCCCTCCCCGTTAGGCTACAAGCCAGTCTGCATCAATGGTAAACAAGCCATTGCTTGCGCCACGGCTCGTTACCTATGTTTCGCACCATGCTATGGATGCCCCCTTACCGTGTCAAGCATTCGGCTCCCTATTTACACGGATTCGTCGCGCAATGTGGCCGCCCTAATACCGAATCCGGGGATCAAGCCAGCCGTAGAGCATGTCGACGCCGAGATTCGCCAGCACCACCGCGAATCCCGTCATCGTGACCACGAGCTGGACAACGGGGTAGTCCCGCTGGTTTATGGCATCCACCATCATGCGGCCGATGCCGGGCAGGCCAAAAACCTGCTCCGTCACCACGAGTCCGGTAACCGTAATCGGCAGGAATATACCGATCAGCGTGAGCACGGGGATGAGAGCGTTGCGCATGGCATGGCGAACGATGATGACTCGTTCCTTGAGTCCCTTGGATCGCGCGGTACGCACATAGTCCTCGCGCATAACCTCCAGCATTGTTGCCCGCATCATGCGAAGCGGCACCCCCATGAGGAAGCCAAGGCCGATGATGAGCGCCGGCCAGATCAACTGCGTCAGGTTGGCAATCGGATCTTCCCAGATCGGCGTGTACCCCTGCTGCGGAATCCAGTCAAACATCCGCACGAATATGAGGATGAGCATCATCCCGCTCCAGAACGTCGGAACGGAGATACCGAGGATTGCCGTGCCGCGAATAACGTAGTCGGTAAGCGTGTCCTGCTTGAGAGCCGCGATGACCCCGCCTGCAATACCCAGAAAGCTGCCGAACAGCAGCCCCATCAGCCCAACTTGCAGGCTCAGCGGGGCCTTGCGCGCAAGCAGCGCTGACATATCAGCGTTGTAGAAGAACGATCTCCCGAAGTCCAACGTCAGGATGCCAAATAGCCAGTCGAAGTATTGTACGTAGAGCGGCTTATTCAGACCGAGTTCCTCACGGATACGATCGAGGGTAGGCTGGTCGAAGGCACAGCCCTCCCCCGTAGGACAAAGCATCATCAGCGCCAGATCGCCCGGCGCAATCCGCATAATCAGAAAAACAACGACCGTCACGCCCAGGAGTGTCGGTACCGCCAGCAACAGCCGGCGCACAATGTATGCCCACATCGGTTTCGCCCTCCCCGTGCGATTCACCTCTGCGCATGCCTGCCACGGAGCGGTGTCGTCCTTCACCGCGCCGGATATTCAGGCCAGTCTAACCATCGGATTGCAAGGGTCAAGGCGAACGCTGCCCATTAGGCCGTTTTGTGCGAATCGACGCGGGAAAATAGTGTCAAGGGGTGTCAAGGAGCGGGGCTGTTTGAGGCAAAAACCGGCGCCATTTCGTGCGGTTTCGCTCAGAAACAAGAGGGCGGCTCATGAGCCGCCCTCTCAATTGACAGCGGTTTCCTGTTTTAGTTTGTCGGCCTGTTCTCGTTCAGGAAATTCAGGAGCGTTCGGTTGTATTCTTCGTGACGCTCGAACGGCGTGCCGTGCCGGGTGGGAAACACTTCGACACCGGTTGTCGTGCCTGTCATCGCAGCCGCAAGGTCGTGTGCTGCTTCGGGGCCGGTGTACTGATCCCCTGCCCCAACGATGATCAACGTGGGGGACGTGATATTGGCCACATCAACGCCGGACGGGCCGCCCATGCCCGCCATGACCCGGACGTATTTCTCTGAGTCGTTGGACGTCGTGATAGCGTGGTGCGCCATCACAATCTGAGGGCGCGCCTCCCGGAACTCCGGCGTATACACCTGTTCGAGCCATCCATTCCACACGAATTCCATGCCTCCGTCACGAATCCCCGCAATTCGCTCGTCTCGCATTGCCTGCGCGGCACGAGCTTCCTCCTCGTTTGCAGGAGGAGGTGGATCAAGCCTCCCGCCATTGGATATCACAGCGCCCCACACGCGATTCGGGTGCGTCGCGGCAAAGTTGCGCACAATGCCGCCGCCCATCGAATAGCCGATCAGCGCCGTGCGCTCGATGCCCAAACCGTCCAGTAGGGCCGCAAGATCATCGACGAACGTCCTCTGGCTCAGCGAATCGTCCTCCGGGGTCTCGGTGTCCCCGTGTCCACGCACGTCATATGTCAGGACGCGAAAAGACTCTGCCAGCGCCGGAACCTGCAGCCACCACGCGTTGTGGTTGTCTCCAGAGCCATGGATAAACGTCACCCACGGCGCGCCCTCCGGGCCTGCCGTCTCATAGCACTGTTCAATGCCGTTTGCCGAAATCATCCGGGCCGCCATACTTCCCCCCATCCCCTGTCATGCGTCTTGCATTGTTTGTTACCGGGCCACGCTCGGATTGTAGCGCGGGCGACCCGTGACACGCCGCACTACAATAATGACTGAAATGACTGAGCTCGGAACGCGGCGGGCGCGAACAAGTTGGAGAGTGGCGTCATGGCAATTGAATTCAACGTGGAAGTCCATTTCGATGCGCCTCCGGAGAAGGTGTTTGAGGCCCTGACAGACGTCAACTCGTTCATTGATTGGACGCCGAACCTCAAGGAAATCAGAGTCTTGTCAGACGGCGATATCGGGGTGGGAACGGTCTTCGAGGAGACCCGCCGCATGTTCTTCCGTAATGCCACGGAGCGCTTCCGGGTGAGCATGTATGAACCACCGGAGATGTTTGAGTTAACCGTCGACGGATCAGAAGGAAGCAGCGGCTTTGGTCAGTACACGTTCTTCTACCACCTGGAGGAGGACAAGGACAACGGCGGCACCAGCATGTCCATGCGCGGCGAAATCACGGGACTCAACAAGGTCATGGAGTTCCTGGGACGCTTAAGTGTGCGGTTCATGGCGCGCGCCATCCGCAAGGATTACCGCGCGCTCGCCAAACACCTGGCCGCTCAGGCCAACGAATGACGTTCTTCAACACGAGCGGGCGCAACCGCCTCTACGGCGATCTCGCCTATCTCTGGCCGCTGATGAGCCCGCCGGAGGAGTACGCGGACGAATCTCCGCACTGGCGCAACCAGATCCTGACACGCTTTGATAAGCGCCCCTTACGCGCTTTGGAACTCGGCACCGGCGGCGGGCATTTCATCTCGCACCTGACTGACATCCTGAGCGTGACGGCGGTTGACCTGTCCGAGGCCATGCTGGAGAACGCGCGGCGGCTGAACCCAAGCGTTGAGCATATCGTCGGGGATATGCGGTCGATCCGTCTTGAGCGGACCTTTGACGTTGTCCTGATTCACGACGCCATCGCCTATATCACGTCGGAGGATGACCTGGCCGCCACGTTCGGCACTGCCCGCACGCACCTGGAGCCGGGCGGGCTGTTCATGACGATGCCGGACCACTACATCGACCGCCCCGTGTGGCCGTACATCGGCCACCGGACGCATACCAAGGGCGACCGGGAGCTCACGTATATCGAGTACTCAGCGCCCGACCTCAACGAGCCGTCTCTACTGCAGTCATCGTTCCTGTTTGTCATCACGGAAAACGGTGAGCGGCGCATGGAACTCGACCACCACACGACCGGGCTGTTTCCGGTTGATACGTGGCGGCGGCTGATAGACGAGGCCGGCTTCAAGGTTGAGCGGCTGAATTACCCCGTCGCGGACGGCCCCATCAGCCAATACCTTTGGGTCGCAACGGCGGTCTAGGGGAACAGCGCGAACTCTTCCAGTCCCTCGGTTTCCGGCGCGCCAAACATCAGGTTCATGTTCTGGATCGCCTGCCCCGCCGCTCCCTTAACAAGGTTGTCCAACGCCGTGACGATGATGATCCGCCCCGTCCTCTGGTCAATCACCGGGTAAACCTGCGTCATGTTGCTGCCGGAGGTCTGCTTGGTCTGCGGCGGCTTCTGCGTCACCCGCACGAACGGCTCGGCTGAGTAATAGTCCTCGTACAAGTCGCGAAGGCGCTGCGCCCCCTCGGGGCTCGCGGGCAAGCGGCCGTCTGCGGGAGTCACGTAGATGGTGCTCAGGATGCCACGCGTCATCGGAATCAGGTGCGGCGTGAAAGTGACGTTCCACTTCTGCGACGGGTCGATCTCATGGAGTTCCTGTGTAATCTCCGGCAGGTGGCGATGGCCGGACAGCCCGTAGGCGGACACATTCTCATTCACCTCAGAGAAGTGGACGGTCTGGCTGAGGGAGCGACCCGCGCCTGACACACCCGACTTTGAATCAACAATCACGTTCGGCTCGATGAGCTTTTCCTTAACAAGGGGGGCGAGCCCGAGCAGCGCGCCGGTCGGATAGCAACCGGGGTTGGCGATGAGCCGGGCTTCTTTGATCTGCTCACGATGCAGCTCCGGCAGGCCATAGACCGCCTCTTCAAGGTAGGACGGAGCGGGGTGCGGCTGGTACCACGCCTCGTACTCCTCCACGTTGTGAAGGCGGAAATCGGCGGCGATGTCCACCACGCGGGCGTTCTTGCCGAGCATGGCGACGCACGCCTCCGCCGACGCCTTATGCGGCAGGGCGGAGAACGCGACATCAACATCATCAAGCTCATCCTGCTCAACGATGGGCAGGCCCATCTTGTCCAAGTGCGGCAGGTATTCGTCGAGCTGTTCGCCGGCGGCGGATCGCCCCGTGACGGCGGTCAGTTCGACATCGGAATGGCTGCGCAGAATCCGCGCGAGCTCCATCCCCGCATACCCCGTCACATTGATGATCCCCGCCTTGATGGTCATGGTGTGTTCCTTGCCCTATTGCGACACTATCTACCGTGATTGGTGAATACCCATTCTAGCAGGAAGGAACAGGAGCACACTGGTCAGAAGAAGCAGTCCACACATATAGGGGTTTCAGCAGGTCGGCTGGCTAACTCTTCTCTGTGCTGCTGGGGCAGAGGTCTGAGAGGATGCAATCACGGCAGTTGGGGCGGCGGGCGTGGCAGATTTTGCGGCCGTGTTCGATCAGGTCGACGTGGAACTGGTAGACCTGTGACTCATCAAGGTGCGCTTCAAGCATGTAGTGCGCCTTGTCCGCGTTCATCTTTTTGGGGATCAGGCCGAGGCGGCCCGAGACGCGGTGGACGTGCGTATCGACTGGCAACGCGGGGCGGCCGAGGCTGAACAGCAGCACGCACGCCGCCGTTTTTTCTCCAACACCCGGCAGGCTCAACAGCCACTTGCGAGCCTCATCAAAGGGCATGTCGGCCAGGAAATCGATGCTGTATTCGCCTCGTTGCCGATGAATCTCCTGCAGGATGGCCTGGACGCGGGGGGCCTTGATCTTCGACAGCCCGCCATGTTTGATAGTCTCTTGAATCGCCTCCGTCGGCGCATCAACAACGTCCTGCCACGTCGGAAACGTTTCGCGCAGGTCCGCGAATGTGCGGTCGGTGTTCAGGTCGGACGTGTGCTGTGAAAGCACGGTGTAGATCAACTCGTCCATCGGCTCGGCGCGCTTGAACCAGGGACGCTCTCCGTTCTGCTCATACAGCAGCGCAAAGACGTCCTGCGCGCGCTGTGCGCGGACGGTCGGGCGGCGGCGTTTCGTGGTCATCGCGTGCTAGACTCTCCCTATGAGTTTCCCGTTCATTCCAGGCATGGCTTCCATTTGCTCGCCGTCACTCTACCAGTCGCAGACCTTCACCATGGTAGACGCTGATGCGTGACGAGATGACGCAGGCCCTGAGCGGCCACAACGCGGACTACATCGAGCTGCGGCTGGAAGAGCTGGACACGAATCATTTCTCCATGCGGGGACATGAGATCGACGACATCGGCGGCTCATCGAGCAGAGGCGGCGCGGCGCGGGCATACGTGAACGGCGCATGGGGTTTCGTGACCTTCACGCAGGCGGACAACCTGCGCGAGCGGGTTGCAACTGCCGTCCGGCAAGCCCATCTTGCCTCCGGCGAGGGCGGAGAACTTGTGCGCGGGGAGCCGGTCATAGCGGAGCCGCCGCCCGTCCTGGATAATGATCCGTTCCTTGTGCCACTCGACAAGAAGGTGGGGCTGTTACAGGAATACGTCGAGGCCATGTGGGCCGTGCCGAACATCCAGAGCACGGCCATCGGCTCTGGCGACCGCCGCCGCGTCACACACTTTGCCAACTCGGAGGGGTCATACATCCGGCAAGAGCGCGTGGACGTGACGTTCCGCGCCCGCGCCATGGCCCGCAGGGATAGCGACGTGCAGCAGTACGGCGTCAGCGTCGGGAGTCTCGGCGACTACAAAATTCTTGAGGGCCGCCACGACGAGATGCGCGAGATTGCGGAAAAGGCCGTTGCGTTGCTGGATGCGCCGCAAGTTGAGGGGCGCGAGTACACGGTCATCTGCGATCCGATCCTCGGCGGCGTGTTTGCGCATGAGGCGTTCGGCCACCTGTCAGAGTCGGACTTCGTGTATGAGAACGATCGCATGAAGGAAATCATGGTGCTGGGACGGCGCTTCGGCGGGCAGCACCTGAACATCGTGGACGGCGCGTCCGTGCCCGGCCTCCGTGGATCCTATGACTACGACGATGAAGGCATCGCGGCCCGAAAGTCAGACCTGATCCGGGAGGGCGTGCTGGTGGGACGTCTGCACTCGCGTGAGACGGCGGGCAAGATGAGTGAGGGCGTCACAGGCAACGCTCGCGCCATGGACTATCGATTCGCCCCTATCGTTCGCATGACCAACACATTTATCGAACCGGGAACGGCCACGGCGGAGGAGTTGATCTCTGAGGTCAAGGACGGCGTGTACTGCAAGAACTGGTACGGCGGCATGACGTCCATGGAGATGTTCACGTTCTCCGCCGGCGAGGCGTACCGCATCCGCAACGGGCGGATTGAGGAACTGCTGCGGCCTGTCGTGCTCTCCGGCAACGTCTTCACCACGCTTGAGAACCTGGATGCCGTCGCGAATGATCTCGACATGAACCAAGGCGGAGGATGCGGCAAGGGCGGTCAATCCCCCCTGCCCGTCTCCAACGGCAGCCCGCATATCCGCATTCAGAACTGCCTCGTTGGAGGCGCTTAGGCCATGACGCAGAGGCCAACCGACGCAGACCTTGCGCTGCTGGAGCGGACGCTTGCTTACGCGCGCGGCAAGACAACCGCCGCCGAGGTGTTTGTCAGCGAGGGCGAGTCCACGCCCGTCAGTTTCGAGGCGGAAAAGCTGAAAGAGATCTCAACCCGCCAAACGTGGGGGCTCGGCATCCGCGTCTTTGTGGACGGGCGCATGGGCGTCTCATCCACGAACGATCCCGACAAGGCTGAGGAGCTTGTCGACCGCGCCATCGAACTCGCTCGCTACGGTCCTGAATCCGAGTTGAACCTGCCTGATCCGTCGCCGGGCACTCCCTCCATCGAAACGTACGACCCCGCCATCGAGGAGGTCACGACGGAGGCGATGGTGGAGGCGGGGCGGCGGCTGTTGGATGACGCCAAGCCGCTGGAGCCGGAGGCGTTGTACGGCGCGAACCTCACGCACAGCACAAGCAGCTTCGCGTTCCTTAATTCCAACGGCGTCAGTTTCGGCCACCGCAAGAGCGGCTTTGGGCTGTTCGTCTCAGGAACGCTGATCCGCGGCACGGACATGTTCTTCATCGGTGAGGGTGACCGCGGGTGCAGCCCGGATTGGGATATGCAGCGGCACATTGACGGAATGCGGCAGCAGATCGAGTGGGGCAAGGAAATCGCGCCCACCCCTGCCGGACACATGCCCGTCCTCTTCATGCCGCGCGCAGTCTCATCCGTCCTGCTTGGCCCGTTCCTCTCCGGCATCAACGGCAAGACGGTGCTGCAGGGTTCATCGCCGCTGGAAGGCCGCATCGGCGAGCAGGTTTTTGACTCGCGGCTGTCCATCGTTGACGACCCCACTCTCCCGCTCAAGCCGCCGTCACGTTCTTACGACGACGAGGGCGTTCCGAGCCGCCGCCAATTCCTCGTCGAGGACGGCGTGCTCCGCACCATCCTGTACGAACTGCAATCGGCATCCAAGGCGGGTGTCGAGCCAACGGGCAGCGCCTCACGCGGACTTGGCGCGATGCCCGGCGCGGGCACAACACATCTGACTATCGAACCCGGCGACGCCTCATTCGATGACATGCTACGTACCATGGGCGACGGCGTAATCGTCGAACGGCTTATCGGCATGGGACAGGGAAATGTGCTAGGCGGCGATGCGGGCGGCAACATTTTGCTCGGCTACCGAGTGCAGGGCGGAGAGGTGATCGGCCGCGTCAAGGACACCATGCTCCACTGCAACATCTACGACATTCTCAAGGACATCATGGCCATCGGGGCTGAATCGACGGAACTGGGCGGGTCGCTGTCCACACCCGCGATCCTCTGCGACGGCGTTTCAATCGCCCCAAAGACGGACTCCGACTAACCGCGCGGGGAACACTCTTCATGCAGTCGGACGGTGTTGAAAGCGTTATCAGCGCAATACGCCAAGACCCCGGCGGCGTCACCGCCGCCGCTCTCGCTGAGCTATCCGACCCTGACCGCGACGAATTGGGCCGGGTGATCGACACGCTGCGGGATATCGATTTTGAGTACCGGCGCTCCATCGTTGGCCAACTGGTGGAACTCGCGGAGGAGAACGTTGATTATAGCTTTGACCGCATCTTCATGACTCTCATGGAGGACGAGGATGAGGAGGTCAGGGAAGCCGCAATCATGGGGCTGTGGGAGAGTGAGGATCGCGCGCTGATTGAGCCGCTGTTTGAGCGGCTCCTGCTTGACGGAGAAGAGCGCGTGCGGACTGTTGCCGCCCAGTCGCTTGGCCGTTTCGCCGTCCTTGCCGAACTTGGCGACCTGCTGGAACGTGATTCAAACCGTGTCCGTGAGGGCCTGCTTGACGTGATTCGCAACGAGCAGGAGCCGTCATTTGAGGTGCGCCGCCGCGTGATTGAGGCCGTTTCCGCCTTTACGTCTGAAGAGGTACGGGAACTCATTCTTGAGACCTATGACAGCGCCAGCGAAACCCTGCGCGCGTCCGCCCTCTATGCCATGGGGCAGAACGCAGACACGTCCTGGTTGACGTACATCCGCGAGGAAATGGAGAGCGAGTCCGAGGAGGTCCGGTTTGAGGCGGCAGGCGCCGCCGGACGCATCGGTGATGAGCGGCTTATCCCCGCCCTCGCCCGCATGGGCATGGAGGATAACACGGAAATCCAGGGCGCCGTTGTGACGGCCCTGAGCGCCATCGGCGGCCCTGCGGCACAGCGGGTGCTGCGCCGCTTCCTCCAGCATTCGGACGAGAACTTTCGAGAACTCGCCCTGGACGCGTTGGAAAGCATGCAGAGTTTCGACACCAACGCGGAGATCCTGCGGAAGTCCGCCGGCAGCGCGGCAGATGCCGTTTCTCCCTTGAGCGACGATTCGGAGGATGATGTTTTCGAGAACTTCGATGACGATCTCGGCATCAATGAGGACCTTGACGACGACGAGTTCGAGGACGATTGGTAGACCCCGTGACCGTCGAGAATTCAGAAAACGGGAGCGACGTCCAGTACGATGTCTCGGCGGGGGGCGTAGTCGTTCGATGCACACCGGACGCGCAGCTTGAGGTCGTCATCTGCCGCCGCCCTTCCACCGGCCTGTGGGCGCTGCCGAAGGGCACGCCGGAGCCGGGCGAGACGCGGGAGGAGACCGCGCTGCGTGAGGTTCGTGAGGAGACCGGGCTGAGCGTCGCCATCATCGGAGACCTCGGCAGTGTGCGCTATACCTTCACGGCGGAGGGAGTGCTGCACGACAAGCGGGTCTACCATTACCTGATGGAGCCAATCGGCGGCAGCGTTGACGACCATGACGGCGAGTTTGACAGCGTTGAGTGGCTGCCCCTTGAGCCCGTCACGCTAGTCAGGATGACGTACGATACGGATGTGGAGATTCTTAACAGGGCCATTCTCGCGATGGCTAACAGCCCGGACGGAGCCGATGGCCGCAAGGACTAAGCCGATCATCGTCACAGGAGAGCGCGTCGGCCTGAGAGACAAGGCCGAGATGGACGCGTGGAACGATTACCTGTGGCGCTCGGATGATGAGCTTGCCGAGCTGGACGCCACCTACCCGCTCAAGATGACCTATGAGCAGTACGCTCCCATCCACAAGGACGACCTGAACTACATCTCGAAGCGCAGCCACCGTTTCGCCATCGTGGAGTTGTCCGAGGGCAAGCATATCGGCAACTGCATGTACTACGATCTTGACCGGCGCGCCAAGGAGGCCGAACTCGGCATCATGATCGGGGACCGCGCCTACTGGAACAGCGGGTACGGCACGGATGCCGTCAAGCTCCTCACAAGCTGGATGTTCAACCAGTTGGAGCTAAACCGCGTCTACCTCAAAACGCTGGACTGGAACGTCCGCGCCCAACGCGCATTCGGCAAGGCGGGCTTCACGCAGACCGGCTTCCGTGAGCAGGGCCGCTATCGCTTCATGCTGATGGACATCAAGCGGGACGTTTGGGAGGGGATGCAGGGCGGCGAAGCCGCCAGTTCGGAGTAAGGCCCCCCGTAGGCAGGGGGCTCACCCTTCGACAGGCTCAGGGCGAACGGAGTGAAGATGCCATTTCCGGACAGAGAACCAAGGAACGAGGACGAGGCCAAAGCCAGGGCCAAGTCACCCGATATCGAAGTCAACATCTTGCTTGAGTTTCACGGTATGGAGGAATACGGACCGTACATCAGAATAGAGGATGGTTATGATGGGCCTTCCTATCGCATCGAGAGTGACGGCGACCATCCGAAATATATGGCAAGTGTCTGGCTGTCTCCTGTCTACCCAAAAACGTACTGGATAGCTACTGTCACTGTCCCGACGACGAACGCACAAGGAGAGACAGCAACATTCCATGAGCACCCCTTTGATACCCGGCATAACGCGCTTCTCTACGTCCTAAAGCAACTCCGGGACAATGGATTCGCTCCTCACTGTGAATGGACAGAGTGGAAAGACACTGGCAATGGCGTACAAGAGCGGGAATGTCTCCTGTGTCCCAAAATGGAAGTCCGTCACCTTGAGGATCTTGAGGATGAGGAATAGGTCATGGTTGAGGATGGCACCTAGGGGTGGCAAGGCGGCCTCCCAACTTTCTTCGACTCCTAGTAGTCATGAGATGCCACTCTTCCGTTAGGCCCTCACTTCTTCCCATCGTTCTTTCGCCCAGTGGTGGCGGCGCTCAAATGCCTCCGCCTGCTCATTTCGCCGTGCCGGAGTCTCTATCCGCCCGGCCTTGAGCGCCATATCCATCGTTTCGGCGACCGTCAGCCTGTCACCCTTGTCGCTATTACAGGCCACACACGCGAGCGCGCGATTCCAGCAATCGTCGTTTGATCCATCGCGCTTGTTCGGTTCGATATGATCAAACTGAAGCTCCCGACGATCCCGTTGCTTCTCCTGCCCGCAATACCAGCACTCAGCCCCCCAATGATCGACAAACGCCTTCCATATTGTCTGCGAGTCCTCAAGAAAATGCTGACGGAACTCAATCGGCGGCAACTCCTGCAGGCTTGATGTCTGTTGTCCATCCGTTGTCGTGCGCTGCGGCAAGTCGTGAGGGCCGCGCACCCTGATGATACGCTCATCGCCGAAGCCAACTTTGACACTCTCACCTTCTCTGTAATGCGGACCCGGCGACGGATGAACAAACTCGCTCATCCCCGCTATTTCACCCTCTGTGACAATGCGTAGGTCAGGTTGTTTGTGAAACTGCCGCCGCACTACAGTCCACGCCCTGGGTGACATATCACAGGCTATCCACCGCCGCTCGGTCTGCTCGGCGGCAACGGGTACATAGGCACAACCAGCGAAACAATCCAACACCAAATCCCCTGGCTTGCTCGACGTCTCAATAATCCGACGGGCCAGTGCCTGTGGCTTCTGAGTTGGATAGCCGGTACGTTCACCGCTATTGGATTGCATTGGTTGGATATCTTCCCAAATAGAATCGACGGCGCTGCCCTCCATCTCATCAAGATACCTTTTGAGGCTCGGCACGCCTCCGGGTTTAGTCTGAACAATTAGACCGTCACGGTACGCGGCCTCCATTCTTTCCTTGGTCCAGCGCCAAACTCTAGTTACACCTAAGAATTCGTATGTGAGATTTGGTCTATTTTTGTTAGGGTTCGCTAGGTTGTCCAAACGATAGCGGCGTCCCGTTTCAGGTTCTATGTGCCTATAGGCCTTCGCTACATACTCAGCGTCGTGAGGGCGATATGGCCTATTCCATGTAACCTGTTCTCCTTTTGAGTAATAGAGAAGCACATCATGATTCCGCGGATACCTGGTGGATGCCAAGCCCTTGGCGGAAGTCCGTCTCCACACGATCTCATTCCTAAAGTTCTGCGGCTCAAACACAGCGTCCATCATCTGCCGCAGATAAGCATTGGCGGCATGGTCGCAGTGGAGGTAGACACTACCGGTTGACTTGAGTATGCGCCTAATCTCAAGCATCCGCATGGTCATAAACGTGATGTAGGCCGCCGTGCTCTCCGAATGCGTATACCGTGTGGCCTCTATCAAATGACGCGCAGGGCGGCATAGTTTATCAAGTCTGTCCCAATCAGCTTGTGTGATTTGGTATCGAAAGTTCCAGATGTCACTAAACGTCGCAGTCGTCTTTGTTTGATCGGGGAACTCAACGCCAAACTCGTAGGCATCATCTTCATCCTGGATGCCCCAATCACTGAGCAGGTTGTATTCGTGCTCCAGTTCAGTGTCCGTTAGAGGTGGTCTGAGATTACCAACAAACGTCTGATTTTTCCCAAAGGGCGGGTCAATCACAACCAAGTCGACACTCTCCGTATCAAGTGCTTGGAGGAATGGAAGGTTATCGCTGATGAAGAGTGTTCTGTTCAGGTCGTCTGTGTTCGGCATGGCGCGCCTTAGGAGTCTTGCGTCCAGTGTCTACTACGGGCATTGTACAGGACTATCGGCGCCGATGCGAACGTATGGGCGCGTGCTGGATTCCCGTGTCAAGCACGGGAATGACGGGGGGAGGGCTGGATTCCCGCTTTCGCGGGAATGACGGGGGTGGGGCGGGAATGACGGAAAGGTGGCCGGGAATGACGAGTAGGTCTAGTCCAGGACTGCCGTGGCTTCTATTTCTATGAGGTAGTCCGGGTGGGCAAGGCCGGTGATGAACAGCAGCGTGCTCGCGGGCGGGTCGTGAGGAATGTGGCGCTGGCGCGCTGCCCGATAGCCCTCGAGGTCCTCTCGCCGCGTCAGAAATGTCGTGACCTTGATCACATTCGCCCACGTCGCGCCGACGGACCCAAGAGCCACCTCCAGGTTGCTGAACACCTGCTCCGCCTGCTCTTCAATGCTGCCGACACCGACAATCTCACCGGCCGCATTCTGGGATGTCTGGCCGGCAATGTGGATGAAATTGCCAACCTTCACGACCTGGGTGTAGGCCGCCGGCTTGCTAAGCCCGTCCGGTTGTATTCGTTCAATCGCCATGATGTTCCCCTCTCCCTAGTTCAATTCTGCGGCATCTCAAGCGCTGCGGCGAGTGATTCCCGAAACTCGCGCGCCTGCCATTCTCGCACAACGGATGCCCCTTCCCCCGTTTCATCATTCAGCAGCGACGGATCGCGCGCCAACCGTTCCAGGCTCGGCATCGGCCAAATAAGAGCGGGGTCGAGGCTCAATTCCTCGCCTCGCTCGTTCCGCCACGCCTTGAGAGCGCGCAGAAGGTCGATCTGCTCCCGGGTTGGTCGACCCTCAGCACCGTTGGAGTTTGAATTGCCGTTTCGCGGTCGGGTGACGGGCGGGGACGCAAGGCCGCGTTCCCGCGCTCGCTGCAGGCGTTTGCCGTACCGCCGCAGCGAATTCGGCGGTATACCCTCAATCTCGCCTAACTCATCGTGTCCCGCGGCTGCAATGGTGGTCAGGACCGCATCGCTCATGATCTTGAACGGCGGCATATCCCGCCGCATACCCTCGTTGTATCGAAAGACGTACAGTTCGCGGAGCACCGCAAGCTCCTGTGGCCCCAACGCGCGGCTGCCCTTGGTGTTCAGGAACGCGATTTCAGGCGGATCGGGCGTGCGATACCGCACGTTTTCCAGACGCCGGCATTCCTCTTTGGCCCATTGAGCGCGCCCCAATTCCTCAAGACGGCGCACCAGTTCGTCGCGCAGGTCTTGCAGGTGCAACACATCATCAACGGCATACTGGAGCGCCTCATCGGGCAGAGGCCGCACCGTCCAGTCCGCCCGTTGAAGGCTCTTGGATTTCACAATGGCGACGCCGAGCGCATCCAGCAGGACGGAGTCCAGCCCTATACGTCGCATGCCGCAGAACTGCGCCGCGATGCTCGTGTCAAAGACGTTGGCAACCCGGAACGACCACTCCTTGTCCAGGACGCGGATGTCATTGGAGGCGGCGTGTATGACCTTTTCGATGTCCGGATCGGCCAGCAGCACACCCAACGGCGCGACGTCATCGGTGGTCATCTCAAGAGGATCAATGACCCATGCCCTGCCCCCTGCCGCTATCTGCACCAGGCAAACGCGATCAGGAAAGCGATGGAAACTGTTGGATTCCGTGTCGATAACGATGCACTGCTCACGGGACAGCCGCTCAACCAGCCTGGCAAGGCCGTGAGCGTCCGTAACCATCTCCACCCGAGCGGGGCGGTTGCTCCAGGTCAGTTCAGCTTCTCCAATCCGGCAAGTCCGGCCAGCAGGCGCTTGACGCCCTGGCCCTTGAAAGCGACCGTTACCTCAAAATCATCCCGCGTCGGCGTTTCCAGGCATGCGACCACGACACCCTGCCCGAAACGCGCGTGTCCCACGTGGTCGCCGGGCCTGAACGGCGCGGGCGCCTTGGGCACGTCAAGCTGCTGCTCCGGCATCGGCTCCCGGGGGCCGGAGAATCCGAACAGCGATGGCATCCGGCGCTTGATCAAACTGTCCGGCAGGTCCTGGAGAAAGCGCGACGCCTTGCGCGGGCCGTATTGTCCCCGGGTGTTGCGCCGCAGCGCATATGTCATATAGAGCCGCTCCATCGCCCGCGTCATGCCGACGTAGCAAAGGCGGCGCTCCTCTTCCATCTCCGCCGGATCACCCGACTCGACGGACCGGATATGCGGCAGCAGTTCTTCCTCACAGCCCACGATGAACGCAACGGGAAACTCCAACCCCTTGGCCTGGTGGAGCGTGATGAGAGTTACCGCGTCAATCCGATCCGGGCCTTCGCTTCTGAGCGCGGCATCAAGGTCAGTGGACAACGCCACCTGGTCAAGGAATGCCGCAAACGCTTCCCCGGGCGCTAACGCCTGGTATTGGGCTGCAACGTTTCGCAGCTCTTCAACGTTGTCGAGTCGATCTTCCGCGTTCTCGTCTTCCTCAAGGAAATCCTTGTAGCCGGTCCTGGTCAGAACCCGGTCGAAGAATTCAAGGATGTCTTCACCCTGCAGGGCCTCAAGCAATTCCGTCATCATTTGGACGAACGCGCGGACGGGGCTGAGCGATTGTGTTGGCAGGACAGGCGCGTTCGACTCCTGTCCGTCCGCCGCAACTTGCATAGCCGCGTACAGAGGCAAACCGTTGGCCTCCGCCCACTGCTGTAAGAGGTCCAATGACCGTCTGCCGATGCCGCGGGTCGGGACATTGACGATGCGCAGCAGGCTGATGTCGTCAAACGGATTCCGCAGAACCCGAAGATACGCGACAACGTCCTTAATCTCGCGGCGTTCCCAGAAACGCAGCCCGCCGATGATGCGGTAACGGATACCCGCCCGGTTGAATGCATCCTCAAACGCGCGGGACTGTGCGTTTGTGCGGTACATGATTGCGCAGTCGCCGTATCGCACGGAGTCCTCGTTGACCAGCCGCTCGATCTCCTCTGCGACATAGAGAGCCTCGTATTCCTCATCGTCCGTCGGCTCAATCGTGACCGGCCTGCCGCTGCCCTTTGCCGCCGTGAGCTCGATTTCTTTACGACCCTTGTTTGCCTTCACGAGCGCGTGAGCGGCATCGACGATGGTGGACGTGGAGCGGTAATTTCGGCCGAGCGAGATTGTTTGTGTTTCCGGGAAATCGCGTTCGAAACGCAGGATGTTCTCGATATCCGCATGCCTCCATGCATAGATGGACTGATCCGGATCTCCGACGACACACAGATTAGGACGCTTGCCGGCAACGAGGCTCGTCAGTTCATATTGCGCTCGATTTGTGTCCTGCCATTCATCGACCATGACGTGGTCATAGCGATTCTGCAGCTTGTCCCGTATCTCGGGATTCGAGCGCAGCAGGAGCACAGGCTTCATCAGCAGATCATCAAAGTCGACCGCGTGCGCGGCTTGAAGAAGCTGCTCATAACGGTCATAGCAAGAGGCCACGATTCTCTCGTACCGGTTTCCGGCCTGCGACGTGTATTCGCCGACGGTGAGCATCCTGTTCTTCGCGCCGCTGACGGCATCCAACAGCGAGGCGGGTCGATATGTGCGGGGATCAAGGCCCTCAGTTTCAGCGACGCGACGCATCAGGTTTGTCTGATCATCCTGGTCGTAGATGACAAAGTCGTTAGGAACGTGTATCTCCTCGCCATACTGTCGCAACAACCGCGCGCCAAAGGCGTGAAAGGTCCCCATCGTCAGTTGATTTGCCTGCTCGCCGATAAGTCCTTCAACGCGTGAGCGCATCTCCCGCGCCGCCCTGTTCGTGAACGTGACGGCAAGGATGCGACGGGGATTAACGCCGAGCGTCCGCACGAGGTAGGCGATGCGATGCGTAATGACGCGGGTCTTGCCGGAGCCTGGCCCGGCGATGATCAGGACAGGACCCTCGACAGCCTCAACTGCTCGGCGTTGGTCCTCATTCAGGTTGTGGAGAATATCACGCGCTGCTGCGGTAGTCATAGATAGAACCAATCTCCACTAAGCATACCAGTGGAGCGTCCTAATCAACGACGCCTAAACAATGGGGTGGCGCATGCGCCGCCCCAGATAGATTCCCAACTGTCTGTTGCAGATCGGTCTTTTAGCGCTTGGCCAGTTCCAGCGCACGCTCCATCATGTCCGGGGGCGGCCCGAAGACCTGGAACGGGTTCGGCATGACGCCCAACGGCACCTCGATGAGCGCCGGCGCCTCCGCCTTGAGCGCCTCCTCTACCTGTGTGGTCAGCTGCTCCGGCGTCTCGGCTCGCCTGCCCTGCGCGCCGAACGACTCCGCGAATTTCACAAAGTCCGGGTTGTGCAGGTCGGACGCGATGATGCGGTGATTGAACGCGGTGTCCTGGGTGCGGCGCACGTTGCCGTACGCGCTGTCGTTGAACACCACTGTTACAAGGTTGATGCCGTAGCTGACAGCCGTCGAAAGCTCCTGCGCGCCGTACAGGAAACCACCGTCGCCGGAGATTGCCACCACAGGCCTGTCAGGGTTACCGACCTTGACACCGAGCGCTGTGTTGAATCCGTATCCGAGCGTGCCCTGGTAGCCCGCGCCGATGTAGCTGCGCGGGGAATAGACCGGGAAGCCCTGGTTGGAGAAGTACCCGACCTGCGTGACCTCTGTCACGAAAATGCCCTCCTCCGGCAGCGCCGCGCGGATCGCGCCTGCGAATTCGGAAACGGGCGACATCGACGCGAGCTTCTCCTGCACGGTGGCACGGACGGCGGCCATCTCCTCGTCACGAGATTCGCGCGACTTGTTGTGGCGCGGCACACGCCGAATAAGATCGGCAAGCGCCACCTTTGCGTCGGAAACGATGCCAAGATCCGGTGCAACGTTCCTGTCCAGTTCCGAATCATCAATATCAATGTGGATGACTGTCTGGTCCTCGTCCCGTGGATACGGATTGGGGCCGGGCATCACAAATCGCGTGCCAACCGCGAGAATGACATCCGCGTTGGGCAGCAGATCATAGGCGGCGATGCCGGGCAGGGCGAGCGGATGACGATCTGAAAGGGCCCCGCGTCCGTTCTGGGAAACAATCACCGGCGCGCCCAGCATCTCGGCCAGTTCCTGCAGTTCCCGGGTAGCCTCACTACTGATGATGCCTCCGCCGACGAAGATCAGCGGCCGCTCGGAGTTCCCCAACGTCTGCGCTGCCTTCTCCAGCAGTTCCGGGTCTCCCTCAATTGCATGAGGCATTCCCGGCTCATAGAACTCAACCTCAGCCTCCGTCATCAGGACATCCACCGGCACTTCAATCTCCACCGGACGCGGCCTGCCGGACTTGAGCTGATAAAAGGCCTCATTGACCAGCCCCGGGACATCCGCAGCATCCATTGCGCGTCCCGCCCATTTGGTAACTGCATCAATAGTCTCGAGCTGATTCTTGATCTCATGGAGCGCGCCCCTGCCCTTGCCGAGATGGTGCGTGGGAATCTGCCCTGCGATGCAGAGCACGCGGGAGTTGGTGGCGTAGGCAGTTGACAGTCCCGCCGCCGCATTCAAGAGCCCGGGCCCGGGCACAACGATGCAGACGCCAATCTTGCCGGTTGAGCGCGCGTAGCCGTCCGCCATGTATGACGTGCCCTGCTCGTGCCGTGTGTGAATCACGCGGATAGAGTCCCGTTCGTCATACAGCGCGTCGAACGCCCAGTCGAGCTGCACGCCGGGCAGTCCGAAGACCACCTCCACACCCTCGCGCTTAAGCGCCTGCACAAGAGCTTGTCCTCCGGTTAGACGGGGCATGATCCACCTACCTCCCGTGCGCCTGTCCGCACATAGTCATCGTGAGTGCCATTATGACGCACAAAGTCTATTGCCGTGCATCCGTTTATGGAACGAGGAGCGGATGTTCCTCAGTGACGATCCATGTCTCCGCGGCCAAAGCATCTCGCAACGGTTTTGGCAGCGAGAAGATGTGGCGATGCGTCATTCCGTCGTAGTAGCGAAGGCTCACGTTGATTCGATCTGTGATGAGCGAGTCAACCCGCTCCGGCGCAAGTCTGGCGGGATCCTCGCCACTCTTGGACGCCAGGACAAAGCTCCACGCGCCGCCGAAGTCCATGATTACCGGGCTATAGCCGGTGACGACCGGGAAGACGGAGTCCAACGTGTGGTAGAGCGCCGTGAATCCACGCACAAGATCAGTGAGGGCTTCCGGCTCATGGATGTTCGTATCGGTCGCGGGCCCCGCCGTCATGCCCGCGATGGCCGGGCCGGACTGCACGACAAGCGCGCCGTGATCCGTCAGGCAATCACTCGCCATGCGATAGAACTCCTGCGTATAGAGACGGTAGGCGGGGCCGGCCTCCATCGGATCCACGAGGTCGAGAATCATCACGTCGAACGGTTCGTCGGCATTCTCAAGATAGGCAAGCGCGTCCTCATGACGCAGCTCCACGCGTGGATCGTCAAACGCGCCCTGATGCCATGTGGGCAGATATTCCTTGCAGAGGTTTACGACCTCTTCATCGAGGTCCACCATCACGACACTCTCAACGGGTCGGTGACGCAGCACCTCCCTTAATGTCGCGCCCTCCCCGCCGCCGCCAATGAACACGCGGCGCGGCGCGGGGTGATGGAGCATCACCGGATGGACAAGAGCCTCGTGGTAGACGTACTCATCCGACTGGCTGGACTGCGTCTTGCCATCCAGGCGCAGGACGCGGCCAAAAGGCTCGGTGTCAAAGATCTCGACCTGCTGGTATTTCGTGCGGCCTGCATAGACGACGCCGCTGATGCGAGTCAGTTGATGGAGGGCGGGCGTGACGGCTTCTGTCGTCCACTCGTTGCTGGAATACGGAAGCGCGTCGTGGCTGGTCGGGCCGTTGCCCGCAGCCGGTTGATCAGGCGCCCGCGACACCGGCGAAATCGTGCTCCGAGCGGGTCACGGCGCTCAGGGACGGATCCAACTGCCCGCGCTGCAACGTGACAACCGATTGATCCTGCGAACGGAAAGCCTCGGCAATGTGCCGGGTAGCCTCATCAAGGCGCGACGTATCGCCGCAGGTGAAGATGTCAACAGCGGCGTAGCCATGCTCCGGCCATGTGTGAATACAGATGTGAGATTCGGCGATGATGACGACGCCGGTAACGCCCTGGGGGCTGAACTGGTGAAATGCGTGTCCGATAATGGTCGCGCCAATACGTCTCGCTGTGTCTATGAGCGTGGATTCAACGTTCTGCAGATCATCAAGCGCATCGGCATCACAATCGCGGAGTTCCACCAGCACATGCGTCCCTAGAGCATTCAATCTCACCTTCCCCCATATCAAGATTTTGGGCGCAAGCGCCATTATACGGGCGGCGTTCACGCCGAATCAATAGGAAAAACGCACGTCCTTAGGCGAGTACCTCTCTAACAAGACGGCGGCGGAACGCTTGGGCGTTCCGCCGCATCTCTTTGGCACTTTCCCCTACCCTCGGGAAGCGCCGTTCTCCCATCCATCCTTTTGCGCGGGGAGATGGTTCAGGGAGAAGGAGGAGTGAAATCACTTTACCGAACGTGCGTTCGCTTGTCAAGCCCTTTTTGGATGATTTGTTCCATTTTGCTCCAAATGCGGTCTTGATTGGCAGATGGAAACGGGCGCATAGTGGCGGCGCGGACAGGCGGGAATGACGGAGGGTGGCGCTATGGATTTCAGTTACTCCGAGCAGGATGAGGCCCTGAAGCGAGAGGTGCGCGAGTTCGTGGAGGCCAACTGGAACTCTCCTTACGAGTCACACATCAATTCCGTCTATTCCTATGATGTCGATACTCAGGAGGACGAGGTCCTGTTCCAGGAGTTCACGCGCAAGCTGGCCGACAAGGGCTGGTACACCATGCACTGGCCTCGTGAGTACGGCGGGCAGGCCGTCCCTTTCACCACGCAGATCGCCTATCGCGAGGAGATGGCCTACCGCGGCGCGCCCATCGCCCAACCCGGCTTTGAAGCGCCCATGCTCATGTTCCACGGCCAGCCCTGGCAGCGGGAGTTTTTTCTGCCAAAGATCGCCAGCGGCGAGCTCATCTCATGGTCGCAGGGCTTCAGCGAACCGCACGCAGGCGCAGACCTGGCCAACCTGCAAACCCGTGCTGTGCGCGACGGCGATGACTGGGTTGTGACCGGCCAGAAAATCTGGAACAGCCAGGGGCACCATCCGTGGGTGGACTGGGGTCACTATCTTGTGCGGACGGATTCGGATGCGCCGAAACATCGTGGCATTTCGTACCTGATCATCGACATGAACACTCCGGGCGTCGTCAAGCGGCCCTTGATGGACGCGCTGGGACGTCGCAGGTGGAGCGAGATCTTTTTGGACAATGTCCGGGTTCCCTCTCGCAACGTGATCGGCGAGGAGAATCGCGGCTGGTACGCCGCCATGACAACGCTCTCCTTTGAACGCTCGCAGATTGAAGCACCGGCGCGGCGGCTGCGCGACCTGGAGCGGTTCATCGACTACGCGCGGGAGGCCCGCATCGATGGGGGTCGGCTTATCGACGACCCGCAAGCACGGCACCTGTTGGCAGAGGCACGCATCCTCATCGAGACCGGGCGGATGCTCGCACTGCAGGTGGCGTCAATCCAGAGCAAGGGCGAGGTCCCGATGATGGAGGCGGCGTTCTCCAAGCTGTTCCACGATGAGATGACGCCCCGGGTGTATGAGACGATCGCGCGGATACTGGGGCAGGACTCCGCCATGACCGTCGGCGAGCCTCGAGCGCCGCTGGGCGGCTACCCCGCCGTGAATTCATACCTGAGCTGGATGAACCGGTTCGCGGGCGGCGGGCGGGAGATCCAGTTGAACATCATTGCGCAGAGGGGGTTGGGGCTGCCGCGGTAACTGCGCCCCCTTGCCCGCTCCACATAAACGGGCGCATAGTAGCGGCGATTGGGGGGCAAAGGCTTATGGCTACAGATACTGCGCCGTTGAGCGGACTGCGTGTGCTGGAGATTGCAGGCGAACTCATCGAGCCTGTCGGACGGCATCTCGTTGATCTTGGCGCAGACGTGACGCTTATCGAGCCGCCGGGCGGCAGTCCGTCCCGCCACATCGCGCCACAACCGACTCGCCCGACGACCGAACCACGCAGCCTCTATTTCCTGCGGTTCAACCTCGGCAAACGGAGCGTTGTCCTCGATCTCGAAACGGAAGAGGGCCTGACTGTACTCCGGGATTCGCTGCTGCCGAACGCTGATGTTCTCATGACGTCGTTCAACCAACAGGAACTGGAGTCGCGCGGCCTCGATTTCGGCTCGCTGACGGCCATCAATCCCAACCTCATCCTGACGACGGTCACGCCGTATGGTCGTACGGGCATCCACGCCGGTTTCACGGGCAACGATTTCACCGCCGGGGCGGCGGGCGGCATGACCTTTATGGAAGGTGAACGAGACGGCCTGCCTGCCACACAGCCGCACTACCAAGGGGTACAGATGACGGCGCTCCACGCAGCATACGGAACGCTTCTCGCGTGGTGGCACGTGCGAAACGGCGGACGCGGACAGGAGGTGGATGTTTCCCTGCAGGACGTTGTTGCGCACGAGTATTTCAACCTTGTCTACTACGGCTCTTACGGAGAGATCGTTCAGCGCGTCGGCGGACTGAGCGGCGGACGCCCCACCAACTACTTCCCGTGTTCCGACGGCTGGATTCTGATGTCCCTCATCCTGCCGCACCAGTGGAAGGCGTTCGCGGAATGGACCGAGGACCCTCTGATCATGGATCCGATGTTTGAGGACCAGGCGCTTAGGGCGGAATCGGTCGAGTTCCTCGATGAGCGCATGTCCGATTTCACGCGGTCGATGACCGTGCAGGAATTTTTGGAGGGCTCCATCCCGCGCCGGATTCCCGCCGGGCCGGTCAACGACATTGTCGAGCTCATCAATCATCCCCACACCATCGCGCGCAACGTGATGACGGAAGTCGATGATCCTGTTATCGGCACGTACGCATCGCAGGGCGCGCCGTTCAGGCTGAGTCGAACGCCGTGGGAGATCAAGGGGCCTGCCCCAACTATCGGTCAGCACAACGACGATTTGGCAGCAATCTCTGCACGTCCGCATGAGAACGGCCGCGTAGCGCCTGCAGACTCCGCCGCTCCTGAACGCGCCCTGCCGCTTGAGGGGATCCGTATCGTCGATTTGACGAAGTCGTGGGCGGGGCCGTACGGCGCGCGATACCTGGCCGATTTCGGCGCGGAGGTCATTCGCATCGAGTCCACCAAGTTCCCCGAGGGGCGCATCCTCGAGCAGGACGATTATGACGCCTGGCTCCGCTCCAACACGATGTACGCGGAGATCAACCGCAACAAGCAGTCCATCGCGCTCGACCTCCATTCAGAGGAAGGGAAAGACGTTTTCAGGCGGCTGGTCGCGGAGAGCGACATTGTGCTGGAGAATTTCCACTACGCTACCCTGCCCCGCTGGGGCATGGCATACGACGACCTTAAAGGGGTCAACCCGCGCATCATCGTGCTGAGCGCCCCGGGCTACGGGTACGAGGGGCCAATCCGCGACTACTTTGCCTACGGCGGATGCATCGGCGCGTACGCGGGCATTTCAACGCTGTGGGGACATGCCGATTCCGACGTGAATGAGCGACCCAAGCAGGCGTACACGGACTACGTGACGGCCGGGCATCTTGCACTGTCCATGATGGCGGCGCTGCATGAGCGTGAGGATTCCGGCGAGGGGCAGCACATCGAGCTCACGCAGATTGACTCCGCTGCGGCGATGATGGGCACGGCCATCCTCGAACACACCATTAATGGAGAGACGCCTCAGCCCATCGGCAACCGCAGCCCGCATGCCGCGCCGCAGGGCGTGTATGCGTGCAGGGGCGATGACAAGTGGGTGGCCATTTCCTGTGAGACGGACGAGGAATGGCAGGCGCTGGCCGGTCTGATGGGCATGGCGCTGCCGTCCGAGCTCCGTGAGAAGACCGCAACTGTGCAGTCGCGCCACGCGCTGCACGATGAAATCGACGCCGCCATCGGCGAGTGGACATCCGTCCGTACGCCGGGTCAAGTGATGCAGGCATGCCAGAAGGTGGGTATCAAGGCAGCCATCGTCGCGTCCGGCGAGGACCTGTACCACGATCCGCATCTGCGGTCGCGGGGGTACGTCGTTGAGATCGATCATCCGTGGCCCGGCAAGCTCCAGCATCCGGGCATGACGGTGAGGCTGACGGAGACGCCGGGGCAGGTGCGCCTGCCCGCGCCGCTCACCGGCCAACACACGGCAGAGGTGCTGGAGCGGGTGCTGGGGATCAAGAGCGATGAGGCGGAGGAACTGACCAAGGCCGGCGTGCTGGTCTAGGGAGATTGGGGGAGCGATGGATTTCAGATTCACTGCCGAGGATCAGCAGCTGCGCGACGAGGTGAAGAACTTCGTTGAAAGCGAGTGGGACGCCCAGGGCATCGACTCGTTCAGCAACTCCGTCTATTCCTATGACGTCCATCACGTCGAGGATGACCGGCGCATCCACGATTACACCAAGAAGCTGGCCGACCGCGGCTGGTACACGATGCACTGGCCGGAGGAGTTCGGCGGGCAGAACGCTCCGCTGAGCCGGGTGCTGGCCTACCGCGAGGAGGCGGCGTATCGCGGCTCCCCTGTCACCACGCCCACGTTCTTTGCCCACACGCTCATGTACTACGGGCAGGACTGGCAGAAGGAAGAGATACTCGGCAAGATCGCGAGCGGGGAGTTGATCAACTTTTCGCAGGGGTTCAGCGAGCCGAACGCGGGGGCGGACCTCGGCAGCCTGCAGACCCGTGCTGTGCAGGACGGCGATGATTGGGTCATCACCGGCCAGAAGATATGGAACACGGGCGGGCACATGGCGGACATCGGCCACTACCTTGTACGGACCGACCCGCAGGCGCCCAAGCACCGCGGCATCTCCTATTTCATCGTTGATATGCACGACCCTGGTATCACGCTCAGGCCGCTCTATGACGCTCTCGGAAAACAGCGATGGGTCGAGGTGTTTTTGGACGGCGCGCGGGTGCCGTCGCGCAACCTGGTGGGTGAACTGAACCGCGGCTGGTACGCCGCCATGACGAACATGTCGTTTGAGCGATCCAACGTCGAGGCCCCGTCATACCGCCTCCGCGATCTGGAGAACTTTTTGGACTACGCCCGTGAGACGCGCCTGTCGGACGGCAGTCTTATTCTTGACGATCCCATCGCGCGGCACGTGTTGGCGGACGCGCGGGTGCTGATCGAGCTCGGGCGGATGATCTCGTACCAGGTGGCGTGGATCCAGAGCAAGGGGGAGGTCCCGGCGATGGAGTCGGCGTTCTCCAAGTTGTTCCACGACGAGATGACGCCAACGGTGTTCGGGTCGCTGAACCGCTTGCTGAGGGAGGCGGGCATATTCAGCGTGGGGGATTCCCGAGCGCCGATGAACGGCTACCCGCAGGTGAACTCCTATCTAAGCTGGATGAACCGCTTCGCCGGCGGCGGCCGCGAAATCGAGCTGAACATCATCGCGCAGCGGGGGCTGGGTTTGCCGCGGTAGGCAGTCCGTCTCCTCCCTAACCCCTACCCGAATCCGTCACCCCCCACGGATACGTCCGAATGGCTCGTACCCCCTACACCACATGCAGTGTATGCAGAGTAAGCATGCACACCTACGCGTATGACTACCACGAGCACAACCCGCGCCGAAAGACCCTCCCGGGCAATTCAGAACATTGCACCGGCTGTCGGGGCACCGGACTGATACAAGGTGGTCAAGCCCACTATCTGGGTGGGCGCGTCCTACGGTGTACACGTTGTGGCGGATATGGATGGGTACGCGCCACCTATACGGCTCACCCTTCGCCACGCGGCGGGGTATCGTTCCTCAAGCCCAGCTCGGGTTCGGATCTGCCTCCGTCGGAACGTGACCAACTGATGGAAGAAGTGGAGCAGGTAGTAACCGACGCCGAAAAAGAAGCAGAGGAAGAACGACTAGCACGTTTGCGTGAGCGTATAGAGGAACAAGAGCGTCGAGCGGAAGAAAGACGTGTGGAACGCGAGCGAAAGCAAGCAGAAAGGCGAGAGCGCCGGGCAGAAGAAAGACACGTAGCACGTGAGCGAAAGCAAGCGGAAAGGCGAGAGCGCCGAGCAGAAGAAAGACGCACAGCACCCGAGCCGAGGCAAGAGATGACGATGGAGCAAAAGGCACGGGAACTGGAGGAGCGAACGTGGCGACACTCGCCCAACTGTAAGTGCGAGGCTTGCGTCGAGAAGCGCAGACTCCAGAGGCACTTGTCATACAGCAAGCATAGAAGACGGGATGGAAACCCCCCTCCGGAAAACCCACAGACCGACCCTGCCGAGATATGGAATGACGCAGCCAACCAGGCTGAGGAGCGCGCGCGATTAGAAAGGGAACGGGCAGTAGCGCGTTTACGTGAGCGCAACCAATCCGCCCATTACGCCCCGGGAATGAGCGCCCAGGAAATACATGAAATTGGGGCTAAACGTGACGAACGAAAGGGTGGATTCCCCACCAAATTGCTTATGTTCGTTCTTGCGCTGGGCCTGCTTGGCGGCGGCGCTTACCTTGTCTTGACGCCAAGTGGAAACGACTTCCTTGACCGGGCACTGAACCCCTTTCGGGCATGGACAAGCGACGGAGGAAACCCGGCAGGGTCTACTGATGACGGCGACTCCGGCAGCCCGGGTGGCAATTTGCCGGCGGCAGCGGCACCGCCTGATACACCCACACCAACTGCAACCGCAACCTCAACTCCCGTGCCTGCTACTGCTGCCCCAACGCCGACACCTGTCCCGATTTCCCCGTGGGCAGGTTTCGGCATCACAACGGAGACCCAAGGCAAGGAGGTTCTGGACAGGCTGTCGGATGAAGAAGTTGCATGCCTCCGATCCACAAACCCGGCGTATCTTGAGTACTTTGAAACCCTGCCGCTTGGAGTCCTTATTTCGACTAACCCACCCGTCCGTGACGCCAGCGACATGCCGGAACTGGCGGGCTGCCTGTCAGAGGACAGCACCCAACATCTCAATCAAGCCATTGCGATATTCCACGATCCAACCTTAGCGCCGCCCACACCCACGCCTGCGCCCACATTCACGCCGACTCCGCGCCCGACTGCTACGGCCCGGCCGACTGTTACTCCAACACCAACTCCACGCCCAACGGCGACGCCTATCTCAACGCCAAGCCCTCATCTCCTCCATCTGGATGAGAAGAGATATATGTTGGAACTGATCAACAATGCGCGCAGAGCGAATGGGCTTACAGCAGTAGAACTCGGAGACAATATCGCCGCGCAACTGCATGTCGAAAGCGCTCTCAAGAACTGCGTTTCATCACATTGGGGTTTGGATGGCTTAAAGCCCGGCATGCGCTACAGCCTCGCGGGCGGATATCAGTCCAATGGAGAAAATGGATCCGGGTTGGACTATTGCTACAGCGCAAGAGACCGGGTGGCACCGATAGGGAGCGTGCGCCAGAAAATCCTGCAGGCTCATCGGGGATTGATGGGCAGCCCAGGACATCGAGCCAACATCCTGCGAGAGACTCATCGCAAGGTGAATATCGGGCTGGCATGGAATCGCTACAACCTCTACTTGGTGCAACACTTTGAAGGCGGCCACGTCGAATATGAGCAGCTGCCTGAGATTTCAGACGGGGTTCTGCAAGTGAAGGGAAACCTGACTTCGGATTTCCGTTTTACGGGCGATGACCCGCTCGGGCTTCAGGTCTACTATGACCCGCCTCCCCACAACCTGACACGCGGCCAGGTTTCAAGGACGTATTGCTACGACAATGGCCGGCAGGTCGCCGCTCTGCGCCCACCTCTATCCGGGGGATTCTACTATTCAACCCACTCGTTCACAAAGAATCAGCAATTCTGCCCAAGCCCCTATGATGTTCCATCCACGGCTCAACCCCCACGCTCGGGAGAGGAAGCCCACCGCTTTTGGGCGAGCGCCAAGGCTGAAAGCGAAAGACTGGGCTCAGTTCCTGTAACCGTGCCGTGGATTACTGCCAGCAGGCTGCAAGGACAAGGGCAGGATTTTGAGGCACGGGCATCGATACAAGACGTACTGAATCGGTATGGACCAGGCGTTTATTCCATCATTGTTTGGGGTGATTTGGCCGGTCATGATGATCCAGTCGTCATTTCACAGTATTCAATTTTCCACCAAATCGATCCACCGACAACATACGACCCATAACCGGCGATGGTGACACGGCGTGACAACATGCCCTGCTTATGTCACTGTGTCCGCAACATGGGGGTTGAGAGGGGGCATCGCTATGACATCTGAGCCTGAGACGTATATAACGCCGGAGGTGCAGGCGTATATCGGGACGGAGAGTCCGCCGCTTGTTTCACCGCCGGTGTCCGAGAGTGAGATACGGCGGTTCGCCATCGCGGCATATTGGCCGGAGGTGCCGCCGCGCCGCTTCTGGGACGCGGAATATGCCAAGGAGACCCGCTTCGGCGGGATCGTCGCGCCGGATGAGTTCAATCCGTTCGGCTGGATGGTCGGTCGGGCGCACATCGGCCCACAGCCGACGCACATCGATGATGCTCAGGGAGAGCTTGAGGAGGCGCGCAATCTCCGTCCGCCCGGAGCGCCGGAACGGTATCTCTACGCCGGCTCGTCGTCGGAGTACCACGCGCCCATCCGCCCCGGCGACGTCATCACGTCCGTCCTCACGTTCAAGGAGGTATATGAGCGGCAAGGCGGCCTGGGCTTGATGCTGTTCTACGTTGTCGAGGAGCGCATGACCAATCAGAAGGGGGAGCTGGTTCGGGTGTTTCGCACCAATAACATCCTGTACTAGGGGTGTGGGATTCGCGGTACGAGGTTTGGTTGGGCAATGAGTTCTGGATTCCCGCTTTCGCGGGAATGACGGGTGGGAAGCGGGAATGACGGGCGGCGGGGATGATGGAGGGGAGAGAGACGATGACACTCTATTGGCAAGACGTGGAATACGGAGCAGAGATTCCGCAGTTCTCACGCACGACGACGCTGATGAACTGGAATCGGTGGGCATCCGTTAACGATGAGTTCGTGCCGATGCACATGGATGACGACGATGCCCGCGCGAACGGCCAGCAGGCCGCGTTCGGCGAGGGGCCGCTGCGGTATTCATATATCCACAGCGCGCTGCGTGAATGGATCGGCGACGACGGCGACATCGTGTTCGTCAACGCGCAGTACCGCGGCATCAACTACAAGGGCGACACGCTGACCGTCTCAGGCCGTGTGACCGGCAAGCGTGAGGAGAACGGACGCCATCTCGTGGACGTGGACCTCGCCATCACCAACCAGCGCGGCGAGGCCGTCACCCCGGGCAGCGCGACGGTGGCGCTGCCGAGCAGGGGCTAAAACACGTATTCATCCACATCGAGGGCGCATGGGTGACAACCCTGCCTTGCCTATGTCACTGTGTGCGCAGCGGGGCGAACATCGCCCTTCCTGGGGGGAGGAATTAGCATGACCACCGGTAGTGATCTATCGCGCGTTGCGGCGATCATTGGCGTCGATGAGTCCGATGAGATGGGGCACGTGCCGCACAAGTCGTCGATGCAGCATCACGCGGAGGCGGCAGACAACGCTCTAAAGGACGCCGGCCTTACGCTGGATGACGTCGATGCCCTGTTCTGCGCAGGCGTCGGAACGGTCTCCGTCGCCGAGTATCTCGGCATCGTGCCCAAGTACACGGACACGACGTCCATCGGCGGCTCGTCTTTCCTTGCTCATGTTGAGCACGCGATGGCGGCCATCAACGCGGGGCTCATCGATGTCGCACTGATCACGCACGGGGAGGCGGGGCGCTCGACACGGGGACGCGTCGGCCGCGACCCAACGGCGGCGGGATCGCAGTATGAAGCTCCCTACGGGATGATCGGCGCGCCGGTCGCCTACGCGATGGCGTGCAGCCGGTACATGCACATGTACGGCGCGGAGCGCGTGCGGCAGGGCATGGCGGACGTGTCAATCGCCACGCGCAAGTGGGCGCTCCAGAATCCAAAGTCTTTTGTGAATCACCCCAGCTGGATCGGGCCCGCGGACGTGGGCTATGAGGAATACCATGATTCGCGCTGGATCGCGTGGCCGTTCCACATCATGGACTGCTGCCTGGTGACGGACGGCGGCGGGGCGTGCGTGGTCGTTTCGGCGGACGTTGCCCGCAACGCGAAGAAGAAGCCCGCATGGATCCTCGGCTCCGCGGAGGGGCACGATCACCAGATCATCAGCCAGATGCCGGACCTGACGCGCACCATCGCGCATGAGACGGGGCCGCGCGCGTTGGAGATGGCGGGCGTGACGCACGACGACATCGACCTCGCGATGATCTACGACTCGTTCACCTACACGGTGCTGACGACGCTGGAGAGTTTGGGTTTCTGCGGGCCGGGCGAGGCTCCGGACTTCGTGGCGAACCTGCGGACGGGGCCCGGCGGCGACTTCCCGATGAACACGAGCGGCGGCGGGCTGTCCTATGCCCACACGGGCATGTACGGCATGTTCCTGCTGATCGAGGCAACAAGGCAGCTGCGCGGCGAGAGCGGGGATCGGCAGGTTGAGGACTGCAATCTGTCGTTGGTGCACGGCACCGGCGGCGAGCTTTCCTCCACCGCGACGCTGGTCCTGAGCAATTCATAGGAGAACCAACATGACAACCCAACCGCCAGCCGGAATGCCGAAGCCGCTGCCGACACCGACGCAGGAAAACGATTTTTACTGGGAGAAGTGCCACGAGCACGAGTTGTGGCTGCGAAGCTGCAACTCCTGCGATGAGACGTACTTCTACCCGCGGGATCTATGCCCTATATGCCACTCTCGTGATACCACATGGGTGCAGGCGAGCGGACGCGGCGAGGTGCATGCGTATGCCGTCGTTGAGCGGCCGCCGACGCCCGCCTTTGCGCAGGAAGTACCGTTCATCACGGCGCTGGTCAAGCTGGAGGAAGGGCCGATCCTGCCGACAAAGATTGTCGGCGTGGAGCCCGTGCCGGACGCGGTGAGCATCGGCGCAAAGGGCCAGATCGAGTTTGAGGACGCGAGCGAAACGATCAGTTTGCCGGTGTTTCGGTTGGAGTAGACGGCGGGGCTGATTGCTTGATTCGGTTGGTGGTGATTTCCTCCTGACTCTCTTGTTTCTCGGTTTTGTGGACTTGGGGAACGCATCCGCTATAGGTTCCAGGGCTGCTCGGCGAGACGGCGCGGTTTCGAGCTCGGGTGGGGTCGCGCCAGGGGGACGGCCCTGCGCATGGGCGGGTTGCGCTGCGCCAAACATAGACTCGCCCGGTCGGCGGCGCGATCAGCATGGCGGCACTGTTCGCGCGTCAGATCTCGGCCTGCGCTTTTGGCGCGGCCGTGAGTTCGTCCCTCGCGGTGACGCGCGTGTGGGCACGTCAGGCGGTTGATCCGTGCTCGCCCGATGCTGCTGCCACGTCATCATCGGGCGCCATGCGCGCCACTTGCCTAAGCCTGTGGGGGCTCGACCCGTATGGAGCACGCGTCATCTCTCATCGTCCCTGCTCGGGTCGCGGCGTGGCCTAGAGGCGATGGAGGCAACTGCACGGGGCGCTGCCATTCGCGGCCTTTTGGGGGCCGCACAGCAGCGTTATCCCGCAGGGGTATCCGGGATCAACTACAGCGGATGCGTTCCTTGCAGGGAGCGCCCTCCTTTTTGCGCTCCCGGGGATAGGTGACGACTCAACTGCTAGCGTGTTGGGCCGCCGGGGTATGGCGTGATAGGGAGGACTTTAGGACAGGTGTTTGGGATGGGGCAAGGGGGTGGTGGCAGGTGGGGTAAGAAAATGGAGCGGAAGACGGGATTTGAACCCGCGACCTTCTCCTTGGCAAGGAGACGCGCTACCACTGCGCCACTTCCGCTTGTCCGACCATCGTACGACGGCTTGCGCTCCGGCTCTTTAGATTCCTCGGCTACGCTCGGAATGACAGAGGCCGCTCGCCGCTCGTGCTGCGCTCGCAGGTGCCGAGGGGCAGAGTTGAACTGCCGACACCGCGATTTTCAGTCGCGTGCTCTACCACCTGAGCTACCTCGGCTCGGCGCGAAACGTGGAATACAGCTTAATTTGGCGGGGCGGGCGTGTCAAAGCAGAACCCCCCACCCTAACCCTCCCCCACAGAGGGGGTAGGGGCTCCGCGCGGGCGTGCCATACTGCGTTTGATTTGGGCAATAGGGACTGGATTCCCGTGTCAAGCACGGGAATGACAGGGTTGGGCACGGGAATGACGGAGGGGGAATGCCGGAGGCGCCGGAACTGACTATTGTTCGCGAGGTTCTGGAGCGGCGCGTGGTGGGCGCGGCTGTGGAGTCGGCGCGGGTGATACGGCCGACGGTTCTGCGGACGCTGTTTGAGATTGACGTGGCCGCGGATATCCAAGGGCGATCAATCGAGGACGTCTCGCGGTATGGGAAGAGCGTGACGCTTTCGCTGTCGGGCGAGATGGCGTTGGTCGTCTTTCCGATGCTGACGGGACGGCTGCGGCTGTCGGCGCCCAAGGACAGGCTCACCAAGACGGTGAGTCTCAGCCTCAGCCTGTCCAATGGGATCGATCTGCGGTACCTGGATGATCGACAGATGGGGATGCTGTACTACGCGCCGAGGGATCAACTCACCGAGATTCCCCGCCTGGAGGAAACCGGGCCCGATGTTCTCGACGAGCCATTGAGCCTTGAGGATTTTGCGACGCGGCTGCGTCGATTCAGCGGCGAGATCAAGGGAATCCTGACACGGGGCGCGCTTGCCGCAGGCATCGGCAACGCATACTCGGACGAGATTGTGTGGGAGGCCGGCATCTCACCGTTCCGCAGGCGGGCGGACCTTTCGGCGGACGACATCGCCCGGCTGCATGCCGCCGTCTACGCGGCGCCACGCCGCGCGGTCGTTGTTCTACGAGAGTTGATAGGCGAGGATATTCATCTTGAGCGGCGCGAATGGTTGTCCGTTCACGGCAAGGCGAACCAGGAATGTCCGCGCTGCGGAGGGCGCATCAGCCGTCTCAGCGCCAACCGCCGCATCACGGACTATTGCATGACCTGCCAGCCGGGGTTGCTGGTCAGGAACTAGCCCGGCTCTCTCCCCGTGGGGCGGGGGCCGCTCATGCCCTTCGACAGGCTCAGGGTGAGCGGGGGTGACAGGCTCAGGGTGAGCAGCAGAGTGTTGACACAGGTTTTGAGACAAGGTATCTTTATCTTAAGCAGTATGAAAGCCGTGAAGACATTGAGGAAAAGTGAGACTGAGTATCATGACTGTTGAGATACGCGGTTCAAACATTCTCGCAGCCCTGGAAAACCAAGGCTATCGATCCACCCTGCCCCGCAGGGAAATCGTCGAGAACCTTGAGAAAAGAAGTGACGGTTTCACCGCCGAGGACCTAGTGCGCGATCTGCCGCATATCGGCCGCGCCACCGTCTTCCGCACCATCAAGCTGCTGCTGGAAGCGGGGATCATCTGCAAGTTGAGCCTCATCAACGGAGAGCCGCGCTATTCCCTCGCCCACGCGGAGCACCACCATCACACCGTTTGTGTCACGTGCGGCACCATCGGCGAGTTTCATGCAGGCACGGTTGAGCGTGTCCTCCGCCTTATAGGCAACGAGGTTGGCGGCAGCATCATCGGACATCGAATCGAACTCTACATTAGCTGTGCGAAGTGCACGCGCGAAAACCGGCCGATTCCATCCAGCACCCACACCCACGTTTCCTAGACACACCAGACCTGCCACTCCCATAAGGAATCCCACTATGACCACACTGAACGGCTCCGTAAGTCCTGAGCCCTGCATCATCGTTACCGATCTGACCGTGGAGCGATCCGGCACCCGTGTTCTGACCGATGTTTCATTTGAATTCGGACCCGGCACGCTGGTCGGCGTGGTTGGACCAAATGGCGCGGGCAAGAGCACGTTGTTTGAGGCAATCTCCGGCCGCATTCCCATCCACCACGGCTCCGCCACAATTCGCGCAGAGCGGCCTCTCAACCAGGGGGGCGTGGCATATGTTCCGCAGCGGGATAGCATTAATTGGAGGATTCCGGTCACCGTCGAGGATGTCGTCATGATGGGCCGCACCAACTCAAAGGGGTGGCTGCGGCGCTACGGCCGAGAGGACAGGGAGCTGTGCCGGCAAAGCCTTGAACGGGTCAACCTCTGGGATCGGCGCTCCGCGCTCATGACGGAACTGTCCGGCGGCCAGCGGCAGCGCGCGTTCATCGCCCGCGCGCTCTGCCAGGAGGCGTCCGTCCTGCTGCTCGATGAGTCCTTTAGCGGCGTGGATGTCGGCGCCCAGGAGGACATCGTACAAGTACTGCGCGGCCTTCGCGACGAGGGCAAGATCATCCTCCTCGCCACCCACGACCTGACGAATCTCGCCGAGCGATTCGATATTTGTCTCTGCATCAACAAGCATGTTTGCGCCTGCGGACCACCTGCGGAGGCGTTTACACCCGAGGTGTTGGAAGAGCTGTACGGCTCCCACGGCGTCGTCTTCGCCACCGACGGCAGGACGCACATGCATGAGGAGCCCGGGCGTACACCCGTCCAGGAACAGCACGAAGAAACGCACCCTGCCCATGATTGAGTACCTCTTCGACCCATTCCAATACAACTTCATGATCCGGGCGCTTGTCGTGTCCGTGCTTGTCGGCGTGATGTGCCCAACCATCGGCGCGTACGTCATCGCCCGCGGGCGCTCTTTCATGGGAGATGCGCTCGCCCATTCCGTCCTGCCGGGCATGGTGGTGGCGTTCATGCTGGGATTCAGCCCGCTAGCGGCAGCCGTGCCTGCGGGTGTCGGCATCGCCGCGCTCATGGGATTCATCAGCCGCAAGACGGGCGTCAGTGAGGACACGTCGGTCGGCATTGTCTTCGCAGGCATGTTCGCGCTCGGACTGACGATGCTGGCGACGGCGGAGGGCCTTACCGTAAACGTGGAAGATCTTCTGCTCGGCCAGGTGCTTGGCGTAACCACCACTGACGTCTACGTGTCGCTTGGACTCGCCGCCATGGTCATCGCGGGGCTTTACGCCATTCACCGCATCGCCGTTTATGCCACATTTGATCCCGTCAGCGCGGAGGTGGTCGGCATCCCTGTTACCAAAGTGGACTACGCCCTGCTGACTCTGCTGGCGCTGGTCATCGTGATTGGAATCCAGGCCGCGGGCATCGTGCTGGTTATGGCAATGCTCATCACGCCTGCAGCCGCGGGTCATCTGCTGGCCCGTCGCTTCGTCGGCGGCATGATCACCGGCGCGGTCATCGGCGCCGTGTCAGCCGTGGCGGGACTGTATCTCTCCTATTACATGAACATCCCGTCCGGCCCGGCGATGGCGCTTATTGCCACCGGCGTGTTCGCCCTTGCGGCGGCATACAAGAGGCGGGCGTTCTAGATTCTTCGCTGCGCTCAGAATGACATTGGGGGCGCTTCGATTGGTTCACCCTTCGACAGGCTCAGGGTGAACGGAGTGGGGCGGCGTTTGACGGGGTGGCAGGCGCGTGGATATGGTGGGCGCGTGACGGAATTCGATGATGCCAGACAACACGCACACGCAAGCTGCCGCGGCATAAGCGCCCCATGATGCAGCAGACTGTTGAGTCACGTGAAGCGGCTCAGCTCGAGGACATTGAGCGCCGCGCCGTCGAGTTTGCCCGCAAGGCCGGTGAAATCCTCTTGAGCCACTTCCGCAAGCCGCTGGACATCGAATACAAGTCCGACGGCCGCCGGGACCCCGTTACACAGGCCGACCGTGAATCAGAGGGCTGGCTGCGCTCGGCGATTGCCGAGGCGTTTCCCGATCACGGCATTGTCGGCGAGGAGAACCCGAACTCGGAGCACGGCTCCGCCGAATTCGTGTGGGTGCTTGACCCGTTGGACGGTACAACGAATTTCCTGAACGGCCTACCCGTCTTTGCGTCATCAATCGGCGTGCTGCACAAGGGCCGCCCGGTTGTTGCGGCGATCTTCGTCCCGGGCCCTGACGGCGGCTCCGTCATTCACGCGCGACGAGGGGCGGGAGCATTCCAGGACGGCAGACCCATCGCCGTCACGCCCAACGCCGAGCCGGAGCGGGGTCGGCTCACCGGGATGCCGTCCTATTACTGGCGCATGTGGGGCTTCAAAGACGGTCTGCGGATGCGGTTGGGGGAGATTCGATCTCTCGGCTCAATTGCTTATGAGATGACGCTGGTTGCACGGGGATCGATGCAGTTATGCCTCTTTGCAACGCCAAAAATCTGGGACGTGGCCGCGGGAGTGCTTCTCATCCAGGAGGCGGGCGGACGTGTGCTTGAGAAACGCGCTCGCCGCGCCCGATGGTCGCCTTTCGGCGCGTTCGGCGATGAGTCCGTCTCACTGGACGACCTGCACGGCTGGCGGGCGGCGATACTGGCAGGGAATGTGGACGTGGCGGACCACGCGGGAGACCGCATCCACTTGCGCTCCCGGTATATTTTCCGGCTGCGGCGTTGGTGGGCGGAGCGGCGGCGGAAGGATTAGCGCCGCGGCTTGCGTTCCGCGTTTTTAGATTCCTCGACTCCGCTGCGCTCCGCTCGGAATGACATGGTTGGGCGTTACGGGGGGTTTGGTTGGGTCAGTGAGATTCAGATTCCCGCTTTCGCGGGAATGACGGGTGTGGGGCGGGAATGACGGGGTGGTGCTACAGCGGTGGCCAGGGGACGTTGCGGCCGAGGCCGGCGACGGGAAAGATTTTTTCTTCCAGCAAGACACTCAGGCGGTCTCGCAGGGCTTCCAGTTCTTCTTTGAAGAGGAAGGCGGCGAGCAGGACGGCGCAGTCCGCGCCATCCTCGACGCGGGGACGCAGATCCTGCAGGTCGCTGAGCATATCGTCGGGTATCGGTTCTCCCTCAAAATCCCAGATCACCGTGCGCAGCTTGTAGTCCTCGTTGAACATCAGGCCGTGGTCGATTCCCCAGAGTCGACCCGATTCATCACGCAGGCAGTGGCTTCCCTTGCGGTCGGCGTTGTTGGCGAGGGCGTCAAACAGGGCCATCCGCTGCAGATCCCATCGATGCTCATTCCTCAGCGTGAAATACGTTTCCGCCGGGTTGTGCTCAACGAAAATCTGCACCGCGCCGACGCCATACGGCCCATCGCGGGCGACTGTGAACGGGACCATGTCCCAGCCGAGCGCGCGGCTCAGTTCGAACGCCGCGCACTCCCTTAAATACAGCGTCCCCGGCGGAAAATCCCACAGCGGCGCCTCGCCTCGCTGCGGCTTATAGATGACCCTGACCTGCCCCGCCTCTCCCTCAATCAGCCCGGTAAAGACGGCGTTTGAGCCATACGGATGGGGGCGCATGTCGACGAAATCGCCGTCGCGAATCGCCGCGACGATGTCCGGTTCGGGGTTCGCGTAGGAGTAGCTCCTTGACGCGGTCATATCCCAAGGATGAAGGCTGCCCTGCTGCGGCGAACCTGTTACTGGCCGCCTGCCGTGACGGTGTGGTGTCCGTTGGTCATCGGGCAGACGTGATTCATTCCGGGATTCATGGGGCCGTGACACAGCGGGCAGCGGGGACGGCCGGCCGAGTAGACCTCCATCGCCCGGGTCGACCAATCCTGGCTCTGCGCCATGGTTGCCCAGAAGCGCAGGCGGGGCTGGGAATCGTCTTCATCCTCTATATCGTGCGCCTGGAATTCGATGACGTGCGCCGATTCCAGGTATCCGACGGCCCATGAGCCGGACTGAAACTCGAATGATTGCGACGGCGACTCCGTTGGCAGTTCTTCCACGTTGGTTCCCCGCGATGAGGCCTCCTCAACGTTGCGCTGGACCATCTGGAGCAGCCGCTCAACGGACAGCGCGAGACGGCTCATGTCCTCTTTCTCAAGCCAGATCGTCGCGTTGCCACCCGGGCCCTGCACGAGGATCCTGAACCGCCGGTCACCCGGCTCGCCTACGGCCTCAATGACAAATTGATCGGCGGGCCCAAGGATATGAGCGTCGTCGGCTTCCGTCATGCGGAGACCGCCGCGAGTTCCCGGGCGAGCGCCGTGCCCTCCAGGTGGCTCGCCATCACGGTCAGCTTGTCCGGGTGCATCTGCCCGCGTCCGCCGAGCGCGCCGTCGCTCAGGCGCGTCGCCGTTGCTATGGTGCCGCCGGGCACGACAGCCACGGGTATCCGCAGTTCATCGACACGATTCTGCACATACGGAATGGGGCCCTGCCCGCCCGTCAGGATGAGTCCCTGGCAGCCGGTTGCCATTGCGGGCATCTGGAGATCGGGGCGGTCCCACCGCGTGAGCACGATCTTCTCGTCGGCCTGTCCGTAATAGTAGATGCCGCCGTCCAGCGCCAACGCGCCCACCATGACACGCGGAACAAGGACATCCAGCCCCTCCGGATACGCGACCACGTCCGCCTCAAGGTGTTCAACGATTTCACGCATCGTCGGCGCGCTGAGAGTCCGATCCTGTTTCAGGGCGCTCGCCGCAGGAAGTCCGGCGCCTGTGATGGCCGGCAGCAAGGTTGTTTCCACATAGTGCATCCGCAGTTCCGGCACGGCGTTGATGATGACGTGGGAGAGTCGATCGCCGAACTGCCCCGCCGCCGCGCGGATGCCCGATACATCGCCTTCGCCCATCGAATGCTCGTCGTACCACAGCACGAGAATGACTTCCGCATCCAGCGCCTCGGCCAGCGCGGCATCCACGCTGCCGCCGTCGAGGCCAGTGCCGTCGATGATGGAAAGCGCCGCGCCGGATTCCGCGTTCGACAGTGCGGCGCCCGCGGCGTCAACATTGGCGTGGAAACGTTGGGAAACGTTGTCCGGCGGGTTGGCGGGGAAAAGGCGGGTATCATCCGGTTCTGCGGCGTTGTTGTGTGGGGCTGTCGCCCGGAAGGCCGCGCCGTCGCCTGCGAGACGCGCGAGCGCCGATGCGATCACGGTTTTTCCGGCGCGGGGCTCAGTGGAGCCCAGATAGATTCGGCGCATCAGCCAGCCCACACATGCGTCATTTGCCGCAGTATAGCATCGCGCAGCCTCTAATCAGTCGCTCCAGTCTCAATTAGTCCATAATCATGTCGGCGGGGCCTGAACGGGCGCCTGTGCAGCGAGCAGCAATGGAGGAACACACGCTATGGGTAGTGAACGCATTACGGTTGGGAATGTTGAGATTTTGGCATTTGTGGATATCGGGCCGGCGCCGCGCGACCCCGCCATGGTCTTCCCGGACGTCCCCGCCGAGTCGTGGGACGCCTACAAGGACACGATGACGCCGGACGGCCAGCTCCCCTTCCAGATGGGGTTCTTTGCCGTTCGCTCCGGCGGGCAGACGATGCTGGTGGACACGGGCCTCGGGCAGGGGCCGTTCGAGGCGATGGGCGGCATCGGCGGCAAGCTCATGGATCAGCTCAACGGCGAGGGCATCAGCGCGGACGACATCTCCCGCGTGCTGATCACGCACCTGCACGGCGACCACGTCGGCTGGAACGTCACGTGGGACGGCGACACGCCCCGCGCCACGTTCCCGAACGCCACGTATTCCGTGCCGCAGGGCGACTGGGACTATTTCACCTCCGCGGACGTTCTGCCCAACTCTCCCCACATGGAGAACAGCGTCATCCCCTTGCAGGGGCTGAACGCGATGGAGCTGGTGGGGGACAACGCGGCCATCACAGATGAGATCACGACGTTCGTCACACCCGGCCACACGCCCGGCCACCAGTGTTTCCTGATCAGTTCCGGCGGCGAGAGGGCGATCTTCATCGGCGACGCCTTCCACACCGCGGCGCAGCTGACGGAAACCTCATGGAACGTTGGGTTTGACGTCGATAAGCCGCTGGCGGCGCAGACGCGGGCCTCGCTGGTTCAGCGTCTTGAGGATGAGGGGCTCGCGGTTGCCTCGGGGCACATGCCGGTGGGGTCCAACATCGGGCGGGTTGTGCGGCTGGAGGGCAGGCGGAGCTGGCAGGTTCTATAGCGCCCGTCATTCCGAGCGCAGTCGAGGAATCTAAAGCCTGCATTTGCTCAGCAGACGAGTTTTTAGATTCTTCGACTCCGCTGCGCTCCGCTCAGAATGACAGAGTGGGGAATTTAGCTGCTGAGTGACTGATTGTTTTCTGCGATGAGGTCCAGCATGGCGGAGCAGATGATCTTGATCCGCGCTTCCATGTCCGCGTGGGTGTCCCCGTGCTTCTTCCGCTCGTTTTGGTCGGAGAGGCGCAGGACGGGGTTGTAGTCCGGGTGATCGGGGTTCAGCGCGTTCACCCATGTTGTGTTGTGTTCATAGACGAGTCGATTAAAGGTTGATTCAAGCGCTGCGCGGTCAAGGCCTGCCATCGGTGCTCCTCCTGCCGTGTTGTTTGCTATACGCTACTGCAAGTTTAATGGTGGGGGTGAGCGTTACGGGGTTTGGTTGGGTCAATGAGATTCAGATTCCCGCTTTCGCGGGAATGACGGAATAGAGGCGGGAATGACGTAGGAGTGTTGCGAGTACGGTTGACACTTGCTACAATCTGACGGACAAGGGTCATGCAACCCGTGTATGGCCGTGTGTTTGACGCATCCGCGTCGTGTGCGCGGGTTCACGGGAAGGCGGACTTGCCGGGGAAGGCCTGGCAGGTAAGACCGCACAAAGCGCGGCTGCGGAAAGGAAAGTACAGCGTCCATGAAGAATGAACTTTATCGCTCAGTTTCGTGGCTCGGCTCAAGCACGCGCACGCATCTGACACACTCGGCCACTCGATATCTCATCCTCGGCATCGCGGCCATCTTCGCCGCGTTTCTTATGGCTCAAACAGTCACCCCTGCGGCAGCGCAGAACTACGATGAGACGGAAAGAGTGGGCTACGACCAAACCAGGTTCGTGAATCTTGATAATGTGTTTTCTGGCGTAACTGATGTTGCTGACCCCCCCAATTATTCCGCGACAGTTGACCGCCCCGGTATCGTTGCAATCAACGTCACCGGTTCCAATCTGAGATTGCAGGGCATTGGCGAGGGCACCGCGACGATCACTGTCGAGGCAGATGGGACAACTGTCACCAAGACCATACGAGTGACTGTGTCCGGACAGCCGCGGCCTACAGACACGCCGGTACCTCCACCGCCAACGGCCACACCAGTTCCGGTTGCAACAGCCCCACCGGCCACGGCAACGCCACGGCCAACCGCGACGCCGCGGCCTGTGCCGACGAATACACCCACGCCTGAGCCGGAGCCCGAGCCGACGCCCGAGCCGACGGCACCGCCCGCGCCGACAAATACGCCGGTCGTTGTCGAACCGACTGCGACGCCCGAGCCTGAGGACGAGGGTGGGCTTGGCATCGTCGGGATCATCGTTGGACTGATCATCCTGGCAGCGCTCGGCGCAGGCGCCTACTTCCTCTTCAGCAGGCGGGGTGGAGGCGATGACGGAGCCCCCTATGGCGGCCCGACGGATGATGACAATGGCGGCGACATGGGCGATGCCGACGATAACGGCGGCGACGCGGAAGAGGCGGACGACAATGGCGATGGCGATGGCGAGGACGAGGAAGAAGCCCGGCAGTAACGTCGCCTAACGAGTAATCAAAGAGGGGTGCGCCCTGAGGGCGCACCCCTCTTTCTTTTGGAATTTATATACATATGTACACTGGTCGCGTTTTAGTGTACACTAATCCCATAACAGGGAGGCGGTTATGGGAGCACCAGGCAAGGCGTACCGGAACGGAATCTCGCTAGTCGAGGCAGCGCAGACATTCGGGGATGATGAGAAGGCTGAGGCGTGGTTCGTGTCACGTCGTTGGCCGAACGGAATCCAGTGCGTGACGTGCGAGGGCAAGGACATTCACACCCGCAAGCCATCGGCCCAGCGCAAGACTCCCCTGTACCACTGCAACACCTGTAAAAAGGACTTCACCGTAAAGACGGGCACGATCATGCACGACTCGCGCCTGCCGCTCCACAAGTGGGCGCTCGCGTTCTACCTGTTCTCAACGAACCTCAAGGGTGTGTCCAGCATGAAACTGCACCGGGACCTCGGCATCACGCAGAAATCGGCGTGGCACATGGCGCACCGCATCAGGAAGACGTGGGACACGGGAACGCGCCGCTTTGCCGGGCCTGTTGAGGTAGATGAGACGGCAATCGGCGGATTGGAGAAGAACAAGCACGCCAACAAGAGGCAGCGCAGAGGGCGAGGAACGGTAGGCAAGGAGATCGTGGCGGGCGCGCTCGACCGCGAGACGAACATGGTATCGGCCTCGGTTGTCGATGGGACTGACCGCCTGACGTTGCAGACGTTCGTGGCGCGGCGCATCGACCGGGGCGCGACGCTCTACACGGATGAGCACGCCGCCTACAAGGGCCTGCCGAATCATCAGGCCGTCAATCACAGCGCGGGCCACTACGTGGACGGCATGGCACACACGAACGGCGTGGAGTCGTTTTGGGCGCAACTCAAGCGTGGGTATCACGGGACGTTCCATCACTTCTCCGCCAAGCACCTGCAGCGATACGTCAATGAGTTTGCAGGGCGACACAATGCCCGGCCATTGGACACTGCGGATCAGATGGCTAAGATGGTACGTGGAGCGACGGGCAAGCGTTTGCCCTACGCGACTCTGATTGGGCAAGCATGACGAGTTTCGGGGAGAAAGAGCATGGCAACGACAAAGAGACGGCGGGGGTATCCCCCACGCATCAACGCCACATTTGAAGAGGTCACGGACGCGATGCTGTCAACGCCGCCGCCACCCGTGACGCCCGCAGAAGAATACCGCTGCGCCACGTGCGGAGAAACCGTGGAGTGGCCGGAGATTCTGTTGGACGATAACCGCTGCGAAGCCTGCCGCTGAGCGGGGACAGAAGCCCGCCATTCAGACCAGATCGATAAATGTGAGTAACATATATTGACGGGGCATTCCTCGCTGTGCAATATGTCGCAATGGACTTTTTTGACGATGGGGCGAGGAATCGAGTGGAGCGGCGAGGAATCTCTGTAGAGGCAATCGAGGATTGTGTGGCGAATCCAGAAAACTCATATATAAGACGGTCGGATTCTGTTCACACCAAATACCAGGAAGATGGCAGGCTACTGAAAGTGGCTGTCAGAGACCAAAAAGTGGTCAACGCCATACTGGTTCATTAGGAGGCATCAGATGAGTTTCCCTCATGTAGAGTTGTCCCTTGAAAGCGACACGTTCTACATCCTGTTGCGCGAGTCCAAGATAGACCACAGTTTCGAGTTGACCCCGGACATCATTATCGACTTGGATTCTGACAATGGTGTTGTTGGGATTGACATACAGAACATGACAAAGGTCTTACAGGAACATGGGCGCTCTGCCCTAGCTTCTATGCAAGCAGACAAGAAGCTACAGCTGGTTCCCGCCTAACCCTCACTCCTAGCCAACCCACGATCCATACGCCGCCCGGCAGGAAGGTTCGGGCGGCGTCCTCTTTTTGTTCTGGACTAGGTGAGCACTACACCTATTGACGCCGTTGCGCCTTACCCCCCACGCTAGCCATGCTCAACAAGGTCTTGTTTCGCATCGGGCGACACAAGGACGGGCTACCCATGCCCCCTTGCGGCCCTGTGTGGCACAGACTTTGTTGAGCACTAGTCCGGCCTTGTCGCAAGGGGGTACCTGTGACGCGAATCGCAGTCCTGTTCAGCCTCGCAGCCCTGATGGTCCTGAGCGGATGCGTTACGGACGCTCCGACACCGCGACTGCCGCCAACGGCCACACTCACACCCACCGCCATACCGACACTAATTCCGGTCTATCCCACCCGGACCCCGCCGCCCGATCCCCGCCCCAGAGAACTCATCGTCGTTCCTCTCCCGACAATCACCATTCCGACTCCCGTTCCGCCAAGTCCAACGGCGCAGCCCGATCCCACGGCAATCCCGCCGACGCCAACCACGGCACCCACGATTGAAGAGCAGTGCTTTACCTTGCTTGACGCCGTTGACCAGGAGCGCATCGCAGAGGCGCAAGAGAGAGGACGGAGATGGCCCGCGCGCCTCGCACGGGATGATATGGTCGCCACCTGCGCCCACGCCGTCCGGATGGGGCTTGGCGACGTGGAAACGATAGTCGCGCAATTCGCGGGCATCGATTTTTCAACGAACCTCAACGCTTATGGAGCAACGTCGGAAGAGAAGCCGACGCCGACGCCAACGCCAATCCCGCCCACACCCAAGCCTGAGCAGCCGCGTGACGCGCCGCAGGACACGCCTGACGAATCTGACGTACAGGACAGCCCAGCGGACCCCCCGACACCGGAGACACCTGACCCGCGGATCGCCGCTGCGCTTGACGCCTACAACGCGGCGGTCGAGGCCGAAGAACAGGCGCGGCGGGCGTGGGTATCCGCAACATCGGCTGAAGCGTCGGCAAAGGCGGCATACGACCGCACTCACCCGGACTGCGATTGGCTACTCGGCTTTGAACAATGCGACTACACAGAGGTTGACGCCGCGAAAGCTGAATGGGACGCCGCGAAAGCTGCCACGCGCCAAGCCCTGAACGAATACCGGGCCGCACAGAGGGACACGAAGGCCGCTCACGACGCTTACCAGGGCCTCGTAGGGTGACAGAAGGGAGACAGACATCATGGGAGTTATAGCTGGATTCGGACTGAATCTGATCATCGCCTCGGTAGTGGGCGCGGGAGTGGGTTACTGGCACAGTGGGGGAGACGGCACCATTGTCCATGAGAACACCGCCCGGAACGCGGGGATCGCCGCAGGCATCATCCAGGTCCTGAGCGGCCTGATATTCCTCTGGCCGTCAGTGCCTCAACTCTTTGTGAGCATTCTCTTGGCGGTGGTCGTTGGGAGTCTGGTCGGCATGGGGATAGACAGGTACTCGCTTGCCAACGGCAAAGCGCACTGGATATTCCGGCGCGCGTTGGCGAGTAGCGGCGCAACCTCGCTGCTCCTGACGGGAATCGGAGTGGCTATCGTGGCGATCATGTTTGCCGCGTGATTGACTAGGAAACGGGCGGCTTGAGACTGAAACTCATTTAGGAATGTACATAGGTATATAAGTCCCTTTCTTTTTGGGGGTGGGGGCTCACCCTTCGACAGGCTCAGGGTGAGCGGGGGTTGTGGCCCTAGCGGGCCACGGGGTGGATTCCGGCCTGCGCCGGAATGACGGAGGGGGGGCGGGAATGACGGGGCCCCAATGTGGGGGTGACTAGTTTTCTACTCCCGATCTCTCAGGGCGCGGTAGACGGATTCTGCGGTGATGGGGAGGTCGCGGATGCGGACGCCGATGGCGTCCTCGATGGCGTTGGCGATGGCGGCGGCGGTGGGCGTGTTGGAGCTCTCGCCGGCGGACTTGATGTTGTAGGGGCCGGAGCCGCTGGGCGCTTCCACGAGCACCGTCCGCAGCTCAGGGAGATCGCTGACCGTCGGAATCTTGAACTCCGCCAGGGACGGGTTGGCCACGCGGCCGCTCTCGTCCACCTCAAGCGCCTCCATCAGCGTGAAGCCGATGGCCTGCACCACGCCGCCCTCAAGCTGGCCCTGGTGCCCAACCGGGTTGATGATTGTTCCCACATCATGCGCCGTCGTGAACTTTTGCAGCGTCACCTGCCCCGTGTCAGGGTCGACGCGGACTTCCGCGATCTGCGCCCCGAACGACGTCATGGGCGACGGCGAGGTGTCCTGCACGTGCCCGCGGGCGACGACGGGCGCGCCGGCACGGGTGACGAGGTCGGCAATGTCGATGGATTCGCCGGAGTTCTCGTTGACGAGCTGCCCGTCCCGGGCCGCGATCGCCTCCTCGTTCCAGCCGAGGAGTTCCGCCGCAAGCTGCTGCAGGCGCTGCCGCGCCAAGGACCCGGCCTCATGGCCCGCGACGGTGATGAGCCGCGTGGTGTGGCTGCCGCCGATGCCGGAGTCGAACGAGACGCTGTCCGTGTCGCGCGGGACGACGCTGATTCGCTCAACAGGCACGCCGATCTCCTCGCTGACAACCTGCGCCAGGATGGTGTACTGACCCGCGCCCTGCTCGAACAGGGGGGTTTCAACGGTCACGTCGCCGGAATCGAGAACGGTCACGGTGGCGTGTGTTTCGCCGCCCGGCGCGCCGTGGTCGGCCATCGCCATCCCGCGTCCGACGTGCTGGGGTCGCGGTTCGTGATAGTTGGCCTCATCGACAGCGGCCTCCAGCGTTTCACGCGCGCGGAGGTCGACAAAGTGATGTCCCGTGGGGGTTTCTTCTCCTTCGCCGATCATGTTCGTCAGGCGGAAATCCAGCGGATCCATGCCGATGGCGCGGGCGAGGGAGTCCATGTGCGATTCCGCCGCGAAGATCGACTGCGGCTCGCCGGGGGCGCGGTAGTGGCCGCCGGGCACGGAGTTGGTGTACACCTGCCATGAATCGATGCGGACGTGGGGGATGCGGTACGGGCCGCCGGCCAGGTGCTGCGCCCCGACGAGGTTGGCGGTGGGCACGGGCTTGAATCCGCCGTACGCGCCGCTGTTCCAGAAGGCCTCCGCGTGCCACGCAACCAGCGTGCCGTCGCGCTTGACGCCTGCGCGGATCCTGACCTCGCCGCCGTGGCGGGGGTTGGCCGCCTGCAGCTCCTCCGTGTAGTCCATCACCATCTTGACGGGACGCCCGCCCGCGGCCATGGACAGCGCGTAGGCAAGGGGCACATCCATGGAACTGCCCTTGCCGCCGAAGTCGCCGCCGATGTACGTGGGATTCACCTTCATGGAGTCGGCCTCGATGCCGTAGGCCTGCGACATCTGCGCGCGCATGTTGAAGGGCGCCTTGTTGCTGGCCCAGATCTCCGCGCGGCCGTCGGGCTCGGCTCTGACGACGCAGTTGTGCGATTCAAGATAGGCCTGGTGACCCTTGGAGAGGGAGTAGTCCGCCTCGATGACGGTGTCCGCCTCCGCGAAACCGGATTCGACTTCGCCCTTTGTCCACTGCTGGTGCGAAAAGAGATTCAGATGCCGGTTCTCTACCTGCGCGGGCAGGCCCTCATAGGAGTTGAGATCGGGATGCAGGACGGGGGCGTTATCGGCGCGGGCGGAGCGAACGTCCGCCACCACCGGCAGCTCCTCATATTCGACCTCGATCAGGTCGAGCGCGGCGTCCGCCAGGTCTTTCGTGTCGGCCGCCACCGCCGCCACCTTATCGCCGATGAAGAGCGCGGTTCCCTGCGCGAGGACGGGCACGTCGTAGAGGCGGCGACCGATTCGCACTCCCTTAACGAGAGGGTGGTCTCCGGTCAGGACGGCGTGAACGCCGGGGAGGGCCTCCGCCTGTGAGGTGTTGATGCTGACGATGCGGGCGTGGGGGTAGGGGCTGCGGAGCGCCCTGCCCCACAGCATCCCGGGGAGCGCCACATCCACGGTGTATTCCGCACCGCCCGTGACCTTTTCCGGTCCGTCCTTGCGTGCAGCCGACTTGCCGAGTTCACGATACGCAGTTGTCATCCCCGTCTCCCCTTGTTGAGATGGCTCCGCGGGTAGGACTCGAACCTACGACCAATCGGTTAACAGCCGACCGCTCTACCTACTGAGCTACCGCGGAGCGCTATGGATACCGCCCTGCTCCGACGCGACGTGCGCGGAGCGTTAGGGGGCACTCTTTCAGTATAGGGGATGCCGTTGCCCACCCGCTCAACCCTTCGACAGGCTCAGGGTGAGCGGGGTGACATGCAAGAGGAGTCCGCCCGTTATACTTTGGGGTAACGGAGGTTAAGGACCGTGCCGCAGATTGCATTCATCGGAGGCGGCGTCATGGCGGAAGCCATGATCACCGCCATCATCCGGAACGACGTCGCCGCGCCCACGGAGATCACCGTCGGCGAGATCGACGGCGAGCGCCGCGATTACCTGGCGCAGAAACATGGCGTGAACGTCGTCGCCGACAACTATGACGCGGTCAAGATCGTCTCCAACGGGTTTGCCGTCATCGCGCTCAAGCCACAGCACATCGACGCTCTTTCAAATCTCAAGAGGGGCAACTTTGTTCCCGGCCCCTACCTTTCCATCGCCGCCGGCGTTCGCATCGACAGGCTGCAGGAACTGACGGGCTGCGAGCAGATTGTTCGCGTCATGCCCAACACTCCCGCGCAGATAGGCCACGGCATGAGCGTGTGGACTGCGACGCCGGACGTGACCCAACCCCAGCGGGACATGGCGCGGCGGATACTCGGCGCGATGGGGCGTGAACTGGAAGTCCACGATGAGCACTATATCGACATGGCGACGGCGCTGAGCGGGAGCGGGCCCGGATACGTGTTTCTCTTTTTGGAGGCCCTCATCGATGCGGGCGTCCATGTCGGCCTCCCGCGCGACCAGGCGGAGTTGCTTGCCCGACAGACCTTGCTGGGCTCCGCCGCTTTGGCCGACCAATCAGACATGCACCCCGCCACGCTCCGCAATATGGTCACCTCCCCGGGCGGCACGACCGCGGAGGGCATCGCCGCTCTTGAGGACGGCGGGCTTCGGGCGGCGGTTACGCAGGCGGTTACCGCCGCCTACCAAAAATCGCGGCAGCTCTCTTAGGGATACCCCCCACCCTAACCCTCCCCCACAAGGGGGGGATACTCCATTGGCGTTACGAGGTTTGGTTGCGAAAGCGAGTCTTTAGATTCCTCGACTGCGCTCGGAATGACAGTGCAGCCTCCACTCCTCGGCGAGCTCAGGGTGAGCGGGGTTTCGGGGTATGCTTGATGCATGGACCTCATCATCACTTTTGTCTATTTCCTTTGCCAGGCGCTGACCATCGCCATCTTCGTGCGGGCGATCCTGTCATGGTTTCCGAACGTCAGCAATGACAATCCGTTCGTGGCGCTGGTCTACCAGATAACCGAGCCTATCCTGGCCCCTCTTCGCAGTGTCATCCCACTGGTGGGGATGATTGACATCACGCCGCTGGTGGCAATCATCACGCTCCAGATCATCGCAAGCATCTTCAGCCGGCTGTAGGCGCTATCTGCTTGCCGGACGAATTTTTTGGATTCCTCGACTCCGCTGCGCTCCGCTCGGAATGACAGGGTTGGGGTGCTCGGCTCGACCCTTCGACAGGCTCAGGGCGAGCGGTTGGAGGTGCTTCGTATGGCGTCTATAGGCGCGAGTTGCTATGATACGGCATCTGAAATCGGTCGTTTCAGAACAAAGGGGAGCTGATGACTGAGAGCGCCGCCGCGCAGGAAATGGGACTTTTCCGTCGCTATACCGCGGCGCTCAAATACAGCGATTACCGCCGATTCTGGGTATCTGCCACCTTTGCCGGCGCGGGTGTTTGGGGTCTCATCGCAGCCCGCGGCGTCCTTGCTTTCGATATATCCGACGAGTCGTCATTCTGGGTTGGGGTTACAACGTTCGCCGCACTGATTCCCTTCGTTGTCGTGCCGCCGTTCAGCGGTGTGCTGGCGGACAAGTTTGACAGACGCTATCTCATCGCCGTGGCGCACGCTATCAACGTGCTGCTCGCCCTGTTGCTCGTGCAGCTGTACTTCACGGATACGATCCAGTTATGGCACCTACCGGTCGTGTCACTCTTGAGTGGAATAGCGCGCGGCGTGCAGATGCCGACACAGAACGCCCTGGTGCCAAACCTGGTCAGCAGGGATGATTTACTCAATGCCATAGCGCTGAACAACATCTCGCTGCAGGGTTCACGCTTGGTGGGAGGCCTGTCCGTGCTGGCGCTGGGCTGGCTGAGCGAAGCGAGCATCGGCATTGCGTTTGCGGTTGCGGCGGGCGGCTACGCCGTCGCCACGATCATGATATTGACAATCCGCACGGCATCCTCGGGCGAAATCGCTCATGGAGACTCCATCTTCACAGTCTTTACGGCCGGAATCGTCTACGCGTGGAAGACACCGACGGTGGGGCTCATGCTCATCTTCGTTGCTTTCCACTGCGGCCTCACCATGGGGTTTGAGTCGATCCTTCCCGTACACGGCACGGAACAGTGGGGGACAGATTCGGCGCTGGCCGCGTTCCTGGCGGCCTTCGGACTGGGGGCGGTCTTCGGAGTTGTTACCATCGCGGGCATCCGCAGCGAGCGCGGCAAGGGAATCGCCCTGCTAGTGTCAGCGGCGGGAAGTTCCGTTGGCGTCCTCATCCTTGGTTTCGCCCAGTCACAGCCTCCCGGCCTCATCGGCGCATTCGTCATGGGCCTAACGCAGGCGCCGTTCATGTCCCTGTCCATCACGTACATCCAGAGCGTGGTGCCGGATGCCATTCGCGGGCGCGTTTCCAGCCTGTTCGCCATGTCCGCGCTCAGCCTGATGGCGATTCTCAACATGGTATTTGGATTGATAGCGGACATCGTCGGATCCGTTCCCGTTCTCCTGGTCTCCGGCACGGTATTCATTGCAGTGGTCTTCCTTGCGCTGGTGTTTGTCACCAAGCTTCGCCGCGTGATGATCGAGGGCTTCGGCGTCGGCCTGCAGGCCCCCGCTCCCTCCCCTGCGCCAAGCGGCGGCTCGAAATAAGCGCTCATCGCCGCCACTTTCTGCCGCAAGTGGTAGAATTGACGGTGGTTGCGAAGAGCGACGATACCCATCGCCGCAGGTCAACCGAATGGCATCGAACGCGGGGGAAGATGCCGGGGGGTGTGGTATGAGTGAGCGCGAGCTCCTGAAGGGAAGCACAGATTCCCTTTTCCTGGCGCTACTGAGCGAACGGCCGATGTACGGCTACGAAATTCTCAGGGAAGTGGAAAGCCGCTCCGGGGGCTATTTCTCCATGAAGGAGGGCACGTTATATCCTGCCCTCCATCGCCTTGAGCGCGACGGCCTCATCGAGGGGCTGTGGCGCACTGCGCCGGGCGGGCAGTACCGACGCTATTACGCCATCTCCAATCCCGGTCTCCAACACCTGGAGCAACGACGAGCGGAATGGCTCAACTTCTCGCGCGCCGTCAACATGGTCATTGCAGGCTCCACGCCGTAACCCCAAACGGACATGCCGTCACCGAGCAGCATCTCCACACCGATACACGCGCTGACAAGCCAGGTTCTCACGAGAATCCGGTCTCGGCGCAGTGTGCTGCGTGAGTTGTCCGACCACATCGAGGACCACAGCAGCACCCTGCGCGAACGTGGTATTGAACCGTCAGAGGCGAGGGCGCAAGCCGTTCGCGCCTTTGGAGATGCGCGCACCGTCGCAGCACAAGTGGAGCGCATTCGCAACCAGGGATCATGGCCGGACGTGGCGCTGTCCGCGTTTCCGAGCCTGTTCGTCGCCTTCCTTTTCGCGACAAATCGCTGGCTGGAGCTGGAATGGGTCGTGGGCACAGCGGTCGTTGCAATTGCGATCAGCGCGATGGGCGTGTACCGATTCGGCCGCCGCGCGTGGGTTTTCTCGTGGCTTGGATACGCCCTCTTTCCTGTCCTGCTCATCAGCATGGTCAGCCTTGGGACCACTGCTCACGCCGCTTGGAGCGTCCTGGGCGGCGGCTATGAAGCCCGTGATCTGTTGAGCTGGGTTCTTGGAATCGGGCTTGGTATTGCCGGTCTTGGCGTGATCGGCGCGTTGATGGCGTGGCTTAGCCGCAAGGACTGGATCCACGGGATTCTTGTCGTACTGCCGATGGCGCTGCTGTCCGTGGCCATCCTCGCATTCGATCGAGGCGTCTACACGACAATCGAGCAGATCCAGGCCCAGAACGCGGTGCTATTCGGCACGTTTGCCATCGTTGTCGCCGCCGCGGTGAGGATGACGGATCGCCTGTTCAAGGTAGGACTGCTGGCCGCCTCTCTGCCGCTGGGCTTCCTCTTGATCTCCGGCGGCATCGACATCGGTTTCCGCGTCATCGTGACGGCGGCGCTCTCATTGCCCACCCTGCTTCTCATCATCGCGCCCTACGTCGTTACCCTTCGAGAACCGGACACGAACGAACGGCTTGAGCACAGCACGTGGCCGCGATAGATCGGCAACTGTGCTGATGTGATGGCTGTGGTCGACCAACCTGTGACATACATCGCGGCGTTCATTCTCGGATACGCCATTGGCGCGGCCCCCATCATCTACTTCGTGGCGCGAGCGCGTGGCATTGACTTGCATTCCGTCGGCACAGGCAACATTGGCGCGGGCAATCTCTGGCGGCACTCCGGCATGGCCATCGGCATGCTGTCCGTCGTTATCGAAGTCGGCAAGGGCACGTTGGCTGCCCTGCTCGCCGTGGCTTTTCTCCCGGGGGATGAGACGCAGTGGCTCCTCGTGGCCGGGGGCGTTGGAGCCGTCGTCGGACAGATGTGGCCCGTAACGCTTCGCTTCCAGGGTGGACGCGGCAACGGCACGGCAGCGGGCGCGTTGGTGGCGATTGATCCGCTTGTTTTCATATTTGGTTTCGGTGTCTTCCTCCTGTTTGGCGCGAGGAAGATTATTCGAAACGTTCTGCCCAAAGTCGCGTCAGCCCCGCCGAGCCGCATCATTCCAGTCGCCGTCATCGGCGGAATGAGCGTGTATACGATTGCGGGACTCGCCTTCGGTGACTATGTGACGGCGATTGCCGGAGCAATCATCCTTGGTTTGACTTTTGTACGCAGGCTAACCGCCCCCTGGCCTCCCGACCCGGAGACCGGCGAGGCGCCTGAGCGTTCCCTGTTCGCCATCCTGATCTACGATCGGCCAAGCTCCGGCTAATGACTGAGGCCCGCGGCCCGGATCGAATTCTCCCAACCTCGCGCCGCGATCGGGACGCCGAAGCCCTGTACCAAGGCCTGGGCAACCTTTCGACACCGCCGGGGCACCCTGCCCTTGTTCTGCTCTCCGGACTGCCCGGGAGCGGCAAGTCTTATCTCTGTCGAGAGTTGGTCAAGGCTGTGCCATCGCTCATCGTGCTGGAGAGCGACGCTCTGCGAGAAATCCTGTTTCCTGAGCCAACCCACAGCGGGTCAGAAAACGCGCGCCTATTCCCCGCCCTGCACCGACTCCTTGAACGGCTGCTCCGCATAGGGCATCACGTTGTCGTGGACGCCACCAACCTGCGGAGACGGAATCGACGGATGCTGTACGACATCGCGGTACGGGTTGGAGCTCCACTATTGATCATTGAGACGACCGCGCCGGAGGACGTGATTCGGCAGCGGCTGTCTCAACGAGAAGCGGACATCGCCGCCGCGCGCCAGACCGATGACATTTCCACCGCCGGAAACGATGTGTACGACCGCATGCTTCGTTCAGCACAGCCCATCCGCCGCGACCACATCACGGTCGATACGTCGCAAGACATCGCCCCTGCACTTGAGCAGATCGCCGCCGAAATCCGGTCCAGTCTCAAGAACTCCACCCCCAACCCGCTATAATCGCCAAACAAGCCTTTTACAGGGGTTTTAATCGCCCTTCCAACACGAACATGTAAGTCAAGAGCGTGTATAACACTCAAGGAGAACACGAAATGGAACTGAAAACTGCTACGGGAAACCTGATCGACGTGGAGGCGGATTGCGCCGTCGTGGGGGTGTACCAGGGGATGATGGAAAGCCCGCTGCCGGGTGCGGCGGGCCAGGTGGATGAGGCGCTGGACGGACAGATTTCGGCGCTGATCGAGGACGGCGAAATCCGCGGCAAGCCGGGTGAAATCACCATCATCCACACTACGGGCCGCATTGCCCCGCGCCGGGTAATGGTCGTGGGCGGCGGCAAAGCGGATGAGGCGGACGCGAATCTCCTCCGGCGTCTGGCCGCGGACGTGGCGCGCCGCGCTCGCGCAAACGGCTACAAGCACATGACCGCCTTTCGGCCCGCCGCTCACTATCTCAGCGCTATGGAGGCCGCGCAGGCGGCGGCGGAGGGCGCACTGCTTGGCTCCTACCGCATCAACGTGAAGAACGACGACAGCGATGACGATGACAACGACAACAAACGCGAGCTGGAGTCCGTCACATTCGTCGCGGAAAACGATGCCGACCTGCCAGAACTGGACCGCGGGCTGGATCGCGGGGCAATCATCGCGGAGGCAGTCGCTCTTGCGCGTGACCTCGCCAACGAGCCCGCCAACCGCATGACACCCACCATCCTCGCCCAACGGGCAAAGGATGCCGCGGACGTTGCGGGCGTGACGTTCTCCAACCTCAGCGTCGGCGAGATCACGGAGATGGGCATGGGCGGCCTTCTTGGAGTCGCCGCGGGTTCCCATGAACCGCCGGCTTTCATCATCCTTGAACACCGCGGCGACCCGGACAACTCGCGCCCCACTGTCGCGCTACTCGGCAAGGGCGTCACGTTCGATTCCGGCGGCATCTCCATCAAGCCATCGGCCAATATGAGCGCCATGAAGGGCGATATGGCGGGCGGCGCGGCGGTCATTGGCGCCATGCAGGCCATCGGGCGCCTCAATCTCCCCATCAACGTCACCGGCCTCGTGCCCGCCACGGAAAACCTTCCCGGCGGCGCCGCGACGAAACCGGGCGACGTGCTCACCGCCATGAACGGCAAAACCATGGAGGTTGAGAATACGGACGCGGAGGGCCGTCTCATTCTTGCCGACGCCCTCTCCTACGCCAACAGCAAGGGGATGACGCCGCTCGTCGATGTGGCCACACTCACCGGGGCGATCCGTGTGGCTCTTGGAACCGTTGCTATGGGCATGTTCGCCAATGATGATGACGTTGCCCGCCAGTTGCAGGATGCATCCGAGGCAACGGGCGAGAAGATGTGGCGGATGCCCCTCTGGGACGACTACAAGGAGCAGATCAAGAGCAGCGTCGCCACGGTCAAGAACACAGGCGGGCAGCCTGCGGGTTCCATCACGGCGGCGAAATTCCTGGAGGAATTTGCCGGGAAAACGCCCTGGGCGCACCTTGATATCGCGTCCGTCTCCGCGACGGATCGCGACAGGGGCTGGCAAACGCGCGGCGCGACCGGCCAGCCGGTGCGCACCCTCGTGCGTCTTATTGAAGACATGCTGAGCGACGGCTAGCGGGCGCGCTATTACCACGTTGGCTGCGGAATTGAGGCTTTGGATTCTTCGCTGCGCTCAGAATGACAGACGGGGGACGCTCGCCCTTCGACAAGCTCAGGGTGAGCGGGATAAATGACAGGTAGGTAGGAGGATTGATGGCGTTTACACGAGAGGACATTGCCCAGGGGAACTACCTTGTCACCGGAGCGACGGGGCGTACGGGCAGAATCGTGGTGCAAAAGCTCCGAGACGCCGGCGCGAACGTCCGCGCTTTGGTCCACTCGACCATCCCTGAGAATCCTGTTGATGGCGTCGATTACGTGGAGGGGGGTTACGAGGATAAAGGCTCGCTTCTTGCGGCAACACAGGGCGTTGATTGGGTGATCGCCTGCGTCGGCGCTCAGTCCGCTACGCGCGGCGCTCACCTGATTGAAGCGGTTGAGTACCAGGGCACCGTGAACCTAACCGACGCTGCAAGTGAAAACGGCGTCAAACATATGGCAATCATCTCCGTCCGCGGGGCCGACATGCGCTGGGATTTCTACCCTGTCTACACCGCCAAGGCCCGCTCCGACCAACACCTCATCGACGCGCGTGTGGCCGGAACCGTGTTTCGCCCCGGCGGCATGATCGACACCTCCGGCGAGATCGTCCGCAGGCAGGCGTATACCGTTACGACCGGCGGATCGATGACCATCTACGGAACGCCCGATCAGCCGATGGTCTTCATCTTCCTCGATGAACTCGCCGATTACCTGATCCACGCACATCTCGAACGGCGCGCCTACAACAACATCTTTGAGCTTGGCGGGCCCGGCAACCTGACGCGCGCGGAATACTGGGCGCTGTTCCAGGAATATCTTGGGGTCAGGACCAACGTCCGCTATGTGCCGGTTGATGAGATCGTGCCTGTGCGCCAGGCAGCGCTGCGTGAGCAGAACATGCCATTGGCACAGCAACTCGCACGCGAGGAGATCGGTGGCCGCAGCGAGTCAGGCCACCCGCCGATGAACATCTATGGTCGTCTTTTCGACGTGAAGCAGCGCGACTTTCGGCTTTGGCTCATTGGCATCCTGAAGAGGGTCAAGGTTGAAGAGCGATAGTGGTACACTCTTTCGGCGGGTTCGGTGGGGACCAGCGGCCCGCTCAGCCGCAAAAAAGCCATCGGGCCGGGGTGGGGGCCGGCCCGATGACCAGGGATAAAGGAGGATGAGAGGGTTGTCTTGATTTAGTGTGGAGTATCTCGTCGTGTAGTACCTGCTCCTAGCACTTGGAGTAGCCGCACGAGAGGCACATCATGCAGCCCTCAGAGAAGATCAGAATTCCGTAGCAGTCGGGGCATTGTGGCTGTGTCCCGGCACGCGGGGTTGACGGCTGCGCCCCCGGGAACAGTTGGCTCTGCACCACCGCTTCAGGGTGGATCTCCCCCAATTCGTCCAGGTCAAACTTCTCGCCGAACGCCTCGCGCGCCCGTTTCGCCATCTCTTCACGCTCTTCATCAACGGGGCGGGCGTGGCGCAGCAGCGCCAACGCCACCGCGTCCGGCGCGCTGAGAACTTGCTGGCCCTCGTCCCACGTCGGGACGTCCGAGATGCCGCGCAGCTGATCAATCACCTGCTCAACGCCGACACCTGAACGCAGGGCCAGGGATGCGAGACGGCTTACGGCTTCAAGGTATGCCGCGTCGCTGGAACCCGCCTTGCCAAGGTTCGTGAAGACCTCGAACGGGCGGCCATCCTCGAACGTGATGGTGACGTACAGATTGCCGTGGCCCGTGCGGATGCGGTCTGTAATGCTTTCGAGGCTTTGCGGACGCTGCCGCGGTATGCGACGGATCTCGCCCGGCTCCGCCTCTTCCTCACCGCTCGATGCGCCCGTCTCCAGCACTTGCATGCTCTTGGAGCCGTCACGATAGACGGTGATGGCCTTGCACTGCGTCGTCCACGCATCCCAGAACGCCTTGGCGATGTCCTCAACCGTGGCGTCATTCGCCAGGTTGATGGTCTTGGAGACGGAGTTGGTCGTGTTGTCCTGCCACGCGGCCTGCATCTGCACGTGCCAGTCAGGATCGATGGCCATCGCCGTGCGCACGCCGTGATTGCTGATCAGATCAGAGACGGCATCATCGCGCCACGACGGATCGTTGGCCAACTGCGCCAGCGTCTCCTCCGCCGTGTCTTCTCCCACGTCATCGATGAGCGCGCGGCGAACGGGCAGCGGGGCATCAAGGAATCGCGTGCTCGTGCCGTCATGGTCTTCCCACAGGATGTTCGACCACCACGCGAGGGCGAAATGCGGCTCGATGCCGGATGAGCAGTCCGCCAGCCGTGAGATTGTTCCCGTCGGCGCGATTGTCGTCACGCTCGAATGCCGCACCGGCGGCATGCCCTGCTCCTTGAGCCGGGAATTCTCATACTCCGGGAAGGGTCCGCGCTGCGCTGCCAGTTTCTCCGATTCCGACCACGCCGTCTCGCGGATGAAGCGGCCGACTTTCCGCGCGAGATCAAGCGCCTGGTCCGAGTCATACGGGGTTGTCAGATCTACCAACGCGTCCGCCCAGCCCATGATGCCGAGGCCGATGCGGCGCGTTTTCAGGTTCATCTCCCGCAGTTCCGCGAGCGGGAAGGTGTTGATTTCGATGACGTCATCCAGGAAACGGACCGCCGTGCGCACCGTATCTTCGAGCGCCGTCCAGTCGAATCCCGTCTTGTCCGGGGTCAGATGCTTGGCGAGGTCGATGGAACCGAGGCAGCAGTTGCCGTAGTTCTCAAGAAACTCCTCGCCGCACGGGTTGGACGTTTCGATGAGGCCGAGCTGCGGGTTCGGCTGCGTCTCCCACACGCGATCCATGAACACCAGCCCCGGGTCGCCCGTCTTCCACGCAGAGTTGCAGATATCGCTCCAGAGGTCACGCGCCTTGACCGTGTCCGTCACGCGTCCGTCCTTGGGACTGAGCAGATCCCAATCCGCATCCGCCTCCACGGCTTTCATGAAATCATCCGTGACCTGCACGGAGATATTGAAGTTCTGGAGCGATGCGTCGTCATCCTTGGCGTGGATGAATTCGAGCACGTCCGGGTGCCGAACGCTCAACTGTCCCATGTGCGCGCCGAGCCTGAACGCGCCCTGCGTCAGTGTCGCGCCCACGGCGGAATACAGCTTCATCACGGCCACCGGCCCGCACGCCATACCGTGAGTCGTGGCGATGGGGTCGCCCTTGGGACGAAGATTGGAGAATCCGAACCCGATGCCGCCGCCCCACTTCTCAATCATCGCCGCGTCTGAGGCGACCTTCATGATTGAGCTCATGTCATCCTGCGGAGAGACGACGAAGCAGGCGCTCAGTGATCCGCGGCCGTCCTTGCCGGCATTGACCAGCGTGGGGGAGTTGGGCAGGAACTTGAGTGTGGACATCACCCGGTAGAACCTGCCTGCCCACTCGGCGGACTCCGTCTCAGTCCCACCCGCGGATAGCTCGCCTTGTGAAACGGCGCGGGACACGCGCTCAAACAGCCCGCGCGGGTCCTCAATGACCTCATTGTCCGCATTACGCGCCAGATAGCGGTTCTCCAGGATGGCGCGGGAGTTGGGAGACATGACCGGCTCCGCCTCCCCGCTCGCATCCCACTGTGAACCGGAATCCGACGACGCGGTTGCTCCGTTCGCGCCGTTCACATGATGGCCGTTCGTCAAGTTGCGCTGCGCCGCCTCAATAACCGTGGCGATAGCATCCGTTGCATCGCCGTTTCCCGCCCCATTCAGCCGATGGAGCGCGCCGTCCGGGCCAAGCGGCGGCGCGTCCGCCATGCGAACAATGAAATCCGTAATCGCATCAATCTGTTCCGCGCTCTCGCCCTCAAGCTGCGCGGAGACCGCATCCCGTAGCGCGTTCCGATTTACGGCAACAACCGCTCCGTCGAATTCATTGGCTGAAGAAGACATTCGCAAATCACCCTGGTTTATGTGGTCTATTTCTTTCTCGTCAGTTCATTGCTCAAAGTGGGTTACCGGATGGGCGGCGTAGTGCTTCGGGTTCGCCGCCCGTTTATGCTCTCTTACGGGGTCGTCCCCTGGGCCGCCCGCCGGAACGCTCCGGGGGCAGTAGGGCCATCTGGCCCGGTGATGAAGAGCCGGGGCCATCCCGCAGGCCATCGACCGCGCGCTGAAAATCGTCCTCATCCGCGAAATCCCGGTAGACACTGGCAAAACGAATATAGGCGACGCGATCAGCCTTGCTGAGCCTATCCATTGCCAGCTCGCCGATCAGGTTGGTACTCACTTCAGCGCGCCCCCGTTTCCGCAGTTCATCCTCGATATCGTCAACCAGTTTTTCGATGGCTCCCGCGAGGATCGGACGCTTGGCACACGCCGTGCGGATGGCTGCCGCGAGTTTGTCACGATTGAACTCCTCTGTGCGTCCGTCCCGCTTGACGACGGACAGCGATGTGGTGAGCAGACGCTCCACTGTGCTGAACCGCGCTCCACACCGCTTGCATTGACGCCTCCGGCGCACACCTTGATCGCTGTGGCGGGTATCCAGGACCTTAGTATCGTCGTTCCCGCAGTGCTGACACCGCATCTCTGTCTCGCCTCCGTGTGAGGCGCCCGCTCACGATCTCTCCTCACTCCCCGTTCTTCCGTGTCTCCCTCCGCATTTCCGCCATGGCTGACCTACATATGGGAAACAAAGAAGATAATACTCAACCGATAGTAGTGAGTTGTCAAGCGTTGCAAGGGCCTCCCTCAGATAGGATTCACAACGAATTTCGGGGAACCTCAAAAGATTTCTTTGCGTCGTGACGCGGAAACTTCGCGTCCACCCGCCAATCATGCCCACCCCCCGGAAAATGAGATTCCTATAATGGTTTGATTATGGCGAAATCAAAGGCTCGACGGAACGGGGCAAAGGCCGGATCAGGCGAAAAGGCCGCCGGCGGGAATCGGTTAGTTTCCGATAACCGACGCGCCCGTTTCGATTACGACATTTTGGAGAGCCTTGAGGCGGGCATCGTCCTGACGGGCACGGAGATCAAGTCCATTCGGTCGGGGCGCGTCACGCTTGCTCATTCCTTTGCGCGTGTCACCAACGGCGAGGTGTGGATCCATGGCATGCACATCCCGCCGTACGCCCAGGGAAACATCTACAACCATGAGCCGACACGTCCCCGCAAGCTGCTGCTCCACCGCCGGCAGATCATGGACCTCACGCGGCGGGTCACGTCCAGTGGCTATACACTCATACCGCTCAGGCTCTACATCACGCGCCACAAGGCCAAGCTCCAACTCGGCCTCGCGCGCGGGCGCAAGTCCTTTGATAAGCGCCAGGTCCTCGCCAAACGCGACGCGGACCTTGAGATGGCACGGGCGCTATCACCACGCCACTAGTGCCCGCTCGTGCCCTTCGACAGGCTCAGGGTGAGCGGTGCATAAGAGCGAGCCTCCTCTCCCGCGCGTACGCGCGTATACTTGTTGGTGCAGCGGCCAGAACTCGCAGGGAGACGGCCGCCGCAACGCATCAGCCACATCGTGGGGGCGCGCGGATTCGACAGGGGTCTGCGAGGGTGCGTGAGCAGGCCGAGGCGCCGTGACCTCGTTAATCCCGCGGCACAAAAAGTAGCTGGCAACAACAAGCAGCTCGCACTCGCAGCCTAAACATTAGGTAGCGACGTTCTGAGGCGTTATCCCTGCGGACGGTTCGGAGCGACATTTTAGCGGGGTGCCGCCGTGCGTCAGCCGGTGACGCGCGGCGAAAGACCATCGCCGGCTGGTTGCTCGCGATTCCTGTCGGCCGGACCGCGAGCGGCGAGAACCTAATGACCGACTAAGCCTGTAGCGCCGCACCTGGAGCCGCCTTTGGACGGGGGGTTCAACTCCCCCCCGCCTCCACCAACTTCGCGATCACACACCCTAAGGAGTTCGCGATCCGCGTTCCGGCGGGAAACGTACAATGGCCTCGTGGCGAAGCCAGATTCATTGAGGTAGAGGTCGAGGCGGGCAACAACTGCGATTATTCGCTGCACCGCGTGTTCAGCGTCGTGGACGATCCGCAGGAGGTTGTGCGTGTGGAAGCGCCCGGCATTCGCGGGGAGTTGGCGATGGTGGAGGTCGTCGGCTGGAGCGAGGACGGTCCCTGCCCCGCATACGCCGCCATCGTAGAGGACTCGGGCGAGGGGCACGCGTTGCTCATCTTCGGCGGCGACGACGGCATCCGAACCCGCCCCATCGGCTCGAACAGCGAATGGAGCCTCGATGACCCCACGCAGACCGGCGAGCCGTGCCTCCTGCTCGATAAGACAACCCCTTACGTGCCGGCAACCCCATGACCACTCCCCAAGACGAAGCCTGGGACTACGCGGAGAAACTCCTTGAGCGGCCCCAGCGCAACATCGAGGTAACGCTGTCACGCGGCGAGGCTGAAACAACGCTCCTTCATGATGGCAACGCGATGGTCATCTGCGCCAACGATGAGGTGGGGCGGACGCAGGCGGAGCTTGTGGCGCGAGCACTGGGCGTCGCGCTGCCGGACGTTGACGGCTCTGAGACGGTGGGCGTGAGCAGCGGAGTGCTGCATCGTGTTATGTCGATATCAACTATGGATCCGACAGATGAGGACATCTGGCCGCTGTTTGCACGGCTGCTTGAAGAGGCAGAGGCGATGCGTGCGAACGTGAGCGAGCCTGATCTGTAGAGGCGTACATCGTGACAAACGTCACAAGCCTATTGACAGCCTATTGGGTTGCACTTATAGTTCCCATAAGTAAATCGTGCGAACGATGAATAGCTACGCGCATACATACAGCCCTTCAGTGGTCGCGGTGGCGTTGAGCGCCGCGGTGACCTGCTCGTGTTACATGCCCGTCCCGGGGCGGGAGGCCGCGCGCTAGCAATAGCAGGCCTCAAGGACACGAGCGCCAAGTCCTGATTGCAGGAATAAGCGCATCAACCGCCCCACAATCATCGGGGCGGTTTTCTTATCTCTGAACGAAAGTACGCGCACATCACACGGACACAAGGGGAATCGAGGGGAGCTAACAAGATGGCCACCTTGGAAGCACTACGAACGGAGTGGACGGAGGAGCGGCTGGCGGAAGTCAGCGCGGAGCTTGAGAATGCCCACCCGCGCGAGATCGTCCGCTGGGCGATAGAGAACTTCTTCCCGGACATCACGCTGGCGTGCAGCTTCGGCGGCGTATCCGGCATGGTCCTGCTTGATATGGCAATGAACATCAACCCAGAGGTGCCCGTCTTCTACGTGGACACGGACTTCCTTTTCCCGGAGACGCACAACCTCAAGGACAAGACAGCCCGCCGCTATGGTATCCATCCCATCGCGTTCAAGACGGACGTGTCCGTTGCGAAACAGGCCGAGCTGCACGGGCCGGAGCTCTGGAAGGTCGATCCCGATCTCTGCTGCGAGATCCGCAAGGTTGAACCGAACCAGCGGGCGCTCGCCGGGCAGAAGGCATGGATCGCCGGCCTCCGACGCGACCAGGGCGATACGCGCAAGGACGTGGCAATCGTCGCGTGGGACTCCAAGTTCGACCTCATCAAGATCAACCCGCTCGCCAACTGGACCGAGGATGACGTTTGGGATCACATCCGCGAGAACAACATCCCCTACAACGATCTGCACGAGCGCGGCTATCCCAGCATCGGCTGCACGAATTGCACACGGGCCGTTGAGCCCGGTGAGGATCCCCGCGCAGGCCGCTGGTCCGATTTCGAGGACAAGGTGGAATGCGGCATCCACATCGACCCTGAGACGGGGAAGGTCGTCTCAACGACGGCGGCGAACTGACACAGACGCCCCGCCCCACTACAACTACAACACGCGAGAACGCCGATAACGGCAAGGAAAACAACCAGGAGGAATTTGAGAGTGACCACCAACCACAACGGAGTGACAGTTTGGTTCACCGGGCTTTCAGGCGCCGGCAAGAGCACCATCGCAGAGCGGCTGCTGGCGATTCTGCAGGAGCAGGGAATCAAGTCCGAGCTGCTGGACGGCGATATCGTTCGCACGAACCTCAGCAAGGGGCTGGGATTCAGCAAGGAAGACCGTGACACCAACATCCGGCGCATCGGGTTCGTCAGCGACCTGCTGACGCGCAACGGCGTCGTGAGCATCGTGTCCGCCATCTCCCCCTACCGCGAGGTGCGCGACGAGGTGCGCGAGCAGATCGGTGATTTCATCGAGGTTCACGTTCACGCCTCGCTGGATGAACTCGTCAAGCGTGACGTCAAGGGCCTGTATGAGAAGGCGCTCAAGGGCGAGATTCCGAACTTCACCGGCGTCTCCGATCCCTACGAGGAGCCGCTGAATCCCGAGGTTCTGGTCAACACCGAGGACGAAGAGGTCGAGGAGAGCCTCGGCAAGGTGCTGGCCGCGCTGGAGGAGCGAGACATCATTCCGTCCGGCGCGAGCAGGGAGTTGGCGGGGGCGGCAACCTAGACGATGACGACTTCAACGCTGAATTCTCACACAACGTCTTCGCATGCGGACATCGAGGAGACCATCGCCCCGCACGGCGGAACGCTGGTCGACCGATTCGCGACTCCGAACCACGCGACCGAGCTGCGGGAGCGCGCGCCGGAACTGACCCATATCACGCTGAACGCCCGTGAAACGGCCGACCTGGATCTGATTGCCGTTGGCGCAATGAGCCCGCTGACCGGTTTCATGAACCGGGCCGACTACGAACGCACGGTGCGTGAGATGCGTCTCGCGGACGGCACGCTCTGGAGCCTGCCCATCACCCTCTCCGCGCCTGCGGACACCGCGCGCGGCCTAAAGCAGGGGCAGGATGTCGTCCTGGTGGACGATACCGGCAGGCACCTCGCCATCCTTGAGGTCGATGAGGTATACGAGTACGACAAGGAAGTGGAGGCGCAACACGTCTTCGCAACGACGGAGGAGGCGCACCCCGGCGTCGCATCCGTTTACAGCCAACATGAGATGCTCATTGGCGGCTCCGTCACGGTTATCGAGCGCGAGAACCTTGAGCATGAACTCCGACCCTACCGCGAAGACCCGGCGCAGACGCGCGCCGCGTTCGCGGAGCGGCACTGGCGGACGATTGTGGGGTTCCAGACCCGAAACCCCGTCCACCGCGCCCATGAGTACATCCAGAAGGCCGCGCTGGAGATCGTCGACGGCCTCTTGCTCCACCCGCTGGTGGGTGAGACCAAGCCTGACGACATTCCTGCGGACGTGCGCATGCGCTGCTATGAGGCGCTGCTGGAGGGGTACTACCCGGAGGATCGCGTCCACCTGTCGGTACTGCCGGCGGCCATGCGCTACGCGGGTCCGCGCGAGGCGGTATTCCACGCCCTTGTCCGCAAGAACTATGGCTGCACGCATTTCATCGTTGGACGCGACCACGCGGGCGTCGGCAACTACTACGGCACGTACGACGCGCAGGACCTGCTCCGCAGCCTGCCGGCTGAGGATCTCGGCATCACACCGCTGTACTTCGACCACTCCTTCTACTGCAATCGCTGCGAGGGCATGGCCTCAATGAAGACGTGCCCGCACGGGCCGGAGCAGAGGGTTTTCCTGAGCGGCACACAGGTGCGTGACATGCTTTCCCGCGGCGAGGTTCCGCCGATGGAGTTCACGCGGCCTGAGGTTGCGCAGATCCTGATTGAGGCGGCAAAGGGTTAGTCGGCAATTGAGATAGAATTGCCAGAGGCGTACCCTGTAGGGAGCTAGCCGGAGGGAGGATCACGTGGTTACGACAACGGAGACGGGACAACGTTCCGCCCGACCCTCAATCATCCAGTACCTGGATGAGGAGATCGCCGACTACGAAGGCAAGGTCAAGGAGTTCCGCGCCGGAGAGATCCCGGAGGACGAGTTCATGTCCTTCCGGCTGCGCCTTGGCGTGTATGGCCAGAGGCAGCCGGATGCCCAGATGTTCCGCGTCAAGATTCCCGGCGGCCTTGCCCACGCAGACCAGTGGGACGCCATCGGTCAGATCGCCGAACGCTGGGCGCCGCTCCGCAAGGGTCACATCACGACGCGCGAGAACGTGCAGCTGCACCACCTGAAGTTGGAGGACGCGGCGCTGGCCATGCACCTGCTCCAGAGCGTCGGCCTCAGCACCAAGGAAGCCTGCGGCAACTCCGTTCGCAACATCACGGCCTGCCCGCTGGCCGGAATCGACCCGGAGCAGGCATTTGACATCCTGCCCTACATGGGCGCGTTTGCGCGCAATTTCGTGCGGCGCGATTTCACGTTCCACATGCCGCGCAAGGTCAAGCCCGCGTTCTCCTGCGGCGACCATGACTGCGCGACGGTGGGGATGCATGACATCGGCTTCGTGGCCCGCGTCCGCGAGATCGACGGCAAGGAAGTCAAGGGCTTCAAGATCACTGTCGGCGGCGGCACGTCGATCCAGCCCCTGATTGCAGAGACCATCTATGAGTTTGTGCCCGTCGATGAATTTCTCCGGGTGTCTGAGGCCATGCTGCGCGTGTTCAATCGCACGGCGTGGCTGCGCCGCAACAAGATGAAGGCCCGCATCAAGGTCCTCATCCATACCGAGGGCATCGACTCCTTCCGCCAGCAGGTCGAGGAGGAGCTGCAGCAGGACTGGGCGCAGGACTACGAGGACAAGGACTACCTGCTCTTCCACGACGATGAGGAGATGGACATCCCCGCCCTGCCAACTAACGTTGAGCCGCGCGGCGAGGACGATGCGGCGTTCCAGGCATGGAAAGAGACGAACGTCATCCCGCAAGAGGCGGACGGGTACAGCGTCGTCGGTGTCACGGTGACACGCGGCGACCTCTCGCCGGAGCAGTACTACGGCACGGCGGAGATTTCCCGCAAGTACGGCAGCTACCGTATCCGCACCACGCCGGAGCAGAACATGATGCTCCGATGGGTGCCCAACGCGTATCTCTACGACGTGTACCAGGAGCTTGTGGCGCTTGACCTGCACGAGGGCGGCCTGAACCAGATCACGGACGTGACGTCCTGCCCGGGCACGGATAGCTGCAAGCTGGGCATCACGTCATCCATGGGTCTGAACAAGGCGGTCGCCGACGCGGTCCGCAATCCGAACGGCCACACGAGCCTGCTGGAGGACCCGCTCATCAAGCAGATGCATATCAAGATGAGCGGCTGCCCGAACGGCTGCGGACGCCACCACGTGTCCGATATCGGCTTCCACGGGGCGTTCATCAAGGGGCCCGGCGGCGGACAGATTCCGGCGTATGAGGTCTTCCTGGGCGGCAGCCATGAGAACGCGGACATGCGCTTCGGCGTACGGCCTCGCGGCAAGATTCCCGCCAAGAAGGTCACGGAGGCGGTGTTCCACCTGCTGCGGTACTACAAGGACAACCGCGAGGACGGCGAGTTGTTCAAGGACTTCGCGCACCGGCTGGGACGCGAGCCGTTCGAGGACATCATCAAGGAATACCAGGACGTCGGTCCGCTCAACAAGGCGAATCTCGAGCACTACATCGACTACGACAAGTCCGTGTTGTACGTCATGGAGCGCGGCGAGGGCGAGTGCGCGACGTAGAATCGAACACGCAAGCCGCTGAGTGATCGGAATCGACTGAGAAAGAGGGGCGGACGTGGCAGACCTTAAGGGACGGCGAATCGTGGTCCTTGAGGCGCGGATGCCCTCTGAACTCGGCAACCTTGTGGCCCGCCACGGCGGAGAGGCCATCAGCGCCCCTGCCCTGCGCGAGGCGGCGCTGCCGATGCGGCAGGACGTGCGTGACGTCATCGACGGCATCTGCGCCCACACGATCCAGGCGGCAGTCTTCCTGACCGGAGTCGGCGCGCGCGCCCTGATCAACGCGGCGGATGAGCTTGGCCGCAAGGATGAGTTCCTGGATGCCCTGCGAGAAACGACGGTTATCTGCCGCGGCCCGAAGCCCGTGGCGGTTCTCAAGCCGCTCAACGTGCCGATCGCGCTTGTCTCTCCGTCTCCGTACACCTCCGAGGACTTGTTGGCGGCGCTCAAGGAGTCCGACATCAATCTGAGCGGCAAGCGCGTCTCGCTGCAGCACTACGGCGAGGTGAACGCGTGGCTGCGCGGGGAGCTTGCGGCGCTGGGCGCGGACGTTCTAGAAGTATCTCTCTATTCGTGGCAGCTCCCTGAAGACACGCGGCCTGTCGTCGACGCAATCGCGCTGATGCTCGCCCAGAGCGTGGACGCGGTCATGCTGACCACGCAGTCGCAGGCCCATAACCTCTTCCGCATCGCAGAGCAGGTGGGTCTTGCCGATGAGCTTCGGGAGGCGCTTTCCTCCGGGGTTGTCGTCGCCTCCGTTGGTCCTGTCTGCACGCGGGCGCTGCGCGAGCACGGCGTCGAGCCGCACGTAGAGCCCGTCAATCCCAAGATGGGCCCGCTTGTGCTGGCGCTGGCCGAGCATTTCGACACCATGCCCGCTGAATCCCCTGTGGCAGCCGCCACGAGGCCCTAAAGGCCGCCGGCCTGCCAGCAGCGAGGTGTCGCATGGGCTATTTTCCCGTCTACCTTGACTTGCGCGGCAGGCGCTGCGTGGTCATCGGTGACGATGATGAGGCGCAGATGAAGGCCGGCGCGCTTGTTGAGGCGGGCGCGGTCGTGACCGTCATCTCTCCTGAGGAGCGGCCTCGGTTCACCGAGATGGCGGAGCGGGGCGAGATCACCTGCACTCTCGCGGCTATGAGCCGGGCGACCTCAAGGACGCGTTCCTGGCCATATCAGCCACGACGCATGACCGAGCACTCAGCGAGGCGATAAAGGCCGAGGCGGAGCGTGAAAAGTGCCTTCTCAACGTCGTGGACATCACGGACCTCTGCACGTGGATCTACCCGGCGCTTGTGCGGCGCGGCGACGCGACAGTGGCTATTTCAACGAATGGGCGCAGTCCTGCGATGGCGTCGTTTCTGCGCCGTGAGATTGACGCGGCATTGCCGGTTGAATACGGAATGTTGCTGGACGTTCTGGCGGACGTTCGAGAAGGGCTGCGGCGGGATGGCAAGAGGCCGCCGTCGAAACGCTGGCAGACGGCACTGAACGACAGCGAGACGCGCGCCATGATAACGGCCGGCGATGAGGCCGGTCTGCGAGATCGTCTCGTGGCATTGCTGACGGACGGGAGTGGTGGCTAGCGGCGGCATCGTCCACCTTGTGGGCGCCGGTCCCGGCGACCCCGGACTCATCACGGTACGGGGAGCACGACTAGTGCGCCGCGCCGATGTCATCGTCTATGACAGGCTTGTGAACTCCTCATTGCTGGCGGAGGCCCGCACAGACGCGGAGATGGTGGATGTCGGCAAGCATCCATCACGCGGAGGCGAGCATCTGCAAGAGGAAATCAATGAGCTGCTCGTCTCACGCGCTCAGCCGGACAGCGCGTCGTGCGGCTCAAGGGGGCGACCCGTTCCTGTTTGGACGCGGCGGCGAGGAGGCGGCGGCGCTGGCGGAGGCGGGCGTCGATTTTGACGTTGTTCCCGGCGTCACGTCCGCGCTGGCCGGGCCTGCGTATGCCGGAATACCCGCGACGGACCGCAACCTTTCGTCCTCGGTGCGTATCTACACGGGGCAGCAAGTCACGCAACGCTCAGCCACTGACCCCGACCAACCAGACGTCAATCGTGCTCATGGGCGTCCGCACGCTCGCCCACACGGTGAGGGCGATGCTGATGGCCGGCTGGCCCGAAGACACGCCCGCGGCGGTCATTGAACAGGCAACGACATCCCGCCAGCGCACCACGACGGCAACGCTTGAGACGATCGTGGCCGCGTCGGCGGAGGTCGGCATCCGCGCGCCCGCCGTTTTCATCTGCGGCAACGTTGTCGGGCTCCGCGACAACATATCCTGGCTGGAGAAGAGGCCGCTGTTCGGGCACCGCCTGATGGTGCTGCGCGGAGAGACGCGGGCGGCAGAATTGATCACGTTACTGGACGATGCCGGGGCGGAGGTTGTCCACGTGCCCGCGGTCGCATTCGACGGCGCGGAGGATTGGACTGCGGCGGATTCGGCCATCGAGAGACTGCCGAACTATCGGTGGATCGCGTTTACGAGCGTCAACGGCGTTGACTATTTCATGGAGCGACTGCTTGAGAGCGGGCGGGACGCGCGGTCGCTGGCAACGGCGCGAATCGCGGCCATTGGCCCGGCCACGGCGGCTGCGTTGAACCGCCATGGCCTTAAGGCGGACCTCGTGCCGGGTCGATTCAATACCGGAGCGCTTGCGGAAGCAATCGCTGCTGAGTGCGGACAAGGCGACACGGTTTTGCTGCCGCGCGGCAACCTCGCGGATGATGCCCTGCCCGACGCGCTCAGGGAACACGGCCTTGCGCCAACCCCCATCGTTGTCTACAGGACGCTGCCGGGGCCGAATCTTGCCGAGCGGGCAACGGCCGCCATCGAGCGGGGCATCGACGGCGTCCTGCTCACGAGTCCGTCAACGGCACGCAATCTTGTTGAGGCGCTTGGCGACGACCGTTCACTGCTGGACGGGATTCCTGTTATCTCCGCCGGACCAACCACGTCACGCGGGGCCGAGGATGTCGGACTGCGTGTTACAGAGGAAGCAACCGAGCACACGGCGGCAGGTCTTGTCGACGCCACCCGCGCGTGGGCGCGGAGCGACTGATGGCTGGCGCAGAAGGCCGCCGCGTGCTGCGCATAGGCACGCGGAGAAGCCCGCTTGCACTGATCCAGGTCGACTTGTTCATGGAGGCCGTCCGTGCGAGGCGGCCAGACGTGGAGTTTGAGATCGTCGGCATCGACACGGCGGCCGAGAGGCGGCCAACGACGCCGATTCCCGACCTGGGGCAGGGCGTGTTCGTCAAGGAAATCCAGATAGCACTCGCCAACGGTGAAATCGATTTCGCGGTCCACAGCCTCAAGGATCTGCCGACACGCCTCCCGCCCGGTCATACGCTGGCTGCGGTCATGCCGCGCAACGATCCACGCGACGTTCTCGTTTCACGAGACGGTTACAAGCTCAATGATCTGCCTGCAGGCGCGCGTGTCGGGACGGGCAGCATTCGCCGCGCCGCGCAGGTGCGCGCGCAACGGCCTGACCTTGAGATCGTGCTGCTGCGCGGCAACGTTGATACCCGGGTGCGGAAAGTGACCGGCGAGGGTCGGGCGATCGAGGCCGAGGCCGCCGTGCTTGCCGCTGTCGGGCTGCAGCGTCTCGGCATGGAGGACGTGATCACCGAATTCCTGGAGCCGGACATCATGCTGCCCGCCGTGGGACAGGGCGCTATCGGCATCGAGTGTCTTGAGAGCAATACAGAGGCAGTTGCTGTCGCCGCGCTCATTGAAGAGCGTGACCACAGGCTTGCCGCCGATGCCGAGCGTGCATTCCTTAGAGCAGTGGGAGGGTTCTGCCGTACGCCGCTCGCCTGCTACGCGACAGTGCGGGACGACACGCTAACCGTGGAGGCGATGGCAGCAACGCCGGACGGCACGATCGTGCTTCGAGAGTCGTTGATCACAGACGTTGGCACATCGCCGGACGACATCGGCAAACGGCTCCTTGACTCGTTGTATGCACGCGGCGCAGGGGACTTCATCATCCTGGACGACGCGCCGAACCCCGACGACGATTAGACGCTGCCGCTAGCGGGGTTTGCGGGCCAGCACATCAAGCTGGCGGGCAATGTAGACCAGTTCACCGTGCTCGATCTGCATATGCCGTTCCGCGACCCACTCCTCAAGCCCTACATTGAACACGATACCGTGCTCATTGAGGGCCTCCCAGACGAAGTTGATGATGTGGTGCAGGAAATACGCCACATCCTGCGGATAGCCACCGTCCTGCGGGTACACTACCCAGTTCGATGAGCCGGCCGCCGCTATTTCAAGGCCTGCCTGCGGTATCTCACCGAGAAGAGCCCTGCCCGCTCTGCGACCACCAGTTGGCAGGCCGTTCGGCGTCCTCCGGTCATCCATCGTTCGGTGGTAGGTGTCGACAACACGCGCATTGAGCACCGCATTGGTGACCGGCTCAAAAACGTTTTCCCCATCAAGCGTGATCGGCAGATAGAGCAAACCGCCCGGACGGAGCGCGTTGGCGGCAGTTTCAAGAAACTCCGATACATTCAGGAGGTCGACGAGCGCCTGCGCGATAATCACATCCGCCAATTGGGCCGATTCAGCCTGTTCCTGCAGATACGCAACAGCATCGGCAACGACCGAGTCCACCGACAATCCTGTTTGATTGCTTGAACCAAGAATCGCTTCGGCGGCCCGTGAGGCCTCTGCAAGACTCTCGTTCTCGTGGTCGACCATCACGTATTCGCCACTCGAAAGCAGCTCCCGCTCAAAGAGCCGCCTGAACGTGCTGCCGACGCCTGCGCCAAGCTCAATGACACGTAGAGGTCGCTCCATGTCATTGATACCCTGCGCCAGCGCGTCGTACACGCGCGCATTCAGCGCGTCATCATCAACGGCAGCCTTGGCCTTCAGGTAACGGACTGTGCTATAGCTCTCAGGTCCTGGCATTGGCTTTCTCCACAATGTCCAGCAGGAATTCACGGACGGATGTCATGGACTGTTCCCATGTTGGGTGGCGGGCGAACCTCTTGAGGGCCTGCGTCCCCATGCGTGCAAGACGCTGTCGGTCCGTTGCGAGGTCGCGCAGTCGTATGGAGAGTTCCGGCGCTGAGCCCATGGGCACCAGGAAACCGTCACGCCTGTTCGTAATGATCTCATGCGCTGCGCCAGAATCCGAGGCAATGGCCGGCATCCCGAACGCCATCCCCTCCAGGTAGACGATGCCGAATCCCTCATACGAGGACGGAACGACAAGGACGTGCGCCTCCTCAAAATGCTTGCGCAGCGCGTCATCCGACAGAGGACCGTGGAATGTCACTCTATCGCCGAGGCCTTCGCTCTCAACCTGCTGTCGCACCATATTGGCGTACTCCGGCTCCACCTCAAGGCCGCCGACGACATCCACCCGGATACTCGCACTTCCCGTAAAGCCAAGAGCTTCTATGAGCACGTGCAGCTGCTTGCGCTCAATCACGTTCCCCAGGAACAGGATACGCAGCGGGCCACCCGCGTTTGCTCGTTCCGTAACGTCCTTTTCCGTCATGGAAACATCAAAGCGGTCTCCTGCGGGGTATGCCAGAACGTTCGGCTTGTCCGCCCCGATCTGATCATGAACGGCCTTGCGTGTCGTCTCGCTGTTGAACACGAACCCATCAACGGAGCGAAGATAGCGGCGCTCAACCATGGCATAAGCACGGTTCTTCCAACCGGCTCGCTTCTCGCTCATACGCAGATGATGGACAATGGAGATGATTGGCCACCGACCGCGAACCCCGCCATTAAGCCGCCAGAGTGACGGATGATTCAGCTCATCCTGAAGCATCACGTCCACGTTTGCGGACCTCAGAGCCCGCCGCAGCCCGCGTGAGAATCCATCGCCCAGGTGGCGGCCGTAATTGCGCCACGGAATCCCGATGACCTGGACGGTATCACCCGCACGCTCCAGCGTCTCAACCAGTCTGCGGTCATACAGATAGCCGCCGGACAGCGTATCCAGGCTGCCATAGATGACCAGGCCCACCCTCACCGCCGAATCTCCCGCCGATAGGATGCCCAGGCATTCTCCCCCTCCCAGACGCGGATCGTCATGGAGGCAAGCGGCTCGGTCGGGATGCGCTCGGCGATGAATTCCCAGAGGATGCGGGCAAAGTGCTCCACGCTGGGATTTAGTTCTTCGAACTCCGGGAGTTCATTGAGCGTATTGCCGGCATACCGGGCATCGATAGCAGCCAGGGCCTGTTCCACCGCGATGATGTCTACAAGGTAACCGTGCCTGTCCAGACCCGGGCCCTCAAGCAGCGCCTCCACTTTGTACGGATGGGCGTTGAGTTCATTCTCGGGGCCCCAATCGCCGCCGATGAGGTAGTGCCAAGCCGTGAATTCATGGGAAACGGAAACGGTGTACATACGCTTCTCCCAATGTGGCACGCTGTCATTCGATAGCTACGTATTATCGTACGTCAGCAGAACCTGGAGCGCATCGCCGGGAGACTCATCCAGCAGCCGATAGGCATCTGCCGCTTCCTCAACCGGAAATCGATGCGTGACGAGTTGCGATGGCTTGAGGCGCTCCATCATTCGCCACGCCGTCGCAAATCGCCGCTGCTTGTCCCATCGGCCGGACAGTTCCGGCGCAATTGTCGTCACCTGGCTGCTGATTACTTTAATGCGGCTGCGATGAAAGCTGCCGCCCAGATCAACCGGCGCGCGCTTGGTGCCGTACCATGAGCCGATGACGATGCGGCCGCCGTAACCGGTCAGAGCAATCGCTGTGTCCAGCGCTTCCGGCCTGCCGGACAACTCATAGACGAGATCCACCCCATGTCCGCTGAAGGCTGCGGCGATTTCATCCATCACGCCGGGCACGGAAGGGTCATACGATGCCGTCGCGCCAAGTTTCAATGACATGTCGCGCCGCGCCTCAACAGTGTCCAGCGTGACGAGAGAGGCGAGCGGCATCTGTGCCAGCACTGCTGTCGTCAGCAGCCCGATAACACCCTGCCCGATGATCAGGACGTTCTCTCCCAGAAGCTGCGCGCCGTCCATGGCAAAGTTCACCACAGTTTCCATGGAGGGGAGCATCGCCGCGTCCTCATAGGAGACTCCTTTTGGAATCTCCATCAGCGACTCCGGCTCCGCCTCGAACAGGGACTCGTGAGGGTTGAAGGCAAATACGCGCCGGCCGGCCAGGTCGGCATCAACGCCCTCTCCAACGTGCGCTATGTCGCCAACCGCCGCATAGCCATATCGCAGGGGAAATGACAGCCCGCCCTGCAGCGCGGCAATGGACTCATCCGCTGCCATGTCAGACGGCGCTTCACCGCGGTACACAAGCAGTTCTGTTCCCGCACTGATTGCGGACAGATGCGTGCGAACCAGCACGCGTCCCGGCCCCGGGCCGCTCACCTCCTCGTTCTGAACCTCAACGCGGCGCGGGCCGGCAAATGTCACCGCGCTCTTCGTTAGTCCGGCGGCCATACCGGCCTGCCCCACACAACCAGGTCGTCGCCTTCACGCTTGTAGCCAATACCCTGTAACCGTGGGAATGCCGCGCTTCCTGCGCCGTTCTTGCTTGACACGGCGTGCAGACCGGCTACGAGCGTCGGCGCGACCGTGACCACAATGTGGTCGACAAACCGGGCTTCCAGCAGCTCCGTGATGACACGCGCTCCGCCCTCGACCATCAGACTCCGCACGCCATCCTCGTACAAGGCCGCCATCAGCGCCCGAAGGTCCACAAGGCCATCCGACTCTCTCGCCGGAAGCCGCAGGACTCGCGCGCCCGCTGCCTCCAGTTCCACCTGCCGATCAATCGGCGCGTCCTCCCGCGTCGCGAGCCACGGCATCGTTCGATAGCTCTCCAGCAGACTCGCGTTCAGAGGGAAGCGGAGTCTGCTGTCCAGGATGATTGGCTGCGGGTCCTTACCGTCTGCCAGCCGAACCGTCAGGCGTGGATCGTCCGCAATGACCGTTCCGATGCCGACGAGAATTGCGTCGTTGGACGAGCGGAGAAGATGGGTCATCTCTGAGGATTCAGAGCCGCTGAGGTGAAGCGGCAGCGAATCTGCGCCCGCGATCGAGCCGTCGAGACTTTGCGCGTATGTCAGCGTCACGAAAGGCCGACGGTTCGCTTCTGCCAGCGCATGTTTCTCATCAGTGGGCACGAACGGGCTTGAGACTTCGTCCAACTCCGGCGGCGCAATGTCCAACATGTGTCCCATGCGGTTGACCTTGGCGGTCAGATAGTCGACGTTCTGCGTCGTGACGGGGCCGGGCACGGGCACTCTCCCCGCGACCCTTATGCCCAGTCCACGCAATTCCTCAACCTTCCTCGGGTTATTGGTCATCAGCCTGATAGAGCGCACGCCCAGCTTTTGCAGCATCAGCGCCGCAATGCCATAGTCCCGCTCATCCGCCTGATGCCCCAACTGCAGATTGGCATCGACGGTATCGAGGCCCTGGTCCTGCAGGTTGTACGCTCGGAGTTTTTCCAGAAGGCCGATGCCACGTCCTTCCTGCCGCAGGTAGATGACAACGCCGGCGCCCTCTCTCGCCACGGCCTCAATGGCTGAATCAAGCTGCGACGCGCAGTCACAGCGCTGCGAACCGAACACCTCGCCCGTCAGGCACTCCGAATGGACGCGCGTGAGCACACCCTCGCGTCCGTCCACGTCACCGTAGACAAGCGCCAGGTGCTCCTTCCCATCTACATCATTGGAGAAATAATCGAGTCGGAATTCACCATGAGCCGTCGGGATGCGCGCAGACACGCTGCGCTCCACTGTTGTTGGGTAAGAAGACATCGTTCCCCTGATCTTGAATTACCTGCTGGCCGGTTGTGCGCAGACCTCCACCACTCTGCGCAAACGTACCCATGATTGGCATGAGCGGCGCTCTTGTCAATCTGCGGCGCTACCCGGCGGCCTCCAGCAGACGCAAAGTGACACCGGGTTCCTTGACCGTCTCGCAGCCGCGCGCCGCGTCCAAAAGTTCTCCCATGCTCCGCCGCCCCGCCACGGAATCGGAGCCAATCATTGCTGTTAGCTCTCCGATTCGAGAGTCGTCAGCGACCAGGTTTTCTACTTTCGTGGCGGTCCGCCCATCCCGTGTCTCCTTGAACACATGGAGGTGATGGTCGGCGTGCGCCGCGACCTGAGGCAGATGCGTTACGCAGATGACCTGCTGACGGCGCGCAAGATTAGCGAGCTTGCTGCCGATCGTCCCACCGACGTGCCCTCCGACGCCAACATCAATCTCATCCAGCACGAGGCTGCGGGCATCTGAATGTGCCAGAACGGTCTTGATGGCCAGCGTGACACGCGCCATCTCGCCGCCGGAGGCGATCTTTGACAGGGGACGCGGCGGTTCTCCCTCATTCGGCGCGATCAGAATCTCAACTTCGTCGCAGCCTGCCTCATCACAGATTTCGAGAGTGTCCACGGAATCGCCGGAGGTCCTCTCCAACGCTGAACGTACGTCAACATCAATGCGCGTGCCCGCCATGGCAAGGGCCTCTATCTCGCTCTCCAACGCGCGGGCAAAGCGCACTGCGGCTGCGGAACGCGCCTCAGACAGCGCCTTCGAGCGTTCGATGACCTCGCCGTCGAGACGGCTTTCCCGAGCGGCCATTTCCGCTATCTGCCCCGACACCTTGTCCAGACCCGCCAATTCTTGCTCTGCGTTCTCGCCCCATGCAATGACATCTTGCAAAGATCCGCCACGCCTGCGCTTGAGATCGTCAAGCGCCACGATGCGCTCCTCGACGGCATCCAGTCGATTGGGGTTCGTCTCCAGCGACTCAACATACCGACCCAACGACAGCGCGAGCTCCTGTGCCTGTTCGGCAAGAGACTCTGCCATCTCCCACGTCGTGCGCAGGTCGGCGTCCAGGGCAGCGGCATCGCGGGTGTTCTGGCTGATCTGGGCGAGCGCATCCACGACGCCGTTCTCACCTCGCGCCGACTCTATCAACAAGGAGCGTGCAGCGCCTGTCAGCGAGCCGAGTTGTTCCGCGTTTGCGAGCCGGGATCGTTCGCGACCCAAGACGATATCCTCTCCGGGGGCGGGCGCAATCTCGCGGAAGGCGGCCAGATCAAATTGCAGTTCCTCGCGACGCGCCGCCGCTTTGGCCTCCTCGCGTCGAAGGCGCTTGATCCCGGAGCGCACCTCTCGAAGCTGTCTGACCGCCTCTGCAACGGACTCGTGCTCATCTTCCAGTTCGCCGTAGCAATCGAGAATGTCCCGTTGCTCGCCCTGACCCATCAGCGCCAACGTCTGCCGTTGGCCGTGGGATTCCGCAAGACAGCGCCCGGCCTCCTGCAACGACTTGAGGGCAACCTTGCGGCCATTCACCGTGCAGTCGCCGCGGCCATTGCCGTCTATCGTGCGAGTCACGCGAATTGTCCGCGTGTTGTCGCCGTTCTTGATGCCAAGTTTGTTCAGAAGCGGAGTAGGAATCGCACTGTTGATCCCGTCCTGCTCAAAGACAGCCTCGATCCGCGCCTGTTCCGCTCCGGACCGCACCAACGCACCGTCTGCCTTTGCGCCCAGCGCCAACGCGATGCAGTTGACGATGATGGACTTTCCCGCGCCGGTCTCGCCGGTCAGAACGGTGAACCCGTCATCAAAAGGGATGTCCAGCCGATCGATAACGCCGATATTCTCGATAGTCAGCCGTCGCAGCATGGCCCGCGCCTCCTTCGACTGTGGGGCACGGTATCAGAACGCGCGTTCGTTAGTCAAGCAGGCTAGAACTCGATCAGCGCCCGGCCAACAACTTCCCCGCGTCCAAGGGTGGCATAGGCGTCATTGACCTGTTCGATGGGATAACGGCGAGTGATGATTCGCGGGCTCACGTCCACCACGCCGCGCTCCACGAGGTCCAGGATCTGCGGCATGTCGGTTCCCGCCCTTGCGCCGTATGAGCCGATGATGCGCACACCGCGCCGCACGATGCGCGTGATCTCCAGCGGCACCGTCTCCCCGGCGGATGCAATACCGATCATAACGACACGTCCACCGTCTGCCACGGACTGGAAGGCCTGCTGCACGGTGTCAGGCTTGCCGAGGGCCTCAAACGCCGCGTCGACGCCGTTTCCGCCGGTGATTTCCCTGATGCGTTCGGGCACGTTTTCATGAGCAGCATTGACGGAGTGGGTCGCGCCGAACGACTGCGCGAGTTCGAGCTTGGCATCATCGATATCCACGGCAATGAGGGGAGACGCGCCGACGGCGGCAGCAATCTGGATGACGTTGGTTCCAACGCCGCCCACGCCGACAACCGCCGCGCTTTCCCCCATGCGCAGCTCAGCCTGGTTGCGCACAGCGCCGTATGCCGTGAACACGCTACAGCCGATGATGGCGGCCTCTCGCAAAGGGATGGCGTCCGGTAGTCGAAAGACGGACGATGCGGGCGTTACCGCGTATTCGGCGAGCGCTCCCATGCTGTACATCCAGACCGGGGAGCTGTCAGGCCGCGCCAACCGCGATGTTCCGTCGTAGAGCTGTCCCTTGAGGCGGTTGTAGGCGAAGAACGTCTCGCACATGTCATCCCGCCCTCGGCGGCAGAACGCGCACGATCCGCACGGCATGATGAAGCTGCACACGACGCGATCCCCAATTTGTACGTTGGTCACGTCGTCTCCGACGGCTTCCACGATGCCGGATGTCTCATGGCCGAGCACGCACGGCGTGGGGAAAGCAACCTCCCCTTTCATCACATGCAGATCCGTGTGGCACACGCCTGTCGCGGCAATTCTGAGCAGCACTTCACCGGCGCGTGGCGACGGCGTCGGCAAATCCTCCACCGTCATCGGCTGATTGATCTCATTGAGGATCGCGGCTCTCACCTCACCTCCCTACTTCCGCGCCAACACGCCAATCTGCGCATACATATAGAACGGTCTCTCAGACTCTGCAAACCGCGTCCACGCCGCTGAAATCCTGTCCAGGTCGGCCTGCTCCGCCAGCCCATATGCCAGTGCATCAGTCCCGACATTGGAATGCAGGATACGCTGCGACCACATATTGCCCCAGTAGCTTGCCTCGTCGCCGTCCATCACAACCACATTCGGATGGATTTCGTAGTCGGTGAAACCCGCCTCTCGTGTCCATCGCGCCATGTTACGGCCCGCGTCAGGCTCCGCCCCGTTACGATACGCGACGGCGTGATACAGACGGCTCCATTCATCGAACTCAGGGAACTTCGGGGAGGGGGCCATGGTGGCGTAATCCGTCTCCCGAATCGCCAGCAGGCCGCCGGGTTTCAACACCCTGCGCATCTCGCGCAGGGCTAATGGCTGATCGGTCAGGTGTTGCAAGAGCTGATTGGCGTAGACAACATCGAACACGCCGTCCGCGTAGTCGAGTTGATAAACGTCGCCGAACGTGAATGTCACGTTGCCCACGTTCTCAGATGCCGCGTGCTCGCGCGCCTGCGTGAGTACGTCCTCAGACAGATCGATGCCAATGACTTCGCCGGGCGCAACCGCCCTCGCCAACCCGACCGTGATGGTTCCCGGGCCGCAACCTGTGTCCAGCAGACGCATGCCGGGTTTCAGGTGCGGCAGCAGAAACCATGCGTCCACCTCCGCACGACGCCGCGCGTGATTACTGACCACGGACTCATGATGCCCGTGCGTATAACGGTCTCGCGGAACGTCAGTCATCTATTTGCCGTTCCCCTTATCACGGTATTCTGGCCTATGGCCGTTTCCATCTTTGCGTTCTCACAGCCGTTGCCAGCCCATGCCCTGACCGGAATGGGTGGATGGGCTGATGAGATCATCAGCTTTGGATTCATCATCGCCATCATTGTCATCCTGGTGGTGATGTCGCGTCTCGGCCGGCGCAAGAGGCTCCGCGAAGAGGAGCGGAACCGGCAAGACGCTACCGATTAGCCGCCGCCTGCGCCTCCGCACGCTCCACGGCCGCCGGCGGTCTCAGATAGAGCGGCTCCAGCGTCGCAACGTCATCCAAGTCACCGCGACTCAGACGCAACAGGCCCAACCGCGCCGCATTGGCCGCCGTCCTTGTTCGAACAACATCTGGCGCAATCGTCAGCACGTCCCCGAGGCCGCTCCTAGCGACGTCTGCCAATGCTTCATCGAACTCCCCCGTCAGGATGGAGTCCTCGCCGCGTTCGGCCACGTTCGAGACAAGCTCCTCCGGCGAAACGATGGCCTCCTCGACGAGTTGTTCGACGCCTCCATCGTTGGACGCCGTATACGCCGCGGCGGCGTATTGCCCCCGCCCGGCGTTCACAACGGACCACACCGTCTTCCCCAGATGCGCTGCTCCAAGTGCCGAGGCAGCCAGCGTTCCCACTCCAACAATCGGCACATCAAGCCCCTGCGAGAGGCCCTTGGCCGTGGCAAGGCCGATTCGGATACCCGTAAAGCTCCCCGGCCCGCGCGTGGCGACGATACCCGTCAGATCGTTGATTGTGATTCCCGCCAGCATCATTACGTGCCGGAGGGTGGGATGCACGTGCATGGTGTGGTTGCGGCCCGCCCGCCACGTGAGTTCCGCTGCGATTGCACCATCGGGATTCGCAATGGCAACACTCGCCGTCTCCGTGGCCGTGTCGATGGTGATGATCATTCCGTCGCCCCAACGCCTTCGGGCAGTGAACCAAGTGCTTGTGCGGACATTGGGCCACTCGCCGTCAACGTCAACTGCCGTTCCGTGTCCGACAGATATTCGATGTGAATCTCCAACCGATCATCCGGGAAGATAGATGTCGCGCGATCCGCCCACTCCACCGCCAGCACGCCGTCTCTGCCCAGGTAGTCGTCCAGCCCCAACTCCCACGCCTCGGCGGGATCGTCAATGCGGTACAGGTCCATGTGAAAGAGCGGCAACCTGCCCTGGTATTCATTGACCAACACGAATGAGGGGCTTTTTGTGTACGCCGTCACACCCAGCCCGTCGGCAAGGCCCTGCGTTAGGGTTGTCTTGCCCGCGCCGAGCTGTCCGATAAGCAGCACCAGCGTCCCGGCCTCAACGGACTTGCCGATTGCCCGCCCGATCTCTTTCGTTTCATCTGCGGAGCGTGAAACGCCGCTCCATTCATGCTTCTCCATGCAGATAGCGTAGCGCATCGTTCTACTGTCATTCTGAACGGAGCGCAGCAGAGTGAAGAATCCAAGGAATCGTCCGGTTTGCAAATTGAGGCTTTAGATTCCTCGACTGCGCTCGGAATGACAGGGGGGCTATCCCGCACGGAGGAATCTGGGTCTGATTGCCGCGACGATGACGACGGACACCGCCAGCGCGCCGCCGAGAATACCAAGCGCCCATCCCGCACCGTATGCGGAACCCATGTACCCCGCCACAAGACTCCCGATGGGAACGAATCCGCGGTCGAGCAGGTAGAGGCTGATGACGCGGCCATGAAATTCGCTCTCCGTCTGCGTGAGCAGCATCCCGTTCGTCAGCACGCGTTGGCTGGAATCCAGCAGCCCCAACAGAACCATGAGCGCCAATGCGAGAATCAGCCACGGCGCGGCTCCCAGGCCGGAGAGAACCACCCCGCTCAACGCCATCGTGACCACGATCAACATGCCCTTGTTTCGCACATTGCCCAAGTAGGCGAGAATCGTCGGCCCGATGATCGACCCGATCCCCATGAACGTCAGCATCCCGCCAAACAGCGTCGCCCCGGTGTTCTGGTTCAGGTTGAAGGCGTCGGCAATTGTCAGAATCCATCCGGCGTTGGAGGCGAACCGCTCATCCGCCACCTCCGGCAGCAGCACCATGAACGGTTGGAGGAACATCAGTGACAGCAGCCCGAGCAGCAGCAGGATCAGGATATTGACGTGCCGGCGGACATAGAGTAAACCCTCCCACGTGTCCCGGAACGCGCCCGATATGCCCATGCTCTCCGCACCCCGCTGCATCAGCGGATACGTCTTCATCCACAGCCAAGCAGCGATGATCCCGAACTCAAGCAGGATGATGATGATGAATACCATCTCAAACCCGGAGACCGCGATGAGAACGCCGGTGAGCAACGGGGCCACGATGCGAGTTCCGTTGAACGAGAACTGCTGCAACGCCACGGCATTCGCCACGCGCTCTCTGCCGACGATGGCCGGAATGAGTGCCTGCCGCCCCGGCTGATTGAACGCGATCATTGCGCCGCGTCCCGCGAACAGCGCGTATGCGTGCCACAACTCCAACCGGTCCTGCACAAGAAGCCCGAGCAACACGACATAGATGATCAGAATGCCGATCTGCGTTACGACAAGGATGGTCTTGCGGTTGACGCGGTCCGCCAGCACACCTGCAGGTATCGCGAGGAATAACACGGGTATCGTGCGCCAGAAATTGACCCAACCGACGGCGACGGGATCTTCCGTAATCTCCCACACCAGCCAGCTGCGAGCGACGATCTCCATCCACAGCGTGAGGGCGTGCATAGACACACCCACCCACAGGATGCGGTAGTCGCGGATGCCAAACGCGGAGACGGCCTCTCTCAGCGAGGCGCGTCCCCTGGCAGTCCGTCGCCCTTCTAAGGGTTCGTCGGGCGCGTTCGTCCCCTGCTCGGTTTCATTGCCTGTGTTGCGGGGGCGCACCGTCGGGAGTCCGGCCTAGTCCAGTTCCCGGAGGCGCTTCACGAAGACGGTGAAGAAGATCGTGACTGTCAGGAGCATGATCGCCGAGCCGCCAACCGCGATCTGCGCGCCGGAGAGCCCGCCCTGCGTCCCGACAACATCGGCCAGAACTCCAACAAAGAACACGCCGAAGTTCGTCATCGCCCAATTGAGCATGTAGATGCTCATCACGCGGCCCCGGTACTCGTCATCCGAGTACACCTGGGCCAATGTGTTGCTGAGGGCCATCCGCCCCGCCTGCGCGAACCCCAGGGGGATGAACACGATGAACGCAACAAGGTACATGTTCGTAAAGCTGAACACGATCAGCGATACCGCCATCACGAACATGCTTATCAGCAGCCATAGGCCGCGCTTCTTGTCCTCCATCGTCGCCACGAATATTGACCCGATGAGCGCCCCGATGCCGGAGATGCTGATGAGTAGACCCTGTCGGGCGGACGATTCATCCAGCGTGTCAAATAATGTTCCCACCAGCGGCAACGACGTGAAGAACGTGAGGCGTGATGTATCAACTGTGAGGATGGTGTCCGTGAACGCGGGCAGCAGGAACATATACGGCATGGACAGGACAAACGAGAACAGTGAGAAAATCAGCAGCATGAGAACCGCGGAGTTATGTCTGACATAGGACAGACCCTCTCCCACTTGTTTCAGCATGCCGGAGCCACGCAGTGCCACCGCGCCCGTCAGCGGGACGCCCATCAGGATGAAGACGCCTGAGCCGTACAGCAGCGCCATGATGTAGTAGACGCCCTCGATGTCCCACAACGCGATCAGGAACCCCGCCAGCGCCGGGCCCATGAGGCGGAGCAGGTTCATCGCCGCGCCGTTCAGCGCCACGGCGTTCGTAATCATGTTCGCGCCCACAAGCTCCGGGATAATCGCCTGCCGGGCAGGCATCATCAGCGCCATAACGATCCCCTGCAGGAACGACGCGATGAGCAGGTGCCACACGGTAATCGATCCGAGTGTGATGGACATTGCCACGCCCACCGTGATGACCGTCGACATAATCTGCCCGACGATGAGCACCTGCTTCTTCGGCACGCGATCGGCAAGCACTCCGCCGAACAGTGAGAGCGTCAACATCGGCAACCCGTTCGCCAGCGCCACGGCGCCCAGCATCGTTACGCTGCCGTCGTTCGTACCGGGAATCTTGGACAGTTCGTAGACATACCAGGAGCGCGCCATCATCTGCATGTTCATGGCACCCATCTGGCCGAGAACAAACAGGAAATAGAGGCGATACGCAGGAACCGTTAGAGACGCGATTGCGCGGAATCCGACGCTCCTGCGCTCAGTAACCGGGCCGGGCCCCTGCCGAATTCCGGGGCCCCCTCGTGATCCGCCCGGGCCGCCCTCCGGCCCCCGACCCATCATCAGGAGCGCGCCTCCTCATGCTCGGAAGCAGCGGCTTCGTCCTGTCCCAGGCGTTCCAGTCCTTCCAGCAGGATCGTGAGGCCGCGCTGCGCCTCCCTGGCCTCTTCATCGCTCAGGCTGTTCAGCCGTTCTCCCCACTCGCGGCGGCGCAACGTCAGCAGCCGCTCAGCGAGGTCCACACCCTCCGGTGTCAGGCGACACACGTTGGAGCGGCGGTCTGCGGGATCCTGCCAGCGCTCGACGAGGCCGCGCTCAACCATACGGTCGATGACACCCGTGGCGGTGGACAAAGAGGTGCCAAGTTGATTGGCGACCACTCCCATACGGCTGTCGCCGTGCCTGCGCAGGGCAAAGAGCGCCCGCAACTGCGGCATCGTGAGCTCTACCGTGAACCAATCGTCATGAACGGACGGCCTCAAAAGCCGGAGAATAACCTCCAGGTCAACAATGAGGCGTTGGGTAATTTTGTCAGTGGTTTCGGATACTTTCACTCACTCAAAGTATTTTACTCAGTCGCACATGTCAACGCCTCGCGCCCGCTCATGCCCTTCGACAGGCTCAGGGGCAGCAGGCGTCTGCTACGCTAAAGAGGCGTTACCACCTTAAAAAACACTTCACATAGGAGACACGAACACACGATGGCAGCAGAACGCACCCTCATCCTAATCAAGCCGGACGCCGTTCAGCGCGGCCTGACAGGTGAAATCCTCGGACGTTTCGAGAAGCGCGGCCTCAAGATCGTCGGCGCGAAGCTCATGCGCGTTGAGCGCGCGCTGGCGGAGCAGCACTATGCCGAACACGTCGGCAAGCCGTTCCTCCCGGGTCTGCTGGACTTCATCACGTCTTCGCCGCTGCTGGCGATGGTGCTGGAGGGGGAGAGGGCCATCGAGCTTTCCCGTCAGACCATGGGAGCAACGGATCCCGGCAAGGCAACCCCCGGCAGCATTCGCGCCGACCTCGGCCTGTCAGTTGGACTGAACCTGGTGCATGGCTCAGACGGCCCGGAATCCGCCGCGCGTGAGGTTGCGCTCTGGTTCGACGAGTCCGAGTTGATCGATTACCAGCAGGCCACGGAGCAGTGGCTCATTGAATCCTGACCAGCGGCACGGCGCTGCGCCACAACTGCTCCAGCCCATAGAGCTCCCGCTGCTCGCCGGCGAAGATGTGGACAATCACGTCGTTGAAGTCCATCAGGAGCCAACCGGAGTCCGCGTCGCCCTCGGTGCGCAGCACGGCCTGGCCGGACTCCTTCAACCCCTTGTGCATCGCCTCCCGGATCGCCTGTCCCTGCCGCTTGGACTCCACGGTCATCAGCACAAAGGCGTCCGCGTAGCCGCAGATATTTCGTACATCGAGCAGGAGGATATCGCTGGCCTGCCGGTCCTCCGCGATTTCAACGGCCTTTCGCGCAAGCGCGATGCCGTCAGTAGCGGGATCGGCATTGGTGGATGTGGCCTGTTCCGTCATGAGGTCATACTACGCCACCCTGCCAAACCCAACAATGCAGCTCCTCAACACGTTCACCCTGAGCCCAGTCGAAGGGTCGCCCGCTGATGGACTCGCTATCCGTCACCCTTGCCGTCATTGCGCTCCTCATCGGCGCGGTTGCCGATCTTCTCTACCGCGTCGCGCAGAATAGAGGCATCGAGGCGCCCAACTTTATCTTCTGGCAGTCCACCGTCTTCACGGCCATCATTTGGACGGTCGCAGTGGTGAGCTGGGTTGCTTTCGGTGACGACGGCCCGGTTGGCCCGGTCCGTTGGATCGCGTGGCTGTACGGCGTGCCCGCCGGCGTGTTCGGCTACCTGGGGCTGACGTTGTTTGTCGCGAGCCTCCGCACGGGAGACGCGAGCGTCAACGCACCCATCTTCAGGCTCAATTTCGTCATCACTGCGCTGGGTGCGATGTTACTTCTTGGCGAGTCGGTCAGCATTGTAAAGATTGGCGGCATCCTGCTCGCCGTTTTCGCCGTCCTCGTTCTCTTGAACATCACCCAGATCACCACCATCCGCTCCGACATGCGGTCGATCCTCTTCGCGCTGGCGGCGTCCGGGTTCTTTGGCGTCGCCGGCCTGGTCGCCAAGGCCGGTCTCGATACAGGCGAAATCGGCGCGGTCCCCATAGTTCTCACCCAGACCGTCGGTTTCCAGCAGGCCGCCATCATCACGCTGCTGCGAAGCCGCAACTTCAGCATCACCCGCACCGTCTTCAACTTCGCCCCCGGCATCGCGGTCTTGCAGGTCACGTGGGCCGTTCTCCTGTTCGAGTCCCTCCGCATCGGCGACGCCAGCATCAGCTATCCCATCGTGCAGATGAGTTTTGTCATCACCGCGATCCTCGCCGTCGTCTTCCTGCGCGAGGAGATGAACTGGAGCAAGGGCGGCGGCTTGGTGTTGGCTATCATTGCCGTCGTCGTCCTCGGCCTCTCCGGTTGACGACGCTTTACGTAGCCTTTCCCGACTCCGTATCGTAGAAAGTGAAATGAGTACCTCTGAAAGAGTCATTGTTGCTATGAGCGGCGGGGTGGATTCCTCCGTGGCTGCTTACCTGCTCAAGGAGCAGGGCTACGATGTCATCGGCGTGACGATGCGTCTCTGGAGCGATGACGTGGAGGGCGCCTCTCGCCACAACCGCACATGCTGCTCCGTGGAGGACGTTTTCGACGCCAAGCGCGTTTGCCAGCGGTTGGAGGTTCCTCACTACGTCCTCAACATGGAGGAGGAGTTCCGGAAGCACGTCATCGAGTATTTCATCCGCGAGTACAAGAACGGCCGAACTCCTCACCCGTGCATCGCCTGCAACGACAAGATCAAGTTCGCGTTCTTCCTGCAGCGGGCATTGTCGCTTGAGGCGGATTGGATCGCCACCGGGCATTACGTCCGACGCCGCGTCGACGCGGACGGTCGCATTGAACTGCACAAGGCCGTCGATGCCTCCAAGGACCAGACCTATGTGCTTTACGGGCTTGGGCAGGAGGAACTGCGCCGCTCATTGTTCCCCATCGGCGAGCTGCCCAAACAGGACGTGCGGCGAATCGCGCATGAGCTTGAGCTGCCCGTGGCGGACAAGCCGGACAGCCAGGAGATCTGCTTTGTGCCGTCCGGCGATTACCGCGCCTTTCTCTCCGAGCACATGGCGCTCACGCCCGGCCCCATTCTGGACGTCGACGGCAAGCACGTCGGCTCGCACATGGGAACGGCGGGCTATACCGTCGGGCAGCGCAAGGGCCTCCCACCGTCCCCCACAGGCCGCCGCATGTACGTTATCGACATCGATACTACGGAGAACACCATCGTCATCGGGCCGGAGGATCACCTACTCGCGAACGGACTGCATGCAGCGCAGGCAACGTTTATCGACGGAGCCGTCCCCGTCGGCGTCCCGATGCATGTATCCGTCAAGGTGCGCTACAAGTCCCCCGAAGCCCCCGCCCTCCTCATCACGGACACGGACGGCGACGGTTTCACCCTCGAGTTCGATGAGCCGCAGCGCGCCGTGACACCCGGACAGGCCGTTGTTCTCTACGATGACGGCCGCATGGTGGGCGGCGGTGTGATCGAGCGGGCGGTGGCCGCTGAGGCTGTACACGACTCCCCATTGGCCGCCCAAGCGGTGTAGAATCGTTCGTAGATAGAGGGCTAGGGGTTTTTACATGTCCATCATTGCCTTGACGCATGGGCTGCGTGACTTTCTCAATCGCGGAGATGCCGCCGCTCACGTGCAGAACGGGTATCCGTCCGGCGATGCTCTCACAGGCGTTTTCCAGGCGTGCCATCGCACGCTGACGCAGGCCGTCGAAACGATGTCCGAGGAGGACATGGCATGGCGGCCGTTCCCCGAGACGCCATCCGCGAGTTACTACCTCTGGCACGTCGCCCGTGTGCAGGACGCTCTGCTCCACAGGCAGATCCTCAACCGCCCCGAAATCAATGAGACACACGGCTATGCGCGGGAATTCGGCCTGCCCCTTGAAGACACGGGACAGGCATACACCGCGACACAGCGCGCCCACTTCCAGGAGCCGCCCAAGAAGGCGCTGCTCGAATACCTGGGGCTGACGTTCCAGGCCGTTTTACGCACCATCGAGGAACTCGGGCCGGAGGGTCTGGACATTGAGACGGACAGCGGGATGCGGCGCATCCGCTACCTCATCACGCTGACCACCCACGCCAACCTGCACGCCGGCGCAATCAACCACATCAGGGAAGTCCTTACTGCCTCGAGAGAGGTCCCCGCTGAAAACTGATCCTCCGGACGGCGGCGCATCTTCGTCACGCCGTCCCATCGTCCCCCCCGTCGCGCGCCCCGGCCTCTCATACGAGCGTGAGTTGCTCTTGCAGGGCGCTCGCACGATCGCCGGCATCGACGAGGCGGGACGCGGCGCGCTCGCAGGCCCCGTCGCCGCAGCAGCCGTCATACTCCCAGCCCAACCGTTGGCGTGGTTCGATGATGTTGACGATTCCAAGAAACTCAGCGCTCCCGAGCGAGAACGGCTGGCAAAGCTCATCCTGCAGGACGCCGCCGTTGGCCTCGCGATGACGCCCGCAAGCCGCATCGATGCCGAGGGCATTGCCGCCGCAACCCGTGAGGCTATGCTGGCCGCCCTCAACGCGCTCGGCAGCCGCGTGGACGGCATCCTCGTTGACGGCTCGGCACTGCCCGTCTCTGACGGTATTCGGCAGTTAGCCCTCACGCGCGGCGACCAGGTCTCCATCTCGGTATCGGCGGCCTCAATCATCGCGAAGGTCGCCCGCGACGAGGTCATGCGCCGGCTGGACAACCAGCACCCCGGCTACGGGCTGGCAGCCAACAAGGGGTACGGGACGGCCAAACATCTTGACGCATTGCGAAAGATCGGCCCCTCCCGGATTCACCGCCGCACGTTTCGCAACGTTGAAAATGTTGCTGAGGCATCTTGACACAGCATCCCTTCGCCCCCTAGCATGGCGTCGTTCAGATATGGCAACCGATTTAGAGCCCCCAAGTACGGGGCATACACAAATTGCGCCGGGTCGACGCATGACTAGCGTCCCCGGGGCATAGACGCCAGTGTCAGCAATCCTCCTGCCGGCGTATCCGTTCGCCCTCGTCCTCCTGACGCTGGTGGTGGCAGTAGAAGACGCGTATTTCCAGACACGGGGAGAGCGCCTGGAGCGTCTTGTGCAGCGGCGCAGGCCGGGCGCGCGCCGCCTGGCCCAACTGCAGGAATCTCACGATTCACTCACGATGGCCGCCCTCATGATCCGTTCCACTGCGACGGTTCTCTTCGCCATCATCAGCTACGCGCTCATATCGACGTACAGTCCCTGGGCTTCTTTGGAGGTTCTACTCGGAATCGTGCTCACCATCGCGGGGGTCATATTGGCGCAGGCGGCCGGGCGCGTGTGGGCCGGCCATGACGCCGATCGCCTCGCCCTCGTGTCAGCTCCGCTCGCCGCACTCGTGAACGCTGCACTTTCCACACCGGCCTTGGCACTCCGCGGTTTGTTCCGCCCGCTTGCTCGCGCCGTCGGACAGAAACGGTCAGACAACACTCCTGTGGAACGCTCCGACCAACGCAACACCAACGGCGACCACGCGAACGGCGCGGACGCTGCCGTCACGCTGGAAGAGGAATGGGAGCGCAACGTCATGCGCGGCCTCGTCCGGTTGGAGTCCCTGGCCGTCCGCGAGGTGATGGTGCCGCGGCCCGATATCGTGGGCATCGAAGCCGGCTCATCTCTTGAAGATGCCGTCCAGATCGTCATGCAGGAGGGATTCAGCCGCCTGCCTCTCTACCGCGGCACTCTCGATGAAGCAGTCGGAATCGTCTACGCCAAGGACCTGCTCGCCGCGTTCCAGAACAAGGACGGTGATTCAACCCTTGAAGACATCGTCCGCCCGCCGCTTCACGTTCCGGAAACCAAGCGTGTGGGCGACCTCCTGCGCGAGTTCCAGTCGCGGCGCGTTCACATCGCACTTGTTGTGGATGAATACGGAAGTCTGGTTGGCCTGGTCACCAATGAAGACCTCCTGGAAGAGATTGTGGGCGACATTGACGATGAGTTCACCGTCAGCGAACCACTGGTCCGCCGGGTGAGCGAGCAAGAGGCCATCGTCGACGCCCGCGCCCCTCTCAAGTACATCAACGAAATGTTCAACGTGGAATTGCACGCAGAAGGCGTTGATACCGTTGGCGGACTCATCCTTTACGCTTTGGGGCGGATTCCTCATCCCGGCGAGACCGTCAGCGACAACGGCATGACCATGACCATCCTGTCCACGACGGGCCGCCGTGTCCGGCAGGTGCGTCTCCTTCACGGGGAGTCGCCCACCGAAACCGACTCGGAAGATCAAACGCCCACTGCCGCCTCTGCCTAACCTCTCCCTGCTCATGCCCTTCGACAGGCCCAGGGTGAGCGGGGGCGACATTCTTCCTCGTTCCAAAACGAATACGGGGGCGCCGATGGGCGCCCCCGTATTCATGATCGCGATTGTAAACGTTAGTTACTTAGCACCCAGCGTCGGGGCCTCACCCGGGCCGTACACGCGGATTGCCGTGCTCGCAGTCGCCGGTCCGGACGCTCCCTCAGGTGTCCTGCTTCCAACTGCGACAACCGTCCAGATGCCAGGCTGCAGGTCCTCGGGTATCGCGGGCAACAGATCATTGCCGACAACCATCTCAAGCGCGCCGGATGAATTCACCTGCGCGGTCCCCATTTCATAATCGCTGCCTGCGCCACCCGCCTCACGGATGTAGAGAGTCACCTCATCCCGTCGCGGGAAACCGGACAGCCTGAAGGTCACCCGTGTCGTTCCCGGAACGAGAATGACGCTCGAATCGAGGGTGTTGATATTGGCTTCCGGGTTGATGGCTCCCGGTCCGGCCGCGCCGGGCTCTCCTGCTTCGCCGGGTGCTCCTGCCTCTCCGGGCTGGCCGGGCGGACCAGGCTGACCGTCAATGCCATCCGAGCCGGGCGCTCCTGCGGGCCCTGCCGCGCCTCGCTCTCCCTGCTCTCCTTGCGGACCCGTGCATGCCGCTAAAACGAGAATAAAGGCAGTAATCAGAACAAGGGGCATCCAAAATGCTTTCCCTGTAAACACGCGCTGCTCCCTCCTGCCTAACCCCGTCCGGCGCTGTGTAAATTGGCCGAAATACGCGCGCCAAACGGCTGAAAGACACTTAATCATATTGGCGCAGGTAGGGAACTGTCAAGAAGAACCGACCTCAGACAGCCCTTGCAGCCTGAATTGTTGCCCTATCTGGACAGTCCGCTCCTCAATTGCCGAACACAATCCTCACGTGCCACGCGTATAATGACCAACGGAGAGGCCCTCAACGGAGAGGTGGCCGAGCGGTTTAAGGCGTCGCTCTCGAAAAGCGGAGTATCTTCACGGGTACCGTGGGTTCGAATCCCACCCTCTCCGCCATCACAAAGACGGAGAGGTGCTGGAGTGGCCGAACAGGCACGCCTGGAAAGCGTGTAGGGTCTTACCGGGCCCTCGCGGGTTCGAATCCCGCTCTCTCCGCCACTTCTTTTCCATTGCCCCGCAACCAGTACAAACGTGCCTTGACCAGACTCGGGTAAATCGATAGCTTTGAATCGTGAATGACGATCTCCCATATTGGATAGCGTTTCAGCGCGTCAGCAGGCTCGGCCGGGTCAGGTTTGGACATCTTGAGTCGCATTTTCCGACTCTGAAAGATGCCTGGCACGCATCAGAGTCGGAACTCCGCGTCACCCGTCTTGATGGGCGTACGGTGGAGGAAATCCTCAAGACGCGTGCCGACATCGATCCCGAGGATGAGCTTGAGCGGCTGCACCGCCACCGCGTCAGCGCCTACACCTGGCACGATGAGCGATACCCCGCCCGCCTCCGTCAGATCCATGACATGCCCCCCGTCCTGTACGTCAAGGGGGAACTCAAGCCGGAGGATGACCTTTCACTGGCCGTTGTTGGAACGCGCAAGGCCACGCCATATGGGAGAGAGGTCACTCGTGAATTCGTCAGAGACCTTGTACAGGCAGGACTCACAGTTGCCAGCGGGCTTGCCGCCGGCATAGACTCAACGGCTCACTACGCTGCCTTGCAGAACAAGGGCAGGACGATTGCCGTTCTCGGAAGCGGCGTGGACATCATCTATCCCGCGCAGAATCGCAAGATGGCCGCGGAGATCGCGGAGAACGGCGCCCTCATCAGCGACTACCCAATCGGCACGCCTCCGATGAAAGAGAACTTCCCGCGCCGCAACCGCATCATGAGCGGCATCAGTCTCGGCTGCCTCGTCATTGAGGGAAACGAGAAGAGCGGCGCGCTGATCACGGCACGCCAGGCCCTTGAACAGAACCGTGAGGTCTTTGCCGTGCCGGGCAGTGCCCTCAGCGAGCGGAGCCGTGGCCCTAATCTTCTGATTCAGGCCGGTGAGGCCAAGCTGGTGCTAACTGCCGAGGACATCCTGCAGGAACTGAACCTGTCGCAGGAGGACCGGCAGCTAAATCTCCCTTCCACGACGGAGCCGGTTGACGAAGAGCAGGCGGCCGTCCTCAGGGTTCTCAGCCGTTCTCCCATCCACATCGATGAGATCTATCGCGCCTCCGGAATGTCGATGCCTGAGGTATCCAGTACCCTTACCATGTTGGAACTGAATGATCTCGTTCGGCAGGTAGGCGGTATGCACTACGTCTTGACACGAGAGGCTCATGCGCTTTACGAATCTCATAGGCGAAACAACGACAGCGGGGAACAGACCGAGACCAGAACCGCCGAGAATCAGATCACATAAAGAGGCAGTAACCGAATGACAACCGGTCGAAAGAAGTCGACAACCACGCGCAAGACGAAGAAGACATCTGCTTCCGGCAATAGCCGCTCCGGCAGTCGTTCAACGACCGGCCGGCGGACGAGTGCGGCAAGCCGCAACAACATTGTTCCCGGCGGCGATGTCGTCATCGTCGAGTCGCCGGCGAAGGCCCGCACGCTTTCCCGCATCCTTGGCAATCGCTACAACGTTCTTGCGTCCGTGGGCCACGTCCGCGATCTGCCCAAGAGCAAGCTGGCAATAGATGTCGAACGCGACTTTGCGCCGGACTATGTCGTGCCGCGTGACAAGTCCTCCGTCGTCAAGGAAATAAAGGCCGCCGCGAGCGCCGCGGATACCGTCTATCTCGCCACTGATCCTGACCGCGAGGGTGAGGCCATCTCATGGCACCTAATGGAGGCCGCCGGCATCCCACAAGAGAGGATGCGGCGGGTCGTCTTCCATGAGGTGACGGAGAACGCGGTCCTCCGCGCCTTTGATGAGCCGCGCGGCATCGATGTTGATCTTGTGAATGCCTACCAGGCCCGCCGCGTCCTTGACCGTCTCGTCGGCTATCGCCTCAGCCCGGTTCTCTGGAGCAAGGTGCGCAAGGGGTTGTCCGCCGGGCGCGTGCAGTCCGCGGCACTGCGACTGGTTGTCGAACGCGAGGCTGAAATCGACGCATTCGTGCCGCAGGAGTATTGGGAAATCGAAGCCAATCTCCTGACACAAGCGACCCAAGCGGTGGCGCCCGAAGAATTCTCGGCGCGGTACCGGTCAGAGCTAGGCGCCAGCCGAGCTGCGACCATTCCGAACCAGGAGACGGCGGACAGGATTGTCGCCGATCTGCAGGCGAGTTCGTATGAAGTGGCCTCGGTACGCCGCCGCGAGACAACGCGCCGCCCCGGCCCGCCATTCATCACGTCCACCCTCCAGCAGGAGGCGTTCCGCAAGCTGCGGTTCACCGCCCGCCGGACCATGACCATCGCGCAGCAGCTCTATGAGGGCCTGCCCATCGGCAATGAAGGCCCCATCGGGCTCATCACCTATATGCGGACAGACTCGACCAACATGGCAAACGAGGCCGTGCAGGAGGCGCGAGCCGTTATCGGCAACCGCTACGGCAAGGACCACGTCCCCGCCTCTCCCCGGTCTTTCTCGCGCCGCGTCAAGGGAGCGCAGGAAGCTCACGAGGCCATCCGACCCACGTCCTTCATGCGCGACCCGGAGTCGCTCCGAAACTCCCTGAGCCGTGAGCAGTTCAACCTCTATCAGCTCATCTGGCAGCGCGCGCTTGCGTCACAGATGGCCGACGCAAAGTTCGACCAGACGACGGTGGACATCACCGCATCCGGCGCGCCATCCGGCGTCAGACATACCCTCCGTGTCAGCGGCTCAATCATGACGTTTGCAGGATTCCTCGCCGTCTACCGCGAGGGTCTCGATGAGCCGGACGCGGAATCCGACGAGGGACGAGTGCTCCCGGATCTGCAAGAGGGACAGACGCTTATCCTCAACCGGCAGGATGCGATTAATACCTCCCTCCCCGTTGTCTCAACCCAGCGCTTCACGCAGCCCCCGCCCCGCTTTACGGAGGCCACGCTGATCAGGGCGCTGGAAGAGCGCGGCATCGGCCGCCCCAGCACCTACGCCGCCATCCTCAGCACCATCCAGGACCGCGGGTACGTGGACAAGGCGGATAACCGCTTCCGACCCCTCAAGCTCGGCACGGCGGTGTCCGGCCTCCTTGCGGAATATTTCCCGCAGGTTTCCAGCCTGGACTTCACCTCCCGCATCGAGGAGGAGTTGGACGATGTTGCCCGCGGAGAGCGGGAATGGGTGCCGGTGCTGCGCGATTTCTACGGGCCGTTCAACGAACGCATCGACACGGCGCAGGAAAAGATCGAGCGCGTCCGCAACATCGATGAGGAAACCGATGAGGCGTGCCCCGACTGCGGCGCGAACATGGTCATCAAGCGCGGCCGCTACGGCCCGTTCCTTTCATGCTCGCGATTCCCTGAGTGCCGCGGTATGAAGCGCATTCAGAAGGGCACGGGCGCTCACTGCCCAGAGTGCGGGGGTGAACTCGTACAGCGGTCATCCCGCAAATCCGGCCGCCCCTTCTACGGCTGCTCCAACTATCCCAACTGCAACTTCCTCACCAACCAGGAGCCGCTGCCTCAACCTTGCCCGGACTGCGGTGGACTCGTTGTTGCTTCGAGTCGAACGAACGCCTCTTGCAACGACAAGGAATGCGGTTGGCAGGGCTCCCGCGAGGAACTCACCTCAGAACAGCCGCAAGAGGAACCCCAACTCGTCGAAGTCTAGCCTACGCCACCGTCATTCCCGTGCTTGACACGGGAATCCAGTACCGCCTATCCGCTCACTCTTCGACAGGCTCAGGGTGAGCGGGAGCACCCGCGTGGCGGCCTCCTGTCATTCTGAGCGCAGCGAAGAATCTACAGGCTCTATTTGCTCGCCGGACGAGTTCCTAGATTCCTCGACTCCGCTGCGCTTCGCTCGGAATGACGGGGTTAGAAGCTGCGCTTCGCATGGCCACAGCTGCCGTGTATTCAGAATGATAAACAGGATGAAATTGTACCTATTTTCAAACCTGGTCTAAAATATATGCATGGCACACGCTCGCGTACAGACCCTGGACGAACCTCAAGACGCGGTCTCAATCCCCCGGGAGTGGGCGGCCCGGCTCGACGATTTCGCCGTGTTCCTTGAATACGAGCGGGGCGCTTCTCGCTACACCCTTCGCAACTACATGGGCGATGTTGGTCTCTTCCTGCAATTCCTGGCAGAAGAGGGTGTCAAAGAGCTACCGCACGCCACCCGCGACCACGCGCAGCGGTGGGTTTATCACCTGACGATGGACGGCTCCGCCCGCTCCTCCATAGCCCGCCGTCTTTCCGCCCTCCGCTCCTTCTGGCGCTTTCTGGCACGCGAGGGCGTCATCGAAAACCCGGAGACCATTACAAAGACGCCCTCCCCCAAGATCGGCCGCCGCCTGCCGGACCTCCTTTCGGAACGTGACGCCGAACGGCTCGTCCACGCGCCGCTCCGATTCGCGACCCGCATGGATGCATCAACGGTGGACAAGCCGACGGCCCTGCAGCGCGCGCGCGCCCTACGTGACCACGCCGTTTTGGAACTTGCCTATGGCGCGGGGTTGCGTGTGGCGGAAATCGCGTCCCTGGACATGGCCGGGCTTGATCTCCGCAACCGCGTCGCCCGCGTGTGGGGCAAACGCTCCAAGCAGCGCGAGACTCTCTTCGGAGAACCCTGCCGAGAGGCCCTCGCGATGTATATCGAGAAAGCTCGCCCGTTACTTGCCCGCGGCATCAAGACTCGCGCCGCCGTCTTCCTCAATAGTCGCGGCGGACGCCTGACAACGCGCGGCATTGAACTCTCTCTCAAGAAATGGGCCCGTGTAGAGGGCCTGCCGGAGGACGTCCACCCTCACACTCTGCGCCACTCATTCGCAACACATATGCTGGACGGCGGCGCGGATCTGCGGCTCGTGCAAGAGATGCTTGGACACGCCTCGGTTGCTACCACGGAAATCTACACGCACGTCTCACAGGCGCAGATGGTGCAAGCCTACGCCCGGGCCCACCCCGGTATGAACCGCGACGACGATACGGAATCTCAACGGAACGGCATGTCTGACTGATAGAATGACAGCAATGAGAATATTGCTGATCAACGGCCCGAACCTGAATCGGCTCGGCCACAGAGACCCTGCGGTTTACGGCACGACCACCCTCGCTGAGATCGAGGAGGCTTTCACTGCACGCGTGAAGGAACGCGGCGCAGAGTGCGTCTGCTTTCAGTCGAACCACGAGGGAGCCATCGTTGATTTTCTTCAGTCGGAGATCCCCAACGGCATCGACGGCATCGTCATCAACCCCGGCGCGCTCACACACTACGGCCTCAGCCTGCGAGACGCCCTGCAGGACGTTGGCGCGCCCACCGTGGAAGTCCACCTGTCAAACATCCACGCCCGTGAAGAGTTTCGGCGTCGCAGCGTCATCGCACCCATAGCCCGCGGCCAGATGACGGGTTTCGGCTGGCGCGCCTATCTCTGGGCATTGGACTATCTCATCGACGAGATCGGCAAGGACTGAGAGCACCAATGAGCGTCACTAACCGACTCACCAAGCTGCGGGAGGCGATGGATCCTGCCGGCGTTGACGCCGTGTGGGTCTCCCAGCCCGAGAACCGCCGCTACATGAGCGGGTTCAGCGGGTCAGCGGGCTCTCTTTTCATCACGCCTGACAGCGCCCTGCTCGCCACCGACTCCCGCTACACGGAGCAGGCGGGCAAACAGTCGCCCGAGTACCAGGTTGTTCACATGGCCGGGCCGGGCAGCGAGTGGTTCAAGGAGATGCTGGCGTCCATGGGCGACGCGAAACGTGTCGGTTTCGAGGAATCTCACGTCACTGTCGCTACGCACAAGCGGCTCGCCGAGCTTTGCGGGGAGGCCGGCAAGGAACTCGTCCCCATCAACGACACCATAGAGACCATCCGCGCCATCAAGGACAGTGCCGAGCGCGACGCCCTGCTCTCCGCCATCCGCATCACGGACGAGGCGTTCGTTGAAGTGCGCGACGGTCTTGAGCCGGGAGCGTCCGAGCAGGACGTTGCGTGGCGCATTGAGATGGCCATGCGTAATCGCGGCGCGGAGAGCATCGCCTTTGAGCTGATCGTCGCCTCCGGACCGAACGGGGCGATGGCGCACCACCGTCCCTCAGACGAGCCCATCGCCGTCGGCGCTCCAATCGTCATCGACATCGGCGCACGTGTGGACGGCTATCACGCGGATATGACGCGCACCATCTGCATCGGCGACCATGACGACCAGTTCCGCCGCATATATGACATTGTCCTAACCGCCCAGGAAACGGCCATCGCCACCATCGAAGAGGGCATGACGGGCGATCAGGCAGACGCCCTCGCGCGGAACATCATCGAGAAGGCCGGCCACGGCCCGGAGTTTGGACACTCGCTCGGCCACGGTGTCGGACTTGCCGTCCACGAATATCCGCGTCTTGGGCAACGCGCGCCGGATGTCCTGACGCAGGGGATGATCTTCACCGTGGAGCCCGGCATCTACATCACCGGGTGGGGCGGCGTCCGTATCGAGGACATCGTTGAGTTCAAGGATGGGCGCTGCCAGGTCTTGAGCCAAGCGCCCAAGATCAGCATAGAGAACGGGAGTTAACGCGGAATGATTGAGACGGGCGACCTGCGCCGCGGCGTGACCATTGAGATAGGCGGCACACTCTACCAACTTCTTGACTTTCACCACCTGAAGATCGGACGCGGCTCTGCCCAGGTCCGCATGAAACTGCGCGACATCAGGGGCGGGCACACCATAGAGCGCACCGTCCAGGCGGGCGAGCGATTCACGCGCGCCACGCTCGAGACCCGCTCAGTGCAGTTTCTCTACAGCGAGGACGGCCTGTACCACTTCATGGACACGGAATCATTCGAGCAGTTCCCCGTCGATCGCGACCAGATCGAGGACTCCCTGCCCTACATGACCGAGAACATGAACCTCGACATGGTCTTCTACCAGGATGCGCCCATCGGTGTTGAACTGCCCACGACGGTCACGTTGAAAATCGTCGAAACGCCCCCCGCGTTCAAGGGCGACACTGCCAACGCCGGCACCAAGCCCGCCACGCTGGAGACCGGCCTCGTCATCACCGTGCCCATGTTCGTCGAGAATGGCATCGCCGTCGTCGTCGACACTCGCACCGGCGACTACGTGGAGCGGGCCTAATCCCTGCCAGGAACCCTCCTAATCTATGTGAAGGAGGGTCGCGGTATGAGAGCAGATTTCCATATCCACACCCGCGTATCACCCGACTCTCAGCTAACTCCTGAAGCCCTCATCCGCGCCTGCCAGCGCAAGGGCATCGACATCATCGCCGTCACGGACCATCACGCCATACGCGGGGCGCTTGAAGTCCGCGAGATTGCCCCGTTCCCCGTGATCATCGGCGCGGAACTGAGAACGGCGGACGGCGAAATCATCGGCCTGTTCCTTGAAGAGGACATCCCACGCGGCCTCTCTGCCAAGGAGTCCGTCAAGCGCATCAAGGACCAGGGCGGCATCGTCCAGGTGCCCCACCCATTCGACCGATTTCGCCGCAAGCACATCACCCTGCCCGCCCTAATGGACATTCTTCCTGACGTGGACATCATTGAGGCGTTCAACGCCCGCACTACTCTCAAAGGCGACATCATGCGCGGCGTGGAGTTCATCCGAGAGCATGGCGAGCAACACAACATCAGGCCCGTCGGAGTCACGGACGCCCACACCGCCCGCGAGATCGGAAACGCCTATACGGACATTCCAGCCTTTGAAGGCCGCGAAGATTTCATGGACGCCCTGCGCCATGCATCAATCCACGGCAAACGCACCACGCCTCTCATCCACCTCGCCACCCGCTGGACGGTGTTTAGCCGCAAGATTGGGCTGGCACGCTCCTAAAAGTCGTTGGCGGTGCTCTCTACGCCAGATCCCGTACCGCCGCGGCCAGTTGATCCACTTCCTCCTCCGTATTGAAGAAGTGTAATGAGGCGCGCACGCCCTCCGGGTGTTCGATGTGTCGCACGACAATCTTGTTGTTCTCCCATAGGTGATCGTCGAGCGCCTCAGGTCCCCAGCCCTCAACGGCGAACGAAACCAGGCCGGACGCCAGCGGCCCATCCTCAGGCGACAGCACTTTGACGCGGGGGGATTCCCTCAGCTGGGCCTTGAGACGAGAGGCCAACTGGAGATTGCGCGCCTCGATGCTCCCCACACCAACGGCCTCGATGAAGCGTGTGGCCTCAAGAAAAGCCGCCTGCAACGGGATGCTGCCCGATCCCCCGTAGAACTTATCCGTCGTGTCCGGAATTGGAACGATGTTGTTCGGCACGACCGGCGATTCCATCCCGCGCCCGCCGGTGTGCGCCGGATGGACGCTCGGAAGCAATTCCTTACGTATGTACAACGCCCCAGTACCTTCAAACCCCAGCATCCACTTCTGGCCGGGAATCGAGTAGTAGTCATAGTCATCAGCGACCATGTCCAACTCGATGTGCCCACCCGTCTGCGCTCCGTCCAACAGGATCTCCGCGCCGTTCTCGTGCGCCATACGGGCCAACTGCGGCGCAGGCATCCGCATTCCGGTTGAATACTGGATATGGCTGATGAAAATGAGGCGAGTCTTTGGGCCTACAACCGCCGCGAACTTCTCCAGGATCGTCTCTTCGGAGTCGTGTGGGTCAAGATTGACGATACGCACGTTGACCCCGTAACGCAGGCCGATCATCCATGCGGGCGCAAGCACGGACGGATGCTCCAGGCTGCACGTGACGATTTCGTCGCCCGCCTGCCAGTCCAGCCCGCTCATCACGATATTCAGCCCCTCGGTGGTATTGCGCGTCAGCACCAGTGCCTCGGGATCGGCGTTCATCAGCCTGCCCACCGACTCCAGGATCTGCGCCCGAATCTCCCGCGCCGTCTCAATCACCCGCATGCTGGCCGGCGGTTCCATCGCCTCCATGTCGATGCGATTCTTCAGGGCGTCAACCACCGACTGCGGTGATGGCCCGGACCAGCCGGTATTCATCCACACTTGTTGGCCAAGCGCCGGAATCTGAGACCGAAGTGCTGCAATGTCCATATGTACGTTCCTCCAGCGACTATCGTACACGGCATCGGATGCTACGCTTAGCCAATGGTGACTGACGACGAAACGGCATCGCGCCCGCCTTTGCGCCTCGGCTGGCTCTCCACCGGACGCGGCCCCGGCTCCCGGGGACTCCTTGCAGCGGCGCACACGGCAATCTCCAACGGCGGGCTCAACGCATCCATTGACTACGTTCTCTGTACCCGAGCTCGTGGCGAGGCAGAGGGCAGCGACATGTTCCTCGACCAGGCGGAGAGCTACGGCCTGACCACTGTTTCGCACTCGCTCCGCGACTACCGCCAGAACCACGTCAACGACACCGCGTGGCGAGACCGCTACAACGCCGACCTGCTATCCGCCATTCAGCACAGACCCGTTGATGCGCTTGTGTTTGCAGGCCTCATGCTCATCATCAGCGGGGACATCGTTAATGCCTATCCATCTCTCAACCTCCACCCTGCCCTCCCCGGCGGGCCCGTAGGCGCATGGCAGGACGTGATATGGGAACTCATCCGACAGGACGCGACTGAGACAGGTGTCATGGTCCAGCTTTCGACGGCAGAGGTCGATAAAGGCCCCGTAATCGCTTGGTGCCGCTTCTCCACTCGCGGGCCGGAGTTTGACAGTCTTTGGGATGAAGCTGCGGGACAGTCTGTCGACGCCCTGCAGCAAGAACGCGGCGAGGATCACCCGCTCTTTGCAAAGATTCGACAGGAAGGGTTGCGGCGGGAGCCGCACACACTTGTGGAGGCGCTGAGTCAGATAGCCGACGGCAACGTGACCATCAGGGATGGTGAGGTCAGAGACGCAGATGGTCAGTCGCTCGAAAACGGCCTCGACATCACGGACGAAATCGAGAGACTTCTCGCCGAACAGCTGGAGTCCTGATTGCTGCTAGGCGCTCTCTTCTTCCGGCCTGAGGGTCACGGTCGCGCCCTTGGCATTGAACAGCAGCGGCGGAACCTTGTTGTGAATAGTGTCCGCCGTTATCAGGCAGCGCGTGATGCCCTCCATGCTGGGCAGCTCATACATCACGTCCAGCAGGACTTCCTCCACAACCGTCCGCAGCCCGCGCGCGCCCGTCTTCTGTGACAATGCCCGGTCAGCCACCGCCTCCAGCGCCTCATCCGTGAACTCCAGCGTCACGCCATCCTGCCCCAAGAGGCTCGCATACTGCTTCACCAGCGCGTTCTTGGGCTTCGTCAGCACCTCAAGGAGGTCGGGTTTCTGCAACGGATCAAGGGCAACCGCCAACGGCATCCGTCCCACAAATTCCGGAATCATTCCGTACGCGAGAATATCATCATGGCTGAGCTGCGCCATCACGCGACTGCGCTCCGCAGGATCGTCCGCCATTCGCTCTGATCCGAACCCGATACTGCGCTTGTCCTTGTTCACACGGGCGGCGATGATCTCATCCATCCCCTCAAACGCCCCGCCGCAGATGAACAGGATGCCGCGGGTGTCGATCTGGATGAACTCTTGCTGCGGATGCTTGCGTCCTCCCTGCGGCGGCACATTCGCCGTGCACCCCTCAACAATCTTCAACAGCGCCTGCTGCACGCCCTCCCCGGACACGTCACGCGTCACGGACGGGTTCGCGTTCTTGCGCGCCGTCTTGTCGATCTCATCGATGTAGATGATGCCCCGCTGCGCCTTCGAAACGTCATAATCCGCCGCCTGGATCAGGCGGAGCAGGATGTTCTCCACATCCTCTCCCACGTACCCTGCCTCAGTCAGCGACGTTGCATCCGCGATGGCGAACGGCACGTTCAGGATGCGTGCCAGTGTCTGTGCCAGGAGAGTCTTGCCACTCCCCGTGGGTCCGACGAGCAGGATATTCGTCTTGTCCAGCTCGACGTCCGGTTCCTCATCGCTCTTGACGCTGCTGCGCTTGTAATGGTTGTAGACGCCAACGCTGAGCACGCGCTTGGCGCGCTCCTGCCCAATGACGAACTCACTCAGCAGGTTATAGATCTCTTTCGGAGCGGGAATCGGTTGCGGCTCTTCTTCCTGCTCCTGCCCCTCATCTGCGGGCTGCTCGCGGCCTTTTGCACGAGGCTTCCCGTCAAGGATGCGCAGGCAGACGCGCACGCATTCGTCACAGATATAGGCTTTATGATCCGGTCCGGCTAGAAGCCTGACCGTTCCTTCTGGCTTGCCGCAGAAGGAACACCGATGCGGCCCTTCTCCCTGGCCGCCGTTGCCTCGACCGTTAGTCTCGTCCACCATGCCCTTGCCTTTACTCCTCCCCCGTCACCGAGTTTAAGGCAACCCACAAGCCCGTCCCGTTCGAGCTCGTATCACTGGCAGTTATGCCGCGCTGGCGTCGTCGCTTTCGCCCTCCGGCCCCGCGAGCACCTCATCAACGATGCCATACTCCTTGGCCTGGTCTGCGGTGAGATAGTAGTCGCGATCCATGTCACGCGCCACCTTCTCCACCGGCTGCCCGGAGTGCCGCGACAGGATACCACGGATGATCTCCTGCAAACGCAGGATCTCACGCGCCGCGATCTCAATATCCGCCGCCTGTCCCTGTGCGCCGCCCATGGCCTGGTGCATATGAATCGTCGAGTTCGGCAGGGCGTACCGCTTGCCTGCCGCGCCCGCGGTCAGGAGCACCGTCGCCATACTCGCCGCCATCCCCACGCAGATCGTGGAAACGTCCGCGCGAATCAGCTGGATTGTGTCATAGATAGCCAGGCCGGATGTGATGACGCCGCCCGGGCTGCTGATATACAGCGAGATGTCCTTGTCAGGATCCTCTCTGTCCAGATACAGCAGCTGTGCCACGACAAGGTTCGCAATCTGGTCGTTGATCGGCGTGCCGAGAAAGATAATCCGCTCCTTGAGCAGGAGGGAGTAGATATCAAAGGCCCGCTCGCCCCGCGCCCCGCTCTCGATAACCATCGGCACGATGCCCTGCGGCCCCGCCGGCACGATACCCTGCGGCAGTCCCTCGCCCGTTCCGCCTGTCCACGTTGTCATGTCGCTAACTCTCCTCTGATGTTTCCCCGGGGTCGGCGCCTGGGCTACTCGTCCCCGTTATCCGAATCCTCATCGGCGTCGGACTCCGTCTCAGTTTCGGCGGCGTCCTCCGACCCGTCGCGCTCCCCTCGCGCGATTTCTACCAGCATATCCATTGTCTTACGCGCGACAATCCTGCGCTGCACGCTGTCACGCGCCGCCTCACTTTCAAATACCTGTCGCGCCTGCTCCTGCGCCGCCTCATCCTGCTGCGCGCCGACAACCTGGGCAATGTCCTCATCGATTTCCTCGTCCGAGGCCTCAATGTCTCTCGATTCGGCCAGGTTGGTTATCAGCAGCCCGCGCAGCACACGCTGCTCAGCCTGCGGCCGCACGGAGTCACGCAACTGCTCCACGCCCTGACCCGTCGTCTGCGCATACGCGGCGAGCGACATGCCCATTCCCCGCATCTGCTCATCCTGGTCTTGAAGGATGCGGTCGATCTCCAGATCCACAACGATGGGTGGATACGTCACAGTGGCCGCCTCTGCGAACTTTTCGAGGATATTTTCCTCATATTCCGCACGCGTTTGCGCCTCTGTCCGTTCCGTTAAATCGGACCGAATCCGGTCCCTCAGCGCATCCACCGTCTCGAACTCATCGTCGCCGAAGCCCTCGACGCCCTGCGCCCACTCGTCATCGAGGTCCGGCAGGTTTTGCTCCTTGACCTCGCGGACCGTGACGGTGAAATGCGCGTCTTTGCCGTTCAGATTGCGAACTGTAAAATCGTCCGGCACGGAGATCGTGAACTCCTTCGTCTCTTCCGCACTCATTCCGACGAGCTGCTCCGGCACCCCGGGCGCAGGATAGGTCACGCCCTCTTGCACCATGTAGCTGATGCCCGTCTCCTCTACGAACGTGCGCCGACCCGGCACCTCCGGCTCACTCTCTGAGTCATCACTGTCATCAGATTCCGGCTCGGCCTCAGCGGACGGCTCCGATTCCGCATCGGCATCCTCATCGCCGCCATCCTCGGATTCCGCCTCCTCCTCCGGATCCTCGTCCACATAGCCGCGCATGTCCACGGTCAGAAGATCGCCAAGCTGTACGGGCCTCTCCACCGGCTCCCACGGCGCGCCTTGCCGACGCAGATTGTTCAGGACTTCCTCCACCTGCTCGTCCGTGACCTCCGGCTCCTCCCAGTCGACGCGAATCGACTCATAGTCGCCGAGTTCTACCTCCGGGCGCAGCGCGACCGTTGCGCGGAACGTGATGGGATCAAGCGATTCCAGATCCGTCACCTGCGGCTGCGCGATAGGCTCAAGCTCCTGCTGCTCCACGGCGTCCGCCACGGAACGCTCCAACAGTCCCTCAATATCGTCCTGGATCAGTGTTTCTGCGCCGATGTGGCGCTCGAGGATGACGCGCGGCGCCTTGCCTCTCCGAAATCCCGGAATAACGTACCGCTGCACAAGCCGCCGGTACGCCCGCTGCTTGTGATCCTCAATCTCCGCCTCTTCAAGCTCAATGAGCAGCCCGACCTGTCGGTCAGGCATATCTTCAGTCGTTATCTTCACGCGTGGAAACTCCGTATTCGGATTGGCTTGGAGGCAGGAACAACATTATACATCGGGGCGCCGAACGCTCAGTCTGACGCCGCGATCTCTTGCGCGGCCTCCCGCAGCCGCAGATTCAGATCGACAAGTTGTTGCTCATCCACCGTTGAGGGCGCGCTCATCATCAGGTCCTGCGCCGACTGCGTCTTCGGGAATGGAATCACCTCGCGGATATTCGGCTCCCCCGCCAGCACCATCACCGTGCGGTCGATCCCCGGCGCGAATCCCCCGTGCGGCGGCACTCCGTACTCGAACGCCTCCAGCATGTGCCCGAACCGCTCCTGTATCTCTTCCGGTGAATGCCCCAGCAGCGCGAATATCCTGTCCTGCAGTTCACGGTCATGGATCCGGATGGAACCCGATCCCAACTCCAGCCCGTTCACCACAAGGTCGTATGCCCGTGACCGGACGGATGTTGGCGATTCCTCCAGCAGCCCGGCATCCTCCGGTGTCGGCGCAGTGAACGGATGATGCACGGAGTTCAGGCTGCCTTCCGCATCTCCTGCCTCAAACAATGGAAACTCCGTTACGAACGCAAATACCAGCTCATTCGGGTCAGCAAGCCCCAGCCGTTCTCCCAACTCCGTCCGCAGCGCGCTCAGCGATGCGCTCGCCACGTCCTCATGAGCCGCCACAATCAGCAGCAAATCGCCTGCACCGGCCCCCATTGCCCTCGCGATTGCCCGCACTGTCTCGATATCAAGGTGCCGCGCCAACGCTGAGCGGACATTGTCCGCCTGCAGGTCTGCGATCGGCGTACCCGACTCCGCGTCCAGCCCGATGGTTGCCAGCCCGCGCGCGCCCTGCCCTCGTACAATCTCTGTCAGGTTCTCAAGCTCTCTCCGGCTGTAGCCCGCGCAGCCCGGGGCGACGATTCCCCGCACCGTGCCGCCCGTCTCCGCAAGCGCCGAGGTGAACACGCCCACTCCGCTGTCAGCCACGATGCTTGAGATATCCGTGATCTCCATCCCGAAGCGCAGGTCGGGCTTGTCTGAGCCGAACCGCCGCATCGCCTCCTGGTACGTCATGCGCGGAAACGGCGATGTCACTCGCATGTGCGGCGCTGTCGTGTGCGCCAGCCCCGTATAAAGCTCCTCCATGAGGTCGAGCACGTCCGTCTCGTCGACGAAGCTCATCTCAAGGTCGAGCTGCGTGAACTCCGGCTGCCGGTCCGCCCGCTGATCCTCGTCGCGGAAACACCGCGCAATCTGGAAATATCGCTCCACTCCGGCCACCATCAGCAGCTGCTTCAACTGCTGAGGCGACTGCGGCAGCGCATAGAAATGTCCCGGATGCACGCGAGACGGCACAAGGTAGTCCCGCGCCCCCTCCGGCGTGCTCTTCATCAACATGGGTGTCTCAACTTCCAGGAAGCCGCGCCCGTCGAGGAAATCACGGATGTACTTCACGACGCGATGCCGCAGAGCAAGGTTGGCCGCCATCCGCTCACGCCGCAGATCCAGGTAACGATAGCGCAGCCGCAGCGACTCATCGACGTCCGATTCTTCATTGATATAGAAAGGCGGCGTCTTTGACGGGTTCAGGACCGTCACCTCGCTTGCGTGGATTTCGATGCCGCCCGTCGCGATGCGCGGATTCTCCGTGCCCGCCGGACGAACCTGCACCTCGCCTGTAATGGCCACCACCCATTCATTCCGCAGGGCGTCCGCGGATTGATACGCAGCCTCCGCCGCGGATGGATCAACGACAACCTGCACCAACCCGGTGCGATCCCGCATATCGAGGAAGATCAGCCCGCCGTGATCGCGACGGCGGTGAACCCACCCGGCCAAACGGACGACCTGCCCCGCCTCAGCAGGCGAAAGCTCCCCACAACTATGTGACTTCAACATTGGATACGTGAATCTGCGTGAATCAGGTAATGCCTAAGCGGGTATGAACAGCAAACCGGCCACGGAACTCGCGAGTCCCTCATCCCACCCATCAATGATAGCACCCGCGCCGTTTACCCTGAGCCCGTCGAAGGGTCGCACCCACCCCGTCATTCCCACGAAAGCGGGAATCCATCTGGTTCCCTCTCCTGCGGGGAGAGGGTGAGGGTGAGGGGATTTTCCCAAAACCTATCGCGGGGCGGCCTTTATAAGGCCGCCCCGCTCTCTTTGGGTGGTCTATCGCGAACCGGGGAATCAGTCCTCGATGTAGCTCTCCAAGCGTTCGCGGTTCCGCTGCAGCCGCAGGTTCTTCATCGCGCCGGCCTGGATCTGCCGCACACGCTCCCGCGTCAGGCTCAGCATGTCGCCGATCTCACGCAGCGTGTACTCCTTGCCATCCATGATTCCGAAACGCAGCTCCAGCACCAGCCGCTCTCGCGGCGACAGCGACGCCAGCACCGCCGCCATGCGCTCCCGCAGCATGGTCTGCGCTGCCATGTCGATGGGCGACTCCGCCTCATCCTGCGCAACGAAGTCCGCCAGCGTCGCCCCGTCCTCACCGATGGGCGCGTCGATGGATGCGGGCTGCTGCGCCAGCGAGATCAGCTGCTCAACCTTCTCCAGCGGGATCTCCGTCTCTGTCGCCAGTTCCTCCGGCGTGGCTTCACGGCCGAACTTCTGGAGGAGGCGATGGCGCGCGCGGTCGATCTTCGCGGAGAGCTCACCCACGTGCACCGGCAGGCGGATGCTGTTCCCCTGCTCGGACACACCCCGGGCGATGGCCTGCCGGATCCACCACGTCGCGTACGTCGAGAACCGGAAGCCCCGACGGTGGTCAAACCGGTCCACTGCCTTGAGCAAGCCGATGTTGCCCTCCTGGATCAGGTCAAACAGGGACAGGCCCCTGCCCTGGTACCGCTTGGCGATGCTGACCACAAGGCGGAGATTGGCCTCTGCCATGGACTTGCGGGCGTCCTCGCCCTTCTTGACCGTCCCCATCAGCTCACGCCGCTCAGCAGCGCTCATGTTGTCCGCACCGGCGAGGCGCTGAGACGCGCGGCGCCCCTCATCCATGAGAACGCCGAGTTCCGTCTCTTGCTGCGGCGTCAACAGCTTGCGGCGGCCGATGTCCTGCAGATAGCCCCGCAGAGGATCGTTCAGATTCTCCGTGGAGCCGCTGTCGAACTCGTCGACCTCAGCCTCTTCAACGATGTCCGCCTTCCCGTTATGCGCGTCGAGGTCGAGGACATCCACGGAGGTCTCATTCACCTCCATAGGGACGTCTGTCGTACCCGGCGCCCGCCGGGCCTCGTCCTCCGCGATCACGGCTCTGGTCTCGTCCGTTATCGCCTTCATCTGCGCACCTCCTTGTGTTGGTCCTGACCGATCACACGCCCGTCAAAACCAGACACCCCCTCCCGGTTTCCCCAAAGGGATTGGCTAACAGCATAGACCTGTTGGCACGCTTGTCAATCTCTCGGTATCCGATGGTGCTTATGTCTTTCATTACTATCTTGTTGCCATCCGTACACTTAATGTCCTTACTCGCTATAACGCTTTTGTCAAACATAAAGAAAGCACTCAGCTCCTCGGAACGGGCGGCTACCCCATATGCGACAATTGTGATGGCACGCATGACGCGGCGCTGAACTGAACACGTATACGGAGCAATCGGCCTATGCAGGACACTCCTCGCGCGCTGGAAATCCTGGCGACGCTCTGCAGACAACCCGCTACATCCTATTTCGAGGACAAGGTCGCCCGTGAAGTTGAACGAATCCTCACGGATACAGCAGTTCCCTGGGGGCAGGACGAGTACGGCAACATCATCGCCCGCCTGACCCGACGGGACGCATCAGGCTCGATGCCGCCCCGCCCCGTCGCGCTCGTCGCCCACATGGACCACCCGGGATTCGAGGTGGTCAAGGTTGACGGCCGACGGTTGACGCTAAAGATGCGCGGCCGCGTCTCGGATGTCGTCTACGAGCAGCAGGTGGACCTTGTTGTTCATTGCGCCGACGGCTCATCCTGCGCCGCGCGGACGACCGGTCAGGACGGCGATACCGAAGCGCGTCTTCTCTATGCTGATTTAGCAGAGCAGAACGAGCTTGTTCTGCCCGCTTTTGCGGTCTTTGACCTCGTGGATTGTGAATTCCGTGACAATCGGATTGTTGCGCGCGCCCTGGACGATCTCGCCGGCTGCGCGGCCGCCTTGAGTGTTCTGGAAACGCTTGTCGACGAAAGTGAGCCGGTTGACATATTCGGCGTATTCACGTGTGCAGAAGAGGATGGCCTTATAGGAGCGCGTTTGCTGGCCACCAATGGCTCTCTTCCAAGGGAAACGGTTGTTGTCTCCGTGGAATCATCCAGAACACTCCCCGGCGCAGAACAGGAAAACGGCCCCGTCATCCGCGTTGGCGACGCCATTTCCACTTTTTCGCAATCCGCCGAAGAAATCCTCCAGGCCGCGCGAGTGACACTTCAGCGCAGGGAGCCACCCATTCCGGTTCAACGCCAACTCATGTCCGGCGGTGTCTGCGAAGCATCAGTTTTTGTCGCGCACGGCTATGAGTCCACGGGCGTGGCGTTCCCTTTGGCCCACTACCACAACGGATTCGGCGAAGATTCAATTCAAGCAGAAAACATCGCCATCAGCGATTTCCTGGGAGGAGTAGAACTCCTGCTGGAAGCGGCCCGTTCCACGCGCGTTTCAGGGCAGGAGACGCCCGGCGGCGCTCAGTCCCTGTATGAGCGACTCCGCTCCGCACCGGAAGAAGAGGGAAATCGGCTTCGTTCAGCGGCCGAAAGAGCCGGATCCTAAGCAGCCCACAAGTGCGACCTTGTCGCAGTCAAACGTGGCACGCTGTGATTTCATAAACTACGCTAGTAGCGAGAACCGAGCATGCTAAGGCAAGTCTGGCTTTACGGGCGAATCCTCATTGGCGTAGCCCTTGGAGTAGGGGTTGCCTACATTATTGTCCGTGAGGTTCATCTGGGGGAGTTGCTGGAACAACTCTCCGCGTTCAATTGGTTCCTGATGATCCCCGTCATGGGCGTCGTCGTTGCCAGCAACGCCATCCGGGCGGTCAGGTGGAGAATGCTCTACCATGGCCGGGCGCCGACCGCCACGCTGCTCTTCTTCGTAGAGAACACGGGCCAGGGCCTGAACAATCTGACCCCCATTCGCGTCGTCGCTGAGCCCATTCAATTTGGGTACATTGCGCTGAGGGAAGGGTATGAAAGGGGGGCCGTGCTCGCGTCGATCGTCCTGGGTCGTGTGTCGGACCTGGCAATCACGCTCGGAAGCCTTGCAGTCGGTTTCGCGATATTCGCGCCGGAGGGCGCACAGTTACTGAGCATCGCCATCCTCGCTCTGGTCGGCGTTCTCGTCACCGTCGCCGTGCTCTCCCTGTACACGCACAAGATCACATGGTTCGACCGGTTTCCCGTGGTGCGAACGTATTCAGCAGCGTGGCAGGAACTCATCGCTCAGCCCGGGAAACTGGCCTCAGTCATGGGTGTAACGCTCGCAACGTGGATGACACTCGGACTGGCGGCATATCTGGTGGCGTTGTCAAACGGGATCGAGCCGAACAATTCAGAGAACCCCATTGAGGTCTACGTCATCATCTATGTAGTGGTGCTGGGCACGATGACGCTGGGGTCAATCTTGCCGGGCCTGCCCTCCGGCATCGGCCCGTTTGAAGCGGCCGCGGTCGCTTTCCTGGGATTCTACGGTGTAGATAAAGAGGTGGCGCTGGCTTTTGGCCTCATCATCCATGCAGCCTTCTTCATCCCACCGATCATCATCGCCATTGGCACTCTGATCATGTTTGGTCCTCCGTGGTCGACGCAGCATCGGATGCGGCGTCTCCGCCGCGAGCGGAGCGAAGCTCGAAGAGCTTCCGCAGCCAGAAGGGTAGCGCGAGAAGGAGACCTATAAGCACCCCTCCAAGCAGATACCCGGCATCCTCCACCGCTATCAGGTCGGGAATCTGAATGTCCGTCAACGTTGACACTGCGGTTATGCCGAATGCGATGGCGATTGTCGTGCCGCCTGTCCAGCCCATGTTCTTTGTCAGGAGCAGCATGGGAAAACCCACGAGGCCCGCAGCGGCGGCGGGGCCCAACATGAGTCCGCATATACCTCCAAATGCAGAGGCCAAACCGGCCCCACCCCTGAACTTGAGAAACAGGGAGTATTGGTGGCCCCAAAGAGCGCCGGCCGCCGCAATCACCGCTCCCGTGGGACCAAGATCAAAAACGCGGTCGGCAATCAGTACCGGCAAGAGTCCTTTGAGTATGTCAACGACTGCAACGAAGACGCCTACACGGGGATCAATCTCCCGGAACACGTTGGCCGCCCCGGGATTTTTCGTTCCGAGTTCACGCACATCAACGCCGGCGACCAGCCGTGACATGATGACGGATGTTGGAAGGGAACCAATCAAATACGCTGCAACAAGGACGCCTGCCAGTCCAATCAACTCAACCATCGTTGTCTATTCCTCCAAGAATGTCAGTTGAATGTGCGCTGTTCGTTTCAAGCAGACCGTTCTTAAGAGTAGCGCACGAGCCCGGTGGACGAATGGAGTAGAATCGCTACTGGAAGTGGCACAGGCTCGACTACCAATCCAGCACGGCAGCTCTGCCCTGCCGCCGAACCAGAAGCGAGCAGATAAGGCTGCGATCATTCGAGAATCGGGGCGAAGAAGTGGGCAACAGCCTCTTGGGATCGGTTGGTCTGCGGCTGGCTATCGCCATTATCACACTGGCGGCCGGTGTTTACCTCATTCAGGGCATATCCGACTTATTCAGCGTCCTGTTTGATGTCCTGATTCTCATATTCCTCGCATGGATACTGTCTGCTGCGGTGCGTCGTCTCGCGAACTTTGTTGAGGTCTACGTTCCGCAACCGACGTGGGCGGCGGTCCCAATTGCGTACCTCATCATCTTGCTCCCTGTCATTGCGCTGATCGGACTCCTGGTTCCGCTTACCATATCCCAGACTGTCACCCTTTCCGAAGACCTGCCTGATTTTGCCGTCAGGCTTTCGGGCTTCATGTCGTCAATCAATGAGTTCTTTGATTCGCTCCGGGCAGCAGGGGGCGGCGAAGAAACTACCACCACCGACCCACTCCTTGCTTTTAGCTCTACTGCGAGCGCATGGGTGCAGGACAACGCGCTGGGTATCGTGGGCAGTACAACCAATATCCTGATCCAGACAATCTTCTGCATCTCACTATCGTTCTATATGACTATTGAGCGTGAGCAACTTCGAGGGCTGTTTTACAGGCTCTTGCCGGTGGAATACCACGAACGCGCCTCCGTAGTTCTAACCCATCTCGACACAACGTTCTTCTCATACCTGAAGGGGATCTCTATCGTTGTCGTGCTCTACTCCGCGGCAATCACCATAACGATGTTAGTGGCGGGATTGCCCTTTGCGCTGCCGATCGGAATCACAGCAGGTCTGGTTCAGTTGGTTCCAATCATCGGTGAAGTCGCCGCCATCGGCATTCCAATCATGATTGCATTGCTGACGGGGTCGGTTACGACGGCAATCATGGTGGCAGTTGCCCTGATTTCGTGGAGTCTTTTCATGAACAACTTTGTTCTTCCACGTGTGTATGGCAGGGCTGTTCGTATGCCAGGCTTCTTTGTGCTGCTGGCAGTGGTCATTGGCACGCGGTTCGCAGGTCCGTGGGGCGCCATGCTCGGCGTGCCCGTGGCCGGCTTCATCTACTCCCTGATCTTCGCGTGGGGAGAGTTGAGACAAAACCACGACACCGAAGCGGGCGAGCCTTCGGCGGAGGAGGAGACGTCAACCGAGCAAACTACCGCTCCCGAAGAGGTGGTCGAATCATCAGACGCACCCGCGCCCGTGGTGGCCGGAAACGACCGTATCCGTGTAAACGGCGACGGAACGAGGCCGGGAACGACAGAGCGGATACTGGCAACTATTCGCAGTATGCTTTCCCGCTAGCCCCTCAATAGCGCCTCATCTTTGCATGGGACAGGGCCTGTTCTGCTACGAGTCAAATCCCAGCCTCATCTCCCTCATGCTGGCAAAGCGGGCCCCTTCGTTATGGGCAACAACAACGTGGTCGAGCACCTTGATGTCTAGTGCCTTGCCCGCCTCAATGAGATGGCGCGTGGTGCGCTCGTCATCCGAGCTTGGAGTGGGATCTCCCGATGGATGATTGTGGACAACGATGATGTTCGGCTGGTTTCGCCGCACCGCTTCTCTAAACACTTCCGCTGTCCTCACGTGAGACGTGTTGACGGTTCCGCGATACAGGCTTTCTGTATGAACCACGTGGTTCTTCGTGTCCAGCACGAGAACGCGCAGCTCTTCATGATCCAGGAAGACCATGTCTGAGCCGACGACGTTATAGACATCCTCCGGGCCGGAGATAACAGGGCGTTGCTCCGGCGATTCAACCTGGAGCCGCCGTCCGAGCTCCAGGGCAGCCTTGATCTGCGCGGTCTTGGCGACGGCCATGCCGGGCTGGCGGGCAAATTCGTCAAACGTCGCCTGCTGGAGTCCTTTGAGTCCTCCAAGGTCGCGCAGCAGCCGAGTTGCCATGGTGACAACGCTCTCATTACGCCTGCCGACACGAAGGAGGATTGCAAGAAGCTCGGAATTGCTCAGAGCCTGCGCGCCCCGATCTCTCAGGCGCTCACGCGGCCTTTCATCGGAGGGTACGTCACGAATCAGGAGATTGTATGAATCGGTTGCAAGCGGCTCATAGCGGCCGTTCGTAGTAGCCATGGCTCAATATAGCACATTTGAGCCAATCGCAACTCTCCCTAACCCGCCTTTACCGTCTTCGGGTTACGTACAGGAATGATATGGGTGGCGTTAGGTGATGTCGACGGCAGCGCCGACGCCCTCAAGCTTGGACTTGATCGTGTCGGTCTCATCCTTCGCGATGTTCTCTTTGATGGCTGCGGGCGCGGACTCCACCAGTTCCTTCGCTTCCTTGAGGCCAAGCCCGGGTACCAGTTCGCGGACGGCCTTGATGACCTCAATCTTATTGGGGCCAATGTCCTTGAGCGTCACGGTAAACTCGAACTTCTCTTCCTCGGCAGGAGCTGCGGCAGCATCTCCTCCACCGCCTGCTGCCGGACCGGCCGCAACGGCGACAGGCGCAGCTGCGGTCACGCCGAGCCGCTCTTCAAGCTCCTTGACCAACTCGGCAAGATCAAGGACGGACATGCCCTCGATTGCCGCAACAATCTCATCCTTTGTCGCCATCTTGTTAGCTCCTCTCCTCCAACTGTCTGCGTCTTTGATCCAGGACATTCACGATACTGCTCAAATGAGCGTGCAATACACTGACCAGCCGTTGACTCACGCCGTTCATCGCGCCCATCACCTGCGCCAGCAGCACTTCCCGAGGCGGGAGCGACGCCAACCGCTCAAGCTGCGGTGGGGAGACGACGCGGTTCTCCAACACTGCGTTCGTGATTCGCAGTTGCATCCGATTGGTTCGGACATACGTCGTGAGAGCTTGTATGACGGGCATCGGATCTTCGCGCGTCACGATCAGGCCCACAGAACCATCCAGCAGGCTGCCAATCTCGTCCCTCTGTCCCAACGACTCAGCCGCTCGCAGGGCGAGGCGATTCTTCACGATACGGTATCGCGTGTCATTGATGCGCAGGGCGCGGCGAAGTCCTTCCATCTCCTGAACGGAGAGCCCGGAGTGGCCCGCGCCGATGATGAGGGACGCGCCGTCAAGGAACTCCGTGAGTTCCTGTACCTGTTCAATCTTCTTTGCTGCTGGCATGGCGTCGTCTTTCGATTACATCAGTTAGTCAACAGGTTGGAGGGCGCTTGCCGCAATGGGATCAATGCGGACACCGGGGCCCATGGAACTGGAAACACTGACGCTGCGGATAAATTGACCGCGAACAGCCTCCGGGCGGGCCTGCGTGATGGCGCTCACGAGAGCGGCCATGTTTCCCATCAGATTCTCCGGCTCAAAGCTCGCTTTCCCGATTGGGCTGTGTATGATGCCGGTTCGGTCAAGGCGAAACTCAACGCGTCCCTTTCGGGCCTCTTCAATAGCGCGGGGTAGATCCTGGGGCTGCACCACAGTATTCCCTCGCGGGCTTGGCATAAGACCTCGGCGTCCAAGAACGCGCCCAAGCCGACCGATGCGGCCCATGATGTCCGGTGTTGCGAGCGCAACATCGAAGTCCGTCCAGCCGCCCTCGATTCGCTCGATGAGTTCATCGGAGCCCACATAGTCAGCGCCGGCTTCATTGGCTAGCCGCTCACCCTCTCCCTGTGCGAACACGAGGACGCGGACTGCCTTGCCGAGTCCATGCGGGAGTAGAGCGACACCACGTACCTGTTGATCCGCCTGTCGGGGATCAACGTTGAGACGTATATGCAACTCTACCGTCTCGTCGAATTTCGCGGTGGCGGAATCCTTGACAAGGCCTATCGCGGCATCCGGCTCGTAGAACGTCAGGTGTTCGATCGGGTCGGCGGCCTGATCGTATCGCTTGCTGTGTTTTGGCATTTGTCGATTATCCGTGGGTTAGTCCCTAATGTCGATGCCCATGCTGCGGGCGGAGCCCATCACCATCTGCATGGCGGCTTCAACATCGTCCGTGTTCAGGTCTTCCAGCTTTAGCCGCGCAATCTCTCGCACCTGGTCTCGAGTGACCGTTGCGACGCGTTCGGTCCGCACGTCTGAACTGCCCTTTTCGATGCCGGCGGCCTTGCGGAGGAGATCAGACGCAGGCGGCGTCTTCGTAACGAATGTGAACGATCGATCCTCATAGATCGTGATATCAACGGGGATGATATTGCCGGTCTGGTCGGCCGTCCGCGCATTGTACTCCTTGACGAATCCCATGATGTTCACACCGTGGGGGCCAAGGGCGGTGCCGACGGGTGGCGCGGGCGTGGCCTTGCCTGCCTGGATTTGCAGGCGCACTACCGACCGTACTTTACGTGCCATTCTTTCTTGTTGCTCCGTTGGGTGGTATGTCGAGTCAAATAACTATCGGTTGAAACCGTTACAGTTTCTCAATCTGCAGGAAGTCCAGTTCCACGGGCGTCTCACGGCCGAAGAATGAGACCATCACAACGACCTTGCCGCGATCCGGGCTGACTTCCTCAACTGTGCCGATGAAGTCCAGGAACGGGCCATCCGTAATGCGGACGCTCTGCCCTTTCTGGTATCCCACGCGAACACGCGGCGCTTCCTGCTCCATCTGGTCCAGGATGGACCGCACCTCGTTCTCATCAAGTGGGACCGGCCGCGGGGGGTCACCGCTGCTCACGAAACCGGTGACGCCGGGGGTTTCCCGAACCACGCGCCACGTTTCGTCGTCCATCATCATCTCAACAAGGATGTAGCCGGGGAATACCTTGCGGGTTACCGTGCGCTTCTGCCCAGAGCGGATCTCGATTTCATCTTCAGTGGGCACAATGACGCGGTAAACCCGGTCCCTGACGTCCAGCGAGTCGATCCGGTTCTCCAGGTTGCGTTGGACGCGGTCCTCCTGCCCGGAGTACGTGTGAACCACATACCAATGGCTCTGGACTTCAAGAATCTCGCTCTGCTGGGAGGTCATGCTTTGCCTGTCCGAACTAACGCCTAGACGCCCAGGATGAACTCGGTCATCAGGAAATTGAAGACGTAGTCCACACCGCCGAGGAATAGTCCGACTACCGTGGAGACGATGAGCACCATGATGGTGAGGCGGACGGCCTCTTCACGAGACGGCCACGTCACGCGTCTGAGCTCGGTAATCACCTCACGAGGCAGGCGCGCCACGGAAGCCCCGCCCGAACGGCGCGTGCTTGTGGTCGGGATGCGTGTGCTCACGGAATTACCGAACGGCCTGCTTACCGAACTTCTCGATGCAGGCGACGACCATGACAACGGGGGCAGAACTTATTGAGTTCCATCCGCTGCGTGTCATTGCGGCGGTTCTTCATGGAGGAGTAGTTGCGCTCACGGCATTCCGTGCACGCCATGGTGATAACAATGCGGTTTCCCTGTTTCTTTGCCATGGTTGCCTCGCTGTCCGTGAGCGCGTCTCTCCGATTCGCCGTTTCTACTGAATGATGCCGGTAATCACACCGGAGCCAACAGTTCGGCCGCCCTCACGGATGGCGAACCGCAGCCCCTCTTCCATTGCAACGGGCGTGATGAGCTCGATGCGCATTTCCACGTTGTCGCCCGGCATCACCATTTCCGTGCCCTCAGGAAGGTGCGCGGAGCCTGTGACGTCCGTGGTGCGGATGTAGAACTGCGGCTTGTAGCCGTCGAAGAACGGGGTGTGCCGCCCGCCCTCATCTCGCGTCAGGACATACACCTGCGCCGCCGCCTGTGTATGCGGCGTGATGGAACTCGGCAGAGAGACAACCTGACCTCGCTCAACGTCATCGCGTTCGATGCCGCGCAGCAACAGGCCGACTGCATCGCCGGGCTCCGTTTCATCAACGGTCTTGTGGAACATCTCGATTCCGGTGACGACGGTCTTGCGCTGCTCGCCAAAACCGACGATCTCGACCTCTTCGCCGACCTTCATGACGCCGCGCTCAACACGGCCTGTCACGACAGTGCCGCGGCCCTTGATGCCAAAGACGTCCTCGATGGGCATCAGGAAGGACTGGTCACGCGGGCGCTCCGGCTCCGGGATATAGGAGTCAACGGCCTCCATCAACTGAAGAATGGAGGCGTATTCCGCAGCGCTCGCATCGGTTGAATCGCTCTCCAACGCCTGCAGGGCGCTTCCGCGGATGAACGGGATATCGTCTCCGGGGAAGTCGTACCTGGAGAGGAGCTCACGGACTTCCATCTCGACGAGCTCAAGAAGCTCCTCGTCATCCATCATGTCAACCTTGTTGAGGTAGACGACGATGCGGGGAACCTCCACCTGCCGGGCGAGAAGAATGTGCTCTCGCGTCTGCGGCATGGGGCCGTCAGGAGCGCTCACAACCAGGATGGCGCCGTCCATCTGCGCCGCGCCGGTAATCATGTTCTTGATGTAGTCGGCGTGGCCGGGGCAATCGACGTGCGCGTAATGGCGAGTAGCCGTTTCATACTCGACGTGGGCGATGTTAATCGTCACGCCCCGAGCCCGCTCTTCAGGCGCATTGTCGATAGAGTCAAAGGGCCGAAAGTCGCTTGTGCCAGCGAGATTCAACACCTTGGTAATCGCTGCAGTGAGCGAGGTCTTGCCATGGTCAACGTGACCAATGGTTCCGACGTTGAGGTGCGGCTTGTTCCGCACGAACTTCTGCTTCGCCATTCCCTCCCGTCCTCCTTCGAGCTGGAGCCCACAACCAGATTCGAACTGGTGACCTCGTTCTTACCAAGAACGTGCTCTACCGCCTGAGCTATGTGGGCCTCTCTCTCCTTTCCGGTATTTCTGCTTCCTCTCAATACAATGTCGCGCCTGCGGGCGGCATACGAAGATGCTGGAGCCCGAGAGGGGATTCGAACCCGCTAACCTGCCGATTACAAATCGGCTGCGCTACCCTTGCGCCACTCGGGCCCGGGCCCTTCTCCATTACGGCACAACAAAAGGAGCTAGCGGTTGCTAGCCCAATTCAGTATGAATTGCAGGCTATCAATCGTCAAGTAGACGACACGCCTCAGAGAAGAGAATCCTCGGCGGCGCGGCGCACGATGTCGTACACGCGGCTCAGCGGCACAGATGACTGTTCAGCCAGCCGACGGCAATCCTCATATTCAGGAGAGATACCGACTATCTCACCCCCTGCAGCCAGACGCTTGATCTTCACACCCGCCGGGCCGAGCGGGGTGCGGATGATGACCGACTCCCTGACCGCCTCATAGCGAGTGACGGGGGTGACACGGACACCAAGCGTGGTTGTTTCACGGAGGATGACAGCGGTGATTTCAGCCTGTTTTTCAGGGGCGGCGATGGCGCTCAGGATGACGCCGGGGCGCCCCTTTTTCATCTGAACATTCTGCAGCCACACATCTCGCGCGCCCGCCGTCATCAGACGCTCGCGAACATAGTCATAGACTTCAGGGTTCATATCGTCGATGGTGGTTTCAATCATGACCATTGGCGAGGTTTGGACCGGCTCTGTGTCAGCCTCCCCGACGACGAGGGTGACGATGTTTGCCCTGCCCTTGGGGTCTTTCGTGCCTGCGCCGTAGCCGACGGAGTGAACCGCGCTCATTGCAGGTGGAGGGTCAAATGAGGCAAGTGTCGTGACGATGGCCGCGCCGGTGGGAGTTACCAATTCACCTGTTTGTTGACCCTCGCCATTCGTGGGCGGCGGCAGTGTTGGCGCTCCTGACAGTCGCATGATTTCCAGCACGCCGGGGGCGGGTACCGGCAGGACGCCGTGATGAGTTGGCACGCGGCCTGTCGCTAACGGGAGGCCGGTGGAATACAGGGTTCCAATTCCAAGTTCGTCCAGGCCGACGAGCGTTCCAACGATGTCAACAAGCGTGTCCGCCGAACCAAGTTCCGCGAGTTGCACAGTCTCGGCGCTTCCGCCGTGGACGCGCGCTTCCGCCTCACCTATGCGGCGCAGGATTGCGATGGCTCGCTGAACCACACTTGACGGCAGATTGGCTCTCTCAACACGGCCAACAAGGTCAGTCAGGGGCGTATGGTCGACAGAAGCGTCGGCATCACTTTCGATCTTGATGTGTGTTGCGCGGATTCCGGCCCGGAAAGTCTCTACCGGCGTAAGGCGGATCATCTCATTGGGAAAGACCTGTTCAATGGCCTCGTTCATCACGTCGACGGGCGCGCCGACGTCCACTAGCGCGGCAAGCAGCATGTCGCCGCTGACGCCATTCGCGCATTGGAGCCACGCGATTCGCATATGGCGAGGTCCCTACCCGTTCCGGTTGATCAATTCCGCCGAGCCGTTTTGGATTGTTGGGATTGCGGCCTTGCGCGTATTCAGGCTGCCGGTCTTGTATCCGGCGAGATCCAGTGTCACGAATAGATAACCCAGTTCACGGATGTGGCTGATCAGCTCCTCGCGCAAATCATCGGCGATCAGGCGCTGCATATCCTCAGGCGGGACTTCAATCCTGGCAATCGCTCCATGATGGCGCACACGCACCTGCCTGAAGTGGTGCTCATGGAGATACTTTTCAGCGCGGGCGATCTTGTCGAGCAGCTCAAACGAGACGGGCGTGCCCAACGGAATGCGTGAGGCGAGGCACGATTCAGCAGGCTTATCCCAGTTGGGCAGACCGCGCTCTCGGGCCAGTTGTCGCACCTCGTCCTTGGTCAGGCCGACCTCCACAAACGGACTGCGGACACCCTGCTCATCCTTCGCCTTTAGGCCGGGGCGCACGTCCCCCAAGTCATCAGTCAGTGTGCCGTCAATGACCCACGGAATCCCGCGTTCCTGTGCGATCGTGCGCAGCTGTGAGAAAAGATCGACGCGACAGAAGTAACAGCGGCGGCCGTCATTTGCCGCAAAGCCCTCCATGTCCAGTTGGTCGGTGTAGAAGAACTCGTGGCGGGCATTTAGGAACGCGGCAATGTCACGGGCGTCTTCGGCCTCCGAATCAGCGAACGTGGGGGAAAGCGCGGTTACGGCAAGAGCGTCCTTCCCCAGCACGTCATTCGCCTCAGCGAGAAGGAGGCTGGAATCGACGCCCCCGGAAAAGGAAACGATGATCGAGCCCATTTCGCGGAGCAGAGCACGTAAATTCTCGCGCTTCTCTCCGATTTCAGGCGGTGGAGAGGGATTGGCAGTCATAGCAATTTCACTCTAACCCTCTTCCGGGAAAGGACGTTTCCAGGTCATTCGCCTGAGGATATTCGGAAAGGGCCTGCCCCACGGCTTCGTGGAGCGTGGATGCAGGGATGACGCCGATCGGCACGTCAGAGGATGAGGAGGCGTCAAGAGGCGCAATAATACGGCGGTAGCCACGGCGGGCAGCTTCATTAATTCGGCGCTGCAGTTGGGGAACGCGCCGAATGTCGCCGGTAAGGCCGATCTCCCCGACCGCGGCCAGGTCCGGAGCGGCAGGAACGTCACGAAGGCTTGAAACGATAGCGAGCGCAATCGCAAGGTCTGCGGACGGGCTTGCGATGCGCAGCCCGCCGATTGCGTTAACGATAACGTCGTGCTTTCCGAGCGGCAGCCGCAGGCGTCGCGAGAGGACAGCGCATATGAGCAGAAGCCTGTTGAGATCGACGCCCGTCGCCATGCGCCGCGGGTCCGCCCCTCCGGACGGGGCAACAAGAGCTTGAATCTCCACCAGCAGGGGCCTCGTTCCCTCAACGATGGGGGTAACGATGGAACCGGGCGCGGTGGATGTTCGCTCCTGTGTGAGAGCGGCGGATGGATCATCCACCTCTCGCAAACCCATGTCAGTCATTTCGAGAACGGCAATCTCGTCCGTTGAGCCGAAACGGTTCTTAACGCACCGGGCTACACGATAGGGGCCGAGACCCTCACCTTCCAGGTAGAGAACGACATCAACCGCATGCTCAAGCACGCGCGGACCCGCAATCGCGCCGTCCTTGGTGACATGGCCGGTCATGATGACGGACACGCCACGTCGACGCCCCCACTCAACGAGCCGCGCGCCGCACTCTCTCACCTGCGCCACGGTTCCCGCCGATGACGATGCTTCAGTCCTGAGCGTTTGGACGGAATCCACAAGCAGCAGGCTTGGCGGGCTATCGCTGAGCGCCTGCAAGAGTGCGTCGATATTCGTCTCAGACAACAGCGTCACGCCGTTACCCGCAAGGGAGAGGCGGGCGGCGCGGAGGGCGATCTGCTCCGGGGATTCCTCTCCGGCCACGTAAACCACACTCGCTCCCGTTTGTCCGAGCGCCGAGGCGATCTGCAGCAACAAGGTTGATTTACCGATGCCGGGCTCGCCTCCGAGCAGGGTCACGCTGCCGGATACGACACCGCCGCCAAGAACGTTCATGAGCTCCGGCATATTGGCCACCGCGATCCGGGACGGTTGCGTCGCGGCCTGTTCCATGAGGGTTGTCAACGCAGCAGGCGGAGGAGCTGCCTCTGAGACGCCGCCCACCCGCTCCTTAATTTCAACGACTATCTCAACAAGGGAGCCCCACGTTTCACATCGTGGGCAACGTCCCTCCCAGCGGGACGACTCCGCCCCACAAGCCGTGCAGCTATACGAAACGCGCGGTCGTGGCATCGTGCCAGACCCGACCGTCAGCTAGCCCGCCACCTCGACGGTCTCGGGAGCTTCAGGGGTTTCGGGAGCCTCAGGAGTATCGGCGGACACACTTGGCTTGGCCGAACCATGCTCGGTCGTCGTGACGACAACCTCTTCGTCCACATAGTCGATACGGACCATGTCGCCTTCGGCGATGTCGCCACTCAGGATTTCGTCAGAGAGCCTGTCTTCAATCATGTCCTGGATGACACGCCGAAGCGGCCTCGCGCCATATGTCTCGTCGTAGCCCTTTTCGCCCACATAGTCGCGCAGCGCGTCGGTGACCTCGATGTTGATCTTCTTGGTCTCCAACTGCTTCTCCACGTCCTTCATCATCAGGTCAACAATCTGGCGAATGTGATCCCGATCGAGGGAGTGGAAGACGACCTGCGCATCAATGCGATTGAGGAATTCAGGCCGGAAGAACTGCTTGACCTCATCCAGAACCTTGTCTTTCATGCGGTCATAGTCCTGCCTACGCACGTCGGTTTCGTCACGCGCGTAGGAGAAGCCGATATTGGAGTTCTTCTTGATGACCTCCGCACCGATGTTGGATGTCATGACAACAATGGCGTTGCGGAAATCAACCTTGCGGCCCTTGGCGTCGGTCAGATGGCCGTCGTCAAAGATCTGCAGCAGGATGTTGAAGACCTCGGGGTGGGCCTTCTCAATCTCGTCGAGCAGGATCACGCAGTAAGAATTGCGGCGGACGGCCTCCGTCAACTGTCCGCCCTCATCAAAGCCGACGTACCCGGGCGGCGCGCCAACGAGCCGCGCAACGGTGTGGCGCTCCATGAACTCGGACATGTCAAGCCGAATGAGGGAGTCCTCTGAGCCAAACATGAACTCGGACAGCGCGCGGACAAGCTCGGTCTTGCCGACGCCCGTCGGGCCAAGGAACAGGAACGTGCCGATGGGACGGCGCGGGTCCTTGAGCCCTGCCCTTGCGCGGCGGACGGCCTTGGAGACATTGATGATGGCCTCATGCTGCCCGATGATGCGGTCATGCATCACCTCTTCCATGTGCAAGAGGCGCTCGCTCTCCTCAGCGGCGAGACGTGTGACCGGGATATTGGTCCACATGCTCACAACCTGAGCGATGTCTTCTTCGGTCACCTCAGGGGTCGCGCTCTGCTGTTCGTTCTGCCACTCCTGCTCAAGGCGAGCGATGCGCTCGGCGAGGCTGACCTCACGCTCGCGCATCTCAGCGGCGAAATCGAAATTGGCGGCGGCGACAGCGTTGTCCTTTTCGGCCCGAACGCGCTCAAGCGCCATCATCGCCTCCCTGACGGAGAGCGGCATGGACGACGCGCGAATGCGGACACGGCTGGCGGCCTCATCGATGAGGTCGATGGCCTTGTCCGGCAAGAAACGATCCGCGATGTAGCGCGAGGCCAGCGTGGCGGCGGCTTCGACGGCCTCATCCGTGATGGTAAGGCTGTGGTGCTCTTCATACTGCCCCTTGACACCACGCAGGATGGCGGCGGTGTCATCGGACGACGGCTCCTCCACCCGGACGGGCTGGAAACGCCGCTCGAGCGCGGGGTCGCGCTCAACGTACCTGCGGTAATCGTCCAGTGTTGTAGCGCCGATCGTCTGGAGTTCGCCTCTCGCGAGCGACGGCTTCAGGATGTTGGACGCGTCGACCGCGCCCTCTGCCGCGCCCGCTCCGACGAGCGTGTGCATCTCATCGATGAAGAGGATGATGTTCTTGGCCGAACGAATCTCGTCGACGACCTTCTTGAGACGTTCCTCGAATTCGCCGCGGTACTTGGTGCCGGCGACGAGCGCCCCCATGTCAAGCGTAACGAGTCGCGCGCCGCTGAGGCTGTCCGGCACCGGTATGTTATTTACACCGCCGGAAACATATTCATTCTCGTCCTTAACACCGGCGATGCGCCGGGCAAGGGCTTCAACGATGGCAGTCTTGCCAACGCCGGGCTCGCCGATAAGAACAGGGTTGTTCTTTGTGCGGCGCGAGAGTATCTGTACTACCCGCTCGATTTCCTGCTGCCGGCCGATCACCGGGTCAAGTTGGCCCTCACGAGCAAGATGGGTCAGGTCAACCCCCAACTGATCAAGCGTCGGGGTGCGTGTACTGGACCGGCTGCCCGGCTGTCCACCGGACTGGCTCAGAATGCGCTGGGTCTCCTGTCTCACTTTGTCGAGAGTGACGCCAAGACTCTCGAGGACGCCGGCGGCAACGCCGTCGCCCTCGCGCAACAGGCCGATGAGCAAGTGCTCGGTGCCGATGTAGTGATGTGACATCTCGCGCGCCTCGTCGACGGCGAGTTCAATAACTTTCTTGGCGCGCGGAGTGAGGCCGACATCGCTTGCCGGCTGCTTCTGCCCCCGCCCGATGATAAAGGTGACGGCAGATCGAATCTTGGAGAGATCGACACCAAGGGAGACAAGGACACGGGTGCCGACACCCTCCGGCTCACGGGCAAGGCCAAGAAGGACATGCTCCGTGCCGATGTAGTTGTGGTTCAGTTCGCCCGCCTCTTCCTGCGCCAGGGAGAGAACCCGCCTGGCACGTTCCGAGAACTTCTCAAATCTGCTCGCCATTTTCTTCTCCGCTCACCCTGAATATGGGATTCGCGCCCGCGCTTTCCGATCCTATGCTTCCACCTGGCGTAGGCTGAGCCCCAGCCTGCGCCGCTCCGGTTCAATCCGGAGCACTTTCACCTGCCGCGTGTCTCCCTCCTTGATGACCTCACGGGGGTGGTTGATATGGTGATCCGCCATTTCCGATATGTGGATAAGGCCCTCTATATTACTTTGCTCCAAACGTGCAAAAGCGCCAAATACGGCAAGACGGGTCACGGTTGCCTCGACAATCTGACCCTCTTGATACGCCTCCACCTCCGCAAGCCACGGATCCGGCTGCGTGCGGCGCAGGCTGAGGGAGATACGCCCCGTCTCGTGGTCGACCTTGAGGACATGCACCTCAAGCTCTTGTCCCGTTTGGACGATCTCCGAGGGGTGTGTGACGGGCTCCCACGCAAGCTCAGACACGTGGATGAGGCCGTCCGCGCCGCCAAGGTCAACAAACGCGCCGAAATCACGGACGCCCGTCACCCGGCCCTTGCGGACTGTCCCCTCCTGCAGTTCAGCAAGCAAGGCTTGCCGCTGCTCGATGCGCATGTCCTGGGACGCGGCGCGCTCCGAGAGGATGGCCCGCTGGCGGCGTCGATTGACCTCAATGACCTTGAACTGGAATTCCTGGCCAACCAGCGTATCCAGCGCCTGCAACTGCTCATCGCCCTCACCGGACGCGAGTTCACGGTGCTCAGGAGACAATTGGGACAACGGCACGAACGCCTGGACGCCCCGCGTTTCGACGAGGATGCCTCCGCGATTGTGGCCAATGACCTTGCCGGTAATCAGTTCGTCGGTTTCCTTTTCTTTCTCGAGCTGACGCCACCCACGCTCAGCCTGCGCGCGGTCATACGAGAGCATGTATTGGCCGGCCTCATCGGTTCGCACGAGAGTCGCAACGATGGAATCCCCTGCCTTGAGGGCGCGCGCCTCATCCTCCGGGAGGCTTCGCATTTCGCGGTAGGGAATAACCCCTTCGCTCTTCGCACCGATATTGACAAGAAGTCCCTCTTCGTCAACGTGGACGATGGTGCCCTCCACAGCTTCACCGCGGCGGAGGACGGGCATATTCTGACCTTCAGCCTCCAATAGGCGAGCCATCTCGCTATCTTCCGGCCGTTGCGAATCCTGTTGACTACCCTCGACGGGCTCCTGGAGCATCAAGTCCCCTGACGTCGCGCTTGAGCGCGCAGTGATGGTGCAAGTATACACCGCTATGGCGCCGCAGCGCATATGATTTCCTGCTTTTGCGGGTATCGTGATGGGCATGAGCGAAGAGTGGCGCCTGGTTTTGGACTCAGGCATAACCGGGCGGGAAAACATGATTCTTGATGAGGAGCTTGCCACCCAGGTGGCGGAGGGGAAATCCGCGCCGGTTATAAGAATCTATTCGTGGCCCTGCCCTGCGGTAACACTGGGGCGGCATCAGAAGAGTGAGCAGATGCTGGATGTTGAGCGCTGCGAGCATTCGGGAATCGAGATCGTGCGACGTCCAACCGGTGGAAAGGCGATCCTGCATTTGGTTGGTGACGTGACGTACAGCGTGATTGCCCCTGCTAGCGAAAAGCCGTTTTCGCAGGACGTTCTCGCCGGCTATGCAGTAGTCAACGAAGCGTTGGTGGCCGGGCTGGGCATGCTTGGCATTCGGGCAACTGTGCGTGACCCTGCGCCAATCTGGCCGGAAACCGGCGTCGATTTTGGCTGTTTCGAGTCGCCGGGACGGCATGAGGTGTATTGGGCGGGCCGAAAGATGGTGGCCAGCGCGCAGCGCCGCACGGCAGGCGTCGTCCTTCAACACGGGACGATTCCCCTTGCTGAGACGGGATCCGGGCTGGCCGATCTCTTGCGGCTTGACCCGGGGCGTCGGGAGCGGTTCCGCCGGGACCTGAATGACCGAACGGGAACGCTGGCGAGCGCGTTGGATATCGCCCCCAATTTCAGTGAGGTTGCACGTGCGCTGAGCGAAGGATTCGGCCAGGCATGGGGAATCAAGTTAGTGTCATGAGGGCAGGGCCATTTTGAGCCCTGTGTTCAGAATGACAAGTGGGAGAGGCCGCCGGGGGCGCGGGTTGGCTGTTCGGGTGTAGATTTTTGGAATGGCGCTCGCAGAAAGACTACGCTCCGGCAGTTCATATAAGTGGCTCGTTCTCGTTACGGTTGGGCTTGGGATTCTAACGAGCACGGTTGACGGCTCTATCACCAATATCGCGCTGCCGGAGCTTGAGAAGGTGTTCGGGGTCGATGCGAGCGTAATCCTGTGGGTGAGCGTCGCGTATCTGCTGGCGAGCATCGGGCTGATGCTGACGCTTGGGAGTCTCGGCGACGCCATCGGCCGCAAGCAGGTCTTTCTGGCAGGTTTCCTGGTGTTCGGGGTCGGGCTAATCATCACTCCCCTGAGCACGACACTGCCGATGCTGCTGTTCGGGCGCGTCGTCCAGGGCATCGGGCAGGCGATGATCCTCGCCAACGGAAACGCACTGGTCGTAGACGCATTCCCGGACACGGAACGCGCTCGGGCACTCGGCATGGAGAACGCCTTTGTCGGCGTCGGCCTCGCCAGCGGGGCGCCATTGGGTGGTTTCCTGCTTGACCTTTGGGGATGGCAATCACTGTTCTGGACGCGCGCGCCGTTCATGGCAGTGTTCTTTGTGATGGGGCTGATCTTCCTGCGAAGCGACCGACAGGAGGGCCGACATGCGCGTGTCGATTTCCTTGGCGCGCTGGCACTCTTCGGCTTTGTCTCGGCGTTCCTATTGGGCCTCAATCGCGGCCCAAACCTGGGATGGACGGAGCCGCTCATCATCGGGCTGGGCGTGGCTGCACTCGTGTCTTTCCTTGTGTTTATCTTCGTGGAATCCCGCCAGCGGCTGCCGCTAGTAGAGATACACATGAGGGGCATCCGCGTAATGAGAGACCACCTGCCTGTCCTGGAGTTGAGCCTGTTCCGTAATCGAATGTTCTCCATAGCGAATAGCGCAAACGCACTGCAATTCCTGAGCCAGGGAGCAATCATCATCCTACTGCCGTTCTTCCTGATTACCGGGCGGGGAATCACGGCGACCGAGGCCGGATTAATCCTGGTCACGCTGCCCATTGTGCGACTTGTTGTCGCGCCGGTTGCCGGCTGGACAGCGGATAAGATGTCGTCGCGGACGGTCTCGACTTTCGGTCTGCTTGTCATGACAGGCGCGTACTTCGGACTCAGGAGTATCGGCGTCGATACGCCCATCGCGATACTGATTACCCTGCTGCTGGCTGAGGGTGCAGGCAGCTCGATATTCGGCCCGGGCAACAACAGCGCCATCATGGGTTCAGTGCCGCCCTCGCATCTCGGGACTGCATCAGCCATGCTCGGCACCGTGCGGCAAATCAGCACCGCGACAGGCATAGCGGTTGCCGGAACGCTGTATGCGGTAATCCAGAGCAACGAGGAGTCGCGATTGCTGGGGCTTGGCGTTGGCGCTGAAGAAGCCCTCAGTCTCTCCGTCGAAAAGGGCTTCCAGGATGTGCTGACCATCATGCTGATTACATTGGTTGCGGCAATCATCGTGTCTGTGCTGCGAGGACGCGATCCTGCAACAACTGGGCGCGTTCGCGGCCCTCAAGGACGGCCAGAGTCCTCTGAATCGGCTCCAGAGGGTTCCCGCACCCAGGCGAACCTCTAACAGATGCCCTTTACCGAAAGGCTGCGTTCCGCCGGCTATTACAAGTGGCTGGTTCTTCTCACGGTTGGCGTGAGCATCCTCACAAGCGCCTTCGACGTAGGAATAACGAACATAGCGCTGCCCGAGCTTGGGCGAGAGTTCGATGTCGAACCGGATGTCATCCTCTGGGTAAGCGTCATCTATCTGCTGGCAAGCCTCGGACTGAGCCTAACGTTTGGCAGCCTAGGCGACGCCATCGGCCGCAAGCAGGTTTTCCTGGCCGGATTTCTCGTATTTGGAATCGGGCTGGTGATTGCCTCACTGAGCACAACATTGGCGATGCTGTTGGTTGCCCGGGTGATCCAGGGCATCGGGCTGGCGCTGTTCATCTCCAACAGCGATGCCATCGTTGTCGGGGCTTTTCCTGAAGCTGAACGGGCCCGGGCGATCGGGCTGGAGAACGTCTTCGTGGGAATCGGCTTATCGACAGGCCCGCTGCTGGGAGGATTCCTGCTGGACGCGCTCGGATGGCAGGCGCTTTTCTACACGCGCATTCCATTTATTCTGCTGTTCTTTGTAATGGGGCTTGTCATCCTGCGAAACGACCGCGAGGAGGGCCGTCACGTTCGGTTCGACTTCTTCGGGGCAGTCCTGCTGTTCGTCTTCATGACAGCGTTCCTGCTCGCACTCAACCGGGGGCCGATTCTGGGTTGGTCCGAACCTCTCATCATCGGATTCACTGTGGCCGCGGTCGTCTCATTTGCCATATTCATGTATGTGCAGTCGAGGCCGGACATGATGGTTCTCCAGATTCGGAGGAGCGGGGTTCAGTTCCTGCGCGAGCGTCTCCCCATCCTCGAGCTGAACCTGTTCCTGATCCGCCAGTTCTCCGCATCGAATGCCACCAACACGCTCCAGTTCATAACGCAGGGTGCAATCATCATCCTGTTGCCGTTCTTCCTGCTGGACGGGCGGGGTCTGACGGCGACCGAGGCCGGCCTAATCCTGGTCACGCTGCCCATCGTGCGGCTCTTCGTTGCTCCCTCTGCCGGATGGGTGGCAGACAAGGTCCCGACCCGTGTTATCGCGACGTTTGGCCTGATGGTGATGACGGCCGCCTACTACGGCTTGACGTTCATCGGCGTCGATACGCACATCGCCGTCTTTGTGACCGTGCTGCTGTCGCTGGGGACGGGCATCTCCATCTTTGAGCCGGGCAACAACACCGCCCTCGTCAGCTCAGTACCGCCTCACCGCCTCGGCACAGCGTCCGCCATGATCGCCACCGTGCGGCAGGTCAGCCAGGCGACGGGCATCGCCATCGCCGGAACATTGTTCGCCGTCATTCAGCGGGATGAAGAGGCACGACTATTGGATGCCGGGGTGGATGCGGGAACGGCGATGGCGCAGTCAGCAACCACGGGCTACCAGGACGTCATTACGTACCTAACCGTGCTGCTCGTGGTGGCGATATTTGTATCCGCTCTCAGGGGACGAGATCCGGTGCGCGTGAGGGCTGAGCCCTAATCCCTTCGCCTTAACCCTCTCCCCTGGGGAAGAGGGTGATGTTCGTTTAGTTGGAGAGGCCTTTGACGGCTTCCAGCGCCTCGTTTGCGTGACGTTCCATATCGCCGGGGTCATCGATGACGTGGCGGAGGACGCCGTCCTTGTCGATGACGTAGGTGACGCGGCGAATCATGCTGCGCTCTTCATTGAATGCGCCAAGAGTCTTGGCGGCCTCATGATTCGGATAGCCGCTAACGAGCCTGTAACTCAGGCCGCAATGCTGCGCGAACGCAGCCTGGCTTGGAATCAGATCAACGCTTGAACCCCAGACCTGGGTGTTTAGCTTTCGGAATTCGTCGTGCAGGCGCTCGAATTCCCTAAGCTCGCGCTCTCAACCACCTGTGAACGCGGCGGCGTAAAACGCGATGACAAGATTCTCCTCGCCCTTAAGATCGGCGGTGCTGATCGTCTCTCGAAATCCCGATGTAAACGTCAGATCTGGCAGTTGTTGTCCAATTTCCGGCATGGTCATGGTGTGTTCAATCCCCCGTTCGCAGCGGCTCTCTCACTTATGCCGCATCATCATCGTATCGCGTTGACGCGTTGCTGTCAGCGCAGGACGCCTCTTCTCTCCTTAGGCGCGTGGCAATACCACACCCGGCCGGCAATGGCATCGTGCGCGACAGGACCAAATGCGCGGCTGTCCTTACTATCGCCACGATTGTCACCAAGTAGAACGAACTCATCCTCGTCGGTCTTCCACTCGACACTATCACCGGTATTCGGTCTTGACGGCCCGCGTGACACGTAGGGCTCCGGGAGTGGCTCGCCGTTCACATATACTCCGCTATCGATGATTTCAATGCGCTCATTCGGCAGACCGCAAATGCGCTTGATAGATACTCCTCCGGATTCAGGCTCTCTGAATGCCACAACATCACCTCTTCGTGGCACTCCGCCGGGGAAACGCCGCGATACGAGAACCATATCTCCCTCCAGCAAATATGGCTCCATGCTGTGGCCGGCCACGCGGAACCGGAGGGAACTAAACAGGTCCAGCAGGCGTGGAGGATGCAGCCACCAGGGCATCAGCGGTGTCCTGAAATGCCCGCGGCATTCCTTGCCCTATGAGTGGGGGCTACCGTACAATCTTTCACGTTTGAATCCGCCGATGAGCCAACTTGACAATTGGGGACGATAGGAGGAAGAAATGTCCGCACTTAGTATAGCCTTGGGAGCTATCGAAAAGCTCTCGCCAGCCCGCACTGCCAATGCGCACTGTGACATTCCGTGTGGCATCTATGACCCGCACGCAGCGCAGATTGCGGCCCACACGGTGGTGCGGATGGTGAATCTGATTGAGGACCTCGGCGAGGTCTCCGACGCGGAGTCGCGCAACAAGCTCATACGCTACATCGCTGTCAAGGAAGAGCACGCTGAGCTTGCCAAGAAGGAACTCCGCATCCTGTGGGGCGACTATTTCCGGCCTGAGCACCTGGAACAGCACCCGAACCTGCATAACCTGTTCTTCACCGCGATGAAGCAGGGCTCCGCTGCGCGGCAGAGCGTGAGCATGGACAACGCGCAGGCGCTGGTGGCGACGGTGCAGGAGATCGCTGAGATTTTCTGGGCGACCAAGGGCGCGGAGACATCCCGACAGCCGTCTCGCCAGACTTCCGGCGGGGAAATCGTCTATCCGGCGTAGCCACCAAGCTTACGCTGCCAGACCACAGACGGGCAGCCCGGGCGTTATTCCGGTCTGCCCGTTTTCGTCGTCAAGGTGTGAACCTCTCCGGATAAAGCGTCAAATCCTGGCCATGCGGCAAGAATACCGGCAGTTTACGGATACCCAATTTCCGAATCGAACTGCGGCTCTGACGCAACCTGTCCCGCGAAATTTAGGTACCAGCCGTAGTTTCCGCTCGGAGCGTTCGTTGCGCCGACGTTGAGTGTGGTCTCAGCGGAAGTAATCGCCGCGGTGGATTCCAGTCCACCGTGTTCTGCAAGCAGCTCAAAGGCGAGCCAGGAGCAGATTTCTCCTGCGTCTGAGCCGTCGCATTGGTAGCCCGCCGCGTTCCCTTCCCGCGGCACGCCGATCTCACCGGATAGGGTCGGCCACTCCGGCTGGGGAAAGACCCGGGCCTCCTGGTAGATGGGGATGGCGTCCTGCAGCAATGCACGGTCAGCGTCATGAGCACGTTCGCCGAGGATGCCGCCGATGGTCGGCGCAAGCAGGATGGCAAGTCCAACCAGGACAATGATGACAACGAGGGCGGTTAGTTCCCTGGTGAACCGTCGCACGATGGGGCCTTAGTGGGGCCGCCGCCGCTCAGGAGGCTTCGCGCTTGATTTCCAGGCTCTCGCCGGGGGCGAGCGCAACGCGCTTGACGGTGAGATTCATCTTGAGGAGCCAGTACCAGAGAGTACCCTTGCTGATGCCGAGCTCTTCGGACATGCCGGGCAATCCGAGTTCGTTGTACATTTCGGGCAAAAGCCGCTCAAGGGGGCGCCCATAGCGCTCCTCAACCTGCTTCATAAGCTTGGTTTTTCCGCGTGCCATTCTGCCTCCGGAGCGTGGTCAGTCTATTCGCGCAGGAGCAGAAATGTCAAGCTTTCCAAGACCGGTTTCAAACCTGTTCTAAAGACTTGACAGATTCAATATGTCGTCAGTAGGATTTTGGCATGATGTTTGGCGCCGGCTATCGCTATTACGACTTTAGCTACCCCCTGCGGGGTGGGCCGCCAACGTTGCTCGTCTGATTGACACGCAAAGTACAGGAAAAGACAAAGCCCCCCCGCATAAGTCGGGGGGGCTTTCCATTGTGTAAGGAGTAGTAGAGAGGGTATTGGCCGCGTGGCCGGAGGAAAGCGCACGCAATGATCGTCGTAATGCGGACTGACGCAACACAGGAGAACGTGGATGGCGTCGTCGAGAAGATTCAGGAACTTGGTTATCGGGCGGACGTGGAGCCGGGCGAGTTCACCAGTGTCGTTGCAGTCATCGGTGATACAACTGCGGGCGGCGATGACGTCCTGAGAATCCTGCCTGGTGTGGACCATGTTGTCCGCATCATGAAGCCGTACAAGCATGTGAGCCGTGATTTTCGAAAGCGGGACACTGTAATCGATTTGCCCAACGGGGTGAAGATCGGGTCGAACGCGCCCGTGGCCATGATGGTGGGGCCGTGCGCGGTGGAGTCCGAAGAGCAGGTGAGGCAGGTTGCCGAAATGGATAGCAAACTCGGCTTCACCATTCTTCGCGGCGGCGCCTTCAAGCCACGCACCTCGCCTTACACATTCCAGGGGCTGGGCCTTGAGGGGCTGCGCATCCTGAGAAACGTCGCAGATGAGTTTGGCCTGATGGTCATTACTGAAGTGATGTCTGAGATGGACGTGGAAATGTGCGAGGAGTACTCGGACATCCTCCAGATTGGCGCTCGCACCATGCACGCGTTCCGGTTGCTCAAAACAGTGGGGCAGACGCGCAAGCCGGTCCTGCTGAAACGCGGGTTCCATGCCACCATCCGCGAGTGGCTCCTGAGTGCCGAGTACATCATTAGTGAGGGCAATTGGAACGTCATCATGTGTGAGCGCGGCATCCGCAGCTTCGACGATGAATTCTCTCGCAACGTCCTTGATCTGACGGCCGTGCAGATCCTCAAAAGGGAGAGCCACCTGCCCGTCGTCGTTGATCCCAGCCACGGCACGGGTGAACGCGATCTGGTAATGCCAATGGCGAAGGCTGCCATCGCAGCGGGGGCGGACGGGCTTATTATCGAAGCGCATCCGGACCCCACGACGGCGCTTTCTGACGGGGCGCAGTCCTTGCCAGTGGATTGGCTGCCGGAGTTGCAGAAGCAGGTCCACGGTATCGCAAAGGCAATCGGACGGGAGGTCTAGGACTAAGGAGTCTCAGCATTCTTCGCTGCACTCGGAATCACATGACGCGGGGCATGACGTGAGAAGGCGGTGGTCAGTAGAATGCGTAGCATTGGCAGGATGGCGGAGTGGACAAACGCACCAGGCTGTAAACTTGGCGCCCTAAGGGCTACGGGGGTTCGAATCCCTCTCCTGCCACCACTTCGCCTTAACTTCATGACGCCCAATAGGCGCTTGTGATGCTATTTGAGCTTTCAGACGAGCTGCTGGAGCGGCACCTGACGTATGTTGTGGGCGTCGTTTTTGTACATGGCGCGGCTACGCCTTCCCGCGAAAGCATCAGCGCACTCCAAAGCGCGCTGTACAGGGCGGCACAGGATGTGCCATGGAAGCTTGGAGGGGCCGGGCTGCACGGTCATCCGGCAATTGCCCGGTGGGAGCAGGCGTTTGAGACAGAGGGGATCAACCCCCGGACTCATATGCCATCAGTCGCGGCCTTGGCCCAGCGGTGCCTGCGGGGCGACTATGTTCGTTCAATCAACCCGGCAGCCGACATTGCCAACCTCATCTCTATGAGGCACCTCGTGCCGGTCGGCGCGCATGACATAGATCGACTGCCTGGAAACATCGACGTGCGTCTGAGCCGCACCGGGGACACATTCGCTGCTGCGGAAGGTGATGCGGCAGAGGCAGTTCCTGCTGGAGAGCCCGTGTACGCGACGGGCAGCGATGTTCGGACCCGTCGCTGGGTGTGGCGGCAGGCTGAAAAGGCAATGACAACGTCGGAAAGCCGCACGATCGTCTTTCCGATCGACGGGTTCGCGGATGCAACTGCTGAGCGTGTGGAGGCGGCGACACAGGAGTTGGCGCTGCTGGCCAAGGCAGTGTTCACCGAAGACGTTTCGTACGGCTACGTGAGCACGGAAAAGACATCACTTTCAGAGGATGATTCATCACTTACGCGTGTTGATGACATTGAGGAGGCCACTGCCCTGCTGCAATCTCTCGGGGCGACGGATGAGGACGCCGAATCATATCCGGCCCCGCCGGCGGATGAAGCGCTCGCCAATTGGTCTTTGTCGAACCTTCTCCGTCGTGGAATCCTGGACGGGGTAATCGTCGAGGAGGAATTGCAGAAAGACCTTGATTCAGGTCGGCGGCTCACTATCTACGAGGGGCTTGATCCTACAAGCACCAGCCTGCATATCGGCCACTATCTTTCTCTGCGCGTGCTCCGGTGGTTTCAGCTGCAGGGCCACCGGGTGATCCTGTTGTTCGGCGATTTTACGGCACGAATCGGCGACCCAACAGGACAGTCCGCAGAACGCCAACAGTTGACCCAGGAGGAGGTAAAGGCGAATGCGCGGACATGGCGCGATCAGATCGCCAGGGTGCTTGACCTGGGCGGAGACAATCCCGTTGAGGTCAAGTGGAACGGGGAATGGCTGGACCACCTCACACTGCGAGACATGATCGAAATCTCGGCGAACATGACGGTACAACAGCTCATTGAACGGGATATGTTCCAGGAACGGCTCTCACAACAACGGCCCCTTCACCTTCATGAGACGCTATACCCGCTGCTGCAGGGATACGACTCCGTGGCAATGAGCGTGGACGCGGAGCTTGGCGGCCGTGACCAGATGTTCAATATGATGGTCGGGCGAGACCTTGTGCGGAATTACAACGGCAAGACGAAGCACGTACTGATGACGCCGCTCATTCCGGGGCTGGATGGCCGCAAAATGAGCAAGTCATATGGGAACACGGTCGACCTGACCGAGAACCCCGTGGACATGTTTTTCAAACTGACGCAGGTCAGCGATGAGTTGCTGCCGATGTTCATGAGCGTGCTCACGGACATGCCGGACGACGAAATCGATGAAGTCCGCCGCCGCCTGTCGACTGAGTCCAATCTGCAGGACGATCGAGAGCGATTTGCACGTGCTGTGACCGAGAGATTGCACGGCGCTGATGAAGCGCAACGGGCCCAAACAGAGTTCACCCGTGTAGTGGATGAAGGGAACATACGGCAGGACGTGGAGGAGGTTTTCCTGAAGCCTTCGGAAGAACCTCTAACAATTCTGGACGTTGCGGTAGCGACAGGCCTGACGACGAGCCGCGGCGACGCGCGCCGTCTGATCCAGCAGGGCGGTCTTGAGATTAACGACCGTCGCCAGACCGAGCCCACTCTGCAGCTCTCGCCGGAAGACGTAGAGGGAGCAATCATCAAGATGGGCAAGCGGGGATTCGTGCGGATCAAGGTGGAACGGGCATGAGCTTCGATAGACCGACTGTGGGATTCCTCCAGCCGGAAGCGACCTTCACACACCTCGCGGCTATCGCCCACTTCGGCCGTGATGCCATCTTCGAACCGATGGAATCGGAGGCAATCTGCCAGGCAGTTCAGCAGGGTGAAATTGAATACGGTGTACTTCCCATTGAGAACCTGCTTGAGGGGACCGTGGGGGCGACGCTGGATTTTGTGGGAGCGACGGAAGGAATCAACGTGGTGGCTGAGGTCTTCTTGCCCATTCACCACCACTTGTTGACCAAGACATCACTGGAACAGGTGACGCGCATCTATTCACACCCGCAGGCGCTGAGCCAGTGCCGGCGCAGCATCCGGCGCTTGTCGGAAGAATTGGGGCGGGAGATCGAGGTCATTGAGGAAGCGAGCACAGCGCGTGGGGCTCAGATAGCCGCGGCGTCTGAAGACCCCGGGGCGGCAGCATTGGCCACGGCCGTCGCGGCGTTGTACTACAGGCTGAAAGTCGTGCGGGAAAACATGGAGGACGGGGCTGAGAACGCGACACGCTTCTGGGTGCTCAGTAAGAACTCATTTCCTGAGACAACAGGCGGAGACAAGACGACAATCCTCTTTGACGTCGAGAATCAGCCCGGCGCGTTGGTCAATGTCCTCAACCTGTTTTCATCACGTGGACTGAACGCAACGATGCTGCAGTCCCGGCCCTCCCGACTCGATCCGGGGGAAGGTCTGTGGGAGTACACGTTCATCGTGGAGTTCCTGGGCCACATCAGCGACGCAGGACTGCGAGAGGCATTCGCGGAGGTTGAGGCCGGACTGGGTACGATCTGCAAACGTATCCGTTTGCTGGGTTCGTACCCACGGAGCGCTATGGGAGAGCAAGACTAGACTCGTACAATGTAATTGGCTGCTCTGTGGTCGTTGAGAAATGCGCGGGGGAAATCGTGACGTCATCAGTCGGCAAGGTTGTCCATGGCGGAAAAATCATAGAAGTCGAGGTGCCACCTCGGCCACTTGATCTTTTGGCTCCGTTCGTCAGCAAGGAACGTCGATCTGCGATTGCGGAGGCGGCGCAGACGGTCAGCAACGCCCTGCAGGGCCGGACCGTCATCAACATAAACTCCACGGCCAGGGGCGGCGGCGTGGCAGAGCTCGTCCAGGGGCTGTGCGGCTACGCGAAGGGCGCGAGAGTTGATTCACGATGGCTCGTCATCGACGGAGATAGTGAATTCTTTCGCATAACCAAGCGCATTCACAACAACCTGCATGGAGAGGCGGGCGACGGGGGGCCGCTGGGCGAGGCGGAGCGCGTGCATTACGAGAAGGTGCTGGACGCGAACGCTGTTGACATCGCGACCCAAATACGCTCGGGAGACATCGTCATTCTGCACGATCCCCAGACTGCCGGCTTGGCCGAGAAATTGCTGCAGGCCGGCGCGCGTGTCATCTGGCGGTCTCACATCGGTCACGAGCAGCATAATCCGCTTGTGACCGGAGCGTGGGAGTTTCTCCGTCCGTATGTTCAACAGGCAGACATGTGCATTTTCAGTCTGCAAGAGTACGCGCCGGCATGGCTTGAGCCGGCCTGTAGTCACATCATCCATCCATCCATCGACCCGGCAAGCCCAAAGAACACGGACATCAGCAGTTCCGCGGCTGACATTCTTGCAACGGTCGGTCTTCTTGACGGCCCAACTCCCTCTACGCCGCTGCAGTTTTCACGGGATAACGGCACGTTTGGAACGATTGTCCATCGTGTCGAGATGGTGACGGAGGGCTCCCTGCCCCTCCCGGAGGACCCGGTCGTCGCACAGATTGCCCGTTGGGACAAGCTCAAGGACATGGCGGGGGTGATGCGTTCCTTCGCACAAATGGCGGACGCGCCGGATAACGCCCACCTGTGGTTAGTTGGCCCGGCGGTGAGCGGAGTGGCGGACGATCCGGAGGCTCAGCACGTGTTGGAGGAGTGCATCGCCGAGTGGCGGGCACTGCCGGACGATATTCGGCGGAGGATTCACCTGGTGAGCGTGCCCATGGACGACCGCGAGGAAAACGCTGCAGTCATCAACGCTATCCAGAGTCACGCTGCGGTCATCGTCCAAAAGAGTCTCGCTGAGGGTTTCGGTTTGACGGTGACGGAGGCGATGTGGAAGGGAAAGCCCGTCGTGGCGAGTGCTGTGGGCGGCATCCGGGAACAGATCATCGACGGCAAGTCGGGAATCCTCCTGCCTGACCCCTTGAATGAGGCAGCCTGCGGCCAGGCGATCAGGAATCTTCTGGCTAATCCGGCATGGGCGGCCGAGTTGGGTGCTGCGGCAAGGGAAAGGGCACGGGAGCTATTCCTGCCGGATCGGCATCTTCTCCAGTACGCAGAACTCATCCTGGAAACAATGCCGGAGGCCGCTTAGGCATCCGTCATTCCGAGCGGAGCGGAGTCGAGGAACCCAAAAACATATTTGGCCGGGCAGTCGTGCCTTTAGATTCTTCGCTACGCTCAGAATGACAGGTTCCGGTCAGGTTGACAGGTTTCTGTTCAGGTTGAGAGGATTCTCGCCAGTTCGTCGCGCGGAAAGCGCGGGATGTTGACACCGGAAGAGCGTGGCACAGCACGGCCGACGGCGGCGGCTCGGTTGGACGCCTGTTCAAGAGCAGAGAGGACGCCGGTGGCATCTTCCGGAGCGGCTGCGATGATGAGCGCTCCGGCAGAGATGAGTCCCATGGGACTGACGTCAAGGGCACGGCAGATTTCTACAGTCTCGGGCAGCGTCATGGTTCCCATCGTGCCGGCATCAATTTCAAGGCCGATGTCTGATGCGTCCGCCATCTCGTGCAGGGCCGTTGCAACACCTCCCTCGGTCGGATCGTGCATGGCGTGAATGGGAGCCGTCGCGAGGACAACGCGGGCGTCACGGACGACGCTGATGCCGGGATCATGCAGAAAATCTGCGCCGCGCCGAATTACCTCATCTGTTACGCCTTTCGCGCGGAGTTGGTCGCCCGCCTCACGCGCCAAGATGGCTGTCCCTTCAATGGCGACACCTTTGGTGAGAATGATGGTGTCACCCTCCCGCACTCCTGATGTGGGCGTTTCCTTGCCCTTGGCCACCTCCCCAATCATCACGCCGATGGCGATTGGGCGGTCAATGCCGTACGTCACTTCTGTGTGGCCACCCACAAGCGTCACTCCAATCCCCACGCAGGCGTCCACCGTCTGGCGCATGATGTCTCTAGCAAGTTGCGGCGGCGAGCCGTCCGGCAGGATGACGGTCATCACCATCCATCGCGGCGTCCCGCCTGTTGCGGCGATGTCATTAGCGTTGACATGTACGGCGTACCACCCCAGTTGTTCCGCAGCGAACGTGACGGGGTCTGAGCTGACAACGAGGTAGTTTTCCCCGCTGTTGTCGATGAGCGCTGCATCCTCTCCCATACGAGGGCCGAGAATGACGCTAGGGTCACTGACGTTGGCCTGCTCAAGGAGTTCAGCAAGAAGGTCAGGCGGGAGTTTGCCAACTCGCAGGGGGGCGTCACGTTCGCTTGTCATGACGCTATTATCCCCTGCCCGGAGTATGACAAGGACCGTTGCGGAAACACGGTGGCTCTAAGTCTCGTGGGCAAGGGTGAGTGCGTAGACGTTCCTAACACCGGCGCGGTGGAGGGCACGCGAGGCTTCCCTGAGTGTCGCGCCTGTTGTCAGTACATCGTCGATGAGGAGGATTTTGGAGCGTTGGAGTTGCTCCGGATCGGGGACGTGGAACGCGCCGCGGACATTGTCAGCCCGTTGGGCGGCGCTCATCGCTCGTGCTTGAACGGCCGTCTCCCGCAGTCGGATAAGGGCCGGAACGGCCGTCACTTCCGTCATGCGTGAGAGTTCTCGTGCCAGAAGCTCGGATTGATCGAATCCCCGTTCGCGGAGTCGGGCCGGATGGGCGGGGACATGCACAATCAGGTCGATAGCCGGGCTCCATTCGCGAAAGACATAAGCCATCTCAGACGCGAGCACCGGGGCAAGTGAGCGGAGGCCATTGTACTTGTAGCGTCGGACAATCTCACCCACGTTGCCCTCATATGGCCATACAGCACGTGCGCCACGGATGCCGGACAGCCTGGGGATGGCATCAGGGTCAAGTCGCTGAGGGAAGGAACGACTGCATGGTTCACAGATGAGGTCGCCTTCCCGTCCACAAAGAACGCAGCGGGACGGAAACAAGAGTCGGAGGGCAGAGTCGGCAAGGTCGCGCAGTTTCATCTCTAAGAGCGGTAGCGAACGGTTTGGGTGGAGGGCTGGCTCAATTGGCGTCCAATAGGAATTATGTTGACACTCGTAGGTAGGAATGGCAAAATCGACACTGCTACGAAGGGGAGTAGTAGCGCAAGTCTAGCGGATAGCGAGCCGGGGATGGTGGAAGCCCGGTCGTGATGACCCGTGAACTCGCCCCGGAGCATCCGAAACGCGGTCTCTGTCGTCAGGATGGAGACAATTGCGTTTTGGCGGGGTCGCGCCCGAACAAACGCTAATGAGAGACTCGGCCACCGGGCCGGGTAAGGAGGGTGGTACCGCGGGATCGTGAAAGCTCCCGTCCCTTCACGGGACGGGATTTTTTTAATGACCGTTCCGACCAGGCGGGCGCCACAGTGATTGGCTCTTGTTCAGAGCCCGTTCACACTAACCGTCCCCCCACCAGGGGAAGAATGCCAAGAGAGCGTACAACGAGCAGGTAAGAGAGTAGCGAGGAGAATGATGTCAGGCAGGATGCTGGCAGGCGGAGAGTTTGTATGCGAGTCGCTGCAGGCTGAGGGCGTCGACCTCGTTTTCGGCGTTCCCGGCGGCGCGATTCTGCCGCTCTACGACCACATATTGAAGTACCCGTCCATTCACCACGTCCTGACCCGCCATGAGCAGGGCGCGGCGCACGCGGCAGACGGCTATGCCAGGGCCACGGGCAAGGTGGGCGTCTGCATCGCAACGTCCGGCCCCGGCGCGATCAACCTTGCCGTCGGGCTTGGAACATCATTCATGGACTCCACGCCCATCGTGGCGATCACCGGTCAGGTAACGCGTCCCGCCATCGGCAAGGACGCGTTCCAGGAGACGGACGTGACGGGTGTGACCATTCCCGTCACAAAGCATAACTACCTCGTCATGACGGCAGAGGATATTCCGCGCGTGATGAAGGAGGCGTTCCACATCGCGCGTTCGGCGCGGCCGGGCCCTGTGCTCGTGGACCTGCCGCGCGACGTGCTGCAGGAGATCGGTGAGTTCACCGGCTATCCGGAGACCGTGGATGACCTGCCCGGATTCAGGCCGATCACGCACCCCGACCCGATACAGGTAGAGGCCGCTGCCGAGTTGATCAACTCGGCAAAGAGGCCGGTCATCCTTGCGGGGCGCGGTGTGTTGGTGGCCCAGGCTGAGAAGGAGTTGCAGGAACTGGCCGAGAAGGCGCAGATTCCCGTCATCCCTACCCTGCTCGGCATCGGCTCATTCCCGGGTAATCACTATCTGTACCTGAGCCTGATGGGTATGCACGGGTCTGCATTCGCCAACCTCGTTGTGGATGAGTGCGACCTGCTGGTCAACGTGGGGTCCCGGTTTGATGACCGCATCATCGGGCGGGTGGCGGACTTTGCCCCGAATGCGAAGATCGTTCATCTGAACATCGACCGCTCCGCGATCCACCAGAACGTTGTCGCGGATGCGCCCGTGATCGGTGACGCGAAGAACTCGCTCAAGGCATTGCTGCCGCAGGTTGAAAAACAGACAAGGACAGAATGGCTCTCGCGCGTGGACGACCTGAGGCGTGAGCACCCGTTGGTTGTCAGGGATTTTGACGGCAAGCCGTCGACGCAATACGTCATCAAGCGCATCCATGAGCTGACGGACGGTAAGGCGTTCATCGTGACAGGCGTTGGCCAGCACCAGATGTGGGCCGCGCAACACTACGTTACAGACAGGCCGAACAGCTTCATCACCTCCGGCGGCCTGGGCACGATGGGGTATGAGGTCCCTGCCGCGATGGGCGCGCAGATGGGTCTGCCCAATGAGCAGGTGTGGTCGATCTGCGGCGACGCCGGCTTCCAGATGACCTTGCAGGAACTCGCAACGATTCGTGACGAAAGGGCGCCCGTCAAGTTCGCAATCATGAACAATTTCCACCACGGCATGGTGCGCCAATGGCAGACGCTGTTCTATGACAAGCGTTACAGCCAGATCAATACGACAGGGCCGGACTTCGTGAAGCTGGCGGAGGCGTACGGGATGCTTGGCATCCGCGTCGAGGACATCAAGGATGTCGACTCCGCCATCAAGCGGGCGCAGGATCATGACGGCCCAGTCATTCTTGATTTCATGGTCGAGATCGATGAGCTGGTGTACCCCATGATTCCGGCAGGCCAGTCCGTCAATGAGATGGTCGAGGATCCGTGGACTCAACAGCAGCCCCTGGGAACGGTGGCACGATGACGATGCGTCGCGTCATCTCCGCGCTGGTCCATGACCGGCCCGGAGTGCTCAATCGCGTGGCGAGCATGTTCCGGCGGCGCGGTTTCAATATCGCCAGCCTGACCGTGGGTCATTCGGAGAAACCTGAGTTCTCCCGCATGACCATCGTCGTGGACAACGTTCCCGAGTCGGCGCTGTGGCAGGTGACGTCGCAGCTATGGAACGTAGTGGACGTCGTTGAAGTGATGGACATCACGGACGAGGACTACGTTGCGCGCGAGACGGCTCTGATCAAGGTACGGGCAAACCAGGAGAACCGCGGCCATATTGTCGAGATCCTTGACCTCTTCCGGGGCGCGGAGGTTGTGAGCGTCTCACCAAGTACAGTCATCATCGAGATAACGGGGCCGACGGAGCAGGTTGAAAGCCTGCTGGCCTTGCTTGAGCCATACGGGATTCTTGAATTGATGCGCACGGGCCTTGTGGCCCTCACGAAGGATGAAGAGGTTCCGCAAGACGGCGAATTTCGCGGCCCGGCGCTCGTGGGCGCGCCGCCGCGACGGGGATAGGGCCGACGGCGGCTGCCACACAGGACAACACAAGGCAGGAAGGGTGCGATGGCAGACATCTATTACGACAACGATGCGAATCTTGATCACATCAAGGATGAGGTGATCGGAGTTATCGGCTATGGCAGCCAGGGTCACGCGCACGCCCTGAATCTCAAGGACAGCGGCGCGAACGTCATGGTCGGCCTGTACCGGGGCAGCAAGTCATGGGAACAGGCGGAATCGGACGGCCTGGAAGTCGGAACAGTTGAGGAGGTCGCACAGCGGGCAAGCATCATCATGATGCTGATCCCGGACACGCGTCAGAAGCAGGTCTATGACGAGTCCATCGCCCCCCACCTGGACGATGGCAAGACGCTGATGTTCGCGCACGGCTTCAATATCCACTACAGCCAGATCATGCCGCCCCCGGGCGTGGACGTGACCATGATCGCTCCCAAGGCGCCGGGGCATCGCGTCCGCCAGCTTTTCCAGCGGGGCGTCGGCACCCCTGCCCTGCTGGCGATTCACCAGGACGTGACGGAGGGCGCGCGGGCCCGGGCGCTGGGTTACGCAAAGGGTATTGGCGCGACAAAGGCGGGCGTCATCGAAACAACATTCGCCGAGGAAACAATCACTGACCTGTTCGGCGAGCAAGCTGTCCTCTGCGGCGGCATCACCAGCTTGGTCAAGGCCGGCTTTGAGACACTGGTCAAGGCGGGCTATCAGCCTGAGATCGCATATTTTGAGTGCCTGCATGAGATGAAGCTCATCGTGGATCTCATCTACCAGGGCGGGCTGGAGTACATGCGTTATTCCGTGAGCGACACGGCCGAGTACGGCGATTATGTGTCCGGGCCCCGGCTCATCGACGACGGCGCGAAAGAGAGGATGCAGCAGATCCTCGAAGAGGTCCAGGACGGGACGTTCGCTCGTCAGTGGATTCTCGAAAACCAGGCGGGGCGGCCAAGCTTCAACGCGCTCAAGGCGGCGGACACGACGCACCTCATCGAGGTGGTCGGGCGTGATCTGCGCTCGATGATGCCCTGGCTCAAGGACACCGTCTAACGAGACACTAATCCTATGACTTCGATGTCACATATCGACTCGCCGCGGCGCGCATTGGGCGCCGGATGCGGCGGCAACCTCTACCTTACAGGCGCGCTCATGCTGCGGGGACGCTAGCAGGTGGGCGCGCGCAAACAGGGAAGAGGGGCGGTCTGACAGACCGCGGAATATCTATAGACAAAGGACATCAGTCATGGTTGAGCAGGAACGAATAACAATCTTTGACACCACGCTCCGTGACGGGGAGCAGGCGGCGGGCGCAGGTCTCAATTGGGAGGAGAAGCTGGAAATAGCCCGCCAGCTCGAACGTCTCGGGGTGGACATTATCGAGGCGGGATTCCCCGCCTCATCCCCGGGCAACCTGGAAACCGTACAGCGCATCGCTCGTGAGGTGCGTGAGCCGGTCATCGCCGGGTTGGCGCGCTGCGTGCCCGGTGACATTGACGCGGCATGGGAAGCCGTGCAGGTTGCGGACAAGCCGCGCATCCATGTGTTCATCTCCAGTTCAGACATTCACCTCACGCACCAGCTCCGCAAGAGCCCTGAAGAGGTGATGGAGCAGGCCATCACATCCGTGGAACGAGCAAAGAGCTACTGCGACAACGTCGAGTTCTCGCCGATGGACGCAACGCGGACGGACTGGGATTTCATCTATCGACTTGTGACCGAGGCAATCAACGCGGGCGCAACGACGATTAATATCCCGGACACCGTCGGCTATGCCATTCCTGATGAATTCGGACGGCTGATTGCGGGCGTGTTCGAGAACGTCAAGAACATCGACAAGGCCATCATCAGCGTGCATTGCCACAACGATCTGGGCCTTGCGTCCGCGAACTCCATCGCCGCCGTCCAGAACGGGGCGCGGCAGGTTGAGGTTTGTGTGAACGGCATCGGCGAACGGGCGGGGAACGCGTCACTGGAAGAGGTCGTCATGGCCATCCACACCCGCGAGGACCTGCTGGGGTTCACGACGGGCGTGGACACTACCCAGATCTACCGCGCGAGCCGGATGGTCAGCGACTACACCGGCTTCGCAGTGCAGCCCAATAAGGCGATCGTCGGGCTGAACGCATTCCGCCATGAGTCCGGCATCCACCAAGATGCCATGCTCAAGGCGCCAATCACATTTGAAATCATGACTCCGCAGTCCGTCGGGGTGCCGGGCACCGCGCTTGTGCTGGGACGGCAGAGCGGCAGCCACGCGCTGGAGGCCCGCCTCCATGAGCTGGGCTACGACGTGTCCAAGGAGGACTTGGGGCGCGTGTACGTAGCCTTCAAGGACCTGGCGGACAAGAAGGAGAGCGTGACAGACCGCGACCTCGAATCGCTGATGGGTGAGGATCGCCGTTCGACGGGCGACGATATCTACATACTGGAGCACGTGCAGGCTCTCAGCGGCTCCCCTGCGGTGCCGACAGCCACCGTGCGGCTCATCGATCCTGAGGGGGAGGCGCAGACGGCGAGCGCCGTGGGCACCGGCCCCGTGGACGCCGTCTACCAGGCGATTACGTCAATTGTCGGCGTGAACAACCACCTCGTTGAGTACCGTGTAGAGGCGGTAACGGAGGGGCTGGATTCCATCGCTGATGTGACCCTGCGGATTGAGCACGAGGGAACAAACTACATCGGGCGCGGCGCGGACACGGACATCGTCGTTGCGAGCGCGCGGGCGTACGTAGATTCGCTGAACCGCCTACTGGCGTCCAAGCAACGCGCAACAAGCGTAATGGCGTAGCAGAGCAGGAAGCTGTCTCGCGGCCTGTACAGAAAATCACTGAAAGAGGAGACGTGAATGGCAACGCCGCCACGGACAATGTTCGAAAAAATCTGGGATGCGCACCTCGTCCGCGAAGAGACGGGCGAGCCGTCACTGATCTACGTTGATCTTCACCTCGTTCATGAGGTGACGTCGCCGCAGGCGTATGAAGGCTTGCGGCTCGCCGGGCGCAAGGTGCGGCGGCCGGACTTGACCATCGCCACGGTCGATCACAACGTCCCGACAACCGACCGCTCGCTCCCCATCGAGGACCCCATCTCCAGGCAGCAGATCGAGACCTTGGCGCAGAACACCAAAGACTTCGGCATTACGTACTACGACATGCACGATGAGAACCAGGGCATCGTCCACGTGATCGGGCCGCAGTTGGGGCATACCCAGCCGGGCAAAGTCATCGTCTGCGGCGACAGCCACACCGCCACGCACGGCGCATTCGGCGCGTTCGCACTCGGCATCGGCACATCAGAAGTTGAGCATGTGCTGGCAACGCAGACGCTGCGCCAGTTCAAGCCCAAGACGATGGAGGTTCGCGTCGACGGCGAACTGCCTCCGGGCGTGACCGCCAAGGACATCATCCTCGGCATCATCGGCAAGATCGGCACGTCCGGCGGTGCAGGCTACGTCATCGAATACACCGGCGAGGCCATCCGCTCGCTCTCGATGGAGGGGCGCATGACCGTGTGCAATATGTCCATCGAGGGCGGAGCGCGGGCCGGCATGATTGCCCCCGATGAGACCACGTTCGAGTGGCTGCGAGGCCGCAAGTTCGTCCCGCAGGGCGAGGAGTACGACGAGGCCATCGAACGCTGGAAGGAACTCGCCACGGACGAGGGCGCGGAATATGACGTCGTCGTTGAGCTTGACGCCAGCGAACTTCGTCCGCACGTGACGTGGGGCACGAACCCGGAGCAGGTCGTCACCATCGACGACGCCGTGCCCAATCCGGCAGAGCTGCCTGCGGACAAGCGCGAGGCTGCGGAGCGCGCCCTGGCCTACATGGGGCTTGAGGCCGGCACGAACATCAAGGACATCGAACTCGACCGGGTGTTCATCGGGTCGTGCACCAATTCACGGCTGTCCGACCTGCGTGCCGCGGCGGACATGGTGCGTGGACGGCAGGTTCACCCGAACGTGAGCGCGATGGTGGTGCCCGGCTCCGCGCTGGTCAAATGGCAGGCGGAGAAAGAAGGCTTGGACGCCGTGTTCACGGAGGCGGGTTTTGAGTGGCGCGCAGCCGGGTGCTCCATGTGCCTTGGCATGAACCCGGACATCCTGATGCCGCAGGAGCGGTGCGCATCCACGTCCAACCGCAACTTTGAGGGGCGTCAGGGCAAGGACGGGCGCACGCACCTGGTGAGTCCACAGATGGCGGCGGCGGCGGCCATCGCAGGACGATTCGTCGATATTCGTGAGTGGGAAGCGACACCCGCTTAGGGCGTAACACGGGAGCAAGACATGGAGAAGTTCATTTCACATACCGGGGCGACTGCGCCGATGGATCGGTCCAACGTCGACACGGACTCAATCATTCCCAAGCAGTTCCTGAAGCGAGTGGAGCGGACGGGCTACGGGCCGTTCCTATTCTTTGATTGGCGCTACACGCCGGACGGCGGCGAAAATCCCGAGTTTGTGCTGAACAGGCCCGGCTACCGCGAGGCGACGATCCTCGTTGCTGGACCAAATTTCGGCAGCGGCTCAAGTCGTGAGCACGCGCCGTGGGCGCTGCAGCAGTTCGGGTTCCAGGCGGTCATCTCATCGACGTTTGCGGACATCTTCTACAACAACTGCTTCGAGAACGGCCTGCTGCCGGTGCAGCTGCCTGAGGAGGTCGTGCGGCAAATCCTCGACCGCATTCGCCCGGGTTATGAACTGACCGTCGACCTTGAAAAGCAGCTTGTTTACGACCGCGAGGGCTTCGAGGCCTATTTCGAGATTGACCCGTTCCGCAAGCACTGTCTGTTGAACGGGCTGGACAGCATCGGCCTGACCATGCAGCACGAGGACGATATCGCCGCATTCGAAGAGCGTGCGGGCCTCGAGCCCGTCACTTCTGACGCCAAGTGAACTATTCGATCGCGCTGATGCCGGGAGACGGCATCGGCCCTGAAGTCACCGCGGAGGCCATGCGGATGCTTGCCGCCGTTGGCAAGCGCTTCGGCCATTCCTTTGAGTACCAGGAGGCCCTTGTTGGCGGCGCGGCCATTGACGCGACCGGCAGCGCTTTGCCCGACGATTCACTCAACATCGCGAAACAGTCAGACTCCATCTTGTTTGGGGCAGTTGGCGGGCCTAAGTGGGACGATCCACGTGCCGCCACGCGCCCTGAGGCGGGACTGTTGGCACTACGGCGCGGGATGGGCCTGTTCGCGAACCTGCGTCCCGTGAAGGTCGTGCCGGAGTTGCTGGGAGCATCGCCCATCAAGAGCACGGTTATCGACGGCGTCGACCTGATCGTTGTGCGGGAGTTGACTGGCGGGCTGTATTTCGCGGAGCCCAAGAAACGCTGGGACGATTCGCAGGGCCGCAAGGCAGTCGATACCCTCAAGTACACAGAGAAGGAAATCCGCCGCGTCTTGCAGGTGGGTTTTGATCTTGCGCGTGGTAGACGCGGACGGCTGGCCTCCGTGGACAAGGCGAACGTGCTGGCATCGTCCCGACTTTGGCGCGAGGTGGCGCAGGAGATGGCGGAGGAAAATCCCGACGTGTCCGTGAGCCACATCCTCGTCGACGCCTGCGCGATGATGCTCATTCAGCGTCCGGCGGAGTTTGACGTTATCGTCACGGAGAACATGTTCGGTGACATCCTGACGGACGAGGCGTCCGTGCTGGCGGGATCGATGGGCATGCTGCCCTCGGCAAGCCTCGGCACCAAGAAGATTCGCAAGCGGGGCGGCGGGCTGTACGGCATGTACGAGCCGATTCACGGCTCCGCGCCGGATATCGCCGGACAGGGCATCGCGAATCCACTGGCCGCTATTTCCAGCGCCGCGATGATGCTGCGGCTCTCATTCGGCCTGAACGAGGAGGCCGACGCCGTTGAATCGGCGGTCGATGCAACGCTAGCGGCGGGCTACCGCACGGCAGATGTCGCAGGCGTAGGCGTTGCAGACTCAAACACGCAGGTGGTTAAGACGACGGAGATGGCGGACGCCGTCATTGAGAGGATCGAGAATCCGGAGCGGGCGCGAGTGCCTCGCCCGCTATAGCCTATAGTTGATACAGAGGAATACGTCAGAGGACAACGCAGTGACAGCAGCAATGCCACAAGTGATCCTGTATGACACCACCCTGCGTGACGGCACGCAGCAGGAGGGTATCTCCCTTACTGTCAAGGACAAGCTGGACATTACGACCAGGCTTGATGACCTCGGTATTCACATCATCGAGGGCGGGTGGCCGTTCTCCAACCCGAAAGACGAAGAGTACTTCCGACGGGTCAAGGGGCTGAATCTCAAGACGGCGCGCGTCGCCGCATTCGGCTCCACGCGCCGCGCCAACATCACACCTGAACAGGACGGCAATCTCCTTGCATTGATTGCATCCGAAGCACCCATCGTTACGCTCGTCGGTAAGACCTGGGATCTGCACGTGACGGACGTGCTGGAGACAAGCCTGGAAGAAAACGTGCTGATGATCAGCGATTCCATCTCGTACCTCAAGAGCCAGGGGCGTGAGGCGCACTTCGATGCCGAGCACTTCTTCGACGGCTATGCGGCCAACCCGGACTATGCCCTGCAATGCCTCAAGGCGGCGCAGGATGCAGGGGCGGACGTCATCCACCTGTGCGATACCAATGGCGGCGTTCTGCCGCAACGGCTTGGAGAGGTTGTCGACGCGCTGCGAGAGACCATCACGGTTCCTCTCGGCATCCATGTCCACAACGACGGCGAGCTCGCCGTCGCGAACTCAATGACCGCAGTGGAGCACGGCATCGAGCAGGTGCAGGGAACGATCAACGGCTACGGCGAGCGCTGCGGAAACGCGAATCTGTGCTCAATCATCCCCGGCCTGCAGACCAAGATGGGCATTCGAGTTGTCTCAGACGAGCAATTGAAGAATCTGACGACGGTCTCGCAAGAGATTGCCGAGATCGTGAATATGGGCATGAACCCATCGCAGCCATATGTAGGCGCGCGGGCGTTTACCCACAAGGGTGGTCTCCACGCCGCGGCTGTCGCCAAGGTTGAACGCAGCTACGAGCACATGGATCCAGACACCGTCGGGAATTCACGGCGCGTCGTCGTATCAGAACTTTCCGGACGAAGCAACGTGCTGGCGGCGACGCAGGCGATGGGCATCGATGTCGAACCGGACACGGCTCGCTCGATCCTCGAACAGGTGAAGAACGCGGAGGCGGAGGGTTTTCAATACGAGGGCGCGGAGGCATCTTTCGAGATGCTGGTGCGCCGCGCCCTACCGGACTACACACCGGCGTTCATGCTTCAGGATTTCATGACCGTCGTGGAGACATGGCGACGACGACCTTCCATGAATTCTGCCGAAGACAATGATGATCCGCTCTCGGAGGCCGTGGTCAAGGTGCGCGTCGGTGAGGAGCAATACCACACGGCAGCGGAGGGCAACGGGCCCGTCAATGCGCTCGACGAGGCACTCAGAAAGGCCTTAGTGAGCCGTTTCCCGGAGATTGGCGTCGTGCGGCTGACCGACTATAAGGTCCGCATCCTGAACCAGGAGAGCGCGACGGCAGCGACAGTGCGCGTGCTGATCGAGTCAACGGACGGCGATCACGTCTGGCGAACCGTGGGCAGCCATACGAACATCATTCACGCGTCCTGGATGGCGCTTGCGGACTCGCTGGAGTATTGGCTGCTCAACTGGGGCTCTGCGGCAAAGGCAGCTAAAGGGGCGTAGCATGGCCCCGCCGAGCAGGTATTTTCAACTCGACGGCAACGGCGTCGCCCGGTTCACCAGAGACGGCGACGAGGTTGTCATGGCCGGCATCACTCGCATGCACTTTTATCGCCTGACGGGCGCGACCCCGGAAGAGGCGACGGACGCGCAAGTCGAAAAGTTCTTTGAACTGCGGTCACAAGAGGATAAGACCGGCGAGCGTGTGACGGACAAGCTCCCCACGGAGTCCGCCACAGACATGGTGACGCGCGAGCTCAAGATTTTGAACCTCCCGCAGGTCATCAACCCCAGCGACCCGCTTGAGAACGAACTTAATCAGCCGCCGATGGCAGCCCCAATGAGCGATCAGTTCCGCGAGGCTCCTTCACAGCAGGCCACACGGCATCTTGACCGCCCTGTGCCGCCGCCAAGCACGAGTCCGCTCGGCGCGCCGCCACGCTACCAGCCGGGCGGCGGGTTGCCGCCCGCGCCGCGCTACTCCCCAACCGGAAACGGCGCGCCGCCCCCCGCCCCTCCGCAAACTCAGCCGACCGCTGCTGGCACACCAACCAGCCGCTATGTCCGAGCCGATGGCAGCGTGTTGTGGATCCAGACGCCGGAGGGCGAAGAGGAGCGCGTGACGCAGTATATGCGGACACATTTCCTCAGGCTGATTGAAAAGGACATCGAGCAGGCCGACGATTCTGATATCGAGCTATGGTGGAAGTCTCAGGGCAGCCTCGACACCGGCACGACGATGCAGGAGGCGCAGTCGCAAAACCTGTTGGCAGAGGCACTCAAGGCGGCGGGGAAACTCAAGCCTCGTGAATTGGAGCTCCTCCAGCAGATCGTTGACTCATGGCTCACCGCCCGGCGCGGCGAGGGCGATAGCTAGCCTCTTTGCCACGGCCTGTCAGCAGGCAGGGCCGCCGCGAGCGTCGAAATCAGAAAGCCGGGGATGATGAGGACGCCCGTCGTTGTTAGTGAACTGAAGATGATGACGACCAGAGCGAACAAGCCGATGATCATGATCGCAAGGCCGTCCGCCTTGCCCTGCGTGCGCCGCAGCGCCCCCACAAGCACGGCCAGAAATGCGACCGCCCCTAGCGTCACAACTGCCACGAACGGCAGAACGCTATCGCCAACGTAGAGTTCGGGAACGACGACAACGCGATACCAGATGACGGTGGCGGCCAGGGTTATCCAGCCAATAGCCGCGGCGATGGCGGCGACAATCAGGCACATCAGGCCGGGTTCGGGGCCGGAGTTTCGGTGACGAGGAGTTCGTGTTCGTCGACACGGAAATCATCGCCTGAACCGGCATCCGGAGGCGAAATCGTGTAGGCGCGAACAACGGGCGCGTCCTTATTCTCAAGGGAAACGAGGAGATAGTAGGAGTCCGGCCAGATAGGGTCCTTCGTTCCCGGCCAGAACGCGAGATTTTGATCGGTCTTGGACGGATAGGCCTGTGAGCGCGTGTGGGAATGGTAGAACCCCCACAGCGTCCAGCCGTTCGCAGAGCACTCCTCGTCGATGGACGCATATTCCAGCGGCGCCATCTGGTATCGGAACGGTTTGTTTTTTTCTTCAACGATGTTCGTTACGCGCCGTGTGCCAATGACCGCCCCATTCTCACCTATCAGGATGCCGCAGCACTCATTCGGATCATCCTGCTTGGCATGCGCAATCATCTCATCGACGAATTGTCGAGGTATTTCAAGGGAGGCCATGGGTTAGATCTCCTCAGGGGTGGACATGGAGTTCTTTTTGTTCGGTGATTTGACCGATTATGGCGGCGGTGGCGGTGTTGCGGGCCTGTAGGGCCGCCAGAAGTTGGTCGCGCTTGTCTGCGGACACGGAGATGAGCAGACCCCCCGATGTCTGCGCGTCCATCAGCATGATTCGACCCGCCTCACTTACCTCCGGATGCCAAGTGAAAAAATTCTCAATCCACATGCGGTTACGCCCCGTACCGCCCGGTATAAAGCCACGATCAATCATTTCCCACGCGGCGGAGATCGTCGGAACGTCTGACATGGTCAACGTTGCGCCGACGCTGCTGCCGTCAAGCATTCCCTTGAGGTGCCCAAGCAGGCCGAATCCCGTGATGTCCGTGCAGGCGTTCACGCCCACCTCAATCATCGCCTCGGACGCATCGCGGTTGAGCTGCGCCATGACAGCGACGACCTCGGCGAGAGTGTCGGCGTCAAGCGCGGCGTTCTTGTGGGCAGTCGTGAGCACGCCGGAGCCGAGCGGCTTTGTCAGCACAAGGACGTCGCCGGGCTGCGCGCCCACATTCGCCACTTGGTGGCCGGGCTGCACGATGCCGGTGACGGAGAGGCCGTACTTGGGTTCAGGGTCCTCGATTGTGTGGCCGCCGGCGATGAGCGTGCCCGCCTCTGCCGCCTTATCCGCCCCGCCCTTCAGGATGCGGCCAAGGATTTCCTTGTCGAGCGCATCAGGGAACGCGGCGACGTTGAGGGCGATGACGGGGTGGCCGCCCATCGCGTACACATCGCTGAGCGCGTTGGCGGCGGCTATCGCGCCGTAGTCGTACGGGTCATCAACGACGGGCGGAAAGAAATCGATGGTCTGGATGAGGGCAATGTCATCCGTGAGACGGTAGACAGCAGCATCGTCACCGGTCGAGATTCCGACCAGCAGATTGGGGTCGTTAACGGGCGGCAGATTGCGCAAGACCTGCGCAAGCTCGGCGGGGCCGAGTTTAGCCGCTCAACCGGCGCAGTGGGACAGGCTGGTGAGCCTCACCTGTTCCGATGTTGACATGAATCCCTATCCTTCCATGCGCCGCATAACGGCGGCGGTGTTTCAAGTATAGCGGGCGCCTCCGTCATGTAGAGTAGAAGAGTCATGCCGCATGTGAACTTTGGTGGGGAGTCCGTCTACTACGAATGCCCCCATGAGATTGGCGGGGCCACGCCGGGCGCGCGCATCCTCTTTATACACGGACCCGGGACGGATCATCGGCTGTTCGCGGACCAGATGAGGTTCTTCGCGCCGTCCCAGACACCCATCGCCCTCGACCTGCTGGGACATGGGCAGTCGAGCGGCGAGGCGCTGGAAGATGTGCCGGACTGGGCATCGTTCCTGGAGGAGTTCATCGACACGCTGGGGCTCTCTCCCGTGGTGCTCGTAGGGCATTCGCTGGGGGGCGCAATCGCCATCGAGTACGCGAGTCGGCGTCCGCGGCGAGTTGAAGGTTTGGTGCTGATCGGAACGGGAATCACATTCCCGTGGGCGGCGGACACTGCGGCGGACCTGTTGGAAGACCCCGAGGGCTTCCTGGAGAACCGCGCGCTGCGTGGTCTGCGCGAGCCGCATATGCCTCTCTCGGCCGACGCGCTGACGGCGGCCCGCAGAGAGCAGCGGCCCATGTCCTCTATGCGGGATTTTGTGGCGGCGGCAAAGTGGGACGCCACCTCGCGGCTTGGGTCAGTTCAGACACCCACGCTCATCATCTACGGCGAGGATGATCCGCTGGTAGCGCAGGCGGGGCAGATGCTCGGGGCGGTCCCGCATGCATCATTCGATACGATCCCGCTCTCGCGGCATTTCCCGCACCTTGAGATGCCGGATATTCTCAACGACTCATTGAATCGTTTTGTGACGATTGTGCCTGACCTGACCTATATGGCGGGGGGAACTGAGCCCTAGTCCTTGCCCACTCCGCCTATCATAGAACTACCACTAACCCCTCCATCGTCTCCCTGCCCGTCACGCAACCCTCCTAGCCGTTCCCTCTGCGACCGGCGTCTTTCCTAACTGTCATGCCCCCTCCGTCGTCCAACACCCTCCCTGGGACAAACCCGTTCGGAGCGCACCACTAATTCCCGTTGACAGCCATCCCGACGGCTTGCAGAATGAGCGAGTCAGAGGAGCGGCGGTTTACTTTCAAACCCGTCTGCGCAAGCCGTTTTTGCATTGCGGCAGGGATTCCCCTGTCCCCTTGCGGGCTTGCGTAGATCGTCGGCTCCTCTGACAAGAAGTCCCGGTCTCGATGCCGCAGGGGGGCACTCAGTGAACAGTCGGTTCCGTTCCACGATGCGATGTCGCATCGCCGCGTGCCCCCGGGATGGGGCGCGCTGATGGCTGCCCTCAACGTCAAGAATCGCACGCTGTTCATCGGCGACAATATCGACTTCCTGCGGGGCATCAATTCTGAGACCGTAGACCTAATCGCCACTGACCCGCCCTTCAACAAGGGCGTCAAGGCATTCGAGGGAATCACGAAGGCCGGGGAAAGCATCACCTACAAGGACGTGTGGACGTGGAGTGATGTGCAGGATGATTGGGCGAACAAGATACGTGACCAGCATCCGGCTCTGAACGGTGTCATTCAGGCTGCGAACGCGGCGGCAGGCGAAGATATGGGAGCGTTCCTGTGCTGGCTCGCTGTCCGCGTGTTGGAGTGCCACCGAATCCTCAAGTCAACAGGCACCATTTATCTCCACCTTGACCATACGGCAGGGCATTGGGGAAAGGCGATGCTTGATGCGATATTCGGCAGAGTGAACTTCTTGGGCGAAATCGTGTGGAACAAACAGAACGGCGTCAAGACTAAGACAGCATGGGGCAACGAGAACGATAGTATCTTCTGCTATGCCAAACGAGCGGGCGGGCACACTTTCAACGTCAAAGTCCCTGAGTTGAGAAAGCCGTTCGCAAAGACCAGTCGCTCCATGCACTTCAATCAAGTAGATGCCGACGGACGCCGTTATAGAGAGCGAATCGTGAACGGCAAATCCTACTTCTACTACGAGGACGAGGGCAGGTTCATTGGTAATCTATGGAACGACATACCGTCAATGAAGGCCAACACACCCCTACTCAAAGAGAGCACGCCGTGGCCCACGCAGAAACCTCTGTCTCTGTACGACCGCATCATCAAGGCGTCCTCGAATCGCAAAGACACAGTTCTCGATCCATTCGCGGGGTGTGCCACGACCTGCGTAGCTGCCGAGCGTAACCAGCGCCACTGGATTGGCATTGACGTGAATGATGAAGCGGCGGACGTGATTCGTTCGCGTCTCAACACAGAGGCGGACATACCCAATGATGAAGACATCATCATATCGACAACACCACCCGAACGAACAGACGACGGCGAGGAAGCCGCGCCGGAGTTGCGCGTCGCAAGTCGGCAACGGAACGCGCCGCGTGTCCCCGTTCGGGAGATTCGCAAGCGTCTTATCGGCAATCAAACGGTCATGCACTGTGACGGCTGTGGATGGCAACCGCATCGTGAGGACTACTTGCAGGTTGACCATGTGATGCCGAAAGCACGCGGCGGCAAGGACGTGATGGAGAATTACACGCTCCTATGCGGGCCGTGCAATCAGCGTAAGAGCAGCAAACTAACCCTTGCGGAACTCCGTAAAGCCAACGATGAGGACGGATACATACAGGACGAAGAATGGGCCAAGATGGTTGGCTGGCGGTGAGGAAAAAGCTGGCTGCCACTAGAAGCCATTAGGTTGGGAAATAGCCGTCCTCTACATCCTGCTTGGCAGCTTCTAGAATTCCGATACCAGACTTCACCGAGTATTCGTAGGCAAATTTCTGGGTCTTTTCTAGAAATTCTTTGTGATATCGGCTGTTTTCTCCAAAGAGGTCCTCAAGAAGAGTAAGGGCTCTGCTCCTCCATCCAGCAGACTTTCTGCTGTCCAGATTCGCGCCTCCAATAGCCGCTGAAGGCCTATACGTCGCCAATACTTCCTCTCCGCCTGCAATCAGGTTATTGACCCTCTCAAGAGCCTGATCCTTTGAAATCACTTGACGTTTCTCCTCCTACATATTTGTCCCTTAGCCCTCGTTCACAGAGCGGACTCTAGATTTCTCAGCTGCGCTCGGGATGACAAGTGGCGGGCGCGATCCCCCTACGAGCGAACAGGGCAGCCGCAAGGGTTTCCCTTACGGCATCGTCACCACCTTCGACGTTCTAAAAGATGAGCCCAAAGATGAACTTGGGAAGGCTCACGTACCAGCCAGGGAAAAGTACCGTCAGCGCACCAAAGAGGGCTATGGATATCAGTACTGCACCTGCGACTCTAGAAGCTATACTCAGTTCACCCTTAACGTACAAGGTTCCCACAAAAACTATCAGACTCACCGGGATGGCCACCCACAGAATGCCACTCTCAATTGCCAGCGCCAGCAGAATCATGCCGCCGACAAACCAGAGAATCAGCTCTGCTGGGAACTCGTTACCGGCTCTTACATTATTCATCGTCTGCCTCCAGATCCCTAATAACTTTCCCCACACTGGTTCGACTCAGCATCCCACCTGTCGAACCCTACACTTAGCAGTATATCAAAAGAATTGCTACCTGGGGGCTGGTTGACCCGACTTACGGACGGATTCTTCGCTTTTGCCGGAATGACGGAGGGGGCGGCCCTTCGACAGGCTCAGGGTGAACGGGGTGTGGTGCGCGCAGTGGAGCCTTTAGATTCTTCGACTCCGCTTCGCTGCGCTCAGAATGACAGGGGGGGCGGCACGGGGGTTGGTTGCGCTCCGGGTTCTGGATTCCCGCTTTCGCGGGAATGACGGAGGGGGGTGAGGCACCTTTCGGCAGGCTCAGGGTGACCGGGGGGGTGCGCGCAGTGGAGGCTTTAGGTTCTTCGACTCCGCTTCGCTGCGCTCAGAATGACAGGGGGTTATTAGGGGAGGGGATTCTGGATTCCCGTGTCAAGCACGGGAATGACGGTGGGGGCGGGCTAGTTGCGGTTGGTGCGGCGGGCGATGGTGGCTGCCATGACGCCGGCGGCGATGCCGTTGTCAATGTTGACGACGGCAAGTCCAAGCGAGCAGGACTGGAGCATCGTCGAAAGCGCGCCGATCCCCTCACCGCCGTAACCGGTTCCGGTCGATGTCGGGACTGCGATGATTGGCAGTTCAAGAAGACCCGCGGCGACAGGCGCAAGGCCGCCCTCCTGCCCCGCAATCACAACGACGACTTCCGGATCAGATTCGACGACCTGCTGCAGCACCGGGAAAAGCCGATGCAGCCCGGATACGCCAACGTCTGAATGCAGCGTGGTTTCCACGCCTAACATCTCTGCAATGAGCTGCGTCTGCAGGGCGATGGGCATGTCCGACGTTCCTGCGGTGATGATGGCAGCCTTACCGATTCTTTCCGGTTCCGGTTTGTCCGGGTTGCGAGCAATGAGGATGCCGGCCGACGGCTCAAAGCGAATCAGGGCATCAGGACGGGCGGCGTGAATGGCTGCCTTATGGTCCACAGTCGCGCTTGAAAGGGCGACGACGCCGGGCTCGTCAAGGAACGGCAGAGCAAGTTCGATGGCTTGCTCCACGCTCTTTCCGGCGCACCGGACGATCTCCGGCTTGCCGGTGCGGGCCATGCGGCCAAGATCAAGATTGGCGAGATCGCCTACCTCCTGGATCGCGTAGAGGTTGAGGCGGCGCTGGGCCTCTTGGGTCGTTATCTCGCCGTTGGCGAGGGCCTGAAGGATGTCGCGCACGTCAGTATTCGAGCCTCGGCGGGCAGCTGTGCTGAACGCCCGCGTGTCTACGTGGCCGGAATCGGCGCGGGGTCAGGGGGGACAGGATCGGGCGGCGCGGGGTCAGGCGGCGGCGTGGGGTCGATGGATGGCGGATCCATCTGCTCGCCGTTGAGGAGTTTCTGGAGGTCATCCCCTTCCACCGTCTCCTGAACGATGAGGTATTCCGCAAGATTGTCGAGGATGTGCCGGTTCTCATTGATGATGCGCTTGGCCTCATCATAGGAGCCGAAGACGATGTCGTTAACCTCCTGGTCGATAACGTCAGCCACGCGCTCGCCGTAGTTGCGCTGCTCTGAGATTTCACGTCCGAGGAAAATCATCTCCTCGCGCTTGCCGAGCGTGAGGGGGCCGAGCTTGTCGCTCATGCCGTAGGTTGTAATCATGCTGCGGGCAATGCGCGTGACCTGCTCGATGTCGTTGGACGCGCCGGTGGAAATGTCGCCAAACACGATATCCTCCGCAGCCCGCCCGCCAAGCGCAGCCTTGATGGAGTCCAGCAACTGGGAGCGCGTGCGCAGCATCGACTCTTCTTTGGGCAGGAATCGGGTGTAGCCGCCCATCATCCCACGAGAGACAATGGTGACCTTTTGCACGGGGTCCGCATTGGGAACAAGGTGTCCAACAACCGCGTGCCCGGCCTCGTGATAGGCGGTGGTGCGCTTTTCACGCTCCGTAACAAGACGGCTCTTGCGTTCCGGCCCGGCAAAAACACGGTCGACGGCTTCGGCAAGCTCGTCGTACATGACGAGTTTCTTGTTGCGTCGCGCGGCAAGAATCGCCGCCTCGTTGATGAGGTTGGCAAGGTCGGCGCCACTGAAGCCGGGCGTCTGCTTGGCCACCACTTCCATGTCGATGTCAGGATCAAGCGGCTTGCCGCGCGCATGGACATCAAGTATCGCGATACGTCCCCGGACGTCCGGCAGGTCGATGGTGACGCGCCGGTCAAAGCGGCCAGGGCGCAGGAGCGCCGGGTCGAGAATGTCAGGGCGGTTCGTGGCGGCGATGACAATGACGTTGGTGGAGCTGTCAAAGCCGTCCATCTCAACGAGGATCTGGTTGAGGGTCTGCTCTCGCTCATCGTGTCCGCCGCCGAGCCCAGCGCCGCGGTGACGTCCGACGGCGTCGATCTCGTCAACAAAGACGATGGCGGGGGCGTTGCGCTTGGCCTGGTCAAAGAGGTCTCGGACGCGGCTTGCGCCGACACCCACGAACATCTCGACGAATTCAGAACCGCTGATGGAGAAGAACGGCACGCCGGCCTCACCAGCCACTGCGCGGGCGAGCAGGGTCTTGCCGCCGCCGGGCGGGCCGACGAGGAGGACGCCGCGCGGGATGCGGGCGCCGAGGCTGGCGAATTTCTCCGGGTACTTGAGGAATTCGACAACCTCTTCGAGTTCAATCTTGGCCTCTTCAACACCGGCCACGTCAGAGAACGAGACGGCGGGGCGATTGCCCATGAACATCCGCGCGCGGCTGCGCCCGAAGTTGAGGGCCTGGCTGTTGCCGCCCTGTGCCTGCCTCATGAAGAAGATCAGTATTGCACCAAAGAAGATGAGCGGCAGGAAGTTGATGAACAGGCCGAAGAGGCTGCCAAGGCCGCTGCTGCCGCGGGGGCGGAGATCCACCTGACCAGCGCCTTCACCAACCTCAACGCCGCTCGCCGTCAACATCTCAAAGACGGAAATGTCAGGTTCCTTGTTGACGGTGACCTCGCGGTTGTCCACCGTCATCACTTTCAACGAGTCGTTGGAGACCTCAATTGATGTGATGTTGCCGCCTCGGGCCTGGTCAATGAGCCAGCCTAACGACTGGTTTCCCTGGCCTCCAGAGCTCTGGAGGAGCGTAAAGAGGATGGCAACGAGGGCGACGGCGACCAGCACCCAAATAAAACTGTTTCGAAAGATCCGGGGATTCATTCGATGCTCGCGCCTGATTTCACCATTTCGTATTGCGTTTCCACTATCATCAGTGTCAGGGTTTTGCCGTTCTCCCTCCGGCCTCTGAAAGGTTCCATCCAGAGGAAGTGCGCGGCATTCCCCCAACTTTGAGCCTAGTATACTCCGATAGGGCGCGCGCTGTGATAGACAGGAACGCCCGCGAAAGGAATCGCCAGCAACAGCGCCGTGTCATTTACGTCTGACCGCAACCGTTTATTCATCGTTGCCGCCATCGTCGGCACGTTTCCCGCTATAGCGCTGTTCACACTGGGGCACACACAGGACACGCATCTCCATCCACTGCTCAACTCGCTTGTCTACGGTCTCGGCATCCTCAGCGCCGCATTCCTGCTTTCATGGGCTGCGGAGGCGTTTGAACACGATATTTCCCACGGTTTGGCGCTGGCGCTGGTGGCAATCATTACGGTGCTGCCCGAGTACGCCGTCGACTTCAGCCTCGTTTGGAAGGCGGGCACCGACCCCGAATACGCGGGGTATGCCGTCGCAAATATGACGGGGGCGAATCGCCTGCTGATCGGACTTGCCTGGCCGCTCATCGTGGGGATCGTCTGGTTCAAGGGGCTGCGCAGGATTCGGGGGCAGAGGAGCGGCAGCACGTTTCGTCCACCAGGGATCGTCGCGCGCCTTGCGAGCCGCATTCCCGGCGTCGGCACTCTGGAGGATCGTCATGGCCGCGTCCAGTTATACAAGAGCCAGACGATCGAGTTGTCATTCCTGACGGCAGCGACGATCTACGCGTTCACCATTCCATTCAAAGGGCAAATCGACCTCCTGGACGCGGTGGTGCTCATCGGGCTGTTCGGGCTGTACATGTGGTTCAGTTCACGCGCAGAGGTGGTGGAGCCTGAACTGGTGGGCCCGGCGGCTCTGATCGGCAACCTGGAGCGGTCGCGCCGGCGCCTGGTTGTGCTGGTATCGTTCGTCTTCTCAGCAGCCGTGATTTTTCTGTCGGCCGAGCCGTTCGCAGAGGGCATGATCGAAACAGGAAAGAGCATTGGCATCGATGAATTCCTGTTGATCCAGTGGGTCGCGCCCCTGGCCTCAGAAGCGCCTGAGATCGTCGTTGCGTGCATCTTTGCGATACGGGGTGATGCCTCCTCGGCGCTCGGCCTCCTGGTATCCGCAAAGGTGAACCAATGGTCGCTGTTGGTGGGCAGCCTGCCGATTGTCTATTCGGTATCTGTTGGAAGCCCGGCAGCATTGCCGCTGGATGACCGTCAGGCGCAGGAGGTCTTCCTTACGGCTGCGCAGTCATTGTTCGCCGTGGTTCTGTTAGCGACTCTGTACTTGGGGACACGGGGCGCATTGGCACTATTTATTCTGTTCACAACCCAGTTGGTGCTACCCCTGTTTGAAGGGCCTTTGCGGGCGCTAACCAACACGGAGGTCTCGCTCGAAGATGGTCGATGGTGGTTTTCCTTCATCTATCTTGGCGTAGTCGTCCTTATGGTGGCGTTCAGCGGGCATCAAAGACGGGCGCTTATCGCCCTGCCCCGCCGGGCCTATAGAGAGGCCTACAAGATAACCCACCACGAAGAGGCCGCCAGCGGCCACCATTAAGGAGACGAGAGCGCGGACTCCCCTGCATGGACGCGCATCATGTCGCGTGTGTTGGAGCGAGCGATGGCGCGGAGGACGGCGGCATACATATGCGTGGGACGGCTGCCGCCAACGCGCGGCGCCTCAATGACCGCATGAGGCTTCGGGGTTGGAGCAAGCAGGCCCCACAGCGCCGGGAGCTGATTGCGGCGGACGGCCTTGCCGGGGACCATCAGGTAGTTATAGTCCGCCACGCGGATAAACCGGGGATCGTGGAACTTCGTGCTCAGCCTGCCGGCCCGTTCCTTGAGTTTCGTTGACCGCTGAGAGAGCATCTCGACGTCAAGCGTCGCCTGCGTGGCGGAATCATCATCCTGCGCGCCCTTGACGATGTCCTGTGTAAGATTCGCCATCCGATCAAGGGCTTCTTCCTCTCTGCGGAGGCGGTCACGATCACGGGAATCGTTGTCATCACGGCGGAAGTCAGCGAGCGAGGACTTAACCTCAACAACGTACAATTCCTTGTCCTTGTTGACGCCGGCCACGTCCACAATCCGCCCACCCGGGCCTTCAAACGCAACCTCAAATCCGATCACTCGGCAGCGTGCAACGTTATGCAGCCATTCCCACGCCGCCCACTTGAGCGTGTAGGTGAGATCAGTCTCGTTATTACGCTTGAATGTCATGGTAAGACATGTGTTCGCTTAGGTGGCGGCATCGTACCTCAACGAGCTGGGTGTGGCAAGGGTGAGCGGATTGACAGGGGCGCACTGGACGCGCACTATACGCTTTAGCGGATACGTCGAGCAATGCCGTGCTATGCGCAAAGCGCGGCCGAGGAGTAGCAGATGAGTATTCGAGGAAAGGCTGCGATTGTCGGGTTCCATGAACTCCAGCATCGCCGTTCCTATGCCGGCCGCCATTTTATGGGGATGTACGCGGAGGCGACGGCAAAGGCCATCGTGGACGCCGGAATCCGCAAAGAGGACATCAACGGCATTGTCGCCGAGCCGCCATTCGGGCTGCCGAGCCTCGGATTCGCCTATGACTACGCCGAGTACATCGGAATCCAACCCAACTTCGCGACAGCGCTGAACGAAAACGCCGCCACCTTCATTTCCGTTGCCGCCGCGGCCATCCACGCCGGCTATGCGGACACGGTGCTGTGCATCAACGGCGCGGGGCCCGTTTCGGCGACGCCGGGCATGTACGCCCCAGCTCCCGATCACGTCGATCCGCAATTTGTTGCGCCCTACGGCCCGGTTGTCGCGGCCAACGGATGGTATGCGCAGATTGCCCGCCGCCACACGTGGGAGTACGGAACTACAGATTTCCAGAGGGCACGCGTCGCTGCCGATCAACGCTTCAACGCACAGGGCAATGAGAACGCGTTCTTCAATGGTCAGCCCGCCAACGAGGAGGATATTTTAAACTCGCGGCTCGTGGCTGATCCCCTACATTTGCTTGAGTGTGTTATGCCCGCCCAGGGAGCGGCGGCAACCATCGTCACCACGCCGGAGCGGGCGAAGACACTCCGCAACCCGCCGGTCTATCTGCTTGGCGCGGCGCAGCACAATTTCCGGGCGGAGCACGGCGTGGACTGGGTTGACCGCATCACAACGTCTCCCGCCGTCGTTTCTGCCAAGAACGCTTTCCAGATGGCGGGGCTTGGGCCTCAGGACATGGACATGGCCCAGATCTATGACTGCTACACCATCACGGTCATGATCACGCTTGAGGACTCCGGCTTCTTCCCCAAGGGCGAGTCCGGCCCGTTCTACGCGGAACATGACACGAAGTGGAGCGGCGATTTCCCCGTCAATACCGGCGGCGGCCAGCTTTCCAACGGGCAGTCGACAGCCGGCACGACACAGGTTGTCGAGGCGGTGCGACAGTTGATGGGCCGCGCGGAGAATCACCAGGTTCCGAACCACGACGTTGCGTTCGTGAACACTTGACGGGGATATATAAGCGACATGTCGTCGCTTGTGCTTGCGACGGAGATTCCGTCGTAGACCTCTACTGAGGCACAAAAGCCCCCGGCGGTTGCCGGGGGCTTTTCATTTTTGGGCAGACCCGCGTAAATGTGACACTTTTGGCGCTTAACTGAACCTGAATGTAGCAGTGTTGTAGTCGGATGTGTGCGCGTGCCAAAGCGATTGTAGCTGTGGGTTCGGCGACCGCCGGGCCTGAGGCAACAGACGCAGGAGGCGCTCGTCATGCGTACACAAAACAGCAGGTTCACCACAATGCCCGAGGGCACAGCCCCGGGTGGATTCTTCAGGGGGGTTGGATGGACAACAGCCCTGGCGCTCATTGCAATCGTCGCCATAATAGCGATGGCGGCCGGGTGCGGAACGGCCTATGAGGAAGAGGAGGCGTATCCGGGTTCTTCGAGGTCGTATGAGGTCCGTCCCACCGCCACGGCTCTTGTCATCATGGGGGCTACGGCGTCGCCGGCTCGAAGCATCTCGGAAGATGACATGGACGATGACTTCTCGTACATATCGAGTTCATCGAATCGATCCCAGCGACCAACGGCGGTTCCGACGCGGCCAGGCACAACCTACGAACGCACGACAATCGTGCCCGGCGGCCCGATAACGTTCGACGACTACGTGCAGTCGGGATGGGTCTGGGCAAATCAGGACAACATGTCCACGTTCAGCCTAGACACGGACCGCACGTCGTTCGCGCTCGCATTGAACTGGGCGCAGTCGGGGTATGAGATCGACCCGGATTCCGTGCGCGCCGAGGAGTGGATCAACGCGTTCAACTACGATTACCCGCGGCCGTCCCACGACGACTCTTTCGGCATCACAACCGATGTGTTCGAGCATCCGCTGGACAGCGCGTTCCAGATGGTGCGTCTCGGTTTCCAGGCACCCCTGGTTGAGGACAACATTCCGGTCAATGTGACGCTCGTGCTGGACGCGTCCGGCTCCATGGCAGACGGCAATCGTGTTGAAATCGCCCGAGAGGCTGCGGAGGCAATTCGCAAGAGCCTGAGCAGCCGGGACCGCATGGCCGTCGTTCACTTCTCAACGGATGTCATCAACAACCTGACCGTCGAGCATTCCAATCCCGATGACCGTGACGTGCGGCGTTCCATCGACCGTTTGACACCAAGCGCGAGCACGAACGTGCAGGCGGGGCTGAACGAGGGCGTGTGGCTGGCGGACCGGGCACGTCGTGACAGGCCGAACGCGTACAACTACATAATCCTGTTCTCGGACGGCGTGGCCAATGTGGACGCGACGGATCCGTTCGCGATCCTCGAGAGCGCCTATGACCGTAACGCCGGAAATCCGCTCCGGCTGATCACCATCGGCGTGGGCATCAGCAACTACAACGATGTGCTTCTCGAACAACTGGCGCAGTACGGCAACGGGTGGTATCGCTACCTGAACGATGTCGACCACGCGCGGCAGACCTTCGAGCGCGACAACTGGCTCGCCATCTCAAAGCCGTTCGCGGATCAGACACGGGCACAGGTCAGGTGGAACCAGGACGTTGTGGATTCGTGGCGCATGGTCGGCTACGAGAACCGTGTCACCTCTGACCAGTCGTTCACCGAGAACCGCAAGGAGTTCGCGGAGATCCCGGCGGGCGCGGCGACAACGGTCTTCTTCGAGGTGCGGCTGAGAGACGATATGCGCGCTCGGCCGAACAGCATGGCCAACCTTGGCACTGTGGATCTCCGTTGGGTCGATCCCGTCACCGGCGATTCCTATCAGCAGTCTGACTGGATGGACGTGCGGCTGGATCGGCGGCTTGGCAGGGGCGGCGACGCATACGTGGAGTTCGGCGCAATCGTAGCGCTGTCCGCGGACCGATACGCCAGCCTGCCGAACACGGACTCGTACGGCGCTGAAATCGTGCAGCACGAGTTGGCTGTACTGTCAGATCGACTCGAATCCCTCGATGGAGAACTGGGCCGGCTGGATTCGTTCAAGGATTTCCGTTACGTGCTGAGCCACATGATGCGCGACCTGCCGCAAGCGCCGGCACGGCCGTCATCCGGGTACAGCAACTAGACAGTTTTTCACCCCACAGCGCGGGGGAGGGGGAGGCCCGCCCTGCCTTTCGGCAGGGCGGGCTCTTCTAAACTTCGCGATCATCATAGGTAGTTTGTGGCGGCGGCTTTCCGCGTTCCGGCTATGGCGGCACGTTGAAGCTTTGGATTCTTCGCTACGCCCGGAATGACATGGCTTGGGTTAGGAAAGAGCACCACAGTTAGCAGGCAGGGCGGCCGGGGATGGCGGGGCGCGGGCGGAACTCAAGCAGGTCCCACATCTCAGCTTCGCCGCGCGACGTTGCGATGGGAGCATTGAGCATCTCGGCGGCGTCCAGCAGGGCCGTGCCGCACGCCCCTGACTGTAGTGACTCGGCCCATGTGATGTAGTCGGCAAGATCGCGCTCCGCATCATCAGCAAGGCCAAGCATCGCGTGAGCCAGCGTTCGTGAGTAAAGCGCCCTGTCATATCCACCCTGCACTGCCGCATCGCAGTAGCGGAGCGCGGAGGGGGCGTGACCCTCGACAATGAGCGCGCGGCAGGCAGAATCCTGATAACGGAGGGCACTCGGCGCCAGATCCGCTGCTTTCTCCAGGTCAGCAGCGGATTCGGCGAGATAGCCGAGTTCCGAGTTGGCGAGGCCCCGATGGAACCAGGCATCCGCAGATTCGGGCTCCAAATCAATGGCACGGCCATAATCAATGATGCTGAGGCTCAGATCCGCCCTCCCACCGCTCGCGACACGCAGCAAGCCTGCAGTGACAAAGGCTTCTGCGATGCCCGGCTCCAGCTCCAGCGCGCGATCAAGGTCAGTTCGGGCAAGCATAAGGTCCGATGTCTGGCCGCGAGCGATGTACGCCCCGGCACGGTCGACGTAAGCAGTTCCGTTGTCCGGGACGAGTTCAATGGCTCTGGAGAACGAGCTGACGGCCTGGTTGAGGTCATCGACTCCAGCATGGAGCATGTGCGCCCGGCCCCTGTTCGAGTGTGTTTCGGCGTGGTCAGGCAGGATGGACTCGGCGCGGAACAGGTCGGTGCGCGCCGACTGGACATCGCCGTCCCTGTCTCGCCGCATATAGGCAACGGCACGGCCATTCAGGGCATCGACTGATCGCGGCTCCACTTCCAGGACGAGGGAGAACCAGGCGATGGACTCGTCGTAGTCGAATCGTTCCCCCTCGAGGTAGGCAATACCCAACAGATAACGGATATCCGCCAATGCGGCGGGATCCTCCGGCGGTGGGATGGCCGCTCTCATGAGGACCGCCTTCGCGCGGTCATATTCTCCCTGATCCAGGTAGACGCGCCCTGAGGTCATCAAGGCCACATACCGAACAGCGCCGGTCAGGTTCACGTTGATGGTTGTTGGGAGTTCCGAGGGTGAGGAGGCGATGTTGACGACGGGTTGTCCAGCCGTTCCATTGGGGCTTTGGGCGGTCGTGAACCGGGCCAGAACACGCCCGCTATCGTACTCACCCCAGATTGTGAGCAGCGCGCCGGACCTCTCGGTGACGGTCCGCGCCTCGCTTTCCGATCGGATCGTGTCCGGCCACAGGAATGTGCGCGCATTTGCCAGTCCGGAAAGATGCAGTTCCGCGTCGATCCGCTCCTGAAGCCGTCCCGAAACGTTGTACCCCTGCGCGCCAGCGGTGTAGTTGGCGAATGGCGCAAGCAGGATGAGGGATTCGCCATCACGTGCGACGGTGGCAGGCAGAGGCGTGGCCGTGGGAATGGCAGGAGTAGGAGTTGAGGTTGCAACGGGTGGGCTGGTTGCGACGGGCGTGGGGACGGGTGTGGCAGGCACCGGGGTGGGGTCGGGGCCGGTGAGGTCCAAGGTGTCTGTAACGATCGCCAATCCTGCGCCCAGCAGCGCAATAACAGCAACAGCGGCAATTGCGAGAGCCCACTTCCTGTTAAGGGTGAATCCCGTGGTTGAAGGCTGAGCATCGCTCGCTGCGTCCAAATCTTCCTCTTGGGAATCAAGGGCGTCTTCGTCAATCGCAGAAGTAATTCCCGCCGCGCTGTCCGGTTGGAATCCGGCAGCGAGGAGAAACTCGTCGCGCTCCTCCGGCGTAAGACGAAGAACGTCGGCGCAGCGGGCCACATCCGCACGATGACGAGGCCTTTCGGTCACGCCCTCGCGCCAGCGAATGAGGGTAAGGCGATTGACGTTGATGCGACGGGCAAGTTCGGCGTCACCGATGCCCGTGCGCTCCATATATTCCGTCAGAAGGTCGGCGAATGTACGCGAATGCGACATATATGACACTCGTTTCAACGCGAATGAAACAGTGTTGTAGTCAGAATTGTACCCACTTCGGCGCGACTGTGGTTACGGGGTCGGCGGCGGCCGAGCCTGAGGCAGTGACACAGGAGGCGCATGAGATGAAAAGAATATGGATCGCGATAATCGCCTTGCTGGCCATGGTTGTCGTCGCGACCGGCTGCGCGACGACGGAGGATAAAGCAGACGGGGAATCCATGAGCCCTCCGCCCACCGCCACGGCACTCGTCATCACCGGGTCTCAGGCTATTCCGACGTCGGCCCCTTCAATGGCAGCATCCGAGTCGGACTCTTACGACATGGACGAGGACATGATGATGGAAGCTGGGCCGGAGGGTTTCAACCAGATTGGCGGCACATCAACAGTCAACGATGAGCCGTATGACCTGACCTTCTTCCAGAGCTACGGCGTCAACCCGTTCATCGACACGGAAGACGACCGCTTCTCGACGTTCGCGATGGACGTGGACACAGCCTCGTATGTCGTGACTCGAACGTTCCTCGGGGACGGATTCCTGCCGGACAGTGATTCGGTGCGCGTTGAGGAGTTCGTCAACTACTTTGAGCAGGAATACGAACAGCCGGAGGAGGGCGCATTCAGCATCACCGTCGACGGCTCGCCATCCCAATTCGGTCTGGACACTCACCACATGATCCGCGTGGGACTGCAGGGCAAAACGGTCTCAGAGGAGGCCCGCAAGGACGCCACGCTCATCTTCGTGATCGATGTGTCCGGCTCAATGGCGCGGCAGGACCGCCTGGGGTTGGCAAAGCGCTCGCTGCGGCTGCTCGTTGATGAGCTGCGGGATTCTGACAAGGTCGGAATCGTGATCTACGGCAGCACGGGACACATCCTGCTGGAACCCACAAGTGTCGACGCTGACCACAAGCAGACCATCATCAACGCCATCGACGCTCTCGGGGCTGGCGGGTCCACCTACGCGGAACAGGGACTTGAACTCGGGTATCGCATGGCGGCAGATGAGGCCGACCCTGAGCGGATCACACGCGTCATCCTCGTGTCGGATGGCGTAGCCAACGTTGGCGCGACCGGCGCGGAGTCCATCCTGAAGACCATTCGTGAATACGTTGATGAGGGCGTCACGCTGACCACCATCGGTCTTGGTATGGGCAATTTCAACGATGTGTTAATGGAGCAGTTGGCGAACAACGGCAACGGCACATACCACTACGTCGACACGTTGTCGGAGGCCCGGCGGCTGTTCGTGGAGAACCTTGCGGGAACCCTCCAATTCATCGCGCGGGACGCCAAGATCCAGGTGGAGTTCGACGAGGAGAGCGTCCGCAGCTATCGCCTGCTCGGTTATGAGAACCGTGACGTGGCGGACGTGGACTTCCGCAACGACGCGGTGGATGCCGGAGAGGTCGGCGCGGGCCATTCGGTAACGGCGCTCTACGAAATCAAGATCAACGACGACGTAGCAGATGACACCACTTTGGCCACGGTGAGGGTGCGCTACGAGCATCCCGATTCCGGCGTCGTGAGCGAAATTGAGCAGTCGATCACCAGGGGTGATCTGGCCGCGGAGTTCACGGATGCGCCAACGCGCTATCAGCTGGCGGCCGTGGTCGCTGAATTTGCCGAACTCCTGCGCCATAGCTACTGGGCGCGTGAAGGAAGCCTGAGTGAGGTCGAGACACAGGCGCACCGGCTGCGTGGGTTACTCCCCGACGATACCGACGTGGCCGAGCTTGCCGACCTTGCCTCGATAGCAGCTCGCATCCAGCAGGCGGACGCCGGTAGTTAGCGAGCGCAAGCGCGGGGGTATTCCCGGCTCGCAATCACGACTGCCGGAGAAGAGGAGTTGGCAGACTGCTTACCGGCCAGATTGCACCGGGAATTGGGAGGCGTGCCCGCACTGCGAGATTCGCAGTGCGGGCACGGTTTTTCGGTCTTTTTGTTTGACATCCCCAAGCGGCGGATGCTACGTTTCGACGGCAACAAAACGGTGCTAAGGGGGTAGAAATGGCACGACCGATTGTTCCCGTCCCGGATCCGTCAACGCAGCCGTTCTGGGACGCATGCAACGAAGGCAAGCTCATCGTCCAGTATTGTTCGATCTGCGACCGACGGCAGTATCCGCCGGAGCCCACCTGCCGCGATTGCGGCTTTGATTTCCACATGACCTGGCAGGAGACGAGTGGACGCGCCAAGATCGTCGGCTACTCCATCACGTATGACTCCCGCCTTGTCCAGTGGCATCCGCTGCAGCCGTTTCTCAACGTCATCGTGGCGCTTGAGGAAGATCCGGTGATCAACTTCCATACGAATCTCATCGATGACTTTGGCACCAACCTCTCTGAGGAGCCCGAGATTCCCATCGGCGCGACCTGCGAGGTGCAGTTCGTTGAGGCCGCGCCGGGGCGCATGATCCCGGAGTGGAAGATCGTCAAGTAGAATCAGCCACCTCACCACTGAGTGAACGGCAGGTGGGGACAGAAAGGAAAACACAAAGATATGGCACGTGAGAATTGGGAGCGAAATCACGATCCTGTCGGCATCTGGAGCGGGCGAGGCAAGTCTGCGCTTATCGCGCGCGGGCACTCCCCGACGGATCGCCGCTGGGACGGCGAGTCGCTGGACAAGTCCCTCGGCGCGTACATGATGATCGCCGCGCAGAACGCGCTGGATGACGCCGGTATCACCGTTGACGACGTTGACGGCATCATCGGCTCCGCCGGCGGGCAGCCAAACGGCGCGCCTTTGAGCGACGTGTGGGGGCCACGCGACTACTTCGATCCGCCCTACGACTCGGAGGACGGCCTGACACACGTCACCGGCCAGTGGCTCCGCCAGCAGATGGGCTTTAAGAACATCAAGTACATCAACAACCATGGCGACCCGATCTGGAACCTGATCGGGCAGGCCGCGCAGGCGATCGCCGATGGGCGTGCAGAGACCGTGCTGGTCACGTACCCGAACGGCAATCTGCCCGGTCGCTATCACCAGGATCCCACTAACGAGGCGCGCGGCGGGGCCGTGTGGCCGAACACGTGGGGTTGGGGACTGTCAGGACAGGGCTTTACGTTCAACCAGTACTGCCAGAAGTACGGGACGAACCATGACCGCATGGCCCCGTTCGTGGTGCAGGAGCGCAAGAACGGCCTGCTCTGGGAGCACAGCTACTACGCGCAGCATGAGCCCGGCGAGTTCACCGAAGAGGACTACCTGAACGGCCGCATGATCGCTCGCGACCTGAGCATCTTCGACTGCGACCGGCCAGTGCTGGCAGCAGCCGCCTACGTCATGACCACGGCTGAGAAGGCCAAGGACCTGAAGCAGACGCCGGTCTACATCTGGGACCACACGGAGAGCCTGTTCTCCCCCCGCAGCCTGGTGCAGACGATCGACGACACCGAAGAGTGGACGGACATCCAGGCACAGCGGTCCTACAACGGATCCGGCATCACGGCGGACGACATCGACGTGTTCGCGCCGTATGACGGCTTCGCGGTGTTCACGCAGTACTACATCGAGGCGTGGGGCTGGCGCGGCGTCAAGCGCGGCGAGGCGCACGATTTCTACGCCAGTGACATCAGCCTCAAGGGCCCGAATCCTTTGAACTCCGGCGGCGGCAACATGGGCACCGGTCGCATGCGCACCGTGTTCATCACCGATCCGCTCGAGCAGCTGCAGAATCGCGCAGGCGAGCGGCAGATTACTGGTCGAGCCGAGATCGCGGTAAGCCACGGCGTACTGCCAATCACGGCGGGCACCGTCGTGATGAGCACGAACCCTGGGTAAGCGCCTGACGCAACCCAGCGTGGGCAGCCGCTCACCATAAGGGAAAGCGAGACCGCCCCCGCCGCGAATCGCGGCGGGGGCGGTTCTTTTTGTCAGGGCACGCGCAGGCACCCTGTCAACCTAGACGCCCGCTATCTCGTCAATCTGCTCCCACGTGAGGATGTTTTCATCGATGAGTCCGAAGTGCTTCTTCATGAACTGGGTTTGAAGCTTCTTTAGTATCAGCGGGCGCTTATCGCCTCCACAGACAATGAACGGAAGGACTGTCTTCGTTTTCTCAAGTCCCTTGATATCTAAGAGTACTTTGGCCATCACATATTGGCGGATCAGTTGATGCACTAGAACGAGACCGCTACTTGCATGAAAATCTGATACATCCTTGGCCTCGCCTATGTAGAGTCGATTCTTGGTCTCCAGGACAATGTCAATTTCGGTGTTCAGGAGACTCTCTGCCAGCTTCTTACGGCAGTCAATGCCCTCCTCCGGTTCGTGGGGGAATGGACGCTCACAATAGTTCCATGAATTGAGCCGTTCAAAAGTGAGCCCATCTTCAGACTGAAAGGTCTCAATCTTTTCGCGAAGTCCACCAAGACTACGGTGGAGCTGAGTGTAGCGGTGTGCCAAGTCCTTAACCGTAGGATCGGACAACAACGGGTCTCGTTTGGGAGAGCGTTGTTGATCGAGATGGTCTCGAATTCCTTTCCAGAACAACTCAATCTCCGCGTTCTCGGCCTGTGTGTCCACCGGCGAACCGAGTTTCCTAGCAAGTCTCAGTCTGCGGTCGCGACTTTCAGCATCATTGCCGAGAAACGGCGCGAATGTCTTTGCCGTCTTGAAGTTCTCTGTCCTGTTCGTGATGCCCAATATGCCCATCTCTTGATACTCCCCTGCTCTATTGCCGTTTTGCACGGATCGGATCATACGATCATCTTTGAGCGGGTGTCAGTCTGTTTGCGTTGCCGCCTGCCGCAGGGCGTCATACACGCGAATCATGGCCTCCGTATCACGGTCGCAGTACGTTAGCAGTTCGGCCCTGAGATGCGCCCGTTCATCCGCAGGAGTCTCGACGGCAATCATGCGTTGATAGGAGATGGCGGCGAGCGTTCCTTCATTGATTGCGAGGTCGGCATAGGTCAGGTCGGGTGCGAGGGCGGGCAGGACCGACTTGATGGAGAAGCTGCCGTGAAACGCGGGGTGATAGTAGTGCTGCCGGACGATCTGAAGCATATCCACGATGCGATCCGCAAGCGCGCGCAATGGCTTGGCGTAGCGTGGGAAATCACGCGCCAGCGCCAGTATCGTCATCTTCTCATACGGCGAGTAGGCGACGATTGAGCCTGTGGACGGCATGGCCTCCAACAGCGCGGTTATGAGCCGTTCACGCGGGTCATCCACGTCATCATTCAGGAACTCCGCATGCCGCAGCTCCCCGGATTCCTCACGAACATACAGCGACCACTGGAAAGGGATGGGCTGGTATGGCCGAGTGCCGATATACACGGGCACGGCTTGGCTGACGGCCTCAAAGTCGAGGAAACTGACGGGGTACGCGATGCCGCTCAGCGCGCCGCCCAGACCCGGGCCCACGAACGGCTCGCCGCTTGCGACGCTGTCCCGCACGCGCCGCTGCATATCCGTGAGCAGCGCATCGGCCTCACCGTCCGACGGGATGTTCCCGATGGTGGCGATGCCGGCGGCGTTCAGCCTTTCCTCAAGGTGAGGACCAAGCCGTCCCGGCAGTTCCCTGATGGGATTGACAGGTTCATTCGCGTGGCAGTAGTCGAAGAATGAGCACCGGTATGGCCGGAGGCAGTGCGGCCCTGTTGCGATGTCAGGAGTCTCATCGGCCCGCAGTGCCGCCCACATGCGCTCCAATTCCTCCGGCACGCTGTCCGCCACAAACTGCCGCGCTCGATCCGTTACGTCCTCCAGCGTGAACAGCTGCCGCAGATCATGCTCGCCGCCCTCATAGACATAGCGGTTGTTGAGGTGCATGAGGTACGCGTTGGCGATGGGTACGCCGGAGCCTTCAACCGCGTACAACTGAATTGCCGCGTCAGTGATGTGCTCATCCTTAACGCTGGTGGTCGATTTGACCTCAATGAGATCGAACCCGCCCGCCGGATTGCGCGCCAATACATCCACACGCGTTCGGATGCCCTGGTAGGTGAAGGCGGCCTCATACAGCGCAGGGATCAGGAAATCGGAGAGGAGCGTCTGTGTTCTTGTTACCGCGCTCTCATGGGCGCGATACGATTCCTCAATCAGCCTGCCGCCCGGGAAACGTTGTTGCGCAAGCTCACCTACGGCCGTGCCTGTGTCAAATCGCGCCTGGAGCACGGGGGCGACCGGGTCGGCCAGCTCAGGGTTATTGGTCTCAAGGTATAGCCGTTTGAGGCACTGCAGACCATATTGGAATCGTGATTTGGAGAGGCTTGGGCGGGCGTCTTCAGCGTTTGATGTCGCCATGGGTTCTGTGTAGTTTTCGGCGTGTCTTGTCCGTTCAGTCTAGGGCATTTCGACCACTGGCATGCAGACGGATCGGGGTCGTGAAATATACGCGTAAACCGATACTCTTTGTCTATGAATCACGTGCCCGCGCGTTCCGTTGACATGCACTCTGACGCCATGCTACATTCCGCTCTGACTACCTAAGTCAATGGGAAGAGTGGGGGGAGAAAATGGCACGACCGATTGTACCTGTCCCGGATCCGTCAACGCAGCCGTTCTGGGACGCATGCAATGAGGGCAAGCTCATCGTCCAGTATTGCTCGATGTGCGACCGCAGGCAGTTTCCGCCGGAGCCCGCCTGCCGCGACTGCGGCTTTAATTTCCACCTGACCTGGCAGGAGACGAGTGGCCGAGCCAAGATTGTCGGCTACTCCATCACGTATGACTCCCGCCTCGTTCAGTGGCATCCGTTGCAGCCGTTCCTCAACGTCATCGTGGCGCTTGAAGAGGATCCGGTGATCAATTTCCACACGAACCTGATCGACGACTTCGGCACAAACCTCTCTGAGGAGCCCGAGATTCCCATCGGCGCGACATGTGAGGTGCAGTTCGTTGAGGCAGCGCCGGGACGCATGATCCCGGAGTGGAAGCTGGCCAAATAGGCGCGGCTGATTCCGATCAGGAAATCGGCGCGAATCAAAAAGAAAGGAATCCACGCAGATGGCACGTGAAGTCAACTGGGAGCGGAACCATGACCCCGTCGGCATTTGGCCCGGACGCGGCAAGGTTGCGCTGATGGCTCGTGGGCACTCCCCCGTCGACCGCCGCTGGGACGGTGAGACGCTGGAGAAGTCCCTCGGCGCCTACATGATGATTGCAGTTCAGAACGCCCTCGATGACGCCGGCATCACCATGGATGACGTCGATGGCCTCATCGGCTCCGCCGGCGGTCAGGGCAATGGCGCTCCATTGAGCGATGTCTGGGGGCCCCGGCCGTACTTTGACCCGCCCTATGACTCCGAGGATGGCCTGACGCACGTCACCGGCCAGTGGATTCGGAGCCAGATGGGCTTCAAAAATATCCGCTACATCAACAACCACGGCGACCCGATCTGGAACCTGATCGGCCAGGCCGCGCAGGCCATTTATGACGGCCGCGCGGAGACCGTTGTTGTGATGTACCCGAACGGCAACCTGCCCGGTCGGTACCACCAGGACCCCTCGAACGAGGCGCGCGGCCCCGCCGTGTGGCCGAACACGTGGGGCTGGGGACTCTCCGGACAGGGGTTCACGTTCAACCAGTACTGCGAGAAGTACGGCACCAACCATGACCGCATGGCGCCGTTCGTGGTGCAGGAGCGGAAGAACGGCCTGCTCTGGGAGTACAGCTACTACTCCAACCATGAGCCCGGCGAGTTCACCACAGAGGACTACCTGAACGGTCGCATGATTGCTCGCGACCTGAGCATCTTCGACTGCGACCGCCCGGTTCTCTTCGCGTCCGCCTACATCATGACGACGGCTGACAAGGCCAAGGATATGAACCAGAAGCCGGTTTACATCCTTGACCACACGCAGAGCCAGTTCACTCCGCGCAGCCTCGTGCAGACGATTGACGACACCGAGGAGTGGACGGACGTCCAGGCGCAGCGATCCTACAATGGCTCCGGCCTGAAGCCCGAGGACATCGACATCTTCGCGCCGTACGACGGCTTCGCGGTGTTCACGCAGTACTACATCGAGGCGTTCGGCTGGCGCGGCGTCAAGCGCGGCGAGGCGCACGACTTCTACGAGGGCGACATCAGCCTGAAGGGCCCGAACCCGCTGAACTCCGGCGGGGGCAACATGGGCACCGGTCGCATGCGCACCGTGTTCATCACCGATCCGCTTGAGCAGCTGCAGGGCCGCGCAGGCGAGCGGCAGGTGGCAACGAAGGCGGAGGTTGCGGTCACACACGGGGTGCTGCCAATCACGGCGGGCACCGTTGTGATGGCCACTTCACCCGACTAAAAACTTCTGTCATAATACGGGAGTCAAGACGCAACTCCCTGCCGGCACCGGCAGGGAGTTGCCTTACTAACAGGAGTCACATGGGGTGGAAAGTATGGCAATACTTCTGAGCTTTGACATTGACGGAACCCTTGAGCTTGGGGATCCCCCCGGCGGGGTAACCACAGAGATGGTCCGCAAGGCACATGAAGTGGGTTTCATCATTGGCAGTTGTTCAGACAAGCCTCTGAGCGTACAACGCAAGATTTGGGAAGACATGGAGCTAACGCCCGCGTTTGTCTCCGCCAAGCACCAGCTCGGCAAAGTGAAGCGGGAGAACCCGGCGGACGCCTACTACCACATGGGGGATCGAGACACCGATTACCTCGCGGCAAAGGACAACGATTTCGGATTCTGGTGGGCACATGAGGCCGCCGAGCAGCCATGGCTTGAGTTCGACATGAACAACCATGAGCAGATCCCCATTTCGTCATAGCTCCTGAACATAGAGAACGATGCGCCGCCCGATGGGCGGCGTTCTTCGTTAATGGGCGTTCCGTGTTACGACGGCTGGTTGGGAGGCTGGGCGATCTTGAGTGGAATCACGGCGGACTCATGGCCGTCAATGAGCCAGGAGACTTCGTAGTCACCGTAGGCAGGGAAGGTTACGCCGTGTAAACCGAGAGCGATCCGGTGAGTCCGATGAGTGTAGCCGGGCTGCGGCCGGACAATTTCCACCTGCGTCCTGAGAGCCGGGACAACATCGCCGCCATCAGCATCGACGATATGAACTTCGACGGTCTTTGATCCGGCCTCCACGGCCTTGAAACGAAACGCGGCCACAACGAAGAAGGTCGGATGACTCAGGGGGACTTCCTGGGCATAGATGGTGTCGAACCCGATGCCGACGGCGGTCAGCTTTGACGAGTTTTCGGCGTAATCGCAGACGAAGGCAAAAGCAACATCCATTGTTGATCCTTAGCGTGGGTTATCGGCTTTGCTAGACAATTCAATGGTCGGGGTGCCCGGATTTGAACCGGGGGCCCCCTGCACCCCATGCAGGTGCGCTTCCGGGCTGCGCCACACCCCGACCGACGTTTGGGCATGATACTCGCGGAGCGCGTGGCGACGCAAGCGATACGGAGGCGGCATAGGATAGTGACATGCATGTCCGGGAACTGCACTCATGGACTATCTCACCGTCGGATGCGGTGGCTCTGCAACGGGAACTGGCCGGGCAACTGCGGCTGGACCGAACCTTGCCGGAGAACGCAGTGCGGACGATTGCAGGCGTGGATCTCTCTCCGCCTGACGCGGATTCCGGACGTGTTCGCGGGGCTGCTGTCGTGGTGATATGGCCATCGCTTGAGGTGGTAGAGGTCTCAACGGCGGAGGGGATAGCAGATTTCCCGTACGTGCCTGGGCTGCTGTCGTTCAGGGAAGCGCCGATCCTCCTTGAGGCCCTGGCAGGGCTGCGCACGACGCCTGATGTGATTCTCGTTGACGGACAAGGGACGGCGCATCCGCGCCGGTTCGGGATTGCGTGCCACCTGGGGTTAGCCATCGACCTGCCGACCATCGGGTGCGCAAAGTCGCGGCTTGTCGGCACACATCAGCAACCCGGGGAGGAAAAAGGAGGGTGGACGCCGCTGGAGCATGGAGGAGACACAATTGGGGCAGTGGTACGGACGCGAACAAGTGTGAGGCCCATCTATGTTTCGCCGGGGAACAACATCGACCTTGAGTCGTCTGTGAGATGGGCGCTGGCCTGTTCTCCGCGCTATCGCGTGCCCGTGCCAACGCGCTTGGCGCATCGGGCCGCGGCGGGAGAATCGCTCCTGTAAAATAAATAGCAGCTATACGCATATTGCACGGAGTCTCTAACAAATGCTTGAACTCAGGAACGAGGCGCAGACACTTCTTGATCGGGTCTCCACATATCTGGAGCGTCTTTGATCTGCCCTCGAAGGAAAAACGCCTTGCGGAGTTGGACGGGGAATCAGCCAAGCCTGACTTCTGGGAAGATTCACAGCGCGCGCAGAGCGTCCTGAGGGAGGCCTCCACGCTGCGCAACGAAATCGAAACCTGGCAATCCATCGACCACCGCGCGCGCGGCCTGCTTGAACTCGCCGACATGGCAATGGCGGAGGACGAGTCCGGCCTGGAAACTGAGCTTCAGACCGAACTCAGCGAGGTTATGCAGTCGCTTGAGCAGCTTGAGGCGCAGGCGATGTTGAGCGGGCCGCATGACGGGCGAGCGGCCATCGTGTCCTTCCAGGCCGGAGCGGGTGGCGTCGATTCGCAGGACTGGGCGCAGATGTTGGTGAATATGTTCCGTCGGTGGGGTGAGTCTCACGGACACAAGGCAAGGATTCTCGACTGGATGGACGGCGATGAGGCAGGCATCAAGCGCGCCGACCTGGAGATCGACGGGCCGAACGTGTACGGATATCTGAAAGGGGAGGCGGGAGTGCATCGGCTGATCCGCCTCTCGCCTTTCGACAACCAGCACCAGCGGCACACGTCATTCGCGCTGGTAGAGGTGCTGCCAATAGTGGATGACGCCGTTGACGTGTCAATCAGCCCGGAGGATCTGCGCGTGGACACGTTCCGCAGCAGCGGGGCGGGCGGGCAGAACGTGCAGAAAAACGAGACGGCAGTGAGGCTGACACATATCCCGACCGGCCTTGTGGTTAGCGTTCAGAACGAGCGCTCACAGGTACGGAATCGAGAGATCGCAATGCGAATCCTCATGGCGCGCCTGGTTGAGAGGGAAATGGCGAAGCGGCGCGAGGAGGAGATGCGGCTGCGCGGTGAGTTTGTCGCGCCGGAGTGGGGCAACCAGATCCGCACCTACGTCCTTCACCCGTACAAGATGGTCAAGGACCACCGCACGGGACATGAGGAGTCGGACCCGGACGCCGTGCTGGCCGGAGAGTTGGACCCGTTCCTGACCACGTGGCTGCGTGAGTCCGTGGGGAGGGAAGGGTAACCGTGCAGGCACCGCTCGGCAGGTCGCAGCCACGGCGATGGCTCGTCGGCTTTGCCGCCTTGCTTGCCATGCTTGTGGCTGTGGCAGCGTTGGCAGGATGTTCGGTATTCGGGGAGTCGACACCGACGCCAATACCAACACCGAACCCATACCTCATTCCGGGCACGTCAGAACTTGAGTATCGAGACGATGATCTGGGATTCAGTTTCCGCTATCCGGATGACTGGCTGATCAGCGACCCTGACAACACCGAGGGAATCGTCGTTTCTCTCGTGTCGCCGGAGCAGACCGTCACCATGGACGTTGAGCGGGATTTGCCACCACCGCAAATCGACTTCATGTCGTACGGGAGCGCCCGCATGAGGTTCTTCCAGCAGCTGCAGCCCAGCCTTGAGATCGTGCAAGAAACGGAAAGTGCCCTGGCGGACGGCACGCCGGCATACCACGCGAATTGGGTCTCTCGAGCTGAGGACGCCGAAACGACGGGGGAGACTCTCGTTGTCTTTCGCGGGGAGGGTGACGACCGCGAGGCATTCATGATCGTGTCCTCGGGGCCCTCATCGCTATACAGCGCGTGGACGGGGCCGATTCTGTTCTTCTGGGAAACCCTGACGATCGACCCGGCGTAGCTTTAGGACACTCCGCGGCTACTCATCCCCTTCACTGCCGCCCATTCCCACGATGATTCGCTGGAGCGCGCTGACGGCAGAAAGCGCGGCGACGGCAATAACGGCGATGAACGGCTGCGCAATGACCAGCCCGGCGGCCAGGATAGCGACACGGACCGGACGCGGGGCAAGGATGATGCCGCCGCGATTTAATCCCAGACTCTCCGCGCGTGCTCTCGCATAGCTCACCAGCATTGAGAGAGCGAGCACGGCAGAGGTCACCACGACTGCGAGAGCGTCATCTTCTCGCGCAAAGTAGAAGCTCAGACCAATGAGGAGCGCCGCCTCCCCCACCCTGTCCAGCGCAGAGTCGAGGAAAGCGCCGGTACGGGATACCGAATCCGTGTGCCGCGCGAGCGCGCCGTCAAGGCCGTCCATGAGGCTGCCCGCGAGGAATATAAGGCCCGCAGGCAGCAGCGCGCCCTGGCCGGCCAGGTAACCCGCGCCCACTGCGATAAGGGCGCCAAGGACGGTCAGGTGGTTGGGGCGAACACCGACCACGGCAAGAACGCGGACGATGGGCGAGCGTATCCCCTCAATGGCATTCGTGAGAAAGGACAGACGGCTCACGGCATCTTATGGGGCCGACGCAGGCAGCTGACAGCCTTCGCGTCTCTGGATAACGCTATTCCGCTGATGAGGAATTGCGCGCCACGTAGATGCTTAGTTTTTCGAGGAGCTGCGACTCGACGGTGCCCTCTTCAGGACGCCGACGGCGGCGGCCACGACGGCGGCGGCGACCCTCTATGCTCCGAAGCACCTCGTAGATGCGGCCCATCGTGACCGCGCCCCAATCCACGGAGGACTGGGTCATGTCACGCTCCCGCTCGGGGCCATAGATGGCGATGGTGGAGTGGTTTGCTCCTCTCCCTTCGAGTTCAACCGTCTCGCCCGTGTAGTCGGCGACGGTCTGCCGTATCCCCTCAAGATCCGGGTCCTGGACGGACTCGTTATTGAGGATGATTTGGACGGCGAAACGCCCCTGCCTTCGGAAGGCCCAATTGAGGTCGATCTTGCCTCGACCCATGCGGACGATCCGCTCACGCGGCCCGGCTGTGCGTGAGAGTCTGGCGTCCGGCATCCTGGCCTGGAAACTGGCAACAAGCTGGTCCCAGAAATCTTCTCGTGAGGAGAACGCAGCCGCGATGTCTTCTGCATCAGCCGCAGACTCGGGTGCCGGTTCGGGTGTCGATGCGGCGGCCTGTGGACTGGCCGATCTGCGTCCGGGGGGTCGGCCACGCCTGCGGCGCGGAACTCCGGCGCCTGCTCCGGCAGACGTTGCAGCAGGAGCGCCCTGTATTCCCTGGAGGATGTTGTTAAGGTTGATGCTCTGCTGTATCCGCGCCGCCACGGTCATGATGTCGAGGATTTCGTTGTTGTTGATTCCATCCGCCAGCGCATCCGACACAGCTTGCCTGATTGCCGCTTCGTCACGAACTGCCGCAGCCGTCGCGAGGGCTACGATAACGGAAGTTCTGCTGTCGAGAGATATTCCCAGGGAATTCTCTCCAAGTAAACCTGTCACTTTCCTCTACTCCCTTATCACCTTCTCTGCCATTGAGGAACTAGTGATGCAATATCCCCACTTTTCCTGTCAAAATCAGGCTTCTTACCAAGTATTGCTTTATAGGTCAGGAGAAAGCTGTGGTGCCCTAGCCGGTGCTTGCGGCGCGGAGGTGTGTGCCCGACTCCGTTCTCAACAACTCGAACTTACATGAGGCCGGCGAGCAGCTCCTTCGCTTCCGGACGGAGCATCTCCGGTGTCCAGGGCGGATCCCAGACAATATCCACCTGAGAATCATTCACACCTTCGAGTTCAAGGATGCGGTTCTCGACTTCAGGGCCAACTGTACCGGCCATTGGGCAGCCGGGAGCAGTGAGTGTCATCGTCACGTAGACACAATCGTCCCGTATATCTATGTCATAAATGAGACCAAGATCATAAATGTTCAGCGGAATCTCAGGGTCGTAGCATGTCCGCAAAACGTCGACTACTTGTTCTTCAGTAATTGTGTTAGGCATACCAGCCTCCTAATGCCGAAGATTCATCACAACTTACCCCATTGCGACCAGCATACACTCTTTTAGTTGAGGGTGTTACTTCACGTCTTGCGGGCAAATTCCTATGCTGGTTCTATGAGCATATGGCACTAGAGATATAGTCGGCACTTGGAGGCAAACAGGAAAATGGCGGCTTTTGATGTAATTGTTCTTGGGGCCGGTCCCGGCGGGTATGTTTGCGCAATACGGGCGGCACAACTGGGACTGAGCGCAGCCATTGTTGAACCCGACGAACTCGGCGGCCTTTGCCTCAATTGGGGGTGCATCCCCTCAAAGGCTCTACTGCGCAACGCCGACGTGCTCAATACGATCAACAATGCCGCGGATTTCGGAATTACTGTTGGATCAGTCGACGCGAGTCTCGATGAGGCCATCACACGATCACGCAGAGTTGTAAACCGGTTGGTGCGTGGAGTTACAAGTCTCCTGCGTTCAAACAATGTCACTGTCGTGAATGGGCGCGGGTCATTGTTGGACTCGCACCGAGTGCTCGTGGACACGGAGACTGAGCCGTTGGAGGCGAACAAGGCGATTGTCATTGCGACCGGGGCACAGGAACGCGCGCTCCCCGGCCTTGATATAAATGGCGAAACGGTTGTGACAAGCAGGCATGCGCTGGAGCGGCGCGACTTGCCGGAAAGAGTGCTCATCATTGGCGGCGGCGCGACGGGGTGCGAATTCGCGTATTTCTACCGCTCATACGGCAGTGACGTCACGCTGGTTGAGTTGATGCCCAGCCTGCTGCCGGGGGAGGACACTGAGATTACGACCGCGCTGCAGGATTCCCTTACACGTCAGGGCATCGAGGTCCTGACAGAAAGCCGCGTCAATCGGCTGAGCGATGGCGCAGCGGAGTTGGATGTGGCGGGCGCATCGCGGATCATCCCATTCGATATGGCGCTCGTGGCCGTGGGAATGCAGGGTCGGACAGAAGGCCTGGGCCTTGAGGCGGCAGGGGTTCCAACGGGGCCGGGCGGCTATATCGAGTATGACGACACCATGCAGACGAACATCCCCGGTGTGTATGCCATCGGCGACGTAACAGGGCCGCCGCTGCTTGCACATGCGGCGATGGCGCAGGGAGTGCTGGCGGCAGAGGCTATCGCAGGCCGTGACACCCAGCCGCTCAACAAGGAGGACATACCCCGGGCGGTGTACTGCCACCCGCAAGTGGCAAGCATGGGGATAACGGAGGCGCAGGCAGCGGAGCGCGGCATCACCGTCAGCGTCGGGCGTTTCCCCTATCGTGCAAACGGAAAGGCGCTGAGCCTGAACGATTACGCGGGGATGATCAAGGTGGTCAGCGACGCCGATACAGGTGCGTTGCTTGGCGCGCAGATGGTGGGGCCGGAGTGCGCGGAACTGCTCGGCGAGTTGTCCGTCGCGAAGCTGCTGGAGGCAACGCCGCTGGAGATCGGGCGCGCCATTCATCCTCACCCCACACTTTCCGAAACGCTGATGGAGGCGTCGCTTGCGGCTTTCGGCGAGGCCATACACATGTAGACTCTGTGTATGGAGGCAGATTGCTTGTGAGCACATCGATAGACGCTACGCTTCCGCGTTCCGAGCTTCTGACAATGCTCAGGACGATGAAGCTGATCCGCCGGTTTGAAGAACGCAGCGCCGAACATTATGGCCGGGGAAACATCGGCGGTTTTCTGCACCTGTACATCGGAGAGGAGGCCGTCGCCGTCGGTGTGATTTCGCCACTGCGGGACGATGACAAGATCGTCACGCATTACCGCGACCACGGCCACGCGCTGGCACGCGGGATGGATACCGCGGCGTGCATGGCGGAGCTGTTTGGAAAGGCGACGGGCGTGAGCGGTGGCAAGGGCGGCTCCATGCACTTCTTCGACGTTGAGAAGGGTTTCATGGGAGGTCACGCCATTGTCGGCGGGCAACTGCCCCTGGCCGTGGGGCTGGCGTTCGCGAATCGCTATCGCGGCGAGGACTCCGTCGTGGTGTGTTTCCTGGGCGACGGGGCGGTCAACGAGGGAGAGTTCCATGAGTCGATGAACCTGGCTTCGTTATGGAAGCTGCCGGTCCTGTTCCTGTTGGAGAACAACGGGTTCGGGATGGGAACGCGCGTAGAACGAGCGTCTGCGCAGCCGATTATCCATCGCCTTGCCGACCGCCACAACGTGCGCAGCCACCGCGAGGAGAACGGTCAGGACGTGTTCGCGGTGCGAGAGGCGGCGTTGGATGCTATCGAATACATCAGGGACGGGAACGGGCCGTATTTCCTGGAGGTCATGACATACCGTTTCCGCGGGCATTCGATGGCAGACCCGATCGAGTACCGCCAGCAGCACGAAGTCGAGCCGTGGCTGGAATTGGACCCGATCAGGCTGTTTTCCGATCGGCTGCTGGAGAATGATCTGACCACGACAGACGAGATTGACGCCATCGACGAGGACGTGGAGAACGAAGTGAACGAGGCGATCCAGTTCGCGCTCGAATCCCCCTTCCCCGCGCCGGACGAACTTTACACGGACATCTACGCGTGAGGGTTCGGCAATGGCGCAACTGACATACCGCGAGGCAATCCGTGCCGGGCTGGAGGAGGCGCTTCAGTCCAACCCCGAGACGTTCATCATGGGTGAGGACGTGGGCGCCTATGGCGGTTCCTATGCCGTGACCAAGGGATTCATGGAGGAGTACGGCGAGGAACGCATCATCGACACGCCGATTGCTGAATCCGGTTTCGTTGGCACGGGAATCGGCGCGGCGATCGCGGGCATGAGCCCGATCGTCGAAATCATGACCATCAACTTCTCTCTGTTGGCCATGGACCAGATAGTCCACATCGCAGCCAAGGCCCGCTATATGTCCGGCGGGCAGATCAGCGTGCCAATTGTGATTCGAACGGTGAGCGGCGGCGGAAACATGCTCGCCGCAACACACTCGCAGAGCCTTGAGGCATGGTACGCGCGTGTACCGGGACTCAAGGTGGTGACGCCGTCCAACGCGGTGGATGCGCTGGGACTGCTGCGGTCTGCCGTCGCCGACCCGAACCCCGTGATGTACGTGGAGCATTCGCTCCTTTATGGGAGCCGCTCAGAAGTGCCGGATGAGCACTACACGATACCCTTTGGCTCGGCACGCGTGGCGCGCAGCGGGGCTGACGTTAGCATTATCGCCTATTTGAGAATGGTTCCCATCGCTCTGCAAGCGGCACAACTGCTGGAGGATGACGGCATCGATGCCGAGGTTATCGACCTGCGCTCCCTGCTGCCGCTAGATACAAAGACGTTCATCGACTCCGTGCACAAGACGAACCGGGCAGTCGTCGTTGAGGAGACGTGGGAGTTCGGCGGGTTCGCAGGCGAGGTCATTGCGCAAATCAATGAGAAAGCGTTTGATTCGCTGGACGGGCCTGCGCTGCGGGTCGGCGGGGTCAACGTGCCGACACCGTACTCCCGTCCGCTGGAACTGCTGACGATACCGACGCCGGAGATCGTGGCGGATAAAGTTCGGAGCCTGTTCTAGGTCGCATCGAAGGGAGAGGCAGACGTGGCAAGTGACATAATCATGCCGCAGATGGGCTTCGACATGACCGAAGGAATGGTTGTGCGGTGGCTTAAGCACGAGGGCGATACGGTGACGCGCGGGGAGACGATCGCGGAGATCGAGACGGACAAGGCGACCGTCGAGCTTGAGGCGTACGAGTCCGGCGTGATGGCCCGCATCCTGGTGCCTGAAGGCGTCATGGTGCCCGTTGGGGAGACGATAGGCCTGATCACAGCGCCGGGCGAGGATGTTCCGGACGTTGCGGCGCCTACGCCGTCTCCACCTGCTGCGACACCATCTGTAGACTCTGCCCCACCCGCACCCCCTGCCCCGCCGGAGCCTGTTGAGGCTGCCGCCCCTGCTGAAACCGCCAGAGAAGAGACGCCGTCCACAGGCGCGCCGGTGACGCCCGTGGCACGCCGCATCGCCGAGCAGGCGGGCGTTTCCGTGGCGGAAGTGCAGGCTAACGTGACCGGCACGGGTCCGCGCGGACGCATCACGCGGGGCGATGTTGAAGCTTATCTGGAGACGCGAGGGGCTGCGCCGCCGGAGCCAGTCACTCCTCAAGCACCCGCACCGGTCGATGAACCTGTGCCAGAGGAGCCGGTGCAAGATGCCGTCGTTGAGCCGTCCCCACCGGGCGAGGTGGGAATCGTTGTGCCGGCGGGGCTGTCACCGATGCGGCAGGCGATTGCGCGGCGGATGTCATTGAGCAAGCTGACCGCGCCGCACTATTACGTGACTGTAGAGATCGACATGACGCGCGCGGTACAGATGCGCGCGGAGATCAACGAGGAGCTGGACGCGGAGAGCCGTGTGACGGTTAACGATCTCGTCATCAGAGCAGTCGCCATGTCGCTTCGTTCTCATCCGCATTTCAACGTGACCGTGCAGGCCGAGGGGATCATTCCGAACCCGACCATCGATGTGTCCATCGCTGTGGCAATGGACGGGGGCGGCCTCATCGCGCCGTCGATGCCTGATGTTGGCGACGCCAGCCTGGTCGACACCGCGGCGCGTTCACGAGATCTATCGCGGCGGGCACGCGAGGGGCGTCTGCGCCCGAACGAGGTGAGCGGGGTGGGGTTCGCGGTGTCCAACCTGGGCATGTACGACGTTAAGGATTTTGTCGCGATCATCACGCCGCCGAACGCGGGCGCGATTGCCGTGGGGTCAGTGCAGTCAACTCCGGTTGTGCGAGACGGCCAGGTAGCTGTGGCGGAGATGATGTCGGCGACGCTGTCTGCGGATCACCGGGCGACGGACGGCGCGGAGGGAGCGCGTTTCATGAACGAGGTGCGACGAATCCTCGAACGGCCGTCGTTGCTCTTGCTTTAGCTTCCCGGGCCCTCGAGTTCGATATTTTGAACTGGGGGCGGGGTGTGGGCATGGCCGTGGCCTGCTGCCATTTCGCCGGCTTGGATGAAGGCATTGAGCGCCTCGAGAACGAAATTCTGGGGGGAGAGCCCAACCTCCCTGGACAGGTCTTTGATCTGCCTGGCGAGGACGCCGCTGAACGAGACGATCAGCCCCTCTTGGTGCGCCCATGCATCAAGTCTCTCAATCTGATCCGGGCGGACGTTCAGAATGACCTCTCCGTCGTCGGGGCGCGTGGCGCGTCCACGCATGATATTAATCCCGCCGGGGGCCGTTTCAGCCCAAACATCACCATCATCATCTGACCGGGAAATAACGAAACGCCCGGGGTAGAGATTCATGCCCTGCACTCCCATTCTTTGATCGGCAGTCTCATTAGGCCGACGGCGCGTCCTCGCGTGGACACGTTTCATGCCCTGCCTGTATACTGCCCTACATTGACGCAGTTTCGTAAGTTCGCGTCATTTGGAGGATGCGATTGTGATTACTCTGACTGAGTCGGCTGCTGAGAAGATTCTCGATCTGTTCAAGGAACAGGAGTCCGAGGGCGCATCACTGCGCGTGTTCGTCAAGGGCGACGACAACGGACAGCCCGCGTACGGCATGGCCATCGAGCCTGACCCGAGCGACGCGGACGAGGTGATTGAGAGCTTCGGCGTCAAGGTCGTCGTGGATGAGGAAAGTCTCCCGTGGGTCATCGGCTCCGAGATTGATTTCATCGAGAGCCTTGAGCAGACCGGCTTCACGATTCGCAACCCCAACATGGGCGGGGCATGCGGCTGCGGTGGCGGCGGAGCCTGCGGCTGCGGCGGTGGAGGAGCACAGGCCGGGGCATGCGCCTGCGGCGGCGCCGGAGCCTGCGCTTGCGGGGCCGAGGAGACCGCCGGTGAGACGGCGGGAGCAGCCCACGCTCACTAATCCGCAACAAGATTGCGAATATCGAGGGGAGCCAAATGGCTCCCCTCATTCTTTACAGCACCTTAATGCAGGCACATTCTCACAGCCATGGAGTGTGGGCGTGTCCCTGTATGATGACACTACGAAGGGCGCTGAACGGAAGGCGAAATGACAATCGCCGAGACATCCATCCTGATTGTTGATGACGAGCCCGCGCTACGGGAGGCTCTAACCTACTCTCTCAGTCGAGAGGGGTATGCAGTAAGCTCCGCCGCCACGTCCGCGGAGGCGCTCGCCAAGGTGGACCGGCAAATGCCGAACTTTATCGTTCTCGACCTCGGCTTGCCGGACGCGGACGGCCTTGAGTTGTGCCGGAAGGTTCGCAGCCGCAGTTCCGTGCCAATCCTCATGCTGACGGCGCGGCAGTCCGAGGTAGACAAGATCGTCGGGCTGGAGATGGGCGGCGATGATTATATGACCAAGCCGTTCTCCATGCGCGAGCTGCTTGCGCGTATCAAGGCCATCCTGCGCCGCTCATCGCAAGAGACCGATGCGAAACAGGCGGACACCATCGAGTTCGGCGAGACGGTTATCGACCGACTGGCGCATCGCGTGACCCACAGAGGTGAAGAGATAACACTGACGCCGCTTGAGTTTGAGATGCTGTCGTTCCTGGCGGAGAATCGCGGCATCGTGTTCAGCCGTGAGACGCTGCTGGACCGGGTCTGGAAATACTCGTACCCCGAGGGAAGCCGCACGGTTGACGTGCATATGCGATGGCTGCGGCAGAAGATCGAGGATGATCCGGCTCGCCCGAAGATTCTCCTCACGGTGAGGGGTGTCGGCTACAAACTGGAGGCGTGAATGCCCCGGATAATGCAGGGCCGTCTCGGGTTGGCCCTGTGGGGCGTCCTGTTCCTCGGTCTCATCGTCGTCGCGATCATCTTCTGGATCCAGCTTGGACGCATCGGGGACGACGCCGGGGGAGCCGACGTTGAACCCTCCCGGCGGCTTCTGCTGTATGCGTCTATTGCCGCGGGCATCCTCATCGTCCTGCTGCTGGTGGTTACAAGACAGCGCTTGGCCGCGCCATTGCGCCGTCTCGCCCGGGAGCTCCGGGCGGGTCAGACGCCGGTCGTGGAGGATTTTGCCACGGCGATTTCCGAAGTGCGCGACGTTGCGCTGTTGATCAGCCGGCTGATGCAGGAGGAACGCGGCATTAGCAGCGTGGTAGAAACGCAGCAAACGCGGCTGGCCTCCATCCTGGACAATCTGAGCGTTGGAGTAATTGTGCTTGCGGAAAATGAGCGCGTGCTGATGGTGAACGCGGCGGCGGCGGAACTGTTCGGCTTCACGCAGCAGGTCGATGAGACAACCACGCTCATCGGATTGGCGCGTGACTATGAGGCGGCGGAGATTGCGCGACGCGCCCTGCGAGAGCAGGCCACGGCGGTGGGCGAAATAACGCACGGCGGCGACCCTGCCCGCACAACGCGGCTCGTTGCGTCTCCCTATCGAGAGGGCAGACAGAGGCGGATTCTACTGGCGGCGTACGACGTGTCCGAGGAACACCGCGCACAGCGGCTGCGGCACGAATTTCTTGCGAATGCCTCCCACGAGATTCGCACCCCCCTTGCCGGCATCCAGGCAACCCTTGAGACCCTGGAGCTGGGGGCAATCGATGATCCGGACGCGGCGAGGCCATTTGTTTCAAGCGCGCTTGTGGAGGTACAGCGGCTGACGACGTTCGTGGAGAGCCTGCTTGACCTCTCGCGGATGGAGATGGGGTGGACGCGCGTGGCTCCGCAGCCACTTGCAGTTGGGGACGCAATCGATCGATGCACCGGAACCATGGCATCAATGGCGGCGCGGGCCGATATTGAACTGGTTGTTGACATGCAGCAGGGGCTGCCGGAGATCAACGCAGACCCCGGCCGACTTCACCAGGCGCTCGTCAATCTTGTGCATAACGCCATCAAGTTCACGCCGGCGGGCGGGCGCGTGACCCTTTCGGCGGACAGCGGCAACGGTTCCGTGTGGCTCCGTGTTAAGGACACGGGCATCGGGATTGCGCCGGACGACCTTTCGATGCTCATGGATCGCGTGGGGCAAGGAGATGAGAGCGGGATGCGCGGGGGAGGACTGGGACTCGCTATTGTGAGGCAGATCGTGGAGGCTCACGATGGCGAGGTGCACATCGAGAGCGATGTCGGTAGAGGGTCTACGTTTTCACTGCGGCTGCCTGTGGCGGGCTAATGGGGGTGAGAGTAGGGGTTTTGGGAGTGGTGCCGAGGCGCTGAAAAATTGCCGCGCGGGGGTTCGGATGGTACACTTTGGCACAGTAGGCAACGAGAACCGCGCGTATTGAGAGGTGGGGCGGCAATCCCACTTTTTTTATTAGCGCAACTCGTTGCGGGGGAATGTCCGGCAACGGAAATGAGGCAGGTATGAAGAGCGATTTCTTGCTCGCGGTAACGCAGTTGGCGACGGAACGCCGACTGCCTCGCGATGTCGTTCTCGGGGCCATTGAGGACGCGGTGCGATCTGCGTACAAGCGCGAGGGAACCGAGACCGATGACATCGAGGTGCAGATACTGCCCACGACCGGCGAGATTATCGTCACCCTCAACAAGGCCGTTGTCGAGACAGTTAACCAACCCGCCGAGGAAATCACACTCGAAGAGGCGCGCCTGATCAAGCCCGGCGCCAAACTCGGCGACTTGATTTCCGTGGAAGAAAGCCCTGAGGACGCAGGGCGCATCGCCGCGCAGACCGCAAAGCAGGTGGTTATGCAACGCCTCCGCGAGGCCGAGCGCGACCAAGTCTATGACGAGTACGCGGGGCGCATCAATGAGTTGATGACCGGCGTGGTGCAGAAGGTTGAGCAGGGGCAAGTCATCATCGGACTTGGCCGGACTGAAGCAACCCTGCTGCACACGGAGCAGGTGCCCAGCGAGCAATACTATCCCCGCCAGCGTATCCGCGTGCTTATCCAGGAAGTTGAAAAGGGTATTCGCGGGCCAAGGATCCTCGTGTCGCGGGCGCATCGCGACCTGATTCGTCGGCTATTTGAGCTGGAAGTGCCGGAGATCACAAGCGGGACGGTTGTCATCAGGAACGTCGCACGAGAGCCCGGCTATCGTTCCAAGGTGGCCGTTGAGGCACGACAGGAAGGCGTCGATCCCGTTGGATCATGCGTGGGCCTGCGGGGCGTCCGCATCCAGAACATCGTCAACGAACTGCACGGCGAGAAGATCGATGTCATTCCGTGGAATGAGGACCCATCCGTTTACATCGGTCATGCATTGAGCCCGGCGCAGACATCACGTGTAGAGATCACGGGTGATCGTTCGGCGCTTGTGGTGGTGCCGGAGCAGCAGCTATCGCTCGCCATTGGGCGAGAGGGCCTGAACGCGCGGCTCGCAGCGCGCCTGACCGGCTGGAGAATCGATATCCGCAGCACATCAGAGGTGTTGGCGGAGGAGGCGGAGCGCGCGGCGCGCGGGCCGGAGCAAGCTGCCGGGGCAGAGCAAGCAGTTGAAGCTGAGGAGCCGGAGGTTGACGCCATCGTGGCGGAGGCCGTTAGCGTGGCGGAAGAGGCTGAGGCCGAGCCGGCGGCGGAGACTCCTTCGATTGAGGAAGCTGCGGCAACTGCGACCACAGTTGAGTCAGCCGAGACCGACGAGCAAGCGGTTGAAGCCACCGCGGAGCTTGAGGCTGTTGCAGAGGTTCCGGTAACCGATGAGGCGCCGTCCACTGAGGCTGCCGCTCCCGAGACTGTCCAGACCGAAGAGGAAATCGAAGAAGAACTCCGCAAACTCCAGGAAGAGGAAGAGGCGCTGCTACTCGCCCTTGAAGAGGCCGAGGCGGAATCCGACGAGGAGACTGAAGACGAAGAGGCCGATGAAGGCGACGAGGAGTCGGCGACATTCGACTTCGATGCCTTCCTGCAGGAATACCAGTCAGAGCGCCAGGGCGAGAACAGCGGCGGCATCCGATTCGCCGAAGATATTTTCCCGGAACGCGGCGGGCGTTTCCGTGGCGGCCGAGACGAACGGCGCGGCGGGAGGAGAGGCGGCAACCGCTAGACGTGACGGCAGCAACGAGAGAGCGACGACAACAAGGCACGGAGACGCGGCGCAAACCACAGCGGACGTGCATCGCCTGCCGGCGGACACGGGACAAACATGAGCTCGTGCGGGTTGTTCGTGGTATCTCCGGTGTCGTGTCCGTAGACGGCTCAGGCAAGCTTTCAGGTCGCGGCGCGTATCTCTGCACGACCGATAGGTGCTGGGAACGCGGCCTGCGCGGCTCATATCTTGAAAATCGCCTACGGCTGAGAGCGCCCTTGTCGTCCGAGGATTGTGACCGCATCCGCCAAGAGGCTCAGACTGTGATCCAGAGTCGGCGGGACGGCGAGGAGGCCTCGCCATGACAACGCAACGACGCGCGGCGGATTCTGAGGAGCGGGTGTTGGAGCTGTCCCGCGGAATCACCGTGGGTGAACTCGCAGAGCAGGTTGGCGCGAATCCCGTTGAGGTCATCAAGAACCTCATGCGCATGGGCGTGATGGCGGGCCTGAACGATGCCATCGACGCTGATGTCGCGACACCAATCGCGAAATTCTATGGCTTTGACGTGAAGGAGGCCGAGGCTGCGGACGCTGCTCTGGGTGAGCGGATGGCGGACGCTGAGAAGACGGAGAACGCGCAGCCGCGTCCGCCCGTCGTGACGGTCCTCGGTCACGTCGATCACGGAAAGACAAGCATCCTTGACGCCGTACGCAAGACCAACGTGGCAGACGGGGAGGCAGGCGGCATCACACAGCATATCGGCGCGTACCAGGTGGATGTCCGGGGAACCCCGATTACCTTTCTGGATACGCCGGGGCACGAAGCGTTCACGACACTGCGAGCACGTGGGGCGAACGTCACGGATATCGCTGTGCTCGTGGTGGCGGCGGACGACGGCGTCATGCCGCAAACGATTGAAGCTATCAACCACGTTAAGGCAGCCGACGTGCCGATTATCGTGGCAATCAACAAGATGGACGTGCCGGCTGCCGATCCGGAGCGCGTGAAGCGTCAGTTGTCCGAACAGGAAGTGCTTGTCGAGGATTGGGGCGGAGACGTCCTGAGCGTGCCGATATCTGCACGCACGGGCGACGGCCTGGACGACCTACTGGAATCTTTGCAACTTGTGGCAGAAATCTCCGAGTTGACCGCCGACCCTGAGGTTCCGGCCCGCGCAACCGTGATCGAGGCCCGACTGGACCAAAACCGCGGCCCGGTTGCCACTGTCCTGGTGCAGTCCGGAACGCTGACCCCGGGAATGACGGTGCTTGTGGGGGCAACGTGGGGACGCATTCGGGCTATGACTGACTTTCGCGGCAATCGCCTAACGGAGGCGGGCCCCTCGATGCCCGTGGAGATTCTCGGCCTGACCGACGTGCCTCGGGCCGGCGATGTGCTGGAGGTTGCGGAGTCGGACCAGGACGCGAGGGCGGCTGCCGCGGAAAGGGCGGACGTAACCGAGACCGTGGATCGACGGCAGCCCTCAAGCCTGGAGCAGTACGCCTCACAGATTGGCAGCGGAGATGTTCGAGACCTGAATCTGATTATCAAGGCGGACACGCAGGGCAGCCTGGAGGCGCTGCGGAGTTCGATTTCACGGCTGGGCAACGAGACGACGCGCGGCAAAATCCTGCACACGGACGTTGGATCCATCACGGAGGGGGACGTCCTGCTGGCAACTGCATCAGACGCGACGATCCTCGGGTTCAACTCCCGCGTCGAAACGGCGGCTCGTCGGCTTGCCGACTCTCGCGGGGTGGAGATTCGGAACTACGCCATCATCTACCAATTGCTGGATGATCTTGATAATGCGCTGCGCGGACTGGCAGCCCCGTTGCTGCAGGAGGTTGAAGAGGGCCGGGCAGAGGTTCGCCAGGTCTTTGATATCCGTGGCGGCCGTGTTGCAGGCTGCGTTGTCATAGACGGGCGCGTTCGCCGCACGTCCCTGGCGCGTGTTCTTCGCGAGGGAGAAGTCATCACGGACGCTCCCATCGCCAGCCTTCGCCGGTACCGAGACGAGGCGCGAGAGGTGAATGCCGGCCAGGAGTGCGGCATCGGTATCGAGGGCTTCTCGGACTTCGAAGAGGGTGACGTTATCATGACATACGTGCAGCAGGAGCGGCCGTCTTACTAACCCTCACTTCGGCGCGCGCAGTCACAGTCGGCGCAACAGGAGGGCTCCATGTCAAGGCGCACGGAGCGCGTCAATGAACTCCTTCGCGACCACATCAGCACGATACTGGCTCGCGACATTAATGACCCGCGCATAGACGGCATTGTTACGATTACCGCCGTGGAAACGTCGCGGGATTTAGCCCATGCGCGAGTTTGGGTCAGCATGACAGGCGGACAGGAAAACGCACGGCGAACCCTGCAAGGGCTGCGTTCTGCTTCGGGATTCCTCCAGCGCAGCCTGATGAGCCTCGGGCTGCGGCGAACTCCCGAACTTCGATTTGTCATCGACGACACAATTGCAAGGGCGGACCGGATCAATCAACTGTTGGACAGCGTCAGTCCGGGTGAACAGCAAACCGAATCAGCGAACGGGGGAGGTCGTGGCAAACACTAACCTGCACGGCTTCCTCTCAATCTGGAAACCTCGTGGAATGACATCATTTGATGTCGTCAAGCGGCTGCGGCGGGCAAGCAGAGTGAAGCGCGTGGGCCATGGGGGGACGTTAGATCCTGCAGCCGAGGGTGTGCTGCCGATCCTCTTTGGACAGGCGACGCGTCTCAGCAGCCGCATCGAGGAATTAGCAAAAGGGTATGAGGCAGAGATCCTGCTCGGCACGGTGACAGACACGTTGGACATGGACGGCACGGTGCTGGAGACCAGGACCACTAACGACGTGACAGAGGACCAGATCCGGCAGGTCATCCCCGAGTTTATCGGCGAGATCCAGCAGGTGCCGCCTATGTACAGCGCCCTGAAGCACCAGGGAGAACGGCTCTATGAGATTGCGCGTCGAGGCGAGGAGGTTCAACGCGAGCCCAGAGCGGTGATGGTCTACGGAGTCGAAGTGAAGTCATTTGACCTGCCCCGCGTTCGTCTATCCGTGGCGTGTGGGCGCGGAATGTACGTGCGGTCGCTCGCGGCGGACATCGGCGAACGACTTGGATGCGGAGGCGTGCTGGACGGCCTGCAGCGCGTTCGGGTGGGGCCGTTCAGTGGGCAAAACTCCCTGGGGTTGGAGGAGGCTGAGGAGGCGCTGGCAGGGGAGGAGGCTGAGGGAGCGCTCACCCCGTTGGAGTTCGTGTTTCCGGGCTGGCCCGCCGTGCAGGTACGCTCGGGGTTCACCGGACGAGTGCGCTCCGGCATGGACCTTGCCGCCGCGTCCGGGGACTGGGTCAGCGTGCCGGGGGAATCCGATCATGTCTTCTGCCCGGGACCGGAAACGGGCAACGCCGTCGCGTTGGCGCCGGACGGCTCCCTGCTTGCCCTGCTGCGGCGCACCGGCGTCGGCAGGTGGCACCCGCATACTGTTTTCGGAGGGTGATGCAGTAGAGGAATTCCTCCGCCTTTGTGTGGATCGCCCATACTGCGTTGAGATTGGCCTGTAAGTATCTTGACATGGGCGCACGGTCAACCCTAGAGTCAATCCAGTACGTTTTACGCAAGGGAGATGTCATGGAAGAGCTCACCGCATACTCGTTAAAGCTCCGGAAGAATGTCGTGATTCGCAATCCCAAGCTCGTGACGCTGAAGAACGGGCGTCCCGCAGTTCGCGGCGTGGCAGACGAGGACCCCAGCGCTTCGGTATTCCGCATTCTGAGCGACGCAGAGGCCAACAAGCTGCGCGAATCGGGAATGGAAGAGGAGAAGAATTAGGGAACCTCTTCCGCTGACATCAGCGGGAGGCTTGTTTTAGTCGGTTCGTCAGGATTTCCAAGAGTGCGCGGGGATTGTCGGTCGTTGCGATTCTGGCATCCTCGCGGCTCAAACCGGCGCCCAGGGCTGCGGTGAGGGCGAGTTCTTCCGTCAGCAGATCCTCAGGCGCATGCGCGTCTGAATTGACCAACAGCTTTGCACCCGTACGCTGCGCCGCAAGCGCAACGTGGCCGTTGGCCAGCGAATGGCCGCGTCGGGTCGATAGTTCCAGGTAGACACCGTTTTCAGCCGCAAGCGCTGCATCTTCATCCGTAATCAGTCCCGGGTGTCCAAGGATATCCACGTTGGGACAGGATACCGAGGCATGATTCGTACCCGGCAACACCGGCTCAACAGGTGTCTCCCCGTGAACAAGAACCATGATTGCGCCGGCGTCACGGGCCCGAGCGGCTGCCTCCGCGATGCGATTCGGTGGGAGGTGGGTAAGCTCCACACTGGGGATGGCCACAATCCCCCACTCATCCCGAGCGATTCGGCAGTCTTCAGATAACCTCTCAAGCAGAGGCCTAAAGCCTCCCATTCCCACGTGGTCAGTGATTGCAATAGCTTCATAGCCTTTGTGGTGGGCGCGACGAATGAGTTCGATAGGCGACAGAACACCATCGCTGAGGAACGATTGCGTTTGGAAATCGTAGACCATGACTGACGGAAGCGTAGCATCCGCCTGTGAAACACTACAACCGACAAGAATCGGGTGAACCAGATAGGGGCATGTTAAGAGATTTGACGCGAGACGCGTTATGTGGTTACGTGACTTACTTGTGCTCGTTGTGGGGACGAGCGGGTCGTTTCCGTCTCTGTTTCACAAGATGACACACCGGATTGGAGGGATCTATGGGAGACAAGATAAATGTAGCGATTGTGGGGGTCGGCAACTGCGCGTCCTCACTGGTTCAAGGCATCCACTACTATCAGAATGCGTCCGATTCCGAGTCGATCCCGGGCTTGATGCACCCCCGGCTCGGTCCCTATCACATCTCGGACATCAATTTCGTCGCCGCGTTCGACGTGGGAACAACGAAGGTCGACAAAGACCTCTCCGAGGCAATCTTTGCCGAGCCAAACAACACGTATAAGTTCACGGACGTCCCGAGAACAGGGGTCACTGTCGAGCGCGGCATGACGCACGACGGCCTCGGCGATTTTCTCTCGCAGAAAATCGAGAAGGCCGAAGGGCAGACGGCGGACATCGCCAATATCCTCAAAGAACGCAAGGTGGATGTCCTCATCAGCTACCTGCCTGTGGGCAGTGAGATGGCCACGAAGTGGTACGTGGAGCAGGCGCTTGCGGCCGGCACTGCCGTCATCAACTGCGTGCCCGTCTTCATCGCGCGGGAGCCCTACTGGCAAAAGAGGTTCCGCGATGCGGGCGTGCCGGTGATCGGCGACGACATCAAGTCGCAGGTCGGCTCCACCATCGTTCACCGTGTTCTGTCGCGGCTGTTCGGAGACCGCGCCGTCAAGCTGGAGAACACGTACCAGCTCAACTTCGGCGGCAATACGGACTTCTACAACATGTTGGAGTGGGAACGCCTGACATCAAAGAAGGAGTCCAAGACCAACTCCGTGCTGTCACAGTTGGACTTCGACCTGGACCCGGACAACATCCACGTGGGCCCGAGCGACTACGTGCCATGGCTTCTGGACCGCAAGTGGGCATACATCCGCATGGAGGGGCGAACGTTTGGCGACGTTCCCTTGAATCTTGAGCTCAAGCTCGAGGTCTGGGACAGCCCGAACTCCGCCGGCGTTGTCATCGATGCCATCCGCTGCGCGAAGATTGCGCTGGATCGAGGCATCAGCGGAGCGCTCGTTCCGCCATCCTCATACTTCATGAAGTCCCCGCCCCTGCAGATGCGGGATGAGGAGGCGCGGCGCCGTCTGGAGCAGTTCATCGCCAACGAAGGCGGTCCTGACGACACGCTCCCGCACATCCAGGTTTCGCGGGACCGAGAGGTGGTTCTGTAAGCAGCTCCTGGTTGAAACGGGCATCATCGACCCGGCCATCGTGATAGCATTAGGCAACGGTTACATTGATGAGTGCCATTGCTGAACGCGAGGCGTTAGACGTGGCCGCGACTGATGGGTCGCGGCCACTCCGCATCGTTATTGTCTCTCCATACGATTTCGCATACCCGGGTGGAGTGACGAATCATATCTCCGGCCTGAGCGACGAACTGCGTCGACGCGGACACCATGTAACCATCGCCGCACCTTCATCCAAGCCGCGCGACGACGTTGATGCGGATAACCTTGCTATCATTGGGCGCCCCATTCCCGTCCCAACGGCCGGATCCATCGCGAGAGTCACCCTGTCCTTAACGTTGGGCAAGCACGTGAAACCACTGCTTGAGCAGGGAAACTTCGACGTGGTGCATTTGCACGAACCGATGACCCCTACCCTGCCGCTGACGTTCTTGCGCCTTGCGTCCGGCCCTGCGCTGGTGGGCACGTTCCACGCCTATGCGGAGCGGAGACGGGCGCTGGGGCTTTCACGCCCGCTGTTGCAACGGTGGGTACAGAGGCTGGATGAGCGCATCGCGGTCACAGGGCCGGCCAGAGAGTTCGCCAATCGCTATTTCCCGGGCTCCTACTCGATTATTCCGAATGGCGTGGACACGGAGGCGTTCTCGCAGGCCGCTCCATTCCCAATGTTCCAGGACGGGAAGCTCAATATCCTGTTCCAGGGTCGAATGGAAAAGCGCAAGGGGTTCCCACACATGCTTCGGGCCTATGCGCAGATACGGTGGCAGTTCCCGAACTGCCGTCTGCTTGTCGTCGGGCCCGGGAACATGGACAGGGAAAGCGCGCGCGTCATCGGTGAGCGGGGACTTGAGGACGTGCATTTCATCGGCTACGCCTCAAATGAAGACCTGCCCCGCTACTATCGGACGGCAGACATCTTCTGCAGTCCCGCGCTGGGCAACGAGAGCATGGGGATCGTGCTGATCCAGGCAATGGCAGCGGGCAGAGCCGTTGTGGCGTCTGACATTGCCGGGCACAGATCGGTCGTAGACCATGAGCACAACGGGTTGCTGGCCGATCCACGCAATGAGGAGGGCTTTGCCTCCACACTCATTCAATTGCTGCAAGATGCAGAACTGCGCCGCACCATCGCCAACACCGGCTCCGAGACCGTCGCCCGCTACCATTGGGGCGTGGTAACGGACGAGATTCTGCAGGTTTATCACAGCGCTCTGGAGCGTCGTTCCGAAAGATACGCGAGCGGAGGCCTTGAGAGTGTGCGCACATCACACACTGCTCTTTAGGCGCTGAGTTACCCTGCCCTGACACCAACCATTTGGCTCACGCTTGACTAAGTGGGCAAATCAGCGGATTGTGGACACGTCAGACTGGCAATCAGGAGAGGTGACGAGAGATGTCTAATCCACTGCAAGATCTCCGCAATCTGGGGCAGTCTTTCTGGCTTGACTACATCGACAGGGACCTCCTCGATACGGGCGGGCTGAAGCGGCTTGTCGACGAGGATGGGCTGCGCGGCGTAACGAGCAACCCAAGCATCTTCGAAAAGGCCGTCACAGGCAGCACATCGTACGACGCTGCTCTGTCCTCCTACATGGCCGCCAATCCCGGGAGCGCCGCCAAGGACCTGTTCGAGCATGTCGGAATCCGCGACATTCGCGATGCCGCAGACGTGCTTCGGCCCGTCTACGACGCATCTGACGGCGCGGACGGATTCGTCTCCCTCGAAGTGTCGCCCCATCTGGCTTACGACACGGAGGGGACGATCAGCAACGGGCTGCGGCTCTGGGGTGAGGTGAATCGCCCGAACCTGATGATCAAGGTTCCCGCCGCGCCGCAGGGCTTCCCGGCGGTGGAGGAACTGATCGCGCAGGGCGTGAACGTCAACGTGACGCTGATGTTCTCGCTGGAGCAGTATGAGGCTGCTGCGCGGGCCTACACCCGCGGCGTGGCTCGGCTGGCAGACCCGACACGCGCGGCGTCCGTCTCATCGTTCTTCGTGAGCCGTGTTGACTCAAAGGTGGACGCGCTTCTGGATGCGATTGGGACGGAACAGGCGCTGGCGCTGCGCGGCAAGGCTGCGGTGGCGAATGCGCGTCAGGCATTTCAGCTCTCCCTGCGGCTTGCTGAAGAGCCGGAGTTCCAGGCGCAGGCGGCGCGCGGGGCGCGGCCGCAGCGGCTGCTCTGGGCAAGCACAAGCACGAAGAATCCCGCCTACTCCCCGACGTTGTACGTTGACGAGCTTGTCGGACCAAACACGGTGAACACGATGCCTCCCGCGACCGTCGATGATTTCCGCAAGGTGAACGATGTGCGTTCGACCATCGCGAATGATCCTGCCGGCTCCGCAAAGGTCCTTTCGGACATCGCAGCCCTAGGCGTCGATTTCCAAAAGGTGCATGCTGAGCTACTCGACGAGGGTGTGATCGCATTCATCAAGGCGTATGACGCCCTTTTGGTGGCGGCGGAGAGCAAGGCGCGGGCTGCTGCTGGACTGGCGACGGCGAGCACCTAGGCCGTTACGTACGAGGCAATCTCGTGGCTGCACGTATGGGCGCGGTCTATACACTGATTGATTACATGCCCCTGTAGCTCAGAGGATAGAGCATCGGTTTCCTAAACCGAGTGTCGGCGGTTCGAGTCCGCCCAGGGGTACCAGAACCGACTGTATTGCGAAACTCAGCCCCCAGGTCTAGGTGAGCCATGTCTGAACCGCTAACAAGGCTGTCATCCGGCATGGGGATGGTGTAGTGAATCGACGCCTTGCCATCCTTTATCGATACGTCCTTTACGAAGGAGTGGACGAAGGCCTTGGATGCCGTTAGTTCGCTCGTTCGCAGGAACTCACTCATATCCTTGGCGTAAGCCGCGATCGTATCGAAGCGGTCAAGAATCCTGCGGCGCTCGGCCAGTTGCATCCTCGCCACGTCATTCGCCGCCTCAAGCTCAGCCTGTCTCTCCTTGAGCTGCCGTATCCGGGGTTTGAGGTCTTCAGAATCATACTCACCCAATTCAACCAAGTTGTAGAGGTTGTCCAATCGTCGTCGCACGTTGCCCAGCTCAGCGTCCGTGGTTTTCAGTTGCTTGCGATGGGCGTGAGCTTCACCATCCAGTTCTTCATCAAGTTCAATGGCAAGTCGGCGAACGTTGTTCTCCGTTAGGACGTGTTCTCTTAGACTGTCGACGATCAGTTGCTCAATGGCCGGCGCATTCAGCCGAGGCGTGTCGCACGCCCCCTTGCCCCGCTTGAGGATAGAGTGGCAGACGTAGTAGGTGTAGCGGCCGCTCTTGGCCTCCGAGGCAATCATCGCCTTCCCGCACGTCTCGCACCTCAGCAGTCCACTCAAGAGATACGGGCTCGCAGCGCGGCGCGGGTGGGTAACCCGGGGTGACCGAGATTCGAGAATCTTCCCCAGAGTCCTGAATTCTTCGCGGGTAGCGATGGCGGGAAAGGCATCCTCTACGCGAACGGGCTGTGTCGTCGGCTTGCCCGTGTTTCCCCACACGATGGTGCCCGTGTACGCCTCATTGGTCAGCATTTCGTGGACGCGGGTCTTGGACCAGAGCTTGCCCTTGGCAGTCCGGATGCCATCCGCATTCAAGGCTTTGGCGATTTCAAGGGTGCTCTTGCGGGCCAATGCCATGTCGAACATGCGCCGAACGACCGCGTCTTCCGGTGACTTGAGATCGAGCCTTGCTCGCTTCTTCGGGCCGTCCTGCACATAGACCTTCTGATAGCCATAGGGTGCGATGCCGGTCATCCAGAATCCACGTGACGCGGCCTCTCTCATGCCCCTAGTCACTTCTTGGGCAAGATTCTCCGAGTAGAATTCGTCGACGCTCTCGATGATGGCTTCCATCAGCTTCCCCATCGGCGAGTCATCGGCGTGTTCCGTGATGGACACAACACGAACACCCCGGCGGCGCAGCATCGACTTGAAGGCCACGGCGTGCTCTCGTTTCCGGGTGAATCGCGAGAATTTCCAGACAAGGATTTCCTTGAAGGGAGCATCCGGACGGGTCGCCGCGTCAATCATCTTTGTGAATTCTGGCCGATCTGCAACTCGACCGCTCTCCGCCTCGTCGATGTACTCGCGGGCGACGACATAGCCGTTCTTCTCCGCATACTCCCTAAGCGCCCGCAGCTGTGCCGATACCGACAGGTCTATATCCTGCCGCTCGCTGGACACGCGCGCATACAGCGCAACTGGTGTTTCCACTCGCGTCTCTTCGGTTCGTATTGCCACTACGCCCCCCTGCCTCTATCTCTCATACGCCACCATGGTTCCTGATACATAAATACATTTGTTCGTAGCCATGCGCAACCCCCCAGCGGCTAAGGACGGATAGATGGAGCGGCGCGGCAGATGGATGAATCACTTCTTTCCTGATGGATCGTTCGAGTCCAATCAATTGCGCCGACGGGTTTCTTGGCACGACCGCTCCAATGGATTCCTGCAACTATCCCATTTTGTTCACTGAGTAGTTCAGCTGGTGGACTGTGGGCTAGAGGGTGACATCGGCGAACACGCTGTCTCGTATGGCATTGGAGAAGGCTTGCGCCCCTGATAGCGTCGAAATGGGCCATGGGGGACACGTACCACCAGATGAGTTCCAGCCACCCCCACCGCTACGTCAATAAGTTTGCAGGATGACACAATGACTGCCCCTTCCTACACGCAGGAGTAGTTGCACCGGGTAAGAACTCTTGCCAAAATGTCGACCCTAGTCCGGATGCCTTGAAACGAGTAGGCTGCCTCATGCAAGGCCCCACGTACGAACCCGACAGCAGCGTTGCGGGGAGAGATCGGCTTTATCCTGCTTGCAGTACTGCTCCTCAATGCGCACACTCCTAGGAAACCGTTGCCTCTCCAGTTCTCCAGTCGGGTTCACAACATCAGACACTGCCTGCCAACTCGGACCGACGGGATCGGCGAGACGCAGGCGATCCACATTTAGGAACAGCCGATTCCACCACCGAATCCCGACAACATGTCTCGATTTGGAAAGATGGGGAGGACACTTGGTTATTTTGAGCACATTTGAGCGCTCCACGACGTCAATGTGTTCTCGTTGATCTCATCGGCCATATTGAATCGCACATTGACTTTCGACTTTACGTCCCGGCTGAGTCCTGCCAATGGCTCCACGGATCCTCGACCTCATCGCTAAGTACCTGAATGGCTGTATCGTCTCCGACGTCAAGACCAATCGCCTCATCGAAGATTTCGATGGCCAAGTCTACGTAGGTGGCCGCTCGCCTCAAGAATTCTATGTCCGGAATAAGGCTCGGAAATGCAGGAATGCGATGGACGCCATGCAGTGGATTCGTACAGTCTTCAAGGTAGAAACGAACTATGTGTTGCCACATCCCGTGTATCGCGCCGCTCAATGCTGTGTAGTCGGTGCGATGAAGGTCAAGCAGACCTGTCTCCTCAGCCATTGTTCGCAAACTTGGGCCCCAGTTCCCGACATTAACTTCGGTCAAAAACGTGTATTGGTGACTGTTAATCCACTGTTCCCAGCGTTCAATTTCAGGATCTTCCTCGGGATCGAGACCATCTTCACGCAGGTCTGCCTTCGCTTGTTCCAAGAGGAGATTCTCTTGACCCAATCCGTATGCAATGAACTGTTGCGCTCTTTCTAGTGGCTCCCCCAAGATCCATGCGAACGTAATGCAGTTTTCCACCATGGGCCTCAGAAACATTGGAGCCAAATGCGAGTTCCAGAAGAATGGGTTGACCGCTAATCCTCGGGCAAGGGAAGCTTGGCGGGTAAGAAGACCTCCAATAACTTCGCGTACATCTCGTTCTTCGTGATTGTGCGGCCACCGAGCCCACCTCGTTGTCACTTGAGTGGCTAGGTGATCAACGAACTTTTGGACGGCTTGCATGAGGGGGGCAGCGTGCGCAGGGTCGATCATTCTTCGTTCACCATACAGTCACCTAAATTCCGGCCGGTATTCCAGAAAGCTATCGCCCAACTCTGTTCAGCGGTTCTTGAAAGAAGGGCTATAACCAACGATCGGATAGATGCAGCCACTTCACGCGATTCGTCCGTATCCGGATACGCTTGAACCGCAGGAAAATTAGCCAATGCCGAAACTGCGCTGACCCTTAGCTTGTCGTTGACAAAGTGAATGTAGACAAATGCTGCCTGTACGAATATGGCCGCCTTGCTTGTCCGGTCAATGATGCTCTTGATTGTCTCCTTAAGATCGTTGAGGTCGGATTTTCCGGGGTCCCCGCTAGCTCCAGCATCATATCTGAGGAATCTCAGCGGGAAGTCAGGATAGTAATCGGACAATGCGGCCATCGCTAGGGTAGTTCTTGTAAGAAGACCTTGGGCCGCCAAGGTGGTTCGTACACAGTCAGCACCTTCTTCGGAGATGTTCACGAAATCGCTCGCAGCTGCAAACGCGACCTTGGATGAAGGCATGCAATTCGCAGCGGCTCTTGCGACCTCCACTGCTACTGCAGTGCCATCTTTGACTCCAAGCTTGTGTATGGCGAGTGCAATCCAGATTAACTCCGGCACCCTGTCGTTCATCCAGCCGCTTGCTGCCAGATTCGTGTGCTGAAGGATCGGGGGAATAAACCGCTTTCCCCTCCGCTCGTAGCCCTGAAGCACCCTGCGTTGGCTGGAAGTAGACTCATTCTTGCGCCCTTTGTTGGTCACTTATGACTCCTCTAGAATCTGGGAGTGTCGCAGGGGAGGCTTAAGATGCATCGGGCTCATTGGCGTTGTGCCTGTTATACGATCGAACCTCCACTGTTGTAAGAGTTGAAGGGTTCATCTGCTCCAGAGATCGGGACTGGAACCTTACACCTCCAACCCCCCCTGGGGGAGATAGTCGCTTTGCATGATACATCTGCCGGTTTCCTAAATCTGCCCCTCCTTTCTGGATGTCGCTCTCAGCTCCACCTCAAACAGCAAAGTTCGCAATACAGCCCGCCCGGAGTATTTCACACTTATTTGACGGCTACATAGCTCTGACAATCACATCCGGCGTGTCGTTGGCGGGAGAGTTGACGAGCGTTGAAACCGGGTAGGCATCCATCATGTCCGGTGGGTAGGGCGCAAGGAGACTATGAAGCGCGGCGGCGTCCTCGTTTGTGTGGTCTAGCCATGCGGCCTCCTCTTCCCGTCGTAGGATGACGGGCATTCGGTCATGGATGGAGCGCATGACATCGTTCGGCGTCGTGGTGATGATCGTGCAGGAATGGATCATCCCGCCCTCGGGACTTGTCCAACTCTCCCACAGGCCCGCGAACGCGAAAGGCTCTCCCGTCTTCAGCAGGATTCGCATCGGCTGTCTCGCCTTCCCGGTACCCGTCCACTCATAGAAGCCGTCCGCCACTATCAGGCAGCGGCGACGGCGCAGCGCCGTGCGGAACATCGGCCTTTCGGCAAGTGTCTCCGCTCGCGCGTTGATTGCACGGTTGCCAATGGACATATCCTTCGCCCACGAGGGAATGAGCCCCCATCGCATGTTCTCCGCGATGTTCCGGCCGTTTTCCGGACGTACCGTCAGGACATGCTGCGTGGGCGCAATGTTGTAGCGGAGCGCATAGTCGGCGAGCGGATTCTCGAAGTCAAAACGCAGTTGCAGCTCGCTCAGGTCGCTGATCAGGCTGAATCGTCCGCACATGCTTCGCTCCTTACGGGCGATTATAGGCTCAGTGCCAGTCGTGAGAGTCGGGCATGGGGACATCGGTATTGATAGCACGAATCTCGGAGGCGATGATGTTCGTCGTGCCGTCCCAGCGGGATACGACGCCGCGGACCATGATGACCCGATTGCGCAGGGCACGGCGCGATCGTGCGAACACATCATTCCAGAGAATGACTTGTACGTCTCCGCATTCGTCCTCGATGGTCACGAAGACGGTGCCGTCTTTCCCGCGGGGGTGTTGACGGGCGATGGGCCAGCCGGCAACGAGCACCTCCTGTTCTTCGGCCACGTCGTACACGTCTGAGGTGCGGAGGACGCTGTCGTTCAGGGTAGGTCGCACGAACTCCATAGCGTGGCCGCGCGGGTAGATCCCCATAACACGGTATTCGCCAACCATCTTTTCGTAATCGGAGAAATCCTTAAGTTGAGGGGTGGCGTGGTCGGTGGACGCGGTGAGGGTGCGCTGACCGCTCCTGAGCGGACGGTTGGCAAGGCCGACATCCCACAGGGCCTGCCTGCGGTTGGACGCGATATCATCGAACGCGCCCGCCATGACGAGCGATGCGGCCGCCTGCGGCTTGATGCCCGTTCTGCTCACAAGGTCGGCGGGACTGCCGTATCGGCCTCTCGCCTCTCGCTCCTCCACGATGGCGTGCGCTGCTGCCTCGCCAACATCCTTGATGAGACCGAGACCTAGCCGAACCGCGCCATCCTCCGGCACGCAAAGGGTCTGGCTATAGTTCACGGAGGGGTTGAGGAACGGGACCCCGAAGCGCTGAGCGTCCTGTTTCAGGGTCTCCATCGGGTAGAAGCCCATCGGCTGGTTGTTGATGAGGGTCACAAAGAACTCCAGCGGGTGGTAGCGCTTGAGCCACGCGGCCTGGTAAGCGGTGATGGCGAAGGCGTGGCTGTGGCTCTCGGGAAACATGTAGTGGCCGTTGACCTTGCCGAAGATCTTTTGGGCTGTTTCCTCTGCAACCCCATTTCGTCGTGCTCCCTCCAACAACCGCTGCCAGTGCATGGCAATCAGGGTTGAATTATTGGGACGTCCGAAGGCGCGGCGTATCTCGTCCGCCTCTGAGGTCGTCACTCCGGCAACGTCCGCCAGCAACTGCACCACCTGCTCCTGCCAGATGATGATGCCGTAGCCCCGTTCCAGCGCACGTTTCTCCAGCGGGTGGTCGTAGTCCCATTCGACACCATGCCGGTAGCGTTCTACAAACTGGCTCACGGAACTGCCCTGCACTCCCACGCCGGGGCGAATGAGCGCGACCTGGTAGGCGAGGTCGAGCAGGTTACGCGAACGGAGACGCTGCGCCATCTTGAGTTGCGCCGGTGATTGGAGCAGGAAAACACCCTTGGCGTGCCCCTCGTTGATCATGTCATAGACGTTGTCATCATCGGGCTCTACGCGGCTGAGGTCGGGGCGGCTGCCCGTCCGTTGTTCGATGAGGTCGAGCGCCTGCTCCAATTGGTCCAGGACAGGCAGCGAGAGGAGGTCGATCTTGGCGACGTTGGCATCGGCGATGGTGTCCTTGTTCCAGTCGATGATGTAGCGGCCCTCGATTGCGCCCTCGCGGATGGGCGTCATCTCCGAGATGGGAGAACTGCTGAGGATCATGCCGCCGACGTGCTGGCCGAGACTGCGGGGAGCGTCCATGAGTTGAGGGGCGAGTTCGATCAGTTCCCGCCAGCCCTGGGATTCAACACGGTCCTTGTACGCGGGCAGGCGCAGCATCTCTTCGCGCAGATTATCCGCGTGGTGCGAATGCAACTGCTTGGACAGGAGCGTGAGGTCCTCTTTCGGGAGCCCGAGCGCCTTGCCGATGTCCTGGATGATGCCCTTGACGGAGTAGGTGCTGATTGCGCCGGTGAGCGCCGCGTAATCCGGGCCGTACCGCTGGTGGACACGAGTGATGAGTTCATCACGCAGGCCACGCGGGAAATCAAGGTCGATGTCCGGCAGCATGGACATGTCTTCGGAGATGAACCGTTCCAGCGTCAGGTCCCACTTGATCGGGTCGATGTGACTGATGCCGATGAGGTAGCCGACGAGCAGCGCGACGGACGAGCCTCGCCCCCTGCCCGGCGGCCTTTCCTCTAAGGGAATCTCCGGCGGCGTCAACCCTCGCTCCTCCATGATCTGTTGCGCCAACAGAACGATGTCCCGATAAAGGAGCAGGAACCCGGCGATGCCATGACGCTTGATGAGGTTGAACTCCTCGTCAAGCCGATCCTGCACGCGCTGGGAGATCCCGCCGTAGCGCCGCATCGCGGCCTCGAAGCACAGACGCTGCAGGTAGCTGTCCGTGGTGTAGCCCGCGGGCACGTCGGGCTCCGGCAACTCGTAGTTGATGCTGTCGGCCAGGTTGAATTCGCACTGCTCGGCAATGCGGCGCGTCGCGTCGATGATTCCCGGGTACTCCCTCTCAAAGAGCCGCGCCATCGCATCATGCGACTTCAGGTGGAAGTGGTGGTTGGGGCGGATGTGCGGGAGGGCCTGGTCGATGGTGGTGTTGTGCCTGGCGGCGACGAGCGCGTGCTGGAGGCGGTACCGCTCCGGCACGTGGTAGTGAACGTCGTTGGTGGGAACGAGACACACACCCGCGTCTCTGGCAAGACGAGCAAGCTCGCAGTTCCGCGCCGTGTCCCCGCGAATCAGATTCTGCTGCAACTCCACGAAGACGGAGTCCTGCCCGAACCGGTCCATGTAGTCTCGCAGGAGTTTCTGAGCATCATCATGCCGACCGGTCAGCGCAAGGCGGGATAACTGCCCGTCACGCCCCCCGGCGATGAGTATCACGTCCTCCGAGTGGCCCGCCAGGTGGACGGGGTCAAGGCTCGGCTCGCGGCGGTCAACGGAGTTGGCGAGTGTGAACAGGCGCGAGATGTTGGCGTAACCCCGCTTCGACTTTGCGAGGAGGGTGATGCGCGAGCCGTCGCAGAGGGTCAGTTCCCCACCGGTGATCGGCTTGACCTCAAGGCTTCTTGCAAGCCGCGCGAACTCCAGCGCACCGCAGAGATTCGTGTCCGTCAGCGCGAGCGCGTCATACCCGTACTTCTTCGCCTGTGCCAACAACTCATGCACATGCGACGCCCCTTCCCCAAAGGAATAGAAGCTCTTGGCGTGCAGTTCAACGTATGGGGATGTCATGGCGTGATTTGCACTTAAGGCACGTGCTGGTACCAGCGGTCATCGCGCCGGTCCCGGAACAGGATCAACTCGCATCCATCCTCCCGGCTGACCCGGTAGTAGGTTCGCGTGAGCGGCCGCGGCAGCCACCAGAGGTCGAACGTCCAGCGGTCCTCAATGTGGGCGACCCGATGCCATTTCTTGCCCAGTTGCACGGCCAACGGCTGACGATTCGGGCCCTCTCGCACGGTCAGCGCAGTTGGTACAGCGAGAGGCGCCGCGTCATCACCTTTCGAGGAATCGAAGGGGACGCGGAGAGCGCGCATCTCCGGCGCGGGGTGCCAGGGCGCGACATCCAGAATCTGATAGAGCGCGTTGCTGCCTTTGAGGTGAGTACGCAGTCCCCTGCCCGCCTCCAACAGCCGCTCATGCCGGTCACGCCGATGGTCACGCAGCAGTCCCATCTGCATCCCGGTGTCGCCGCTCAGATTGCTCAGAGTCACGCTGATCTCCTCGACGGGCGCAAGCGGGTGGTCCTGCTCCATCTGCGGCGCGATGATCTCAGACGCGCGTTCCCAAGTACCGGCGGGCTGCTTGAACCTGAACGCCCGCTCCCACGCAGGAGCGTTGAGCAGAAGACAGTGGAGAGTGACGGCCCCGGCGTAGCGGCCGCGCATCCGTGGCGCGGCATACACGCGCTTAAGGAGGGTACTCACGGTGGCGGCGACGAGTTGCAGGGAGCTTGAGGCGAACGGGAGCGACATGCGTTCAGAGACGGATTCCTCATACGTGAGCGGAATGAGGGGGCTGTCGTCGATGCCGTGGGACAGCCGCCACGCGGCGCTGCCCTCCGTGCCGAACTGGTCCACGAGCGCCGCCTCTGACATCACCGCCACATCGCCCAGCGTCCGCAGGCCGAATCGGCGGAGACCCAAGCGGGTCCCTCCCTTTATCGGCAGAAGCTCAACGGAGCGTGAGGACAGGAAATCCGCCGCATCCGGCGGGAGAGCAGTCACGTCCAGCGGCGCGCTGACGGTAGCCGCAACAAACGCGGGGAACTTACCCTCACCAACTCCAATCCGCGCCTGCATGTAGCCCGGGATCGCCTCATGCAGCGCGGCGGCAAGCGCGTCCTCGCCGCCGTACATCTCATCCAGCCCGGACACCCGCACATACGCCGTTCCAAGCTCCGCATCCTCAACCTGGTCGCTGACCTCTTGCAGAGCGGTGAGCACCTGCCGGAACACGCTGCGATACGTTGGCTCGTCCGCCTCCAGGATCAGCGTATCCACCTGCCGTGAGAGGGCCTGTTCCGGAGTCATGCCGATGCTGATTCGGGAGGCGGCGGGCGAGTGGTCAACGACGACGGGTCTCTTCCGGCCACGCGCAACAATGACGGCGGGCCGGTCTGCCAGATCCGGCCGTCGGCGCATCTCGATCTTCGCCCGCAGATGCGTGATGAGCACACAGGCAACCCGCATCATTTCCCCCACCGTTTGATTGGTAAGAGGCAGAGTAAAAGAACGAGTGTTCTTCTGTCAAGGATGCCGCTCGGCGAGGTGGTCTGCTAACTGTTGTCAAACAGGAGTCACACCGTTGCAAGGAATCCGGGCCGATCAGCCCGTGAGCGCCACTCGGCACTTGTCTCAGAGCCCGTCAGTCTTTAGGCTATTTGAATCAGTACGTTTGTTCTGTTTTGTTCTAGATTCAGGTCGGAGGAGGTGCTGCCTATGAAAGAGAGGACACAGGAGGAACCGGCTCTGACACCGGAACAACAACAGATCGTCGACGATGGCCTCCGAATCCTGGCTCGCATGATTGCTCGGCGTTTCATCCAGGATTCGACTGCCACCGATGGCGATTTCACCGAGTCGCCTGACGAGGAAAGTCAGTTCATTGCAGGAGATGGAGGCGACAAGTGAGTTCCCAAGTAAGCCACAACAGACGAGTGCGCATCAAGACCACTGCCGTCTACGTGCAGCTTGATCGGCTCCACATGTCGCAGAGCGATCTTGCTCGCAAAGCAGGCCTGACGCCGGGTTATGTTTCTCAGGTCATCAGCGGCAAACGTACCCCCTCCCCTGCTGTTAGACAGAGAATCCAGGACGCGCTTGGCGTCGACGATTTCGATGAACTCTTTGAACTGGAGGATCCATATGGCACGTAGGGCCGAACCACCGGCAGATTTGATCGTCGCTGACCCGGAGATTCCCGACGACTTTCGCAGGCGTCTGGAACTATTCAAGGAGGGCACGGGGCTGACATGGGAGGGCTTCGCCCGATGCGTAGGAGTTGCCGAGAGGCAGGTGCAGCGTTGGCGCCGTGGGTCCGAGCCGAGCGGAGGAAGCATGCTGGGACTGCTGAAAGTGGCGGCGCGGAGGAAGGGAGGGCTTGGCCTTTTTCTCGGCGAACTGGTGACGGATGAACAGAGCAAAGCTGCCGCCGGCAGTCCTGCTTCTCAGTCAGCTCGTTCCAGCCGTATTGTCCCGGTGTCGCAGATGCCCCTTACAAGCAATAGGCGCGCGGAGAAAGTGGGGTGACCTCGATGAAGTCGAACCTTCAGCAGGCGGAATCTCAGCCCGATTTCACTACCCGATTCCGAAGTTTCAAGAAGTTGACGGGACTGTCGACGCGGCAGATAGCAAAACGGATCGATGCCCCGGTCGACATTCTCAAGCACTGGGAGAGAGGTGGACTGCCCCGCGGCATCGTGCTGCTCAGATTGATGGTTCTCGCCAATCGCACGCCGGATGGGATGGACACCCTCTTCCCGTTACTAGCCGCCGACATCCGCGAACTCGATGCTCGGCGGTAGCCCGATGCCTCGCCCATACCAGCCGGACTCCTCTTCGCCCGTTACATTTCCTGACGATTTCAAGGATCGCCTCGTTCGATTCAAAGAGGCTTCGGGTCTGTCATGGAAATCCCTGTCCAAGCAACTTGGCGTGAAGCCGCACCGCCTCCGCGAATGGCGACGGGGCGTCACGCCCAGCACGATACATCTCATCCACTTACTCGGTCTGGCAGAGGGACTGGGTCTGGGAGAGGTATTGGTAGGCAGTCACGATAGCAGATGACTGCCTACGCCTAAACGACTCGTAGGTTCCGCAGGTGAAACCGGGCTAGGTAGTACCGGAGCCTAGGAGCACTATGGGTGCTACGCCTTGATTTCCCTCGACAATTTGCCTGAAGTTCGCCGCCGTAACGTCATCCTCCACCACGATGAGAACCTCGGGCGTGAAGCCGTGGTCGTCACGGGGGCGGTCGGTGGAGTAGTAACGGAAGTAGGGGGCGAGGCGGTCCTTCATTGTCGACGGACGGACTGCTCGGCGCTCCCATTCTAGGAAGAATGCCTTGACCTCCTTGCCTCGCCGCATCATGACGAAGGCATCGGGATTGATGGCCCGCACAGCCCCTTGGTAACCGAAGTACCTCGATGCTCTTTGCGGCGGATCAATCTGAACGATCTCCCAGCCTTCGTTGCGAGCTCGTTCTGCGGTGTCCGCGAGGAACCGGTGCACGGCGTCCGTGTGCTCACTGTTTCTGAGCAGTTGCCGCACCCGCCTACCGGAGACATTCTCCCAGTCATACGGCAGTTCCGGATGGACGGGCATGACACTCCACCGCTGGCGCACCGCACCGACAGAGGACCGATCTCGCCGCGCCAAGACGCCCAAGCCCACTTCACTGGGCGCGACGCGGCGACCATCAAGGTTGAATTGATGGACGACCTTGGCAGTTTTGAGCCGTCCCATGACCTGCGAGAGACGCGAGGGCGAAACCCCCATCAGACGCCTCAAGTTCATGTATCTGATACCCGGCCAGTCGCCAATAGTGTCCAGGGTTCGCTTTTCCGCCGGATGGAGAGCGGCAGGCAAGTGTCGCGGATGCATCCGGTCGAGGGATAGGTCGGTGTGCAGGTCTTCAGGAGGATTCACCTGCGTGAGGGGAGCCTCAGCAGGAAGAGAGCCCGAATTGGAGACCTGTCGAAGCGCCGCTTCCATGTCGATTTTCGTATTTCCGGCCGGCATCTGCCAGATGCGGGCATAGGGCCCCGCAAAGACCGCCTCCGACTCAACACCCACGAACGTGGGCACCCGTTCGCTATACATCATTCGGCGGGTGTGTCGCCGCCTGATTTCGTCCTGTGTGAGCACGATTATCCCGCCGGGCATCCGCCCCTGCCGCAACCTGCTCAACCTCTTGGCAAACGGGCTGCGGTCACTCATCTGACCCTGCCGGATGATGCCAATCGACCTGCCGTCACTCAACGTGATTGACGCGTCCAGCTCACCTGCCCGATACCATCTCATCCGCGCGGGAGGGAACCAGTCTGCGATCAACACGGCTACGCGATAGATGGCAGCGATGCCATCCAGCCGTTCCATGAGCAGATTCTGCCACTGGGCCGAGACAGGGTACTCGCGGAGGACTGCCTGGACGGGCTTGCCGACCAACCTTGCCAGTTCCTCGACGCCCGCCGCCGTCACGTAATAGCGTTCCGTTCGAGACAGCAGCTCAGTAGCGTGTGGGACAGCGCCGATTAGCCCAAGATCCTCTAGTCTGTCCACCACCCTGTAGGCCACGGAGTTTGACCAACCCGACATGGGCGCAAGTTCTCCCCGTCCCAAGAACGGCGTCTCCGCCAATTGCCTGAGAATGTCCGCCGACGACCCTGTCAATTTCATTTCAAGTCCTCCCCGGCGTTCTCATGGTTCTCCCTTTGCTTCGCCCGCCTTTCAGCCTGCCGATCCCGGCGCGCCTGTCCCACGTCCGATTCCGAGTCCTCCGGTGGTGTGTCCACCGTTTGCTGATCAGTCTTTACGTCGGCGCCGGCCGCTCTCTGGAGCTCTTCGATGAGGCGTTCGACGTTTGCGTCGTTGCCGGGAAGGGATACATTCGGCGTCGTGTATGCTGCCGCCGCTGCATAGATGCGATCGGCAACGCTGGGGCTCCCCGCTTCGGGTTTGCGAACTACCATGGAGAAGGTCGGCAGCCGCTCGTTGCCGACCGTTGCCCGCACATAGCAATGGTGGACCGGAAGTGTCATCACGTCCTCAATCGAGACGCGGTCCGAGCCGAGTTCCACCATGAGTTGACGGGCATCTTCTCCCGCGATCTGGAACACCACCAGACACCCGATGTTGGCCATCAGGCTGTAGCGCATTGTCTCCGAGAGGGTGTCGAGCTTGGAGAGGCTCTGAGTGGCCAGGACGAAATAGGCCCCGAACTTGCCCAGCTCAGAGAGCATGGATTCGTAGTCAACGCCGGGCATCGTCTGCATTTCGTCCACGACGACGAGGACGCCGCGCCGCTCGTCGGGCGGCCGTTCACCCTGCTCGCGGATCACGGCATCCACCAAGTTCATCATCGATGCGCCTACGAGCGCGGACACATCGCGCCCGACCACGCCCTGCGCCGTTGATATGAAGAGGATGCCACCGTCCAGGATGGTCTGACGTACATCGATCGTGGAGCGGGATTGACCGAGTATCGCGCTCGCCTTTTCGGATGTCGCGTAATAGGAGAGGCGTGTCTGGACGGGCGCGATAGCCTCAGACTGATATTGCTTATGCCAGCTGCTGAACTCGCGCCCCCACCACCGGAGAAGGGGGATATCCTTCACTTCGCCGATCACCTTGCCTCGGAACGGGTTGGGGTCAGGAGCGATCAGGTTGAGACCGTCCAGGATCGTGTACTGCTCATCCGGGTCCCGCTTCTTGTTGGCCTCGTGGAGAGTCTTGACTATCTGTTCAAGGATCGACTGCATACGCGGTCCCCACTGATCCCACAGGCCCTTGGCGATTCGCACGACCGAATCGGCCGTCCGGTCGCGGTCCGTAAAGATGCGCGTATCAAGCAGGTTGATGCCGGGAGCGCCATACATGTCGGCGAGATCGATGAGCTTGACTTGGTCTATAAGTGACTCCGGCACCTGTTCGAGCAGGGCAGAAACGAGGTCGGCATGCGGATCGACGACGACGATGGCGTCGCTGTTGCGACCCGCTGCCTTCTCCGCCATCTGATGTGCGACGGTGTGCTGCATCAACGTGGACTTGCCCATACGCGTGCGGGCGACATACAGGTGGTGGCGGCGCAGCAGATCGTCTGGAAAGTGAATGGCGTCAGCGGCTGCCGTTGTCTGGTTTCCGACGTGTGCGCCCTCGGTCAGTGCATCTCCATAGGGAACAAGAACTTTCGCCCCCGCCCTATCCACTTGTGGCGCTTCATCCTTCGAACCAAGAGGATGCCAGAGGCTGGCCACCTCGCGAACGCCAAGCACGTTTCGCTTGGAGAACATACCGCCCCGCAACCTGAGACCGAACTCCTGCGGCGCGAGCTGAAGCTTGCCCACATCGAACTTCGCTCCGGAGGGGTTATCGTAGTGCCGGTATGCGGTTGCCACCTGCGAAAGGATTTCACCTGCGCGACGCCGTCCTTCATTTTCGGGGACGATGGCCACGAGCTGAATCTCCGCCTGAAATGCGGTTCGCGAGACCTTCTCCAAGACGATTTGGGTGTTGGGAATACGCGGCTTCTCGCGCTTGAGCCGCGTCCACACGATTGCGGCAGCCAGTGCTCCAAGCACTGCTCCGCCCGCAAGGGCAATGGCCTTCAATGCGTCGCCGTCCTGCCAGTACTGCCACGTTCGCAGCCCGACGAAAGCGCCGCCTGCCAACAGCATGAGACGGATAATCTCTCCCGGGTTGACCTGTCCCTCTTGAGATATGGAGCGCGAAACGAGTTGGGGCTTCTCCGCTTCCACCTGGTACGCTTCCGACCAGTCGGGGCCGAGCGATCTCAGGACGAGGCGGGCAACCACTCTCTCCTCCGGGCGCACTGCTGATAATGCCCCGATAAGCGCAAGCATCGGGTCGGACCCCTCGTCGAGCAGGTCGTCATCCCTGAAGACGCGCAGCGGCACGTATTCGGGGCCATCCACCTTGAGGGATGCCATCCACGCTTCCTCGCCCTGCTCAAGGGCGAGCGGATCATCATCGTCATCGACGGCGCTCACCCGTGCCTGTGGATAGTGAACGCCCACCTGCCCCCGCACAGTCCGGGAGTCGATGCAACGCACAAGGAGCTGCACGCCGCTATTGTTCCCCACAAGCTCAAGCGAGAAAGGCTCAGGCACGGCGATGGATCGCAGCATATTCTCGACACCAAGCATCGTTCGCTCTCCCGTGCGCGGCGGCGTGATCGACAGCAGGACGGGCTCGCTTTTCTTGCTTGACCCAAAGAGATTCTTGACGGGAGAAAGCAGACTCATACACTACCTCCCCTCTGTTCTTCGGCGGCGATCCTGCTGCGGCCGGGCCGCCACTCGATTACGTCCGCCTCTTCCTTCGTCGCCTCGATGCGGACCGGGAAACGGCCGCCTCGTGCAATCAGGAGGCCGTCCCCGCGCGGGCAGGAAATCAGCCAGTTCTGCAGGTCTTCAGGAAGGTCGAAAGCGTCGCCCACCGTGCGGATGGCCGCCGCATCCTGCTGGAGCAGGAGCTTGAAGGCGGCGTTCTGGAGCAGCGCCCGACCGGAATGGCCGGTGATGGCACGGGACGTGTCCTCCGACAACAGGTCCTGAACGTCCTGTGTGATGAACTGCAGGCCCAGCCGGTGTTTGCGAGCACGCTTCGCCATGCTCACCATGAAGGCGGCCCCCTCGGGGTGCTGCATAATCGACCACACTTCATCGACAACCAAGAGACGCGGCTTCGGATTCTGGGCCGCCGCAGTCCACACCGTTTCCGTGCACACCATCGCGGCGGCGGGGCGGAGTTCGGGCTCCAGGAGGCGCAGATCGAATACGGTGACGGGAGCCTCGTTGGTCAGGAGGTCGTCGCCCTCGTCCGTCAGGAGATGCCGGAGGCTTCCCGTCGAGAACGGCCGCAGCAGCTTGTCCAGTACGCCGTCTCCGTGCTCCTTCAAATACTCGTAGAAGTCCCTGAACCCTGTCCGTTCACGCGGTTCCATGTAATAGGCGGCCAGGGCGTGATCGAGGGCCGCTCGTCTCTCCGCGCCCAGCGGTTCGCCAATCATCACCTCGATCAACCGCCGGAGACTGCCGATGCGGAGCAGCAGTTCCTCGCTGTCGGAACGATCGATGACAAACGGGTTCATGCCCTGACCGGGGACGCCGGGCGACAACACTCGGCCTCCCGCGGCCCGCGCCATGTCCGCATACTCCCCCTCGGGATCGATCACGTAGGCGGTCACTCCGCGGCAGATGCCGCGCAGCACGCCGAGCTTCGTGGCGAACGACTTGCCGCTGCCGGAGCGCGCAAGGACGGCAGTGTTCGCGTTCAGGTGCGTGCCGTCGAACGGGTCATAGACGATGGGAGATGACGACCGCAAATCGAGGCCGTAGAGCGTGCCGCTGCGGGTATCGAGGTCCGGTGGTGAGAAGGGAAACAGTCTTGCCAGCGACGACGTGTCCAGCGTCCGCCACACCCCAACGGCGTTCAATCCTATCGGGAGGCAGGACAAGAAACCCTCGCGCTGCCGGTAGGCCAGCGTATCGAGCTTGCCGAGCGTTGAGGCGAAGTGCGCCCGCACGCCCTGCGTCATCTCCTTGAGTTCGGCGGCGGTGTGGGCGTGGAGTGTGATGGATAGCGACGAGTGAAAGAGACGCTCCCTGCCGCGCTGCACGTCGTCGCGGAGGCGGCGGACGTCCTCCAGCGCTATTTCGGCCTCCGGCGACATGCTTTTGCCGCGGCGGAATGAGAGGGATTGTGCCGACTCGAATCGCACCTTCTGCCATTCGAGTGTTCGCGACGCCTGGTCGGCGGGGATCGGACCGAGGTGGATGGACACGTCCATCCGCGCGCCCGGCGCCATCAGAGCCTGCAGGAATCCAGGGATCAGGGCACGGGGCCATTTGCCCAGATGCAGACACCGCGTGAGCGTGTCCCCGATACGAATCTCCTTCTGCCGAATCTCGACCTCAAGGGGCTGGTCATCAACAACATCTCTCGGTGAGCCGCCGTTGGCAGAGGCAACGACGAGCATCCTCAGCTGACGGCCCGTGACCGGCTTCACGGCCAATCCGGAACGGATCATCAGACCACGCAGGTCGTCGATGCGTTCGAAGTCGCAGACTGCGTAAAAACGCCGGTCGACCACGCCCTCGCGTTTCTCAAGGTCGGAGAGAAGGCCACGAAGGGAGTCGGACGCAGCGGCCGTCTGCGGCGGCAGATTATCGGGCTGTTCACTTGTCAACTGCGCTCTCAGACGACTCAGTTCCGGCGAGTGCTGCCGGATCAACAGTTGCACCGGGAAGTCCATCGCGTTGAGCGCTCCCGTGAACGAGCCCAACTTGGCTTCGTCCAGCTCCAGCCCAAGCGCCTCCAGGATGCCGAGTTTCACGCCGTCGATCCGTACCGGCCCGTCCTCGTCGACGTGTGACAGCATGAAGAAACTGGCGAGTGAGCTCGCCTCAGCTTCAGCGCTCGGCTTCGGTTTTCTGGTCCCGTTCAGGTTCAGGAGGTGCTTCAATTTGGTCTTCCCTTTCGTGTCATGGGATGGGCACGATGCCGGAGATAAGGACACGGCTGACAATCTTGGCCGAGAGGACGAGCACAAGGCCCCCGAGGGCGAGAAAGACAGCGGCCCGCGCCCTGCCCGTCTCTCTGTCCTCAGCCCCCTCGGCCATCAGGACGAAGCCTGCCCACACAATGGCGAAGACCGCCAGACCCGCCGCCGCGTACACCATTCCTGTCAAGACTTGGTCGAAGGCGTCGAGCATCGACCGTTGCTCGGGCGTGATTGCGCCCATAGAAAACAGGCTGTGGGCGGCGATGAGCCCGAGAGCGATGAGCCGCCTTACCACGGCCACTTCCAGCCAACCCGCTCGAAGAGGTCTTCAAGCACGTCGTTGCTCTCGCGTACCTGTTCCGCCGCCGCCGGTGTTGACTCCGGCTCCGGAATCTTCAGCACCGCATACGGTACGTCCACCCAAAGGCTTGCGGCGATTTCAATGACCTCGTCGCGTGTTCGCATTGCCGGATCGCGGGCCACGATCTCCGCAGTAACGTAGGGGGCATAGGTCACCGGAACGCTCGTTGTCTTCTCAATGGTCGTGGCGGGAACGGAAAGGCGAACGGAGACCCTGTGGCGCTCCTCTGTTCCGTCCTCGCAGAGAACGGTTACGGTTTCGGAGACATCTCTGCTGATTCCAGGGCGCAGGACAGAGACAATATGCGCTTGCCGCACGGTCCGTTTCGGAACGCTCTTCATCTCGACCAGCGGCGGCATGGGAACGCGCAGCGTTCCACGCACATCCACATCAACGGAGAGGTTGTGAGTACCGGTGCCGGCTTCGAAGGGGATGCTGAAGGAGGTCTCGCCGCCGACAACGAGGGGCACATCGACTCCTTGACTTCCGAGTCTCACGGAGACCCAGCCGGCGACGTGCGTGACCTCAGCTTCCCTCACCATCCGGACCTCGACGTTCTCCGTACCAAAGACCGTCCTGGCATCAAGCGTTTCCATTACCTGTTGCTCGCAGACGGTTGAGACTGTCCCGCTCACTGTGGTCCGCGATAGGGTGAGGGACGTGACTTCGACGTCGCAGATCTCCCCCTCCACGACTGGCAGCGGATACGGGAGATGGTCGGTGGTCAGACTGAGCGCCCCTGCGTGGCCCAATGCATCGACCCACGAGAAGGTGAACGACGGGTTGTCGCCGTCAAGCGGCATATTGAATGACGCACTCTCTCCTTCGTCGAGGGACGCCAATCCCGAGAAGCGGAGTGCATCTCCGCTATCGCCGCCATATGCGCGGGCCCGCAGGTCGATGTCCGTCGCAGCCCGCACAGTGGAGTGCATCCTCTCCTGGGTGACCATGATCTCTTCGACGTAGAGGCGCCTGCCGAGCACCGGAGGCGGAAACTCCAGATCGACCTCTGAGTAAAGGTGGCCGCCTCTGTCGTCCTCGCTCTGCGCCACAACCGCCTGCGGGAGGACGATGGCAACCGCCATAAGCGCCATCACTCCCACGGCGACCCATCGGCGGCGACCAAAGGGCAACCTCCCTGTCCGCTTGTCCCTCTTGGGTCGCCTAAGCCCCTTGCCTTTTCCCCGGTTGGACGAGTTGGGTTGGCTGTTGGGGCCGTCTCCGTTCCGACGTTCACGCCTGTTGCCCAGTCTCCGAATCCGGCGACGACCCTTCTCCAACATCTTGTCCAACAAGCCCGGATCGGCTTCCACAGTCATCACCGGGGCAGGTCGCAACAGGTCTCCAACCTGACCCCCGAATCGGCGGGGCCCGAGCCAGTACTTCAGCAGGTCGACCGCCACCAAAGGCAACCGCCGCCCGCCAATCTGCCCCACCGCGGCGGCGGCGCCGACAACGCCGACCACCAACGCGAGGCCAATGCGCAGCTCCGTCGGACCGGGCGCATAGTTGAAGACTCCGTAACCCACGGCGGCCACCGCGATCAGCGACACAACCTGCGGGAACGTCAGCCACAGCAGCACTCTATCCTCGGCCTGCACGTGCGTCGGCACTTCGTGTTCTCTCATCTTTGCCTCCTCTGCACATCGCGCTAAGGGTCGGGAGTCGGGGTGGGTGTCCCGGGATCGGGCAGGTCGATGTCCACTGCCGGGTCGACCACGGCGTTCATGACCACGTCGACGATGCCGAAGGCCACCATCGCCAGCACGATGCCCGCGACGGCGGTCATCATCGCGCTCTTACCGCGCTCCATCTGGCTCGGAGCCCCGCTCGCCGTCAGGTACTGGTACGCGCCGAAGATGAAGTAGGCCACTCCTACCACGCCGACCAGGCCGAGCATGATGCCCACGAGATTCGAAATCGTTTGCGTCAACTGTTCCATTGCTTTCCTCCGCTTCGGTTCCTTTCCGCTCTGTCCCTTGTTCCACGTCATGTGCCCACGTCGCCTCTTCCTCGTTGCGGACGCAGTGGTCGAATTCGCTCAATCTCCAGTCGGTTACTCATCGGCGCTCCTGAAGGTCCCTCCCTCGATCGATGACGCTCCGCCCGCCGCTGAGCGGATGCTGCTGCCCAGGGCTGCAACACCGCCCCCGACCGCGACCGCCCCGGCTGCAATGCCCGCCGGGCCTCCCGCCCCACCGGCGATGAGGCCAATGGCACGGCTGGAGCGGACGATGGAGCTCGGCAACGACATGCCGAAATAGAGGGTTCTCAACCACGCGTCGAACGTCCCGCCATTGCCCAGCAGGGATGGGATGCGACCCGCCATGTAGATGAAGGCCATCGACAACAGCAGCTTCCAGATCAGGTCCTGTACTGCCTCGAATGCCGCGATGGCCGCAAACTGGTTCAGAAAACCGAAGCCCAGCGCAATGGCGATCAGCTGCACCGCCTGCTGGAAGACGGTCAGCATGAACGTCCTCAACCATTGCCTGCCCCACCCCGCCGTATGCGGCAGAATCCACAGACCTAAAGCAATGGGGGCGAGCGTCAACAGGATGTCGATCAGCGCTATTCGGAGGATCATCTGCACAAGGACGTACAACACGAAGAAGGCGTAGAGCATGTACAGCACGGCCATGAGCAGGCCCATCCCGACGCTGCCCGCGTTGACCGCCTGCAGGAGTGTGTCCAGCCCGGATCGGAGGAAGTCTCCCCCGGTGACACCCAACTCCGTGGCGATGAAGCCGGAGACTGCATCGGCAACATCGATTACCAGTGCGCACCACCAGAGCGAACTCGCCGCCCCGACGAGACCGAGCACAAGCCTGGGAACCATCTCCCGCCAGCCGGCGCGGCCTCCACCGACATGCTCCTGCACAATTAGGGTCAGCCCGATCCAACCAAGGATTACAACGAGGGCGCCGGATGTGACTGCCCATACAACGAGCCACGCCTGCCCGACGAGCGGGTGAAGGTAGGTCAGTTCCGGCGGAGTGCCGGTCAGGATGTCACTCATACAGCGTTAACTCCTACCGGCACTCCGCCGCGTCCACGCCCGTCGCCCTTTCGACGACGCCGCAGAGCGCGCCGTGAACGCCCTCGATAATCCACCCCGCCACCGCCCGTGCCCATCGGTCCGGGCTCAGCGCGCCGAGCACGCGATCCCAGAGCGAGTCCGACTGATAGACGGGAATCACGGCGTGGAACGTGTACACGTCCGCATCAACTGCCTGCCGAGTGAGAAGCGCGAGCACGTATGGCTTGTCGGGGTCGAGTTCGGGCTGCTCGTCAAGCACCGGGTAATCGAACGTGTACTCCCAGCCATCGCGGTGACGCCGTTCCCCACCCCGCACCTGGTAGACGGCACTGATCCATGAGCCGTCGTCGGCATCTCGGATGCCGTAGTGCAGCAGCGGAATCTGTCGATTGAATATTGGACGGGCCGTCAAACTACCGTCATCGTCCCGCTCCACGATCTCGTCGGGATCACTCTCCAGTTCCGTATCAGCGGGCGGGGCTTGAGCGGCGGCAAAGGTCGCAGCCGAGAGCGCCACAAGAACAGCCATCGACGCCAGCAGGCACAGCTGCACCCAGCGAAAATATCGGCTCCGAAAACCGTTTGTCACAGACGCCTCCTTGTCGCTCACTCAAATGGCATGGAATCGAGTGTGCGGAGGCGGCAATCGTCAGGTAATGGCCTGAAGGGGGAGGCTCGTCAACGAGCCCCTCCTTCCATGACATGGTGCGGAGAATCGGCTTCGGGCAGTCTGGGGGCTGTACAGGGATTAAGGGTTGTGAGCATCAGAGATTGCAGTGGTGTTTATCGCGTTGTGATGCGGGAAACGGGATATTGCAGCTAACCACAGCAACAATCTCGGGTTTGGGGCTGATTCCCACTGTGGCGTACATCGGCTGTATCTGAAACGGACATCGTGCTTGGGATGATCATTCGGTGTCATGAACATCGGTCAGGAACGAAACGAACATTTTGTCGGAGGTGGGCATGGAGCGGATTGACGAGAGATTTCTCATGCTGGACGAACCGACCGGAGACCTGCATGAACTGCGACTTATGGCCCTGCTGCGGGAGCTGGTTGACGAACACGGTCTGCGTGGGGCGGCGCGTCACCTTGCAATCGATCATCGGACGATTGCAGGGTCCATTCATCAAGGAGCACCGACTCCAACAGCGAGGCGCGCGCTTGAAAAGGCCCTGCATTTGGGCATGGGCTCGGCATTTGAGGAACTGACGGCCAGAATCACCGGCCTAGAAGGAAAATCCCGGGAATTGGACGGCCGGCTAAGGACCCTGTCGAAAGCTCTTGAGCAGGGGCAGACGGAAACCAAGGCGTCTCAGGAGGCGTTGCTCAAGTTGGTGCGGGCGACCGCTCGGAAGGTGGACAAGCTCGAATCGCTCGCGAAGCATCCGCCCAAGTCTACGGATCACGATGACGGCGGCAAGACTTCAACCGCTCCCAAGCCTGTTGGTACGAAGGAGCCTCAGCAGGCGACCAAGTGGTTTCCGCGGCGGACGTATCCCCAGATGGTGACCAAGGAGCCGGCGGAGGACGACGAGTACGTGTATAAGGAGGCATGGCCGGTTGTTGAGGAGTGGCGGGAGGTGTCCAGTGGCCACAGGTACAAGGGCAAGACCCTGACGTGGATGAAGCGGCATGAGCGCCTCCTGGAGCTTGAGGCCCGGCTGCTCGATGAGTTTCAGCTGACCCTGCCGCCCGCCAAAAGCCCCATCGACAAGGAATGGCGGAGGAAGATTCTGCGGTGGAATGAAGATGATCTCCGAAGCATACGTGGGCGCATCGTACGGAGGCTGATGCTCCGCTGGGTCCGGCGGATTCTGACGCTTGGCCTGTGGCGAAAGTAAGCCTCAGCAATGAGTGGTGATGCAGTTGTGAATCCGCTGCAATAATCTCGGGCCTGCATGCCCAAAAACTCTTGCCACCTGCGCGATTCGCGTGAAGAATGGCTGAGTTGTCAGGCTTTTCCAGCGTTTCATGCCTCAGAAACCTGGAGGGTTGTTCCCGACCCTGACCGTCCGAAGGGATTGAGCTTAGTTCTCCCCAAGGGCGTGTCGAACGGAACAGTCGCCCCCCGCGGCGAGAGAGTCAGTGCCGGGTTGAGACCTCGTTTCCCCGCCGCCGGCTAGCAAACGCGGGATCGCACAGGTGAGCTGCGTAGGCAGCCTCACGTCTCATACATCGGCCGGAACGCCTCTTGCGATTCGGCTGATTCGACTTGCCCGCAAATGGCACGTGCATCGTAGCTAGTCGGGCCCCTCACACATCGCCGGTCTCGGCTCTTGCCTTAGGCCGGCATTCTCATTTCGGGCGGCGGCGACCGTTTGTCTACACATGGATGACATCCGCGACTGCGTCCGTTGAATCCCCGTTCAACCCGCGCGCCGGCCTGGCATTCGGCCCGCGGCGGGCTCTTGCATTCCCCGATTGACCACACTTGGCCTGCGCCCGGATGCCGGCGTGGGCCGCAATGCACGAAGGAGGCGCACATGCGCATCGCATTGATTCCTCTGAAGGCGCTGAGGCTGCTGATTCGCCACCGGTGCCTTCTCCTGATCGCCGCCGTGGCGGCGCTCTTCATCCTGCCGTTCGCCCTGTTGCGGGATCCGGAGATCTGCATCCTCAACGCGATCGGGCTCGCCTACGTCCTGTTCCAGTTCAGGAGGTTCGCGCTGGGCTGGGCCAGCGGCAGGGCGGCGGGGGCGGCACAGCGGCGGGCGGCGGAACGAGCAGTCAGAGACACGGAAAAGGAAGGAGCAAGCAAATGACGACAACGGCAACTGAGTTCATCGATGAGAGGCCGATGGCGGCGCTGGAGCCACTGGTAGACAGGGTGATGGCGGCCGTCTTCGGGAGCCGCAGCGCCGGGACGGAACGCCTCAGCATCGGCAAGGCTGTGCATGAGGCCAGGCGGCTTAGCCGCGAGGGCAAGCTCGACGCTGCGCTGGCGACGCTGTCGGAGGTCGACTCCAGCTGCGCGGCGTTGGAACAGACGCGGTGGCTCTACTCCGAGTGGATGAACCTGATTCGGCGGCGGTTCGCACGGCGGCGGGTGTTCGTCTACTCGCAGGGCGAGGGCCGCGCCGCCGCCCTTGAACAGGTCACGCGCGGCGACCTCGAAGTCGTTGCCGTGCTCGGCATGAAATGGCGGCCGGGCAAGATCGTCTCGCGGCGGTCGCTGCGTGGCCTGCGGCCACTGACCGGCACGGCGGCATGACTGCCGCCACAGCGCGCCTCGACATCGCGGACGTCAAGGCGCGGAATCCACTCGGCTCCGTCGTGGAGGCCGCCGGCGTGAAGCTCACGGGAACTGGCCGTGTCCGACAGGGCAGATGTCCGTTCCATGACGAGTCGGAGGGCAGCTTCACGGTGTACTCCGACTCTCAACGGTGGTACTGCTTCGGCTGCGGCGAGGGCGGCGACGTGATCGACTTCGTCCAGCGGACTCAGTCGGTCCCGCTCGCCGAAGCGCTGCGCGTCTTGGGCGCCGCCGAGTCACGTCTCACCGTCTCAGCGCCATCCACTGCACCAGTGGATGCTGAGAGCAGCGTCCCGATAAGGAACCCCGTCCTGCTCACGTCGGCGACGCGGTTCTACGCGGGGCAGTTGAGGCGAAACGCCACCGCACTGGAATACCTCTCGCGGAGAGGAATCGCCGCCACGACGGCCCGGCGGCTTGGCCTCGGCTACGCGGCCGGAGCGGGGCTTCACGAGGCCCTCGCCGCCGACGGCTTCGGCCACGACGCAATCGCCTCGTCGGGGTTGTTCACGGAACGCGGCGCGGAGCGGTTCGCCGGGATGATCGTCATCTCCGACGTGGCGGCGGGTCGCGTCCGATGGCTGGGCGGCCGCGCCATTTCACGGGGCACGAAGCCGCGCTTCCAGGCGGTGCCCGGGGCGAAGCCCGTCCTCGGTCTCGGTCAACTGCAGCACGACCTCGACTGGATTGTGGTCACCGAGGGCGTCTTCGACTGGCTCACGCTGACCCAGTGGGGTATCCCCGCATGCGCCGCGCTGGGGACGCAGGGGCTTGAGCGCATCGCCCAGGCCGTCGCGCGGTTCCCGCACGTGTTCGTCGCATTCGACGCCGACGAAGCCGGACGTGCCGCCGCCGAACGTCTCACCGCCCTGCTCGGCCGGCGTTCGGCGGTTGTCCGGCTGCCCGGCGACACCCTCGACGTCGCCGAGTTGGCTGAACTCGCCAACGGTCAGGCGCGGTTCATCGCCCAGTTGCGCCATGCCGCGCTGGCCGCCCGCGCCTGATTTCACCCCGCTCGCCTCCTACAGGAGGCTCATTAACCCAGATCAAGACGGGGCTATTCCCCGCGAACGGGCCACACGTTGGCCTGCAGTGAATCACGGAATGAAAGGAATACGACGATGTTCAACAGAACAAGCAACGGACACAGCAAGGAATCGAAGGCCGTCGTTCCGGCGGGCGTCTCCCAGGATGACCTGCTCTGGAGCAGCATGCCGCCCGCCGTCATCAGCGAGCTGAACACGCCCATCGATCCCGCGCTAGTGTCCCAGCGCAAGGGACGCGGCGGCAAGAAGTTCTCGTACATCGAGGGACACACGGTCATCGACGAGGCCAACCGCGTCTTCGGCTACGGCGGTTGGGGCTACGACGTGGTCGGCGACGTCACGCTTCGCGAGATCGACAACGTCGATGCGGAGACGGGCGAGGTTCGGCGCATCCGCGCCTACGCCGCGACCGTGCGCGTGACCGTGCCCGGCGCTCCTCCGCGTTCCGACATCGGCTTCCACGCCGTCGTCGAGGACAACGCCGACGGTCATGAGACGGCAATCAAGGGAGCGGTCACCGACGGACTCAAGCGGGCGCTGCGCACCTTCGGCGCGCGGTTCGGCAATGCCCTCTACGGCGATCCGCAGACTGGGATTGTGGAGGTCACCAGGGGAAAGACGGTCGTGCCCGACGCCGAAACGGAGAAGCTGAAGGCACGCCTGCTGGAGTTGGCCGACAAGCAGGGCTTCGATGCCGAACAGGTGGAGGCCGCAGTCAAGGGCCGCACCGGCAGGAGCATCGACCAGCTCGCCAACGAAGAGTTGGCCGACCTGGTCGCGGCGGCGGAGAAGAAGGTCGGCGAGCTGGAGAAGCAGGTGGAGCCGCCGCCCGCCGCCTAGACTCACGTTCCCCAGAAGCATGGCGGGGCCGTCCCGAATCGGGGCCGCCCCGCCGCTTCCTTTGACGATAGCTGTAGTGACCCGTGACCAGAGAGAGGAGCTCTGCAATGTACATCGCTGAACCCATCGGAACTAGGCCCTTCAGTTGCCGCTACTGCGACGGCCTTCTCCCACTCAACACCTACTTCATCGCTATGCACGTTTCGGCGTGCCGCGATGGTCATTCTCCTGAGTGCATTACCCCGCTTCCCCATCGGTGGGAAGACGCCGACGAATGCGTAAGTATGTGGAATGACCGCGGCGAGGATGCACAGTGCGACCAGTGCGAAAGCGTCGGCATCGAGGAGTGCATCGACTTCACGTTCTCAAACATCCTTTGCACTGAGTGCTTCATTGAACACGGCGGAATCTGCTACGCGTGCCGCTGAAAGGAAGGAGACGCCATGACCCAACAGACACGCTTACGCCCTCGGAGCCTGAGCGGCCTGACGACGGTGCTCACCACCGCACGCGGCAACCTCTACCTAACGGTCTCGGTAGACGACGCCGGGCAGCCCTTCGAGGTCTTCGGACAGTTCGGCAAGGCAGGGGCCTTCGAGAAGGGAGTGACCGAGGTGGCCTGCCGTCTCGTGTCCCTGCACCTGAGGCGGGGAACTCCCGTTTCGGAGATCGTTGCTCAGTGCGAGGGCATCCAGGAGATGCAGCCTTGGGCGAACGCGTTGCCCAACGGCTCCAGCGGCTGGGTGCTCGGCATCTCCGACGCCATCGCCCACGTCCTGCGGCCGTTCGTGAACAGCAAGGACAACGAACTGCAACAAATCGCCTAGCCCACCGTACATTCCCTACAGGAGAATGCCGATGACAACCACAGCTCACAAGCAAGTTACCGACACGGCGGACCCGTACTCGCGGCCCGCCGCGCAGTTCACGGAGGACGGCGTGCTGGAGATCCGCGCGTCGGCGGCGGGGGATTGCCGCCGCGCCCTCTGGTACGCCGCTACTGGTCACCCCGTCACGAACCCCCCGACCGACGAGTCACGCACGATCATGGAGGCGGGAACCGCTCTTGAACCCGTCGTCCTGCGGGCGATGGAACGCGCCGGCTGGCAGATCCAGACCGCGGATCGTGATAACCCCGAACGGGTTTCCGTCCCTATCGGTCCCACACTGCGGTTGACGGGTCATCCCGACGCCACGGGCGAGATGCCAATCTTCGGCGGCCAGACAGTCATCGAGGTGAAGACCCGCAACCCCGACGCGTTCAAGCGGTGGCAGGTGCTTGGGGCGGAACGGAGTCATCCCAACGCCGTCGCACAAGCGGCTGTCTACTCCCTCGGTGCCTTCGGCGAGATGCGCGATGCTGTCATCGCATGCATGGACACGGGTTCGCGGGCATGGGACTACGAGGTCATCTCCGCGGAACGGCTCGAAAAGGCACTACGGGAAGCCTCTGAGAGGTTGGGCCAGCTAGCCGCCCACCATGTGCTCACCGGGCCGGATCCAGATGCCCTGCCCGACCGCGACTTCACCATGGAGTCATGGCAGTGCCGCAGTTGCCCGTTCCTTGCAGTCTGTCAGCCGACGACGGCTGCCGAGACGGACACGACTCAAGAGGACGACCGCGACGTCGAGGCCGTGAGCGACGACGATGCCCGGCAGGCCGTTTCGGACTACCTGTCGGCGCAGGACGCCGTGCGCGGGCCGGAAAAGGTCAAGCGGGCGGCGCTCAACACGCTCAAGGCGTGGATGACGGGAATTGATTCCGGCAAGGCGGAGTTTGACGGACACACCGTCAGCCTCGTGCAGACTCGGCGATACGCCGTCGACCACAGGAAGCTCAACGCCCTGCTCAATCCCGAAAGCCGCGCGGAGATTGTCACGGAGCAGACCTCCGAGTACGTCCGCGTTAGCTAGCCGTCCTCAGCGTGAGGGCGCTCAACGGGCCGTTCCCACCAACGGGAGATGCCCGCTCTTCTTTAAGGAAGGCGTGTCACAAACGCCGCAAGACATCGCATCACATTGCGAGAGGGAGTTGAACAATGTCACACACAGTAAACCGGGTTACGCTCCTAGGCCGAGTGGGCACCGAACCGGAGATGCGGTACACCCCCGGCGGCACCGCCGTTACCCAACTCAGATTGGCCACAAATCGCCGCCGCCAGAACGGCGAGACGGAGGCCGATTGGCACACGATAACGGCCTGGGAAAAGTTGGCCGAGGATATCAACCAGTACGTCGAGAAGGGCCAGCGCCTGTACGTCGAAGGCCGTCTCGCTCAGAACTACTACGAAGACAAGGACGGGCAGCGCCGCCACACCACCGAGGTCTATGCCAAGTGGGCGGTGTTCCTCGACGGTGACCACCGTAACTCGTCCCGCCGCGAAGACATCGAGTTCGACGAGGACAATTCGCCCTTCTAGGGTCAGCGAACAACTGCCGTCTGCCCATCACTACAGGCGCACCACGGGGCTGACTCCCTCAATCGGGAGCGGCCCCGTCTTCCTTTAAGTGACACACGGCGTCATCCGGAGGAATCACCGATGCCACGCACGAAGAAAACGGAGCCGGTCGAGCTCATCGACGCGCTTCGCGTCAATATCCAACTCCTTGGCGAACTCGCCGTCCGCTACGAGGTGAGCACGAACGCGAAGCCCAGAGTGGAGCGCACGGATTCAATCTCCTGTTCCGGCGACGTGTTCGCCATCTTGCGGGACGAGATGGCTGAGCTCGCCCAGGAACAGTTCCACGTCCTGCTGCTCGATACACGCAACCACGTCGTCGGTAGGCGCGTCATCTATCAGGGCACGGTCAACGAGTGTCTCGTTCGGCCCGCCGAGGTGCTCAGGCCCGCCGTCGAGGAGGGTGCTCCGAACCTGCTCGTCGTTCACAACCACCCCTCGCGGGACCCCACCCCCAGCCCTGCTGACATCCGGGCGACCGGCGATCTCCAGCGCGCCTGCAAGCTGCTGGGCGTCAAGCTCCTCGATCACATCGTTATCGGAGGCGACCGCCACGTCAGCATCAAGGACCTCGGCCACATCGACGACTGAGGCATCACGCGAGCTCCGAACCCGCGCCCCGTTCTCCCATTCCTTACAGGAGAAACATGCCAATGACTGTTCAGACGGAAATGATCGACGCCGAATCGCTGTACACGGTGAACGCCGGCGGCTTCTCGGCAACGGCAGACGCATTCGCCCGCGACCCGCAGGACGGCACACTGTGGTTCCTGTCGATGGTCGGATCGCAGACGGCCCTGAAGGCGATCTGGGGCTCGATGCTCAAACAGCCGCCCGAACCCGCTCACCTCATCCGCGGCGTGGACGGCATGGCCGTCTCAGGCGGCTACCAGCGCTGTGCGATCCCCCACTCCACCATCGGCACCTGGACGACCAAGATCCAGCGACTCCCGTCCTCGGGCGGCTGGCACGCCTTGGTCTTCACCCGGATGGCCGAGTACGCCTTTGAGCGAGACGACTTCCTCCTGCTGGCAGAGTCGGAGAACGTCGCACCCGCCCTGCACCATCGATTCCTGGACCGGCGTAGTCCATTGCCCCTCCACCGCGCTTGGGCCGATTGGCTCTGGAAGCGCGGACAGCGGCGCAAGGAGATCGTCAAGCTCGATTCACTGGGCGTCTCCGCCTACCGGTGCTCTCCCGATTCGGAGGCGCTCCGCGAGGATCTCTCGATGGCCGTCGGCACGGGTGCAATCTCTCTCCCGAACGAGGGGGATACCGATGGATAAGACTCTCAGAAAGGCGCGCCGCGCAAGCATCAAACGCCGCCAGAAGAATGTCCGAGCATGGCGGAGGTTCACGCTCGACGGCGGCAATTGCCCCTACTGCGGTCACGACGGCGCTTCACACCTGACCGTCGCCATCCAGCCGCACTTCTACCGGCCCGCCACGCCAGAGGAGGGACAGGATTCGCGCGTCACACTCTACACACATCGGATAAGCCCTGATCGGGTCATCCTCGTCCGGCGCGTCACCGTCGCCCGCGACGCGGACATCGTCACGGCCTACTGCAAGACCTGCGCCACGCGCCTCCGCACCAGTCAGGCGCTCTGCTTCCAACAGACCCACGGCGTCGGCGAGGTCGTCGGCATCAACGACAAATACACGGACTAGAAAGGAGGAAAACATGCGACTCGCAGCACAGGCCAAGGGCGGCTTCTACCCGACGCCGGACAGGGTGGTGAACATGATCGCCACCCTGATGCGGCCGCCCTACGGCCACATCAACTCCTCCAAGGCAACCATCCGCGCTCTCGATCCCTGCTGCGGCGCGGGCGATGCTCTTGGACGGCTCACCGACCGGCTCAGGGAGGCCGGCAACACGGCAATCGACACCTACGGCGTCGAACTCCACAAGGAGCGCGCCGAGGAGGCCGCAGAACGGCTCGACCACGTGCTCGCGGCGGACACTTTCCAGACGTCCATCGCCAACGGCGCGTTCGGCCTGCTGTTCCTGAATCCGCCGTATGACTGGGAGAATGACGACAACAAGCGCGTCGAACACGCCTTCCTCACCCACTGCACGCGCTACCTGGTCGACGGCGGGGTGCTCGTCTTCATCGTGCCGCGACAGCGACTTGCGGTTTCGGCGCGGTTCCTGTCGACCCACTACACCCGAGTCCGTTGTTGGGCGTTCCCGGATCCCGACCGGGAGGTCTTCGACCAGGTCGTCGTGATGGCCATCCGCCGTCCTGAGCCCAGCCCCGACGGATACACGGAGGCACAGATCAGGGAATGGTCCGAGGGCGAGCCCGATACGCTCAGGTTGTCCCAATACCCGGTCTTCACTCCGCCCGTGACGGCGGCAGGAGACATCCTCTTCACGCGACGGACGGTTGACCCCGTCGATGCTGCGGTTGAAGCGCGGCGCTCCGGTTTGTGGTCGAACCCCCAAATCACGGACGCGCTGTGGCCAGCTAATGAGGACCGAACCCGGCCGCTCATGCCGCTTAGGCGCGGCCACATGGCCATGCTCGTGGCGGCTGGATTCCTGGACAATCTCCAGCTCGAAGCCGATGGCCAGCGAATCCTCGTCAAGGGGAGAACGTCGAAGGAGATGGTCCTCGTTGAAGACACGCCGGAGAAGGAGGTCTACAGAGAGAGGCTGAAGACGACCGTCGTCGCCCTCAGCCTAGACGACGGCGACATCACCGACATCGCCGCCTAGACGGCCTGGTTCTGGCCGCATTTCAAGGCCCCGTCACTCTTCCCCCACCGGGTGACGGGGCCTCGCCGATTCACCATAGCACCAACAGGAAAGGAAGGACGCCCATGAATCTCGGTGAGTTCATCGACACGTACAAGGACGCCATCGCCCAGCGCGTCATCGAGTCTTACCCACCTCTCTACCGGCCATCGGATGTCGGCTCCGTCCCACTGCCTCCCCTGCTCCGCACACCGTTGGGCGCGCAGGCCGACGCCATCCGCGGTGCTGCGCTCTCCCTTCGCGCCAATCTCGGCACCGCAGTCGTCGGCGAGATGGGCACGGGGAAGACGTTCATTGCGACAGCGGCGGCCCACGCTGCCGGCTTCCAACGGATCCTCGTCCTCGCGCCGCCCCATCTCACGGTCAAGTGGAAGCGCGAAGTCGAGCAGACCATCCGCGGCGCGAGGGCCGTCATCGTCAGTTCCATCACGGACCTCGATGCACTCCGGCGCACGGTCACCCTCGGCCCGCTCTTCGCCGTCATGTCCCGCGAACGCGCCAAGCTCTCCTACCGATGGCAGCCCGCAGTGGTGAACCGATGGGCGGTCTCAGGTGGGCGCCTGATGCGGTTGCACGAAACCGGTGAGCCGTTCCGCATTCCCACTTGCCCCGACTGTGCGAGCCAGATCGTCGACGCGGACGGCGTTCCCCTCTCCGTGCAGGATCTTTCCCGACGCAAGCGGTCATGCCCCGAGTGCGGCGGCGCGCTCTGGCAGGCTGACAACTCGGGCCCTCGCCGCTACCCGCTCGCGGAATACGTCAAGAACCACATGCACGGGTTCTTCGACCTGCTGATCGGAGACGAGGTTCACGAATACAAGGGAAGGGGCTCCGCGCAGGGCATCGCGGCGGGCGTGCTCGCGGACGCCTGCGGGCGGTCGCTCACACTCACCGGCACCCTGCTCGGCGGCTACTCCTCCACGCTCTTCCACCTGCTGTACAGGTTCAGCCCGGCGATTCGCACGGATTTCGGGCGATCCGAGGAAGGTCGGTGGATCAACCGCTACGGTTTCGTTGAGCACTCCATCGGTAAGGACGACGACACGTCGATGGAGGACGGCCGCAACAGCCGCCGCCGCAAGTACCGCAAGACCGTGAAGGAGCGCCCAGGTCTCGCGCCCTCGGCCCTCTTCCACCTGATCGGCAACAGCGTGTTCCTGCGGTTGTCCGATGTGGCGTCCGGCCTGCCCGACTACGAAGAGCAGGTCATGCTGACCGTGATGGACGGCGACTCAGACACAACGGGGCTGTCACAGAAGTCCGCGTACGAGAAGCTGTTCGAGAAGCTGCGGCACGCGATGGTGAAGGCGTTGTCAGACGGTTCCCGGCGGCTGCTCTCCATTTACCTGCAGTCGCTCCTCGCCTACCCCGACGGCTGCACGCGCGGCGAGACGGTCTTCGATCCCGATTCGGGCGAGCTGCTCATCCAGGTGCCGCCGTTGTCGGAAGATCGCGTTTACCCGAAGGAGAAGGCACTACTCGACCTCGTCGCGGAGGAACGCATGGCGGGACGGCGGGTCCTTGTCTACGCGACGCACACGGGCACGCGGGACATCACCGGCCGGATGGACGACATGCTCACACGGCACGGGTTCAAGGTGGCCGTCATGAAGGCGGACGCTGTCGCGCCGGACCGGCGCGAGGCATGGATCGCAGACAAGGTCAAACAGGGCGTGGACGTCATCATCTGCCACCCGCGCCTCGTTCAGACCGGCCTCGACCTCGTGGACTTCCCGACCATCGTCTGGTACGAAACGGACTACTCCGTGTACACGATGCGGCAGGCGTCCAGGCGTTCGTGGCGAATCGGCCAGACCAGGCCCGTGAAGGTCATCTTCATGGCCTACCGGAACACCCTGCAGGCCGACGCGCTCAAGCTGGTCGCCAAGAAGCTTCAGTCGTCGCTGGCGGTAGAAGGGGAACTCCCCGAGGATGGTCTCGCCGCCTACGGCGACGATGGCGATGACCTGATGCTCGCCTTGGCACGCAAGCTTGTCAACGGCGATGAGGACGATGCGGCGGACACGGTCGAGGCCGCGTTCACCCAGGCCCGCGCCGCCGAAACGGAGTCGGAGGCCTACCTGGTCGACGACGACTGGAAAGCCGTCGAGGCGGAGCCGGAGGCCATCGAGGTCCACGGCCACGGGAACGGTCACGGCTCCGACATAATCGCGCCGACGGTCGAGATTGCCGCGGTCAACGGACACCATGCCAACGGAAACGGCCACGCGCCCGTCGCGGTCAACGGCAACGGTCACCACGAGGACGATGAATCGCAGCCGCAGCAGTCGCTGTTCTCCTGGGCCGAGTTCCTGGCCGAGGAGCCGGTGTCGCGCAAGCGCCGCAACGGGAAGGCCCAACCCGCAAGCCTCTCGATGTTCGAGTGGGCGATGGAACAGGAGAAGGAGACGGTCGGCGCGGAACGCTAGACCGCCACACACAAAGGGGGAGGATTCCCAAAGCCGGGTGTCCTCGCCTTTTCCAAAGGCGTCTTGAAACGGACGCCGCAGGATCGGCAACGGAAGGCACTACAGCACAGATGAGGAAGGAGACAGACCAATGGCACGCATCTTTGTCTACGACGACAGGGAGTTCCCCGACCCGGACCCGGAGATGACCGTCGACCAGGTGAAGGCGACTCTGGCCGATTTCTACGGGGAGATCGCCAACGCCTCGGTCAAGGAGACCAAGCGCGGCGACGACACCGTCTACGAGTTCCAGCGGCGGGTGGGCACCAAGGGCGCCTTGGTCCCCACGCCGAGTTAGAGGAGGGCACCCAATGGACAATCGCACCTTCGCGGGTCTTCTGGCGGCGACCCCGCCGGTGAACCTGAAGATCATCGAGCTCACGGCGGAGCTCACACGTCCCGACGGCTCGCTTGACTTCGACGCCGCGGCCGCGCGACAGAAGGACATCGAAACGGCCTGCGCTCAGGCGCAGGACTACGGCTCGACGACGGGGCGGCTGAAGGAGGCGCTGCGGTGGCAACTGCGGCCCCGGCGCTCCTGAGCGGCCTCGCGGAACTGCTCCTGCGGCGTCCGCCGTCGCTGCAGGGGCTCGTTACCATCGTCGGGTACGCCGACGACTACGCATGGTTCACCGGGCTGGTGCGCCACCTCTTCCCTGATGAGGCGGAGGTGGTGCTCTCGGCCCCGGACGTGCAAACCAGGGTGGAGCGCTTCGCCCAGCTCTTCGGGCAGAAGCACTTCCCCCTCTACGGTCCCATGATCGAGTTCTGGTCGGAGACCGAAGACGAACCGCCCTGGTGCTGGCTGCGGCGGGGCATCCCCTTCGACCTGATGGGCTTCGGCTACGACGGCCTCCACGAGATGTGGAACGGCTACCGGGACGGCATCTCGGCCCTGCTCCTGCTGGCCAGAGTCCCAGAGCCCTTCTACGGGGAGTCCGATGAAATACGCGTGGCCTGGCTGGAGTCGGCCGCGGAGCGCATTCCCCAATCGACGCTGGAGAAGATTCCGCAGGGCGGCATACCTGTCGACGACCTGACGGAGGCCGTGAAGGAGACCCGGTTCGATGGGGCGGCGCAGGCCGCCTCTTGGGTCTTCGGTGACACCGGAAACTTCTTCCTCGATCACACCCATGAGGATGGCGGCTACGACGGTTTCCCCGACCCTTGGGATGACGACATCATCGCCGAGGGCACGGAGGAGTGGCGCAAGGCCAGCACCCTGATGGACTCGGTGTGTACGCTGGCCGACTGGCTGGAGGAGGATCTCCCCGGCCGCTTCGCCGAGATGTTGGACACCATCCTGCCGCGACTGCCCGAACAAGAACAAGGAAAGGAGGACGACGACCATGACGACTGATGTAGAAAAGACGGAGTGGTCCCTGCCCGGCCCGAATGAGATGCCCAGGGACAAGCTGAACCTCCAACTGGAGGTTTACGACGAGACCATACTGCTGCGGGGATTCGAGGGCGAGTCCCACTGGGTGAGGACCGTCTCGGCGGACGAGATTGCCAACGTGTTCACCCGGCATCTGGGCTTCTCCTCGGGACTGCTGCCCCAGGACACCCTCTGGTGGAACCAGGGTGAGACGGGGCAGGTGGTGGCGCTGTGGCGGCCGCCGCAGGTCTGGCCGGTGGCCCTGCAACGGGAGGCGTTCAAGCCCCCCGCCCGGCTCCGGCTGCCCATGCCGGGGCTGGTCTTCGTCTGCTCCCCGGGCCGTGCGCCCTGGGTCTATGCGGCCCTCCACAGGCCGAGCGAACCCGATGACCGGCTCTACCGGATGCCCGCCTTCAACGTGTTCAGCGACGGGAGGGTTTGCCCCGGCAGCCACCGCTTTCCCGAAGACGTGGGACAGATACCGGAGTCCTTCTTCCAGTCCTACTTCTCCGGAACCGGGGACTCGCGGGAGCGGTCGCAGAAGCACCCCGACAACCTGCACGCACTATGGGAGGAATTGGATGGAAAGACTGAGTACCCGGTTGAGGACCTTGTTCTCCAATCCACAGTGGCCCATGCAATCGCGGTATCACAGGGAATCCGCGGCAATGGCTACCGCTAGCGGCGGGGCTGCCGCGACCGACCGTCCGATGCCCGTCGGCTACCTCGTCAATCACCCCGACGGGCTGACGGGCGCGTACGGTATCGGCTTCGACTACGTTCTCGGATCGGGCGGTGTCTACGTCCAGTCCGAGAACGCCCACCTGAAGGCCCGGGTGCTCATGGCTCCCTGCGAAGTGCGCGGGCTCGCTCCCACCTCAGAGAGACTGAGGCTTACCCACGGCCCCATCCCGGCTCGGCTGTTCGAGATCGGGCTGCGCTGGTTTCAGGACGACCCGGACACCGAGCGGTTCTTCGCCGTGCGCTGGGACGAGCGAGCCTACCGGCTGGTGGTGCCCGACCAGAAAGGGACGGCCACGCGCCTCAAGTATCGGCCCCCTGCCGGAATGGTCGCCGAGTTCCACTCCCACGGACGCTCCCACGCGTTCTTTTCGGCCACCGACGACCGTGACGAGCAGGGGTTTCGCATCTATGGCGTCGCCGGACGCCTCGACACTGACCGGCCAGAGTTGAGCCTCCGCGTCGGCGTCTATGGCCACTTCGCCTCGGTAGCGTGGGCCCAAGTCTTCGACGGGCAGCCCCACGGCCTTCGGCTCGTTCCCGAGGAGCTAGGCCCAGTCAAACCAATAGAAGGAGGTGAATGAGAAATGCCCTACTACCTGGACAACGCGTTCCTGCTGGACAATCCCTGGATAACGGTCGTCGGCTGCGGCGGGACCGGCGGCTTCGTAGCCGAGGGTCTCTGTCGCCTCTTCCAGGGGCGGGAGGCCACCATCGTTCTGGTCGACCACGACCGGGTGGAGCCCCACAACCTTCTGCGCCAGAACTTCTACGCAGGAGAAGTCGGAAAGTTCAAGAGCCAAGCCCTCGCTGACAGACTGGCCAAAGCCTACAGCCGGCCCGTCGGTTACTCGGTCTACCCGTTCCGGGAGTACGACGATGATCCACGCACCGGTAGGCACGGCTACCCCGGTCTCATCGACTTCGGTGAGAGCCTCGTCATCGGCTGCGCCGACAACGCGCTCGCGCGGAGGGCGATGGCGGAGTGCCTGCCGGGTCACCCTGCCCGCTGGCTCATCGACGCGGGCAACGATACCAACTGGGGACAGGTGCTCGTGGGAAACGTTGCCGGCCGGGTGGACTGGGACGAACCGGCCTTCGAAGACGAAACCTGTTTCCTGGCCCCCGCCCCCACGCTCCAGCGGCCCGACCTACTGACGGCGGTCTCTACCCGTCCGCCGGACGTGGACTGTGCCGCCGCCCTCGACCTCCCCGACCAGGACCCCACCATCAACCAGATGATGGCCTCGCTGGTACTTCAGGTGGTGCGCCGCATGGTGGCAGGCACCTGCCCCTTCATGGCCCTCTACCTGGACATGGACCTCGGAACGGTCACGCCCACCTACGTTACGCCGGAAGTGGTGGAGCGGACGGTGGGAACCTACGCCGAGTGATCGGCGCACGCCTCAATCAGACAACGGACTAAACAGGAGAAAGCATGTCTGACAAGAACGAAATCACGACAAACTGGCAGGACCCGAACAGCGGGATCCGCGGGCACAAGCTGATGACGAAGGACCTGGGGGAGACGATTCCTGCTCTCTACGCCAACGAAAACGTCGAGGACTACGACACGGTCGTAGCTCCCGCAAAGCTGTTCAGCCCCTACAGCGGCTGGACCTGGTACATCACCGAGTGGCAGGCAGAGACAGGGCTGTGCTTCGGGCTGGTCGAGGGTTTCGAAACGGAACTCGGTTACTTCGACCTGACCGAGTTGGCACAGGCGACGGTGCTCGGCGACGTGCCCGCCGTGGAACGCGACCTCTACTGGCAGCCGCAGACCCTGCGCGAGATCAGGAGACGGTCGTCGGGGATGGCGGCCTAGCCAATTGCACCCGCAAGCGTAGCCGGAGAATCACACAACGAAAGGATCGATCATGCCTGACGAAGTTGGGACGGAAGCGACCATCTCAGACACCCCGACCGCCGACGACAGTCTCTTCGGCGATGCGGCGGCGGACGACAATCCTTCCGCTGCCGTTGAAGAGGAGGACTCCACGGGTCAGACCGAACAGGACGGACAGGGTTCGGACGACGCAACGGAGCAGGACACCAAGGCTGAGACCGCAGAGGACGAGCAGGATGCCGATGACGCTGGGGAAGAGACCGACTCTTCGGACGACCTGAGGGTCGTCGTCTCCATCAAGGGAGGCAAGGCAGTCATCGGGGTGCAGAAGCCCTCGGCGGACCCATACATCGAGACATTCCATGACCTCGACGTGTCCGGGCTGGCCCAGGAGGTGCCTGAAGTGATCGAGAGGGCGCGTGCCAGGTGGGAGGATTCGCCGACGCATCCGGCCTACGAGAGGCCCGCTCCCCCACCCAAGCGTCGTAGCCGGCGTCAGCAGGGGGCGGCGCAGGATGCAGCGAGTCCCGATGCGGAGACGCAGGAGTCCGAGGCGCAGCAGCAGGCGCTACAGCTGTTCTAGGTGGGCGAGGGGCTTCGGAGCGCATGCATACGGGGGAGGTTGTCGCAGACGATGCGACGGCCTCCCCCGCCCATACCCATATGTAGGAACTTTACGCATTTAAGCCATGCGTCGGGCCATTTTGAATCTGCGAAAGGATGGTTGCCGATGACACTAACGGACGATAACTGCCTGAAGATAAAACTGAGTCCAAGAAGGAGACATGAATCCATGAGTAACCAAGTTCTGGAGATTCACCTGTTTGACACTGAAGCCGTCGAGGAGATGGCCCTCTGTGGAGAGGACTCCTCGCCCGACGAGCGGATGGGAGTGGCTTACTACCTAGAGATGCGGAAGGAACTCCTCGGTGTCGGAACCGTCTGTCAGGGCTGCAAGGTCCTAGCGATGCCACTCGCCGAAGTCATCAGCGAGGAGAGGGCCGAGGAACTTGAGGACGAGGGTCTATCGGATGACGCGGAGGACTTCCGCGCATTGCCCAACAAGCTGGCGAGGGAGACCGGGCTGGATCAATCTCCGGATTAGGAACCACCCACGTGTGGGCCTTTTTTGCGTTTTGGGGCGACGCCTACCGCCTCTCGGTGCCGTCGTTGGTTCGCCGGCTACAGGCGGGATCTGCGGCGGATTATCAGCAGCGCCGCGCCGCCCAGCAGGACGAGGATGCCCAGCCCGGCCAATACCAGGATCACCGTGGCTTCCCCGCCCTGTCCTGGGGATGGCACAGCCGTCGGAGTGGGTGTGAGCGTTGCGGGTGGCGCGGCTGTGGTTGTGGCTGTGGGTTCCTGCTCGGGCGCAGACGTGGGCGTCGGCGTGATGCTTGCGCCCGTCGCTGCGGGTGTGGGCGCGGCGGTTGCCGCTTGTTCAGGCGTGGGGGTATTCGTCGGTTCCGGCGTCGGCGTGGCTGTCCGCTCGGGCGCGGGCGTGGGCGTGGCTGTGGGCGTTACGGGTGTTGGCGTTGGCGCAGGGCCAATCCTGATGACCGTCGCGCCTCCAACCGTCCGCGTATCCCTGCCCTGATCCGTTAGCACCCCGGAGAACGTATACATTCCCTCCGTCTCCGGCGCGCGCACGATATAGGTGACGCTCTGATTGCCAAGGAGGGTGAATGTCACCTTCTGGCCGGTTCGTTCCACCTTGGCGGCGTTGAGGTTGGATCCCAGGTACTCGAAACCGTTTGGCAGGGTTTCCACAAGCTGACCGAAAGCGCCGTACTCCCGCAGCGTGACCGTGACCTCAAACTCCGCGCCGGGGGCGGCCCACGTCGCGGGAAAAGACCGCTCGGCGCTGTGCGACGACGCGAGGGCGTTGGCGTTGGGGAGCCACAGCATGAGCGCGATCATCGCGGCGGCGCCAAGCAGCAGCGCCGTCAACCGTGTTCTCCTCAAGCCTGCGTTCATGCCGTCTCTCTCTCGTCTGTCAGCTGCCGCTGCTGAAATAGGCCCTGATGATCTCCAGGACCTGTGCGAGCGTCAGCTTCTCGTCGAAATAATCGCTGACGGCCACAAGCGCCTCGCTCAGTTCCACCGCGCCGTCGCCGTTCGCGTCGTAGTTCTCCACCACCGCCGACAGGCGTTCGTCGTTGATGAGGTTGATGTTCACGAGGATGGTCGCGCTCTCGCCGGAGCCGTCGATGTCCTCCGCCCTCACGGCCACGACAAGCGTGTTGTCCGTCTCGTAGTCGAGCGCTGCGCCCTCAGCGACGGTTATCTGGCCCGTGTCCTCGTCTATGTCGAACAGAGCCGCGTCGTCGCCGCCCAGGCTGTACCGCACCGGGTCGTTCTCGGGGTCCGTTGCCGTCACGGGGTCGCCCACGGCGGTTCCCGCGGGGGAGTTTTCACGCACGGAGCGTGTGTCGAGCGCTCCCCCCTCGAACGTGGGTGGCTCGTTAGCGGGCGCGGCGCTGCCGCCACCGCCACTGCTGCCGCCACCGCCACTGCTGCCGCCGCCGCCACTACCGCCGCCACTGCTGCCGCCGCCCGAAGGTGCTCCCGGCGCGCCGCCTCCACCCGGCGGCGGGTCCTGCGTCGGAGTCGTCGTGGGCGCGTTCACCCGCACGTTCACCGTTGCCGTCGCGCTGTTGTACACGCTGTCCGTGCTCGTCGCCGTGTGTGTGATCCGCGTGCTGCCTCGCGCCACGGCCCGCACGGTGACCTGCTGCGGGCTCTGCCAGTTCGTCGTCGTGAACATCACTGCCGCCGGCGACACGGTCGCCTTGGACGTGTCCTCGCTCCTGAACCGCACCGTCACGGACGCGCTGGGCCGCGTGGTCAGCCGCACGGTGTAGGTGGCCGCCGTCCCCTGCTGCGACCCCGCGCCCTCCGCCACCGTCACGCTGCTCGCGCTCAGCCCCAGCCCCGGCGTGTCGATATCCGTGATGCCGATCTCGAAGTTCTGCAGGACCTGCGAGAACGTGACGGTGAGGCTTGGCGACGTGGTCGCGGTGAACCGCAGGGTCTTGTCCCCGTCCACCGCCTGGTCCGTGGGCAGCCGGATCACGGCTGTGGCCGTGGTCTCCCCCGCCGGGATGGTGAACGGCGCAGGGAACACGTAGTCGGTTGTCTGCGTGGCTGGGTTGGTTGCCGTCGAATGCCGGGTTGCGCTGGTGGTGTCCAGCTCCAGCGTCACCTGCACGCCGCCCTCGTCCGCCGGTATGTCCAGCGTCGCCCGCACCGTCACCGTCTGCCCCTCCCGCACGTTGGCGGACGAGGCGGCGACGCCGCTGGCCGGGTTGTCCAGCCGCACCGTCGTGGGCACGTCCTCGCTGTCGATGGTGATGACGGCCTGCAGGTTGCCCGCCGGCCTCCGCTGGAACAGGTCTTCAACGGTTCGGGCAGGCGTCTTCGCCGGGGTGAATCCCAGGCGGATGGTCTCGTCCGGCTCTCCGGCGGCGTCGTTACATATGGTGATCGTGAGGTTCACGGTGGTCTGGCCCGCGGGGATGGTCAGCGTCTTGTTGGCGATGCGGAAGTCCCGCGACCCGTCGGTGCACTGCGCTTCGCTGTTCGCCTCCTGCGCGGTGCTGTCCGACAGCACGCGCACGGTGAAGGTCATCGCCTCGTCCACGTCGGCGCTGACGGTTACCGGCACGGTCAGCGTCCCGTCGGTGACGTTCTCCATCACCATGGCCTGGTACGCGTTGGTCCTCGCGGCGTTGTTGCCGAAGGCGATTGTCGCCTCGCCGCCGTCGTCGTCGGTGTAGGAGATCCTGACGTTGCCCTTGCCGCTCCTTGCGCTCCACATGCTGGGGCCCGTCGCTCTGACGGTGATCCGCTTCACGCCCACGCTCGGAGCGTCGTCGTCCGGAAGCCTGATCGACGCGTCCACGCGGCGCTTGCCCTCCGGCACCGTCACCGTCACGCCCCGCTCGTCGTCGACGATGACGACGGTCAGGCCCGTCCCCGACAGGGTGGGGCCGGTCGACGCCACCGTCAGGACGATGTTCTCGTTCGCCGGGTCGTCGTCCTGCTGAGTGCTGAGCGTGACCCTGCCCGTGGTCTTGCCCGCCGCGATGTTGATGGTCGTCGTCAGCGAGTAGTCCCCCGTCTCCGCCGTGGAGGCCCCGTCCACTGTCAGCGTCACCGTGGTGCTGCCGCCTGTGGGGGCCGCCTGGTTCAGCGTGGCGATGACCTCCAGGCTGCCGCCCTCGTTGACCCTGTTCATGGGGGCGTTGGTTGAAAGAGCCAGACCGCCGGGGGTGACGGCCGCCGCGGCCACCGTCACGGCCACGTCGCCCACCGTCGCGCCGTCGTAGCTCGTGTCCGTGCTCGTCGCCGCGTGGGTGATCGTCGACGACCCCGCCGCGACCCCCGTCACGGTGAACTCCTGCGGCGTCGCCCAGTTGCTTGTGGTGAACATCCGCGACGTCGTCACCGTCGCCTTGTCCGTGTCGCCGCTCGTAGCCGTGATGGTCACGCTCGCCGTCGGCTGCGTGTTCAGCCGCACGGTGTACGTCGTCGTGCCGCTGGCCGTCGTGGTCAGCGCCGTGTGGCTCACGGACACCCCCACCGTCCCGACTATCGGGTCCGGCGTCTCCGTCCACACCACGTTGAACTGCGTTCCGCCCGACGGCGCGATGGTGTCCGCCGTCAGTTCCAGCACCACGGTCTCCCCCTCCTCGGCGGTGGCGGTGCTCAGCCCCGACTCCTTCACCACCAGGGCGAACGTCGTCGCAGCGGCCGTGACCCGCGCGGTGACGCGCGGCAGGTTGCTCAGGTTGGTGTAGCTGCTGTCGTCGGACGTGACGGTGTGCGTGATATTCGCCGACCCCGCCGCCACGCCCGTCACCGTGACCGTCTGCGCCTGCTGATAGTTCGTCGACGTGAACGTCAGCGTCGCCGGCGACACCGTCGCCTTGCCCGTGGCGCTGCTCGCCACCGCGACGGTCACGTTCGCCGTGGGCGCCTGGTTCAGCTTGACGGTGTACGTCAGCTCCTCCGTGGGCAGCAGGTCCAGCGTCGTCGTGCTGAGGGTGAGGCCCGCGCCGCTGTCCGTGATGCGGGCGCGCGTCCACGTCGGCGTGGCCGTGACCGTGCGCGTCTTGCGCTTGGCGTTGCCGCCGAAGTGGAACAGCTCCTGCTGCTCCGTCCGCGTGTCCGTGACGATGGTGATGGTGCCCGTGGCCGTCTTGGCGCCCTCCGGGATGGTGAACGTGGGCAGCGTCACGTCGTTGGGGGATGCGGTGATGCTGGACCGCCAGCCTCGCAGCGTGACCGTCACCTTCCACCCGCCGGGGCCCGCGTACTTGTCCGCGGTGGCCGTCACCACAAGCTCCTGCCCCTCGAACAGCAGGATGTCGCCGCCCTGCACCCCCGGCGTGCCCGAGAGGTTCGTCGTGAACTTGACCGAGCTCACCTGGTCCTCGCTCTTGACCGTGATGCGCGCCGTGGCCCCGGCGCCGACCGTCGACTCCGACCCGCCGCGGTCGTAGTGGTCGCCCAGGTCGTTCGGCGTCGCGTCCGCGGCGACGATGCGGATGTCCAGGGTCTCGTCGTCCTCCTCGACGTCGTCGTTCTCGATGGCGATGGCGAGGTTCATCGACTTGGCCGTGGTCGAGGTGAAGGTCACGGTCTTGGTGCCGATGACGAAGTCCTTGGGGTTGCCGCTCGTGTTATCCGGGTCGTCCGTCTCGCGCGCCGTGCCCGTCGACAGCACCTCCACGGTGAAGGTGGTGTCCGACTCCGGCAGGTGGTTGATGGCGATGGGCACGTTGAGCGTCCCCACCACCTCCTCGCCTTGGGCCGTGTACCGCGTCGTGCGCGTGGCCGTCTTGAACGCGATCTTGGCCGCGCGCTGCTCGTCGTCCTCGATGGTGATCTGCCCCAGCGCGCCGTTCGCGTCCCGCGTGTAGTACTTCTCCAGCGTGGTCCCCGACGTGTTCGCGGCCTTGATCCGCACCTCGATGGTCTGGTCGTGCTCCACCCACGCGTCGTTGTTGAGCGTCACCTTCACCGTGTCGCTCTTCGTCGTGGGCGTGAGGGTGAAGGTCCTGTCCGCCGTCGCGATGGTGTAGTCCGTGCCGCCGCCCGTCGCCGTGCCCGTGCCGACGATCTCGAGCTCGAAGTTGGTGTCCTCCGCAGGGCTGTGGCTCACGGTGATGGTGATGTTGTACACGCCGCCGGCTACGTTCTCCGCCAGCGAGTGCGTGAACTTGGTCGTCGACGCGGCGTTTGTGCCGAAGGCGATCTTGGCCGCCGCGGCATCGTCGTCGGCGACGGTGAGGGTGGCGAGCTTGCCGTTCGCGTGGCGGACGTAGTGCTTGTTCAGCCCCGACGACATCGAGTCCGCCGCCACAATGCGCAGCTGGATCGTCTCCTGGTGCTCGACGAGGGCGTTGTTGTTCAGCCGCACCTGGATGTTCTTGGTCTTGTCGCCCGAGTTGGTGAACGTCACCGTCTTGTTGCCCAGCACCCGGAAGTCCTCGTGGACGCTGGCCGTGCCCGCGTACTCCGTGGCCGTGCCCGTCGCCAGCACCTCCACCGTGAAGCTGGTCTGCGACTCCGGCAGGGCCGAGATGGTGACGGGCACGTCGATGGTGCCGCTGGTCTCATTCAGGGTGCTGGGAGGCGTGTACTTGGCCGTGCTCGCCGCGTTGGACGCGTGGAACGCGATCTTGGCGTCGGGCCGCTCGTCGTCGTTGATGGTGACCGTCGCCTCGTTCGAGGTCCCGTTCATGTCGTCCATCTCCGCCGTGTCGCGCACATAGAAGCGGTCCAAGCCCGACCCCGCGGCGGCCAGGCGCAGCTTGATGGTCTGGTCCTCCTCCACCAGGTCGTCGTTGGTGATGGTGATGGTCATTTCCTGGTCAACGCCGCGGGCGGGCCCGAAGGTCACGGACGACGTCGCGATCGAGTAGTCCGCGCTCGTAGCCGTTGTCCCCGCCGACACCACCGTGATGTTCACCGTGATGTCCGACTCGGGCTTGGCGCTGATGGTGACCGGCACGATCACCGAGAAGCCCTCGGCTTGACTGAGACTTAACTCGACCCGCGACGCCGCCGTTTGTACGGCTGCGAAGCCGAACGCAATCTTCGCCTCGTCCGCCTCATCGTCCTCGATGGTGAGGACCGCGCGTGCGCCGCTGCTGTTGCGCGTGTAGTGGCGGCCAAGGTTGTTCGACGCGCTGTCGGCGATGTTTATGGTGATGCGCTGGTCCTCCTCCACCAGGTCGTCGTTGGTGATGGTGATGGTCAGGTTCTTGCTCACCGTGCCGCTGCTCAGCGTGTCCGTGGGCCCGAACGTGACGGACTTGGTCGAGATGGAGAAGTCCGTGTTTTCCGTCGCCGGGTGGGTGGACGACGTCATCACGGTGACGGGGATGGTGATGGACGCCTCCGGGATGCGGTTGATGATGATGGGCACGTTGAGCGTCCCGCCCGACACGTCCTCGTCGACGTCGGCCGTGTAGTTGGACGTGGAGTCCACGTTGGTGCCGAACGCGACCCTGGCGCCCGTGCGGTCGTCGTCGGTGATGGTGACCTGGGCGAGGCGGCCCATGGGGTGCCGCGTGTAGAGCGCGCCGATGGTGCCGCTCGTGCTGTCGGAGATCTTGAGCTCGATGGTCTGGTTCTCCTCCAGCAGCGCGTCGTTGGTGATGGCGATGGTGAGATGCTGGATCCTGGAGGCGGTGGCCGTGAACGTCACCGACTTGGTCGCGATGCGGAAGTCGCCGGGGTTCTGCGCGCTGGTCCACTCCGTGGCCGTGCCGCCCGTCTCGACCGTGATGTTGAACGTGGTGTCGACTGAGGGGTTCTCAGTGATGACTATGGGCACGCGGAGTTGCCCGCCCGACACGTTCTCCGCCACGGTGAAGGTCTGCTTGGTGGTGGCCGTGATGCTCCTGAATGAGACACTCGCGTTGTTGTCGTCGTCGTCGGTGATGGTGACGGTGGCGGTGGCGTTGGCGCTCGGGACCTCCCAGTTCGACGTGCTGGTGGTCACGGTCACGGTGAACGTCTCGTCGCCCTCCACCAGCCTGTCGCTTGTCGTCGGGATGCTCAGCGTGCCGGTGTTCTGGCCCTGGTTGATCGTCAGCGACGCCGGCGTCGTGCCCGTGTCGCCGCTGGCCGCGGTGCCGGCGTAGCTGTAGGTGAACGCCAGCGCGACGCCGCCCGCGGGCGCGTTGCGGCCCAGCTTCACCGTCACCCGCGCGTTCGACCCCTCGTTCACGGACACCGTGATCGGGTCGAACTTGACCGTGCGCGTCGACGCGCTGACCTGCACCGCCACGGACGCGACGGTGATGCCGCTGTAGCTCGTGTCCGTGCTCGACGCCGCGTGGGTGATCGACGTGTTGCCCGCGGCGACGCCGGTGACGGTGACGGTCTGCGCATCCTCCCAGTTCGACGTCGTGAACGTCAGCGCGCTGGACACCGTCGCCGTCGTCTCTGAGGCGCTCGACGGCGTGATGGTGACCGACGCCGTGGGCTGCGCGTCGAGGACGACGGTGTACGTCGTCGTGCCGCCGATCTCCGTGGCGGCCGACGTCTTGCTCACCGTGACGCCGGGCGTGCCCCCTCCGAACGTGGGCTGCCGCGCGCCGCCCTTCACGGTGAACATGATGGCCGCCGCCGGGGTGAAGGCGGTCCAGCTGCTCACGGAGCTCGACCGGGCCGCGTTGGCGATGCTCCAGCGCGCGGCCCCGCCCGAGTCCTCGTCGTCGCTGTCCGTGCGCTCCACGTGGATCCTGGCGATGGTGTTGGGTACGCCGTCGATCACCACGTGGTAGGTGGTGCTCGCGTCAAGGTGGGTGCCCGCCGGGGCCGTGAAGGTCACGACCGAGGCGCCGTTGCTGATGCTCGACGGCTTCATCAGGTCGGCGACCTTCGAGCCCGGGTTGGCGCCGCTCGCGTTGTGCAGCGCCGCCCCGACCTCGGCGAGCTGGGTGGCGTTCAGCGGCCCATTCCCAGTCACACTGAACCGCACGTCCACGCTCGTCACCGTGTAGCCGTCCGAGTTGCTCCCCGTGGTGAACGCGTTGCTGATGCCGTTGATGCCCTGCAGCGCCGCGAGCGAATCCGTATCGGGCGTCTGCCCCGTGTTGCTCACCAGCGTCGACGGCGCGAGGACCGTGGCCGTGACCGACGGCAGCGTGAGGCTCGACCCGTAGTTCGTGTCGGAGCCGCCGGCGGTGTGGCTGATGGTGGACGTGCCCGCCGTGACGCCGGTGATGGTGACCTCCTGCGCGTCGTTCCAGTTGGTCGTCGTGAACGTCAGCGCGCCGGACACCGTCGCCACGCCCGTCGTCCCGCTGGCGGGCGTGATGGTGACGCTGGCGGTGGGCTGCGTGTTGAGCTTGACGGTGTAGACCTCCGTGGAGCCGTCGATGACGCCGACGGCGGTGGAGCTGACGGTGATGCCGGCATCGTCGTTGTCGGTGATGGTCAGCGTCACGGACGAGACTGTCACCGTCGAGCCCGTCACCGTGGCATTCAGGATCACCGTCTCGTTGGCCTCGTCCACCATGTCGTCGACGATGGTCACGGTGCCCGTGGCGGCGGTGGAGCCCACGGCGATGCTCAGCGCCGACGCGGGCAGGGTGTAGTCCGCCGTCGCCGTCGCCGTGCCCGACGCCGTCAGCGTCACCGACGTCGCAGCCGTGGCCGCCGCGTTCAGCGTGGCCGTCACCGTGACGTTGCCGCCGCCCTCCGCGACGGTGTTGTTGGTCGCGTTGGTGGTGAGGGTGAGCGTGGTGGGACCCGTGGAGGTGGCGGCGGAGCCCCGGACCTGGAAGCGGAGCGCCTCACTGGAACCATTGGCGGTGTAAGCTGCACCATTGTTGGAGATCAGCATATCGTTCCCGATACTCCAGCCCGAGGCGGCGCCTGCGTCCTCGTTGTCGCTGGGTGTGCCCGATATCGATGGCCCTGAGCCCTCATTGGTGGCTGGATAGACCACTACGTGGTAGGTCGTGCTGGCAGCAAGCGTGGTGTTGGACGGCGCCGCGAAGGAGACGATCCCTGCCGTGACGCTCGCCGGCACCGTCAGGTCCGCCTGCTTGGTCCCTGGGGTGCCCGGAGTTGTGCTGCTGTCGGTCCACAGCTCCACTCTGAGCGCCGTGCGCTGGGCGGCGCTCACTGTTCCCCTGATGGCGATATCGACGCTCGTCAGTGTGTACCCGGCGGCATTGGTGCCGGTAGTGAACGGTTGGGCGTACTTCCGTGTTGGGACAGTAACCGGCCAAGCTACAGGGTCGGGCGCCTGCCCCACGCTGCTGACCAACGTGTCCGTGGCGGCGCGGGTGACGGTGATGGTGTAGGTCTTGGTGGTGGTGCCGTCCTGGGCGGTGACCTTGACGTTGATCTCGTTCGCGCCCACGGCCAGCGAGATGGCGGCGGTGGCCGTGCCGCTCGTAGCGGTCGTCAGGCTCGAGCCCTTGCCCGCCTGGATGGTCGCGCTGGCGTGGTTCCTGGTAGGCGTGACCTTCATGTGCGTGACGTTGTTCGGCACCGTCGCGATGTAGTCCTCCGTGGCCGCCGCGAACGCGGGGTCGAGCGTCAGCGTGCCCGTGAACGCCGAGCCGTCGGTGCTGGTGCTGCCGGTGAGGGCGCTGAGGGTGGCGTCGGTGGACTGGGTGGCCGCCGCTGCCGGCGTGCCGGTCTGCGAGCTGGACCAGTCGCCCCAGCCGTTGCCGCTCACGGTCTGGCCGTCGTTCGCGCTCACCTGGACGTGGTAGGCAACGTTGTTGGTCAGCCCCGTGATCTCCGCCATGGTGGTGGTGATCGACGCCGTGGTGGTCACCCAGCCCGTGGTGGGGTCGCCGCCGGTCGCGGCCTGGTTGGCCGCCGCGGCCGTCTTGTAGCGCAACCGGTAGCTCGCCACCGGGCCCACGGGCTTGGTCCACGACGCCGCCAGCTTCCCCGACCCCGCGGTCAGCGACAGGCCCGAGGGCGCCGCCGGCGGGTCCTTGTCCTGGATGGTGACGACGACCGTGGCAGGCGTCCCGACGGTGTAGCCCGTGCCCGCGCCGATCGTGACCTTGAACGTCTCGTCCTCCTCGTTCACGGTGTCGTCGACGGGCGTGAGCGTCGGTAGGGACAGGAAGGCAGCGCCCGCTGTGGCCGAGAAAGTGGTGGGATAGGTCCCCAGGTCCGCGCTCAGGCTGACCGGATTGGTGTCCCCCACCGCATAGGTCAACGTGCCGCTGATGGCGACCTGGGTGCTGGTAGACATTCGCTGACCAAAGAAGGCTCCTTCCTCAACCGTGGAAGTCGCCGAATTCCAGGCGAGCGCGAGCACCGGCGTCCCGGTGCTGAAGGCCCACGCGCCGTTGCCGACGCTGTTCACGCCGCGCACCCGCCACCGGTAGGTGCGGCCGTTGTCCAGGCTTGAGAGCGTGTGCGACGCCGTGGGCGGATCGGTCTCCGTGCGCGTGGCCGCCACCCAGGCGGTGGCCGGATTGTTGCCCGACGCCGCCGCGCTGTTGAGCACCGCGCCCGAGCCCGTGGACGGGGCATAGGTGTAGTGCACGTGGTAGGCGGTGAGCGTGCCCGCAGGCGCGGTCCAGCTCAAGGCAAGCGAACCACTGCCCGCGGTGACGGCCAGCATCGTCGGCGCGGCGGGCGCGGTGGCCGCCGCGGCGGCGCCCCGCACCTGGACGCGGAGCGCATCGCCAAATGTGTCGTCATCCCACATGCTTGTATCTGTGTTGAACTCCTTGAGGACGTTTGCGATGGTCCAGCCCGCAGCGCCTCCTGAGTCCTCATCGTCACCCGTTGTGGTGAACATGCCGGTGCCCGCGCTGCCCACCACTACCACGTGATAGGTGGTGCTCGCCGTGAGCGTGGTGCCCGCCGGCGCAGCGAAGTAGATGACCCCGTTCGTGAGGTTCGGCGGGACCATGAGGTCGGCGATCTTGGCATTCGGGTTGCCGCCGCTGTCGGAATACAAATCGACGTCGAACGTGGCGGCGGGGGTATTCGGATTCAGGTCGACACCGATGCTCGCGAGCGTGTAGCCGGCGGCGTTGCTGCCCGTGGTGAAGGCCTGGGAGGTCTTGTCTTCGATAGTAGCAATACGGCGCTGCTGCCCCACGTTCCCGACGAGCGCGCTGGTGCCCGCGGCGTCCACCCTCACCCCGACCGGGGCGGTGATGATGTTGTTGTAGTTGGCCTCAGTGCTGGTGGCCCTGTGGCTGATCTGTGACCACCCTGCCGCCACACCCGTCACCGTGAAGGTCTGCGCCGTCTCCCAGTTGCTGGTCGTGAACGTGTGCGAGGCGGGCGAGACCGTGGCCGCGGCCGTGGTCCCGCTGGTGGCCGCGATGGTGACCGAGGCCGTGGGTTGCGACTTCAGCACCACCGTGTAGGTGGCCGTCCCCCCCGCCGCGGTGGCGAGCGAGCTCTCGCTGACCGTCACCCCGCCCGTCTTCGCCGCGCCGCTGACGCGGAAGGACAGCACCTCGCTGGTGCCGATTTCCGTCCAGGGGACAAACTGGCTGCCGGTGTGGGTGTTACCGGTGTTCGCGATGCTGAAGCCCGCGGCTTTGCCCGCGTCCTCATTGTCGCTCTCCGTACCGCTGAGCAGGAGATTCACTCCCCCGGTCCAGGCGCTTGAACCGATCACCACGTAGTACGTCGTGCTTGCCGCGAGGGTGGTGCCCGTGGGCGCCGCGAAGGTCACGGGACCCGTCGTCACGCTCGATGCCGTCGATGGCACGACCAGGTCCGCAAGCTTGGTGCCCAGGTCGTCAAGACCGGTGGTCAGCGCGGCACCGCCGGAGGTCCACACCGACGCGGTCAGCGTGCCCAGGTGAGCGTCCGTCAGGCTTGCAGTTTTGGTGGCGATATGGAAGTCGATGCCCGTGAGCGTGTAGCCGGCGGCGTTGCTGCCCGTGGTGAACGCGGTGACGTACTCATCGCTGGGCCGGTAACCGCCTGAGCCCGTTGCCTGCCCCACGTTGCTGACCAGGGTGTCGGTGGCGGCGCGGGTGACGACGATGGTGTAGGTCTTGGTCGTCGTCATGTCCTGGGCGGTGACCTTCACGTTGATCTCGTTCGCGCCCACTGTCAGCGCGATGGCGGTGCTGGCCATGGCGCTCGTCACCGCCGTCAGCGTCGAGCCCTTGCCCGCCTCGATGGTCGCGTTGGACTCGTTCGCCGTGGGCGTCACCTTCATGTGGGTGACGTTGTTCGGCACCGTGGCGATGTAGTCCTCGGTGGCCGCGGTGAACGCAGGGTCGAGGGTCAGCGTCCCGCCGAACGTCGAGCCGTCGGTGCTGGTGCTGCCGGTGAGGGCGCTGAGGGTGGCGTCGGTGGGCTGGGTCTGGCCCTCGGCCGTCGGGGCGGGGAGCAGCAGCAGGAGGCCCGCCGCCAGGGCCAGCAGGAGGGTGGCGGCGCGGGCGCTCAGGGCGCGGCTCCGCTCAGGCACCGCGCGGCCCCGGCGAGTCGGGTGGAGTTAGAACAGACATTCGGGGGGGGGGGGGGTACGGCACGGCCACCGCTCGTGCTGAGGCCACTGCGTCCGTTCGTGCTTCGACAGGCTCAGCACGAACGGAGCGCGCCCCGTCACTCCCCTCATTCCGGCGCCCCAACCCGTCATTCCGGGCGGAGCGCACCCCACACCTGTCATTCCGAGCGGAGCGAAGCGGAGTCGAGGAATCCAAAATCGCGTCTGCCAACCAAATGGAGGCCTTGGATTCTTCGGCTGCGCTCAGAATGACAACGGGCCGAACGGGGAGAGGCAAGCTCATCACAAGCCTCCTGCGGTGGTGGTGAATGACTGTTCGGCGCTGAGGGCGCTGTAGCAGCCCAGGCGGGTGCGGGCGCCCACCTTGGCGGTGTAGGCGGTCAACTGGGAGAGGCCGGTGACGGCCTCGGTGTATGCGCGCCTGTTCTCTGAGATAAAGTTCGCCTGGACCTGGACCACGCCCTCCTTGTAGATGTAGACGATGTGGTCGGTGATGGGGCCGCTGGAGGCGGAACGTGCGCCGGCGTTCCAGGTGAGCGTGACGCCGTCGCCGGAGGGGACGGGGGAGCCGGTGAGGGCGGGCGCAGTGGGCGGCGTGAGAGCCGAGTGGTTGCACGTGCCGGTGGCGTCGGCCTGGGGAGCGTGCATCAGGAACAGCCCGGCCGCGGCCGCGAGGGCAACGATAACGATAAGAAGCGCGTACGCGCGCGGGGAGAAGGTATGTGCCGGGCTACGCATCACGCAGCCCCCCCTCCGTCATTCCCGCCCCCAACTCCGTCATTCCCGCGAAAGCGGGAACCCAGGACAAAACCCGTTCGCCCTGAGCAGCGTCGAAGGGTGGAACCACGAGCGGAAGGTGAGGTGGGCCTGATCACGCTATGAGCACTCCTTCTATGCCTGTATTGAGCGGGGTGGAGGGGGTCCTGTCCTGCCTTGTTCATGGGATGCTAGCAGGATTTTTCAAAAAAGTTCATATCTTTGACGTATTTTTTCTGTATCTTTTTCCGTATCTTTTACACAGCCAGCTTGAGAAACGCCACTTCCAAGCGTTATGTTCACTGCCCCATGCACTGGCAGGCCATTAGAATCAAGTGGGTTGAATTAGAAGCGCGGAGAGGGGGGCATCAATGCCGCGCTTTAGAGGGGCGCAGTCGCTAATTCAAGTATCAGATGTCCTTGTTTGTAACGATTCCCCTGTTCGAAATGTTGAACTGCGAGTGGCTCACTTGTTGTAAGGTGTCAAGGACATATTTGGAGCAGTCGCCCGCGGTTAGGTCACAGCTAGCCCGGCCAAGGTTTAATGCCCCAACATACGAGGAGACAATGAACCACAGCGAGATAGGCAGTTTCATTTGGGGTGTTGCCGACCTGATACGCGACACCTTTAAGAGGGGAAAGTACCAAGACGTCATACTCCCGCTGACCGTGCTGCGCCGGTTGGATTGTGTACTCGCGCCTACGAAGGAGGCCGTTCTTCAACGACAAGCGGAACTTAGCGGCCGGGGACTGGAAGATCTGAACAGCCAACTGCGCCGAGCTTCAGGATTCGCGTTCTACAACACGTCCCGTTACGACTTCGATAGGTTGCTCGCGGACGCCCCAAACGTAGCAGCCAACCTCAGGAACTACATCGCCGGATTCAGCGAGAACATGCGCGAGGTTCTGGAACGATTCGACTTTGACAACACGATCAGCAAGTTGGACGAGGCTGGTCTGCTTTTCCAGGTGCTTGAGCGCTTTGGGAATGTGGAGCTTCACCCTGACGATGTGGACAATGCCTCAATGGGCACCATATTCGAGGAGCTGATCCGCAAATTCAATGAAGCACTGAACGAGAATCCCGGCGAGCACTTCACGCCCCGGGATGTCGTCCATCTCATGGTTGATCTAATGCTGGCTGGAGATGAGGACGAGATTAGTGGTGGCGGAGTCGTCCGTACAATCTATGATCCGTGCTGCGGATCGGGTGGAATGTTGACCATTGCCAAGGAACACATCACGGAAGGCCACCGTGACAATGGAGCCTTGCTCAAAGGGCCCATCAACCCCCAAGCCGAGATTTATCTCTACGGCCAAGAAGTGAATCCTGAGACGTGGGCCGTTTCCAGATCAGACCTCTATATGAAGGACCCTGAGGGCAGAGATGCCGAGAACATATTCTTCGGCACAACATTGTCCAACGACAGACATGCGGACAAGACATTCGATTACATCATCGCGAATCCACCCTATGGAAAGGATTGGAAGCGCGATCAAGATGCAGTACGTGCCGAGCATCATCGCGGTGGTGCTGGTCGATTCGCGCCGGGCCTGCCCCGCATAAGCGATGGCCAGCTCCTATTCCTGCTTCACATGCTTGCACGGAGCAAATCCCCGGAGGATGGCGGATCTCGCATCGCCATCATCATGAACGGCTCGCCCCTATTCACTGGGGATGCCGGCGGCGGCGAGAGTGAGATTAGGCGCTACATCCTCGAAAACGATCTGCTTGAGGCATTGATTGCGCTTCCCGAGCAGCTCTTCTACAACACTGGCATCGCCACCTATGTGTGGCTCCTTACGAATCGCAAGGCGGACCACCGTAAGGGAAAGGTTCAGCTCATCGACGCATCGACATTCTGGGTGCCGATGCCCCGAAGCCTCGGGGATAAGAGACGCCGGATACCCCGGGACAAAGCAGATGACATCCTGAAGCTCTTGGGTGACTACCGAGATGGCGACACTCGAACCATTAGTAAGGACGGCAGTGAAATTGAAGCAATTGTGAGCCGGGTGTTCCCCACCTCTCAGTTTGGCTACCGCAGAATTACCGTGGAGCGCCCGTTGCGCCTGAACTTCCTTCCCTCCGAAGAGCGTATTGGGCGGCTTGAGGGCGAGAGAGCATTTCAGAATCTGGCCACCTCACGAAAGCGCGGCTATGCGGCCGATCAAGAGAAAGACAAGGGGCGCAAGCTCCAGAAATCGACTCTCGATATGCTGCGAGGTCTGGAGCAGACCAAGGTGACCGACCGGAAGGAATTCGAGAGAATTCTTGACGCCGCGCTGAAGGAATCCGATCTCAAGCTGCCGGCCCCAGCCCGGAAGGCAATTCTCAAGGCTCTCGCGGAACGTGATGACGAGGCGGCTATCTGTACGACCAAGGACGGTCAGCCGGAACCTGATCCCGAGCTGCGGGACTCAGAGCGGGTACCCCTGGGTGAAGATGTGAATGACTTCTTCAACCGCGAGGTTAAGCCTCATGTGCCAGACGCTTGGATCGATGAATCCAGACGTGACGCTAGAGATGGGCATGTAGGAATCGTCGGTTACGAAATCAGCTTCAATCGCTACTTCTATCGGTACTCACCACCCCGACCGATAGAGGACATTGAGGCCGACATTCAGGGCCTTGAATCAGATATTGTTGCGATGCTCAGTGAGATTACGAATCCAACGCCTCAGCCATAACTAGACTAATCTTGAAAATGTCGGCAAGTTGAAGTGGTTTGCCGACATTAGTTGACTCTGCGTCAAGACTCCCTTAGAATGGCGGCGCTCGAATGACTCAAAACACCCCGACTAATACTAATGACAATCGAACTCGATCGGGATATTCTTCACAACGCTGGCGTCGGTAGCTTCTTTCGGCCAAACCAAGTGGAATCCCTAGGGGTACCCTACCACCGGCTCCGTCAACTTGAAGCGGATGAGGCTGTCGAGAGAATCGGCCGTGGTCTCTATCGATTCACCGACGCCGAGCCAACCGAAAGCTACTCCCTGGCGTCCGTCTGCGCCAGAGTTCCTAACTCCATCGTCTGCCTTCTTTCAGCGCTTCAGGTCCATGGCATTGGCACTCAACTGCCACGCGAGGTTTGGATTGCCATTCCCCACAAGGCGAGACCCCCAAAGGTACCGGAGTCCAGCATCCGGCTGGTTCGGTTCAGCAACGCAGCGTGGACATATGGAGTCGAGGAAGCGACGTTCGAGGATGTGCCTGCCCGCATCACTTCCCCGGCCCGCACAATCGTGGACTGCTTTCGATTCCAGCGAATTATTGGACGGGAAGCCGCGCTGGAAGCCCTCCAAGAGGGACTTCGGGACGGAAAGGTCACCAGAACCGCGCTTGCCCGAACACTGGAAGTTCTTCCGTCCCGCCAGCTGAGTGCCATCCTGGATGCTGGAGTGCTATGACCCAAGATGTTGCCGCCTCAATCAGGGCACGGTTGCTGAATAGAGCTAGGGCCGAACAGATCGACTTTCAACTCTTTCTGGATCGCTATGGCTGCGAACGGTTCCTCTACCGTCTCGGAGAGTCCGCCTTCAGAGACAAGTGCATCTTGAAAGGCGCGAGCTTGTTGGCGTTATGGATGGACGAACCTTACCGGGCTACGCGCGATATTGACCTGTTGGCGTACGGGGACAATGACCAAGAAGCTGTTAGAGAGGTGATCACAGCAATCTGCGGAATTCCTTGCCCGGATGACGGGATAGCTCTTGACATCAGCGCCCTGAGAATCTCGGCGATTCAAGAGGGCCAACGATACGCCGGCCAGCGCGCTACCTTTATCGGGTATCTCGGAAAAGCCAGATGCAACATCCAGGTAGATTTCGGATTCGGGGACGTAGTAATCCCAGATCCCGAGGAGGCATTGTTACCTACTCTCATCGACAATCTCCCCGCTCCCGCGCTTCTTGTGTATCCACAAGTGACTACCATTGCAGAGAAATTCGAGGCCATGGTGCAACTGGGCAGTGGCAATAGCCGCATGAAGGACTTCTACGACATATGGGCATTGTCTGAGGAGTTTTCCTTTGAGGGAGCCGAGCTTCGAGAGGCGGTAGCTCGGTGTTTCGAGCGACGCCGAACGCCGCTGACTGGGGACACCCCTGAGGTCCTTACCCGGGCGTTCTATTCATCCGCACGGCCACAGAGCTATTGGACGGCCTACCTCAGCGATGGCCGACTTCTAACTCCCCCGCCAACAGCATTCGAGGAGATAGGCGAACGGATTCAAGCGTTTCTCGGCCCCGTCCGTAACAGCATTATTGAAGGTCGCAGCTTCGATCTGCAGTGGTCTCCTGCGGGCCCATGGCGACCGCGCAGCACTGGCAACAGGGAATAGCCAAGAATGCCAACGCGACGAGCCTTCTATAGTTTCCATTACCAGCTCGATAATTGGCGAGCCGGCCAAGTAAGGAACATGGGCATTGTAGAGGGTAATGTCCCTGTCACAAACAACTCTTGGGAGGCCGTCAAGCGTGGCGGGAATGCGGCAATCCAGCGCTGGATTAACAGACAGATGCGTGGACGGAGCTGTGTCATAGTCCTCATAGGAGCGCAGACTGCTGGGTGAAAGTGGATCAACTACGAGATTGAGAGGGGCTGGAAGGAGGGCAAGGGTGTGCTAGGCGTTTACATCCATGCCCTCTTGGACGTGAATAGAAAACAGTCTGCAAAGGGCAGGAACCCTTTCGACGATTTCTCTTTCGGCGACAAGAAGTTCTCTAGTGTCGTCAAGTCCTACGACCCACCGTATGCCGCCAGTTCCTATGTCTACGCCTACATAAAGAACAACCTTGCCAGTTGGGTTGAGGAGGCCATTCGCATCCGAAACCAGTACTAAGGATGATGTCCCGTCATGTCTGATAGACCCCCACTGAATGAAGAGTCCTCAGCCGTTCAGGTGCACCTGACCATGATGCAGGGCGTCATCAACCGGATGGCGGAGAACAGCCGCGCCTGTAAGGTATGGTGCGTCACCCTCGTGGCCGCAGTACTCGTCTTGGTGGCACGGACAGGCGAGCCGCAACACGCCCTCATCGCCTTGATTCCAACAGTACTGTTCTTGGCGCTCGACTCCTACTATCTGGCGCTGGAGCGAGCGTTCATCAAGTCGCAGAACGCTTTCGTTACCAAACTGCATGCCGGTGAACTGAAGAACGGTGACGTGTACCGGGTGGTTCCGACCGGCATGGGCTTGCGACTTGTCGGAAGGTGCCTTGGCTCCGTTTCTATCTGGCTCTTCTACATTCCGGTCGGTGTGCTCACGGTTGTCGCTTGGCAAGTCATATTCCGCTCTGGGACACTATCGGAGGTCCTGCCATGAACCAGACGCCCAGGCACAACGTCTTCATCAGCCACCATGATGCGGACCGAGAGTACAAGAAGCGGTTCGTTCAAATGATGGGCGACTTAATCGTCAACACATCGGTTGATGAAGACGATATTGATGACTCCAATCTGGCGACTGAGACAGTTCGGCAGGAGATCAGGGAGGGGTACATACGCCAGGCATCGGTCACGGTAGTCTTGATCGGTCCCTGCACATGGCAGAGGATGCACGTTGACTGGGAAATAAATGCCAGCATCAGACATACAGATTTCAACCAGAGGAATGGCCTCCTGGGCATTTGGTTACCAAACCATTCGGACTACCAGCGTGACAGGTACAGTGAACGACTGGTGCCTGCCAGACTGATCGACAATACTGGCGGCGATGATCGTTATGCCCGTCTCTACGATTGGCCAGAGAAACAACCCCGCAGGCGAGAAACGGTGCTTGGATGGATCGATGAAGCCTTCAGAAGGCGACGTGGTACTCCCCCCGATAGCCACAGGTCGTTGCTTCAGGGCAACATCGGAGGCAATTGCTCCAACGGGTGGTAAGGACTGGCCAAGAAACTGCCAATGGCTACTATGAGCACGACATACAAACCCTATCCGTCCTACAAACCCTCCGGTATCAAGTGGCTGGGGGAGATTCCGGCTCACTGGGAAGTGAAGCGGCTGAAGTCGTTCGCGGACGTACGACCCAGCAATGTTGACAAGAAATCAGAGGAAGGGCAGATGCAGGTCTTCCTTTGTAACTATGTGGATGTTTACTATAACGAGCGCATTGGACCCGAAATTGATTTTATGGCGGCCACGGCAACTGAGGGTGCGGTACGCCGATTTTCTCTCCGCAAGGGCGATATCCTCATCACGAAGGACTCTGAATCGTGGAGTGACATTGCCGTGCCAGCAGTAGTAGTCCAAGATCTGCCAGACGTTCTTTGCGGCTACCATTTGGCCCTCATCAGGCCGCACAGCATCTGTGATGGAGCGTTCTTGAGTCGAGCATTTTCGGCAACGGGGACACGCGACCAGTTCCAAGTCTCTGCCAATGGCATCACTCGCTTCGGACTCGCTGGTGATGCTATCCGGTCTGGGCAGTTTGCCCTCCCACCCCTCGCTGAGCAACAAGCCATCGCCGCCTTTCTGGATCGAGAGACTGCCAAGATTGACGCGCTAGTTACCAAGAAAGAGCGACTCATCGAACTGTTGCAAGAGAAGCGCACTGCCCTCATCACCCGCGCCGTCACGCGGGGCCTCGACTCGCAGGCACCCATGAAGGACTCCGGCGTCGAGTGGTTGGGGGAGATCCCTGCCCACTGGGAGGTAAAGAAGGTCTCACGCCTCTTTTCGATCGGAAGTGGGACCACGCCACCAACTAGTGTTTCCGAATACTATGACGGCGAGATTGCATGGATCACAACGTCTGAGCTCCGCGAGTCCGTCATAACGTCAACTGAGAAGACCATAAGCACTGAGGCTCTAAAGCTCTTCCCGGCGCTTGAAGTTCATGCCGCGGGCAGTGTTGCTGTCGCAATGTACGGTGCGACTATTGGCCGGCTGGGCATACTCGGAATCCCAGCAACTGTCAATCAGGCCTGCTGTGTATTTGGTGATCCCAAAGGCATCGATGCTTGGTTCTGGTTCTATTGGCTTCAATATAGGAGGCAACATTTGATTTCCCTAAGTCTTGGGGGTGGGCAGCCAAACCTTAGTCAGGAGATTCTGAAGGAACTCAGAGTGCCGATTCCCTCATTGGATGAACAACGAGCCATCACGTACTTCTTGGACAGAGAGACGGCCAAGATTGACGGCCTTGTAGAGAAGATTAGTGAAGCAATCAATCGGATGAAGGAGCTTCGAGTCGCGCTCATTTCTGCGGCTGTAACTGGGCGCATCGATGTCCGAGAGGAGTCCGCATGACCGTGGATGTCACCGAGAAGGCCTTCGAGGATTCGATCGAAGAGTCCTTGCTCGGAATCGACGAAAACGTCGTTGCTGACGTTCAGGCATCCTACCTCGACATGTCGCCTGGCGGGTATCAGAGGCGGGGGGATGCGGACTATGACAAATCCCTGTGCCTCATCCCACGTGACGTGCTGGACTTTATCCTCGCGACGCAGCCCCAGGAATGGGACCGGCTCAAACAGCACTACGGGGACCAAGTAGAGGAGAGATTCCTCAGACGCTTGTCATCCGAAATCGGACGCCGGGGCGCCCTCGATGTACTGCGCAACGGAATCCGTGACATGGGTTGCCGATTCCGGCTGGCTTACTTCCGCCCGGCGAGCGGACTGAATGACGACATCAGATGGCTTTATGAAGGCAACATCTTCTCGGTCGCCCGGCAACTCCACTACAGCGAGAAGAACAACAAGAGCCTCGATCTCACCCTCTTCCTCAACGGCATCCCGATATTCACCGGCGAACTCAAGAACCCGCTCACCGGCCAGACGGTCCAGGACGCCATACGTCAGTACCGGACGGATCGTGACCCTCGCGAGCCGCTGTTTGCCTATGGGCGATGCCTTGCCCATTTCGCCGTTGATCCCGAGCTGGTCTATGTGACAACCCATCTCAATGGACCGCAGACGTATTTCCTGCCTTTCAACCAGGGTAAATTCGGCGGCGCCGGCAATCCGCCCATTCCGCCCACCAAGCCCGGCTACGCCACGTCTTACCTCTGGGAAGAAACGTGGGCGCGGGACAGCGTGCTTGACCTCGTTCGCCAATTTATCCACGAGGTGCAGGAAGAGGATGAGGCGGGAAAGAAGACGGGTAAGCGTTATCTCATCTTCCCCCGTTATCAGCAACTCGACTCTGTGAGAAGGCTGGTCACCGCGGCTCGCCAGGAAGGGCCGGGGCAGAGATACCTAGTCCAGCACTCGGCGGGAAGTGGCAAGACCTTCACGATTGCCTGGCTGGCTCATCAACTTTCAACGCTCCACGATAGTGATGATCGCCGCGTCTTCGACTCCATTGTCGTGATCTCCGATAGGCGGGTGCTGGATCGCCAGCTTCAGTCGGCCATGCGCCAGTTCGAGCAGACCGTCGGCGTTGTTGAGAACGTAGACACCACCTCTCGCCAGTTGAAAGAGGCTCTCGAATCGGGGAAGACCATTATCGTTACGACTCTACAGAAGTTCCCGGTCATCGCGCAGGAGATCGGTGATCTGCCCGGACAGCGATTCGCGCTCATTGTTGACGAAGCTCATTCTTCACAGTCGAGTGAAGGCTCTCAGGGACCTAGAGAGGTGCTGTCTGCGTCGTCCCTGGAGGATGCAGAAGAAACAGAGACCGAGGAACCCGAAGAGGACGAGATCGACAACGCAGCCTTGGCGCGAATGGCCAGCAGGAGGCAGCCCACGAATGTCTCGACATTCGCCTTCACAGCCACCCCGAAGTCCAAGACGCTTGAATTGTTTGGGCAGCGGCGGCCGGATGGGTCGTTCAAATCGTTCCACCTGTACAGCATGCGCCAGGCTATCGAAGAGGGATTCATCCTCGACGTTCTGGAGAACTACACGACGTATCGGTCGTATTGGAGACTCTTCAAGAAGATTGAAGACGATCCCCGCTACGACAAGACCAAGGCGTCATATTTGCTCAAATCTTTCGTGGACCTTCATCCGCACGCCATCGATGAGAAGGTGCGAATCATGGTGGAGCACTTCATGGGCAAAGCGCAGGGAGAGATCGGCGGCAAAGCGAAGGCCATGATAACGACCCGCTCGCGCCTGCACGCCGTGCGGTACAAGTTGGCGGTTGACCGGCATCTTGCGGAGCTGGGGAACCCGTTCAAGGCGCTGGTGGCGTTCTCCGGTACCGTGGAGGACGGAGGCCAGTCATACACGGAGGCCATGATGAACGGCTTCCCGGAGGCTCAGACCGCCAAGACGTTTGAGAACAGCGAATACAGGTTGCTGATTGTAGCCAACAAGTTCCAGACCGGGTTCGACCAGCCCTTGCTGCATACCATGTACGTGGACAAGAAACTGGGCGGCGTGAATGCCGTGCAGACGCTGTCCCGGTTGAACCGAACACACCCGGAAAAGTCGGGTACGATGGTGCTCGATTTTGCCAACGAAGCCGACGATATCCAGGCGGCGTTCCAGCCTTACTACGAAACGACTGTCTTGTCTGAGGCGACGGATCCGAACCTACTCTATGAGATACAGACTCGGCTCGGCACCTTTGGCATATTCACGGACGAGGACGTAGACAGCTTCGCCCAACTCTATTTCTCCGGTAATCCAGCGTTGGACCGGATATACTCCGCTCTCGGTCCCGTAGTGGAACGTTTCACCGAACTCCAGGAAGGGGAACAAAAGGACTTCCGGGGGCAGGTTACGGACTACGTTAGGCTCTACTCGTTCCTCGCCCAGGTGCTCACCTTTGCAGACGCTGATCTGGAGAAGCTCTACGTCTTTGCTCGGCATCTCGGCAGACTTCTCTTGATTGAACAGGAAGTGTTGCCGAGGGAGATTCAACAGAACATCGACATGGAGTCGTACCGAATGCAGCAGACGGGCAGCGGTGCCGTCACATTGGAGCGAAGAGGGGGCACGCTTGATCCTGTAGCAACGAAAGAGCCGCGAGAGGCGTCCGGAGAAGAGTTGGAGGCCCTTTCTCGGATTATCGCCGACCTCAACGAACGCTTTGGCATTGAGCTGGGTCCCGAGCACCGGGTAACCCTCAGCAGGATGCTTGAACGACTGGGAGAGGATACGGCACTGGAGGCCGCCACGAGGGTGAACACCCTGGATAACGTACGGATTGCATTCGATCACAAGGTGGAAAGGCTCATCCAGGAGATCGTCGACGTCAACTTCGAGCTGTACAAGCGCATCACAGACGACGCAACATTCGGAGAGGTGTTCAAGAATCACCTGTTTGAGCAGTACCTGGCTGAGAACCGTACCCGGGATGGCAACGCTGGTGGTTCCGTGGAGATACCCTAGAGCGATTCACCGGACACTGCTACTCAAGCAAGCAGGTGCCGTCAACCGGCGCCAGAGCCTTGGATCGAAGCCTGAAGCTAGAAATGATTGCTCTACGCCGATAATGTCGGCAGGGTTTAGATCGGCTTCGCAGTCGTAGGCGCTATTCAGGAAGAATTGAGTCTCCGCGTGTGAGCCGAAGACTTAGCGCATAAAAAACGCGTAAAGAGCGGCAGCAGAGAATCCAACTGCAGCTACGGTCTCTAGTAGGCAGATAAGGAAGCGATGCCTGAACAAGAGAGGTGGCTCACCTTGCTTGGCTTCCCGATAAAGAATGCCAACAACTGGAGAGTCTCCATCATCGGATTGTGGCTCAGGAAAAAGGTGCAGCCGCTCAATTTCTGTTAGTACTTCTTCTCCAAGCTTAACGAGCTGTCGATTTCGTGAATCTAGTCCCAAAGAAACTAGAGTAACGATCAAGCCAATGCCTGCTGCCACCATCGCGATCGTCCAGAGCTGTTCCCTTAGCAGTAGACCGTATGCATTGGCAAGGATGCCCGACGCTACGAGAAAGTAGTTGAACATTGTTACACGTTGTTTGGCGTGAAGCGCGAACCATTGCCAGGCGTAGTCAGCCTTCAAGCGGAGCAGTACCTGATCAACTTCCGCTCTGTTTCCATTCGTCACTTCTACCCCCTCCCTCGCCCGGGATAAGTCTCGAAAATCGAGGCGGAGTCGCCCCACCGTTTGGAAATGCGCCCTCTGTTCCTTCCATGCAACTGTACGAGTTGACGTAAAGATGGGTTTATCCTAGGTAGACAATCTAACAGAAGGCGACCCTTAGCGGCCGGTGCATGGAGGGAGTTTAGGTGCAGATACTATCGCCGCTCGACGGTCGGTACAGGGAGGCAGTGGCACCCCTTATCCCTTACATCTCGGAAGAGGCGTATTATCGTTATCGCTTAGTCGTTGAGATTGAGTGGCTAGTTCACCAGACACGCCACCCTAAATTGAGCCATGCAAGTCCCATTTCGGCCTCTGATGAGACAGCACTGCGAAACATCCCAAATGACTTGAGTTTTGACGCACTGCAAGCACTAGAAGGACGAGTGGGACATGACGTAAAGGCGATTGAACTATACTTGCGCGACGAACTCGCGAATATTGGGTTGGAGAAGCTCGTTCCAGCTATCCACTTTGCTTGCACGTCCGAAGACATTAGCAGTACAGCTTATGCGATGATGATTAAGGATTCTCTCCGTGAAGTTCTGGTGCCCGAAGCACAGCAGCTTTCGGATGATCTTCGAGGGCTCGCAGAAACGCACCGCGATGTGGTAATACTAGGCATTACTCACGGTCAGCCCGCAGTTCCCACGACCCTAGGTAAGGAACTCGCCGTCTTTGTGGCTCGGTTCGATCGACAATTGAGCGTCCTAGCGGCTTCGGAACCTTTCGCCAAGTTTAGCGGTGCCGTCGGCAACTACAACGCACACGTCCTGGCTTACCCGGACGTAGACTGGCCGGCAACCTGCAGTGAATTCGTGGAGTCTCTCGGTGTTCGCTATTCTCCTCTGGCGACTCAAGTGGACTCACGTGATTCACTTGCCGAGATAATGCACAGGTTGGCCCGAATAAACGCCATAACTGAAGACCTTGTACGCGACATGTGGCTTTATGGGGCGATAGGATACGTCAGGTTTTCCCGCGAGGTTACACAAGTCGGGTCTTCCACAATGCCGCACAAGGCTAACCCCATCGAATTCGAAAACTCCGAAGCAAATGCGCGATTCAGTCTCGCGGTCCTACAGCACTTGAGCGAGACCTTAGTGACTTCCCGGCTTCAGCGTGACCTCTCAGACTCGTCTGCCGCAAGAAATATTGCGGTTGCCTTCGGACACTTTCTTGTTGCTGTACGGTCTGCGAGGCGTGGTCTGGCAAAGCTAGCCGTAAACTACTCCTACCTTGACACACATCTTGATGAGAGGTGGGACGTAATGAGCGAAGCGACACAAACTTTGCTCAGAAAGGCAGGCGTCAAGGATGCGTATGAAATTGTGTCCACAGCAGAGAGAAACGGCAATCTCGACCGAGAGGCCCTCCTAGGACTGCTGGAGCAAGCAAACGGTAATGATCGAGAAAGATTTGCGGCTCTCCAGCCGAGCGACTATCGTGGTCTCTCTTCTGAGCTCGTGGACCTAATTCAAGCGGAATAGCATCTGAAGGGCTCGGGAGAAGGGTCTCAAGACATCGGCGTTCACGCCGACACGTGGGCCCTGTTCTCTATGAACCACTTCTTGGCATCGTCGACGAAACTGAAGGTGAGCGGGAATTTGCTTTACCAAGAAGCTTGGCTACGCTACCTTACCAGCCGAACAATATCCGCCCATCAACCCCGGCTGTTCTCTCAGCCAACATTCAAATCCCATCACGATGCCAGATTAGCTTGAGTTTGGAATTCCTTTGCCACTCTTCCACACTGATTATCAGGTCCCGTATGTCCGGAACACTGTATTCCACTGCCAATTCCCATACCCTCTTCCCCTCTGGAAAACGTTCAATGGAGCTAAATGTGTTCCTCCCCCTCATTCCACCATAGTTTGCGAATCCAGAGTTAATGGAACAGAGACTCGTTCGATGCCCATGGTTAGCCAACAAAGCTTTGGTATCTATAGCGAGCACGGTATGGGCCCGATCACGGTATGCAATTGCACTCAACAACTTTATTAGCCGATACTCCTCTGCCCAAAAGAAGGTCTTCCTGTTAAGGAATTCATACCACTCTCTGGGAGTCATGTCGACAAGCTTATTTGTCAAACGCGATGGGGGCATTGGCTTCTGGTCTCGTATAACAGCCATTCCATGGATTGGGTGCCGAATTGGGCGGCTGTCATGTCGCCACTCCGACTCAAGGGAAAAGCGCTCTTCCCCACTTAGTTCGAACAGATCGAGCAACGCTGTCGTACTGAGAAGTCCGTGTTGATGGATGCTAGGCCAACTGCCTGCCTCGGCCATATGGTACAGGACTGGGTACCTGCGCACTACCTCTTCCGGTGTCATGCCTATTACCATGTCCTTCGGTCTATTATGCTTCTCGGGTTAAAGCCTGTTGCGATAATCGAGACCCGCGCTTTGGTGACTCGCTCAATCTCATTTATGAAAGATATGGTGTCGGGGTCTAGCTGCTCGAATCTCATAGCTTCTCCATTCAAAGGAGAAAGGTAGTCCGTAAACGTTAGAGCAATATCGGTAGGGCCGTTGAGGAGGGCCGCTTCCCGCAACAATACCCAGTCAAACTCTCCAACCCTACGCAATCGATTAGTCGTGGACGTGCGTTCAGCTTGCCTCAGTCTATTGGCATTCTTTCCAGACCGCCTAGCTATCTCCTCCCATGTCAACTCCAGAGACAAGGGCCCCGACGTGCCACCTGGGGGATCCTCTACCCTGATGGGATATGAGCGGCAGACCATTAGTGTTTTTCTGACGACCGTCGGTGGTATACCAGCTTCCGCCAAGCAGCCTGACACAGTAGTGTCTCGTGAGGTCACGTGGGGGTAAGTCCCGTGATACAAACTGAGCCCTGTGCCTTGAGTCCCTTCTAGGAGAACACGGCCATCTCGGGATAACGTCTCATCTAAGACCTCCACTGCATCACACAGGTAAGGCTTCAGATCAGTCATGTTCTTGGCCAACAGCGGATTCTTGCCGCGATCCATGATGCGTCTAGCAGTGGCTGCTCCCGCTCCTTGGCCAGTTGAACCGATACGGTTTACCAACTTACCTTCCCGTTCCTTGTCTTCATCGGTAACAATCATGGCTTGTCGGTCAATGCGCAAACGTTCGACCTCGACTTTGCAGTCGGCAATTTCAGCGAGTAGGACAGACATATTCAGTACGGCGCCAGGGCCAATCAGTAGTTTGGCGTTGCTCTTCCTAGTGCCAGATGGCAGCAGGTGGTGAGTATATGGCTCCGGATCCTCGTACACTTTGTGTCCAGCGTTCGGCCCCCCTACTCGCACTAGAAGGTCATATTCAGCTGAGATATGGCCAGCAATCTGACCTTTCCCCTCACTTCCATATTGCCCTCCTACTAGCACATCGACGTAGCCAGTAGAGTTCTTGTTGAATAGGCTCAGATGGCTGGCTGCCTTTACAAGCACGTCATTGCTGGTGCATCGGTCGGTATCAATCACTATGTCGGCGACACACTGCAAGTCATCTACGTTCTTCTCGGTTTGATTTTGCCGCACTTGGCTATAGTCCGCGGTGTCCCTTCGTTCAGCTTTCCGGCGGCGGTTGTATCGCTTCTCTAGTATCTCGGGTGGCGCAGTCACATGGATGTGTGTGACTATTGCTCCGTAGGATTTGCGAAGGACATCTATTTGCTCTCTAGTTCTGACCGAGTCTAGAACGACCACTTCATCAGCCAGGTCTGGGAGTTCCTTAGCCAATTCATCCGAGACCCAGCTCCCGCGAGTACGCACATCTAGCCGATCACCTTCGTCCTGCAAATGTGCCCTATCGGGCGACTCTTCCCGTAGTCGTCGGCTCAGCCACTCGCGCGTCCTGAATATGACAAACCCAAATCGGGTCGCCAGATCCCCCGCCAGACTTGACTTACCCGACGAAACGGGACCGGAGATGAGAATTAGTTTCTTCATCATGCCAAGTCCTAATCCCGTGTTAGTTCTAGACCTAGAAGGCCCTGGAGGCCTTCCGGTGTTTCGGAGCCCGGAAGATCGTACACTGTAACTGGGACTCCCTTCCAGATAAGTGAGTCATTGATTAGTTCTTGAATCATTCCCCAGTGCCCCTTGGCTTGGCCAGAGCCGATTCTTGGCATGTGAACCGTGGCTTTCAGATTCTGCGCTTGCTCGGCTAGTTGTTCTAAGCACTGCCGGAGCGCCGCGTAACGTAAGCGTGGTTTCGCTGAAGGGCCGTACCCGTGCTGGGCAACCATGTTTATGATGCTTACATCCTCTGATACCTCTGTACGATGCACATTGCCAAGTTCGAGATTATAGGGGTTCTCGGCAACCCATCGCCTAAAGTCCTGTTGCGCGAAGTTCCATCTAGCTCTCAGCTGCTTCGCGAATCCAGGTCCCCAGTTCGGCGTCTTGTCGTTAACGATGTGGGCAACAATTCGATGGCCAGTACCTCTAGGTTTGGTCGCATCCCCATATACAAAGGTCAAACCTGCACCAACGATTGCTGTGGACTGTTTCCTCTTCAGGACGCCGATAATACGTGGATATCGCTCTCCTGGATATGGGGGGGCACCCACACACTCGACGTTCAACTGTGGGAGACCATCTGCCCATCTCTCGAATCCACTTGTGGTATAGCCCACCGCCGTACATTCAGAGAGTGCAAGCGACCCAGTGACCTCAAGGTTTCGTGGAAAGTTCAGTCGCCACGAGCGGGAGGGAGCTGTATAGTCTATCCTGAAAGTTGCTGTTTCTGGGTCGCTGCCAATTCTGGCTGCCGCGAACATCGCGCACGGTTCTGCTGTCCTCCGGGCCATTCGGAGGAACAATGCTTCCGTGGATACCTCAAACTCGTTTCTGAGTCTTAGCAGATTCCGAATGTTCACTGACTCGTCTTCCATTTCGATCGCAGTTCCAATTGGCATTAGAATCTCCGCCGCAGCGACATTACAGAGGAGTTCCGCTTCCCACTCATCCCCGCGGGGCTTTCCACGATTACGTATATCAGCGGCAAAATCTGGTAACAATGTGTGTGCGATTTCATGAGCGACGGAAAACCGTATTCGAGCGGACGGTCGGTTAGGATTGAACTCAATGCGTCCACCAGACCCCGAAGGCACTAGCCTGGCGTCGAGAACATCGTTTCGCGGCGAAACAGGAATCTTGAGCTTGTCCGCCAGGAGAAAGGGATCAAATGGGGGTCCTGACCAGCCTGCTTCGACGGCGTCTAAGACAATTGATCTTGCCTTCTCTACAATCATCGAAACCGGGTCATTGTCGAGCCCTGCGGTTAAGGCAAGAACTGAAGGATTCGTCCATTCGCGCTTTCCAAAGACCATGGTTGACCCTCCTTTCAAATCCTAGGGTAGCCCATATTGCCTAAGCATTGCCCTGCGGCACTTTCTTCGCTCGTTGTCCTCAATTGGGCTGGCCCAATAGACGCTGTCCAATACACTCAGCTTCCTTCGGCTTGAATGCGTGGAGACTCCTCCCCATGTAGTTGCGATTGGTTTCACGGATTTCTCGACTTGTCATAGTCGTCCTTCGCTAAACCGGTACGTGTTCCTGGGGTCCGACCACGCCATGACGAAAACACCCTTGCGTGGAAAGCTGCACATCCTCAGAATGCCACGGATTATCCACCAACTGATTGAGTCGAATGATCAAGGGCACTGTCAACTGAGACTGGGACGGTGTTGTCACACCACTGTCCCTCAATTGACCTACCGCTGGTTCACGTAGTTAGGTTCCCGTTGTCCTTGTCGCTTTCAGATCCACCTCCAATACGAAAGTTCGCAATACAGTCTGGTCAGGTGTATTTGCCTTTGTGGGCGCGGGACAGGACATCCTAAACCAACCGGTCCAATGCCCTCTGGAGTCCATCTCGCTGTGATACATTCGCTCAGCGGGAGTATCACGCGGAGGGTCTTGTCGTAATGAATGTCATCTGGATAGTTTCCGACAGTTTCCGCAGAGATCACATTGGCGCATACGGAAATCCGCACATACGCACACCATCCCTGGACGCATTGGCGGCCGAGTCCGTCAGGTTCGATGCTCACTACGCCGCCGGTTTTCCCACTATGCCGACGAGGGCAGACCACCAGACAGGCCGATGGACGATGTCGTTCATGGGTTGGGAGCCGCTTCCCGCCGGCGTAACGACTTTGGCGGAAATACTGGCCGGGAACGGCCTCCACACCGCCGCGTCTGTGGACACGCCCTACTACCTCCGGGACGGGATGAACTACGACCGCGGTTTTCAGACATTCTTCATGAATACCGGACAAGACACCCTCTGGTCGCTGATTCCGGAGCCCGGCTATCACAATGAGGCCCTGGACATCAGGGACAGGTGGCGCTCTGAATCGGACAGGAACGCGCCAAAGACATTCATGACCGCCATGCAGTGGCTGGAGAAACACTACAAGGAAGATTTCTTCCTTTATGTGGACACATGGGACCCACACGAACCCTGGGACGCCCCGTCCTACTACACGGAGCTCTACATGCCTGACCACGACGGTGAGCTGGTGCTTCCGGTCTACGGCAACTGGCATGATGTGCCCGGCTACACGGAGGCGCAGCTGCACAAAGGACACGCCGCCTATTGCGGTGAGATCACGATGGTCGACACGTGGGTGGGCTACCTCCTGAAGGCCGTCGAGAACATGGGGCTTGCCGAAAAGACGGTCGTCATTTTCACCTCGGACCATGGATTCTATTTCGGAGAGCATGGCGGCCTCTTCGGCAAGATGAGTTCTGACATGTACCCGGACGGAACGCTTCGGCCATACGACGAACCGGGTTCGCGGTGGAGCTACTCTCCGCTATTTGAGGAGATCGTCCACTTGCCTCTTCTCATGCGTGTCCCCGGCGCGTCCCCTGCCGTTTACCGCGGCTTGAGTTCCGCTATCGACGTCATGCCCACGGTGCTTGACTTGCTGGGCATGGACATCCCCGACTTCGTTCAGGGCCGCTCACTTGCGCCTGCCATGGGCAACACCACGCGATCAGGACGCGACTTCGTGATTAGCAGCATCCCATTCGCCAATCCGGGGGACGCGGTCCAGTCTGTGGACAACTTCTTGCGCGACCTCAAGGACCCTCCGGTCACAACCATCACCGCAGGACAGTGGAGCCTGCTATACAGCACGGACCCCGGAGTGTCGCAGCTCTACAACCTTGAATCAGACCCTCAGCAGCAGCACAACGTGATAGGGACGTACACCGACGAAGCAAGGGAGCTCCACCGGTTCCTGGTCGAGTTCATGCGTGAAACCAACGTGCCCGACCGTCTGCTGAAACCCAGGTTGGAATTGCGCATCTAGGTCGGCGCTTGTCGGTGTGACATGTTGAGTGATACAAAATCCTAGGTCAGAATTGTTTTGCCGCCGCCGCTAGTACACGCATTTTCAATGGACATATAGCGTCAATTGGGTCTCCCGGTAGAAGGAGGATATCGTTCTCGTGAAGCATCACAAGTACCTTCATGCCCTCGCCTTGCCGTCAGCCAGCCCCGGTATACGAGCACTGATACTTGCGGGCGCTGTCGCCGCGCTGGCTCTCCCCTTACTGGCCCTGGGTTGGAGCAGTTCAGCGTGGGCACAGGGAGAGTCAACTTGCGACGTAACCGACCTCGGCACACTCAGCGCGGACGTGGATACCGAATTGACGGGCACCGGGCGCTGGACCACCGAAGACTGCGATTCTCGTTTTCGGGCCGGCAGTGACGCCCATAGCTACCGCTTTGAGGTGGTCGATGGCGGGCGGATCAGGATCGACCTGGGTTCCGCTGAGGGGGATTCCTTCCTCTATTTGTTAGCTGAAGATGGACGCCGGCTCACGGACAACGATGACGGCGGGGCCGGCCTCGACGCGCGAATCGAGCGTGACCTGACGCCGGGCATCTATGTCGTGGAGGCAACCACGGTCGGCGGGCGCAGCCGCGGTCCGGCCGATTTCACCCTTTCCATCAGCCGGGCCACTGGCTGTGATCCCGTTCCCCTGGGCACGCTGCGATCCGGCGTTGATTTGACCGCATCCGGATCCTGGTCGCTCGACACGTGCGGCTCGCGTTTCGTTGTTGAACACCCAGCGCACAGTTACCTGTTCAATCTGAATCAGGCCGCTCACGTACGCGTGGACCTGATGTCGGAAAACGGCGACCCTGTGCTGTCGCTCGTGTCCACAACGGACGGTTTGATCGCCGCGAACGACGACGGCGGTGAGCTGCGCAATTCCCGCATCAACCGCTACCTCGCGCCCGGCACCTACCTGCTGGAAGCAACGACCTATCTGGAACGCGACTATCAACCCCTGATGGCTGACTTCACGCTTGTTGTTCATCTGGTGGACGAGGAGGTGGATCAAGCCAGCTTCCTGCTAAAGATCGAGGATGTGCATACGCCCAATCAGGTTGTAGCGGGGCAGCCGTTTGACGTTCATTATCGCGTGGGCAATCTCGGGGGCGGCGACCTGGCGGACATCAATGGGAACGCGCGAATCTACGTGGTGGGCCCGCGGCCATTGTTCGATATCACGGGTCGGATAGGAGCGTCAGAAGGCAACTGGGCATCCGGCGTTTCCTACCACACGGGCACACAGACTGCGAACGAGACAAGCGTCGCGCTGGGAGAGATCGCGCCATTTGAGGCGACTCTCGGCAGTCCCGGCCCGTCGTGGATCTTCGTCGGAGTCGTCACCGACGACGCGGCCGGAAATGAACGGGGATTCCACGGCCAGTGGCACAACCTGATGGTGCTGAGCGGCACAACATTCGATGAGGTCACGGTAAGCGTGGACGGAGCCGACTACCTGGTCGAAGCGGTTGCTGACACAGACGGGCTGGTTACGACCACGGTTAGTTCCGTTGCCGACCCGGAGGCAGATGTGGATACATCGCTCCGCGCGAAAGCGATCTACGCGGCAGGTGTCCGCACACAGGTATTGGACGGTATCTTCGAGCGACCGGCCATTGCCGATCTGCCAGTAACAGGAGCGTCCGTATCGGCCGAGGTGGAGAATCCGTCATCCCGCGTCCTGTTGGAGCACTTTGCAGACCGGTACACGGACACGATTACAGCGTTCGGTTTGAGCAACGCGCTGGCAGCGAAGGAGGCCCTGAATCCAACGGCCATCGAAAGCGTTGTCGTTGTCCTGTCTGATAAGGCATCGATGGAGTATGTGTCTCTGGCAGCCTCGTGGAGTGAACTCAGGAACCGGATCAATGGCGGCCAAACACTCTCCTTCGAAAACGCACTTGCCCTCTATACCGAGCTCGTCTACGCCGAAAGGGTTATCTCTCCGGCGGTAGCGGCCGGTCGGGTTGTTGAGGGGGCCCGGGCAGCAGAGTCGGGCTGGCAGGATGCCGGTGTGCAGGAAATGGTCGACGCTCTCGCGCTGCAGGCATCCTGCCGCAATCCCGGCGGAGGGTTGCGCGAGGTGCTGGAGGAGATGGAAACGACAGACCTCGATCAAATACTCCTGCTCGATGCCGAGATGCGCGCAGCGTTACCGGCCTACGGTTTTGCAAAGGACGCGGTGCTATGCGCGATGGTGGGCGCGGATCACGATAACACTCTGTTCCTGCAGGGCCTGGCAATTGCCGACAACAGCGAGATTCTTGAACTGTTGGGCTACGAAGAGCCGACGGCCACGACGGATGTCCTACCGCCATACAGACTGCGAATCATCGCCAAGCTGGATGTGGACGGCCGGATCGAGCACGGCGTTGAAATGCCCGGCGGGGAGCAGATACTGCCTTCCCGGCGTCACCTTTCACCCGACACCCCTGCCGGGATCTGGCAAATCAGCAGCGACGTTGAAGTGGACGAGAACCCCATCGGAAGGGTGCGATCGCGCCGGTTGGATGACGGGCGCGTGGAAATCGGCTTTATGGATGCCACCGGCCAGACAATTGTCCCTGATATTCGCTACCTGTCTACGGACATCCCGGCCGGGATTTGGCTTCGCAGCGCAGAGATTGAAGTGAAGCGCGAACCGATTCTGGAGTGACGAGAGCCGCGCAGCACGGTCAGGCTGTGGAGGTTTGGCATCCAGGCATACGTCAAGGGTTTCAATACGCTCAATCGAGGAAGCTGACAGCGGACTCGCTCTCGTACGGGGAGTAGCCCGCGATACGCAGCTTCGCCAGTACTTCCTCAGAGTGCGCGGCATTTCTGGTCTCGAGAGTGAGCTGAATCTCCACCTGGCCCATATGCACCGTCGGGGCGTGCCTGAGGTGGCCGATATCCAGCACGTTGCCCTCACTCTCGGATATGATGCCCAACAGTCGATTCAGCCGCCCGGGACGGTCTTCCACCATGACCTTGAACACGAGATAGCGCCCCGCATGCGCCAATCCGTGTTCAACCACTCGCGCGATCAAGTGGGAATCAACATTGCCGCCGCTAAGCACCACCGCCACTCTCTGTCCGGCGCTCCGGATTTTTCCTCCCAGCACCGCGGCAAGGCCAACCGCGCCGGCCCCTTCAACCAGCAGCTTGCTCCTCTCCAACAGGAGCATCATGGCCTGAGTGATCTCTTCCTCTTCCACCACCACCATGTCATCCACATAGCGCTTCACCAACGGGATGGTGAGTTCCCCGGGTGTGCCAACTGCAATGCCGTCGGCAACGGTGGCCTCCAGCCCTGCAGAAAGGTGGACGTTGGACTTGTATGAGTCGACAACAGCCGTGGACGCCGCTGCCTGCACTCCAATCACTTTGACGTTGGGGGCCGTTTCCTTGATGGCCACTGCGATGCCGGAAATCAGGCCGCCTCCGCCCACCGGTACGACAACTGTGTCCGGGGCGTCCACCTGGTCGAGTATTTCCAGCCCAATCGTTCCCTGCCCCGCGATGATGGCCGGGTCATCGAATGCGTGGATGAATGTCAGGTCGTTTTCCCGCATGATGCGTCGCGCATGTCCCTGGGAATCGTCGAAGTCGTCACCTGCGAGCACGACATTCGCGCCGTAGCCGCGTGTGGCCTCCACCTTGGGCAGGGATGCCCCTATCGGCATGACAACCGTGCAGGGTATACCAAGAGTGCCGGCCGCCAAAGCGACTCCCTGGGCGTGGTTTCCTGCGCTGGCAGTGATGACACCCCTGGCTTTTTGATCCGGGCTCAAGGCGGCGATTCTATTTGAAGCGCCTCTAACCTTGAAGGAGCCTGCTCTTTGCAGGTTCTCAGCCTTGAGAATAAGTTCACATCCTGCCAAAGCGCTCAGCGAGTGCGCGGATAGCGCAGGCGTCTTGCGCACCAGGTGAGAGATTGTTTTTTGCGCCTTGTGGACATCCTGGAGAGTTACGGATGGCTTCATCACGACGGCAGTATATCAAGGGGAGCAAATGAAGGAACGACCGGAATTTGCGAATGCTATGATACGGCAATGAAGCGTTGCGGCTCGCTTTGGGTTCTCTTGAGACACATCGCTACGGAGACAAACTGATGGGTGCGTTCGGTATCATCCGCCGCGGGCAGGCCGTCACGGCATTAGCGCTTGGGTTGCTGCTTCTGGCGGCCACCGGGTGCGGAGCCCCCACGCCGACGGCCGAGCCTGAATTGACGCTTGAGGAAATCCTTGAGCGTACGAACGAGCATCTGCTCTCCTTCCAAACGGCCAGGTTCCAGATGATCGATGAGATGGAATCCGGAACGAAATTCTTTGGGCAGACACTCAAGAGCGTAGACGGAAAGGTCCAGGCGCCGGACAGGACAGACCTGAAGGTGGACGTAGAATCGCCCGCCCTGGGATTCGTGCAGATTGGCATCATCGCGGTGGGCGACTCGGCGATGATGCAGTTCGCATCGGGCGCGGCGTGGACTCCGCTGCCTCTCGAGCAAGTACCGTTCAATTTTGTGGGTTTGGGCATGACGCTCAGCGACCTGTTGCCGAAGATTCGGAACATTGAGATCGCCGGGCGGGAAACGGTCGACGGCGTTGAGGCCATCAGGATTGAGGGGGATCTCGTTTCAGAAGACCTGGCGAATCTCATAACGTCTGCAGACACCGGGCACCCAATCGATCTGACCGTGTGGGTTGGCGCAGCGGACCAGAGCGTGCGGCAGATCAGTATAGTGGGCAACGTGTTCGACGACGACGGCGCGGGCACGAGCCGACTGATCATCCTTTCCGAATACGACGAACCGGTTGACATTCAACTCCCGGGTTAGACCATCCGGATCGTGAACAACGTCCGTTCCCGCCTCTCCTCTCTCGGCTCCTCGCAGACAGCGATCATCACAATAATCTGTCTCGGCGTCTTTTCGACTGCGCTTGACCAGACGGTGGTGGTGGCGGCGCTTCCGACGGTCATGGTGGAGCTTGAAATCCCGCTGACCGACCTCGATACGGCCTCATGGATCATCACGGGATACCTGGTCAGTTACACGGTTGCCATGCCGCTGGCAGGCCGGCTGTCCGATGTATACGGGCGCGTGAGAATGTTCCAGATCGCCCTGCTCATCTTTGCCGTTGGATCGGCATTCGTCGCTGTCGCGCCCAATTTCGCGTGGATCGTATCCGCGAGGGTGATTCAGGCTATTGGCGGCGGCGCGACTGTTCCCATCGGCCTGGCGATGGCGGTGGCGGCAGTGGAACCCAGGCAGCGGGGCATCACACTTGGACTCGTGGCAGCATCGGCAGAAGCGGGATCCGTGCTGGGGCCCTTGTACGGCGGAGCGCTCATCGAGTGGGTTGGCTGGCGGTTTATCTTCTGGCTGGATGTCCCACAGAGCCTGCTGCTCATCGCGCTGATGGCTATCCTGCGAAACCAGGCCAACCCACAGGCGCGGATGGACTACGTGGGCGCGGTGACGGTGGGCGCGGCGCTTACCGCGGTGGCAATCGGGTTATCACAGCGCGCGATCTTCTCGTTTGATTCCATCATGCCTTACGCAATCCTTGGGCTGGGAGTCGTCCTGGTTGCCGTCGTCATTGTGTTTGAGCGCCGTACGGAACAGCCCTTGTTTGCCTCATTCCTCTACAAATCGCGAGCCTTCGTGTCCGCTAACGTGACGCAGTTCATGGTGGGGATTTCCTTAGTTATTGCGCTGGTCGCCGTTCCGTTAATGGCAAACACGGTGATGGAAAAGGAGGACTGGGAAAGCGCACTCCACCTGGTGCGGCTAACGGCGGCCATCCCGCCCGGGGCGATTGTGGGCGGCTACATATTGCGGTGGACGGGCGTTATCCCCGTAACAGTCACCGGTTTGGCGTTCATCGGCATAGGTCTGTTGTTCATGAGCGGGTGGGGAACTGAGGTGGAGGAATTCCGGTTAACGGCGCCCCTTGTGCTGTCCGGGCTCGGATTCGGACTGGTTCTGCCTCCCATCAGCGTCACCGCCCTGAGCGCCGCGCCGAGTCATTATTGGGGCGCCGCCGCGTCACTGGTGACGGCAGCGCGCATGGTTGGCATGGCGCTGGGGCTTTCGGCCTTGTCCGCATGGGGGATCGAGCGGTTCTACAGCCTGACTGCGGATGTGACAATCGGCGCGTCATTTGAGGAGACGCAAGCGCCGCTCCTCGAGGCGGGCGTGACTGTATTCCAGAACCTGTTCATGATTGCGGGATTCGTTTCCCTGTTGGCAATTCTGCCTGCGCTCCTGATGAAGGTTGCGGACGTTGAGGAGACGGAACGGCAAGGGGAGCAAGCATCAGACGCCGCGCCAACGTGGTAGAGTAAATATGCTCTTGGCTTAGAGCGCGCGTGTTGTCCGACCCCCCTTTGACGGGCGTTTTTGGCTGATTCGTCCTCACCCTGGGACGCGTTTATGGAGTGATGGCCGATGACAACCGCACAACGTACGGATCTTGAGGACGCTCCGCTGCCGCCGTTCCCTGAAGGCTGGTATTTCATCGAAACACGCCAGGCCATCGAGAAAGCCAGGCTGGTCAGTAAGACGTGGATGGGCGAGGAAATCATCGCCTGGACTGACGACGAAGGATCCATCTGTGTCGCAGAAGCGCATTGTCCACACCTGGGAGCGAACCTGTCGCCTGAGGTCGGCGGACGAGTGGTCAACGGACGTCTGGTCTGCCCCTTTCACGGGTTCACATACGATATATCAGGGCAATGCATCTCTACTCCCTATACCAATCCTCCCCCAACAGCACGGCTGAGTTCGTTCGAAATCCAGGAACGCGGGGGCCTGATCTTCGGATGGTGGGGCATCGACGGACGTCCGCCACAATGGCCGATGCCCGATGAACAGGAGGACACCCGGGGCTGGAGCTCTCTCGAACGCAGAAGCGTCCAATTTGCCGGTCATCCGCAGGAGACCACGGAGAACTCAGTCGACTATTCTCATCTGAATTACGTACATGGTTTTGGGGAGGTAAGCCGTACCGCCCCTTTGGTGATTGAGGGCCATCGGCTGGAAAGCCGGTTTGATTTCCAGACCACAAAGCCGGTCACGCGATTTGGCCGGGTGACCTTCGATATATCCGCGACGACGCTTGTGTACGGCCTCGGGGTGTCGTACGTGGAGATTCGCGAGCATTCCATAGGAATGGATCTGCGGTTGTGGGTTCTCGCAACGCCAATCGATGGCACCAACGTGGAGATGACGCTGTTCTCGCAGGTGAAGGAGATCACGAGCCCAAAGCGGTTCCTGGTGGGGTTGGGGTTCCTGCCGAAGAAGTTCCGCGCCCCCCTGATGAACAAGTTCATCGCTGCCAACCAGATCCAGGATGTCAAGAAGGATGTCGTCATCTGGAACCGCAAGAAATACCGATCACGACCGCGCCTTTTCAGGCTTGATGGGGACATCATGCCCTATCGCAGGTACTGCGCGCAGTTTTATCCCAATACGAAGACAGCATCACCTGCATCGGCAGACACAGTAAGTGAGGCGGAACAACAGACAGTCACTCCGGCCGCAAGTCAACCGGCCACGCGCATTTGAGTATTGAGTCTCCCGGGGAGGGGGTAAATCTCTCATGACTACTGTGCTTGGCAATCTGAGTCGGCTTGTAACCGCGCGGCCATGGATAACCATCGCCCTTCTCCTTCTTGTGACAGTGGCGCTGGCATATGGCGCTACTTTTCGCGCGCCGCCGACTGAGGGAGCCAGCGTTGCGTTTCTTCCAACCGATCACCCTCTAGCCACGGCAGCAGACGATATAACCGAGCATTTCAGTGATGCCGGCGAAGTGAGCGTTGCCACAGTCATTTTCCGGGGGGATGCGTTCACGCCGGAAGGTCTCTCACAGATGGCCTCCCTGCTCGACGAGATTGCGCGGGATCCGGCGGTGGCGCCGGTGCTAGCGCACGACAATCCCATTTTTGCGCCCTCGTCATTCATCGCGTTTGCGCTGCAGGTTGACGATCTCGGATCCGTGACGCAGGAGCAGATCAACGCGGCACGGAGCTCACCGCCATTCAACGAGGCCCTGGACGCGATGAGCGGGACAGACGCGGACGGTTCACCGGCGTCCATTGCCACAATCACGCTGATAAATACGGGAGACGAGAGGGTTGCCGACGCCGAGCGGCGGATCAATGAGTTGGCGACCGAAGACGACGGCCCGCTGAGTGTGAGCAGTGTTTCGCCAATCGTCACTGAGGATGAATACAAGAAGGCCACGGAGGAGGGCATGGGGCCCCTGATTGGGTTGGCCCTTCTGCTCATTGCGGTTCTGCTGGTGGTTTTTACACGCTCTCTTGCGGACATGGGGCTCACACTGGCGGGCCTTGTTATGTCCATCACGTGGATTGTCGGGGCAGAAGGTTGGCTTGGGCCGAATGCCTTGGGGATTATTGGCCCTCCAAGTTCGCTGACGACAGTCGTGCCCGTCGTGATAATCAGCCTGACAGTCGACTACGCTATCCAGGCGATCTCGCATTACCGCGAGGTAAGGCTGGAGGGCGTTCCGGTCTTTGAGGCAGTTCGCAGAGGCTTGCGGAATGTGACAATTCCGCTGACGCTGGCCGCCGTCACGACAATGGTGAGCATGTTCGCCGCGCGGTTCTCGCCAATCAGCGTCATCGGAGACTTCGGCATCGTGGCAGGACTTGGCGTGGGAATGGCGCTGATTGTCATGCTGACGCTGCTGCCAGCCGGACGGCTGATTATCGACAGGCGGCGAGAGGCGCGCGGTCGGCTGGGGCCGCCGCGGACCGTTTCCAATGCCCTCCCCGGCGTCCCGCGCCTGGCGGAAGTGCTGGGCCGAGAGCTCACGCGGCGGCCGGTGCCGTATATCATCGGCGTCCTTGTGATAACGTCCGGGCTCGGCTTTGCCGCCACGGATCTCAAGTCGGAATTCAACATCCGAGACATCTTGCCCCAGGACGGCAACGTCATTCGGGACCTTGAGACGCTTGACTCTGCCGTGGGTGGTTCAACGGAGATGACGAGCATCATCATCAAGGCCGAAGCCACGGAAACACGTACACTCCTGAACGTTAACGATCTGACAGCCGGCTTTGCGAATGCGGACACGCGCCCCGAAGCCGCCGCCGGACCTATCCAGGCATCCTATGAGCTGTTGCTGCAGGATTGGACAGAGGACAGCGGCGCGCCCGGCGATAAGTACGACCCGGAGATGGACGCCCTCTTCCGGGAGGCCCATGCCGGCGTGCAGCTGAACACAGAATTGATGCAGCAACTGCTCGATCGGCTCGAAGAACGAGACCCCGCCTTTTCTCGCCTGATGGTCAACAATGCTGACGGCAGCGACATTATGCTGCTCCAGTTCCCCGCCTTCACAGATGACCTTGCGGTGACGGGAATGCTGCAGGAGGACATCGAGGCGCGTTGGTTCGGTGAGGATGACACGATAACAGCAACGTCGCTGGGGGTTCTTTCTGTGGCAGTGGGAGAACAGATAACGGAGGGGCAGACGGGGGCGGTGGGGACGACCGTTGCGGCGGCGCTCATCGTATTATCAGTCTTTTTCTGGGTGACGCTGCGACAGCCCGCGTTGTCCGTTATCGCAGTTGGCCCAATCGTGCTGGTGCTCATCGCGGTGCTGGGCACGATGGCGCTTTGGGACATCCCGTACACGCTCATCACGTCAATCATCACTGCGTTATCGATCGGCATCGGCGTGGACTACACGATCCACATCATCCACCGTTACCGCGAGGAATATGCGGCCGAGCGCAACCCGGAGCAGGCGGCAATCAGGACGCTGGCGACAACCGGATCAGCATTGCTAGGATCCGCGTTGACGACGGCGCTGGGATTCGGGGTGCTGATTGCTTCGCCGCTGGTTGCGTCGCAGCAGTTCGGCATCACGGCGACTATCACGATCGTCTATTCGTTGATCATTTCCGTCCTGCTGGTGCTGCCGGCGATGGTGGTTTGGGGCTCATACCAGAACGTGCGGCTGCGCTCTCAACTCGAGAGGATATGGGAAGAACTGGATGAGGAAATCGACGCGACGTATCGCCGCCACGAGGCGGGAGCCTAGAGTTCGCGTCTCTCCGTCACGACGAGCTTGAGCTTCTTGTGCGGCTTCAGTGATGGAAGCGCGTTGACCTTGAGATTTTCCTTGAACTTCGCCGGGGAGACATCAAAGGTGAAGTGGCGAGCAATCAAGAGCAAGTTGACGGTGAGCTGCAACTCCATCTGGCGATTGCCAAGGCAGGTGTGTGTGCCCAGACCAAAGGGCGCATAACCGGGACTGTGGTGCTCATTGCGGGGCGGCAGGTAGCGGTCAATATCGAACTTGGTAGCGTCCGGGAAGACATCGTCCATGTAATGCGCAGCGGTCTGCGCGATATGCACGCGCGTTCCGACGGGCAGTTCAAATCCTTCAACCACACAGGTGTTCATCACGTTGCGAACCGACATTGGAACGATGGGATAGAGGCGCATGCACTCCATGATGAATCGATGGGTGACATGGATGGAGTCGGGGGTAATGTCATCTCCATTTGGATCACCGTTTGCGAACAGGGCATCAGCCTCACGCCGAATCTCGGCATGGAGTTCCGGCCTTGCCGCCATGGCATAGAGGCAGAAGCTCATCATGTCGCCGAGATAAACGCTGGCAACCAGAGCTACGGTAAGAACGAAACGAAGATTGGATTCCGGTAAGAACTGCGGGTCACTCGCGTGGAGGCTGAGATAATCATCGGCGAGATCACGAGGTTGTCCCTCCCGCTGCGCCGGGGTATGCACACCCTGAACTCGCTCCAACAGCAGATCAACGAGTTTCGCTCGTCGTCTCATGCCCGGCGTTTTCAACATGAACTTGGGCAGGACGTTCATGACGTGGACGCTAAGTACCCGTTCTTTGTATCTCGCGAGATCGGCAATGAGGTCCTGCGATTCGACGCTGATGAAGAACGGAGAGACCTGGGCGTTGATCATCATTCGGGACGTATCGCTGGCGGGAAGGGCGTCTCCGACCTTCCAGTCCGACATGAACGCCCGCGCATTGCGATAGATCATGCCTAGTTGACCCTCAAGCCGGGTGCGGGAATATGCGGGCTGCAGGGATTTCCGCAAGCGGAAATGATCCGCGCCATCCAGGGAGGGGAGCACACCTGCCGCTCCATATTCTTTCTCAAAGTTATGGAAGTAGTCTCTTGCCCGCAGGTACATGCGCCCTTGCCGATGCGCCCATCTGTTTGTGCCGGATCCGGCCAGGAACACGAGGGGCTTTACGAACGGGGGCTTGATCTGAAACACGGGGCCATATTTCTCAGCCAGCTCCCCAAACAGCGCCGGAACGTTCCCGCTTCTCAGGTGCTTGTTGAACAGCAGCTTGCGCAGGGGAACCGTCGGGATCTTCTTGGCCAGTCCCGAGCGGCGCAGCAGAGGTCCCGCAAGGTTCTGGGAAACGGCCTCCGCGATGGATCGTCCGATGACGTCCATCTTCGAGATCTGCGTTATCCGCTCCTCCTCTTCCTCTTCAATGGGGAAGATGAAACGAAACACATCACACGTGTTGACGAGGCAGATGAGAATAATATCTCGCGGCTCAGGAATCTCATTGCTGAAAATCACCCTGATGATTCGGTTCCTGACAAACTCCGCTGCCGTGTCTCTCCATTCGCCGCCGCCAAATTGAACGCCGCGCGATGTGCGAGCCATCGTCCAAAAGTCGCCGTCGTGGTGTTGAAGAATGCCAATCCGGACCAGACGGGCAAGCGTATCGTCGATGATGGTTTCTGCGAGCGGCGCGAGGCGCTCAATCCAATATGTGGTGCTTCGCTGCTCAGTCTCGGAGGCAATCTCGTCAAGCAGGGTATCCAGGGTGATGTCATTCGTATCCGTCTTGTCCACGAGGATAAGCGACTCAAGGTCGGTGTCTATTCGACCCAGAAGAGACAGTTCCGCAAGGGCCGCGCCAACGACGACGCAGTTGAGGTTCCAGCCGGGCACCTGGTGGAAATAGCCATCCTCCTCATTGAGGAGGATCAGTATAAGTTCTTCCGGCAGGCTGAGAGTCTGTGTCTCCGCACCGTCAGCAGAAACCGTCATTGGCTATGATCTCCGACCATCATTGCGCCATCAGCATGATTCAGTGCCGCCTATCAGTATACGTTGGCGCGTATAGGCTCAACAAATAGGGATGCGCCCCGGGCATCTCATCGAGCCGGGCGTTTGACCTTTCTGAATCGGCGGCCATACATGATGCTTCCGTAGTAGTTGAATATCTGCCTCGCCTCTTCATCGTCAAAAGGATAGTCCGCCCCCAGCTGCCGCGCGGCGGCCAGCCCGGTGACAAAACACGTTTCCTGGCTGTTGACGAGCGTATGCGCGCCGCAATGCCACGTTCGCCTCTTGCCCTGGATGAACCGAAAGAGGCTCACGAGCACGGCGATGTGCCTTACGTCATGGATGATGTGTTGGAACGACAACGTCTTGACGATCTTTCCTTCCTCAATGGGGCTGACGGCGTTGTAGGTTACAAGGCAGGGTTTATCGGAGCCATTCGCCCACGGCTGCTGGTTATGCATGATGTACGTGATCTGGTAGTTGTCGGGTTTCTCGCCGTACTGCTCGATGTAGTTGCTTCGCGTCTGCAAGGCCTTCATCTCATCGTCCGGCAGAACCGAGGAATCCGCGTGCACCACGGCATTGTGGTGAAGCTCGGTATCGTAGCGAACAGACGAGAGGATGTAACGCTCAAGGCGCGTTGGATTGTCGAGCAGCGCCAGTGATTGATTCGCATTGCAGGCAAGAATCACCTCATCGAACTCTTCCCAGACGCCGTTCTCATCCTCGATGACGACCCCGGAGGCTTGCCGATACACCTTTCGGACGGGACGACTCAGACAAATCTTGTCCCGGAACTCGAGCGACAGGTTCTCGTAGATGCGGCGAGTTCCCTGATCCCAAGTCTGCATGGTCGTCGCTCTCTCGATATCGAAGAATTCGAGGTATCGGGCGAAGAGCGACGCAGGCATGGCGAACACGTCCGTCGCCATCAGGAAATTCACGAACATGGGCTTGAGAATCTTGTATTTGAAGTCATCCGAGAACCTGCCGAGCTTGAGCACCCGTCCCATGCTGATGTAGTTGTACGGGTTGAGGGCATTGAGAAGCCGGGAGCGAGAACGGGTCAGCCGCCCGAAGCGGTGGAGACGACGCAGCAGCCGCTGAAACTTCTTGATGTCGGTCGCCAACTCTTGCCTAAGATTTGAATCGAAGTCATGCGCGTAGACGCCGTCTCCGTATCTCACGCTGTAGCTGAAGCGTGTTTCGAGCAGGTCAATGCCGAATCTTTGCATCAAGAGAAGCACGTGTTGGTAAACCGATGGGATGAGGGCCGTGACCGAGATGTCAAATGGAACGGAGCTGCCATCGTCCTGCGGCATATCGGCCGTTACGGCATTGCCCCCAATCTGATCGCGGGCTTCAAAGATTCGGAAATCAAACCTGTCCGGGTGGTGGCTCAACCCCCACGCCGCGCCCAGGCCGGAGATGCCCGCCCCGACGATGGCGATGCGCCGCACCCCTGCCTTACCCTTGTTGGATGCCATGGGGACCCATGTACTTGTGCGGCAAGCGGCCGACGGCGTTGACGGATATCAAGCTTGCTTGTCCGGCTTCCGGACGTGGATGAAGTACATCGGTGTGAAGATACCAAGCCGACCGGCCTCCGCCATGGCCGTTGCACAGAGGTTGAGAGTATCCGCGACGCGGGCAGACCCCTTCGGAGCGATGCGTGTCGCCTCAAGCACTTTCAGCGTACCGTGGGTAATCGCTCGTCCTATTCGCGAACTGCGGAAGCCGGCAAATGACAGCCCCTTGCCTGCGAGCGGCTGATACCACGGGACGGACGAGCCGGATTGCTCGGCCAAGTCACGTATTTCCAGAACCTCGAACCCGAGGGCATGCAGGGCGGCGTCGACCGTTTGGCGTTCATCGACGTTGATGAGGCCGCCCCCGAGTTCGATGTCCGCCTTGATCCTGAGGTGACGTGGGTTATCGGGTTCAAAGCGGTCAGTCATCGCGTATTCGTAGACGGCGAAGTGCGCGCCCGGCTTCAGGAGCCGCATGATCTCGCTGTAAATGCTCATCTTGTCCGGGGCGCAGCATGTCGCCTCGATGGAATAGATGGCGTCGAACGATTCATCCGGGGCCTCAACGTTGAGAAAGTCGCAATGGATGAATTCGGCCAAGTGAGACAGCCCGGCCTGCTCGACATACGAGCGAGCGCGATCCAACTGATAGCCGTTGCTGTTGACGCCCACGATCTTTGCGCCGGAATGGCGGGCAATCGTCAGCAGAGGCCCGCCAACGCCGCAGCCAATATCTGCGACGACCATTCCTTCTTTGAGTTCCAGCGCGTTGGCGATGTTCTTTTCATGCCGCACTAGCGATGCCTTGAAGGACTCTCCAGGCACACGCGGGGCGAAGTGGAAGGACCTGCCCCAGCCGTACTCAAAGAAATCCGTTACAAGATCGTAGTAGAGGTTGTTAATCTCTTCATGACCATCGTCTCTGTCCGCCAACCCGTCGCGCTGAGCCGAGCGGAAATTGTCCTCATATGACTGGATAGACGGGGCAACGCCCCTGCTGGTGAGCTTGTCCTTGAGAGCCTTTGCGACTTTGACGGCCATCGATACACTCCCAGACAATTCCGTCCGAAAGATACGGCTAGGGGTAGCCTACGGTCGTGCTAGTGCAGCGTCAACTGCGGCAGACAATTGCCGCACAGTTCGGCATACCGCAAACGGGTGGGGCGCAGTGTCGAGCGAAGTCCTCTCTATGAGGTTGAGCGCGGCGTCCACGCGCGGAGGCGCTTGCCGTAGAAGAGCCTGCCCGTTATTTTGTCCGGCCTCGTCACGATCGAGAGCGCGCCCGCAGCCGACCACCGCGGATCACCGGGGCCATTGGGCGACATATCCGTCCTGACCCAACCCGGATCAATCGCGTTCACCGCCACTTTCCCCTTCAGTTCGTTGGCAGTTGCCAGCGTGAGCGCGTGCAGGGCAGCCTTGGACACTCCGTAGGAATCCCTCATGCCGGGGCCGAGGATACCGGAGCTCGAGCCGACGTTGAGGATTCGGGGATCGTCCGACCGTAGCAGCAACGGAAGGAAACGCTTCGTGCAGAAATAGGCACCATGAACGTTGACCTGCATCGTCGTCAGGAAAGTGTCGTCAGCCCCCTCGGTGAGGCCGGTCTCGGATTCGTCGAGGACGCCGGCGTTGTTGACGAGGATGTCGAGAGCGCCCCACTCGTTCTCAGCCCACGCAACGATGCGATCAACATCCGACGCAACGGAAACGTCGGCAACAAGTGTGGCGAGCGAAGGAAGCTGCTCCTTGGCTCCTTCAAGCTTTGCGGCACTGCGGGACACGGCCAGGACTTGCGCCCCCTCGGCAAGAAACAACTCAGAGATCCGATATCCGATCCCGCGGCTGCCGCCAGTTATGATGATTCGGCGTCCTTCCAATTTCATGCGAGCCTCCCTTGTCTGTGCAGGCTATGGTCATTGAACAGCCATCAAGCGGACAGCGTCAATTGATGCAGTGAACGGAGTATTCGTCTATGTTGAAACACATGGATTCTGGAGGTGGCGGTGGCTGAGCGTACACGCTTCGCGAAACACGAAAGAGCCAAACCTAATGGGGAAAGGCAGGCACTAGATCCTTATCGCTTGGGAGGCCTGAGAAGCTTGTGATTCCCTTGTGGCGCCTGCGTTTCGGAATGGCTCTGACACTGCTAATAGGTGCTTCAGTTGCTGCGATGAGTTGCGAGCGGAGTGAAGCGCCTACACCACTACTGGCTACTTCAACTAGCATCTCTGCTCCCGATACGCGCACCGCGACCCCGCTGCCTGATACACCGACTCCGGAGCCTCCCACCTTCACGCCCACGCCCCTTCCGCCATCGTCGACACCGACACCCGTTCCGCCAACTGCAACGCCGACGCCAGTTCCTTTACTGGAGCCGGTACCCAAAATGGCGCTCGTACGAGAGCAACGATGGTATCGATCAGAGACGAGAAGCATCACCGAAAAGAATGCGCTGGTGGGAGTCCTTAACCGCATCGCAACCGATTATCCCGCGTTATGCGACGCCATCATCGAGACAGGGCCACTGGGAAACAACCGCGCGTTTAACCTGATCCCCTATGTGGACATCCTTGAAGGGCTCGTACGAATCGCGGAAATCGACGAAAGCGCTGCAATAGTTCTGGCTCGAATGGATTTCGTCGCGACCTATAGTAATGGCCCACAGTACATGCGATTTTTCGTGCAATTGGCTGAGAAGGCGCCGGAGGACTTGATAGCCTTCCTCACCCATCCTGACGTGCCAGTGAATATTACTTCCGAAATGGTGAGGGAGACGAAATATCGCGGAGTGCCTACTTATCGGGTCATTCAAGGCTTTGACGGATCTTACAGAACCGTCATCGCCAGAGGAGCTGTAGCGGAGGCCAATAAGATTCCGGATGTATTCGAAGACCTCCTCTTTCCGTTTCTCGACGTGACTGATCGTCAGACAGCTGCGAGGGTTGAGCGACTGTACGATCTCGACCTCAAGAACGAGATCCTGAGAGAATCCGCCATTCGCCTCGGGAGCAAGCTCGCGGTCTACTACCCCGACGTTTTTTCCGCGCTTGTGAAGAATCTTGGAAATGGGCATACGTCGGGCGCCGTTATGGATCACCTCTACCGAATTGCCCAGGTGGATGAGAACATTGGAGTACGCGTTGCTTCGATGCCGTTTGTCACGGAATTGCCCTCCGGCAGGAGCAGGGCGCAGGACCTGGAGATCCTCTTGGCCCTCCTGGGTGCAACGCTTATCGCCCCGGAGCAGGTGAATGCAATTCTGGACTCGTATGAACAGCAGGCGACCGTGGCCTGGCCCGATCTTGACGGACTAAACATCGAGTTGCTGGCACTGTTCCGACCCGAATACACGGCCAAGATGAAGACCCTGCCTTGGATACAGAACGGCATCAGCAGCACGACGCCATTTCGAATCTCCCATGCCCGGGGATGCGTGAGTAACGAAAAGGATTCATTAAGCGAACAGGCAACCGTCTATATACTCAATCTTTATACCCGACGCGGGAACGCGCACTTTGTTGACGCCATACTGCAAGCGGAATGGATGAATGTTGCACACTTCAATTGGCTGCGAGGAGCGGCGGTTCGCTATCTCCGATTCGAAATTGATGACCTGTTGGCTCCTCGAGTCATAGAAATGCCTTTTCTTGAGACGCTGGAATGGAGGGATCTCGTTGCCATCAAATGGATCGGTGAGGCCATGCCGTCGCGGTATACGGCGGGAATAAATCAGGTGTTGGCGAGCTTCATGCTTTTGCTTGATCACAGTGCAATTGGCGGCGAAATCACCGACGATAACCAGGATCGGTTAGAAGAAGTGGCCTATGAGATTGGTGATGCATCCGGCGGTTTTTCGGTTGTGACGCCACAGACGTTTGAGAATTACGTTTTTTGTGACGAGTCGTCGACCATCGACGGCTAATCCACCCTGGCTACCCCCTCGCTGCGGGACGCCATAGGCAACGTACGCAGTCCTGACACAGCCCGCCTTCACCCGGCGTTCAGGGACAGCGCCCTCCAATGGTACAGTTCCTAGTAGGGAGACCGTCTGAACTTTGGCTTCAAGAAACACCGAGCTACCTATACAGTTTGAGCCGGAGGAAGCCACGTCCCTCTGGGTCACGCTGGTTGTGGGAGCCCAGGGCGCGGTGCTCATCCTTGCGCCGACCGTGCTCAACGTCGCGGTTGCGATTCAGGCATCCAATCTCGATGACACCCATCTCGCATGGGGAGTGTTCACCGCGCTGCTAATCACGGCGGCGATTACGGCGCTGCAGGCATTCCAGTTCTGGCGATTCGGCGGAGGACACATCGTCCTCACATCCCCGGCGGCGCTGTTTATCGCAGTCATGGCGGCGTCAATGTCCGCTGCCGGGCCCTCGATGTTCGCGAGCCTGCTTGTCATCTGCTGCGTTATCCAGATTGGGCTCGCATTTTGGCTGCCGATGCTGCGCCGTATCTTCACCCCGGTGGTCATAGGCACGGTGACCATGCTGATTGCCGTCAGCGTCCTGCCTATCGCATTCAACAGCATGCAGAAACTGCCCGACGACGCGCCCACCGTCTCCGGCCCGCTGATCGTAGCAGCAACAGTGATAGTCTCGCTCATCATGACTTTGCGCGCCAGGGGAAGGTGGCGTCTTGCGGGGCCATTCATCAGCATCGTGGCCGGTTACCTGGTCGCAGTTGCCTTTGGACTGGTCGAGATGGACCGAGTCGCCCGCGCGTCCTGGTTCGGCATCCCTGAGGTTCCGGAACTGGGCTTCGATCTGTCGTTCAGCCCCGAGTTCTGGGCGCTTCTGCCCTCGTTCGCGATTCTGACCCTTGTGATAGGAATCAAGACGATCAGCGATGGTGTCGCCATCCAGCAAGGCTCGAGACGACTGCCACGGGCAATCGATTTTCGCCAGATCCAGGGCATGGTGAGCGTGAACGGCATCGGCATGCTACTGGCCGGGATCGCCGGGACGCTGCCGCCTATGTCCTATTCGTCATTCAGCCTTTCACTAATCAACCTCACTGGCGTCGCAGCTCGTCGGGTCGGCATCGGCGTAGCCGTTGTGATAGTGACCTTCGCCTTCTTCTCAAAGGTCACTGCCCTGCTGCTAACCATCCCCGGCCCCGTCTTGGGGGCGTACCTGATGCTCGCCATGGGCATGCTCTTCGTCAGTGGCTTGCAGACGATTATTCGCGACGGCCTGAACCAGAAGCGGGTACTTATAGTCGCGCTCGCAAGCGCATTGGGTCTTGGCCTGCACAACCACCCCATCATGGCGGACCTGTTTGGTGAGGTCATGGGCGGATTGTTGGGGAATGGCGCCACCATCGGAGCCGTTGTCGCGATCGGAATGACGTTCCTGCTCGAATCGTTCGGTTCGCGCCTGTCCCGCCTTGAAGTCACACTGGAGACGGCCTCGCTTCCTGCAATCGATGAGTTTCTCACCGGCCTGGCATCCGGCATGGGGTGGAACGAGGCCTCCACGTTGCGCCTGCGCGCCGCGGGTGAAGAGACGCTGGCCAGCCTGCAGGCGCGGGATGACGCCATTGATAGCTCAGTCCCGCCGCGACTGATTATCAAGGCGCGGCCACAGGCCGGGCTGGTGGAACTGGAGTTTGTGGCCACGACACGACACGAGAACATCGAGGATCAACTGGCGTATTTGACAGACGAGGGCGCGATACCAACAGCCGACGATCTCTCACTCCGGCTGCTGCGATACCACACCTCCGCCGTGCGCCACGAGAAGTTCTACGGCGTGGACATCGTCACCATCAAGGTTGAAGGCAGCCCCTAAGCCAACATGGCCCTGCTGGATAACGGGGAGTGCTGGGGTCTGATGATATGGAGCTGAGGGGAGTCGAACCCCTGACCTCCGCATTGCGAACGCGGCGCTCTCCCAACTGAGCTACAGCCCCATGACGTGTCTTCCAATTGTAGCGCAGGCGATGGGGACGCTGACGGTATAACACACAAGAAAACGCCGCCCTGTGGGCGGCGTCCTTTTCTGTCTGCGCGTTAGCGGCTAGCCGCTGTAACCTCCGCCGCCACCGCCGGAACCGCCGCCCTCGGATTCCGCCTCTTCAGCGCTGGGGGGCTCATCCTCAGGTATCGGCTCCCATTTCACGAGCGTGACCTCGTCGGTCACGTCGTCAAAGACGGCCTGAACGCGCTGCCCGACGGCGAGCGAGCCCGGATCCTCCATAAGCTGCTCTTTCGGCACGAGGACGTTGCCCGTCATGCGCGCGCCCTCATCCAATTGGATGGTGGCGTGGACGTAAGGGGCTTCTTCCGTGAACGTCGGAATGGAGGACTGGTAGACGGTGGTGTAGGAGTAGACACGGCCCTTGCCGCTGACCTTCGTCCAGACAAGCTTGTCCATGGGGGAGAGGTCGTACGGGCAGACCTCACGCGGGAAGAAGACGAATTTGTTGCAGACGGTGCAGTACTGCACCCACAACTCATGCTTCTTCGTGCCCTCCCAGTACGGCCGTGACACGTCCGGGTTGAGCGTGGCCCTGGGAAGCGGCTTATTGTATTCGCTCGTCATGGCTCTACGTCCCCTCAGCGAATCTTCGTCTCGACGTTTCTCTTCTTGTCTCTAGAGTGTGTTCTCGGACCCGAGAACCAGCGTGCACATGCTGCTCGCTGTGCCGCCTCAACCATTCACCAGGCCGAGGTCATTGCGTTCGATCTGTCTCACACCCGCCTTGCCCATAATCTGGCGAGCGCCCTCGACGACGTGGCGGAATCCGCCTGCGAGGCCGGGCTGCCCGCCGGACAACTGGCCGCCGTCCGTGTTGATGGGGAAGGTGCCGTTGTAGGTGGTGTCCGTCTCGGCAAAGAACGGTCCAATCTCACCCTTCGGTACGATTCCTGCGTCTTCCAGGCACACGGCATGGAGGATCGTGTATCAATCGTAGAATTGGGCGAACTGGATATCGCGCGGTGTGTAGCCGGACATGGCGAACGCGGTCGGCGCGGATCGCGCAACCGGCGTGACCGTGATGTCCGGGCGCTGCATGCCACCGAAATCATCCAGCGCCGTCGCTCCGCCGAGCACGTACACGGGCTTGTTCAGGCTGGCCTTCGCCCTCTCTGCGGTCGTGACGATGACGGCCGCAGCACCAGCGCACGGCATCACGCACTCAAGCAGTCGGAGCGGATAGTTGACGTAGCGGGAGTTGAGGACATCATCGTGGGTGATGGGTTGGCCGTTGAAGACGGCGTTCTCATTGCCCTGCGCGTTTGCTCGCTCATTCGCGGCAACGTGCGCCAACTGCTCCTGCGTAGTGCCATAGACGGCCATGTGCCGGCCGTAGATCTGGGCATAGCCCGTGTTAGCACCAGCGGCGGGGCCGTAGGGGAAATCAAATTCGCCCGCAGGACCCGGGAATCCTTCAATGCCGCGCGGCAGGGCGGGGTTCCGCTCCTGTGCGATGACGACAAGTACATAGTCGGCGAGGCCATTCATAACGGCCATGGAGGCCAGGGTGACGCCCGTCGCGCCGCTCGCGCCCATCATGGATGAGCCAGTGCCGAAGCGGGGGCGGATGCCAAGGTATTCGGCGGCGAATCCCGGGAAGGTGTCACCACCTTCCGTAATCAGACCATCAATCTGATCCCGCGTGATATGGGCGTCTTCCATGGCGAGACGCGCCGCCTGCGCCATCAGGCCGCCCACGCTCATGCCGGGAATCGTCCGGCGCGTCGGGAGTTCGCCGATACCGATGATTGCGGCCTCTCCTCGGAAACTCACGTCGCTGTCCTCCTGTTAGTGCCCGTCACGCTGATGGAATCAGTTATACCTAGGATCATTCGCATAGGGATTCTCGGCCGGCTCTGAATCAGAGCCCGGCACCGGATCCTCTTCGATCCGCCGCCACTTGATGAGCGTCCATTCCGGAGTGACGTCCTCGAAGACGGCCTCAACACGCTGATTCACCGGGAGCAGCGCAGGGTTCTCACGGTACTCCTCAGGTTCGACGTCAGCCATGTTGCCAACCATTCGAACGCCCTCATCCAGTTCAACGAGGACCTGTGCCTGGGGCATGAACTCGCCGAAGGTCGGGACGGCGGGCTGATAGACCGTGGTGTACGAGTGGATGCGGCCCTTGCCGCTTGCCTTCGTCCAGATCAGGTCATCGCCGTGACCCCAGCAGGTGGGGCATGCCTCACGCGGGTAGAAGATAAAGTTGCTGCACCGCTTGCAGTGCTGGAGCCAGAGTTCATGGCGCTTCGTTCCGGCCCAGAAGGGCGCGGATATCTCAGGATTCAAATGCGGCCGTGGAACCGGCCTTCTGTATTCGCTCGTCATGGCTGTCTCACTCCCGCAACGGCGTTCATCCGGTTCTTTTCTCTAGAGTGTGTTCTCGGACCCGAGAACCAGCGTGCACATGGTGCTCGCGGTGCCGCCTCAACCATTCACCAGGCCGAGGTCATTGCGGGCAATCTGTCTCACACCCGCCTTGCCCATGATCTGACGCGCGCCCTCGACGACGTGGCGGAAACCACCGGCGAGTCCAGGCTGACCGCTGGAGAGCTGGCCGCCGTCAGTATTGATTGGGAACTCGCCGTTGTAGCGCGTGTCCGTCGATTCAAAGAAGGGCCCAACCTCACCCTTGGGCATCAGTCCCGCATCTTCCAGGCACACGGCATGGAGGATGGTGTATCAATCGTAGAATTGGGCGAACTGCATGTCGCGCGGCGTGTAGCCGGACATGGTGATCGCCGTGGGGGCGGATCGCGCGACGGGTGTCTCCGTCAGCTTGTCCCGCGCCCAACCCATGAGAGGATCAGTCGCGACGCCTGCACCGAGGATATAGACGGGTCGATTCAGGCTGTGCCTGGCGCGCTCTGCGCTCGTCACGACAACAGCCGCCGCGCCGGCGCACGGCATCACGGTTTCAAGCAGCTTGATGGGGTAGTTGATAAAGCGGGAGTTCATCACGTCTTCATGTGTAATAGGCTGCCCCTGAAAGACGGAATTGGGATTCTCCAGCGTGTTGAATCGCTCGTTGACGGCCATCTGGGCCATCTGCTCTTCCGTGGTGCCGTACTCTTCCATGTGGCGGACGTACATCATGCCGTAGCCGGTATTCGCGCCGGCAGACATGCCATAGGGCTCTTCGAACTCTGATCTCACGCTGGGAGGTCCGCCGCCCGGCGCCGGGATGACGGGATTGCGCGCCGTGGCAATGACGACGAGCACGTAGTTGGCGAGGCCGTTCTGCACAGCCATGGAGGCGAGGGTGACGCCTGTGGCCCCGCTCGCTCCCATCATGCTGGTGCCACTGGCGAAGCGTGGGCGGATGCCGAGGTACTCAGAGGCGAATCCGGGGTAGACCGTGCCGCCTTCCGTAACAAGTCCATCAATGTCATCGAAACGAAGATGGGCGTCATGGATAGCGATACGGCCCACATCACCCATGAGTCCAACCATTGAGCGACCGAACGTTGAGCGGGTTGTCGGCAACTCGCCAAATCCGATGATCGCTGCTTCACCACGAAGACTCATACGTCCACCTCATGAGGGCAAGACCTCTCTGCCCCATCGTTATGCGGACACGTTACCACCGCGCAGCGCGGCTTGGCAAGAACGTATACGGATTCGTTGGTGTGTTTTTGACCCCTAGGGCTCGCCGCTTATGGGAGCGCGTGAAGGTTAGTGCCCCCGGGCGGTCACCGTAATCAGTTCCAGCACTTCACTGCTGGAAATCGAGCCGATGAATTCGCCCGAGGATTCATCTCTAACGGGAATCACCGTTAGCGAATTATCGATCATCTGCTGCAGGGCGTCCTCGATCAGTTCACCCTCGCCTACGGATGGGGTGTTCTCTCTTAGCACCCGGCTCAGGGGCGTCTCATCCCATTCATCACGAGGAAGATACCGCAGCATGCTCAGCGATACGATGCCGGCCAGTTTCCCATCATCGACAATCACATAGTCGTGTTGCTCCGGCAACAACCAGAACTCTGCAAACGCCTTAACGGTAGTCGACTGTTCCGCGTAGTTCCGGGAACGGTCCAGGATGTCTCCCACCTTGATCCCCTCCAGCGCAAAGGGAACCATCGACGGCGGCAGGTGAAGTGCGTCAGTAAACTCGCCCTCATCTTTGATTCTCTTAAGGGCGAAGCTGATGCCGATTGGCGAGAGCAGCATGTATCCAAGCATGACGACCACAAGCAAGGAGAATATCGATTCGTCGATGGCGTCTGTCTGGAACAGCAGGAGCAGCAGCGCAATCTCCGCCACGCCCTTTGCCATCAGGCCGGTTGAAATGGCGAATGGCTCTTTAAGTCGCACGATGTAGGTGCTCAGGAATGCTCCTGCGAATTTTCCGGCCAGCGGGATCAGGACCAGCGCTGCGATCGTCGCGATGGGCAAGTTCAGGAAATCCATGGTCAGGTGCAGTCCTGCAGAGGCAAAGAAGAGCGGCACAAAGAAACCCTCTGCTGAGCCGTGAATGCCGGGCATGATGTCCCGCCGCACCTGGTACGGCAGCATTGAAAGGGCCGCGCCAAAGAGCAACGCTCCGAGCGAGCCATGTAGTCCGACCTCCTCCGCGCCCACAACCACCAGGAACAGCCCGCCAAGGAGCACTCCAAAGGACAGCTGCGGCACATGCAGGAAACGATGCAGTCTGACAATGATCCATGGAAGCGCCTTGGTGGAGAACAGCCACGTCAGGACGGTGAATCCAAGGATCTGCGCGATGATCGTGAAGGCGCCCAGAGCAGTCAGGCCTTCCTCCTCTCCGCCCGCGAAGAATTCTTCGCTGATCGCAAATCCAACAACGAACAGCGCAATCAACTCGGCGATGACCACCGCGGTGAATATCTGGACGCCCACCGGCTCCTTCAGCCGCCCTTCGTCCACAAGAACTTTGGCGACCAATCCCAAGCTGGAGAGTGAGAGTATTCCGGCGAGTCCCAGCGCTTCGGCAAAGTTGAGGTCCAGGCCAAGGTCAAACAGGACATCGGTGGTGACGGCGAGGGACACCAGGAGCGAAATAGCGACGGACAGGGTTGCGGCGATGAAGAGTCGGCCCCTAACGGAGGCGATGAATCCCCTGATATCCAGTTCCTCAATGCCGATGAGGAAGAAGAAGATGAAGATCCCGATGCTGAGAATGATCTCTATCTCAGCGCCCGGCTCCACGATTCCCAGTACCGGCCCAAGGAGAACCCCGGTGGTGGCATACGCGATGATGGAATTCAGGCCGAAGCGCTTGAAGACGCCCTCAAGAAGTTTGGCGCCGACAATCATCAGGCCAAGCGCTAAAAGGGCTTCGTGCAGTTCCATTCAATCCGCCCCCTGGAGGACGTGAGCCTGGCTGCCTTCCGGATGCGGCGTGTACTTCCCTTAGCCCACGGTCACGAATCGCCAACCCGCGCTCATTCTAGCGCACATGCCCCATGTCATTCCGAGCGCCCTTGCCCGTCATTCCCGCGTAGGCGGGAATCTATCCCCCTTCAGCGCCCTCGTTCTCCAGGGTGACCTGCCAGTTGATGCCGAATCGGTCCGTGCATGAGCCGAAGTAGTCGCCCCAGAACATGTCCTGCAGCTCCATCGTCACCTCGCCGCCCTCGGAGAGCGCGGCAAACACGCGGTCCGCCTCATCGCGAGAGGGCGGCCTGTAGCTGACGGAATAGTTGGAGCCGACGGTCAGGGGCGGCCCGAACCCGGGCGGCACGTCGCTCCCCATGAGGACGCCGTTCCCTATGGGAAGGGAGACGTGCATCACCTTGTCGCCCCACCCCTCCGGAATGGGCATGTTATCGTCCGGCGGCATATCCGCGAACGACATGATGGTGGAGAACTCGCCCCCAAAGACGGATCGATAGAACTCAAACGCCTCCTGGCACTCCCCCTCCACAAAATTCAGATAGATAGACAGGCTGGGCAGCTCACCGGCTGATTGCTGTTGGTTGGTCATAACGGTGGGTTCCTTTCTGCTGGTGTCCTTGATCCAAGTTGCGGCTCTATATGCTACCATCGTTTCACTGTCACTCAGACCATAGAGCAGGCCATGACCCAACAACCCACTTGGCATTTCCCTCCTAGAAACGGCGGCGTAGAGTACGTCCAAGACCCGTCAAGCCAGTTTTTTGGGGATGAACCTGTCGCGAAGCTAGTACGAGAAGCAATCCAGAACTCGCTGGATGCTGGCAATTCCTCCTTAGGGGTGCCGGTTGAGGTCGAATTTCGGGCAATAACGCTGGACACTGCTGAGTTTGGCGGTGAAGGTCTTCGCAGGCACATCGAAGCCTGCCTCGAACAGGCAAAAACAGAAAACGTCAAGGAAGTCTATAGCCGAGCACTGGATCGCCTTGATGGTGGCCGTGTGGAATGCCTTACTATCGCTGACACCGGGACGCACGGTCTGCGAGACGGCAGGTGGGAATCGCTGGTACTCCGTGAAGGGTCAGTCAGCAAGGACGACGGCACTGCAAGTGGCTCATTCGGGATTGGCAAGAACGCCGTGTTCAATGTGAGTGACCTGCGAGCGGTCATCTACTCGACCCGCTACATCGACTTAAGTGGAACCGTCGAAAAGATGCAGGGGAAAGCAACCCTAATGGCTCACACTGTTGAAGACGATCCCCGACAACACATCGGCTTTTATGCCCTTGACGAAATGCAACCCGTACTATCTCGTGATATACCACCCGCTTTACGCATTGCAGATAGGGGGACGCGCGTCACGATTTTGGGCTTCAATCCGCGAACGGGAGATTGGGCTGGCGAAGTAGTCCGCGCTACACTCGAGAATTTCTTTGTTGCTCTTCACCAGCGGCAGCTAGTCGTTCGCGTGTTTCCAGGTGGAAACGAAGCAGTTGAAATCAATTACGAAACAATGGATGGCCTATTTGGCCAAAACACGGCCGCTTTGGCAGACACCTATTTCTACTATCGCGCTATACGGGAGTCCGAGCCTGTAAATACCGTAGATATTTCGAACATGGGCTCCTTGGAATTGTATGTCTTGATGGAAGACAAGGCGCCACGTCGAGTTTGTCTCGTTAACAGTAATGGGATGAAAATCACCGACAGCAGAGACCAGAAGACGAATCCTATCGCCCCGCGGGGCAGTAACTTGTGGCAGGATTATGCAGTCGTTGTGGTTCCGTCCAAAAAGGGTGACGAATGGTTGCGCAAGACAGAAAATGTCAGCCACGACGCTCTTTCGGCTGAGCGGTTTGTGGAAATCAACGACCGCACGAGTGCTCGAACCGCTTTCGAACGAGCACGTAGAGAAATCCGGACAGAAATCGAAGAGCGTGTGGCCACGCGACGCGACGAAGAGACAAGAAATCTGCGTGAGTTGGCTCACTTATTTCCAGACGAATTCTCACCTGAGACACCCGGCAACTTGGAATTACAGCCTCGTCTAATGACACAAAATGTGCAGCGGCCCAGAGCGGCTCGGGATGAACCAGCCGAAGAGCAGCCGGGCGACGGTGACGAGCCCGACAGGGAACAATCTACTCAGCAACGGAACAGGCGCAACACTCGTGAGACTCCTCGTCCTGGCCCCGGGCAAGAGAATACAGCCACCAGACGTCCACCATTGGTACAACCGCGTTATGTGCAAGTCGGCCCAAACACCGCACGTGTCGCGTTCACATTGCCTAGTTCCGGAACAGGCAACTTAACCGTTGGACTTCGTCCGGTCGGGAGCGAGCCCAGCAATGAGGCACGGGTTCCTGTCACGTCTGTTACGCCAATCGACTCGCCTAGTGCCACCGTTGACGTACAACAAGGGGCAGTGAAGATCGAAGCACCGTCCGGATCACGTGTCATCTTGGAAATCACGACAGCACAGTCTCTTGACGGTCTCGCAGTGCGTCTGGAGTAAAAGTCATGGTGATGTGGAATGATCGGTCATTACCGTATCCGATTTTGGCACCATGGACTGACGATTATCCGGATAAGTCTTTTGGAATCGAGGTGCCAAATGCGGTGCTGAGTGGTGACGGCCAGATTAACGTCACACTCAGATACAACTTGAGCAGCGAGTTCCTGCTCGATCTCATCCGAGATGGGCAAGCAGAATATACAACGCTTGTCGTGTGCGGAAGGACGATGGCGAGACAGTCTTTTTCTGGGCAGTATGCTGAGACCGTGGAGATTCTCGATGCCGCCGATTATGCCGAAACTATCGAGTTCACGCCCTACATCACGGCAAAAACGACCATTGATAGGTTTTCCAGCGACGAGCATAATTCAGAATTCAGAACTTTGCAGCCGACGCATTATTCGGTCCCGGGTTCGGGCGTCCTTGCCGTTGGCAACCGCATCAGAATTGACCTTGATCCAATAGGAAACATCGATTCTATTTTCGATTTGGTTCCTTCAACGTCACTCGAACGCGGGCGATTTGAGGTGGATGTAGAGGATGATCGCATCAAGATAGTCGTAAATCGTGATGATCGCGCCGAAATCGATCGCTGGCTAGATCAGGGGCGGTCAAGCATGGGGTCAGCCGCTCTGCATCCTGCATTGTATCTGCATGCGGTGACATTAGCATTGACTCGTATTGATGAGAATGAAGAGCGGCGCTGGACAACGGTTTTTAGGAATCGGTTGGAGGCGTTGCACTTAGAAACTAGCCAAGAAGAAATCAACCAACGGCTTCTCGAATATGGGCAGCGTCTCCTGCAGCACCCCTTGGGATTCATGCTGGAGGCCTTGAAATCGGACGAGGAGGAATAGGCATAGTGACTGAAGTGACTTTCGAATTGCAGCAGTTGACGCCGAGAGCTTATTCGGAACTTGAGCGCATTGCTCGCGAGACTCCGGAAGTGTATCTGGATACTGACACTGAATTCGGCAGCTTGTTAGCGGATGCAGGAGTGTCATATGAAGACCAGACCACCGGAACCGGTATATTCGGCAATGCGCCAATCCACTTGGAACCGGTGACCTCAGGCGATCTGAACGAAGCGGATCGCCAGGCTTTGGATTTCTACGAGTCATACCCGAGTCTGAGACCCGCTAAGGCGCAAGACCATCTTCTGTGGGGTTGGATTAGCCATTTCGTCTTGCACAAGTATTCCCTCGGCCGTTGGCGCGCGCCAACGGGAAACGTGACAAACTGGATTCACCGGCACTGGTTCGCGAACAGCTTAGACGTAATCAGGAAATACAACACAGCTTCGCGAACTTGGTGGATCGCCCATACTGCGACTGTTGCTGGAGCTAATTCTGCCGGCGCGTTTTCGAAGCACGAGGCACTCGAACACTTTGCTACCCACGCACGTCACTACCACAACATGTTGGACTCAGGATTCAGTCGCAACCCTGTGGTTTTGGCGGAATTCGTCCGCGTTCTCATGAGTCAAGCGGACGGCGTCAACACGAAGGGCTTGGACGCCATTTGGAAACGCATGAATCTTGCCAGCGGCATACTTGTGTTTGACGCGATGCCGCGTGAGGCAATTCGTGAACACTTAGAGAAAATTGTAGACGACATTATGTCGGACCCAGCGCTTGTCGCAGATCGGAGGAAGCTGCGCAATAGCAAACCCTTTCGGGTCTTGAGCCTTGGGGCTGGCGTCCAGTCATCTTGTCTAGCTCTCATGGCTGACCGAGAAGAGTTTGGACTGGAACGCCCAGACATCGCCATATTCGCGGACACCGGTTGGGAACCACCTGCCGTCTACGAACATCTTGAGTGGCTAAAGAGTCAGCTTTCATACGAGGTTGTGACTGTCAGCAGTGGGAACATTAGGGACAACATCTTGGAGGGCCAGATGCCGGACGGCTCCAAGTTTCTTGGCATCCCAGCTTTCCTGACGAACGAAGACGGCAGCAAGGGCATGCTAAATCGGCAGTGCACGACGCACTACAAGACTAATCCCATCCAAGCGTATCTCCGCGAGAGGCTCGGCCTCCAACGCGGACGTCGCGCGCCTGTTGGTGTGCAGGTAGAGATGTGGCTAGGTATCAGTATCGACGAAGCTTTGCGTCAGAAGGCCGACAGGGAGGAATGGGTGACTAAGCGATACCCCCTCATCGAACGCGGCTTCTCACGTGCGCAGCTATACAACTGGTTCCAGGAGAATTATCCCGGTCGACCACTCCCAACAAGTTCTTGCATCGGATGCCCGTACCATAAGGATTCCGTTTGGAAGCAACTAAAGGAATCCGACCCTGAGTCCTTTAGGGACGCCGTGTTTGTCGACGAAGCTTTGCGGAAAGTGCCAGCAATACGAGGAACAGTCAAAGGTCAAGCATTCTTGCATCGGTCACGAGTACCCCTCGCCGAGGTGGACTTTACCGAGGCTCAGAATTATGAGGATTTGATGTTAGAGGAGTGCGAAGGGGTCTGCGGGATTTAGCTCGCCCCTACACCGCCGCGGCGCCTGCCGCTGCGCACTCCTCATCCTGCTCGCCGGTGCCGCCGCCGACGCCGACTGCGCCGATGACCTCGCCGTCCTTCTCGATCGGCACTGCGCCCAGGCTCAGGATCATGTGGTCGCCCTCGCCCGCCTTGATGCCCTGGAAGATCGGCCTGTCCGCCATGTCCTGGAAGAACCCGCTGGGCCGACCGAACGCCGCGGATGCAATCGCCTTGCCCTGCGAGCCGTAGACACCGGCCCAGATCGCGCCGTCCATCCGCGCGAACGCAACCAGCCGCCCGCCCGCGTCAACGACGGCGATGCTCATCTTCGTCCCCTGCTCGTCCGCCTTTGCGGCCGCCGCCGCGATGACCGTGTTCGCCTCATCCAACGTGATTGAGCGTGCCATTATCTTTCCCCCTCCCATGTCCGTGTGCGTCTGATGTGGGTTTCATGGTAGCGCAGAACCTGTTTGTCATTCTGAACGGAGCGCAGCGGAGTGAAGAATCCAGGGACTTGTCCAGTGAGCGAATGGAGGCTTTGGATTCCTCGGCTGCGCTCGGAATGACATGTGGGGTGCTCGGAATGACAGTGGGCCCTTCGACAGGCTCAGGGTGAACGGGGGCGTTAGGCGTTCTCTTGCGCAAGCAGCGTGGCCGCCACGTTCCTCGCCTCGTCACGCGTGCCCACTACTTGGCCGGGGGGAACTTCGTTGAGAACCTCAAGGGCATTGAGATTGCGTTCCGGCATACCGGACAGCCCCATCACGATGCAGTGCGTGTCCTGGATGATGGCGGTCTCGATCAGCTGCTCGACCACCAGGGCTGCGCTCTCGTCGATGTAGACCGTATCGGAGAAGTCCAGGATAACCACCTCATGCTCCCGGATATCCTCGCCGATGGTGTCAATGAGTTTGCCGGAGGATGCGATGGTAAAGGTTCCCCGCAGGGCCACAAGTCCGACCCTGGCTGAAAAGTCGTCGAACTGGTCCTGGTTGCTATGTCCCGCAAAGAAAACCCGGTCCAGGATGGGGACGGAGATGACACTGTCAAGCTCAAGACGTTCAAATTGCCGCGCGTTGGTGACAGCCGCGGCGATCATGCCGACGGCAACAGCGGCAACCAGGTCAACGAACACCGTCAGTCCGAACGTGAGCAGCATGACTATCAGGTGCTCACGCTGCACCCGGAACATGCGGTTGACGAATCGCCAATCAACGGTATCGAGAGCGACCTTCACCAGGATTCCGGAGAGGACGGCGCTTGGAATTAACTCAACGTAGTTGCCGAACTGCATCACAATGATCACGAGGATCGCGACGGCCAGCACGCCGGAAATGAGGGTGGACCCGCCTGCGCGGATATTGGCTACCGTGTTTGGCGTGGCGCCGGCGCCGGGCAGGCCCCTGATGAACCCGGTGATGACGTTGCCGATGCCTTGCGCCAAAAGCTCCCTGCTTGGGTCGTTTCGCGAGCGAGTCATTGAATCTGCGGCAAGCGCCGTCAGCAGCGTGTCAACAGATCCAACGAGCGCGATGACCAACGCTGGCTCAGTGGCCCCTATGATGAAACCAAGGTCGAGGTGAGGCAGCTGGAAAAGCGGGATTTCGGTGGGAACAGCCCCAACGGACGGGGCGTCTTTCAGCCAAATGAGGCTTATAGCGGTCCCCACTGCCAGCGCGACCAGGGTCGGCGGCAAATGCCCCTGGAATCTCTTGGGCCAGAGCAGGGCCACTGCAAGCGTTAAGAGAGCGATAAGCAGGGCGCTGCTTTGAAACTCACCCATGAGTTCCGGAATGTCCGCAATCGTGCTAAACAGCCCGCCAACGCCTACATGCCCGCCCATGAAGGGCTCCAACTGCCCCACGATGATGATCACGCCAACGCCGGTCATGAACCCCGATATGACGGAATACGGAGTGTATGTAACGAAACGTCCGATCCGCAGCAGGCCGAACAGGACCTGGATCAACCCGGCCATGATGACGATGGTGAAAGCTTCAGAAATGTTGTCTGCGTGCGCCGCGACAATGACCGCCATGGCCACGGTCATCGAGCCTGTTGGACCGGATATCAGGGATCTAGTGCCGCCGAACACAGCGGCAAAGAAGCCGACGGAGATAGCGCCGTAAATCCCGGCGGCCGGACCCAGACCGGCCGCGATGCCGAACGCCAGCGCAACCGGCAGCCCAACGACGGCTGCCGTAACGCCCCCCACAACATCTCCTCGGAGAGCTTGAAGATTATAGTGCCGATTTGACCCCAAAAGACGTTGAAGCACAAGTGAATCCGCGGCTTTACCCCAGCAAAACACCGGCACGAATGCCTGGTGTTCTGCTCCCCCTCCCGTTCTGCAATCTTATACCTTTCTGCGCAGAGATTGCGACGCCTTGCATAGGCGGAAGCAGTGGGTGGCATGCTAGACTCGCGGCGTGCGATTGCTCTTGACGAACGATGATGGGATACACGCGCCCGGCATTCTCGCGCTGGTGAAGTCGCTGCGCGGGCTGGGTGAACTCACCGTTGTCGCGCCGGACCGCGAGCAGAGTGGGATGGGCGCGAGCTTCACCCTGCATCGGCCCGTGCGGGTGCGTCGCCTACGCACGCGCGGCGTGAAGCACTATTCCGTGGACGGGACGCCCGGCGACGCGGTGATCGTCGCGCTCGGCCACATCATGGCGGAGGAGAAGCCTGACCTGGTTATCTCCGGCATCAACCACGGCACGAACCTGGGCGCGGACGTTTTTCTCTCCGGCACGGTGGGGGCTGCGCTGCATGCGCATATCCGCGGTATTCCGGCTATCTCTATCTCCATGCCGTTGCGCAAGCGACTTCGGTATCGGACGGCGGCGGCGGTGGCGCGCGCGCTAGCGGAGCAAATCCTGGCCGATACGGAGCGCTACGCGGGCCTCCTCTTTAATGTGACGGTGCCGAACCTTGGACTGGAAAGATTGAAAGGCGTCGAGATTACGAACCTCGTCCCGCGCGCCGTCAACTTTGACGTAACACATGGCAACGATGGGCGGCGCGATTACTACTGGATCAGCGTGGAGCGGCAGACACGCTCTCGCAGAGGCATCGACATCCAGGAGGGGACGGATGTGTGGGCGCTGCGGGAGAAGAAAGTGTCTATCACGCCGGTGCAGATGGACGCGACCGCCTACGGCGCAATCGAGAAACTGGGCGGGCTTCAGGAGGCAGTTTCAGCGCTGACGGGAGAGGGCATTCCCAATTGACGGAATAGGCGCGCAAATGCTACTTTCCTACTTGTGAGACGGGATTAATCCCGTCGTTTTTTGCGAAACGGGTAGGAGGCTAACCAGTAATCATGGATGTTGCCGTTGCCGCGTCCCTTGGCGCCGGGCTTTTGGCGCTGATCTTTGCAGCCATACTGATCTATCGCGTGATGCAGGTGGACCAGGGAGATGAGACGATGCGCCGCATCGCGGTTGCCATTCAGCAGGGCGCAATGGCCTTCCTGCGCCGCGAGTACACCTACCTGGCCGCGTTCGTAATCATCGTGACCATCATCGTCGCCCTCCTTGTGGAACCGCGGACAGCCGTGGCATACGTGCTCGGAGCGATTGTCTCCGCCGCGACGGGCGCGCTGGGCATGCTTGTCGCAACACGGGCCAACGTCCGAACGGCGGCGGCGGCCATGGGGGGACTGAACCCGGCGCTGCGCGTGGCGTTCTCAAGCGGCGCGGTCATGGGTATGTCCGTCGTGGGGCTTGGACTACTCGGCGTCGGTCTCATGTATGTGGTCTATTCCAACATTTACTCGGACATCGACGCCGCTGAAGTGATGAAGTGGGTGGCCGGATTCAGCTTCGGCGCGTCGTCCATCGCGCTGTTCGCCCGCGTGGGCGGCGGCATCTACACGAAGGCGGCGGACGTGGGCGCGGACCTCGTCGGCAAGGTTGAGCAGGGCATCCCGGAGGATGACCCCCGCAACCCCGCTACCATCGCGGACAACGTTGGCGATAACGTCGGCGACGTGGCAGGCATGGGAGCGGACCTCTTTGAGTCCTATGTCGGTTCAATCATCGCTGCCATGGCAATCGCCGCGACGGCGTACGCAATCGCCGACTACGATGCGTCGTTCATGATCCTGCCGATGGCTATCGCGGGCGCGGGCATCGCGAGTTCCATTATCGGCACGTTCCTGGTTCGCTCCGGCGAGAATGCGTCGTTCGCGAGCCTGTTGTGGTCGATTCGACGCGGTATCTTCGCCTCCGCCATTCTCGTCGGGATTGCAACGTTCGCCGTCGTCAATTACCTGGAGTTCTCTGATGTTGAGGTCGGCGGCAGCACGATTGCCGCAGCTGACGTCGGGATTCGGCTATTCGGCGCGGTGCTCGCTGGCCTCATCGGCGGGGTGATTATCGGCCTCATCACCGAGTACTACACCTCATATGATTACGGCCCGACGCAGCGCGTTTCCCAGTCCGGCGAGACGGGTCCCGCAACGGTCATCATCAGTGGCTTCGCGACGGCGATGCAGAGCACGGTGGTGCCGGTGTTGGTGGTAGGCGCGGCAATCTGGATCTCTTACGAACTGTTTGAGTTCTACGGTGTGGCAATCGCAGCCGTCGGGATGCTGTCCACCCTCGGAATCACCCTGGCGACTGACGCCTATGGTCCTGTCGCAGACAACGCAGGCGGCATCGCAGAGCAGGCGGGCCTCGATCCCGAGGTTCGGGAGCGGACGGACGCGCTGGACTCGCTGGGCAACACAACGGCGGCGACAGGCAAGGGATTTGCCATCGGCTCCGCAGCGCTGACTGCGCTGGCGCTCATGGCGGCCTACGCGCAAGCGGTTGATCTCACTGTCATCAGCCTCCTTGACTCCAAGACGTTGGTGGGACTGTTCATCGGCGCGATGCTGCCGTTCCTGTTTTCCGCGTTCACAATGGCCGCCGTTGGCCGTGCCGCGAACGCGATGGTAAACGAGGTGCGGCGCCAGTTCCGAGAAATCCCCGGCATCATGGAAGGGACAGGAGAGCCTGAGTACGCGCGGTGCGTAGACATCAGTACACGCGGCGCCTTGCGTGAGATGATCGTGCCGGGCGTGCTGGCCGTTGTCGCGCCGGTCCTCGTGGGAGTGTTCATGGGCAAGGAGGCGCTGGGCGGCCTGCTCATCGGCTCCATCGCCGCCGGATTCATGATCGCCATTACGATGGCCAACGCGGGCGGCACATGGGACAACGCCAAGAAGTTCGTCGAGACGGGCAACTTCGGTGGCAAGGGTACAAGCCACCATGAGGCGACGGTTGTGGGTGATACAGTCGGTGATCCGTTCAAGGACACCAGCGGCCCGTCGCTGAACATCCTGCTCAAGCTCATGTCCATCGTGGCACTGGTCTTCGCGCCCTTCTTCCTGGACTACGGCCCGATCCTGTAAATCACAGGCTAACGACAAAAGCGACGGCAGGACGCCGCGGCGTCCTGCCGCCATGCTCGTCTACAATGGAATAGACAATGATTGCCACTGCTCCAACCGAGGTTGCCCTTGAGCCCGTCATCGGGCTTGAGGTACACGCGCAGCTGCTGACGCAGAGCAAGATGTTCTGCGGCTGCTCCACCGACTACACGGGCGCTGAACCGAATACCCGCGTCTGCCCCGTCTGCATGGGCCTCCCCGGCACACTGCCCGTCATCAATCGGCAGGCAGTTGCGGCGACCATCATGACGGCGCTGGCCTTGAACTGCGAGATCGCTGAGGATACCAAGTTCGACCGCAAGAACTACCCCTACCCCGACCTGATGAAGGGATATCAGATCTCTCAATATGATCTCCCCCTCACACGCAACGGCTGGCTGGAAATCGAGCCGGAGGACGGCGAAACGCGTAAGGTCGGCATCACGCGCGTCCACCTTGAAGAGGATACGGCCCGCCTGACACACCGCGTGGATGTCACCGGCGAGACGTACTCCCTCGTAGACATCAACCGCTCCGGCGTGCCGCTCATGGAGGTCGTCGGCGAGCCTGACCTGCGCTCACCGGAGGAAGCGCGGCTCTACCTGACGAAGCTCCGTTCCATCCTCCAATATCTCGGCGTTTCCACCGGCAACATGGAGGAGGGCAGCTTCCGCTGCGACGCCAATATCTCTATGCGCAAGCCCGGCGACCCCTTGCCCAACTGGAAGGTTGAGGTCAAGAACATGAACTCCTTCCGCGCCGTCTTTCGCGCGCTGGAGTTCGAGGTAGGGCGACAAACGGACCTTATTGAACGCGGGGAGCGGATTCCACAGGAGACGCGCGGCTGGTCCGAAGAGACGGGCACGACCCTCTCCCAGCGTTCCAAGGAATACGCGCAGGACTACCGCTATTTCCCGGAGCCGGATCTGCCGCCGCTGGTCGTCAGCAGGGAATGGGTCGACGAACTGCGGCAGTCGCTCCCCGAGTTGCCGGATGCGCGGCGCGCACGGTTTATGAGTGACTTCGCCCTGTCTCTCTATGACGCCGGCCTGTTGACAGCAAGCCGAGCCACTGCCGACTACTTCGAGCAAGCGTTGGAGGCATCACCGCAAGCACAGGGAGACGCGCGGCAGGCCCGGGCAAAGGCCGTGGCGAACTGGATTGTGGGAGACCTGGCACACCTGCTCAGCGAGGCAGACACGGACATCGCGGACTCGCCCGTCTCCGCCCCTGCCCTTGCCGCCATGCTTGACCTGATGGACGACGGGACGATCAGCGTTCGCATGGCCAAAGAGGTCTTCCCGGAGATGTTCAGCACAGGCGGCAGTCCGCAGGACATCGTGGCTGAAAAGGGTTTGACCCAGATCAACGATCAGGACGCGCTGGCCGCCGCCGTTCGAGAAGCGATCGAAGCGAACCCCAAAGCCGTCGCCGACTTTCAGAAGGGCAAGCAGAACGCCGTCGGCTTTCTCGTGGGGCAGGTCATGCGGGCCACCCGGGGACAGGCAAACCCGCAGACGGCGAACCAGTTGGTGGCTGAGCAGCTGCAGGCGCTCGCACCGGCTGACAATCAGGCACAATAGACGGAGCGAATCGATCTCGCTATAGGAACGGAATCAATGATCAACGTTATCATTCACGTCTTACAGCTTCTCATAGCCGTGCTTCTGATCGGCGCGATCCTGCTGCAGGTGCGGACGCAGGACCTCGGCGGCGTGTTCGGCGCGGGCGCGTCCGTCTTCCGGGCCCGACGCGGCTTTGAGAAAACCCTCTTTCAGGCGACAATCGGCTTGGCCGTCATCTTCGTCGTATTGGCGATAGCCAGTTCCCGCTTTACGGGCTAGGGCAGCCGCCTCGCCCCATGCGGGTTGTGGTTGGAGTGGTATTCCGTGGCGCCGTTCACGTCTAGAGCATAATCGGCAAGTCGCAGCGCCGCCTCTCCCACCGTGAGTGATCCACCCTCCTCCGGCGGCTTGACGTGGGTGAAGAATTCGTCGCCCATCTCCGGAGTTGGAAACTGGTCCGGCCAGAAGAAGGTGAAACCCGCCTGACGCGCGGTCTGTTGATCAAGCGGGCGGTCGCCGACATGCCAGTATGCCGGCAGATCCGGGTAGCGTTCCTTAAGAGTCGGCATATGGTGTTTCAGCAGGACGAAATCAGGCTCAAGACCGTAGCCGCGCCACATGATGAGCTGGGAGCTTTCGGGTCTGTCTGAAGCACTGCCAACGACTGCGCCCTTGGATCGAAAATACTCGACGTGCTCACGAGTCAGGATGCCGTTTGGATCGCCAAACTCCATCGTCCCGTCAATATCAAATGTGATAAGCCACATGGACTGAGCCACGCTCACCGGCTATCCCGTCGTTCAAAACGCCACTCCGTGCCGTGCGGCGTGTCTTCCAGGACAATCCCCAACTCGGCAAGTCGATCCCGCAGGTTGTCCGCCAACGCGAACTGTTTCTCCTTCCGCAAACCGGCCCGCGTCTCAATCAACAGCTCCACGAACGGAGCGACATCGCCCGTGCCGTCGGAGCCGGCCTGCTCCAACCCAAGCCCCAGCACGGCGCCTAGCTCGCGCAGCAAGGCGCAGGCCTCAGAAACGTCAGCGCCCTCCCCTGCCGCACGGTTAATCTCCCGAGCCATGTCAAACAGCGCGGCGAGCGCCTGCGGGGTATTGAGGTCATCATCCATGGCCTCATAGAAACGCTCCCTGAAAGCGGACGTATCGGGCGCATCGCCCTCGCCGCCGACTGCCCAAGCGGCGCGTGACAGTCGCTCAGCCGCGCGGGCCGACGCCGCCACACTTTCATCCGTCCACGTCAGCGGCATCCGGTAATGAGATGTCAGCACGAACAACCGGAACGCGTCCGCGCCGTGCTGCTCAACAACGTCGCGAATGGACACGAGGTTGCCGAGCGACTTGCTCATCTTCTCTTCGCCCATCTGCAGCAGACCGTTGTGGAGCCAATACTGGGCGAACGGCTCAGTCCCGGTGAACGCCTCCGTCTGTGCGATTTCGTTCTCGTGGTGCGGGAAGATCAGGTCCGCGCCGCCGCCGTGAATATCGATCTTCTCGCCCAGGTAGCTCAGGGACATTGCCGAGCACTCGATGTGCCAGCCAGGGCGGCCGGGACCCCACGGACTGTCCCACGCCGGTTCGCTCTCCTTCGCGCCCTTCCACAGCGTGAAATCCAGCGGCGATTCCTTTAATTCGTTGGGCGCGATGCGCGCCCCGGCCATCATCCCGTCCAGCGTGCGGTGCGAGAGCTTACCGTAGCTATCGAACTTGTTGACGCGGAAATAGACGTCACCGTCCGCGGCATACGCAAACCCCTTGTCGATAAGGCCCGAGATCATCTCCAGCATCGAGGGTACCTCAGCCGTCGCCAGTGGATACTCGTCCGCGGGCAGCACGTTCAGCAGTTCCATGTCCTCCTTGAAGAGGTCCATGTAGCGGCCCGCGAGACCCGACGCCGTCTCACCCGTTTCCTGCGACCGCGCGATGATCTTGTCGTCAACATCCGTGAAGTTCTGCACTACCCGCACGTTGTAGCCGCGATGAGCGAGGTAGCGCCTCACCACGTCGAAGATGACGTAGCTCATACCGTGGCCCACATGCGAATCGGAGTAGGGGGTGACGCCGCAAACGTACATGAGAACGTCCGGCGGATTATGCGGCGTGAACTCGGTCTTCTCGCCGGTCAGCGTGCTTGTCAGGCGCAGCATCAGGCCTCGGCCTCAAGCGCAACGATGACGTGGGCGGCGATAACTGCGGCTCCTTCTACACCGCCCAGCGGGAGGCCCTCAAGCGTCTTGAATTTAAGGTTCAGTTTGTCGGGTTCGACTCGAAGTTTCATGGCAAGAGATTGAATCATGGCGTCCCGATACGGACCAAGGCGGGGCGCGTCCGCATAGAGCGTAGCATCGGCATTTCCCAGCCGCAATTGACGCCCCTCCACCATATCCATCGCCCGCCTCAGCAGCTCCATGCTGTTGGCGTCCTTGTAGGTAGGATCGGTGCTGGGGAAATGCTGGCCGATGTCCCCCAAACCAGCCGCACCAAGCAAGGCGTCCGTCAGCGCGTGCGCCAGCACGTCCCCGTCTGAATGACCATGCAGGCCAAGCGTATATTCGATCCGCACTCCTCCGATGACGAGCGCCCTGCCCTCCACCAGCGGGTGGCTGTCAAATCCAAGCCCAACGCGTATGGCAGCCACTAGGAACCCGCCTCCGATTTGTCAGGCGCAGTATTGCCCTGTTGACGGAGAATCGCTTCGGCAACCGCCACGTCAGTTGGTGTCGTTACCTTGATATTGCCTGCGTCGCCCTCAAAGAGATGGACCGGCTCGTCAAGCGCCTCCACAAGACTTGCGTCGTCCAGTACAAGGTCCGGCGGAGCCTCTGCATGGGCGCGTTTCAGCAGTTCGGTGCGAAAGGCCTGCGGGGTCTGCGCGGCATACAACCGCGACCTGTCCGGCGTCGTGGCAACCCGTCCGTCCTGCCCCGCTTCCTTAATAGTGTCTTGCACCGGCACAGCGGGGACCCCCGCTCCATGTTCACGCGCAGCCGCCACGCCTCTCGCAATGAGCTCTGTCGTGATACACGGGCGGGCGCCGTCATGAACCAGCATGATTTCACTGCCGTCCGGCGCGGCGCGCAGGCCGGCAAGGACAGATTCGCGGCGAGTATTGCCACCGGCGCACACCGCGGACACCTTGCACAGCCCCATAGAGGAGACCAGAGACTCCGCCTTTCCTACGGAGTCAGCTGCAACGACAAGCACGATGTGATCGACGTCTTGGGAATCTTCCATCGCGCGCAGCGAGTACGCGACCATCTCCCGGCCAAGCAGCGGTGCGAACGCCTTCTGCACGCCGCCCATACGCTCGCCGGAACCGGCGGCGACGATGATACCGGTGACGGCACTCGCCATTATCGTGTCACGAGGTTGAGCAGGCGGCCTGGTACGTAAATGACTCGGGCCGGAGCTGCGCCGTTCAGTGCCGTCCGTATCTTCTCGCTGGCCAGCGCGACATCCCGCGCAGCGTCTTCCGCAATATCAGCCGCAACGGTCAGCCTGTCCCGCAGCTTGCCGTCCACCTGCACGATCAGCGTGATCTCTTCCGATTTGGTCAGCGACTCATCGTACTCCGGCCACGGCTGTTGATGGATGGAATACGGCTTGCCCACCATCTCCCACAGTTCTTCCGTCAGGTGCGGCGCGATTGGCGCGAGCAGCAGGAGCAAAGTGTCATATGCCTCCCGCCATTCCGGGCTGCGTGTCGCCTCAGGATTGTCGGATTCGATGCGCGACAGCGTGTTGGTGAACGTCATGAGTGCCGCGATCATCGTGTTGAACTGGAAGTCCTTGATGTCCTCCGTCGCCTTTTGGATCGTGCGGTGCATCTCGCGCGTGAGTTCGGTTGCAATAGCGTCGGGCGCGGGCGCGCCCTCATCCCGACACCGTGTCTCGCACAGCTCCCATACCCGGTTGAACCATCGCGGCACGCCGCGGATGCCCTGCGTGCTCCACGCCCCGCCCTGGTCCCACGGCCCGACGAACATCAGATATGCGCGAACCACGTCCGCGCCAAGCAGAGCAGTTTGCTCGTCCGGATTCACCACGTTGCCGCGGCTCTTGGACATCTTCTCGTGGTCCTCGCCAAGAATGACGCCCTGGTTGAACAGGCGCTTGAATGGCTCATCAAAGTCCAGCAGGCCAAGATCACGGAGGGCTTTTGTGAAGAAGCGGGCATAGAGCAGGTGCATGACGGCGTGCTCCGCGCCGCCCGTGTACAGATCAACGGGCGCCCACCGCTGCATTTCCGCCGGGTCAAACGCCGTATCCGTGCCGGCATCGGGACTGGTATAGCGGAACTGGTACCAGGCGGAGTCGACGAACGTATCCATCGTGTCCGTCTCGCGTTCGGCGTCCGCATTGCCGCACTGAGGGCATGTCGCATGGCGAAAACCCTCGTGATATCTGAGCGGGGATTCGCCCGTTGGCAGGAACTCTGCGTCGTCTGGCAGCACAACGGGCAGCTGGTCCTCAGGAACCGGCACGATGCCGCAGTCGTCGCAGTAGATGATTGGAATTGGCGTGCCCCAGTACCGTTGGCGGGAGACGAGCCAGTCTCTCATCCGGTAAGAAACGGTCGGCCCGCCCCACCCGTTTTCCTCAAGGTGCTTCGCTACGGCCGCCTTGCCATCCTCATTCGGCATCCCTGTGAACGGCCCGGAATTGACCATGACGCCGGGATCGATGTATGCCTCGCTCAGCGGCGAGCCGTCGTAGCCCTCTGGCGCAATGACCGTTTCGATTGGTATTCCGTACTTGGTCGCAAACTCAAAGTCGCGTTCGTCGTGCGCCGGCACACCCATCACCACGCCCGTGCCGTAGGTGGCGAGCGCATAATCAGCGATCCACAGAGCGACCTTCTGGCCGTTGAGGCGGTTGATGCAGTACGTGCCCAACGGCACGCCGGTCTTCTCCTTATCAACTGCCAGCCGCTCGATCTCCGTCAGCCGGCGCGCCTGCGCCACATACGCCTCTACCTCGGCGCGCTGCTCGTCTGTGGTAAGCGCCGGAACAAGTGGATGCTCGGGCGCGAGCACCATGAACGTAACGCCGTACGTGGTATCCGGGCGTGTTGTGAATACGCGCAGTTCATCAACGTCCACGCCGGGAACATCAAGACCGAACGAAATCTCAGCGCCCTCGGAGCGCCCGATCCAGTTGGTCTGCATCAGGTTGATACGCTCGGGCCAATCAATCTTCGAGTTGTCCAGCAGTTCCTCGGCATAATCCGTGATGCGGAAGAACCACTGCTCCAAATCCCGCTGGTAAACGACCGTGCCGCAGCGTTCGCACGTACCGTCGGCCATGACTTGCTCTCTCGCGAGCGTCGTCTGGTCTTTCTCGCACCAGTTGACGGGAGCCATCGCGCGGTAGGCGATGCCCTTCTCAAACATCTTGAGGAAGAAGTACTGGTTCCACTTGTAATACTCAGGCAGGCAGGTGATGACCTCGCGCCGCCAGTCGTAGCCCGCACCGATGGTCTTGAGCTGCCCGCGCATCCGGTCAACGTTGTCCAGCGTCCATGTCTGCGGGTGGATGCCGCGCTGGATGGCCGCGTTCTCCGCAGGCAGGCCGAACGCGTCGAAACCCATCGGATGGAGGACGTTATAGCCGCGCATCCTCATATAGCGCGCGTGGGCGTCCGCCGGGGCCTCCGCATACCAGTGGCCAACGTGCAGATCGCCGGAGGTGTACGGGAACATCGTGAGGGCGTACCAGGTGGGACGGGAATCGTCGGGGTTGGCCTCATGCAGGCCGTCCGCCTCCCACCGCTCCTGCCATTTCCGATCAAGCGCAATGGGATCGTATCTGAGGTTGTATGGATTGCCCGCGCGCCGCTCCGCTGCCATAGAATGCCCGTCCCCTGCGTGTTTTTCCGCCGCAATAGATGCTTTTGCAGTATACAGGGCACCATTCTGCGGCACGCTCCCAGCGCCTATACTGGGGCAGCGCAGGGGCAGCAATGAACTACCTGGTTGAAAAGGTGTCCGAAGACGCCGAAACGAAACAAAACGTGCTCATCCTCCGCAGCGCGGAGGGCGAGGACAGACTGGCGCTGAACGTGCTGGAGAAGGAAGCCGTCGTTCTCGGCAGCCTCTTATCGGATGACGGAATGCCGGGCAGGAACGTCCTCGACCACCTCAAGGACACGGCCTCGCGTGGCGCAGGCGTCGTTCTGGGCATCAAGCTGCTGCTGATTGACTCGCGTGACGGCCCTGCCCTCACCCCGGTTCTAATCATGCGAAAGGGCGACTCATCCCTTGAACAAGCGGTGCCGGCGTCGTTGGCTCACGCGGCGGCGTGGTCGGTCGCCCTGAATATGCCCTTTGAGATAGACGACGACCTGGTGGCGGCGCTCCAGTCCGTCGTGACCGTCATTCCCGGCGAGCCGCCCAGCGGTTTCCGTGACTTCCTCGCCGGCCTGGATGAGATAGACCGGGTGTAAGAATTTGACCTTGCACCACGCCTGTTATTTGACCTTTGCAGGCGTGTGCTATAGTATTCGATTGTGCTTGGGTGGACGTCGACCCGTTAGATCGCACCGAATAGGCCTGTTCGCTGGGCTAATTGAATGTACCCCGCGAACGGGCTTTTTCTGCTTGTGTAAGAGAGGAGCGCCGAATGGTCGCAACCATGAGGGAGTCAATCAAGAACTACTCGCGGGTCGATGAAATACTCGCACCGCCAAATCTCATTCAAATACAGGTCGACTCCTTCAATTGGTTTAAGACTGACGGAATCGCCGAACTCCTCTCTGAAATCAGTCCCATCCAGGACGCCGCGCGGGAGACCCTGCCTGCCGATCTCAGCGCCGGACGCTCTCCACGCGAGATTCTGGAGCTTGTCCGGGAAGGCAAGGCGCGTGCGGAAGCGGTTGGCGGCAGATTCCAACTGCGTTTCGTTGAGCACCGCTTTGATCCCCCCAAGCATTCCGAAGATGAGTGCCGCGACAAGGATCTCAACTACTCCGCCCCGCTCCACGTCAAGGCTGAGTTGACTGTCAAGGAGACGGGCGAGGTCAAGGAGCAGGACCTCTTCCTGGGTGATGTTCCCCTCATGACTGACCGGGGCACGTTCATCATCAACGGCGCGGAGCGAGTCGTCGTCAGCCAGCTTGTCCGCTCGCCCGGCGCCTATTTCACGCTGGAGCGCGACCCGTCCACGGGGCGCGAACTGTGCATGACCAAGCTCATCCCCAATCGCGGAGCGTGGCTTGAGTTCGATATTTCCAATCGGGGCATCATCAGCGTCAAGGTAGACCGCCGCCGCAAGATGCCCGTCACGTTGCTGCTCCGCGCCCTCGGCTACGAAGAGGATGAGATTCTCTCGATGTTCTCGGACGTGGATCAGCCCGGCGACGCGAGCCTGATTCGGACGACGCTTGAGCGTGAGCCTCACGCGCGGACGACGGACGAGGCGCTGCTGGAGTTCTACCGCCGCCTGCGCCCGGGTGAGCCGTCCGTGCTGGACAATGCCAAGACGCTCGTCCATCACCTGTTCTTTGACCCCCGACGCTATGACCTGGCGCGCGTTGGCCGCTACAAGCTCAATCGCGGCCTCGGCTCCCAGGTTGACCCGGAAACGCGCATTCTGCTGCCGGAGGACATCGTTGCGCTCATCAGGCAGATGATTCGCGTTCACACCGGGGCGTCGCGGCCTAATGATATCGACCACCTGGGGAACCGCCGTGTCCGATCGGTCGGCGAGTTGATCCAGAACCAGTTCCGTGTCGGCCTCCTCCGCATGGAGCGCGTGGCGCGGGAGCGCATGACACTGGTGCAGCCCGAGGGCGCGACCCCTGGGCACCTCGTGAACGTGCGGCCAATCGTTGCGTCATTGCGTGAGTTCTTTGGCGGCTCGCAGCTCTCGCAGTTCATGGATCAGACCAACCCCCTCGCTGAGTTGACGCACAAGAGGCGTCTCTCCGCGCTGGGACCGGGCGGACTGTCTCGCGAGCGCGCCGGTTTCGACGTGCGTGACGTCCACAATTCGCACTATGGACGCATCTGCCCCATCGAGACGCCTGAAGGACCGAACATCGGCCTCCTTGGCTCCCTCGCCACATACGCAAAGATCAACCCCTTCGGTTTCATCGAGACGCCCTACCGCCGCGTGCTCAAGGAAATCCCGAACAAGGAGCCGAAGTGGCTTGAGGGCCACACACTTCGCGAGGACGTGAGGGATCGGCGCAAGAAGCTGGTCGCGGAGGCCGGAACGCTCGTTACAGCGGATCTTGCCAAGTCGATCGCGCGGCTCGCGCCGCTGGACATCCCCGTTCGCCCATTCGTGCTCAATGAGTCCGAGTACCTTGACGCGGACGAGGAAGAGCGGCACGACATCGCGCAGGCCAACACGGAACTCAACGAAGTCGGTGAGATGATCACGGACATGATTGAGGTCAGGCGGCAGGGAGAGCCCCACACGGCCCGCGCCGTGGACGTTGAATTCATGGATGTCTCTCCCAAGCAGATCTTCAGCGTCTCCACTGCGCTTATCCCGTTCCTCGAGCACGACGACGCCAACCGCGCGCTGATGGGCTCCAACATGCAGCGGCAGGCCGTGCCGCTCGTGCGCCCGGACGTGCCCATCGTCGGCACCGGCATGGAGTCCCGCGTCGCGAAGGACAGCGGCCAGATCCTGCTCTCCCGCGTGGACGGAACCGTTGTGACGGCGACGGCCGAGGAAATCATCATCAAGGGCAGCGACAACAAGACCTATCCCCACCGCGTCCGCAAGTTCGAGCGGTCCAACCAGGGAACGGTCATCAACCAGAAGCCTTCTGTGGCTCCCGGCGACGTGGTCAAGACGGGCGATCCGATCGCCGATTGCGCCTCCACGGTGCAGGGTGAGTTGGCCCTCGGCCAGAACGTGCTGTGCGCGTTCATGTCCTGGGAGGGCTACAACTTTGAGGACGCGATCATCCTCTCCGAATCCGTCGTGCGTGAGGACAAGTTCACGTCCATCCATATCGAGAAGCACGAGGTCGAGGCCCGTGACACCAAGCTGGGGCGTGAGGAGATCACGCGCGACATCCCGAACGTGGGTGAAGAGGCCCTCGCTGATCTCGACGAAAAGGGAATCATCCGCATCGGCGCGGAGGTGAACGCCGGCGACATCCTTGTCGGCAAGATCACTCCCAAGGGTGAGACTGAGCTCTCGCCGGAGGAGAAGCTGCTCCGTGCAATCTTCAGTGAGAAGGCGCGCGAGGTGAAAGACTCCTCGCTCCGTGTCCCACACGGCGAGCACGGCAAGGTCATCGACGTCCGCATTTTGACGGGCGAGCAGAAGGATGACCTGCAGGCCGGCGTCAATGAACTGGTGCGTGTTTGGGTGGCGCAGACCCGCAAGATCTCCGTCGGTGACAAGATGGCGGGGCGGCATGGCAACAAGGGAGTCATCTCCCGCATCATGCCCATTGAGGACATGCCCTACCTGCCGGACGGGACGCCGGTTGAGATCATCCTCAACCCCATCGGCGTGCCCTCCCGCATGAACCTCGGCCAGATCCTTGAGACGCATATCGGCTCGGCGGCGCGCGAACTCGGTTTCCAGGTTGTGACGCCCGTCTTTGACGGCGCAGACCCGGAGTCCATTGAGGACGCGCTTGGCCGCGCCTACATCGCCCATGAGTCCGGCGCGGTCCGGACCGGAGAGCATGGCGAGCCGACGTTCGAGCTGGAAATCGCGGAGGCGTGGCTGCAGGACAAGGGCATCGACCCGGCGCCGGTGTTCAGCGACCGCACCCGTGGCGTCGCCAAAGATGTGTGCCTGCGCCTCTGGCTGGATCAGCAGGGAGTGTCCCACAAGAAGCTGGACGCCGATGGTGTTGTGGCGAAGACGGAGCAGCACTTCCGGAAGAGCGGCAACCACCCGCCCATCTTCGGCAAGGTGATTCTGCGCGACGGCCGCACGGGTGAGCCGTTCGGCCAGCCCGTGACCGTCGGCTACATCTACATGCTCAAGCTGATCCACCTTGTGGAGGACAAGATTCACGCTCGCTCGACGGGCCCGTATTCCTTGATTACTCAACAGCCGTTGGGCGGCAAGGCACAGTTCGGCGGGCAGCGGTTTGGCGAGATGGAGGTCTGGGCGCTTGAGGCGTACAGCGCCGCGCACAACCTCCAGGAAATGCTCACGATCAAGTCCGACGACGTGCAGGGCCGGCAGCAGACCTATGAGGCCATCGTGAAGGGCGAGGACGTGATTGAACACGGCATCCCGGAGTCCTTCCATGTTCTGCAGATGGAACTGCAGAGCCTTGGCCTGGCTATCGAGTTGCTGCAAGACCCGGACGTTCCGGCTCTGGAAATGGCCCTCAGCGGCGCCCTGCGCGTGGATGACTTTGGCGACGGAGACATGGAGGAGAGAGAGAATGACGGATCCTAGTTTCAGCGCAATACGAATCTCGCTCGCCTCCCCGGATCAGATCCGGTCGTGGTCGTACGGCGAGGTCACCAAGCCCGAGACGATCAACTATCGCAATCAGAAGCCGGAAAAGGATGGGCTCTTTGATGAGCGCATCTTCGGTCCGACCAAAGACTTCGAGTGCTATTGCGGCAAGTACAAGCGCATCCGCTACCGCGGCGTAATCTGCGACCGCTGTGGCGTTGAAGTGACGCGGGCGAAGGTGCGGCGCGAGCGGATGGGGCACATCAACCTTGCGGCTCCCGTCGCCCATATCTGGTTCGCCAAGGGCACGCCGAGTTGGCTCGCCATGCTGCTGGACATGACGCCCCGCAACCTGGAGCGAGTCCTCTACTACGCCCAGTACGTAATCATCGAGGTGGATGAGCAGCGCAAGCAGGAAGTCCTTGATGAGTTCGCGGAGCGAGAAGACAGGCTCCTCGAGGAGATCCGCGCCGAGCTGGACGCCAACGTCACAGCTGTCCGCGAGCAGAGCACGCGGGAAGTCGCCGAGCGCCGCGCGATGATCGAGGCTGATGTTGAAGCACTTCGCACCGGCCTGCCCCAGATGGTTGGACAGAAAGCCAGCGACACAATCAGCGTTCATGGGCGCACGCTTGTGGCGAAGGGCAGGAAGATCACTGAGGAGATTGTTGCCTCCCTTGATACCGTGCTTGAAGAGCTAATCACAGAGTCGGTGGAGCAGCAGGGCGACGCGCAGCAGGAAATTGTCACTCTCCAAAAGGATGCCCAGGAGCGCATCCAGGAGGCGCGGAAGGCGTGGGATTCTCGCCGCGGCGACCTCGAGCAGCTCCAGACCCGCAAGACCATGACGGAGAACGAGTTCAAGGAGCGCAACGATCAGTACGGCTTCCTGTTCCGCGCCGGCATGGGTGCCGAGTCGTTGCTGGAAATCATCAGCACGATGGACCTTGAAGAGCTTCGCGAGACGCTGCATGCGGAGGCCATCGGCTCCACCGGCCAGAAAGCCAAGAAGGCGGCCAAGCGCCTGCGTGTCGTTGAGGGATTCCGCAAGAGCGATAACAAGCCGGAGTGGATGATCCTGACCGTGCTGCCCGTCCTGCCGCCGGACCTGCGCCCCATGGTGCAGCTGGACGGCGGTCGTTTCGCCACAAGCGATCTGAACGACCTCTATCGCCGTGTTATCAACCGCAACAATCGCCTCAAGAGGCTCATGGAGCTTGGCGCGCCGGACATCATCGTCCGCAATGAGAAGCGGATGCTCCAGGAGGCCGTCGACGCGTTGGTCGATAATGGCCGCCGCGGACGCGCCATCACCGGCAGCCACAACCACACGCTCAAGTCGCTCTCAGACATGCTGCGGGGCAAGCAGGGGCGCTTCCGCCAGAACCTGCTTGGCAAGCGCGTGGACTACAGCGGCCGCTCTGTGATTGTCGTCGGCTCCACCCTGAAGCTGCACCAGTGCGGCCTGCCGAAGCAGATGGCGCTTGAACTGTTCAAGCCGTTCGTGATGCATCGGCTGGTGCTGCACGGCATCGCGCCGAACATCAAGAGCGCAAAACGCATGGTAGACCAGAAGCGCCGCGGCGAGGTCTGGGATCTCCTGGAAGAGGTGATCACGGAGCGCCCGGTGTTCCTGAATCGCGCCCCCACGCTGCACCGCCTTGGCATCCAGGCCTTTGAGCCGGTGCTTGTTGAGGGCAGCGCCATCCAGATTCATCCGCTCGTCTGCGCGGCCTACAACGCCGACTTTGACGGTGACCAGATGGCCGTCCACGTGCCGATCGGCCGCCGCGCCGTGGAAGAGGCGCGCAAGCTGATGATCTCAACGCACAACATGCTGCTGCCGAGCTCCGGCGAGCCGATTGTCGCTCCGACGCTGGATATCGTCGTCGGCATCTACTACCTGACGACGCTGTCGCCCGGCGCTGAGGGCGAGGGCCAGGGCTTCATCACGTATGACGATGCCAAGCTGGCTCATGACCTCGGCCAGATTGACCTTCGGGCGGAGGTCCGCATCCGCGAGGGTGTGGCGGTCAGCGCCGACGGCAATACCCGGCTGAACCTGCTGCCGCGCCTCGTGATGAGCGAGGACGGACGCACGGACATCGTTGAGCTGAATCTCCAAGAAGAGATGCCGGATGGTTGGACGCTGGAGCCGTTGACGACAAGCGTCGGTCGCATCCTGTTCAACCAGGTGCTGCCAAGCGCGGTAACCTACCGAAACGAAATCGTGGACAAGAAGGCGCTCAAGGAAGTCGTTACCGAGTGCTATCGCTTTGAGGACAACGACTCCACTGCCCTGATCCTCGACGCCCTGAAGAAGCTTGGATTCCACTACGCCACGGAGTCAGGTCTGACCATCGCCCTGAACGACGTCGTCGTTCCGCCGGAGAAGGCGGGGATGCTGGAGAAGGCCGAAGAAGAGGTGTCTGTGGTCCAGCGCAACTTCCAGCGCGGCCTCGTGAGCGAGGATGAGCTGGAAGAGCGGGTCATTGAGATCTGGCAGGGTGTGAACCGGGAGATGGAGACGGTTATCGAGAACCGCCTCCGCGAGTTCGGAAACCTGTACCTGATGGCCGGCTCCGGCGCGAAGGGCAACATCGCCCAGATCAAGCAGATGGCCGGGATGCGCGGTCTGATGGCAGACCCCAAGGGCAAGATTCTGCCGCTGCCGATTCGCTCCAGCTTCCGTGAAGGCCTGAGCGTGCTGGAATACTTCATCTCAACGCACGGCGCGCGCAAGGGTCTCGCTGACACGGCTCTGCGGACGGCGGACTCCGGCTACCTCACACGCCGCATCATCGACGTGGCGCAAGATGTCATCGCAAATGATGACGACTGCGGCACGCTGGACGGCGTTTGGATTGACGGCGAGACGATGGATCGCCTGCTGGGTTCCCTTGCGGAGCACATTCTTGGCCGCATGGCCGCCGCGCCGGTTGCGGATCCGAACACCGGTGAGATCATCGTCGACCGCAACGAGGAAATTGATGAAGATAAGGCGACTGTAATCCAGGACGCCGGCATCAACCGCGTCTTTGTGCGCAGCCCGCTAACGTGCCAGGCCCCGCACGGCATGTGCCGCTTCTGCTACGGGCGGTCGCTGGCCCGCGGGCGGCTGGTGGAGGCCGGTGAGGCCATCGGCATCATCGCCGCGCAGTCCATCGGTGAGCCCGGCACACAGCTCACCATGCGGACATTCCACACGGGCGGCGTCGCCGGCGTGGACATCACGAGCGGTCTGCCTCGCGTCGAGGAGATCTTCGAGGCGCGCGTGCCCAAGCTCGTCGCGCCAATCACCGAGATCGACGGCGTTGTCGATGTCACCGAGGACACCAACGGCAGGCGCGTCCGCGTGGTCAATGAAGAGACCGTCGCGGAGGACTACCAGATTCCCGAGGGGTTCGAGGCGCGCGTCAAGTCCGGCGATTTCGTCGACTCGGGCGCGGAACTCGCGGGGCCCGCAGCCAAGCCCAAGACCCGGAGCCGTCGCAAGAAGGCTGCGGAGGAGGACGCGGCGGAAACCACTGCGCCCGTCCCGGCTCCGATTACCGCGGCGATGGACGGTGAGGTAACGGTGAAGGGCGATACGATGACCATCGTTCACCGCGACATCGATGACCGCACCTACCAGGTTTCGCCAAACGTGCGCATCCTCGTTGAAACCGGCCAGCGCATTGACGCAGGCACGGCGCTCGCCGAGGGGCCGTTGAACCCGCAGGATGTGCTGCGCGTCCGCGGCAAGGACGCCGCGCAGCGTTACCTCGTGGACGAGGTACAGCGGGTATACCGCTCCCAGGGCGTTGTCATCCATGACAAGCACATTGAAATCATCGTCCGCCAGATGCTGCGCCGCGTGCGTATCGAACAGCCCGGCGACACGGAGTTCCTGCAGGGCGAGCTCGTTGACCGCTTCCTCTGGCAGTCCGTCAATGAGAAGGTCATCGCGGAGGGCGGAGAGCCGTCCCTGGCAGTGTCCGTCCTGCTCGGCGTGACAAAGGTATCGCTGAGCACGGAGAGCTTCCTTGCGGCTGCATCCTTCCAGGAGACCACACGCGTGCTCACTGAGGCGGCGCTGCTTGGCAAGGTTGATCGACTTGTCGGGCTCAAGGAGAACGTCATTATCGGGCGTCTCATTCCTGCGCGGCTGGGTGTCGGCGACGATATCGAGGACGATCTGCTCGAGGCCGGCGCAGTGGCCACGGCCCTTGCTGATCCGGACGAGGGCTTCGACGAAGACGAAATCGACGCCGGATTGGAGCGCATCTTCAACGCAGCCTTTGGCGAGGACGGAGACGACTTCGACCTCGACCTGGACGACGACGATGACGACGATGATTTCCCTGAGTTGGAGGAAGCGGACACCGAGTCTGAGGGCTAGCTTCCTGCGACAAAACAACCAGGCAATGAGAGGGGGGCGGCGCAATGCGCCGCCCCCTCCGCTTTTGACACCTCCAGCAATCGTTCCTTATTCTTGCGGGCGTGTTAGCTTCACGGACCTTCCTCGCGCTTGGTATCGCTGTTGCTATTACTCTGCCCGCCCTGTTCATCACGACAAACGTCCGAATCGCCTTCCACAGTCAGACCGTCTATACCTACGCCATCGATGCATTTGACGCGCCGGAGCGAACGGGTGTCGAACGCGCCGAACTGATCAAGGGCACTGCCGGGCTCATCGATTACTTCGAGTCGGATGAGGACCTGATCACAACCGAGATTATCGTCAACGGCATCAGCGAGCCGCTGTTCACCGAACCGGAGGCCATACACTTCCGGGACGTGCGCGACCTGCTGAACCGCGTCTACGCCGTACAGGCAGTAGCGACTGTCATCATGCTTGGCGCTTTGGTTGCGGCTGCCGTTGCCGTGGCGCGCGGGCGGCCGGATTTAGCTGCAATCGTCTTTCGCCGTATCCGTCAGAGCGCCGTGTGGACGGTGGTGGCAATCATCGGAATAGGCCTCTTCGCCGCGCTGGGCGGATTCGATTTCCTCTTCCTGCAATTCCACCTGCTCAGCTTCTCCAACGACCTGTGGCAGGGGACGGCGGACGACAGGATGATCCAGCTATTCCCTCAGTTGTTCTTCCTGCAGGCCACATTGCTCATCGGCCTCGCCGCCATCGTTGAGATGGGCATTGCCTGGGTGGGAGCAACGATGTCCCTGCGGGCATTGGAGCCGTCGGATGCCCCGGAGGACGGCAGCTAGCGTCCCGCCTGCTCCTCCGCGTGGTAGGAGCTTCTGACGAGGGGGCCGGACTCCACGTGTTTGAAGCCGCGCGCCATCCCCTCCTCCCGCAACTCGATGAATTCCTGGGGTGTGTAGAACCTGTCCAGCGGAGCGTGTGATGGTGTTGGCCGCAGGTACTGACCGATGGTGAGAATGTCGCATCCAACACTGACGAGATCATCCATCGTTGATAGCAGTTCCTCTCGCGTCTCCCCCAGGCCGACCATGATGCCGGACTTCGTGCGCATTCCCTGCCGCTTGGCCCGCTCCAGTAGCTCCAGCGACAGCCAGTAGTTTCCGCGCGGTCTCACCGTGCGAAAGACGGACGGCACACTTTCAATGTTGTGGTTGAGGACATCCGGCGCAGCATCCATTACTGTGCGGAGCGCGTCCCAATTCCCTGCGAAATCCGGAATGAGTACCTCTACACCGACGCCTGACGCAACGCGCCTCACCGCGCCGATTGTCTGGGCAAAGATGGACGCGCCCCCATCGGGCAGGTCGTCACGGTCAACAGACGTGATGACGGCGTACGTGATGCCCATGCGGTGGACGGTCTGCGCGACACGTAAAGGCTCAAGCGTGTCGACAACGCCACCCGGGTCGCCGGTCTTGACGGCGCAGTAACGACAGGCGCGCGTGCAGGTATCGCCAAGGATCATAAATGTCGCCGTGCCGCGATCCCAGCAGTCGCCGATATTGGGACAACGCGCCTCCTCACAGACAGTGTGGAGAGAATTGCCTTCGACAAGCGCCTTCAACTTGCGATACCGCTCGCTGCCCGGCGCGGGAACCTTGAACCACTCCGGAAGGCGGCGCGGCCGTGGAATGGGTTGTTCAACTGTCAAGGTCATCGTGCTCACCAGAATACCATCGGAAGCACAGGCTATACTCAATCAGTCCCAATAGGCACATAAAATGCATGTTGCGTTGTTAACCGCCCAGGAGGCGCCCGCCTTTGCCGACCTGACGGCCGCATTCGACCGTGAGGTCATCACATGCACGCCTCTCACAGAGGCAGACGACCTCGATGAGCTCTCACAGGACCCGCATGACATCCTGATCATTGACATGGCAGGGCCGCTTGCCCGTGCCGCCTCCGTCCGTGAGATTGCCTCAGCCTGCCACAAGGACATCTACGTCCCTGTTCTTGGCCTGGTGCGCCCGGGGCAGCTCCGCGAAATCGAGGCATCGCTGGGCCTAGATGACTTTGTCCTGGTTCCTGCCGATCCTTCAGAGGTAATCGCTCGCCTTGCCCTCCTCTATGCCCGGCATCGCGCCCGCTCCGCCAACGAGGATGAGATAAACGTTGGTGATCTCCGCATCAATCTCGCGCGCTACGAAGTCTGGGTGGGCGTTCGGCAGGTCACACTCACGTTCAAGGAGTACGAACTGCTGCGCATCCTTGCCTCGCGTCCCGGCCATGTTTTCACACGCAACACACTGCTCGACGTGGTGTGGGGCTATGACTATTTCGGCGGCACACGGACGGTGGACGTCCACGTGCGGCGCTTGCGCAGCAAGATCGAGGACCCCACGCACACCTTCGTTGAAACGGTGCGCAACGTGGGATACCGTCTCCGCGCCAACCCTGATTCGCGCTAGACATCCACGGTCATTCGCGCCGAAGAAGTTTTGAAACTCGCTCTTGAGAAGGGGCACGGACTGTAACACATTCGTAACCCAACACCCCGCCCACGTCAGCATTCTGGATGTGGGAGTAGGGGCAGACCACGCGGTCAGGCTCCCTCCGATAACCTGGCAGAACAACACCGGAAGGAGTTTTTGATGGCAGACTCGACGAGCAACGGGGTGCTGGGAACGTTTTCCTCGCCGGGCGAGGTGATCTCCTATATAGCCGCCAACGACATCAAGATGGTCGACCTGCGGTTCACGGATCTGCTGGGGACAACCCAGCACTTCACGATTCCCGCGGCCCTGCTGGACGAAGGCATGTTCAGAAATGGCACGGGCTTTGACGGCTCAAGCATTCGCGGGTTCCAGACAATCGACGAGTCCGACATGCTCGTGGTGCCGGACCCCGCCGGAGCGTACGTGGACCCGCTGCTGCAGGTCTCGACCCTGGCCGTGATCTGTGACATCCGCGACCCCGTGACAGGGCAGTCCTATTCACGCGACCCGCGCTACGTGGCGCGCAAGGCCGAGGAGTACCTCAAGAGCACCGGCATCGCGGACGCCAGCGCCTGGGGCCCGGAGGCGGAGTTCTTCATCTTCGACAGCGCCCGCTACGACTACCAGCAGAATGAGGGCTACTTCTTCATAGACTCCAACGAGGGCATCTGGAACTCCGGCATGGAGAGCTTCCTGGACAGCCCAAACCTGGCCCATCGCCCACGCAACAAGGGCGGCTACTTCCCTCTCCCGCCTGTCGATACCCAACAGGACCTGCGGTCTGAGATCATCCTCGCGATGATGGACGCCGGCCTGAACATCGACAAGCACCACCATGAGGTGGCCACCGCGGGACAGGGCGAGATCGGCCTCCACTACGGGCCGCTGGTGGCCGAGTGCGATGCCATCCAAATCTACAAGTACATCGTCAAGGAGAAGTCACGGCAGATGGGCAAGACCGCCACGTTCATGCCGAAGCCCATCTTTGGCGACAACGGCACCGGAATGCACACGCACCAGTCTCTCTGGAAGGACGGCGCCACCATCTTCTACGATGCAAACGACTACGCACAGACCAGTGAGGCGATGCGCTTCTACATCGGCGGGCTGCTCAAGCACGCCGCCTCCATCCTGGCCTTCGCCGCGCCGACGACGAACTCATACCGGCGGCTGGTGCCGGGCTATGAGGCGCCCGTGAACCTGGTCTACTCGCAACGAAATCGCAGCGCCGCGGTGCGAATTCCGATGTATGAGATGGACACGCCGGCCGCCAAGCGCATTGAGTTCCGCTGCCCGGATCCTTTGGCGAACTCCTACCTGGCGTTCTCCGCGATGCTGATGGCAGGGCTGGACGGCATCCAGAATCGGATCGATCCCGGCCCGTCCGTGGATCACGACATCTACGAGATGGAGGGTGAAGAAGCCGCATCGTTGCCCAACGTCCCCGGCAGCCTCGCTGAAGCGTTGAATGCCCTGGAGGCGGACAACGAGTACCTGCTCAAGGGCGGCGTCTTCACACCGGACCTCATCGAGGGCTGGATCGCGTACAAGCGGGAGAACGAGGTGGACCCGATGCGCCTCCGCCCGCACCCCTACGAGTACTTCCTGTACTACGACGGCTAAACGACGACATCCCAGGCACAGCGGCGCTCCTGCGGGACCATTCGGCTGATGAGTGGCCGGGTCTCGCAGGTGCTCGCCGCCCCTCCGGGCGGTAATCCGTAACAACGCAGAACGGCCAACCACAAGAATCCACGGGAAAACGGTGGGAACAGTGGCGATACAGGCTGACGAATCGGCAAGGGAATTTGTGCTCCGAACGGTCAAGGAGCGCAATATCAAGTTCATCAGGCTGTGGTTCTCGGACATCCTCGGGAACCTCAAGGGATTCTCATTGAGTCCTGCACAGCTTGAGGGCGCGCTTGAGCACGGCATCGGTTTCGATGGCGCGTCCATCGAGGGATTCGCCCGCGTGGATGAATCGGACATGGTCGCCGTGCCGGACCCGTCCACGTTTGCCATTCTGCCCTGGCGTCCGGAGCATCCCGGCGTTGCCCGCATCTTCGCGGACATCTACACGCCGGAGGGTGAGCCTTTTGACGGCGACCCGCGCTATGTTCTCCGTCGCAACCTTCAGCGCGCGCAGGAACTCGGCTACACGTTCTACGTCGGCCCGGAGCTCGAGTATTACTATTTCCGCGCGCCGGACGATCCAACGCCGCTGGATAACGGCGGCTACTTCGACCAGATGCCGCTGGACGTGGCCTCAGACCTCCGCCGGGAAACCATCCTGACGCTGGAGGAGATGGGCATCGAGGCGGAATACAGCCACCACGAGGTCGCGCCCGGACAGGATGAGATCGTCCTGCGATACACGGACGCGCTGACGATGGCCGACAGCTGCATGACCTATCGCCTCGTCGTGCGGGAGATCGCTCGGCAGCACGGCGTCCATGCCACATTCATGCCGAAACCCATTACAACTGAGAACGGCAGCGGCATGCACACGCACCAGTCACTCTTCAGGGGTGAAGCCAACGCCTTCTATTCCCAGGACGACCCGAATAACCTATCGCCAATTGCCTTGAATTTCATCGCGGGACTGCTTGAGCATGCGCCGGCATTCACCGCCATCACCAACCAGTGGATCAACTCCTACAAGCGGCTTGTTCCGGGCTATGAGGCCCCGGTGTATTTGACGTGGGCCCACAGGAACCGATCGGATCTCATCCGCATCCCCCGCGTGCCGCCCGGTAACCCGGAGGCTGCCCGCCTTGAATACCGGGCGCCTGATCCCGCCTGCAACCCGTACCTCGCCTTTTCCGTCATGCTTGCCGCCGGCCTTGACGGCATCGAGCGCAATCTGCAGCCGCCGGAGCCGTTGAACGAAAACGCCTTTGGCATGTCCGAGGCGCAACGGGCCGAGATGGGTATTGGCGAACTGCCGCGGAGCCTCCATGAGGCGATCCTGTTGACGGAGCAGAGCGACCTTGTGCGCGGCGCGCTGGGTGACCACATTTTTGACAGCTTCATCCGCAACAAGCGAATTGAGTGGAATTCCTTCCGTGCGCACGTGACGGACTTTGAGATCGACCGCTATCTGCAGACTTTGTGAAATTTGTCGCACACCCCGTGAGTTTGAAGGGGGTTTTGTGTACAATTGGCTATGGCCTCAATAGAAGCACGTCGGTGGCGGCGTCCTGACGCCCCGCCCCTATACGATCCCATCCACGAAAAGGATGCTTGCGGAACCGGCTTCATCGCACAGGTTTCCGGCGTCCCGTCGCACGATATCGTCAGGCAGGCAATCACCGCCGTTACCAATCTCACGCACCGCGGCGCGGTGTCCGCGGACGCCCGCACGGGCGATGGCGCGGGCATCCTGACACAACTCCCCCGCAAACTGCTCCTCCGCGAGTTGGCTTCACAAGGCATTTCCGATGTCGCCGGCGACGACCTCGCCGTCGGCATGGTTTTCTTCACACCGGCCGACCCTGAGGGCGCGAAACACGCTGCCAAGACCATCGAGGAAGAAACGTCCCGGCGCGGTCTGCGCTTCCTCATGTGGCGCGACGTGCCGAACGATCCTTCAGTGCTCGGCGAGCAGGCACTGGCGACGCTGCCGGACATCCGCCAGGCAATCATTGCTTGTCCACCTGACATGGACAAAGATGCCTTTGAGCGCGCGCTGTACCTGGTGCGGCGAGCCGTCGAGGCAGAGATGGTCGGGCGGGGTGATGACGAGTTCTACATCCCGTCCTTTTCGTCACGGACGGTCGTGTATAAGGGCCTGCTTGTAGCGACGCAGTTGTCGGGCTTCTACAAGGACCTGGATGATCCCGATTATGAGTCGGCGCTCGCCGTCTTCCACCAGCGCTATTCCACCAACACGTTCCCCAATTGGCAGCTCTCTCAGCCGTTCCGATTCCTGGCCCACAACGGTGAAATCAACACGCTGCAGGGCAACCGCAATTGGCTGCGAGCCCGCGAGGCCGACCTCAGTTCCGACGTGTGGTCGAAGGACGACCTGCGAACCATAACGCCGGTGACGATGCAGGCGGTCTCCGACTCCGCCTCACTGGACCACGCATTTGAACTCCTGCAGGTATCCGGTCGGAGCCTGCTGCACTCGATGATGATGCTCACGCCGGAGGCGTGGGAGAACATGCCGCACATGGACGAGGATCTGCGCGGGTTCTATCGATACCACGCATCCCTGACCGAGCCGTGGGACGGCCCCGCCGCGCTGGCGTGGTCGGACGGCGAGACGGTCGGCGCGTCGCTGGATCGCAACGGCCTGCGCCCTGCCCGCTACATCATCACGGATGACGGCCTCGTGGTCATGGGCTCAGAGGTCGGTGTGCTGCCGCACATCTCTACTGACCGCATCGTCGAAAAAGGCAGGCTTGGCCCCGGGCATATGATCGCTGTTGACACGCGTAGCGGGCGCATCATGAAGAACGGCGACATCAAGAGCGAGATCGCCGTGCAGCAGCCGTACCGCGAGTGGGCGGAGCGGCAGTACATCCAGTTGAACGTGCCCATCCACGCCATGCAGAACGGCGCGGGGCATCACGTTGAATCCGAGATGGAGTTGATGCGCCGCCAGAAGGCCTTCGGCATGACGGCGGAAGAGCTGCTCATCGTCATCAAACCCATGGTGCAAGAGGGCAAGGACGCCACGTATTCGATGGGCGATGACACGCCGTTGGCGGTCTTCTCCCGGATGCAGCCCTCCCTGTTCAATTATTTCAAGCAGCGATTCGCGCAGGTGACGAACCCTGCCATCGATCCAATCCGCGAGGCCATCGTCATGTCCGCCGAGACATACCTTGGGCCGCGCGACAGCATGTTGCGGGAGCGGGAGGAGGCAGCGCATCTGCTCGCCATCCCCGGCCCCGTCATCCGCGACCACGAGCTGGACGCCATCCGTGCTGTTGACTCACCGCGCCTTTCGTCCGTCACCCTGCCGGCCGTCTTCGCCGTTGAGGATGGCCCGGACGCCTTGGAGCGGGCGATTGATGATCTCTGCGAGCAGGCAGTGTCCGCAGTGGACGCGGGACACTCAATCATCATTCTCTCGGACAGGGCCGTCGACGAGCGGCACGCGCCCATCCCAATGATGCTGGCCCTCGGGGCGGTCCACCACGATCTCATCCGGCGCGGCAAGCGCATGAAGGCGAGCCTTGTGTGCGATACCGGCGAAGCGCGAGAAGTGCACCACTTCGCGGCGCTCATCGGCTACGGCGCGAGCGCGGTCAATCCCTACCTCATCTGGGAGAGCCTGCGTGAACTCTTCGAACGCGGGGAGTTCAGCGAGGAAGAGGACGAGGACTACACCATCGCCAAGTACCAGGCGTCGGCCAACAAGGGCGTGCTGAAGATCATGTCCAAGATCGGCATCTCGACAGTCACGTCCTACCACGGCGCCCAGATATTCGAGGCAATCGGCCTCAGCGACGAAATCGTTGCGAAGTGCTTTGCGGGCACGCCGTCGCAAGTGGGCGGTTTGGGATTCCGCGAGCTGGCGACGGACGTTCTCGCCCGGCATGATCGCGCCTTCAACTCGGAACTGACGCCGAAGTCCAAGCTCGAAGACCACGGATTCATCCGCTACCGCAAGAGCGGAGAGTTCCACGCCAACAACCCCATCGTCGTGCGCACGCTGCACAAGGCGGTTCGATCCGGCGACTACGAGGACTATGTTCCCTACCGCGACGCGCTGAACAATCGGCCTGTCTCCTCGCTGCGGGACGTGCTGACGTTCAACAAGACGCGTGAGCCGATCTCCATCGACGAGGTGGAGCCAATCGAGGAAATCTGGAAACACTTCACGACGGGCGCAATGTCGCTCGGCGCGTTGAGCCCCCCCGCACACGAGACGCTGGCGATGGCCATGAATCACATCGGCGGCGCGTCTGACACTGGAGAGGGCGGCGAGGACCCGCGACGGTTCCGCGGTCTTACGCGCGGCTACAACGCCAACACCAAGATCAAACAGGTCGCATCAGGCCGTTTCGGTGTCACGCCGGAATACCTTGCCATGGCCGAAGAACTCGAGATCAAGATGGCGCAGGGCTCCAAGCCTGGCGAGGGCGGGCAGCTCCCCGGCCACAAGGTCATCGAGTACATCGCCTATATTCGCCACACCCAGCCCGGCATTACGCTGATCTCGCCGCCGCCGCACCACGACATATATTCCATCGAGGATCTGGCACAGCTCATCTATGACCTCAAGACGGTCAATCCCCGCGCCAAGGTCAGCGTCAAGCTGGTGGCGGAGGCGGGTGTCGGCACCATCGCAGCCGGCGTGGCCAAGGGCTACGCCGACAAGGTCCAGATTTCGGGCCATGAGGGCGGCACGGGCGCGAGCCCGCTGTCATCCATCAAGAACGCCGGCACGCCGTGGGAGCTGGGCCTGACGGAGGCGCAGCAGGTCCTTGTGATGAATGACCTGCGCGGACGCGTCAAGCTGCGCACGGACGGCGGCATCCGCACGGGGCGAGATGTCGTCATCGCCACGATGCTCGGCGCGGATGAAGTCGGCTTTGGCACCGTTGCCCTGCTCGCATTGGGCTGTGAAATGGCGCGCCAGTGTCACCTGAACAGCTGCCCCGTCGGGGTGGCAACGCAACGGGACGACTTGATTGCCAAGTTCAACGGCTCCGTCGAGACGGTCGTGAATTACTTCACCTTCGTCGCTACGGAGGTTCGTGAAATCCTTGCAAGCATCGGCGTACGATCGCTGAATGAGATCATCGGCCACCCGGAGTTCCTGAAGCTGCGCCCGGACATTGAAGAGTTCGAGCGCGCCAGGTTCGTGGACGCCCTCAAGCTGATTGCCCCGGCCGACCCCACGTTCCAGCGCCCGGTCAGTAATGAGCAAGACCGCAACGACAGGCCGAATGACGAGAAGCTCGACGACCGCATCCTCTCGGAAATCACCGGCGCAATCGAGAGCAGGAATCACGTTTCACTGTCCTATGACATCAGGAATGCGCAGCGCACAGTCGGCGCGCGCATCTCGGGAGCCATCGCGCACCGTTACGGTGTGAAGGGGCTGCCCCCCGGCACAATCGACCTGTCATTCACCGGTTCCGCCGGACAGAGCTTCGGCGCGTTCCTGAATGAAGGCGTGCGGATGACGCTGACGGGCGAGGCGAATGACTACGTCGGCAAGGGAATGGCGGGCGGCGAACTCGTCATCAGGCCGCCTGCCGATGCGAGCTTCGAGACGCACAAGAACTCCATCATCGGCAACACCTGTATCTATGGCGGCACGGGTGGGTACTTCTTTGTTGCCGGACGCGCGGGAGAGCGCTTCGCAGTGCGCAACAGCGGAACGCAGGCCGTTGTGGAGGGCGTGGGCGATCACGGCTGTGAGTACATGACCAGCGGCATCGTCGTGGTGCTCGGAACGGTGGGGCGCAACTTCGGCGCGGGCATGTCCGGCGGCGCGGCGTTCATACTGGATGAGACCGGCGATTTCCCGTCGCTTTACAACCAGGAACTGCTGGTCCTCGACAGGCTTGAAGACGATGACGACGAGCAGCACGTTCTGGAACTCATTGAGCGCCATGCCGAGACGACAGGCAGCAAGCGCTCCGCGAAAATCCTGGCCGATTGGCCCAGGTATCGCGCGATGTTCTGGAAGGCGCTGCCGGCGCAACTGCGCGATAAGAATCTCTCGCTTGCCGAGGTACTCAAGAAGGTTGAGGGCGCCGCGCTCGTAACCGCGCATTAGCTGCGGACACACGGCAGCGGCGGTATCTCCCGCCGATAGCCCGCCCTTGGGTCAAGCCTCATTTTCAGGGGCTTGCGAAATTCTTGGCGATAACGTGATAGACTACCCCATCCGGCGTTAGCCGACGATTCGTGGCCGCGAAGGGCTCGAGTGGGGATAGAGCCTCGCCGCCGTACAAAGGAGATTCGCATGAAGGCTGTCATTTTGGCAGCGGGACATGGCTCCCGCTTTAGCCAATACGGTGTCCGCCATAAGGCGCTCCTGCCCGTCAACGGGCAGACGGTTATCGACTACACATTGGACGGGATTCAACAGGCCGGCATAACAGACATCTGCATCGTCATCGGCCATGAGGGCCAGGCGCTGCAGGATGTGCTGGGAGACGGGTCAACACGAGGCGTCAACATCACGTATGTCATGAACACGGAGCACCACCGGGGGAACGCCGTTTCCGTCCTTACCGCGAAAGATGAGGTCGGCACGGAACCATTCATTCTCTCCATGGCCGATCACATGCCCTCGTCAGATATCATCATGGGGCTTGTCGACGGGGTGAAGGAAAACGGGTGGAATCTCAATGCGCTCGCCGTGGATTTCGACCCTGACGACCGCGATGTCGATGAGGGAACACGCGTCAGCGTGGACGATCACGGCCACATCGTGGCAATCGGCAAGAATCTGCCGGACTGGAACGGCATCGATTGCGGCGTGTTCCGGTTCACCCCCGCCATCTTTGAGGCCATAGAAGCCAAACTGGTGGAGGACAGTTCCCACGACGAGCTGAGCCAGGCCGTAACGCGCATGATCCTCTCCGGGAACCCCCTCCATGCCCACGACGTTGAGGGCGCGTTCTGGTTCGACGTGGACACGTGGGAAGACCTGAAGCTGGCGCGTGAGGCGCTCGACGTCACGTAGCGCCGACGCATGCACGAAGGTTTCGTCTCCCGCTACCTGAACCGACGTTTCTCGCGCCCCATCGCGCGGGCGCTCGTCCATACTCCTGTCACGCCGAACCAGGTCTCGCTCATCGCGTTCCTGATGGCCGTTGGAGCAGCTGCGCTCTTCTACTACGACCTCAACATATGGGCGGGTGTACTCGTCCAGGCATCGTCCATCGTGGATGGCGTCGACGGCGATCTTGCGCGCGCCAAGAACATGGCGAGTCAATTCGGGGGATTCTTCGATGCCCTGCTGGACCGATACGCGGATGCCGTCATCCTTGCCGGGCTCGGCTATTGGGCGTTCAAGTTCCAGGCCGGGGCCGATCAAACAACGACCACGATTCTCGCCGGCGTCGCCATCATCGGCTCACTGATGATTAGCTACAGCCGCGCGCGGGCGGAGGCCACGTTCGGTCAGCCCTTTGAGGGCCTGCCCGGCGCGCTTGCGTCACGCGACTTGCGCCTGTTGGTCATCATGGTCGGCGCAATCATCGGACAGGGCGTCGCGACGCTGGCCGTCATCGGCGTCCTGTCCAACATGGTTGTTCTGTGGCGCCTCGGCGTCGCCCGCTGGGGTAACGTAGGAGAAGGAGAGGATAGCAAGCAATGAAAGCCCCCCTACCAATCATCATTGCCGTGATAGCCATCTTGGCGCTAGTGACAATTGCCTGTTCCGAAAACGAGCCGGAGGTCATCACCATCGTTGTCACTGCAACTCCTGCTCCAGAGCAACCGACGCCCACTTCCGTGCCCGTTCCCACACCTTCGCCGACACCCGTTCCTACTGACACTCCCTCGCCGACGCCCGTTCCTACTGACACCCCCACACCGATACCCGTTCCTACCGACACTCCCATACCGACACCCGTTCCTACGGATACTCCTATTCCACCACCAACAGCCACTCTCACCCCAACCCCAACAACCACTCCGGAGGTAGAGTACTTCCGACGCTCTGTCATCCAAATCTTGGAGGATCACAGCAGCATCGGCAGCGCGGTTGTAATCGGTAAAGAAGGCGACTCCTTAAGGGTCGCCACTGCTCTCCACGTGATAGAGGCTCTGTCAAATGAGCGTTCACTAAATATCGCCGGGGCCACCCTGGAATCAAGTGTGGCTGTCTCGTATGACTTGCTATATACGAATGAACACTATGATCTCGCATTAGTTGAACTGAACGGCTGCGCATGTGAGGGTGTTGAGGCAGCGGCAGTCGTAGAGGCGGATACTGATTTACCATCATTCACCAGCGTGCAGTCATTTGCATACTCAGGTGGAGCAGACGCAGGGGCGCTACGAGGCGCCATTCAAGAAAGTAATGTCGGATGGATGTCCGCGTCGGTTTCGGAGGCCAGAGGTGCCTCTGGCGGTGGCATTTTCTTGACGTCTACCCAGGAACTAGTAGGCATCATCTCAGGAGGGGCAACTCTCAGCCCCTACGTTGCCGGAGTCACATTGGCTATAGACGTGCGTTACTTCGTAGAAGAGATTGAAGCAGTCGCAGGCGGAATGAGGCCGGAGAGAATCCCGTTTACGTCCTTCACGCGTGATGAATTGGTGGACGGACATCGCGCGATTCTTGAGCCAGGCCGCTGGTGGGTACGAGTCCGCATCGAACTAGAAAGCAGAAACCCATGCACACGACCAAGCAACCGGATAGGATGCGTTTCGTCACCATTTTCCGTTGGAATCAGTCGTTACCTCCTCCCTTCGGATGGTCCGCGCACACCCACTGAGACAGTCTTTGGAAGGGTCGGTTCAATAGCGACGTCGCAAACTGGAGAGCGTTGGTTACTATCGGAGGTTCTGTATCTGTCCGCGTTGCACGAGAGTCGGGTGACTGTAAATGTCACACTACCATCGTGGGCGAATTGGACCATAGTAATCGTCAGAATCTGACCAACATGGTCGTCCTCTGGCGGCTGGGCGTCGCCCGCCGGGGCAACGTGGGCGACGGGGAACAGTGAGCACTAAGTCACTGTCTGATGCAATCAGGTACACTATCCACGTTGAATATCCCGACTATTCGGGATGGCGATTTATAGGCGTTAAGGGATTCACGGGGGAAGGGCGATATGGACTACCAGAATCTGCTCTACGAGAAACAGCGCAAAGGCGTGCTCATCACGCTGAACCGCCCCGAGGTGATGAACGCCATCTCTGATGAACTGGATATCGAGCTTCACCACGCCCTCGACGCCGCCGACGCCGATCCCGAGGTGCGCGCCATTGTGCTCACAGGAGCGGGACAGGCCTTCTCCGCCGGATTCGACATCGCCGGCGGTGGAGCCGATTACGAATGGCCGTACGGCCTCCCAAAGGGCTCCAACGTCGCCGCGGAAATCGATCGCTGGCGCACCCGCTTCTGGAAGAAGGAGCACGGCCGCATCGCCCGCGTCATCGATGAAATCGACACGCCGATCATCGCCGTCGTCAGCGGCTGGTGCATGGGCGGCGGCTCCTGGTACGCGCTGACCTCCCACATCACCATCGCGGCGGAGGATGCCGTCTTTGGGCAGGTTGAGGTCCGCATGATCTCAGACGACAACTACATCTGGATTCACCATGCGGGCTACAAGAACGGCCTGCGCTACGCCCTCACCGGCGACCACATCGACGCGCAGGAGGCGCTCCGAATCGGCATCGTCAACAAGGTCGTCCCAACAAAGGACGACGCGCTGGAAGAGGCTTTTCAACTGGTGGAGCGTCTCGCGCTCGTGAGCCCTGAAACAGTCAAGATCAACCTTGCAGTGGCCATGCGCGGCCTAGAAACGATGGGCCTCCACAACGTCATGCGCTACAACTCGGAGCTTGCCGCCGCCGTCATCATCTCCAAGCGCGAGGAGTACACCCGACCGCTTGAGGAGGCGCGTCAGGAAGGCGGTCTGCGCGCGTTCATCCGCAAGCGTGATGAGCCGTTCCAGCCTGAGCCGTTCGGCCCTCGCTCCGCCAAGGCGCGAGAAGAGCGCGAAAGGGGCTCATGATCTGCGCTAGAGGGAGCGGCGGGCTGTGAGTCTCTTTCATCTCACCGCCACGCCGGACAGCATCCCTTCTCGTACCGCGCCTGAGCGTGCAGCTTTAACCCACTCCAGTTGCACACGCACGCTTCTGCGACTGCGCGCGTCCTCTTTGCTCGCAACTCAACCTGCCTCAGCCTCACAGAACCCACGCGGTAACGCGGTTCTGCTTAGCGTAGGGACCGACAATCAGGCCTCGACAGGCACTCCTCCCGCTGTCACACCCGCCTGCATCAGGACCATAGCCGCCCTCACTTCGCTCGCGCGCAGGCGCAGGAATGGCCCTGTAGCACCACCCAGGCCGGAGTCCTGCACTCCGGGGCACACGGGAAGTTGGCAGTACAAGCCGGAGAAAGAGTGTGTCTGCCACGACGTATCCGCTCCGGAACAACTGACGCCATCCCACGAAACAGCCGTGCATGGCCCAACCGTCATCCGACACGCGCATCGACGCAGCCGCTTACGATTTCGGTCTGCGTATCAACTGCCCCGATTACCGAACGCTCCAATTGGCGTTGAAAATCGTTTCTTCGTTCAATTGGAGGTTAACCTTGTTTCGGTTACTGATTGGACTCATCGGAGTCCTGCTATTGATTGCGGCGGTGGGTTGCGAAAGCGAACCTGATCCCACGGCCACGTCGGTTCCTGAACCCACCACACCACCACTAGTAGCGAGCACGCAAAACCCTGGAAAGCTTGTTGTCTACTCCGGCCGCAGCGAAAGCCTCGTTGGCCCAATCATTGAGCAGTTCGCGGATGCGACCGGCATCGATGTTAGCGTCAAGTACGGCAGCACATCGGAAATAGCCGCCACCATCCTTGAAGAGGGAGCCAACACACCGGCTGACATCTTCTTCGCGCAGGACCCTGGTGGGCTTGCAGCGGTAGAGCCCATGTTCACGACGCTGCCCAACGATGTGCTGAACCTCGTTCCCGCCAACTTCCGTTCACCGGACGGTAAGTGGATAGGACTGTCGGGACGCGCGCGCGTCATCGTTTACAACACAGATCGCGTTTCACCGGACGACCTGCCGAGCGATCTGCGTGGATTCACTGACCCGGAGTGGGAGGGCCGCATCGGCTGGCCGCCCACAAACGGTTCATTCCAGGCGATGGTGACGGCAATGCGCGTCATCTGGGGCGAGGATGAAACACGGGCATGGCTTGAGGGAATCCTGGCGAATAACCCGCAGATTTACCCCAAGAACACACCTACAGTCGCGGGGGCGGGGGCGGGGGAAATCGACGTCGGATTCGTCAACCACTACTACCTCTACCGCTTCCTGGCTGAAGAGGGCGAAGGGTTTGCAGCGCGCAACGCTCACCTCTCCGGTGGCGGCCCCGGCGCCATCATCCTGGTGGCCGGAGCGGGCGTGCTGGACGACTCAGCAAATAGCGAGAACGCAATCAAGTTCATTGAGTTCATGCTGTCGCCCGTCGCCCAACAGTACTTTGCCGGATCGACCTACGAGTACCCGCTCGTTGAGGGTGTTAACCTCAATCGGTTGTTGACTCCGCTGGACGCAATCAACGCGCCCGAGGTGGACATGGCAGACCTTGGAGACCTTGAGGGCACGCTTGACCTGCTGCGTGACACAGGGGTGCTTCCCTAGATGAGCACAACGACGGCCGGCCTTGGGAACGAACGCGCTGTCCCCAGACGCGCCCGGGGTCGGCCGCCGTTGTCACTTGCACTGTCCGCCTCACTCCTCGCGGCGACCGTGTTATTGCCCGTCATCTACCTGGGCATTCGGACGTTTGAGGCGGGATCTGAAACGCTGGTAGACGTCCTGGTTCGCCCCCGTGTCGGGGCCATCATCATTCGCAGCTTTGTGCTTGTGGCGATTGTCGCAGCCGTGTCTGCCGTTCTGGCGCTTGCCCTGGGCTGGCTTATCGAACGGACAGATCTGCCTCTGCGCCGTATGTGGAGCGTTCTCACCGTCCTGCCGCTCGTCATTCCCAGCTACATCATGGCGTTCCTGTTTATTTCCGTGTTTGCGCCGCGCGGGATGGCACAGCGAATCTTCGCGGAACCGTTCGGCATTCAAGAGATACCGTCGTTCTATGGATTGCCGGGTGCCGCTATTGTGCTGATCCTTGTGACCTATCCGTACACGCTGCTGACGGTTCGCGCCGCCCTGCGAGGATCGGGCCGCGCGCTTGAAGACGCGTCACGCACGCTCGGCAAGGGGCCATGGGAGACGTTTTTCCGCGTCACCCTTCCGCAGCTTCGGCCCGCTCTCGCCTCCGGCAGCCTGCTGGTCGCGCTCTACACCATCAGTGATTTCGGCGCGGTCTCATTGCTCCGATTCGAGACCTTTACCTGGGCCATCTACGTCCAATACACAAGCTACGTGGACCGAACTGCCGCCGCCGCGCTGTCATTAGTGCTCGTCGGCTTCGCCATCGTGATATTTCTCGCCGCAACGAGGGTCCACGGCGAACAGGCGCTGGAAGAAACACATCAAGCGGAGCTTGGCGGCGCGGACTCGCCGTCCGTCCCGCTCGGTCCGTGGAAGTATCCGGCGCTGGGCCTGTGCACTCTCGTCGGTGTCTTTGCGCTGCTTGTCCCCATGGCCGTTCTCCTGTTCTGGCTCATTCGCGGCGTAAGCGCAGGCGAGGAACTGGGCGCCGTCTGGGGTCCCGCCATTAACTCCGCGATGGTCTCAGGCGCGGCGGCCATAGTCGCCGTGGCGGCGGCACTGCCGGTAATTGTTCTCGCCGTGCGCTTTCCCGGGTTCTTCAGCAGCGCAATCGATCGTGTGAGCCACATGGGCTTTGCGCTGCCCGGTCTCGTGATTGCCCTCGCCCTTGTCTTCTTTGGTTCCCGACTGGCGCCCGCTCTCTACCAGACGCACGTCATGCTGGTCTTCGCGTACTTTGTGCTTTTCTTGCCGGTGGCGATGGGACCCCTGCGTTCATCCCTGTTCCAGGTCAACCCACGCGTCGAGGAAGTCGGCAGGACACTTGGTAAGCGCCCTTTACATGTGTTTAGTACAATTACGATACCTCTGCTGCGCCCCGGCATCCTGGCCGGTAGCGCGCTTGTCTTCCTAAGCGCGATGAAGGAGCTCCCTGCCACCTTGCTTCTCAGTCCACTCGATTTCGGCAACCTCGCAACGCGGGTTTGGGCCGCAAGCTCAGAGGCATTCTTTGCGCAGGCGGCACTGCCCGCCCTGCTGCTTGTCATCATTTCCGCCCTTCCGATGGTCTTTCTCATCGGTCGGGGGAGGAGAACGCAGTCATGACAAGCACCGAACGGTCTCCTCATGTGATGCTGCGCTGCGTTGGGGTGACGAAGCAGTACGCGCCCTCCGGCGCGGGAGCGCACGACGTTTCCCTTGAGGTCACGGAGGGACAGATCCTCGCGCTGGTCGGCCCAAGCGGCTGCGGCAAGACGACGCTGTTGCGCGCTATTGCGGGACTGGAAAACCCGGACGAAGGGACAATCGAGGTCGATGGCAGACCGGTCACAGGAAAAGGCGTCTTCGTACAGCCGGAATACCGCAGCGTGGGCTTCGTCTTCCAGGACTACGCCCTCTTCCCGCACATGACTGTCGCCAGGAACGTCCTGTACGGACTACCAAAGAACGCCGCGGGCCGTGAGGAGCGCCTGGACGAACTCCTGACACTCGTCGGTTTGAGCGGGATGCGGGATCGACGCCCGCATGAGCTTTCCGGCGGCGAGCGGCAGAGGGTGGCGCTCGCCCGCGCTCTTGCCCCTGCGCCCAAGATTCTCTTGATGGATGAGCCGTTCTCAAATCTCGATCCCAACCTGAGCGCCCGCTTGCAACTGGAGGTACGTGAAATCCTGCATGAGGCGGGCATCACGGTGGTGTTCGTGACCCACGATCAGGAGGCGGCGCTGTCCATGGGCGATGTCATCGCTGTCATGGATCGGGGGCGCATCCAGCAGGTCGGAGCGCCGGACATGACATTCCACCGCCCCGTCAACCGGTTCGTTGCCGCGTTCCTCGGAGAGGCCGACTTCATTCCGGCGGAGCCGACGGCGGTTGAATCGCGAGTGCTGACGGAGTTGGGGGAGGCGGAGGTGAGCAGCGCGTTGACGCTTGATGGCGAGGCCGTCATGGACTTGATGGTGAGGCCGGAAGATCTGTCTATCAGCGCGGATGACATTGGGAACGGTCGCGTTGTTGGGCGGATTTTCAGCGGGGCTTTCTACGCCTACAACGTGGAATTGGATTCGGGGGTTGTGTGCCGCGCCATGTCCTCCCACGCGACCGCCATTGAGGTTGGGGCGCGGGTGAGTCTTCGCATCGACGCAGGACACCCCCTGCCCGTCTTTCCCCGCGCTTGAGTTGCCCCCGATAATTGTGGCGACTATAATCCGCTACACGGAGGCACAAGCAAAATGCCCATCTTTGAATACGGATGCAAGACCTGCGGCAACGGCTTCGATAAGTTCGTTCGCGGGTACAACACGCCCGTCGGCGTAACCTGCCCCGCCTGCGAGAGTGAAGAGGTTGAGCGTAAGATGTCCGCAGTCGGCGTCACAGGCGTCTGGCAGAGCAACGCTCCCGAATTCTCGATGCCCAAGCCCCAGCGCGTGCGGCCGGACGACCCGTTCCGCTGCATCGCCTGAACAGGTTCGCAACGGGATCATTTCCGGCGATACGGCGGGCCTGAGCAATGCCCATCTTTGAATATGAATGCCACGCCTGTGATGGTCGTTTTGAGAAACTGACCCGCAACATCAACGCAGAGCCGGGCGAAGTGGAGTGCCCGGGCTGCGGCTCCACTGATACACAGAAGGTCATTTCGATGTTCGGGATGACAAGCAGCAGTTCGGACCTCGGCTTTGGATTCCCCGGCATGGCCGGCGATGGTGGTGGCGGCCACGCAGGGCATAACCACGGCCCCGGTTGAACCACTTGACACTAGTCGCTTAACGCCCCGTGCGGGCGTGTCCTAGTATTGCCCCGGCGTCCAGAGATGCGTGGGTGTCGTGGGGCGGCGAGTCATCAACTCCCGGATTGCGGCATGGGTATTCGGCCCCGCCGCGATAACTCCGTCAAGCAACGTGTCCCGTCGATTGAACTGCATGGGACGCCCATCTGCGTCCGTCACCACACCGCCTGCCGCCTCTACAAGCAACGCGCCGGCGGCAACGTCCCACTCATTCTTTGGTTCAAGACTGATAACGGCATCCGCTTTGCCCGCAGCGACGAGCGCCATCTTGTACGCGATGGAGCCGATCATCTGCACCTTGAACGACTCGCCCCGAAACCGATTCCACATGCCCCACCGAACTTCGGTGCGCGAGGCGAGGACGGTGACGTTGGACGTCAATTCCTCGTGGTCGCTCACACGCGCGGTTTCGCCGTTTAGCGTGGTCGCGCCGCCGCGTTCTGCCAGGTACGCCTCATTCGCCCACGGGTTCAGGATCCCCGCAGCAGTGATTTCACCGTCCACAGACAACCCGACGGACACGCACCACTCGGGACGCCCTTCCAGGAAGCCTCGCGTGCCGTCGATGGGATCGACGACCCACACACGTTCCATGCCGATGCGATGGCCGTCATCATGGGTCTCCTCAGACAACCACCCCTCGCCGGGGCGAACAAGCGCCTTGTGCAGCAGTTCATCGAGGGCGTGATCGGCCTCCGTCACCGGGCCGTCCCACCCCTTGTGCTGGACATAGACGGAGGACGGCGAGAACGTGCTGGCAAGCTCGGCGGACTCTTCCAACGCGGCAGCAATCCGGCCCAGATCAGACTCCATGCCGCTGGTCATGCCGTAGTACGCGAGATGAAAACGGGCATCAGGAGGCGATGGCGCTGCGCTTGTTGTTGAGGTAATCGACGAGTACGTACTGCCCCAGCTTGTCAGGCTGAGTGAAGAAGGCGCGCCCGCGGTTGAGTCGTGTCATCTGCCGCACGAAGTTGACCAGGTAGTACGCCATCTCCAGCATGAAGACGTTGATGGTGATGCCCTCCTGCGTGCAGCGTTTGACCTCACGCAGCGTCATATCGATGGTGCGCTGGCTGGGCGGGTACGTGAAATACGGCGTGCCGCCCTCCAGGTGGGCCGTCGGCTCGCCGTCCGTGACCATGATCACTTGCCGCGTGCTGGAGCGGTGCTTGTTGAGCAGCTGGCGTGAAATCATCAACGCGTGCTGCATGTTGGTGCCGGGGGAGTAGCCGCCCCACGTGGCCTTGACCAGTTCATCGCCCTTGAGTTCCCACGCGTAGTCGGCGAATCCGACCACGTACAGGTTGTCGCGGGGGAACTGCATCTTGATGAGCGTGTGGAGCGCCAGCGCCATGCGCTTGGCGGCGTCAAAGCTGCCGCTGATGGCCATTGACCGGCTCTGGTCCAGCAGGATCACCGTGCTCGCCTGCGTCAGCGCCTCGTCCCGATAGACCTCGAAATCATCAGGGGCTATTGTAAGCGGGGTGCCGGGGCCGCTCCGCATCACGGCGTTCTTCACCGTCCGCGACATGTGAACGTCAAAGTGATCGCCGAACTCATAGATCTTCGTGGACTCCTCGTCCTTCTCGCCGAAGAGGCCGTTCTTGCGCATCTCATGCGCGCCGATTCCGGCGCTCCGCAGCCTGTTAAAGATATCCTTGAGGGCCTTTTCACCGATCTTGCGGATGCCGCGGGGCGTCAGTTCCAGTTTGTCGCCGTTCTTGCGGATATATCCCGCCTTTTCGAGCTGCTCCTGGAGTTGGCGGAGCCAATCGAGGTCGCGCGCGGCATCCTCACCGATGAGATTCTCCACCTGCTCCCGGTCGATTTCATCGATGTCGCCGCGGCGCTCGGCGCCCCGCAGCTGCGCCTCAAGATCGTCGATCTGCTGCAGCTGGTCCATCAGGCGCATGGCTTCCTGCAGCGACAGTGACTCATCACCCGCGAACGGATAGTTCTGCCGCATCTCCTGCATGGGCATCAGGGATTCCATCAGCGACGAGAGTTCCGCCATTTCCTGCATCAGTTCAGGGTCGTTGAGGGCCGCCTCCATCGTTTCCTGGAGTTGTTGCCGCATATCCTCCGGCAGGCTGTCCATCAACGACTGGAACTGTGACATCTGCTCCATCAGGCGATCAAGCAATTCGTCGATGTCGCGGGGCGGGTTGTCTCCGAACATGCTGCCCCACTTGTCCATGAACTCATCGAAGTTGGGCTGGTTGCCCTGGGCATAGTCGCGCAGCATATCGTTCAGGTCGCGCATCATCTGCCTGCTCGCTTCCATCTGCTCAGGCGTGATGTTCTGCATCTGCTGCATCATGTTCTGCATGTAGGACTGCGCGGCCTGCTGGCGGAGCGAATCCAGCAGCTCCTGGAACTTCTCCCGCGCCTCTTCGTCCATGAAGTCGTAATCGCTGAGTTCTTTGATGGCCCCGCCGGGATCGTTGGGCAGCGAATCCATGAAGTCCATCTTACGTTGGGCCATGTTCTCCAGTGCCTGCGCCGTCATGCGGTCCATGCCCTGCCCGCGCTGTGAGCGCTGCCCTGCGCCCTGCTGTTGATCACCCTGTTGGCCGCCGGGCTGTTGGCCCGACTGTTGTCCCGAGTCTGAATCGGCATCAGAGTCTTCCTGGTTCTGGCGAGAACCGAGCTCGCGTTCGAGTTGCTCCAGGAATCGTTGAAGCTCTTCCTCCGCCGCTTGCCGACCCGAGCCGGACTGCGCGTTGTCTGAGTCCTGTTGAGAGGATTGACCGTCCTGTGATTCCGACGGCGCGTTGCCGCCGCTCTGCTCGGAATCAGGCGCATCCCGCATCGCATCGTGCGCTTCCTGCATCCGCTGTTCGAGGGTGTCTCTCTCGAGGTCGCGGATCTCCTGCAGCTTCTCGCGGATTCCGTCAAGCACGGAGTTCAGATCATAGCGGTCCAGATAGTTCTGCCGCTGTTGGCGCAGGCGTTCAGTCATCTGGCGAATGCCGTCGATGTTCCGTCCGTCCTGCATGTCGTAGCCGCGCATCATCATGCGGCGCAGGGCGCGGCGGATGTCTCCGTGGGTGGCGAGGTCGTCCGAGATGGCCTCCATCAGGTCTTCCGGCGCCGCACCGAAAGGCTCCTGCGTGTTATCCCATCGGCCGTATCTGAAAATCGGCATCGGAGGCACCCTCGTGGGACGCACTCGGCAGGTGGCGATGGCCAAGCCGCCGACGTCCCCTGTTCCCCATCGCTTGGCTTTCGGCCAATCATACATGGCTTGCTTGAATAGCGCCAAACGCCCCGTTCCCACACCGCCCTACAATGCTGTACTATGGTCGATGTCCCGGTGACTCTGGCGAAGCGGACCCACCCGTTCCCATCCCGAACACGGAAGTGAAACGTTTCAGCGCCGACGATACTGGAGGGGCAGCCCTCTGTGGAAAATAGGTCGTTGCCGGGGCTTTTCTTTGCCCATAATTCTGTATGACTAGCCAACCTGATAACCCACAAACAGTGGCGGGCGCGTTCCGCGCCGGTGACCTTGTCCTGCTCACCGACCGCAAGCGCCGCAAGTACCTCGTTACGCTCAAAGAGGGCGGCGAGTTCCACTCGCACGCCGGCATCATCCAACACGACGACATGATCGGCCAGCCAGAGGGGACCGAGTTCAGGACATCCCAGCGCGGTGGCGTCTACCTCGCGCTGCGACCCACGCTCGCCGACTACATCCTGACGATGAAACGCGGCGCGACGCCTATCTACCCCAAGGACATCGGCGCGATTCTCACCTACGCGGATATCCGCCCGGGGGCAAGGGTAGTCGAGGCGGGCATCGGCTCAGGCGCGCTGACGATCGCGCTGCTGCAGGCCGTTGGCGAATCCGGCCACGTCTATTCTTACGAAACCCGTGAGGATTTCGCCACGTTGGCGCAGGGCAACGTTTCCAACTTCCTGCCCGACGACTCCGCCGAGCGACTTACCGTCCACGTGTCCGACATCTACGCAGACGGCATCAGGGAAAAGGATGTGGACCGGGTTGTGCTGGACTTGCCGGAACCCTCGCGTGTCATCCCCCATGCGCGAGAGGCGATGCGGCCGGGCGGGATCTTCCTGGCCTTTGTGCCAACGACCTTGCAGCTGCACCGACTCTGGCAGGCCCTGGAGGCCGATCCCGTATTCGACCTGATCGAACAGTTTGAGATTGCGCTCCGCTCCTGGGACGCCGGACCCAACACCCTCCGCCCCGCCCACCGTATGGTCGCCCATACCGGCTTCATCACAACGGCGCGAAGGTTGGCAGACCAGGCTTGACAGCACGCTTCCGCCACGACAACTTACGACGCCATTCGTTAGAAGCCTCACTGGGAGACTAACGATCTATCCCCTGATCGATGCCTCTTGACAACGCGTATTTAAGGTGCTAGTTTATTTCTTATGCAAGATTTTGTATTGTATCGAACATAACGGTTATCAGAATTTTGAAAAGGAGGCGACATTGAATGTTAGCCAAACAGGTTGAGAGGCGCAAGCCTGGCGGCAGACGAACCAGTCGCGATGACCGCCGTCTGTGGCCATAGTAGGAGGGTACATAGACAATGGCAGATATTCAGCGAGGTCAAGAGAACTTCGCCAACGCCGGTCCTGGTGTGTTGCCGTGTGGCGTATGCAACATGCAGATTCGGGCAGCGCTAAGGGTTGCGCCACCTTACGAGATTCCTGCTGGACTGTTCGGGGTCTACATTTGTACATACTGTGGAGAACTCGCTACCGCTCGTGACCATGTCGTACCTCGCGCATGGAGTCATGGACATCGTCGGGGCGTGTCATTCTCTCGTATCCACGTTGTACCAGCTTGTGACCGTTGCAACTCGAGCTTAGGCGCAAAACCAATACTCACAATCAGCAAGCGAGCGGTATTTCTGCTGGCTCGTGCCTACAGACGTGACCGCAAGGCAGCATTTATGCCGGAGTGGAGCGCTGCAGAGTTGGCGGAGATGGGGCCAATGATGCGGGCCAACATTAGAGCGGGCTTGGAAAAGAAAGACATCGCCATTAAGCGCATCCGTCACCTTGAGATGGTGGCATCCATGGAAGCACTGACTACAACAGAGTTGTGGCAGTACATAGATGCGCTCTAGACATACCGGAAATCAATGCTACAAGGAGTGGAGTGATGGCAGAGCGACCAACGGAGACGGCGGTGGCGGAGGCTCTGGGGCACTTTCGCGGTGCCATGAGACCTTTCATACTCCGGCAACTCAGGAAGATTCCTGGCGGCAAGCCGGAGGACCACGCGCGCACTACGCTTAGAGGAGAGCGGGCAAATCGGCTCGATTGGGATTTGGAGCAAGGTCGCGATCTCATGGAATCCTTGGATGTGGGGGACTTCGCGGTCATAATCAAGCGCTATTGGGCGCAGGCATTTCGCACTTTCTTCGCTCCGCGTTCCGGCCCGCAAGCGACCCTACAACGCATCGTCGAGGCCCGGAATCGGGTCGCGCACCCCGGAACGGAGGACATCAATATCCACGATGCCATTGACTGGCTCAAAGACATGGAAGCGTTCCTTGGCCAGATCAACACGCCAGAGGCCGTTCAGGCCATAGCGGCCATCCGTGAACGTTTCGCGCCGTTCGAGATACCGGCTCACCGCTTTCGACAAGGCGAGCGGGATGTCTACTCGTTCACAATCGATATCGGAACTCTGGACGCCCTCCTGCCAGAGCGGGTTGACGAAGAGATCATCCAGGACGCCAATCGGCCCCTCACCTTGAGCCATGCCGCCAGCATCCAGTCCTATCTGTTGCGAGAAGAGCAATGGCTACTTGGCGCACTACTCCTCGGTGTGTCGCCGGATCTTATGGAGTTCCAGGCTTTTGCTGACGACACTGGCGCAGAGGCGCCTGTCGGATTGTTGACGCTTTCACGCGAGGGCATTGATGGCCTCAAGATTTTTGATGGGCAGCACAGGCGAAGGGCTATACGCGACGCGTTGCGACAGTTGGACGCCAACGATGACCCACGTTACTCAATGCTGGCTTCCCAGTGTGTTCCCATCATCCTGTACGCTGAGGGACGCGGTGCGGCACTCCGTCAGATGTTCGCGGACGCTGCCAAAACGCGCCGTATCGAACAGAATGCACTCGCGCGATTCGACCTTACCAATCCATTCAATATCGTTGCGGCGCGACTTGAACAGGAAAGCAACCTTTTTGCCGGGCTGGTGGAGATGGAAAGAGCAAGCGTACCGCGCTCGAGCGAAAAGATCATCGCCATCAACCAGCTCGCCATGTGTCTGAAGACGTTGGAGGTCGGAATAAACGGGCGTGTGCGAGGCGAACGAACTGAACAGCTCATACGTGACATTGAGGCTCTCGAGGATCAGGGTTTGGAATGGGCAGATGAGTTTCTGCCGACCGCTCGCGATGAATACACTGCCATCATCTCGGGGGACATCGACGCAGAGGCCATCCCTCAGCGCCGAACCGAGACAATGGCGTACAACGCCACCGTAATTCGCTTGCTCGCAGGACTTTTGCGGGATTGGGGTCTGAAGAACAATGATTGGACAAGATTGGCCCAAGAAATTCGGGCATTCGATCTGCAACCCGCCCAAGGCTACGGCTCGACCTTCGTGGACTTCGGAATCATGCCGCCAGGCGCAACTTCGCCACAAGCGAGCACCCGGCTTCTCCAAGCAGCGATAAGTAACATCCTGAAATCCATCGCATAAAACGGAATCGCAGAGACACCATAACGCAGAGAGGGGGCAATCACACCATGATGCCAGTAATCAGTGCGCCAACCATCCAATACTCGTTGATTGTGCCAGCACATCGCTATGATCAAGGTGGTCGCATCGTCTATCTGTTCACACTTGATCTGGCCACAGCAGACGGCACACTTCCACAACGAGTGGATGACAATCTAATTAGACAAGCAAACCGGAAGCTCACGCCATCTCATGCCCGTAACATCCAAGAATACTTGGAGAGCGAAAACGAATGGATCTTGGGAGCGCTAATGCTCGGTATAGCGCCAGATGCTATTGAGTTCCAGCCATACACTTCTTTCAAAGACTTTGGAGAGCTTAAAATCCGGGCGGATGAGGCCGGTACGATGAAGATCTTCGATGGTCAACATCGACGTCGCGCCATCGCCGATGCCTTGTCTCACTTAAGAGAGTCTGGTGATCCAGAGAGTAAGGAAAGGCTGGAGCGCCTTCGGCAGGCGTCCATCTCCGTGCTGCTATACGTCGAAGAGGATGAGAAGATGTTGCGGCAGATGTTCGTTCATGCATCACGAACACGCACAATCGAGGCGAACGTCGTTGCGCAATTCGACGAGCGGGACGCGTTCAACCTTGCCGCTCGCCACGTTGCGGAGTATTCGCGGCTCTTTGCATCGCATATCGAAATGCAAAGGCCTTCCGTGCGGCAAGGGAGTACAAATCTTCTCTCGATCAATCAACTTGTCACCGCGCTAAAGTACGCCGTCTTGGGGCAGGGCCGACGGGTGCGAAAGGAGAGAAATCTAGAACTGCTCCATGCTCTGGACACCCTCAAAGCGCAAAGCCTTGAATGGACCGACCAGTTCCTGCCAGCTGCACGGGAAGAATATAAAGGGCTCATCACCGGTGCTGTCGACCAGAACGATATCCCGTACATTCGCTCTTCTAGCTTCCTGTACAGTGTCACGCTCTTTAATGTTCTGGCCGGATGCTATAGCAAGTGGCGGCAAGAAGACAACGATTGGCAACCGTTGGCAGAGTTTGTGAGGCGTGCAGATATTGGCCCTGGGGCATCCAACCACCTGCTAATCGACGCAGGGCTCGCTGTAGCAGACCGCCGCCCTCTCTTCGCACGCCGCCAAGAAGTCGAGTCTGCAATCAATTACATCGTGCAGAAGGCTCGAACTGAGGCTTGAAGCATGCGCGTCGCCCATACCGGCTTCATCACAACGGCACGAAGGTTGGCAGATCCCAACTAGAGCAGCCGCCTCTGGCTCTCGTCCTCCAGCCGCTCGACTGCGCGGCCAAGCCGCCTCAGCCCTTCGCCGATGTTATCGATGGACACCTCGCTGAACGCGAACCGCATGTACTGCGTGGGCGGCTCATCTTCAACGAAGAAGCGGAACCCGGGCGCAAAGGACACCCGCTCCTCGCGCGCCAGTTCCCACAGCCGCGGCACGTCCACGTCCTTGTGCGCCTCAAGCCAGAAGAAGAATCCGCCCGCGGGAGCGGTCCACTGCGCCATCGGGCCAAGATTCTCTCTGACGGCAAGGCTGAATGCGGTGCGCTTGCGCCGATACACTTCGCGCACCCTGTTGAGGTGCGGATCAAGCTCGTCGCTAGCAAGGAATCGCGCCAGCATCCGGGACAGCGTCACGCTTGTCCCCATGTCCGTGCGGTTGGCCGCCGCGTGCTGAACGGCGGGAGGCGAACCGGTGAGCCAGCCGATTCTCAACCCCGGGCCGATGACCTTGCTGAACGTGCCCACCTGCACCGTCTGCTCCGGCGCGAGGGACAGTAACGACGGCGCATCGATGCCGTCGATTCCTACCTCTGCATATGCCGCGTCCTCAACGATGAGACATCCGGCATTCGCCGCAAGTTCAACGAGCCGTCTGCGCAGCATGGTCGGCATCTGAACGCCGGTGGGATTCTGATAATCGGGCGTGAGATAGATCAACTTTGGACGGTCGCCCGCCGCGCGAAGGTCTGAGAGAGTCTGCTCAAGTTCATCAATGTCGAGTCCGTTCGGGCCGGACGAGACGGGCACGAGCCGTGCGCCGTGCGCCCGGAACGTCCACAGCGAGCCCGTAAATGTCGGATTCTCCGTAATCACCACGTCGCCGGGGTCGATGAACGTGGCACAGACACTGTCCAATGCTTGAGAGGCGCCCGTCGTGATGACAACGTGCTCCGGCGGCGTCTCGACTCCGTGAAGCCTCGTGACGCGTTCCGCAAGCTGTTCTCGCAGTGCGATGTCGCCCATCGACGAGCCGTATTGGAGCGCGGCGATGCCCTCTTCCGCGATAACGGCCCGCGCCACCTCATCGAGCTGCTCCAACGGCAGTGTCTCGGGATCAGGAACACCGGCGCCAAAGCCGATCGTGCCCTCCGGCATCGGCGCGACACTACTCCACGGGTGCTGCAAACCGCCCCGTCGCGACAACAAGCCGTTGAACGTTTCCGCATCCACCGCTCTGAACCCCCAAGCGTCGCGTTCTATCCAATACCTTTTCCATCATGTGCCCACTCCGCAAAGCGGGCAACTGCCCATCTTGACATTCCCATGCGGTGAGCGCATACATAGTCCTACGCCGCATCATCCATGTGTGGCGCGGCAACACGAGCGGGCGTAACTCAGTGGTAGAGTGTCTGCTTCCCAAGCAGAATGTCGTGGGTTCGATCCCCATCGCCCGCTCCACCTCCACCCACCCGCTACACTTAAAGAACCATGTTTGAAGCACTCACTGAACGACTGACCGGCGTTTTCAACAAACTCTCCGGCCGCGGCCGCATCACGGAAGCGGACGTTGAAGAGGCCCTGCGGGAGGTCCGCCGCGCCCTCCTTGAGGCCGACGTCAACCTCCGCGTGGTACGCAGCCTCCAGCAGAGCATCCGCGACCGCGCTGTCGGCGAGGAGGTCCTTCAGTCCGTCACGCCCGTCCAACAGATCATCAAGATCGTGCAGGAGGAACTGACGGACGTTCTCGGCAAGGAGAACCGCACGCTCGACGCGGGCGACAACCGCCCCGCCACCATCCTGCTCGTCGGTTTACAGGGCTCCGGCAAGACCACAACAGCCGCCAAGCTCGCTTCAAACCTGATGCAACAGGGGCAGGCCGTCTCGCTCGGCGCGGGTGACGTGCGCCGTCCGGCCGCCATCGAGCAGTTGACCGCGCTAGGCAGCCAGATCAACGTGCCTGTCCACGCGGAGCCGGGCAACTCAAACGCCGTCACCGTCGCGAAATCGTCCCTCACCGCTGCCCGCGATGCCAACGCTCACTGGCACATCTTCGACACCGGCGGTCGGCTGCAGGTCGACGACGAGTTGATGAAAGAACTCGCGGACGTGCGCAAGGCGCTCAATCCCGCCGAGGTGCTGCTGGTCGTCGATGCCATGACCGGCCAGGATGCCGTCAACGCTGCGGAGGAGTTCCACAGGCAAGTGCCCCTGACGGGCCTCGTGCTCACCAAGATGGACGGCGACGCCCGTGGCGGCGCTGCCCTCTCTATCACGTCCGTCACCGGCTTGCCCGTCATGTTCATCGGCGTCGGCGAGCGCATGGACGCGCTGGAGCCGTTCTACCCGGACCGGCTTGCGGGACGCATCCTTGGCATGGGTGATGTGGTCACGCTCGTAGAAAAGGCGCAGCAGACCATCGACGAGGAAAAGGCGCAGGAGATGGAGCGCAAGCTGCGCAACGCCAGCTTCGACCTCAACGATTTCCTGGAGCAGATGAACCAGCTGCGCAACATGGGTGGCATGGCGAACCTGGTCGACATGATCCCCGGTTTCTCCCAGATCAAGGGCAAGGTGTCCGCTGACGCGTTCGACGAGAAGCAGATCAAACGTGTGGAGGCCATCGTGCTGTCCATGACGCCGGAGGAGCGGCAGCGACCGGAGATCATCGGAGGCAGTCGTCGCAAGCGCATCGCTCGGGGCAGCGGCACGCAGCCCGCAGACGTCAACCGCCTGCTCAATCAATTCGGCGAGATGCGAAAGATGATGCGGCAGCTATCGTCCGGCAAAAAGATCCGCGGACTGCCGTTCAAGCTTGGCTAGCCACCCCGATCCCGTTATCGTCTGACGCCCCCCTTCCGTCATTCCGGCGAAGGCGGAATCCATCGCATGGTGCGCAAGCGCCATAACAGCGTGCCCAGTCACCCTGAGCCTGTCGAAGGGCCCTCATCATTCCTTCGCAGACCCTCCCGCAGCCGCGCCACCAGCGGCTTCAACGACTCCAACAAAGCGCTCGCCTCTTCCGGCGGAATCTCGAACGGCTTACGATTCGTCTCCGGAAAGACCATCCAAAAATAGAATCCCTCCCACGCGCGATCCTCGGCCATCGGGTTGCGCGCCCGCATAATCGTCTCCAGATACTTCCCGTGAAACCGCTGCCGGACGTGCTCGCGCAGCCCCTCGTCCCCCGCCAACGATGGCGACGCCTCAAACACCGCAAGCCAATCTTCTGGAGCCGGGATGGTCATGGGATTCTCAAGCCAGAACGCTCATCGGTACGTCGGCCCATCAGGGTCAATCAGCTTGGCAATAGATTCGAGTTCAGACACGATGGCTCTGAGGGCAGCCTCCCAGTCAGCATCCTCCGGCAAGGGGATTGAGGTATTAACTCTCATCCAAGAGAGGAGTCCGGGCCAAGATTCCACTCGGCCTTCCATCTTCTTGCGCGCCGTGTCGATACTCACTGTCTCGGAGTCGGCATAGACCGATAGCCACAACTGTTTGTCGGGAGCCTGTTTCGTGACTTCGTCCACAGTTCCAAGCCAAACTTCTGCACCAGCGAGTCGCAAGTACCTGCCATAGTACCCAAATCCTTGTCCCACGGTTCGCCCCTGGGTATTTGCCCAGCCCGATTCCCTCAGTGTTGCTACGGCCTCCGCCAACAGCAACTTGAATTCGTCGTTGCTCGTGTCCTTCCTGCCTTCGACTGCGGCTGAAGCAAGCGCTTTCAATTCGGCAATCTCAAACGCAGCTTGTGCCTTGTTATCCCGCTCGACCCTGTCTGCCAACTTCTGGAGTAAATGCTCCCAACTAGTCAGCATCAGGCGGCGCTGATCCTCTTTGGACGCTGTGGAGATTACGTTCTCATCCCGACTGGCCACGTCCAGTTCATGGCCGGCGTCCCGTAACCGACCTACCAGAACATCCCACAGATAGTCATCGTCAACGCGTGCCTGTGGCACAAGAAAGACGAGTACCGTTCGCTTATCCGCGGGAAGGGCTTCCCAATAGGTGACCGGCTGATTCGGGGTCAACTCCGCCCAGAACTTGGCCTCAACATAAGCAGACAAGTCGTCTTCTGTAGCCCACAGCACCATGTCCGGGTAGGCGCCGGTTGCCTCAAGAAACGCTTGCGATGCTACCTTCGTGATGGGCAACGGCCCGCTCTCGTCAGCCAGTAAGGTTGACATCGCGGCCCTAGCCGAGGCAGATCGGCTGAGAATGAAACTCAACGCGTCCGTCGCAACATCCTCTAACCCGACACCACGACGAACGGCGATGTAACTGAGCAGGCTATCGTTATCGGAAATCGTCATTTCCCCTCCACATCAACGTTGTCTCTCGCGCCTCTGCCCATCAATCTCAATAAGTATCCGGCAGTGGTCGCTCGGCCCCCACTCATCCACCTCGTTTAGGGCGCGGACGTTGATGGCCTCATGGAATCCGCGAGAGGCAAAGGCGAAATCGAGCTGACTCCGTGCCTGCGCAGGTGTCTGCCCTATAGGTGTGAACGTCGGCACGTTTCGGGAGTCCGGAGGTTGAACGGCAGGAGGGTCCGCTGCCTGCCGCCCATTTGGAGCCTGCGGCCCGATGAACTCCAGCCCAATGGCGTTCATGCGGTCAAACACAGAGCGGTATCTCGCCTCCCAATATGGATCACCGTCGTCACCGTAACCATGGAAGATGTTTAGATCACCGCTCGCCACAATGCGATGTGTGCCGGGATTCTCATGGCCAATGAACGCCGAGAGGTCCGAAATGATTCGATGCACTGAAGCGTCCCCATATATCCACGACGATCCCGTGCTGGCATGCGGCCCCAACCAGCGCCCATACATAGACACTGCGATGAATGGCTCAACCGAACCATCCTTCGGTGTGACGCACGCAGTCGTAATCGTGCCGATGCCGCTAACAGAGAACTCATCACTATTCCCTGTCCATCCAGGACCAATTTGTGTAAACCACTCCAAATCGACGCGATCCGAGAGTTTCACGACCATCGGCGGGTTAGCAAAGAGATTTTTCCAACCGCGCCCCTCCCACCAGTCAGAGTTCCAGTACCGCGAGTCATACGACTCTTTCGGGCCGATTTCCACGCCATGAACATCTCCGGGCGGTTGCCCTGCTTCCTGCAAGAGTGCAACGTCGGCATCCATCTTGACGAGTTCCCGCCAAGGATTAATGCGTCCCGCAATGTTCCAGCTAACAACACGAATCATGCGTTTGATGGTACAGGAGAGACCGCCGCGGCGACCCCGTAGTGATCTGAGAGCCCCCTGCCATCGTGGATGTTGCTGATTGGCTCAACGGAGTTGCAGGTGAGATCCGCGCTCAGAGCGATGTGGTCGATGTTCCTGCGGCCCTCGAACGTAACATCCTCAGTCACGATTCTCATGTTTTGAGAGAAGGCGTCTCTGAGGGCCTCTCTGAGGTGGACAGGCGCGCGGGCGCCCTGTCCGATGACCTGGTTGAAATCGCCCATCACGATTGTGGGGTGCGGAGCTTGTCTGGCAAGAATCTCGGTCAGAGCAGCCAGGTACTGTTCATGGTCTTCCCATCGCTCCTTGCGGTCCGTGCCACGTCTCGCCTCCGTTCGTGATCCGAACCAGGGGATGCAAATCCCCATCACCATGACCTCACCGATTGAGGTCTCGGTAATGCCTGAAACGAATCGACCCGGAGTCAGCGACTCATGGCCGAGGGCGTCAACATCTCGCCATGGCTGTTTCGACCGGAGCATCACCTTGCGGCGGGCTCCTCTGTCACCATAGCCATAGTCCGCCTCTGCGCTGATCGAGTGACCGTCACGCGAAAGAAGTTGGTCGTGTGTCTCAGTGAGGCACACGACTTCGGGTGCGAGGGCGTCAATACGGCAAAGTATCTCGGGGGTGCGAACTGACCGAGGCGTCGCCCACTGCACATTCCAATTGACGACCCGAATCATGCGTCCAGCGTAGGCCACGCAGACGCGCGGACGCAAAGGAAAGCGGCCCTTCCCCGCGTGACCCAATTGGGTCACGCGGGGACCACCAATCCTAGTTCAGCTCAAGCCCCGTCAGGGTATAGATCTCTTTCGAAGGCGGCTCCACCCACACCGGCAGCGCCTCTTCCTCGGTGGAGGCAAGCGCCTCATGGAAGGGCTCGGCGAAACCCAATTCGTGAATCTCGTCGATCTCATCGACGAAGTCACGCTCGGAGTTCCGGCGCACGTTGTGAGCGGCCGGCGGAGCGCTTGCGATTCCCGTATCCGTGAAGAGAGCCAGCGCGGACACGTCCGTTGGGCGTTCGAGGTCCTCTTCGGCAAAGTGGTGTGAGGGCTTTGCGGGAGGCGGGCTGGGCTCACGAGTGGAGCCCGCCGGTACATTGAAGACGGGTAACGCTCCCTGGGAGAGAACCGCCCCGATATGAAGGCTTCCAAACATGTCGCCCTCCTTCGCAGGCCGGGCAACTCTGCCGTCCCTTTCGGGTCCCCGACCCGCTGTACACGGACGGTATACTCCTCAAATCGCAACGTGTCAACTATGTTCGGGAGAATTTCCTAAATGGCAGCCCCCCTCTGTCTCTTGAGCAGAGGGGGGCGCATTCCGTCGCAGTCGATGAGAATCTAGTCCCGTGCAGCGGCAGACCTCGGTCCGAACGGCTCCGGCTGGAAGGGGCCGTCCCGCTCCTGCAGGTACGCCCGCAAGCCGCCCTCCTTGCCCGCATCCTCCATCTTGCGCTTAAAATCCTCGCGCTGGGACGTGTGCGCCAGGGCGGACAGCTCCGCGTTCAGGTTCCACGCGTTGTGGAATCCCATCATGTTCAGGCCCTGCGTGGCGACGGCCAGGTTGATCTTCACCGTCTCCGGGCTGACTAGCGCGATGCGCTCGCCGATGTAGGTGCATTCCTCCATAAGGTCCTCATGCGGCACGACCTTGTTGACCAGTCCGATACGCAGCGCCTCCTGCGCGTCGATGTGGTCGCCTGTCAGGCCGTAGCGCAGCGCGTGCTTGTATCCCGCCAGCAGCGTCCAGATGAAGTTGGTGTTGGAGATATGTCGAATCTCCGGCTGTCCGAACACCGCGTTCTCGGATGCAATCGTGATATGCGTCGTCAGCGCGTACCAGGAGCCCCACGCCAGCGCCCAGCCGTTGATCGCGCCGATGATTGGCGTCGTCAGCTCCCACATGTGCATCAGGCGCCGGATGCCCGTCCTGTCCTGCGTGCGCCACTGATCCAGGAACGAGGCGACCGATTGCCCTTCCTGTAGGCCGTACGGCCACACGGTCTCCGAGTTGCCGCCGCCTGCGCCCAATGCCAGATCCGCTCCGGCGCTGAACGCCCGGCCCGCGCCCGTCAGGATGATGTAGCGAACATCCGGATCCTGCTCCGCCTCATCGAACGCGGCATGCAGGTCGCCGCGGAGACCCTGGTTGAAAGCGTTCATTTGCGCGGGGCGGTTCAGCGTGATAACGACGCCCTTGCCCTGCCGCTCATACAGCACATTCTCGTACTCAGCCATGTAGTGGTTCCTCCTAACCCCCGCCGCCGTGGGCGGCATCAAATCTGATTGTTTGACAAGCTTACCATCCTCACACAGATGTGCTACACTCAGAACAAGCGTTCACTGTACATGCGTTCGCCCGGCCTCGGCCAGATTGAGAAGAAACGGGGAGGAATGGTATCATGGCAGTTGCAACAGCCACAAAAAGCGCGGAAAAAATGGTGACCGAGAAGGAAAAGGCGCTCGAGCAGGCACTGACGCTAATCGAACGCAGCTTCGGTAAAGGCTCCCTCATGCGGTTCGGCGATTCTGCCGGACGCTTTGACGTGGATGTCATCCCCACCGGTTCTCTGTCACTTGACCTCGCGCTTGGCATCGGCGGCATTCCGCGCGGGCGCATCACAGAGATCTACGGCGCGGAATCATCCGGCAAATCCACGCTGGCTCAGCACATTATCGCCGGCGCGCAGAAGCAGGGCGGCACGGTGGCGTACATCGACGCCGAGCACGCAATGGATCCCACGTACGCCGCCGCCTGCGGCATCAACGTGAACGACCTGCTGATCTCCCAGCCGGACAACGCGGAACAGGCGTTGGACATCACAGAGGCGTTGGTGAGGAGCGCCGCAGTGGATGCCATCGTCATTGACAGCGTGGCGGCGCTGGTGCCCAAGGCTGAGATTGACGGGAACATGGGAGACATGCACGTGGGCCTGCAGGCCCGCCTGATGTCCCAGGCCCTGCGGAAACTGACAGGAACCACCCATCGTTCGAAGACGGCGGTCATCTTTATCAACCAGATCCGTGAGAAGGTCGGTGTCCTCTTTGGCAGCCCTGAGGTCACCCCCGGCGGACGCGCGTTGAAGTTTTATTCGTCGATTCGGATCGATTTGAGACGTATGGAAACCATCAAGCAGGGGACGGAGAGCGTGGGTCTGCACCTGCGCGCGCGTGTGGTCAAGAACAAGATGGCCCCGCCCTTCCGCATCGCCGAGTTTGACATCATGTTTGGACATGGCATCAGCCGTGAGGCCGATCTCATTGACCTCGGCACGCAAGCCGGTTTCCTCAAGAAGACGGGAGCCTTTTACTCATACGGAGACGTACGCCTCGGACAGGGACGCGAGAACGCCAAATCGTTCCTCCAGTCCAACGCGGAAATCGCCACTGCCCTTGAACAGGACATACGCGGCAGCCACGCCTCCGAAAATGGCAAAGCCAACGGCTTCATGCCGGCGTCCGTCGACGACGATACGGAGGAAGTCACCTGACTCTATATTCGAACTTAATTCCGGATACAAGGGGCTGCGGGATAACCGCACCCCTTTTTCTTTGTCTATCTCTAGCTGGTACACGGAAAGGCGGCGCCGCACGGCGCCGCCTTTTGTTCACGCAACCACACCGCAACAGGCGGCTTTCACGCCGCCATGAATTCGGGGAGAACTACTATGACCATCGATCCTGTCCTGTTCGTCTTTCTGGTGCTCTTGCTCGGCGCTGCCGGCACGGCGGCCGGTTTCGTCTTGCAGCGCATCATCACGTCCGGAAACCTCCGCGGCGCCTCTATTGAGGTTCAGCGCCGCATCGAGGAGAGCGAGACCGAGAGCAAGGAAATCCTCCTTCGTGCCCAGCAGGAGGCCATACGCGTCCGTGATGAATCCGAACGCGAGGTGCGTGAGCAGCGCACCGAAGTGCAGCGCATCGAGCGACGCCTGCAACGCAAGGAGGAGCAGGTCGACCGCCGTCTCGACAACTTCGAGAAGCGCGAACACCAACTCAACGAGAAGGAACAGGAAATCGACACCGTCCGCACACAGGTGGACGAGCTGCACGCCGAACACCTGCGGGAGCTTGAACGGGTCTCGCAGCTAACCATGGATGAGGGGCGTGAACTGCTTCTCAGCCAGTTGGAGAGCGAAATCGAGATTGAGGCCTCTCGCCGCGTGCGCGAGATGGAAGAGGCCGTGCTGGAAGAGTCCACGGAGCGCGCTTACAAGATCATGGCCCAGACCATGCAGCGCTACGCCAACGAGGTCGTCTCCGAACTAACCACCAGCGCCGTCTCCCTCCCGAACGACGAAATGAAGGGGCGGCTGATTGGCCGTGAGGGTCGCAACATCCGCGCCCTTGAGAACGCCACGGGTGTCAACCTCATCGTGGATGACACGCCGGAGGTCGTCACGCTTTCAGGATTTGATCCGGTCCGACGCGAGGTCGCCCGCATGGCGGTCTCCCGTTTGGTGCAGGACGGGCGCATCCAGCCCGCCCGCATCGAAGAGCTGGTCGTCAAGGCGCAGGAGGAAATGGAGGACATCATCAAGAAGGCGGGCGAAGAGGCCTGCTACGATGCCCGCGTCCAGGGCCTCCACCCCGATCTCGTCAAGACCCTGGGCCGCCTCAAGTTCCGCTACAGCTACGGCCAGAATGTCCTCCAGCACAGCATCGAGACGGCGCACCTTGCGGCATCACTCGCGTCGGAACTGCGCGCCAACGTGGACATCTGCCGCCGCGCCGGTTTCCTGCACGACATCGGCAAGGCCCTTTCCCATGAAGTTGAAGGCCCGCATGCGGCAGTCGGCGCTGACCTCCTGGAGCGATACAAGATCAACCAGCGCGTCGTGCGCGCCGTCGGTGATCACCACGGTGAAGAGGGTTGGAAGAGCATCGACGCATTTGTTGTGGCCGCAGCGGATGCCATCAGCGGCGCGCGGCCCGGCGCGCGGCGGGAGAGCGCCCAGCAATACATCAAGCGGCTTGAGACCCTTGAGCAGATCGCGATGGGATTCGGCGGCGTGGACAAGGCGTATGCCATCCAGGCAGGGCGTGAAGTCCGCGTGATGGTCCAACCGGACAGCGTGGATGACGTCGCCGCCATGCGCATGGCTCGTGACATGACCAAGAAGATCCAGGACTCGATGGAATACCCCGGCCAGATCAAGGTTATGGTGATCCGCGAGACCCGTGCCGTCGAATACGCGCGCTAGAGGCCGACCATCCCGTCATGCGCATCCTGATGATCGGTGACCTTGTCGGGCGGCCCGGACGACAGGCCGTTAGAAAGTACCTGCCCGGCCTGCGCGATGAGCACAACATCGATCTGGTCGTTGCCAACGGCGAGAACTCCGCCGCCGGCTTCGGCATCACGCCCAAGGTGGCCAAAGAACTGGTCGATGCCGGCGTGGACGTCATCTCATCCGGCAATCACATCTGGGACAACAAGGACATGATGCCGCACATGGATGAGGAGACTCCGGTGCTGCGCCCCCTTAACTACCCGAAGGCTGCCCCCGGACGCGGAACGGTCATGGCCAAAGGCGCGCTCGTCGTGAGCCTGCAAGGGCGCACTTTCATGCCCGTGCAGATCGACGATCCGTTTACAAAGATGGACGACCTTCTTGCGAGCCTCAGTGAGAGGCCGCGCGCCATTGTCGTGGACTTTCATGCTGAGGCCACGTCTGAAAAGGGCGCGTTGGCATGGTACGTGGACGGCCGCGTGAGCGGCGTGGTGGGCACGCACACTCATGTGGCCACTGCGGACGCCCGCGTCCTGCCCAAAGGAACGGCGTTCGTCACTGACCTTGGCATGTGCGGGGCCATCGACTCCATCATCGGCAGCGATCCAGGCCCGGTGCTGGAGCGATTCCTGACCGGCGTCCCCGTTCGCCTTAATGTGGGGGATGGTCTCAGCAGATTTAATTCCGTCCTTATTGAAACGGACGACGCAACCGGTCTTGCCACCTCCATCCGGCGCGTGGACTGCGCTGACACCGAATGAGTTCTGACCTTCACATACATTCGACTGTCTCGGATGGTCTCCTCTCACCCGCGGAGCTTGTCCACCAGGCCGCCGCCGTGGGTATTACCTATTTCTCGATAACCGATCACGATTCCACAGACGGGTGGGCTGAGGCGCAGGAGGCAGCGAAACAACACCCCGACCTGACCCTCATCCCCGGCATCGAGATTTCGTCAGATGTGCCGGAGGGGGAGGCGCACATCCTCGGCTATCTCTTTGACACGGAGAATGCTGAACTGCAGACAACGCTGGCCTCGTTCCGCGATGATCGTCTTGCCCGTGCCATGCGCATGGTCGAGAACCTCGCAGACCTGGGCGTGCCCGTGTCATGGGAGCGTGTCCTGGAGATCGCGGGCGATGGCGCGATAGGCCGCCCACACATCGCGCAGGCGCTCATGGAGGCGGGGCATGTTCCGAGCATCCGTGAGGCGTTTGACCGCTACATCAGCAACGATGGCCCCGCCTATGCAGGCCGCCGCAAGATGCCCCCGGAAGAGGCATTTAGCCTGATACGGCAGTACGGCGGTGTGCCGGTCCTCGCCCATCCGAAGGAGACGCCGCAGGTGGAGGCCATGCTGCCGGGATGGGTGGAGGCGGGCCTGGCGGGGATGGAAGTCTACTACGGACTCTATCCTGACGACCTACGCGCCCATCTCAAGTCGCTCGCTGATCAGTACGGCCTCCTCGCCCTCGGCGGCAGCGACTACCACGGCCCGGGTCGCGCCGCGGAATGCCCCCTCGGCGGCTCCAACACACCCCCGGAAGCAGGCGAAAGCCTGCTCGCCCTGCACGCCGCAGTGTCCGGTTAGAATCCCCCGACGAACGCGGCTGAGGCCCAGCCAACGACGGCGGCGACCGTGATGGCGAAGGCGGACTGCTGCAAGACAAGCTTGCCCGCGAACCGCAGCCCGAGTTCGCGCCCAATCGTGATCGCAGTGACCAGGCATGGCAAAACGGTTCCGGCGAGGAACGTTGCCACCAGCAGCTGGGTCGCGCTCAAAGAGGCGACGGTGCCGGCCTCGGCCAGGAGAAGTATGCCGTCCTTGCGGACAGCGGCGAGCACGGTCGGCAGTGCCGCTTCCGCTGGCAGTGCGAACACAGCCATCACCGGCCCCAGCAAGCCACCCGCTGCATCGAGCGCGCCCGACCAGTCGAGAAGCGAGGCGACCATGGCAATCACGAAGAAGATCGGTACCGCCGTGCGGAAAAACATCCAGATGGTGTCTCGTGCCTCCGCCCAGACCGCCGCGATGGGCGGCCAGGTAACCAGGGCGCGGGGTTCTATGAGGAGTGCGCTGAGCGCTGACCGCGCGTCAGGCCGGCTGATGAGGCGGGCGTAGACGAGCGTCGCCGCGACGAGCAGCGCAAGGTACGGCACAACGAGATTGCTCATGCCGGCGGCGGCAAAAACCGCCAGCGTCGCGCCGAGCTGGTACGAGCAGGCAGACCCGAAGGAGATCGCGCCGACGGTCGTCGGCCGGGTGCAGGTGGCGCAGGAGCGCGTCGCGACAATCGCCGGGACGTTGCAGCCAAAGCCCATCAGCACTCGCGTCACGTCGCGCCCGTGCAAGCCGATTGGCCGCAACAGGGGGTGGAGCGCCGCTCCGATGCGGTCGGCAAGGCCGCTCACCTTGTAGACGCTGATCAACACCGAGTAGACCAGCACCGTGGGAACCGCCCACACGAAGAGCAACGGCCCCATCGTGAGCAGTCCGTAGTCGCCGGACAGCACAGTCCCGAGCGGTCCCGGCCAGCCCTCTACACTTTCGGCCAGGGGTGTCGTAATCGCCACAACCGGCGGATCAAGCCAGGCGGCGGTCTGGTTCGCGCCGATCACGGCGAGCAGAGCCGGCAGGACGAGTAGGAGAATCGCGGTTACGGGACCTGCAATCGCGTGGTCGAGGAGTACGTGCCGCGGCTCATCCCGCCTCCCCGGCGCGGGCGGAGTGGTGGGGAGTGTCTCGACATCGATGAGGTGTCGGTCAGCACGCACAGGATTCAACGCAGCAAGAGAGGTCGTCCAGGTACATCCCTGCCCCTCGGCGGACCTCAACGGCTTCCGTCGTGTCCAGTCCAAGGCGCTGGGCAATCGCGTCAGCGATGACCGCGAAGCGCTGCCGGAACTTGTAGATGAAGCAGAAGTTCACGCCTCGGTGCTCGACTATAGGGCCGGAGAGGAACAAGCCGGGCACAAGCGTGGATTCGTCCGCCTCCTCCGTAACGACGGGAGCGCCGCCCTCGTTGTACTCGATCAGGTCCTCGATGTAGCTAAGCGATTTCTTGAAGCCGATGGCAAGGATCGGGCGTGTCTCGCTCGGCCATTCGCGGCCGTCCGAGGCCTGCACAACCCACGTGTCACCGTTCTCGCGTACGCACGTGATTTCGACATCCTCAACGAGCTCCACGTCACCCGTGGAGTCGGCCCATTCAAGGCGTTCGCGGGAATACGGAGAGAGGGAGATGCTCGGGTCCGGGTCTTCTCTCCTCCACGTCGCCGTCCGCGCCAGAACGGTCACGTTCTTCTCCAGCTGCACCAGCGAGACGGCCGCATCTGCGGCACTCTCGTACCCGCCGATCACCGTGAAACTGTCACCCTCGAGTTCTTGCCATGTGCTGACATCGGAGGAGTGGCAGCAGAATTCGGCGCCCTCGATCGAATTGCGGTTCGGATACTGGAACTCTCCGGCCGCCCAGATCAGATGTCGCGCCCGCACCGGTCGGTCGCTCGTCATGAGCGTGAACGTCCCGTTGTCCTCCACCGTGACGGAGGAGACGTCGATGCCAGGCTTCACCTGGAGCTCGAAGTGGTTGACAACGTTGTCGAGGTACTTCGCGTAAGCCTTGCCACTGGGGTGTTCGCGGTCGAGCGTAAAGGCGGGCGACGTGCCGGGGACGATCGCATTGAGGTCGAGCAATCCAAACGCGTTCGACGTGAACGACGGCGTGATGAAGCGCATCTCTTGCGGCCACCGCCGGAACGAGGCGCCGACCTCGTGGCGATCGAGGATGATGATATCGTCGACGCCAAACTCCTTGAGGGCCACCGCGCATCCGAGCCCGGCCGCTCCCGCGCCCACAATCGCGACTTCGTGGAGCCGCGACCCTTCCGGCGCCTTATCCCGCCACCGTCCCGTGTTCCGTTTGCTCATGCGCCCTTCCTCCGAACTTGTTGCTTGCGATCCTCAACGTCGCCAAGCCAAACATAGTCCCATGTGCCCTCGCTTGCGTCAATCCGAAATGAGACTCTCACGAAGGTTTGCACTGTATTGATACCAGGCGGAAATACAACAGTCTCAATTGCGATACGCCGCTCCCGCGATAGTGCTAGAGTCTGAATAACCGTTAGCTCTGATTCTCACACAGCACTGGAAGGAGCGAACGATGAGAGCCATGCAGTGGTTGATGACCAATCAGCGCATCCCCGCCATGCTCGCCGCGAGTGGCATCGCAACCCTCGTGCTCATGCTTCTGCGACCCGGTGTCGCGCACGCAGCAGGCGTTGAGCAGGAGACCTCCTTCGTCTTCAACACCCTCTCCTTCCTCATCTGGGGCGCGCTCGTCATGTGGATGTGCGCCGGCTTCACCATGCTGGAGGCCGGTTCCGTCCGGACGAAGAACGCCGCCATGATCTGCATGAAGAACATCGGCCTCTACTCCATCGCGGGACTCGCCTACTACATCATCGGCTACAACCTCATGTACGTGGATGTTGGCCGAGACCTGAGCATCTTTGGCCTCAACGTTGGGGAACTCATCGGTACGTTCACCCTCACCTACGGCTCGTCCGCGGCGGAGATGGCGCTGCTTGAAGCTGAAGCAGGGGCCTCGGCAGAGGCCGTTCTGGAAGAATCCGGCTACGCCTCCATGTCCGACTGGTTCTTCCAGATGGTCTTCGTGGCCACCACGGCCTCCATCGTCTCAGGCGCTCTCGCCGAGAGAGTGAAGATGTGGTCCTTCTTCATCTTCACCCTGTGTCTCACGGCCTTCATCTACCCGCTCATCGGCGCGTGGACGTGGGGCGGCGGCTGGCTGAACGATCTCGAATTCACCGACTTTGCCGGCTCCACCATCGTCCACGGCACCGGCGGTTGGGCGGCGCTTGCCGGTCTCCTTGTGGTCGGCCCGCGGCTGGGCAAGTTCCGCCGCGACGGCAGCGCGCGCGCCACTCCACCCTCCAATATCATCTCCGTCACGTTGGGCGTCTTTATCCTCTGGTTCGGATGGCTGGGATTCAACGGCGGGTCGCAGCTCGCCCTTGGCAGCGCCGTGGATGCCGTCTGGATCAGCATCGTATTGGTGAACACCAACCTTGCCGCTGCATCCGGTGTGCTGGTCGCCCTCTTCACGTCCCGATACATCCTGGGGCGCACGGACCTCATTGCCGTCCTGAACGGCGCGATCGCGGGGCTGGTTTCCATCACCGCCGCGCCCAACTTCGTCGACCACTACTGGGCCATCATCATCGGCGCAGTGGGAGGGCTTGTCTGCACGGTCGGTCTGCGACTGCTTGAGCGCGTCAAGGTTGACGATGTCGTCGGCGCGGTCCCCGCTCACCTCTTCGCGGGCATCTGGGGAACGCTGGCGGCAAGCATAACGGTCGGAGCGCAGCTCCACATCCAGCTGCTGGGCATCGTCGTCATTGGCGTCACCGTCTTCAGCATCTCCTGGCTCGTCTGGAAGGCGCTGGACATGACGTTGAGCGCGCGGGTGTCTCGACAAGTTGAGGAGCTTGGTCAGGACGCCGGCGAACTCCGCATGGAGTCATACCCCGAGTTCATCCTCATGCCCGAACCGGACTACGACGACGACCTGGACCCGGAACCATCAGCCAGCACCTAGACCGCTTGGCGTTGGCGCTACTGTCATTCCGGCGGAGGCCGGAATCCATCGCGTGGCCCGCAAGGGCCACAATAGCCTCACCATGCCATTCCGAACGCCACCCTTGTCATTCCGCACACACCCGTCATTCCCGCCCACTTGCCCGTCATTCCCGCGAAAGCGGGAATCCATCGGGCTGTCATTCCGAGCGCAGCCGAGGAATCTAAAGACTTGTTCGCGCCAGCCCTACTCACCATCCCCGCACATACCCGTCATTCCCGCGAAAGCGGGAATCCATCGGGCTGTCATTCCGAGCGCAGCCGAGGAATCTAAAGACTTGTTCGCGCCAGCCCTACTCACCATCCCCGCACATACCTGTCATTCCCGCGAAAGCGGGAATCCAGAACCAAACCTGCAGGTCATTCAGGGTAAAGAAATCAAACGGCAATTTGGAACACCTGCGTCCAGGAGATTCTGATGGGCTTGCTTAATAACACTCGGATCGCCCGACAACACGAGAAATGATGCTTGGGCGAAATACCCAAATCCCTCAACTTTTCTTTCATTTAGCCTAACCAACTTACGCAGCATTCTAGGTGCGACCAGATCCTTCTGTCGGCTGTAGGCTTGGTCATAGACCAACGTCAAATACCCGGGATTCCTCAGGGTTAGGTCAACCAACTCTGAATCCGAGATGAACTTTGGCCATTCGCCCGGACGCCTACGTTCAATGGAAACCCCGGTATCTGGGTCAGCAAAAATGTGCCCTGCCCACTCAATTCTTTGGAAATAAGCAGTGCGGTCATCATCAGGCCCAATCACGTCTGAACTCACCACACTCGCCCTCAGCAATCGCTCGAATCTGCAAATGGAATCCATTGACCACTTGTCCGTGAACATGGGGACGATGCCCCAAGGGCCATCAGGAGCCAAGCAACTCATCAAGAATCTCTTTGTGATGTCATAATTGTCACCGAAGTGCTCTAGCCGCATGGTGCTACCCCTAATCCCCCGCCCTTTCGCGATTCCTATGTTCCTCTAAGGCTTCCATCAGATTCTTATCGTTAAGAGGCCCATATCCCATGTCCACCAGGAACTGCGCAATGCTGCCCTTGTGGTGAATCTCCAGAATGGCTGCCTCCGCCTTTCGGTCATGAGTAGAAACAAAGAATGAGCCCAGCCCCTTGGTTTCTTCCCCACATCCACACCAGCAGAATCCGGTGGGCATCAACCTTTTCTTAGTTGTCATTTGTACGCCTTCCCGTCACTTCTATCGATAGCACCATCGATATTAGCATCGATGAACACGATAAGTCAATGCGGCAGGATATGTGGTCGGATGTCAAAAACTCCGTAGGGGCGGCTCGCGAGCCGCCCCTACTTGTTTGCTCTACTGGCGTAGTGCCGTTAGAACGTGCTGTCCGGCCTAATCACTCGCCGGCGAGAGTTCGCTCCTGCCCTGGTACATGCCGAGGCCGATGATGAACAGCGCCACCGAGCCCAACAGTAGGGTCAGGTTGTTGGCGAACAGCAACGTCTGCAGGTCCAGATCAGTGAGGTGCATGCCCGCCATGAGGACCACGAAGATCACGACTCCGACCAGCATCAGCGCATAGCTGGCAATCTTGTAGATGTTCATCTCCTTGATGTATAGCATCAGGCCCAGTCCCATCAGGAATGAGGCAAACGGCAAGATGAACAGGGACGCGAGAAACGCCCCAACCATGTCCGCGTATCCTCCTATTGCCAGCGTCTCAAATTGCGCCATTCCCTCAGCGCCCAGTGTGTCCTCGCCACGTTGCAGGAGATGGAGCAGGAGGTGTCGCTCGGCGTGTCCGAGGATAACCAAAGCCCACTCAATCACCGTCAGAATGATGCCGAACCGGAGGATAGGCCGGGCCAGAACTCCTTCGCCCTCGGATAGCGTGTAGAGACGAATCGCCCCTCCAATCATCAACAGCATGCCGATAATCGACCCTGTCGAAGACAGGTGTCCGAGGTTCGGATAGTCTCCCAGTACAGCGACGGTAGCGACGTAATCCGCCGGATCCGTGTATTCAATGAGGAATCCACCCGGGAGCAAGAATGGCGCAACCGTCGCAATGATGACTCCGATCATAAACGCCAAGCCTGCGGCCCTGGTCTTCTGCGCAGCTCGTCCCTCGGTATTCATAGCGCCTCCCATCTGTGAATCCTGCCCAACGTTGTCACCCGCCGCTACAGTATTCCACCCATATACGGGATAGCAAGAGGAAACCAGGCTAGTTGGCCATTCGGCTACACAGGCGGGAGCTTGGTCCCCGGCACTGACCGCATCGCGCGGTACACAACCTCCGGCGCGGCAGGATGCACGTAAATCCCCTGCGAATACACGTCCGTCGTCAAGCCGATGCGCATCCCGTTCGCGATGTCCTGGATCAACGTCGCCGCGTCCGCCCCCATGATGTGCGCGCCCAGGATCTCCCGCGTTTCGGCGTGCGCGATGATTTTTACGAAGCCCGTCAAATCCCCGATCGCGATGCCGTGCGCCGTCCACGCGTACTCATACGTCCCCAGCACGTACGGCACGCCCTGCTCGCGCGCCTGCTGCTCCGTCATGCCCACCGCGCCGACCTGCGGCGAGGCGAACACGGCGTGCGGCATGGCATGGTAATTCACGGCAGCCTTCGGCCCGCGATTGAACATGTTGTGGTCGGCGTACCACCACTCCCAGTTCGCATTGTGCTTGAGCTGGTAGCGCCCCACCACGTCGCCCAGCGCCCAGATGCCCGGCTCAGTGGTCTCCAGGTATTCGTCCACAACCACCAGCCCTCGCGCATTCGTCTCGACGCCCGTCTTGTCCAGATCGAGCCGGTCTGAGTTGGAACGCCGCCCCGTCGCGAGCAGCATCGTATCGCCCGTGATGGTCTCGTCACCGCCTGGCGTCGTGATTTCCAGCGAGATTTCGCCGTTGTTGTGGGACACGCTGCGCGTCTCGGCGTCGAGAATCACGCGATGCTTGCGCTTGAACAGGTCCGTAAACCGCCGTGACACGTCTTCATCCTCGATGGGCAGAAGAGTCGGACCGCGCTGCACAACCGTCACGTCCGTGCCAAGCGCGCCATAGAAGTGGGCAAGCTCGATCCCGACGAACCCGCCGCCCACGACGATGAGTTTCTCCGGCTGCTTGTCATACCGCAGCGCCTCATCGGACGTCAGGTACGGCACGTCATCGATGCCGGGGATGGGAGGCACGATCGGGCGGCTGCCCGCCGCGACCATGATCATCGGCGCGGTGATGCGTTCCCCGTTGACCTCCATCGTCTTGTGCCCGACAAACCGCCCTTCGCCCTTGTAGAGCGCCACCCTGTCGTTGCCGACATAACGCGACTCGATGGTAGTCGCTGATTCATCGGCGTGAAGGATGGAGCGGCTGACGATCTTATCCCAATCGATTGAGTCGACGTGGGCGTTGATGCCGAAATCACCCGCCTTGTTGATGACCTCCATCACGTCCGCGGAGTGGATGATTTCCTTGGACGGGATGCAGCCCCAATTAACGCACGTGCCGCCGAATGGCCCGCTCTCCACGATGGCGGCGGTCATACCCTCCGCCGACGCGGAGTCCGCTATGCTCACGCCCGACCCCGTCCCGATCACTATCACGTCAAACTCACGCGCGGCGGCGCTGCCTGTCGTCGTCATAATCGTTTCTCCCTTGTTGGACTCCCTTTTCCCTCTCCACGTTACAGAATGGGCATAGTCCCGGAGAAACTAGTTTCGATGTGTTTCGGCGAGATGCTCCAGGATGCCAAGTCCGATGTCCGCGCCCCACGTAATCAGTTGCGGATCGACAAAATTCAGGGTGTCACGCGGCGAGTTGATGCGAGAGGTATCGTCAGCCGTGATGATGATGACCGGCACGCCGACTGCATCGAACGGCCGATGATCACTGCCCGCAATGTGCCTGGTCAAGTAGCCGGAGAGCACGATGTCAATCTGTTCTGCTGTCGATGCCGCCGCGCCAGAGAGCCCCTCATCTCCGCGTACCTCAATCCGGGTGCCGGAACCGACGGAATCATAGTTGATCATGGCGATGATCTCTGACCGTTCCTCTTCGGTCAGTTGCTCGACGTAGTGCCTGCTGCCGACAAGCCCAACTTCTTCTGACCCGAATAGCAGCAGCCGCACCGTAAACGGGTACTCGTTGTCGATGATGTGATTGGCGATCGCGATGAGCGCTGTCAGGCCGGAGCCGTTGTCATTCGCCCCCTGCGTCAGGTGAACGGTGTCATAGTGAGCGCCAATGATGACAACGCCCTGCCCCTCCGGCCCACCGGGCAGTTCGGCAATCAGGTTGCGCGACGGCTGATAGTTGTTCCTGACTCCTACAGTGACTTCCAGGCCGCCGTTCTCAATAGCCTCCTGCAGCGCGAGTCCATTCCCGCGACTGATGCCGACTGCCGGAATGGCTGGCACATTGCCCGGAGTTACCATGACGCCCTGGAACAGTGCATCATCGCGATTGAAGATGACCGCACCAACTGCTCCTGCCGCCTCAACCCGTTCCACCTTTTCCTGGAACGTGATCAGACCGCGTTCAATCAGGGCAACCTTTCCATCCAGCCGCTGATCTCCAACGTCCTCCGGCAGCGCCAGCCCCACGAAAACCAATTCGCCGGTAGCTTCTCCCGCGAAGGAGTCCTCAATGGGATGTGATTGGATCGCTTCCAGGCCGGGCGGCGCTTCGGGAACAACGACCGAGGACACGACGTTCACCAACCGTTGGAAGTCCTGGAATTCAGTGCTGTAACCAATCTCCGTGAGCACACAGTTCAGCTCTTCGCCCGCCGCGTATTCCTCGTCCGTCGCGCTCTCGCGAGGGCTGAAGTCTTGCGTCAAATCAAACAGGAAACGCCATGCCTCATCATTTGCCGCAATGGTCGGATGATCCAGGTCCGGCGGGTCCAAACACGGCGGCTCGCCTGCCATCCGCGCAGGCGTCGGCGGCACGGCAGTTGCCGTGGCTATTGGCGGAGTTGCTGTTGCCGTTGGTATTGGCGTTTCAGTTGGAACCAACTCGACGACCGGTGTCGACGCCGGGGCAACCGGCGATCCTGCCGTCTCCGGCGTGAAGTCATCGCACGCCGCGCCAATCAGCGCAACCGCGAGAATCCCAACAAGCCACAGCCATGCCGCGGCCATGCGGTGACTGTTCGATGTACTTGTCGAATTGACACCGCGACCCGACCTAATCGATCGGGCCGCTTTGGGGAGGAGTTTGTGGATACTACTCGTGAACAAGCGGGGATCCCCTTACATGTCCATGCTCTTTTCGCCGCTCAGGTACGCCTGCGGCTCCTTGGAGAACGCAACGCGGCAGCCGGGCCCGCAGAAGTAATACGTCGTCCCCTCATGCTCATACGAGCCTCCGGGCGGCTTGCTCGGACTGACCATCATATGGCAGACCGGATCCTCCACCGGCTCCTCTTTCTTCATAAACCCCAGAATCTTGCCGACCATCTTTCGGCCCCCCTCGCCCCCGGGCATGCTCAAAGCCCGCCATCCTTCACGAGCTTAACCATCTTAACGCACAGACAAGGGTTGGGGATTGGAGTTTTTGTCCAGCAAACTGGGGCTGACGGCCTACCCTGTGCGATCAATGATGGATCTATGAACCAGTTAGCACAGGAGGTGCCGATGAAAGACCAACCCCCGATTCCGTCCGTGAACTACCATCTCTGGAAGGCATGCAACATGGGTTGCAACTTCTGTTTCGCAAAGTTCTCGGACATCCCGAACGAGATGCTGCCGAAAGGCACGCTGCCGCGCGATGAGTCACTGAGGATAGTAGACCTGCTGGCACAGGCCGGCTTCGAGAAGATCACCTTCGCGGGCGGCGAGCCTACACTTTGCCCCTGGCTTCCTGACCTAATCCGGCGAGCCAAGGACCTCGATCTGGCAACGTCAATCGTCACCAATGGTACACAGCTGACACCCGAATACCTCGATGGATTGATCGGAACGCTCGATTGGGTAACACTCAGCGTCGATTTCCTCGACACAGAGGTCAACACCCGGACGGGCCGTATGCTCCGGAAGGGGCCGCTAGACGAGCAAGAGTACCGTAGCTTTGTCACAAGGGCGCGGGAACGCAGCTTCCGGCTCAAGATAAACACGGTCGTCACCGACGCTAACAAGGACGAGGACATGACGGAGTTCATTCGCTGGGCGCAGCCTGAGCGCTGGAAGATTTTCCAGGTGCTGCCCATGGATGGCCAGAACGATGACACTTTGGGCAACCTCACTGTCACCGGTGAGGAGTTTGAGACCTACGTCGCACGGCATCGTGGCCTTGAGTCCGACGGTATCATCGTAGTGCCCGAATCCAATGACCTGATGACTGGCAGCTACGTGATGGTCGACCCCGCAGGCCGTTTCTTCGACAACGTTGATGGCCGTCTAAAGTACGGTCGACCGATACTTGATGTCGGCGTCCAAGAGGCACTGAAAGATATCAAGATTGACGCGGCCAAATTCCTCGAACGCGGAGGGCAGTATGAGTGGTGAACAGTTCAATAGGACCAAGTACGAGGACGTTCAGCCGATTCCGCCGACCAGTGGGCAGATCATCGGCGCGCTTGTTCGACGGCTTGGCATCAAGGAGTCGGCACTCAGCACAAAGAACGCCCAGCGTTACTTTAAGGGTACAGATGGGGCAGGCCTCAAAGAGTCCACCCTGGAAGAGATCTTTGCTGCTCTCGCTAGGGTTCTGATTGAAACTGGCCTGATCCCGGCCGCCCAAGAGGCTGGGGATGCCGCCATCAACAGGGTGACGTTTGCCCTTAAGTTCAATGCGGGGGGATGGGACGAGTTTGTCGCCAAGATGCGCCGCCGCTCTGGGATTATTGACCGGGCGAATCTACCTTTGGTTTGGACGGCATACATACGGCTCGCGGCCATTGATGTAGCAGTTCGCATCGGAGCGGGAATGCGTATTCTCGATATACCTCCGAGCGACCTGGAGACTCTCGAGTATCTTGACCGCTCCAATCGGGGCGACCTCTTGAATTGGATCAGGAGAGACATCAAGAGGGATCAGCAGGCCAACCAGGATTACCTTGCTCACGAGTTGCTCACTGTTGAGGGATTTGTGGAGGCTACCGGTGTCGATAAGAACACTGTGGCTGGATGGCTCTACGATGGCGCACGCCCAAGTGACGCTCATCTGAAAACCATCGCCTCGGCAATGGGGAACGTTATTGGCTGCGAATATGAAGGGCTTATGCTTGGTCGTCTGCGCCAGTTCTATTGGCTAAGCGACATTGTTGAGCTTGTCCAAACCATTATTGGAACAGAACATACGAATGAGATCGTCGCTCGCCTGCGCCGCTACTCTGAGTTGTCGTTCCACGGGCTAAGCAAGATTTCACAAGACCCCGATAGCACCAAGGTGCTCATGGATCTTGTCCTCAGCGGCACAGGTATCGAACTTGGAAAGGTGCTGGTCAAGTATATTGCGGAGCAGGAAAGAGACCCCGAGTGGAAGCTTGACCTAGAAGCAACCGATTCTGTCAGTTGGGAAACGCGAGTCCAGAAGATCACCATGCGTCTTCGTCGATCCGAAATGTCGTCAATGACCGATTCCGTACGGAAATGGCACATGGACGCGTGGGGCGTCTCGAATCCAGAAGCGTACGCACTCCATGAGCGCGCAATGGAACTCGCAGTAACAGAAGGGAGGATGTCAGAGTCGTTGGCAATGCTCGAAACGGCAGCACAACTCGACCCAAAAGACCCGACATATCACTTTACTCTGGGATCTCACTTGGGTGGCATAGGCGCAAGGACTGGCGATGAAGAACTGATGCGGAAGGGATTGGATGAATTGTGGCTGGCAACGAGACTGGCGCCGGAATGGCTCATGCCGTGGACCACTATCGGTTTCATCTTGATCGAGAACGGCCAACATCAGGAGGCTCTTGAACATCTCTTGGCGGTCGACCAAAAGCGGGATCAACAGGAGGCGGAATATTGGACTGCGGTCGGTTTCTGCTACGACGGCTTAGATAAGAACACTGAAGCGCTTGAGGCCTTCGAGAAAGGGATGGGTTACGAGTCTGATAACCGGCTTCTTGCGATCCTCGCAGCAACCTCTGCTGGCAAACTCGGTTATGGTCAGCGTGCTAGAAAATACAAGCGACTAGCACGCCATTTGGGTGCCTCGAACTTAGAACTACTTGCTATCGACTTCCACATCAACGGCGGCAAGCTGCCGGATTCACGCTTTACCCCGCCCTAAACCCCTTCAACCGCAGCGAGTTCAGCACGACGCTTACGCTCGACATGGCCATCGCGGCCGCCGCCATCATCGGGTTCAGGAACCCGTGCTCGCCCAGTGCGAACTGAAGACCGGTAGGCACGCCATCGCTGAATAGCGGATACAACACGCCCGCCGCAATCGGTATGAGTAACGTGTTGTACCCGAATGCCCAGAACAGGTTCTGCCAGATAGTGCGCACGGTGCGGCGGGAGAGTTGGATTGCCGTCGCGATGCCGTTCGGATCGCCGCTCACCAGTGTCACGTCGGAGGCCTCCATCGCCACGTCCGCGCCCGTTCCGATGGCGATGCCAACGTCCGCCTGTGCCAAAGCAGGCGCATCATTGATGCCGTCGCCTACCATCGCAACGCGGCCCTCTCCGGTTTGCAGCGCGGACACGGCCTCCGCCTTCTGAGCGGGCAGCACCTCCGCGCGCGCCTCCGCAATGCCGACCTGCCGCGCGATGGCCTGAGCCGTCGCCCGGTTGTCCCCCGTCAGCATCACCGTGCCGACGCCGAGCGCATGGAGCCTCTCAACGGCGCGTGTCGCCGACGGCTTTACCGGATCCTGGATTGCTAACACGCCGACACACTCGCCGTCCACAGCAACGAACATGAGCGTCTTGCCCTGCTCAGCCAGCGTGTCCGCGTTCTCTCGCAGGTTGTCCGGTATCGATGCGCCACGCTCGGTGAGCAGGCGCGCGCTGCCAACGATGGCGGCGCGCCCATCGACGCTTGCCGTGACGCCCGCGCCGGGCAACGCCTCGAAGTCAGTGACCGTCATGTCCTGCCCTGCCGTCCTGCCCGCCCGGGACAGCACGGCTTCCGCCAGAGGATGCTCTGAATGGGCCTCAACCGCCGCGGCAATAGCTAGGACTTCGTCCTCAGCGGCAGTGTGAACTACAAAAATATCCGTTACCGCAGGGCGGCCCTGCGTGATCGTTCCCGTCTTGTCCAGCGCGACGGTGCGAATCTTGCTGGCAAGCTCAAGCGCCTGCGCGTTGCGGATGAGAACCCCGTTCTCCGCCCCCTTGCCCGTGCCGACCATGATGGCCGTCGGCGTGGCGAGCCCCAGCGCGCACGGGCAGGCGATGATCAGCACCGCCACCATGTTCAGCGTGGCGAGCGTGAAGGCCGGATCGGGCCCCAAGATAATCCAGAAGATGAACGTGATGATGGAGACGGCGACAACTGTCGGAACAAAATACGACGAGATCAGGTCCGCGAGCCGCTGCACCGGCGCCTTGGAACCCTGCGCCTCTTCCACGAGGCGGACAATCTGCAAGAGCGCGGTATCCTTGCCAATCCGTGTCGCCCGCAGGCGGAACGCGCCCGTCCCGTTAACCGTCGCGCCGTAGACCTCGTCGCCCTCGCGCTTATCGACGGGGATGCTCTCTCCCGTCAGCATCGACTCGTCGATTGTGGACGCGCCCTCGGTGACGATGCCGTCCACCGGCAGCCGCTCCCCGGGGCGCACGGCAACGATGTCATCGGGCAGCACGCTCTCCACAGGCAGCATGACCTCTGCGCCGTCACGCATGACGCGCGCCGATTTCGGCTGCAGGCCAAGGAGCGAGGCAATCGCGTCAGACGCCCTGCCCCGCGCGCGCGCCTCCATCCACCGTCCCATCAGGATGAGCGCAATGATGATAATCGCCGTGTCGTAATAGACCGCCGCCTCGCCGCCCGCCAACTCAAAGAATGAGGGCACGAATGTCGCCGCCACGCTGTACAGATACGCCGCTGTCGTGCCAAGCGAGATGAGCGTGTTCATGTTGGACGTGCGCTGCTTGAGAGCCGACCACGCGCTGGCGTAGAAGAGCGACCCAGCCCAGAACTGGATCGGCGTTGCAACGGCGAACATGACGAAGTGCGCGATACGCATTTCGAGAACGCCGGACATTCCCAACACCATGACGAACGCGCCGCTGCCGAGGGCAATCAGGAATCGTATTCGGAGCGCCCGTTCCTCTTCCTCCTTGGCGGCAACGCGCGCGTCCTCTTTCTCCTCGATCGCAGCAACACGCAGCCCCACGCCAACCACTGCCCCGCGCAGATCGCTGGCGTCGACGGCGGCGCTGTAGTGCTCGATGGTCAGAGCGGTGGAGTCGTCCTCATCCGGCGTTACCCACCGGACACCGCGCAGGTTCATAAGCGCAGAAACGGCCCTCTCCCGCGAATCATCGCCGCCCGCGTCCGGTTCGATGAACAGCCGCTGAGTCTCCGTTCGCGCGCCGTAGCCCGCGTCCTTGACGGCAGAGGCGAGCACGTCAAACGAAAGCCCCTCGGGGACCTCGACGACGGCCCGCTCGCTCGCCAAGTTCACGCGAGCCTCCTCAACACCGGCGACGTCCGTCAGCGCATGCTCCACGTGCATCACGCACGCGGCGCACGTCATGCCGGAGACGCTGATAGAAACGGTCTCAAGCTGTGAAAGCCTGTCGTCAGATTCAGTCGTTGTCATGCGAATAGTGTACGCCTATGAGAATGCCGGTAACCCAGTGTGCCATCATGGTTGCCTATAGGCGTCCATTCTAGCGAAATCGCGCCCCCTTGACCTTGCGATTGGGGGTACTATGGATAGCGCGATGCCTCTGCTGGGGAATCGTCTAACGGTAGGACGACAGACTCTGGATCTGTTAGTCGTGGTTCGAATCCACGTTCCCCAGCCAAAACAGATCTCCTGACAACAGCATGAAAATACTCCGCATAGTGATCATCGCGCTCGCGATCGTTCAGCTTGGGATTGCCGCACTGGGCCTGTTCGGCGCCTCCTTCGCGGATGGCGGCACCCTGTTCGACCGCATATTTCTCAGTATTGTCGTACCCGCGGCATCCGTTATTTTCCTCGCCTTTACCGTGACAGAGAGGCCGCCCGCAATTGTCACGTGGGTGGGCGTCGGTTTGATGGCATTGGCGGTGGGTTACGGCGGCGCGGTATCAGTCTTGATCGCCAGTGGAGAAATCAAGGGCGACTGGCAGATTCCACTCGTCTTCGTTGCCATCCTCTGCCTCGGGCTGGTCTATCTGGTCGTGCGGGGCTTCGTGCGCAAAGACCCTGCTAAGTGACAGCGTTCCATGCGTCATTCCGAGCACAGCGAGGAATCTAGAGCAGTCGGTAGGTCACCTACTTGATTTCGGTAGGCAGCGTCTCCCACCCGGTAGCGAGTGTTGGGATTCCCCATTCTGTCGGTGGCGTCCAGGTGCGCCAGCGATCATCGATAGCAGGATGATCCCCGCCCTGTATCCATTTGATTGCCCGCTCAGCCTCCACGCGCGCCGCCTCGGCATCCTCGCGACTCATGCTGCCATATGCGACCGCTTCTTCGACCTCATCCTCATCTTTCCACTGGGGCTCGCTGAGATCCGGCGGAAAGACCACATCTAGATGCAGGTCAGTGGTGTCGAGGCCAATCGGGGTCCGCCGAAACGGCGCCTCTAGGTTCACATACCACCACCGAACATCGCCGTCTCCCAGGAAGACGAGCACTGAATGGGCCGTGTCTTTGAGGAACACACGCACCATGCCGTCGCCATACCAGACATCGTCGCGCAGTTGCCAGTCACCGTGGGGCAGCCGAACATCGTTGCCCTCTAAATCAACGGGGCGCTTCCAGACCGTCCCCGGCGGCGTGCAGGCCGCAATCACATCCCCACGATCCTCAACGACAACAAACGCCCACGCCGTAAACACCCGCCCATGCCAGATATTCCGCCCCGTGATGTAATCACCCGGCTGCCAAAGAGTTTGAGGTGATGCGGCGCGACACATGGTCTCCCCTTTATATCTCTTTCAGCGGACTGTTCTCACATTGACCCACTGCTGCGAGTAGTGCCAGCGCGAGTCAGGAGGCCCTACAGCCACCCTTGGTCAAGCGATTGCGCAGGTGGAGTGAGGGGGTTAGTACACTTGCCTCTAACGATACTCGACTAACATGTAGAAAGTGGTAACCAGGTGAGCTACATTCTAGAAAGGCGCCTCAAGGTCTTACTAAACAGGATGATGAATTCTCCAGCGACTGCGGGGGCGTTGTCATAAAAGGCGGCTGAGTCAATTCCGTGATTCTCGTCGATCTGCAGGTCACGTCGAATTGTGGCCATAACTCCTCTACCAACTTCCCGACCCTCTCCGCCATAGGAGATCTGACAGCTCAGATTCTGAGTGTTCACCCTTCCGAAGAACCCCTTCCTTCTGATAGACCTAAGAATTGTCATCTGGCTATTGCTTGCAGTAGTAAACTCGCAGTCATAACGGACTAAGAGCCGCCGCAGTTTTCGAAACGGAACAGGTCTATCCCCCAGTTCAATCTGCCTGGTGTTCCTACTAAGCCATCGCGCGACCTCAAGCGCCTCTCTATCCGACAGTTTGTCTGCCCCTTTGGGTACAACAGCATGTTCTGCAACCTTGAGAATCTGCCTGAAGGTCTCATCCTCATTGCCAGTAAACGCAAATCGATTCGTATCTAAGAAAGCAAGCATGGACACGAGAGCGGTACGTTTGTTTCCATTATGGAAAGGATGATCATGAATGAGTGAATGTAACAGACCAGCAGCGGCCATCTCTATCGTCGGGTACTTAAGTTCGTCACCAAGCGAAGTTCTTGGCCGTTCTATGGCAGATGCTAGAAGGTTTTCGTCCCTTACACCGGCTGGCTCGATGGGGTCATGATGGCCCCGAAAATAGTCCACAACTTCTTCATGAATGGCTATAACATCCTCATACGCAAGGTGTCTGATAGGGCGCTCCCGTCCAATCGTCTTCCAAACAAGCGGGGACACCTCGACATTCCCGTGTAGTGCGTCACTATCAGGATTTGTCCTACCATTGGAATTGACCTCCAGCGTGACCGGGCCAGGCGCAATTTGCCCTCTATCTCTTGCATACGCCTCAAGCTTTCTTATTGACTTGCCCTTGAGTCTGCCGGAGTTTGTATATTCGAGTCCTTCGGAATCATCGAGTTCTTCAAACTCATCCTTGGTCATGCCGAGTAGTTTCTGCCATGCTTCCGGCAGAGGGAGTTCATCTCTGCCCAATAAGCCAAGTATTCTGCGAGCCTGATCAACATCCCCTCTTCGTATCTTGGTACCAGAACTCTTAACGTATTCGATCCCACCATCCCATAGGCGAAGCAAAGCTTCGTCTGGGTCAGTGTTGGCCTGCTTAGCGAGGTATTCGACGGTCTGCTTTGAACGCGACATGTTGCAAATTATACAATGTTAATACTGCGCGTAGCACACCTGATCGAGATATTTCCTGAGCGCCAACCACTACCTCCATCTCGGTCATCTCCGTACAGACCCTCCACCTACAGAATCTCAGTAGGCAGCGTCTCCCAGCCAATAATCAGTATTGTGTCGAGAATGGGTTGCCATACCTCACGATTGGCCTGCTGATCCATAGGTCATAGTGCCGTTCTTGGCTTTTCCTTGTTGCAGAGTCCCTTCCAGAACAAGTTCATCCAAGATTCCCTTAAGCTCAGACCATCTGACTCCCTTTTTGAACCCTAGAATATCTTTCTTCTTTCTCGGCACTCGGCAGAATTCAGTCAGTTCTTCCTTCAAGGACAGAGGCGTCTTCCGCGTAGACACGGGTGGAGATTTTTTCTTCACCGAGACAATCTCATTCGGCCCTGCCAGACCCCTTACTCCTTGGAGGCTAGTCGTGACCAGTGGCGGATTCGAGTTTTCCTCTTCCTTGTACAAGATATGGTCATGTGGACCGGGAGGCCTTAGCCACTCAACCTCGCGAAGTGAAACAATGGTAGTCCCTTTGTTTCGTTCTGGCCGATCTTCTCCTCGGGTGTATTTGACTCCTTGCTTATCGCAATATCGCCTAATCATGTCCCTTATTGTGGTGCCATAGTTGTGTCCGTGATTTATCTCTAGGTCTGTGATCAAGGCTGCACGCGGATTCTGGTTTTCATCGGAGATTCTGTTGTAAGAATGAACGAATTCTTGGAGGGCAACAGATGCGTCCATCTTGTGTAGGTCAAGAGTTCTTTGGTTCATAATACCCATCTGATTCATACTTCCTTCAACCATACCAATGGGGTGGTGCAGCTGTAGCGAACCTAGGACATTTTCGTGAAAGCCGATTCAGTGATGGTGATTAACCGCTCATCTAGCCGTGGCGTCCCTATCCCCCCTACCGCGGCAGCCCCAGCCCCCGCGTCGCCACGATGTTCCGTTGAATCTCCTTCGTGCCGTGGCCGAACGTGCGGCCCGTGCTCATCAGCGCGTTCACTCCGATGAACCCGTCCATCGGCGCCCAGTCCGCACCGTACGGCATCACCTGCGACGCGTCGCCGATGATCCGCGTGAAACCGCGCCACAGTTCCTGCACCAGCTCGCCCGACAGCACGCGCGAAATCGACGCGATCCGTGACACGTCCTCACCCTGCCGGCTGTCCCACGCGCCTTTCCAGCAGATGGCCCGGAACATGCCGAGCTTGACCCGCAGGTCCGCCAGCAGCGCGCGGTTGATCGGGTCGTCGAGCGGCGTGCCGCCGTCGACGCGGTACGTCCGCGCAAAGTCCACGAATCGCTCCCATTCACGCAGCAGGGAAGCGGGCGAACCGACCTCCACGCGCTCCGCCGTCAGCGACGCCGCCATCACGTACCACCCGCGATTCTCCTCGCCGAGCATGTACTGCGACGGCACCCGCACGTCCTCAAAGAACTCCTCGCTCCAGCGACGCCGACCTGCCATGTCATGGATGGGGCGGATGGTGATGCCGGGGGAATCCAGGGGCACGAAGAAAATCGAGAGCCCTCGGTGCTTGGGCGCGTCCGTGTCCGTGCGCACCAGCATCCGTATCCACGTCGAATGGTGCGCCGTGGATGTCCACATCTTCTGGCCGTTGATCACATAGTCATCGCCGTCGCGCACGGCCCGCGTCGTCACGCCTGCCAAATCGGAGCCGTTGCCGGGCTCCGAGAGTCCGAGCGCAATCGGCATATCCGCCGTCGCGATCTTCGGCAGCCATTCATCCTTCTGCCACGGTGTCCCATGCAGGATGACGGCATCCCCGCCGAAGGCCCCGCTCGCCGGCGCGCCCCGGTACGCCATCTCCTCGCGGTAGGTCAGCATCCGCGTGAACCCGGCATCCTGTCCACCGTGCTCCGTGGGCCAGTGCATCGTGTACCAGCCTTTGTCGACGAGCTTCTTGGCAAACTGGTGGGCCGCGTCAAGCGCCTCCGGGTCATCCAGGTGCCACGACGCGTTGGACACGTCGTTCATGTGGTAGCGGGTATCATCCCAGTTCTCTGCAACGAAATCGCGAATCTCATCACGAAACGCGAGGTCCTCAACCGACTGCTGGAAGTCCATGACGCCTCCCCTTCCCTGTCATTCGGGCATCCGACGCCTCAGTGTAGCCGATTCGCAGGCCAATTGAGACTCAAAACGCTAGCCACATGTAGGCATTAGAACCCTACAATTTCTTCAGCGACCACACCGGTGTGAAGGACGGCGTAATGACAATCCAATCTGCAATCGACGCATGGCGCGCGAGAATCATCGCCCACGACCGCGAGGCGGCCGCCATCCGCTCGGGTCACGGCCCGGGCCATGAACATCATCACGACGACGAACACGATGATGGACACGAGCACGGCGGCGGCCACGTTCACGGAGGCCATGGCGGTTTCTCATACACCAACCGCCCACGAGACATTCACCGGACGGATGACCCCGCCGTCAACGCCCTCTTTGGTCTGATTGATTCCGACACAACCGTCCTGGACGTTGGCGGTGGCGCAGGACGATTCGCGCTGCCGATCGCCACCCGCGCCAGGCACGTTACGGTCATCGAACCGTCGGATGAGGCCGTCGGAATGTTGCAGGAGCGCGCCGCTGAGGCAGGGCTGTCCAACATCACTGCCGTGAGCGAACGGTGGGAAGACGCAGACGTTGAGGCCGCTGATCTGGTGCTCTGCTCACTCGTCCTGCACCACGTGCCGGAGGGCGCGGCGTTCATCACGAAGATGCAGGGGCGGGCCACAGGCCGCATTGCCGTTATCGAGATGATGGAAGCTCCCAGCGCCCTTGAAGTCCCGTTCTACGAGCGGGTGTACGGCGCGGTGCCGACCCCGATGCCCGGCGTACCTGAACTGCTCGAACTCCTTTGGGCGATGGATATTTACCCCGACATCACGATGCTCCCGCCGGAAACTCCCGCCATGGGCCGCGACCGCGACGAGATCACCAACCAGCTTCGCCGTCGATTTGACGTGGAAGAAAACACGCCCGAGAACTCACGCCTCCTCGCCGCTCTGGATGAACTACTTGAGGACACCCCTCACGGCTACACCGTCTCCGGCATCGCCCCCCGCCGCGCCGCCGTCATCACATGGGCTGTCGGTACGACAAACTAGATACACGCCGTTTCCGTCTCTAACCGGAAGATTGAGACGAAGGCCACGCCTCTGAGCCAAGTTTGAACCGCTCAATCGCCTTTGCCAAATCGTCAGGTGGCCGTCTCCAATAATATTCTTGCGGTTTCTCGAGCCATGACGGTGTCTGTAATGCCGCTGGCTTCACTCGCTTGATAATCTCGACAAGCTCATTATGGAGAATGAGGTACCGAGCTGCATCGCTCCCAAAACAGAGATACAGGTCCTGCTGCTTCAAATACTTCTGTGCGATAGTCAGCCCGCTACCCTTCAACTGAACCCTGAGCGTTTTTCCGTCCTTGTGGTAGGCCAAGAAATCGGCACCCTCCCAATCATCTTGCAACTTGATGCAATTGAAGCCATAGTCGGCGAGCGCAGCCGCCGCCTTCTGGAAATTATAGATTTCCCGTTCTTTGGTCTTAAGGTCTTCGTATGAGACACGCTTGAAGGTCAGACTCATCGGTACTCCTACATATTGAATTACCCTGAAAAGCCGTAGGGGCGGCTCGTGAGCCGCCCCTACTTACGGATTCTTTGCGTTAGTCGGTGCGCTACCGCGGCAGTCCCAAACCCCTCTGCGCGATGAGGTTGCGCTGGATCTCCGTTGTGCCGCCGCCAAGGCCGCTCCCGTGCATCGCGCCGTAGCGGAAACCAGGGTAGCCGCCCATCGGAGCGCGCGACTCGCCAAGGCCAAGCCGACCGTACTCCTGCAGGATGCTTGCCATCAACTGCGGCCACTTCTTGCCAAGATTGTCGCCCCAAGCCTTGCCCATGGAGCCTTCCTTCACGGGCAACTCGCCGCGCGACTGCATAAACGCGACGCGGTACGACAGCATCCGGCGCGTCTCCAGCTCGATCTTGAGATCGGCCACCTTGTGGCGGATAAGCGGGTCGTTCAACACCGCCTCACCGTTGAAGCGGGTGTCCCGCACCACGGAGAGGAAGCGGTCAAGCTCCCCGAGGTACTTGGCCGCGGTCTCGATGCCGGAGCGCTCAAAGGAGAGCGTCGTCATGGCCGCGTACCAGCCCCGGTTCTCCTCGCCGATGAGGTTCCGAACCGGAACCCGCACGTTGTCGAAGAACACCTCGCTCCAGCGGCGCGTGCCCGTCATGTCGAACAGCGGCCGCAGCGTGACGCCTGGAACCACCTCGCCTTCATCGCGCAGTTGCATCAGGACGTAGCTGATGCCGCGATGCTTGGGCGCATCCGGGTCCGTGCGAACCAGCACGTGGTACCACTCGCCGTAGTGCGCGCCGGACGTCCAGATCTTCTGGCCGTTGATCACGTAATCGTCGCCGTCGCGGACGGCTCGGGTTTGGAGGCTTGCAAGGTCGGAGCCGGCGTTCGGCTCGGAGAATCCCTGCGCGAAGTCGATGTCCGCGTTGGCCATCTTCGGCAAAAACTCTTCCTTCTGCCATTCCGTGCCATGGATCATCAGCACAGGCGCGACGAGGCCTCCGCCGAACGACGCCGGCGCGCCCTCATAGGCCATGCCCTCGCGGTAGGCGAGCTGCGTAGTGATGGCGGCGGCGCGGCCGCCGTACTCCTCCGGCCAGTGCATCGTCCACCAGCCCTTGTCCACCAGCTTCTTTGAGAAATCTCGCTGCGCCTGCAACGCCTCATCATCCGCGTGATACGGAGATAGCAGGCCCATGTCATCCCACCCGCGCGGGTCGGCGACCTTCTCGCTCCACTCGGTTCGCGTGAATGCGCGCGCCTCGTCCTGCAGAGCCTGGTCGTCGGCATTAAGTCGAAAGTCCATCGCGTCCTCCCCTCCCGTGACTCAACCCGAGTCGTCGTCAGTCACCAGAGACGTGATTAACCTGTTTGATGCGCCATTATGACGCGTATGCGCCCGCGCGACAATGCCTAACTTGCCTCTGTTTCAGTTATCGTCACGCTGATGAGGGCTGTGCCCGGGTTTGGATCCGACTGCGGGTCTCTGATCCGTATCGACCGCACCACGTCCATGCCTTCGGTCACGCGGCCAAACACTGCATGCGCGTCATCCAGCCACGGCGTCGGTCCGAACGTGATGAAGAACTGCCCGCCGCCCGTGTTGGGACGTCCAATGTTGGCCATGGACAGGATGCCGGGCCCGTCATGGCGAAGGGTCGAATCGAACTCGTCTTGGATGGTGTAGCCCGGGCCGCCCGTCCCCGTGCCGGAGGGGTCGCCCCCCTGCGCCATGAAGTCCGGTATCACACGATGGAATGTCGTGTTGTCGTAGTACCCCTCCCGCGCCAGGAAGACGAAATTATTGACGGTGATGGGTGTCTTGTCCGCCGTCAGTTCGATAACGAAGCTGCCGACGTCCGTCTCAAAGGTCGCCGAATAGCACTTCGACGGATCGATCTGCATCTCAGGCGGCGCGGACCAGCGATTCAGCTTCTCAGTCACGTCAAGGGTCTCCTCTCTCTCTACGGGTGTCGCGGCCACGGCAGTCGGACAATCCGACGACATGGATGAATCGGTTGAAGCAGGAATTGATGTTGCTGTGGGAATGGGCGTGAACGTTGGAATAGGCGCCGGCGACGGCGTATCTTCTCGCACCTCGCACCCGATGCCCACAAGCGCAAGGCTAAGCGCCAGCGCAGATATGGCAACCAGGAGCAGTCGTGGGGCGGCAAGACGGGAACGCATTACACATTCAGCATAACTGTGGCTGAATTAGCCCCGCAACACGGCTCATCGCTGTATCATTCTCTTTTACGCGGCGCGCCGCCTGAACGGGAGGAGGGGCAGCACGCATGACGCGATTGCGCTTTTGGGACGCCCCGCGCGGCTCATGAACGAGAACCGCACTATCACGTCCGTTCCGGGCGTCCGTCTCGCGCACATCACGGACACGGATGCCGTGACAGGAACGACCGTCCTCCTCTTTCCCGACTACGGCGCGATTGGCGGCGTCGAGGTCCGCGGCGCGGCCCCCGGCACGCGTGAGACCGATCTCCTCCGCCCCGGCACTCTCGTTGAGCGCGTCCATTCGATCTTTCTGACCGGCGGCAGCGCCTTTGGCATGAACGTCGCGGAGGGCATCATGCGCCACCTTGAGGTGGAGGGCATCGGTTTCCAAACGCCGGCCGGCGTGGTGCCCATCGTCCCCGGCGCGGTGATCTATGACCTCGGAATCGGAAACACGGATCGACGCGTGACACGCGATTTCGGCCTTGACGGCGCGCGCGAGGCCTCGGACGCGCCCGCAGAGTCTGGCAGCATCGGTGCGGGAACCGGCGCGACCGTCGCCAAGGCCCTCGGGCAGGATCACGCCCTCAAGGGAGGCGTCGGTACCGCGGCCATGGAGTTGGCGAGCGGGCATAGGATAGGCGCGGTCATGGTCGTCAACGCCTTTGGCGACATCGTAGATCCCGAAACCGGTGCGCTCATCGTCGGGCCGCGCAACGATAACGCGGACGGCCCCCCCTTCCTCAGCACGCGTGAGATCCTGCGCAGCGGGAATAGACGCGGGCCGGGCAACCGGTTTGGGCAGCAGCCGACCAATACGACCATCGGCGTCGTTGCGACGGACGCGCCCCTCACGGTCGCGCAAGCCAACCGGCTTGCCATGATGGCCCACAGCGGCATCGCCCGCGCCATCGTGCCGTCGTACGGTATGGGTGACGGCGACACGCTCTTCTTTGTCTCCACTGCCCTGCCGGACACGCCTGTTGTAGACACGTTCGGACTCACGCCAATCGGCGCGGCGGCGGCGGAAGTGGTCGAGCGCGCTATCGTCGATGCGATTCGATCCGCCACGGGAATCGCCGGTATCCCGTCCGCCGCAGAGCATATCTCAGGCATGAATGGACATCTGAGGCAATGACGACACTCCGCGGAGACAGGGTGGGCATTCTCGGCGCGGGAGCCGTTGGCACCGCGCTCGCCGTGGGTCTCTCGGACGCGGGCTACAACATCACCGCCATCACGAGCCGGGACGCGGAGCGGGCCAAAACTCTTGCCGCCCACGTCGGCGGGGCCATCCACACCCGCCACGCCGGGCTTCTGGTGGATGTCGCGGATATCGTGTTCCTCACCGTGCCGGATGACGTAATTGGTTCCGTCGCGGAAAGCGTCCCGTGGCGCAGCGGCATGGCGGCCGTCCACTGTTCCGGCGGAACGCCCGTGAGTGTGCTGGAGTGCGCCGGCGAATATGGCGCAGTGATCGGCGGATTCCATCCCCTGTACACCTTTCCTCGTAACGCGAAGAGACCCGCAACACTCGAAAACGTGACGTTCGCCATCGAAAGCCCGAGTCCCGCCCTGCATCATCAACTGCGCGACATGGCCCATGCCCTCCACGGCCACGCCATTGACGTCAATGAGAAATCGCGTGCCCTCTACCACATCTCAGGCGTACTCGCGTCCAACTATTTGGTCGCGATTATCGCTGAAGCCGCTAGCATTTGGGCGCAATTCGGGTACAATCAGTCGCAAGCCTTGCAGGCGTTGCTGCCGCTTATTCGCGGAACGGTGGGGAATATCGAACGCGATGGGGCGGCTGCCGCGTTGACAGGTCCGATAGTCCGGGGAGACCTCGGGACCGTGCAGGCGCACCTTGAGCAGTTGCAGGCAACCTTGCCGAGCGTAGTACCCTTATACGCGGCGCTCGCGCAGGCGACGGCAAAGTTTGCCGTTGACGCCCAACGGCTCGATGGGACGAGGGGAGCGGAGATTCTCGCCCTGGTGGGCGAGCCATCAGAAACGACAGGATAAACGAACCGATGATGCGCACAATGCTGGCCGGGAAGATTCACCGCGCCACCGTGACCGAGGCAAACGTCGACTACGAGGGCTCGATAACGATCGACCCCGATCTGCTCGAGGCCGCCGGCATCCTGCCCTATGAGCTTGTGCAGGTGCTCGACATCACGAACGGCGCGCGGCTCGAAACGTACGCCATCGAAGGTGAGCGTGGCTCCGGCCAGGTCTGCGTGAACGGCGCGGCCGGTTTGCTTGTGCGTGAGCGCGACCTGATTATCGTTCTTCATTTCATGCACATGTCAGAGGAAGATGCCTGCCGCGTCAGCCCGCGCATCGTGCGCGTCGATGCCCGCAACCGCATCGTCCAGCGCACCAACCGCATCGAGGCCCGCAGCTACTACTAGAGCGCGACCCGCCGTCTCGGCGGCAAGGGAATGGCGTCCGTGCGCACAACCATCAAGACGATCCAGGAATTCAAGGACCGGGGCGAGCGCTTTCCGGTTCTGACCGCCTACGACTACTACACCGCCCGCGCCATCGACGAGTCCGGCGTCCCCGCCATTCTTGTCGGTGACAGCCTCGGCAACGTCGTGCTCGGCTATGACTCCACCGTGTCCGTCACGATGGATGACATGATCCACCACACTGCAGCCGTGGCACGCGGAACAAAAAGTGCTCTCGTCATCGCCGACATGCCGTTCATGTCGTACCAGACCAGCCCGGAGGATGCCCTGCGCAACGCCGCGCGATTCCTTCAGGAAGCCGGCGCGCAGAGCGTCAAACTCGAGGGCGGCGAGGTCATGGCGGAAACAATCAGGGCGCTCGTCGACCGCGGCATCCCCGTCATGGGCCACATCGGATTCACGCCCCAATCCGAGTTCCAGATTGGACGACGTTTCCAGGGACGCCGGAGCGTTGAAGACGCCCGCAAGATGATCCGCGACGCTGAGGCCGTGCAGGCCGCAGGCGCGTACTCCATCGTGCTGGAACTTGTGCCTGAACAGCTCTCCCAGATCATCACCGAGCGCCTCAACATCCCCACCATTGGCATCGGCTCCGGCCCGCATTGCGATGCGCAGGTGCAGGTCGTGAGCGACATGCTTGGCATCGTCTCAGACCACGTCGGGCGGCACGTCAAGCAATACGCCGAACTGAGCGGCACCATCCGCGCCGCCGTCAGCGAATACGCTCAGGAAGTCCGCGACCGCACGTTCCCCACAAGCGACCACACCCGCCCCCTCTCAGAAGACATCCTCAAAGACCTCTAACCACGCCCACACGCTGAACGTTCACAAGTAGGAACGCTACTCAGTTCAAACACCAACGCCGCCTACTGTTCGAGGGAACTTTCTTGCAACCAACAGTTTTTCTGCGGACATTCGCTATTGCAGCAATCATCCTGCTCATAGCCATCTCAGCCGCAGGCTGCGGCGAGGATCGTGAGCCACAGGACGTTGCCTTTGCAATGAATCTTGTCGGCGGTGAACTAGCCGGCGACGAATCAACGTTGACGGTCAATCAGGGGGATACGATCACGCTCAATTGGACCAGCGATATGCCGCTGCTGGTTCATCTGCACGGGTACAACATCGAGACGCAGTTGGAGTCCGGTGTGGCGGCGCCGATGAGTTTCCTGGCAGATGCGACGGGCCGGTACGATATCGCCATCCACGCCGCGGACGTCCATGAACGTGTAATCGCCACTCTCGAAGTCAGGCCGTAAAATAAGCGGGCCGCAATGAAGAGGCTCGCTGTAACTATCATCCCGCTTGCAACCGCGCTGGTGGTTCTCACTTGGCTCATCCCCGGAGTCGCATCCGCTCACGGCTTTGGCGAGAAATATGATCTGCCCCTGCCCCTGTCGCTATATGTAACGGGCGCGGGGCTGGCCGTGGCCCTGTCATTTGTGATCGTCGCCGTCTTCGTGCGTCGAACCCCAAGCGCAACCGACTACCCCCGTTTCAACCTGCTCAAGCTTTGGCCTGTTCGAGTACTCGCAAGCGCGCCTGTCATTCAGACACTGCGTTTTCTCAGCGTTCTCCTGCTTCTGCTCGTTCTCCTGACCGGCGCATTGGGTGTCAACCGTTCCACGGTCAACATCGCCCCTGTCCTGGTATGGGTCTACTGGTGGGTTGGCATTGCATTCGCCTCGGCCCTCATCGGCAACGTCTGGGGCCTCATCAACCCCGTCCGCACGATCTACGAATGGATGGACGCTCTTGCGCAGCGCGTCATCCCCGGCGGCCTGAGCTTCGGTCAAGACGACTCCGCCTACCCGCCGCGATGGGCCGCGTGGCCCGCCATCATCGTCTTCGCACTGTTCGCGTGGTTTGAAATCGCCTACGAGGGTTCTGCAGAACCGCTGTCGCTCGCCATCGCCATCATCGGCTACTGCATGATCACGTGGTGGGGCATGGCCATCTTTGGAGCGGACGCGTGGATGCGCAACGCGGATGTCTTCTCTCTCATCTTTGGCATCCTCTCTCGATTCGCGCCAACGGAACTGCGCGTCGTGTCCGAAAGCGGCGAGACAGAATCAATCGATGATGTCGAGTCCTTCCGTTCCGCCCCGCCCGAACGTCGAGAGCTCGGCTTGAGACCGCCCGGCGCGGGGCTCCTCAACGTTGCAGGCACCACAACCTCCTACATGATTCTCGTCGTCGTGCTCCTCTCCACTGTCACGTTTGACGGCCTGCAGGACACCCCGCCCTGGGCGCGACTCGTCCATTGGGCGTTCGTCAATGCTCCCGGTTGGACGTCCACCGCCGTCACTTTGGTAAACACCGCAGGCCTAGTAGCATTCGCCGGGATATTCGTCGCCGCTTACCTCCTCTTCTGCGCCGTCATGGCCCGCTCAGGCGAAGAGCCGGAAACGCGGGACACCATGGCCGCCGCCCGCGTCTTTGCCCTCTCGCTGGTGCCCATCGCCTTCGCCTATCACCTCGCCCATTTCATCTCCTATCTGCTCATCCAGGGGCAGGTGGTCATCCCCCACGCCTCCGATCCGTTCGGATTCGGCTGGGATCTGTTCGGCACGTCCGATTACGAGGTCAACATCGGCATCGTCAACGCGCAGTTCGTCTGGATACTGGCAATTGCCGCCATCGTCATCGGCCACGTCATCGCCGTCTTTCTCGCCCATGTCACCGCGCTGCGGCACTTCGGTGCGCATGACGTTGCCTTGAGAAGCCAGCGCGCCATGCTGATCCTGATGGTCGGCTATACGATGGTCAGCCTCTGGATCCTCGCTCAGCCAATCACCGAATATGCTTGACGGCGCGTCCCATCCTGCTACGCTTGCGAATATCCGGCGCGTCGCACTTGCCGCCGCGCCGCTGTCCACTTGCCACTGATCCAATGGGGACGACACAGGGGAGACAATGACAACGACAGACAATGGAATGTCCCCGTCCGTTTTGGCGGGAATCCGCGTGCTTGACCTGTCGGGGCTGGCCGGGCAATATGCGGGCCGCCTGCTGGCAGATATGGGCGCGGAGGTCATCAAGATCGAGCCGCCGGGCGGCGACCCCGTCCGGTTCCTGCCGCCGTTCGCCGGTGATGAGCCGGGTTTGGACCGCAGCCTCCGTTGGCTCGCCTACAACTCCAACAAGTCGAGCGTCGTCATCGACATTGAAACGGACAGCGGCCGCCAACAACTGCTTGAGATGGCGCGGTCCACTGACGTCGTGCTTGAGAGTTTCGAGCCCGGCTACCTCGCCGCCATCGGGCTGTCTGATGACGTTCTGAGAGCAGAAAATCCGTGCCTGATCACCGTCTCCGTCACGCCGTTCGGCGAGTCCGGCCCGTATGGCAGCTACCTGGCTTCTGACCTTCATGCCATTGCCATGAGCGGGCTGACCACAATACAGGGCGACGATGAGCAGCCGCCCGCCTCCGCCCCGCTTGATCAGGCCTACATCATGGCTAACATCCACGCCGCGCACGGGGTGTTCTACGCCCTCATGGCGCGCCGCAAGACGAATAAAGGCCAGCATGTGGAAGTCTCCATGCAGGAGGTGCTGGCCAACATCTTCTACCAGGTCATCCGCTACTCGGCCACGTCGGAAATCGGCGAACGCATCGGCGCAACCGGCAACCTCGCCCCGTACAACATCTACCGGTGCAAGGACGGATGGGTGAGCCTCGCCGTCCTGCTCGCCCCCCAGGCAAAGGTCTTCTTCGATTGGTTGGGCGAGCCGGCCTTACAGGACGACTTCTGGTATCCGCTCATCAATCGGCAGGGCGAGAACATGCTGTTCATCGAATCCCTCGTGCGCCCGTTCATCGAGCAGTTCACGGTGGCCGAGTTCGTGGAAGAGGCACAGAGTCGACGCCTCGCCGCCGCGCCCGTCAATCGCCCCGGCGACTTTGCGGACAACGTCCAGTTCGCCGAGCGCGACTACTTCACGACTGTTGAACACCCCGAAATCGGTGAGTATCCGCTTCCCGGCGCGCCTTTCCGCATGTCGGAAACACCCATCGCCCAACCCAAACCCGCCCCTCTGCTGAACGAACATGCCGGGCAGGTCCCGGAACGCCAGCCTGCGCCTGCCGGAGCGGCGGAGAACGGCGCATCCCCAGTCCTGCCTTTAGAAGGCGTGCGAGTCCTGGACTTTACGCGCATCTGGGCGGGGCCGTACTGCACGCGTCAACTTGCCGACTACGGCGCGGAGGTCATCAAGGTTGAGTCGTCCCTCTTTGACACCAACAACCGTCAAGGGACGATGCCGTTCGTCGCCGATCTCAACCGAAACAAGCACGGCATCACGCTGGACCTGCATCACGATGAGGCGCGGGACATCGCCAAGCGCATCGCCGCCGAATCCGACCTCGTCATAGACAACTTTGCGCTCGGCGTCATAGACCGCTTCGGCCTCGGCTACGAAGAGTTGAAAAAAATCAACCCGGACATCATCCAGATCAGCATGCCCGGGTGGGGCAGCATTGGGCCGCTGCGTGATCACGTCGCCTTCGGATTCAGCCTCGTCTCCGTATCGGGCCTCAGCTACACGTGGGGACACCCGGAGTCGGAGCCCAACGCCCGCTGCAAGTTCGACTACCCCGACTTTCTCATCGCCAGCCTCACCGCGCTGGCCGCCCTTGCCGCCATCTACCACAAGGCGGAAACGGGGCGCGGCCAGTACGTGGAGATGGCGCAGGTGGAGGCCGTCGGCAACACCATGGCGATGCCCTTCATGGACTACAAGCTCAACGGACGCCCCGGCGAACCCGTCGGCAACCGCCACCCGGTCCACGCCCCGCACGGAATCTATCCCGCCAAGGGCAACGATGAATGGTGCGCCATCGCCTGCAGGACGGATCAGGAGTGGGAGTCGCTTGTTGAGGCCATGGGCAGCCCTGCGTGGGCGCTGGTCGCGGACTATGCGACGCAGGAGGGGCGCAAGGCCAACGAGGATGCGCTGAATGCCGACCTGTCCGAGTGGACGCGAACGCAAACGCCGCGACAGATCATGCACCTGCTCCAGCGCTCCGGCGTCGCCGCCACCGCCGTCCTCGACGGCGAGGGCCTCTTCTGGGACCCCCACCTGCGTGACCGCGGCTACATCCACACCCTGGACCACCCGGATTGGGGAGTCCTGGAGCAGCCGGGCGTCACAGTCCGCCTCTCAGAAACACCGGGCGGCTCGCGAATGCCCTCCGCCACCCTCGGCCAGCACAATGACTACGTCCTCCGGGACATCCTCGGCCTCTCCGATGAAGAGGTTCAGAAACTGCAGGACGTCGGCGCGCTGACCTAGAGTAAAACAGCGATACGTTACGGAATCGATAAGTCAGAAAGGAACGAAGATGACATCTGGGAATGCGAACGGCGCCGGCGCGCTCGATGGCGTGCGCGTGCTTGACCTCGGCGGGCTGCCGTCCATGTACGCCTCCAAGCTTCTCGCCGATTTCGGCGCGGACGTCATCCTCATCGAGGGCCCGAATGGCGATGCAAGTCGCCACATGCCTCCCTACGCCGCCGGCGAAGCAGGCCTTGAGCGCAGTCTCGTATTTCACTCGTTCCACAGCAACAAGCGCAGCGCCGTCGCGGACATCACAACGGACGAGGGGCGTGCCGCAATCCGCCGCCTTGCCCGATCCGTCGATGTCATCCTGGAAACCAACTCCCCCGGCTACATGGATGAGATTGGCTTGGACTTTGAGAGCCTGCGAGCCGACAACCCCGGCCTGATCCTGTGCTCCGTCACGCCGTATGGCCAGACCGGCCCCTACGCCTCCTACAAGGGAACGGATCTCCACGCCGAGGCCATGGGCGGCCTCATGCTCCTGCAAGGCGACCCTGATCGCCAACCCGTCATGTCGCCCTCCTTCCTCGGCTACTCCGTCGGCGGCACGCACGCGGCCCTCGGCATCATGAACGCGCTCTTTGCGCGGGAACATTCGGCCCGTGGCCAGCGTGTGGACGTTTCAATGACGGAGGCTATCGCGAACATCCTGTTCATCGTCGCGCAGTTCGGCTACAACAGCACCGTCGCGGAGCGCCCCGGCACGGGCGGCGGCGGCGGGACGGGCGTCTTTGAGTGCTCCGACGGCTGGATCGGCTTCTCCCCCATCCAACCCAACCAATTCATGTCGTTCGCGCAGTGGACCGGCAACGAAATCATCCAGGACGAGATGTTCCGGGAGCTCACCGTCCGCCAGGAGAACAAGGACTTCATCAACGAGATCGCGGTGGAGTTCTTCCTGACCAAGACCGTCGCGGAGGCCGTGGACGAGGCGCAGGCGCTCCGCATCCCCGCCGCCCCCGTCAGTTCTCCCGCCGATCTCGCCCAGAATCCTCACCTTCTCTTCCGCGACTACTTCCAGGACGTGACGCACCCGGTACTGGGCGACTACAAGCTCCCCGGCCCCGCCGGTCGACTGAGTGAGACGCCATGGTCGTTGCGCCGCCCCGCCCCGACGCTTGGACAGCACACGGACGAAGTGCTTGCTGAGGCGGATACCGCCGCGCCATCAACACCCGCAGTGCCCGTCATGGCCAACCCCGGCAACGGACGCCTGCCCATGGAGGGCGTGCGTATCACGGACCTGACGCGCATCTGGGTCGGCCCGTATGGCACGCGGCAGCTGGCAGACTTCGGCGCGGATGTCATCAAGATTGAATCATCGCTATTCGACCCTGCGTCGCGCATCACCGGCATCCTGCCCATGCACCCGGAACTCAACCGCAACAAGATGAGCATCACCGTCGACCTCCATTTCGAGGAGGGGCAGGACATCGTCCGCAAGCTGGCAGCAACCAGTGATGCTGTCGTGGAGAACTACGCCGCCGGCGCGCTCTCCCGCTGGGGTCTGGACTACGAGGGCATCCGCGCCGTCAAGCCGGACATCGTCTACATGAGCATGCCCGGCTGGGGCAGCACTGGCCCGTTTGCGTCCCATGTCCTATTCGGGCTGCAGGCGCAGACCGCATCCGGCGTCACCTATCTCTGGGGGCATCCGGAATCGCCTCCCTCCCTTCGTTGCGGCGTCTACTACGCCGACTTTTTCGTCGGCGGCCTCTCCGGCTACATGCTCCAAACAGCGCTGTACCACAAGCTCAAGACCGGGCAGGGCCAGCGCATCGAGGTCTCGCAGGTGGAGGCGCAAGCCAACGCGCTCGGCGTGCCGCTGCTGGACTACGTCGTCAACGGCATCAACCAGGAGCCCACGGCCAACCGGCGCGAATACGCCGCCCCGCATGACGCCTACCCCTGTGCCGGGGATGATCGCTGGTGCGTCATCGCCTGCCACACGGAGGAGGAATGGCAGGGACTCGTGCAGGGCATGACCCCGCCCAACCAGGACCCGCCGGAGTGGACGCAGGACCCGCGTTTCGCCACGCTGGAGGCGCGTCTCGCCAACCGTGAGGCCCTCGATGAACTCGTCTCCGAGTGGACGAGGAGCTTGACCCCGCGGCAGGTCATGCTGACGCTGCAGAAGCACGGCGTGCCTGCCGCCGCCGCTCAGACGACGGAGGACGTGTACTACGATCCCGCCATGAATGCGCGCGGCTACGTCGTCAAGGTTCCTCACGAAGAGCCGCAGTGGGGCGACATTGGCCACGCCTCCTACGGCGCGAAGCTTGAGGAAACCCCCGGCGCAGTCCGCATGGGCGCCCCCGCCCTCGGCCAGCACAATGACTACGTCATGCGTGAACTGCTCGGCCTCTCAGACTCAGACATCCGCGAACTGGTAGAGGGAGGAGTCCTCGTCTAACCCCCCAACGGCTACATGAACTCCTCTAGCCGCTGGATGTTCCGCGGGTTATCCACCTCGTTGCCCTTCTGTATGCCGGCGTAATAGGCAAACAGCTGCACCGGCAGCGCGGTCACCAGCGGCAACAGCGCCTGCGGCGTGTCCGCCGGGATGAAGATGGGGTGATCCACGATCGGCGCGAGCTCCTCGTCTCCTTCGGTGAGAATGGCCGCAACCACGCCTCCATTGTCCTTGAGGAGCCTGACCGAAAGCGCCATGCGTCCATACTCGGGGCCTTGCGGCGCGATGGCGAATGCAGGTGTCTCATCCCCGTTGACGAGGGCGATGGGTCCGTGGATGAGCTCCGAGCCCGGGTACGCAGTGGCGTGGATATAGCCGAGTTGGATAAGCTTCCATGCCCCTTCCGCCGCCACCGGGTACAGCCGCCCGTGCGCTAGGAACACCGCGTCACGCCGTGTTGAATAGCGTGTGGCCAGCGCCGAGGGCAAAGAGGGATCTTCGAGAATCTGGTTCGCGTACCCCGACAGCTTGCTGAGTTCGTTCAGGCGGCCGGGCACGGATTCTGCGCCGTCATTTCCCCGAACGAGAGCGAGATGCATCGCTATCAGGTAGAACGTGAGCACCGACGATGTGAATGACTTTGTGGACGCCATTCCAACCTCGCGTCCACAGCGCAGCGGCACCACTGTGTCGGCCATCAGCGCCCCGGTCGATTCCTCGTCATTCGTCACCATGATCGTCGGGCAGCCCAGTTCGCTGGCGCGGGTCATCGCGCCCAGCGTATCCAGCGTCTCCCCGGAAGCAGTCACTGCGATGAACAGGGTTTTCGGGCCAAGCTCAAAATCGCCAAAGACGATCTCTGAACCAACGTCGACCTGGCATGGCAGGTCCGTCAGCTCTTCGATATAGAGTCGACCGGCATCCGCCGCGTGCAGCGATGAGCTTGACCCTGTGAGCACCACCCGTTCAACACCCTCCAGCGCGTCCCGGATTGAGTCGAATTCCTCCATCCGGAGAGAGAGCGTGTCGAAATCCACGCGACCGCGAAGCGCATCCGTCCACGCCTCCGGCTGCTCGGTAATCTCCTTGATCATGAACGTCATATGCCCGCCGCGCGCCGCCGCCATCGGGTCCTCTGAGGGTGAGATGGAACGCTTGGTGATGGGAACGCCGGCCCTGAGCGTCTTGAACTCCACACCCCGCGGCGTCACAATCGCCATCTCCCCTGCAGCCAGGAACGCAATCCTGTCCGACACGCTTGTCAGCGGCCCGGCCTCACTCGTCACGAAGGCTTCATTGTGCCCCCATCCCACGACAAGAGGGCTCGCATAGCCGCTGCGCGCAGCCACGATGGTCTCCGGCTCTTCCGCCCGCGCCGCCACGACGGCGAGTGTTCCCTGTGTCCGCGCCATAGCCGCTCGAACGGCGACCTCCAAACTCGCCTCCGCGCCAGCCAACGTCAATTCCTCATCGATCAGATGCGGAATCACCTCCGCGTCGGTCGTCGAGACGAAGCGATGGCCGCGACCCCGCAGCTCCGTCTTGAGTTCAACGTGGTTCTCAACGATGCCGTTCGTGACGACGGCGACCAAACCATGGCGATCCAGGTGCGGCTGCGCGTTCTCAGTCGTCACCGGCCCGTGCGTTCGCCACCGCGTGTGCCCCAGGCCCATGTGACCGAGAGGCGGCTCTTCGGAGAGCGCGCCCTTCAGGACATCGAGCTGTCCTACGGTTTTTACGGCGTTAAAGTAGCCGTCCGGGTCGCGCACGGCGACGCCGACGCTGTCATAGCGCTGGTCTCTCACCTGCGAAAGGGCCTGCAAGAGGACCGGCACGGCCTCCCGAACACCGACGTAGCTAACGATGGCGCCCATAGACGTCCCTCACCGCCCCGCGCGCTCTTCAGCGTGCTGTGTGTCTCGTGCGTTGTCCTCATAGTAGCCGCGCATGTGCTCGGGCAACAGGCCCGCAATGGCTTGCATAATCTCGTTCGTCGCGCGTTCAAATCGATCGTCTGCCTTGGCTTCCGCCAGATCGGAGAAGTCCAGCAGCTTGCCGATGCGCGCCGTGAAGCGTGGCCTGCGAGCAACGAACGCCGGGTTGTGCCCCAATCCCGCAAGACCTTCGATTCCGACAGGTAGAACCGGCGCGCCCGTTGTCACGGCAAGGAAGCCCGTGCCCGGCCGGGCTTGACTCAGCCGTCCGTCCCGGCTCCGCGTCCCCTCGGGAAACATCCCTATTGCGCCGCCGCCGCGTAGGTGCTCCCGCGCCGTCCTCAGCGCCTCCCGATCAAGCCTGTCCCGTGTGATTGGAATCAGTCCCCACGTCCGCACCAGCCACCGCGTGATCGCAGTCCCCTCTGTCACGAGTTCCCGTTTCGCCAGGAATCGCACCTGCCACGGCATGATCACCCCAATCAGCGCCGGGTCCATGTTGTGCGTGTGATTCACGGCCACGATCACCGGTCCCGTTGGCGGCACATTCTCGCGGCCATGAACCGTCAGTCGTGATCCGACCCGAAACGCCCCTGCCGCGCCGGAATGCAAAAGCTTTGACATCAGTGACTGTTTTTCCATCACGCAACTATAGTAGACGCTGTGCGTCTCTCCCTTCCCCCTTGATGGGGGAAGGTCAGGATGGGGGTGAAAGAAATGACTTCTGCCAATGATCACGGAGTGCTTGACGGCATCGACCGCGATGAGGTCGTGCAGCTGATGAAAGACCTGCAGAGCTATCGCAGCTTCTCCGGCAACGAAACGGAGGTCATGCGATTCCTCGCGGGCTGGTTTGATGAGCGAGGGCTCCCGACTGAACTCATCGACGTGTCTGACGAACCCGGCCGCCCTGATCTTGTCGTCCGCATCCCGGGCAGCGGCGGCGGCTCGTCACTCATGCTCAACGGCCATCTGGACATCGACCCCGTCCCGCTGAACTACCCGCTGGATCCGTGGGACTGCCACGAGGAGGACGGACGCCTCACTGGCCACGGCCTGGTCAACATGAAGGCCGGTGTTGCCGCCGCTGTAGCGGCAACGGTTGCTGTCCACCGTTCCGGCGCGCAACTCCGCGGCGATCTGCTCTTCACAGGCGTGGTCGGCGAATTGCAGGGCGGCGTGGGTGTCTACGACCTTGTTCAGCGGGGCATCGGCTGCGACTACACCATCGTCTGCGAGCCGTCCTTCCTCGATGTTCGCACCATGCATTCCGGGGCATGCCAATACGTCATCACCGTGACGGGTTCCTCTGCCTGGATCGGGATGCTGCACCGTGTCGAATACGTCAACGCCGTCAATGTCATGGCGGACGTGGTCAAGGCGCTGGACGATGTCGAGTTCTCCGCGCAGCCGCACCCGGCCACCCCCGGCCTGCCCCGCATGATCATCGGCTCGATAAACGGCGGCGTCGGCACCGATTTCCTCAAGTGGCGGGCGTCCTACGCCGCGGACTACTGCGCGATCATCATTGAGGTGCGCGGTGTGCCGGGACAGGACTGGGAGCAGACCCAAGCCGACATCGACAGGGTTCTTGAGGGTGTTCGTACCGCCAACCCGGGCGCAGTTATCGAGATTGCAGGCCCGCCTGCAACGTACACGGATGATTGGCGCAGCATGAAAGTGCCGGGGCACGGCATTGATACGCCAATCGACCACATGCTGCCCCAGACAGTCGCGCGGCATCATACGGAAGTCACCGGAAGCGCGCCTGAGCGCGTCGGTCCGCAGGACCCCGGCTCGTATGCGTGGACGGACGCGGGATGGTTCCAACAAGGCGGCTCCGTGCCCGTCGTCTACGGCCCAACGTCCAACACGGAGCGCACCATACCAATCGACAACGTGCTCACCGTCGCCCGCGTCCTTGCTCTCACCGCAGTAGACATCTGTGGCTGAGGTTTCTACGCATTCGCTCAGCGCCCGCTAGAATAGTTAACGAATTCACATGTCGGACAACATTCTTATAGCGGTCGCGTGGCCGTATGCGAACGGAGACCTCCACCTCGGGCACATCGCCGGTGCGTATCTGCCCGCGGACATCTTTGCCCGCTTTCACCGCATGAGGGGCAACAACGTCCTCATGGTCTCCGGCTCCGACGCCCACGGCACGCCCATCACCCTCCGCGCAGAGGCCGAGGGCGTCTCGCCCGGTGAGATCCATGACCGTTTCCACCAGGGTTTTCTGGAATCATGGGAGGGCCTCGGCATCTCCTGGGACCTCTACACGACCACTGAAACGGAAAATCACTACCGCATCGCGCAGGACTTCTTCACCCGATTCCACGAAAAGGGCCTGCTCTACGAGACCGCCAGCGAGGTTCCCTACAGCCCCACGCAGAACCGCTACCTGCCGGACCGCTACATCAACGGCACATGCCCCCACTGCGGCTTCGATAGCGCTCGTGGCGACCAGTGCGATGGCTGTGGCCGCACCCTTGATCCGCGAGAGCTCATCGACCCTCGCAGCTCACTGGACGGCGGGACGCCCGAGTTTCGCACCCGCTCGCATTTCATGATGAAGTTCTCCGAGTACGGCGACAGCCTTCTCGAATGGCTCAAGGACAAGAACCATTGGAGGCCGCAGGTCCTGAATTTCACCACAGGTTTCCTGGAACAGGGCCTCAAGGACCGCGCCTACACCCGCGATCTTGACTGGGGCATCCCCGTCCCGCTCGACGGCTGGGAAGACAGGCGCATCTATGTCTGGTTTGAGGCCGTCATCGGCTACCTTTCCGCCTCCGTGGAGTGGGCGCAAGAAATCAGGGGCGATCCCGAGGCGTGGCGCGCGTGGTGGGGGGCCGCCGCGAAGCCCTACTATTTCATCGGCAAGGACAACATCACGTTCCACACCATCATCTGGCCCGCCATGCTCATGGCCTATGACGATGATCTCGCCCTGCCGGAGGACGTTCCCGCCAACGAGTTCCTGAACCTGGAGGGCTATCAGCTTTCCACCAGCCGCAACTGGGCTGTCTGGGTGCCGGAATATCTCGCCAACTATGATCCGGACGCTCTCCGCTACGTCCTATCGTCCAATATGCCCGAGACCTCCGACTCCGAGTTCACGTGGCCCGACTACATCCGCCGCGTCAACAATGAGCTCGTCGGCACCTACGGCAACCTTGTACACCGCACTCTGACCTTCCTCCAGCGATTCTTTGACGGCGTTGTGCCGGATGCTCAGCCCGACGAGGCTGGCGCGAGGCTGCTGGCAAGGGTAGATGAGGCCCTCGAACAAGCAGCCTCTGAGATCGCCGCCTGCCGTTTCCGCGCCGGGCTTGGCGTCGCCATGAGCCTTGCGCAAGAGGGCAATCGCTATCTGGACGACCGCGCCCCGTGGCGGGCCATCCGTGAAGATCGCGACGATGCCGCCCGCACAATCATCACTATCCTGGGCATCATCAGCGGACTCAAAACCCTGCTTGCTCCCTACCTGCCCTTCAGTTCTCAGCGACTCCATGAGATGCTCGGTCTCGAGGGCGGCGTGCAGGACGCGGGGTGGGCCGCAACGTCGCCGCAGCCCGGCGCCCAACTCCCCCAACCCCAGGCCCTTTTTGCCAAACTTGATGAGGCACAGGTGCTCGCGCGTGAGATGGCCAATCTCGGCGTGGACGCAGAAAATCCCACAACCGCATAAACTAGTGCGGTGGTGACACGAGATATCACTTTGACTGACACGACAGCGACCAGGCACCCGTCCTTTTTGGAGATCATCGAACCGGACATGGCAGAGGTGGAACGCCGCCTCCGCACCATCGGCGAGGACGATTTCCCCTGGCTTGATGAGCTGCTCCGCTACATCCTCGCCACCCCCGGCAAGCGGGCCCGCCCCGCCGTCACACTCCTCGCCGGCCACCTCTTTGACTTCGATCCGGATGTGCATATCTCCATGGCCGTCGCGGTCGAACTGCTGCACACGGCCTCTCTTGTCCACGACGATTCGGTCGATAAGGCGCCCATGCGCCGCGGGGTCGCAACCATCAACGCGCAGCACGGAGATGCCGTTGCCCTTCTCTTGGGCGACTACCTGTTTGCCAGTTCCGCCGAGATGGTCTGCGCCACCAACAACGTGCGCGTCATCACCCTCTTCTCGCGCACACTGCGGCTCCTTGCCGACGGCGAACTCCGCGAGATCCAGCAGGCGTTCGATTGGACCGGTGGCCAGGAGGAGTACTGGGCGCGTGTGGAACGCAAGACGGCATCCCTGTTCACGACCGCCGCAGTCTCAGGCGCAGTGCTCGGGGGCGCAACGGAGACCGAGATCGATGCCGTCACTGATTACGGCATGAGCCTCGGAACCGCCTTCCAGGTGGTGGACGATATTCTCGACCTGCAGGGCGATGCCTCTGAGGTTGGCAAGCCCATCGGCTCGGACCTGCGGGGCGGCATTCTGACCCTGCCCGCCCTCCTGTATCTCAACGACCACCCCGAACTGAACGAGACGGGCCCATTCGCCCGCCTGCGGGATGAGCGGGCAACCATGACCGAGCACGACAGGGAACAATGCGTTGACGAGGCTCTCCATCTTATCCGCGACTCAGACGCCGTGGAGAACTCCTACGCCGTCGCCAACAAACTCGCAGATCGCGCCCGCAAAGCCCTCAGCAAGATCAACCGCCCAGCCAACCCCGCCCTCCAATCCCTCATGGACATCATCGACTTCGTCGTCCAACGCCACTCATAACACCCACCCCTCGCGATACACTCACCCCATGACCAGCAACGCCGGCGGACAACAGAACACCGTCGTCTACGCCGATAACCTCGACTACCTGCGAGCCATGTCGGACGGCATTGTTGATCTCATCTACATCGACCCGCCCTTCAACACTGGCAAGACGCAGTCGAGGGAGTCCATCCGAACCATGCGCGATGATGAGGGCGACCGCGTAGGATTCCAGGGACGCCGCTACCGAACCACCCGCATTGGCAGCTCTGAATACCGGGACACCTTCGATGACTACCTTGCATTCCTCGAGCCACGGCTAATCGAAGCGCGGCGCGTCCTCAAGCCCAACGGCTCGTTCTTCCTGCACGTCGACTACCGCGAAGTCCACTACTGCAAGGTGCTGCTCGACGAGATATTTGGCCGCGACTCTTTCATCAACGAGATCGTGTGGGCCTACGACTACGGCGCGCGGTCGAAGTCCCGCTGGTCCGCCAAGCATGACAACATCCTCTGGTACGCCAAAGACCCCTCCGATTTCACGTTCAACTACGAAGAGATGGACCGAATCCCCTATATGGCTCCCGGCCTGGTCGGCAAAGAAAAGGCCGCGCGTGGCAAAACACCCACTGATGTCTGGTGGCACACCATCGTTCCCACCACAGGCAAGGAAAAGACCGGCTACGCCACCCAGAAACCGCTCGGCATCTTGGAGCGCATCGTCAAGGTCCACTCCAACCCGGGCGACCTCGTCCTTGATTTCTTCGCCGGTAGCGGCACAACAGGCGAGGCAGCCGCAAAGCACAACCGCTGCTTCACTTTGGTCGACAACAGCGTCGAAGCCATCCGTGTCATGGCCAAACGCCTGGGCCCGTACAGCCCCCAATTCGAAGGCTGCGAGAGCATCATCCCCGCCGCGTGACCCCTACTCCGTCCGTTCACCCTGAGCTTGTCGAAGGGTCGCCCCTGCCACCACCACCGTGAACTCCCCCCGCGGCTTCTGAAAGTGGTCGATGGCCTCCGAAATCGTCCCCCGGAATATCTCCTCGTGCAGCTTGGTCATCTCCCGGCCGATGACAATGTCGCGGTCGCCCAGCACCTCCCGCAGCGCCTCCAGCGTCGCGATGATGCGGTGCGGCGACTCATAGAGCACTGTCGGCCACTCCTGCTCAGAGATAGCCTCTATCATCCGGCGCCGTTGCCCTGCCCTGCGCGGCAGGAACCCGAGGAACGTGAACTTGTCCGCCGGCAGCCCCGCTACGCTCAGCAGCGCCGCGATGGCCGTCGGACCCGGAATTGGCGTCACTGTGTGCCCGGCCTCCGCCGCCGCCCTCACCAACTGCGCGCCCGGATCGCTGATCAGCGGCGTCCCCGCCTCGCTCACGAGCGCGATGCTCTTGCCCTCATCGAGCTCCGCGAGCAACTGCGGAATCCGCCGCCGAACATTGGCATCGAACAGGCTCACCATCGGAACGCGCAGGCCATGCCGAGTCAGCAGCTTGCGCGTCGTGCGAGTATCCTCAGCCGCAATCAGGTTAACCTCGCCCAGCACGTGCAGCGCCCGCGCCGAAATATCCTCCAGGTTCCCGATCGGCGTCGCCACCACATAGAGAACGCCGCCCATCAAGACAGGTTCTGTCATTAGCCGGACGACTCCGAATCGCCCCGCTCATCGGGCGGTGTTCGCATAAGCCAACTGTTCACATTGTGGCTCGCATGAGCGTCGCTGCTGGTGAATCCCTTTTCGGCAAGCAATTCAGCTACAGCCTGGTTGTACGCGTAGAATTCCTTTTCTAAAAGTTCACTGTCCCTTTCGGTCTCGCCAAGTATCCATCCCTCTCGGTACGACGGTAGGCCTCGTGATGTCCCGTCGGCATACAGTCGAACATGGCCGTCATTCGTCATGCGGTGAGACGCGTAATAGTCCATATACTCCATCTCACCCTCGAAGCCAAACTTGTAGAAGATGGTCCACCCGCCGCTGACGATGAGTCCTGCTTCTCTTGCTTCGACCAATTCGGGCGGCAGGGTGATGTTCCAGTTAGCAAACCCCTTCTCAAAGTTGCGCACCACGTCGTCTATCGCCATCGTTCGCCCCTGCCCTCGCGCCTGCATCTCTTGTCACCGGAAAACGCTCCCAGCATATCCCAGTCCGCGCTCACCGCTGCCGTGGGTCCAAGAAGTCCCGCACCCCGTCCCCGATGAGCGCCACACAGAACACCAGCGCCGTCAGCGCCAACCCCGGGAAGATCGTCAGCCACGGCGCGGCCTCCAAAAATCCCTCCGACCCCTCCTTCAGCATTCGTCCCCACGACGGATCGGGCGGCGGCACGCCCAGCCCCAGAAAGCTCAACGCCGCCTCCGTCAATACCGCCCCCTCCATGAATCCCGTCGCGTGGATGATGACCGGTGTGATGGAGTTCGGCAGCACGTGCCGCACGACGATTCGCGTCGGGCTCCCGCCCAACGATTTCGCCGCCATCACGTACGATTCAGCCTTGACGGCCAGCGCCTGCGCCCGCGCGATGCGCGCCACCTGCGGCACGAACGCCACAACGATGCCGATAATCACACTCACCGGCGACGGCTCCAGCACAACGACAAGCAGCAACGCCATCAGCAGGTGAGGGAACGCCATCAATGCGTCGATGAATCTTTGGATAACCAGGTCGGCTATCCCCGATGCATAGGCGGAGATGATTCCAATGGTCGTGCCGATCACCGTCCCTGCCAACACGGACACCAGGCCCACCATCAGTGAGATCCGCGCCCCGTACAGCACGCGGCTGAACACGTCCCTGCCGAATCGGTCCGTGCCGAAGAAGTGCTCCGCGGACGGCGCGAGCAGAGTGCCGGCCTCGTCATGCGCAAGCGGGTCGAAAGGCACGAGTTGCTCCGCGAATATGGCCGTCAGGCCCATTGCCATGAGCGCCGTGAGCGCGGCGGCGCCAACGGGGTAGCGCCGGATTGCCCGCGCCGGCCTAGTCGCGATACGTGATGCGTGGATCAAGTACGGCATACAGCACGTCGATGACCAGGTTGACCGTCAGCATAATGAACACGAACAGCGTGGCGTACGTCTGCACCACGGGATAATCGCGATCCGAAACGGCGTCCACGATGCCCCGCCCGATCCCCGGCAGCCCGAAGATCGTCTCCATCACCACCGCCCCACCCAAGAGAGCCCCCACCTGTATCCCCGCCACGCTCAGCACGGGAATCAGGGCGTTCCGCAGCGCATGACGCACGAGGACGATCCTCTCCGCCAGCCCCTTGCTCCGCGCCGTGCGGATGAAGTCCTGCCCCAGCACGTCCAGCATCCCCGCCCGCGTCATGCGCGTCAGGTACGCCGCATAGCCCCACGCGAGGATCACGACCGGCAAAACCATTAGCTGAACGTGTCGAACCGGGCTTTGCCAGACGTGGTCATAGATGACTGGAGGCGACCACCCAATCAGCAGCACCAGCGCAATCAACGCGAGCAGTGCTAGGAAAAAACTGGGAACGGCCTGTCCGCCGATGGCGAACAGCCGCACAAGGAAATCAGCCCAGCGCCCCTGCCGTACCGCGCCCGCAATCCCCACCGGAATCGCGATCGCCGCCGCCAAGACCATCGTGTAGACCGCCAGTTGGAGCGTCACCGGCAGCTGCCGCGCCACGAGCGACGATATCGGCGTCCGGTTGACGAACGACCTCCCCCCAAAGTCGCCCGTCGCCACGCTCCACAACCATGAGCCGTACTGAGCGATCAGAGGCTCATCCAGCCCTAATTCCTCCCGTACGCGCTCCACCTGCAGGGGGTCATGCGCCACCTCGCCGGAGCCGCCCAGCACCACGTCCACCACGTCACCGGGCAGCACGCGCAGGATCGCAAAGATGACAATCGACGCAATCAGGAGCGTCGGAACAAACAGCGCAAGCCGCAGCCCAATGTATCGGAGCATGACAACAACCTAACGCATCGGCGGCGCGTCGGGTTGGCTCGACGCGTTAAAGCAGTTGCGCCACCGCTGCCCCGGCAATGGCCGTCACCACCACAACCAGCCACGGCGGCGCCTTCCAGAACGCCAGCAACGCGAACGCCGCGGCTCCCACCGCAAAGTCCGCCGGCGTCCCAATGGCGCTGGTCCACAGCGGGTCGTAGAGCGCCGCGAGCAGCAGTCCCACCACCGCGGCGTTCACGCCCATCAGCGCCTGCCGCACGCGCGCCACGCCTCGCAGCCACTCCCAGAATGGCAACACGCCCGGAACCAGCAGGAACGACGGCGCGAAGATCGCCGCCAAAGCCAGCAGTCCGCCGCCCCACGCCGGCGTCAGACCGTCCACCGACGCGCCGAGATACGCCGAGAACGTGAACAGCGGCCCCGGAACGGCCTGCGCGGCGCCGTACCCCGCCAGGAATTCGTCGCTCGTCACCCATCCCGGCGGCACAACCTCCGCCTCGATAAGTGGCAGCACCACGTGGCCGCCGCCAAACACCAGCGACCCCGTGCGATAGAAACTGTCCACAACGTCAACGGCCAGGCTATCCATCAGCCTGCTCAACAACGGCAGGGCGGCCAGCAGGACGAGGAATGCGATGAGCAGCGCCATCGCGGATCGCGTCCCACCGCTTGAAACGGTATCGCCGTCCGCTCGCGGCTCCGGCGGCTTGAGAACAATCAAACCAAGCACCGCACCGCCTGCAATAACCAGCAACTGCGCCGCGATGCCTCCCGACAAGAGCAGCGCGGCCGCGGCAACGACGGCGATGGTGATGCGCGTCCGGTCAGGCGTCAGCGTCCGCCCCATCCCCCACAGCGCCAACGCAACGACGGCTACGGCGACAATCTTGAGCCCATGCAGCCAGTCGGCGCTCTCCTGCGCCCCCAGCTCCTGCACGCCGTACGCGAACAGGATCAGCGCCAACGCGGAGGGCAGCGTGAATCCCAGCCACGCCGCGAACCCTCCCAGCAGTCCCCCGCGCTTGATCCCGACGGCCATTCCGAGCTGACTGCTCGCCGGGCCCGGCAGGAACTGGCACAGGGCAATCAGCTCCGCGAACGTGCCCTCATCTAGCCACTTGCGGCGAACGACGTACTCCTCGCGGAAATACCCGATATGCGCGATCGGCCCGCCAAACGACGTCAGCCCCAACCGCCCCGCAACAAGAAAAATCTCCCAGAACCGTGCCATAACTCTCGGCATCGTATGCCATACGGCACACACAGGTCATGGCAGGCCCCGTTCACCCTGAGCATTGTCGAAGGGCACGGCACCCCACCGAATCCCCCACGCCTACCTCCGTCATTCCCGCGAAAGCGAGAATCCATCGGGTCCCCTCTACCTGAGAGAGAGGACGAGGGGAATTACTTTAGAACTCGCTCAGTGCCTTCAGTAACTTCATCACGGCAGACATTTTCAGTTCATCACCCTCATACCTACACTCATATAGGCCTTGAAGGTTAGAAGGAAGCGCTGTCCCCTCCCTAACTAGCAGGATGAACCTAGTGCCGTAGAGTGCCATGGCGGCTCCTATTTCAATGAGAACGTTCTCGTTGATGACTGGTACTTCCTGTCCGTTTTCATCAAGAAGAGTCTTATCGATGCTCACGTGAATGACCGCCGCGACACAGGTCCTCATCTCATCCATAATCTTCTGGGGTACTGGCTTTGCCGCTGTTTCCCGTTCCTCAGCAACAACCGGTTCGAATCTACCGTAAGCCACCAACTCTTTGACTTGTTCCAAGATTTTTTCATTCTTGCCGTGAGTGACAAAGACACGGTTACTTTGGGGACTGGGTAGGCTATCCGGTACGGCGTGAATTCCGCCCTCTTCAACTTCCGTGCTCAAGTCATCCGATGCTTCCGTCTCTTCTTCCAAATCGAATCCCTGCACAACAGGCGGAACACCATCGACGAAAGACTGAACTGCTTCAGGATCATACTCGAAGCGAGTAGGCATCCCTTTCCGCCCGAGAATGAGCGTGCCTAGGTCAGCACCTTGGGCAATTTGGAAGAAACATATGGCCTGATCATTCAGGATCTTGTCTGAGCCAGAGGATTCCTCCCGGAAATGTTCGTACCAGTGCGCTGCCTGGTCAGTCGCTGAGACTGAGTATTCTCTCCGCATGGCAGTGCGTTCAACAGCCGTCATATACGGCTTGACTTCTCGTATCACATCCTTAAACGTCTGACTCCGATGGGCACCGCTGCCCCGTACGCACTGACGACCTCGTTCAGTGATTTTCAGTCGCTCGTCAGAACCGTCAATAAATCCCCAATACCTCAAAGCATTGAGTTTACGCCCATCAAGGCGCTTCGGGTCGACAACGGCCTTGCTCTCAGCGATTGTCGCCCCTGTAGGCTTCGTAACCAAGAAATTGCACACTGCGTCGATATCGTCGGCTGTAGTTCGGATCGGTAAAGACATTCTAATCCCTCCTCATCTGAGTTCTAAGTTAAGCGGCTTTTCTATGGATGTCAATGCACACCAAAAGAAATGTTCGGAACAAATATACCATAGCATGGGTCTTTTGGGGATATTTGCCTGTGTCACTGGATGTCCACGATGGGGCAGTCAGTCGTAGATCCCGACCAAAAGCAGGGTGTGCCGCCCTCCAGTGAAGAAGGGCGGCACACTAGGTTCCTGAGTGGAGGGGTGACTGTCCGCTAAGCGTCCGGCTTGACTGACTCAATAAGCAGGTCCCCCAGCTCCCGGAATCCCTTCATCGACCCATAAGCGGCTGCGCGGGCAGCGCTCCTATCCCAGAAGTCAGGATCTGTGATTTCCGGGCTATCGGCGATGAACTCCCTGAAAGTCGTCTCATCCCAGTCGCGGCGGCCCCAATAGATGCTATGCAACAGTTCATCTTTCAGCAGGTAATGCAGCGAAAAAAGCCCCGGGGTCTTCTGAATGACGTACTGGTCTGGATCATCGAAAGCATCCGGGACGATGCTCCGAATGGCTCGCCAATACGCGACGAGTATATCCGCTAGCCCCTCTGCCTTTTCGTCAAGGCTCTTCCCAGCAAATTTCGGATGCGCTGCAAGGTACTCATGCACAGGACGAATACTCGTCATCGCAGAAGTTGCCCTAGTGATCTTGCCCGCAGCATCCCTCTTGCCAACCTCGTCGGGCATGAGAAGTACATTGTGCCAAGGGGAATCCTCCCGATGATTCAGCGCGTCGACAACCTTTGTAACCACAACGCGCCACTGATCCTTCTCGGGAATGGCCTCAATCCCCTGGCTCTCGGCCATGGCGGTCAGGATTGAGTTCACGAGGTCAGTCCTTACAGACTTGGCGGAAGAATTAATGATCCTGAATTGTTCCATCTCTTCATGGCGGCTTGCAGTTTCCAGAATCACTGCCGGTATTTGCAAGAACGCGAGACTTTCTTCTTTCTTCTCTTCGATCGCGTAGCGTAGGCCAGCGATTCGGTGCTGTCCATCGATGACGCGCAAGCTTGCTTGACTGGGTAGCTCTAAGCGGCGAGAAACCGGATCGAAACGAAGAGGTGCTCGGGATGACAGCAAGACGGGGTTTGGGTACAGTCCCGAGCCCATATGCTTGATGAGGTAAGTCCCGATGCGCGTGATGCGCGATCGCTCCGGTGGGCGCTGGTAGCCCTGGTTAGGATCGTCCGGCGTTAGAGTGGAATCATAGCCGTCCACAATAGTGCCCTCGATCAACTGCTGTGCCGTCAAGGATGTTACAAACATCCGGTGGCTAGCTTGGCTGAATTCGATGGCATCAACCGCCATCGTGTTTGGGTCAGTTCCCTGTATCGCTTCGTTTGCTGTATTCACTTGAAAACCTCCTTTATGGTTCTGCGGCAACCTTGGCGGTCCTTTGATCTTCCGATCTGTTTATGCTTGGGTTGCCAGATTCTTTAGGAGCCCTGTCGATCGTGTTCTTTCGTCGCCTCCTTTCCTGCAAATTTGAGTGGTCAGGGCATACCACCCACAGCAAGAGTACCCGACGAGCGAGAATTTGTCAAGAGATCAGAAATATTTTTCTATAATTTTGTCTTGATCTGCTGTTTTGAAAGGACGAGAGCCGTTACGCAGTAACCCACACCGTCGCGAAATCCGTGTGCGTGTGCCCATCCTCCGGCGGGATAACCAGGCCCTTCACGTACGTCCGATACGGCACAACCTGCACCGTCCCGGCTATCGGCGCCACGTACGTCTGCTCCCGCACCACGTAGCTCTCCAGCTCCCGCCACGCCGCCACGCGCTGCCGGTGCGTCCGCGTCGCCCGCAGTTCCTCGTACAGCAGGCTCACGTGCTCGTCCTCATGCTTGGCGTACGCGTCCGGAAAGCGACTGTAAACGCCATACGCCGCCTCCGTGCCCTCCGGTATCGGCGACGTGAAGTTGGAGCCGGGCTGGGAATCGTAGTCCAGGCTCACCCGCCCGCGATTCCACTCCGCCTCGTCCACCAGCTGTATCTGAAGATCGATGCCGAGCCCGGCGAGTTGGTTGTGCAGGAACTCGCAGCGCGCCGTCAGCCGCGCCCGGCACAGGTAGTCCATCTCGAAACCGTCCCCATGACCCGCCGCCTCCATCAGCGACATCGCCTCCGCTCGACGCTCCTCCAGCGCCCCCCGATTGAACCGCTGCCACGTCGTGAAATCGGCGGACGTGAACGGGTTGGCCGGGCTGAACGTCGGCGAGATATAGCCGAACCCGCCCAGCACCGTTGGAATCGCCGCCTCGCGGTCGATCCACAGGGAGATCGCCTGCCGCACGTCCGGGTCCTGCCACGGCCCCTCGCGCAGCACGTTGAACCCAAGGCGGAACATCCCGCCCTGCATCTCCCCGTAGAAGACCTCGTCAGGCCCCAACTGCTCGTCGATGGCCGCCCTGCGCTCCTGCGTCAGGTAGTGCCCCTCCCCCCGTGCGCCCCCGTCGATGCGCCCCGTGCGAAACGCCGCGTCCATCGCCGTCGGATTCGGCATGATCACGTAGTCGATCCCGTCCAGGTACGGCAGATCGCCGCCCGCGCCGCGCTCCCAATAGTCATCATTCCGAACGACACGAACCAAGCTGCCCGGCTCATAGCTTTCAAGCCGGAACGGCCCCGTGCCGACAACGCCGACATCCAGCGGCCCGGCGCTGTACTCCCCGTCCTCGAACAGCGGCTCAAACACGTGCTTCGGATGAGCGATGCGCAGGCGCGGGTTGGCCAGCACGGACAGATAGTGCGGGTTCGGCTCCGCGAGCGTCACACGCAGACGGTTGAACTCCAGGACCTCCACCGACTCAATCTCGCCGAGCTCCCCGCGGAAATAGGCGGGCGCGCGAACCGGAACGCCGTCCGATTCCCACCCGTTCGCCGCCAGATCAAACCAGAACTTGGCGTCCTCCGCCGTGAACGGCTCGCCGTCGTGCCACGTCACGTCGGGACGAATCGTGAACTCCCACTCGGTGAAGCCGGGATTCGCAAGCCAACTCGACGCCAGGTCCGGGCAAGCAAGGTACATGTTCTCCCTGCACCGCCGCACCAGGTTGCCCGCGCCGAACAGCGCCCCGCCAACGTGATGCAGCGCGATGCTGGACGTCCGCATCGTGTCGAACGCCGCCGGCGGATCCCCCCGATTCGCCAACGTCAGCACCCCGCCGTACGTCGGCGTTTCCTCACCCGGAATCGGAGATGATTCAGAGCGCGACTGTGGCGTCGCGGTGCCGCTGCCATTGCACCCAACCATCACGACACAACAGAGAACAAAAAGGACAAACAACCTCATCTACCCAGTATGAAGTCCCATCCGTCATTCCGGCGAAGGCCGGAACCCAGAATCCCCTCCCCCTTGATGGGGGAGGGCCAGAGCCTGCCCCGTACTTGATACGGGGGTGGGGGTGACGCCCCCCTCACCCTGAGCCTGTCGAAGGGTGAACCCGCTTTGTCATTCTGAGCGCAGCCGAAGAATCTAACCCCTCACCGCCACCCCGCCATGTCCGCCCATTCCTTGTCCTGTATGCGCCCCTCGCGCACACGGTCTTCCCGCAGTTCCGTGAGCGTGAGTTTGTGACCCTTGCGCTGATTGCAGGGTTGGCATAGGAGCGTGTAGTTGTCCATCACATCCCTGCCGCCCCTTGCACGCGGCATCACATGGTCAACCTGTAAGTAGTCCTCATGGTGCGGTATCCATCCGCAGCCCTGACAGCGCATCGTCTGTGCCCGTATGAGTGCCGTGCGTATCTCCCGCGTGGGCATCTTGGGGTCATTCTTCTTGCGACTGACAACGCGCAACTCTGGCGCGGCTTCGGCTCCGTCGTCTGACCGCACGGGGAGTGTGTTTTTGACTGTGACGCGCTTATCCCAATTCATGCGCTTGTTGACCTCGCCGCGGAGACGGCCAAACGTCACGTCTTTCGCGTCGTCGAGAATGTCAATCCCGATCCACTTCCTGTCCGCCTGTTCGGCAGCTACACAGGTCGTGGCGCATCCCGCGAATGGATCAAGCACTACATCATCAACGTTCGACGACGCCTTTATCATACGTTCGTACAGAGCAAGGGGTTTCTGCGTCGGATACCCTGTGCGCTCCGGCGACCATCCCGTAGTAGTCTTGATGTCGGGCCAGAAGTCTGTTACGGGCGTCCCACGCTCCAAGTCGATGGCTTCTCCGCCCGAATATGTGCTGTGTTTGCCCACCTGCTGAGTGTTCTCCTTGAAAGGCTTGCGCTCAACGTTGAATGTGTACTTGTCCGACTTTGTGTATCGCAAGATGGTGTCATGCTTGCGAGGAAAATCCCTGCGAGGGACGCCGCCGCCAGAGTATGCCCAGACAATCTCATTGCGGAAGTTTTTCTTGCCAAAGATGGCGTCCATCATCGCCTTTGCATAAGCATGAGCAGTTTGGTCGATGTGAAGGTACATACTGCCTGTTGACTTGAGGATACGGTGGCACTCCAACACACGGACGGCAAGCCAACACAGGAATGCCCCCATGTCATCTCCGGCGGCGTCATTGGCCGCCATAATGACGTTGTACAGGGCGGGGTGGTCTCCGTGAATCCTGTTTGTCCATTCGGCCTGGACGTCCTTGTCCCACGTCCACACGTCCTTATAGGAGACCTCTTTACCCTCGGCATCTTCACCTGCCTTCACCTTGCCCTTGAACGCTTTGACGCTCTTGTTGAAGGGAGGGTCAGTGGCGATTAGGTCTATGGTCTCCGAATTGATACCCCGCAATACCGGCAGGTTGTCTCCGATAAATAGGGTGCGATTCTTGACGTTGAGGGCAGCCATCTAGCGCGCCCAATCCGGTTGGCGCACGCCACCGGACTGCGACGCAGTGAAACGGAACCGTTTGCTCACTGAACGCGCCCCCTCGCGGCATGCAGACGTAGGCTACTTGCTACAGGAGCGCACAGACCGCACCGAACCGCGAGGAGACATGGGTATTCCCACGCCTCCAAAGAGACGGTGCGTCGCCTAATATGGCGGCGCTCCTGTAGCCCGTTCATTCTGCTAGGAGTGGGGGCAGGTGTCAACGACAGGCGGCAGGGGACGTCTGCGCGGAGGATTCGGAGAGGGCGTGGGAGAATCGGGAGAATGAGGGGAGAGGGGATGGTGCAAATGCACCGTACTGGATTCCCGCTTTCGCGGGAATGACGGAGGGGGGCAATCGCGGCTTTAGATTCCTCGGCTGCGCTCGGAATGACATGGGGGGGATCGGGGATCACGTGCCCTACGTCCCTTGTTGTTAGAGGCTTGACGAATTAGCACTGGTGTACTATTCTCACCTCGGCAGGGAAGGGACGATTGGGGGCAAGATGATGGCAAATGGAATTCTGATTGGGTTGGCGACATTCCTCGCGCTCGCCGTGGCCGCATGCGATGGCGATCCGACTCCCACAAGCGTCCCCACGCCATTTGTCACATCGGTTGTGACCGCCACTCCGACACCTACGCATGGATCCGAACCCATAATCGCAGAAGGGCAAGGCACTCAGCTTATCTCCACGCCCCCCATACCGCGCGGGTATTACATTGCCACAGTTGAGGTCAAGACGAGTTCGGAGGCCAATTTCCGGTTGGTCGTCGATGATCTTCGCAATCTGAAGGACGAAATAGAACTTGCTAATTCCAACGGCGGAGAGCTGACTCAATACGATGAGGCCAATTCAGTTTGGGAGGCAACCGCACTCTTCGACACTTGTGCCCTAGAAGAGGAAAGACTGGCAGTAAAGTCAGTGGGCCTGGCATCGGAAGACCAGTGGTCGGTCACGCTTACATGGCAACAGGTCTGTTTGTGATGGCGTAGTGAAATGCTCGACGGGTTCAGGGTGAACGGATGGTGTCACCCCTACCCTGGCCCTCCTCCATCAAGGGGGAGGGGCCGTAACGCAGTTACTCCAGCGTTCGCAGTTGCGGGAACAGCACCACGTCGCGAATCGTCGTCTGTCCCGTCAGGATCATCACGATCCGGTCGATGCCCAGACCGAGCCCTCCCGCCGGCGGCATCCCGTGCTCCACGGCGGTGACGAAATCCTCATCCAGCCGGTCAAAGTCCTCGTCGCGGAACTGTTCGCGGTTCTCTTCCTGCGTTCGCAGCCGCGCCGCCTGCTCGATGGGGTCATTCAACTCCGTGAACGAGTTGGCAACCTCCATCCCGCCGATGAATCCCTCGAAACGCTCCACCAACCGCGCATCCCGCTCCGTCGCCTTGGCCAGCGGCGTCATCTCAATCGGGTAGTCGAGCAGGAACGTCGGCTGAACCAGGCGCGGCTCGACAAGGTCCCCAATCAGCTTGTCCACCAGCTGCGGCCATGAGGAGTCCTCCGCCGGGGTCAGCCCCCGCGCGCGCATGGCGGCCCGCAGCCCATCCGCGGTTCGCATCTCCTCGCTCAGCAGGTCGATCTCACTCCATTCGCGGATCGCGTCAATGAGTGGAAGTCGCCGCCACGGCGGCGTCAGGTCGATCTCCTGTCCGTCATACGTCACCGTCGATGTCCCCCGTGTCAGTACCGCCAGGTGATGGACCAGTGACTCCACCATCTCCATCACGTCCTCATATGACGCATACGCCTCATACGACTCCATTGTCGTGAACTCGGGGTTGTGCGCCGCGTCGATCCCCTCGTTGCGGAAGATGCGGCCAATCTCAAACACCTTCTCGAAGCCGCCCACCAGCAGCTTCTTGAGATTCAGCTCCGTCGCGATGCGCAGGAACAGCTGCCGGTCCAGCGCGTTATGCCTTGTGACGAACGGCGCGGCCATCGCCCCCGCCGCTACCGGCACCAGCACCGGCGTCTCGGCCTCGATGAATCCCCGATCCTCCATGAACCGGCGAATCGCGGACACAACTGCGCTCCGAACGACAAAGATGTCCCGAACCTCGTCGTTCGCCATCAGGTCCAGGTAGCGCTGCCGATACCGCTGCTCGACGTTGCGCAGCCCGTGCCACTTCTCCGGCGGAGGACGCAGCGCCTTGGCCAGCACGGAGTACGAGTCGGCCTGTACCGTGATCTCGCCCGTCCGCGTACGATACAGCACCCCTTGAACGCCCAGAAAATCGCCTAAATCAAGATCTCGGAGTGCCTGGTAGTCGTCTGTGTCGAGCCGGTCCCGGGCAAAACTGACCTGTATGTCTCCGCTGCCGTCCCGCAGCGTGGCGAACGTCAGTCGTCCCATGCCCCGGATGGTCATCAGCCGCCCAACGACGGCGACGCTGTGCTCCGTAGTCTCATCCGCCTCAAAGAGCGCCCGCGCCTCTGCGGACGTGTGGGTCCGCTGCGTGCGGCGCGGATAGGGGTCAATGCCTTGCTCGCGCAGCCGTTCCAGCTTGGCCAGCCGTGACTCAAAGTGGGCCTGCGCGGCCCGTGGCTCCTGTTCGCTACTCAACGGACACTATCGTGTAGCTAATCGTGCCGTTCGGAACCGAGACCTCCACCGTGTCGCCAACCTTGTGGCCGATCACGGCGCCGCCCACCGGGGATTCATTTGAGATGCGTCCATGCGCCACGTCCGCCTCCGTCGTGCCGACCAGCGTGTACGTATCCTCTTCTCCGCCCTCGTCTCGCACCCGGAACCGCGTGCCAATGGAGATTCGCCCGTCCTCGGCATGGTGCTCGTCGATGATGACGGGATTCTTGAGGATGGACTCAAGCTCGAGGATGCGCCCCTCCACGAATGCCTGCTCGGTCTTCGCGTCCTCGTAGTCCGCGTTCTCCTCCGTGCCGGTCAGCTCCTTGGCGCTGTGCAGCCGCTCAGTGATCTCGATACGGCGAACGTTGCGCAGATGGTCAAGCTCGCTTTCCAGTTTTGCGAGCCCTTCGTGCGTGAGGTACGTTTCCTTCTGCGCCATGGCGGTGACTCCTTCTCAAAAACCCGGTGCTAGTGAAGGTCATATATCCATCTGTCTAGTAGTCTGCCGTCCGCCCCTGCCGCTGTGATTCACTTGCCGATAAACCCCACCGCATAGTGGCCGCGGCTATTCCGGGCGGCGCGTCCGTTATACTCGCGGCCTGTTGCCCATGTCAACCACGATGCCCCAGTCGGGCCTCCGGTATGCGCAGCACGGAAATGAGGCTGGGCGCGCCGTCAATGTCGTGCGGAGCCAGTCGCGCCACCACCACCTCATCTCCCCCTTGGATATACCCTCGTTCCTGTGCCTCGGACAGCATGTAATCCAGCATGGTATCCGTGTTGTCGTAGCGTGTGCCCCACTGCGGCTGAACGGCATGCAATAGCGCCATGCGCCGGTAAAGCGCGCGGCTGTCAGTGAACGCCAGCACCGGCGCGGTCGGACGCTCCAGCGAGAGCATCCGCGGCATGTGATCGTCAGGTGAAAAGACGATGAGCGCGGACGCATCCAGGTCCGCCAGCAAACTAACCACGGCCCGCACGATCTGCCTGTCCTGCCCTCCTGGCCCGCCGTCCGCCGACGCCCGCCGTGATACCTCCAGGTATTCGTCGCTCCATTCCGCCTCGCGGATGATCCGGTCCATCGTCTGCACCGATTCCACGGGGTACGCGCCGATTGACGTTTCCCCGCTCAGCATCACCGCGTCCGCCCCCTCGAGCACCGCGTTCGCCACGTCGGATGCCTCTGCGCGCGTGGGCCTCCGATTCCCAATCATTGACTCCAGCATCTGCGTCGCCACGATGACCGGGACTCGTTGCTGCGCGGCGCGATGCACCACCGACTTCTGGATGACGGGCACTCGTTCCGGCCCCAGATCAACACCCAGGTCGCCCCGCGCCAGCATCACGCCGTCCGAAACGTCCATGATCGCGTCCAGGTTCTCAAGCGCCTCCGACCGTTCGATCTTGGCGATGATCGACATCTGCGGCGCTCCCAACGACCGCAGCGTGTCACGCGTGGCCTCGATCTCCTCCGGCGTCCGCACGAACGACAGGGCGACGTGGTCCACGCCCAGCGTCACCCCCCGCGCAAGATCTTCTTTATCCTTCTCCGTGGGTGAAGTGACGCTCACGTTAACATTCGGCGCGTTGATGCCTTTGCGCTCGCCAAGCTCGCCCCCGTGCACAACGACGGTATGGATATCCGTGTCATCGCTCCGCACAACCTCCAGTTCCAGCACACCGTCCGCGAGTAGAAGCCTGTCTCCCGGCCGAACGTCCTGCGGCAGTCGCGGATGATTCACCCACACCTTCTCATCAGTGCCGTCCGGCCAGTCCTGCGTCGTCAACACGAACGGATCGCCGTCCACCAATATCACCGGCATGCCTCGTGCCAGCGTCCCCGTTCGCAAACGCGGACCCTGCAGGTCTTGCAGGATTCCCACGGCGCGGCCCATATCCTGCGCGATGCGGCGTATGAGGCGCACAACGGCCTCGTGCTCTTCCGGCGTCCCGTGTGAGAAATTGAGCCGCGCCACGTCGACGCCGGACTCAATCAGCTGCCGCAGCGTCTCCTCATCGGATGTCGCCGGCCCAATTGTCGCGACAATCTTCGTGCGGCGAACATGACGCTCACGCCGGTCTGATGGGACGTTCATGTCCCTACAGATCGATGGAGAGGTCTAACCCGATTGGGCAATGATCCGAGCCCATCACGTCGGAAAGAATGAATGCGTTGGAGACGCGGTCCATCAACTCCTCGTTGACGAAGAAATAGTCAATCCTCCACCCAACGTTGCGGTCACGAGCGCGCGTCATCTGGTCCCAATAGGAGTAGTGGCCGGTCTCGTCCGGCACGAACTTGCGGAATGTATCGACGTACCCGTTGCTGACCAGCTTGTCCATCCACTCCCGTTCTTCGGGCAGGAATCCGGACGTCTTCTGGTTCTCCTTCGGACGAGCCAGGTCGATCTCGTGATGCGCCGTGTTCACGTCACCGCAGAAGATGATATTGAGGCCGGCTTTTCTCTCAGACTCAATGTGCTCAAGGAAGGCGTCGTAAAACTCCATCTTGTAGGCCAGCCGCTCCTTTGAAGAGCGCCCATTCGGGAAATAGACGTTGTATAGGACAAACTCGCCGTAATCGAGCCTCAGTACGCGCCCTTCATTGTCCCAGCTCCCATCGCCGAACGTGGTGGACACGTCTTTCGGCGCAGCCTTTGTGTAGACGGCGACCCCGGAATACCCTTTCCGCTCCGCGGAGGCGAAATGGGCCTCGTACCCCTCAACCTCCAGAATGGCCTTCGTGAGTTGGTCGGGTTGAGATTTCGTCTCCTGCATGCAGAGGATGTCCGGCGAGACATTCGACAATATCGCCGGGAATTCACCCTTTCGATTAACCGCCCGCAGGCCGTTAACATTCCATGAGAGCAGCGTCGTACTCATACCCGAATCATACCCCGACCCTCCCGCCTCCGTCATTCCCGTCCCCCTACGTCATTCCGGCGCCCCCTCCGTCATTCCCGCGAAGGCGGGAATCCAGAACCCACCCGCTCGCCCTGAGCCTGTCGAAGGGTCGCCCCCTACCCAAGGCAGAACCGAGGCGGGGGGTACACTGTACCCACCGCCGTGACTGCTAAAACACGCCATATCCGCTACCTGCTCATGCTTGCCGTATCTGCCCTTGCCGCCATAACTGTAGCCGCCTGTGCCTCAGACAGACCGGACGGCGCCGTCACTCTCCGTGTTTTCGCCGCATCATCGTTGACGGACGCGCTAACAGATGCGGCAGAAGCATTCGAAGCGGAGAATGGCGGAGTAATGGTTGAGACGCACTTTGCGGGCAGCTCACGACTCCGCGCGCAGCTTGAGGAGGGCGCGGAGGCCGACTTGTTCATCTCTGCAGACCCCCGCCATGTCGATGAGATCACTCACTTGCTCGTGGATTCATCAATCACTACTGTCGCAACCAACGAGATGGTCGTTGCCCTCGCGGACTCCAACCAAACAATCCAATCCCTTGAAGACCTTGCGGATCCGGGCGTGAGAATCGTGATTGCGCTGCTGGATGTCCCCGCGGGGTATTACGCTCGTGCCCTGGTTGCAGACATGGCGCAGTTGGAGAGCTTTCCTCCTGATTTCGACAATGCCGTGCTCGATAACATCGTTTCCGAAGAGGTCAACGTGAGGGCTGTCTTGGCCAAGGTGCAGTTGGGCGAGGCTGATGCCGGTTTCGTCTATCAATCCGACCTCCGCGATGCCGGCCTGCGCTCGCTGACCATTCCTGACCAGAACCCGGGCGACATCGCCTATGTGGGCGCGGCCCTGCGCAGTTCTCCTCAGCACGACACTTCGCAGGCATTCCTGGACTTCCTCGTTTCTGCCGAAGGCCAGCGAATCCTCGCCTCCCACGGATTCCTTGTATTGGTAGAGGCAACGCCATGAACCGTCGCTCGTTCCCCGTCGGGCTCCCTCCCGGCGGCATCATCACCCTCATCTACATCGCGTTTATCGCGCTGCCGCTCATCGCACTCTTCATCCGCGCGATCTCCTCCTACAGCCTCTGGGACAGCCTGACGAGCGACATCACCCTCACCGCCCTGCGCCTGTCGCTAATCACCAGTCTCATCAGCATGATCATCGTGGTCGCGGCAGGCGTCCCCATCGCGCGCTATCTTTCCCGCCGCTCAGGCCCCGTCTCACGCGTCATCGATGTCCTGATCGATATTCCCCTTGTCCTGCCGCCCGTCGTTGCAGGCTTGGCGATGCTCATGGCATTCGGCCGCATGGGAATCCTGGGCGACGCCCTCGACGCCGCGGGTATTCGGCTGCCGTTCACCACAGCGGCCGTCATCCTCGCGCAGATATTTGTCTCCGCGCCGTTCTTCATCCGCGCGGCCAAGCTCGGATTCCAGGCCGTGCCGCGCGAGCTCGAAGAGATCTCACAGACCCTGGGCATATCGCCGTGGCGCACCTTCTGGCGCATCGCCGTGCCTCTCGCATGGCCGTCGGTCGTGGGCGGCCTGGCACTGTCGTGGGCGCGCGCAATCTCCGAGTTCGGCGCGACAATCATGTTTGCCGGCAACCTCACCGGACGCACCCAGACCATGCCGCTCGCCATCCTCAACGCCATGGAGAGCGATGTCGGCGCGGCGCTCGCTCTGGCCGTCATCCTCGTCGCTGCGTCCGTCATCGTTCTGCTTGTGCTCGCCCTGGCCGCCGCGCGCGCGGCTGTGCCCGCGGGGAGGCTCGAATGAGCGCGCGCGGGTGGGTCAAACACGCAATCGGCGCGTTCTCACTGGACGTGTCGTGGGATGTCGAGCCGGGGTCGGTCACCGTGCTCTATGGCCCGTCCGGCGCGGGCAAATCCCTCACTCTCCGCGCCATCGCCGGCCTCGTACGCCCGGACGAGGGGCGCATCGAACTGGACGGCATGGTCGTCTTCGACCACGCGGCAGGCCTCTGGATTCCACCACACAACCGCCGCGTCGGGCTCATGCCGCAGGAGTACGGCCTGTTTCCCCATCTGACGGTGGCCGCCAACATCGCCTACGGCGCCCACAACCCCGACTCGCAAGCCCGCGCCGCAGAACTCACGCGCACCCTTGACTTGCAGGAACTAGAGGGACGGCGAATCTGGGAACTGTCCGGCGGTCAACGACAGCGTGTCGCCCTTGCGCGAGCGCTGGCGGCTCAGCCGCGCGTCCTGCTCCTCGATGAGCCTTTCGCCGCCCTCGACTCTGAACTGCGCCGCGCCGTGCGGCAGGAGATTCGGCAGATTCTCACCGCGTCATGTGTGCCGGTGATCCTCGTGACACATGACGCGGAGGAAGCCCTTGCGCTGGCCGACCATGTCCAGATCATCGACAACGGCCGCATTGTCGCGGAGGGCGATCCCGTCACGACGCTCCGTCAGCCGCCCGCCCCACGCATCGCGCGGCTGGCCGGCGTGGAAAACCTCCTGCGGATGCGCGTCGCCCGCCTCCAGCCTGAGGACGGCGCGATGCTGTGCCAGACTCTTGAAGACCCTCCGCTCACCCTGGAAACCCCGCTTGCCGAAGCAGTTGAGGGAGACGTGGTCACAGTCGGCATCCGCTCATCGGACGTCATCCTTGCCAACAGCGAACCGCAGGGGCTGTCCGCCAGAAACGTTTTTGTCGGAACCGTGACGACTATCGAGCCGCGTTCCCCCGGCCACGACGTAACAATCGACTGCGGAGCGGGGCTGTCCCTCGTTTCTCACGTCACGCGACATGCCATCACACAGCTGGGCATAAGTGAGGGGGCGCAGATGTGGGCGGTCGTAAAGGCGTCGAGCTGCTTCCTGCTGTCCGGTGAGTGACGGCTGGCCAGTAGCGCTCGCTATGTGGCGGAGCTGTGGGAAGAAACGTCCGGGTCCACCTGCCATTCGCTTTCCAGCAGGCGTCTGCGCTGCATCCGCAGCCGGACCACTTTCCACCAGAACAGAACCCCGCCCCCCGTCAGCGCCAGCAATGGGATGACGCCAAAGACGGCGCTGAGATGAACGACGGTATACAGGGACGCGGTCTCGCGGAGCGGCATGTAGATGAAGATGATCACGCCCAACACGATCTTGATCGCGATCATGATGCCGACGAAGGCCCACGCGGCCGACCAATCGTCTTTCATGCCGCCCATACTACTCGCATCCGCCGCCGTCCGCACCCTCAACTCCAATTGACGAGCCTTTGGATACAGCCATATACTGAGATTTCTTGCGGCGGCGCGGCCTCCGGGCTGTGGTTACGCCCAAATCCTCAACAATCTATTTGCATGACGGGAGGTTAGGTCAGAGTCATGGCGAACCAGATGGGCAAGCGATACGGATGCGCGTCTTGCGGTGTCGAGGTGGTCGTTACCAAGGGCGGCGACGGCAACCTGACATGCTGCAACGGCGAACCGATGGCGCAGAAGTAGCGCAGTACGGACGCCCCATTCACCGGTAATTTCTGAGCTGCACGTTAAACAACGCGCTCACCCTAGGAGGACAGAATGGCAATCCAGCTTGGCAAGCGATACGAATGTGAGGACTGCGGAACGCAGATCTTGGCAACCAAGGCGTCTGACGTTGTAATCTCCTGCTGCGACAAGGAGATGGAACTCCAGGGCCAGCGCCGCGTCCCCTCCGCAGACTAAGTCCAACTCGCCCTAGTTCAGGCGCCCTAATTAGCAGGGCGTCTGGTTCATGCATCCCCTTTAGCTGTCGAGGGGATGCAGTCTCGTTTTGAGAACATCCTCGAAATCTTGCCTGCTGATGGTCTTGGCCGAGAGGAGTTTGTCGGAGGATTCTTCCAAAGTCAGAACCTCCCAGTGACCACGGGTCAATCGTCCGTCCACAATCTCCGGCACCAGCCAGATGATGTCCCCGTCGTTCAGGTCGTGGCTGGGATTCTCACTGGGGCCGCCAATGGCATCAAAGAATGGCTTATCAACTGCAACCGCGATCTTCGTTCCCCATCGGCGGACCGTTGGGCCTTTGATCTGAAGTTGAGGCATGAGTCGCTTAGCACTTGATGATCGCCAATCCGGTCGGCGTAAGGATTTTGGATATGGCGGCGGCCCATCGGGGACTTCCCTGATTGCCTCAAACTCAGCTTCCATGCCAGGGCCGGAAAAATAAACGGCCTGAATCTCCAGACCGAACCATTTCAGTTCGCCTCCATGGTTCGCAAGCACCAAATCTATCTTCCCTGCTGGACGCCCTGTCGTTGAGCCAATCATGAACGGAACCTCGCGAGCCACGCGAATGTCTGAATCCCCAATGCCAACAATATCGGCAAGCCAGCGGAGTACGATGGCATCTTGCTCAAACCGGTTAGGACACACAATCACCGGTGTTCCGGCTGTAGAGGCGATGCTCTCGCCATCCTGCTCGTATAGTTGGAGAGAGCAAACACCACCCTTCTTATTGCAGGCACCGCCTCTAAATGGGCAGTCCGGGATAGATTGGCCGCTTAGGGCCGTTTCCGCGAGTTCCCTACGGTCGTTCGATGAGAGCCCAGCAAAAGGCTTGCCGTACCATTCCCCGATACCGTAACGACTCATACGAAGATTGGCTCCCGGGTGATGACCAGTTCGGGGAGTTTGGCGTGATGCCCATTTTTCATGAGGACTACCGCAGCATGGAAGCTATGTCTGTTGACAAGGGCCACGACTTCATCTGAGTAATCGTAGGTCATGAGGAAATCCGCCTCGGAATCCGCGAGAATCCCAAATAGGCGGGGGTGGTCAACAGTGTTATGTGCGTAGAGGCGTGAGCCGGCCTTCTTGCCCCCTCTTGCCGTGTAGGGCGGGTCGATGAAATAGCAGACCCCATCCTGAATCGGAGCCATTTCTTCAAGTATTCTGAGTGCGTCGTCATGTACGAACTCGATTCGATGCGCAACCTCTCCAATAGCTTGCAGACGACGCTGGAGCGTCTCAGGATACCAGCGAGAGGCGACCCCGTTACCGTTCTCGCCATTTCTGGTAAGTGCCGCACCCGGCGCCAAAACTCCTCCCCGTCGTGTCCGGTTCAGTACTAGCGTCCGGAAGCCATGCATAAGGGGAGTTTCTAGGGTTTTACTCTCCAATGTTTGTATTTGATCTCGCGTGGGCTTAAAGCCATCTACAAGCGCAATAAGTTCTTCGGGGTTGTCGAGGGCCGCACGCCAGAACGAGGAAATATCGGAATCCAAGTCAGCGAGCAGAGCGCGGTCTACGAAATCCTCCATGATGGCAGTCAGCGTGACCGTACCACCCCCAGCAAAAGGTTCAACGATGAGCGACGGCCGAGATTCCAGACTCTCCAACCACCGACGTACATGCGGAATCAACCACGTCTTGCCGCCGGGGTAACGCAGCGGGCTGCGTTGGGGAACCGATGCCACGTTTACGGCAGGTATTCGGGATTCTGGAAAGGCCCTCTCTAAAGATATTTCGAGCACCGATTGACTCGTCTCACGCATGCCTACTCGTACCGGCGCAGCACCCCGACCACGCGCCCCCTGATCTGGACGTTGCGCGCATCCACGTAGATGGCCGACATCGTCGTATTCTCCGGCTGAAGCCGCACACGCTCGCCCTCCGGGAAGAACCGCTTGAGCGTCGCCTCTTCCTCCTGCACCAGCCACGCGGCAACCATCTCGCCGGGCTCTGCCGACTCCTGCGCCTCGAGCACGACCATATCCCCGTCCCTGATCAGCGCATCGATCATCGAATCACCCTTGACGCGCAGCGCATAGAGTTTGTCACTCTTGGCGGCCATCCCTGCGTCAATGTCCACTGAATCCTCTTCGATGGCCGTCGCAACATCCTGCGGGAACACCGGCAGCGGCTGACCCGCGGCGATGGCGGCCAGCACGGGAATCTTCACGCGCCGCTCACGCCGTCCCACTACCTCGATGCCGCGCGAGACCTCCTTGGAGCGCTTCAGGAAGCCGCCCCGCACCAGGCCCTTGAGGTTGTAGTCCACCACGCTCGTCGATGAGATATTGCAGCCGTACTGGATGTCCCGAACTGTCGGTGGATACCCGTTCTCGTCCAAAAAATCCTCGATGAACTTCATAATGGCCTGCTGCCGCGGCCTCAACTGCTCTACCATCAGGCGCCCTCCCTCGTATTCATGCGGTCGCCACACCGGATTGAACGAACCCATGTTCGCGCTGGCGCAAATATAGCACGTGTGAGCGAAGCCGTCAAAGTCTTTTGAAATTCGTGATCCGGCTCAGGTCCTGGAACACGTTTATCTGCCGCGTTCCGCCCTATGGAGTCGCGCGATGCTAGACCAGTTCTTCGAGGGCTCCCAAAGCGCTGCGAATATGGGCGCTCATAACGATCTCGTTGTGGTACACGCCCTGGATGACGCCTTCTCCATTGATGACGTACGTCACTCGTGATGTGCCAAGCCCGAAGCGGCGCTCCACGTCATAGAGCTTTCTGACCAGTTTCGTCTCATCACTGCCGAGCCCAAACGGGGCCTGGGTGGACTTTGCGAATTTCCTGAGCGTCTCCACGGAGTCCGCGCTGATACCCAGCACGACGGCGTTCTTTGCAAGGATGTGGTCATGCATGTCGCAGAAACCACCGACTTCCCGCGTGCAGCCGTACGTGAACGCCTTTGGGTAGAAGAACAGCACGACATTCTGTCCACGATAGTTGGACAATTTGAACTGTCCCCCACCGCCAAGCCGTACGACGAAATCAGGCGCCGCGTCTCCAACATTCAGCATGACGAGCCTATTGTGCCACAACGATCCGATCTCGTCGGATTAGCGCGGCCCGGCTCATTCATTCAGCGTCCGGATGGACGCCGGCCAACCGAATCCGGCGCAAGCAGGCGGGCGATGATCAACGCCACTCCGGCAACCACGCCAACCCGGATGGCCTGTGACCTCACTTGTCCCGACACGGCATCGAGCAGCGCCGTAATCAGTGTCTCAACCCGCATCACCAGCTCCACTGCCGCGTCATCCGTAAATTCAGCGACAAGGCCGTCCGTCCACTCCTCCAGCGCAGGGCGAATAACGAGATCAATCGGCGCCGTCGCCAGCAGCCACGCGAGAATCGCGCTGATGCCCAGAACGATGGACGCCCACGTCAGCCGCCCCTCCCAGCCCTTGCCGCCCACGAACGCGAGCAGGAACAGGACTATCGCGGCAACAGCCCACAGGACAATCTGGACAAATCCGGTGGAGGCAAGGAAATCCCGTAGCTCTTGCAGCGACGACTCATCGTCCTCCCCAACCGCGTCCTCAAGGGTTTGATCCGAGATTTCGAACCCGTCGCGAATGTACTCGCGCAGCTGGTTCGGGTCCTCGTACAACGCCTCGCTCAATGTCGCGGTGAGATTTGCCGCATCTGCCGTCACCCCCTGGGCAACAATCTCCCTCACTCGCTCAATGAGGTCCGTTTCCCCCGTATCAAGCGCTGTCTGCACGTCGCCGGAGGTGATTGAAATGGACGGGGGAATCATCCGCTGCGTTTCCTCTCGCACAAAACTTTCAACGTCGAGCCCAACGGCACGCTGATACTCGCCATAGGTCATGCCCGAAACCACGCACGCGGGAAGAATGTTCTCAAGGGATTCCAGCATCCGGATATCCGGCATCTCCCCGGGCGGGCAAGCCGGCACGCCGTTGAATTCAACCTCAAGGCGTGTGTCCGCCTCCGCCGCAATCGCAATGGGGGCCTCGATGCGTGCCTGTGCCAGCGACAACTCCACGTCAGAACTCAACGGCTCATCGGACAACCCGACGGCATACGCGGATACATCCTGGATCACCTGGGCCTTCACGCGGCTCAGTTCGTCCAGTGAAATCTCGTCCAGGATGAACTCTCCCACCAGCTCGGCGTCGACATCGCCAAAGCCCGGGACGTACAGCGCCTCCGGCTGCGTTGAGGTGTCCACTCCCGCCACAATGGCTTCCATCAGGGACGCATCGTCGATATCGGCTTCGGTGAGCACGTCGATGATCGCATTCTGAATTGCCCATGCCCGGTCATCGATGGGAATCGTAATCTTCGAATTCTCCGTCTCTCCGATGTAGTACGCGCCAACGTCGCCTACCGCCTGCCCAAGACGCGGAAACAGCCAGTCACTCGGCGCGATCTCCGGCAGGTGCGTTCGCGCAATCGCGCCGAGGTCCACCGAGGTCACGTCGTATTCGGCCGATTCTTCCTCAACTCGATCGTCAAGCAGTTCAAGCAGAGAGGCGTACACCTCCGGGTTTTCCCGTGAGACCCGGCTCGATAGTTCGTCAAATCCACGCGCCGCTCGTGGCGCAACAGGAATGGCAACCTGGAACTCGTCCTCCCGCCCCCACAGATACGGCCACGCGGCCCGCAGCAGGTTCTCCGTCTCATCGCGAATCTCTCCAGCAGGGAAAGCTGCCTTGAGTGAAAATGCAACGTCCTCACTCCACGGCTCAACCGCGCCAATAACGCCATGATCGGTTTCCCGGAAGAGTTCATCCAGGGCCGATGGAACGAGATGGTCGTGCGTGTAGCTGTAGAAATCCGCCTCGCTTAATGCCTCAATCAGGTCATCCGGCTCGGAAACGGACGACCGCACCCCTGAAAAGGTGATGGCGAAGATGGCAATAGGCAGGAAAATGGCCGCAATCAACGCGGCAGCGGCACGGCGCGCCCACAGGGAAAATGATGCTCCGTCAGTCTGCATTGGTTCGGGGGTGCCCACGTTTCGTATGATACTTGAAACTGGACAATCTCAAAGCGCTGAGGAGATACCGCTGGAGGCGATATGACCGAGACTGTTGCGCAAAAGGAGCGGCTCATCGAGTGGATGGGCGCGGAGCTGACTGACAAGGGGGACGGCAAGGCGGTTGCCACCCTTCCCGTGGGGCGGCACGTGCTCCACGCCGACGATAATCCCCGCGTGGCGGGCGGCGTCATCATGGCCCTCATGGACTTCTGCATCCACCACGCCGTCGACAGCCTGCTCGCGCCGAATGAACTTCACGCCACTATCGAGATGAAGCTCAATTTCATCCGACCCGGCCAGCCCGGCGTTCTCACGGCGGAAGCGAACGTGGTCAACAAGGGCAGCCGCTTCGCAATCGTCGAGGGCACCATCACGCAAGAAGAAACGGGCAAGCTCGTCGCCCAGACCCTCACCACCGAAACCTGGGTGCAGATCCCGCCCGCCGCCAACTAGAGGCTCACTGCCAAGCGTGCCCCGATGGCTACAGAGAAACGAACATGGACGTGCAGCTCATGCGACCATGTGGTGACGCCCCGCTGCCCCGCCTGCCGGGTGGTAATCACCGGCCAGGAGGCCAACGCCGGACGTTGCAACATGTGCGGCACGCCCATCACGGCTTCAATCTACACCTGCCCGGAATGTCTGGTAGAGAACAGCCTCAGACCGCCTGTTGATCAGCGACTGCACCCATGGCGCGGCAGGGATCTGGGCATCAAGGGACTCCAGGCGCTCAGGCTGATCGTCGGCATGATCCAGATGGCGGGGCTGATCCTGTTGGGCGTCAGCTGCTCTGCTGCCGCCGGCGGCGCGGAGCCGCCCGTCGACGGCCCCTCATTCGGTCAGTTCCAGTTGATGGGCCTCGCGGCATTGGTTGGGTTGATCCCTGTACAGGTCATCATTGCCCGCGTCATCAAGTCGCTCAGCTTCGGAACGGTCACCATCGGCGAACGCCGCCGCCGAAACCAATCAGACGATTAGCTGTCATTCTGAGCGCAGCGAAGAATCTAAAGACTCTTCTGGCAAACATGCTGGAACGCGGCAAGCCTATTTCTTCTTCAAACAAGGCAAGGCGCGAACTTAAGCCGTAGCGCAGCTACCCGGTCACCCTGAGCCTGTCGAAGGGTGAACCCCGGAAGCCGCCCGCACACGGTCCAGAATCGCCGCCGTATCCAACGGGACCTCGAGGATATAGCGCAGATACCACCGCAGCAGCGCCTCCAGCTCCGCCGATTCCGCCTCATCTGCTGATAGAGAGCCCGCCCCGTCCAGCCCCTCGCGCTGCAGCGCCTGCAGATCGCGCACCGTCTCTCTCGGGATTGCGCGCGTCCACCCCGGCTGCGCCGACGCGCACGATGAACAAAGCAGTCCGCCAAGCTGCGCGCTGAATGACAAGTGTCCCCGAGAACCGAACACATCCTCATCGCACGTCGCGCAGCGGTCCAACACCGGCTGGAATCCCGCCCAGCTCAGCACCTGGATCTCGAACGCGCGCGCAAGTGAATCGGCCCGGTGTCCGGCATCGAGTCGGCGCAGGGATTCAAGCAGCAGCGCGAATAACTCTTCCTGCGGCTCCTGTTCCTGCGTGAACCTGTCCACCAGCTCCGCCATGTGCAGTCCGTGGAGCAGTGTCAAAAAATCCGCCCGCGCCGCGTGGAACACCTCCACAGCCTGCGCCTGCGTCACCACGTCCAGCGTCCTGCCCCGCGCAATCTGCACGGACGCCCGCGTCAACGGCTCCAAATGCCCGCCCAGCCTGCTTTTCGGCTTGCGTGCGCCGCGTACGCTCACGCGCAGCTTGCCGTGTTCCGCCGTGAACAGCGTCAGCACCCGGTCGGCCTCTCCCAGGTCTCTTTGACGGAGCACGACGGCGTCCGCGCGATAGAGAGTCGACTGCGGCAGCGTCGAGGGCGGCCGTCCAGACGTCATGGCAATAGGTCGATGGATGGCTTATGAACCGGTCCAGTTCGGCGGGCGCTTCTCCACGAAAGCCCTCCGTCCCTCGACAACATCTTCCGAAGCCATGACCTCGGCGCTGATCGGATTCGAATACTCTTTCAGGCCGTCCTCATCGTTCCGACGCTGAAAGAGCGCCATGGCCTTGGATGCGCGGACGGCAAGCGGCGCGTTCCGGGCGATGAGCTCCGCAATCTCCACCGCCCTGTCCATCAACTTCCCCGGCTCGAGAACCTCATGCACCAGCCCAACACGATGTGCCTCGTCGATGGGGATGTTCTCCGCCGTCAGCAGGTAGAACATCGCCTCCCCGGGCGCGATCATTCGTCCCAGGTACTGGCTGCCATAGCTCGCCGCGATGCCTCGTTTCGGCTCAGGCAACCCGAGATACGACTCCGACGACGCGATCCGAATATCGCAGTCCATCACGAAGTGCATCCCGCCGCCCACCGCAAGGCCGTTGATGGCCGCGATGAACGGCTTGGGATTCGGCGAAAAGAGATCGAACTTGACGGGCGCGGACGGCGCAATCGCGGCAATCTCCGCCGTGTACTCATCCTCGGTAATCTCTCCGGCATCCCGCCGCGCGGCAAGCGCCTTTGTCGCCGCGTCGCGGTCCGCGCCCTCCCGCATATCGGCCCCCGCGCAGAACGCCCTGCCAGCCCCCGTCACGATGCCCACACGCATCTCCGGGTCGTTCGTGAAATCGTCCAGTGCTTCCAGCAGCTCCGCCATGAGCCGCCCGCCGATGGCGTTCAGCCTGTCAGGCCGATTCAGCGTGAAGACGGCATAGTGCTGCTCAGGATTCTTCTCATACAGGACATCCGGCATAATCGCCCACTCCTCGCGCCGCATTGCGGCGCTTTACACCCTTCCGCGATGGCATAAGGATACTATCCCCTCCCCCTTGATGGGGGAGGGTTAGGGTGGGGGTGTTCCTCGCTCATCCTGAGCCCGTCGCCCGTCCGTTCACCCTGAGCCTGTCGAAGGGTGAACCCCACCGTCATTCCCGCGAGAGCGGGAATCCAGTAGTCTTTGTACACGCACCGCATAACCCACCCCGCCACAAGGAACCCCCGCATGGCCACTGAACAACCCCGAGAGGAAACCAACAAGGACATTTTTGACGATTATGTGCGGCAGGCCGCCGGTGATGAATATATCGACAAGCCAGCAGAGGTCATTTTCGAGCGATTGGAGAATGGCGAGGAATCTCTGGCTCTCTGTATCAATGCTCTAGCAATCACGCAGGCGGCATTCATGATGACCGTGGTCTATGCGCCGTATAAAGAGCCGGAGTGGAAAAGAGAAGTACGGGGTCTCCGCCGCAGATTCAGTGAGGTCGCCTCTCAGGTTCTCAAGGGCATAGAGAGTTCAATTAGAGATACGGCTGGGCAATGGGTGGACAAGAAAGCAGTTGGCAGCGATTTAGAGCAGAGACGAGTCTTCCAGAACTTCATGAAAGGAGTGAATTGTTATCGGTTACTTACTGTCTCGCCCCAGTGGCTTTGGGAATTCAGCGAGCTTCCCTCTCTTTCCACGGACCAAATCGACGAAGCTTTTCTGAGAGAGTCCGTAATCGCACAAGACATCGACTTTGCTCTTCGGCGTGCGGACTTTTTCCAGAAACAAGACGGGGAGAATGGTTCACTCTATCGGTTCTACGGAGAAGAGTCTGCCTATTACGAGCCTGTCTTTCTCGCATTGTTTGCCGAGGATCGAGGGTGGCCGGCCACCACGAAATGGCATCGGAGGTATGCAGCCTCAAACATCCAGTCGCATGTTGAAACGAATCGGGGCTGGCTCCAGGACTTTCACTGGGGCGCTCTATTGGATATATGCCTATGGGAAGTTCGTGAACTTCCTTCTACTGAATTACCCCATGAGCCGCCCTCAAATGCAGAATTGCGAGGGGACATTGTAGACCTGTTTGGACTTAATTCCGATGACAGTGAGTACTGGGCCTGGTTGTTTGGATGCCTTTCATCCAGTTGGCATGACCGGGTTGAATCGACAGGTGCTGATCATTCCTATAGTTCATATGAGGCCTATACACCCGCATTCGCCCTGATGGACGGTTCATTTGAGCCAGGAGACCCACTAGGCCCTACCCTGCTCGGAATGATTGCGACCTGGAAGCGGGAGGCCACTGAATTCGCGTTTATCCACAGCGAGAGGGATCTTGCCCCAGCCTTCGTAAGCCATGTCTCATACTGGATCGCCAAGCTCGGCTATAGGTATACTCGTAAGCCGCAAAATCAGGATGCTAGCCCCTCGCGACCAACTCTAGCGCCAGTCCTCAGCCCTTCTTCCAAAGACGTTCCGTCCGATCTAGATATCGAACCTTCAGCCAACACCCCAAACATGAATGACTTTCTCAAGAGGTTAGATGAACTTGAAGAACAGTTTTACCAGTCATCACTACCAGGCGCTATTGAGCAAGCTGAACAGCGACTCCAAGAGCAGTTACATTCTATTTGGAACAAACTGCCACAGGACATCAAACGTCATCTCGTGAGGGCTCATGTAGCCCTTCAAGATACGTTATCGACGCTGGATCCCACCCTCGAGATGGGTTTCGCCGTGGAGATTGCGCTGGGCGAGTGGTTAGTCGCTCCCTCTCGTCGCCAGACCCCAGGCAGAAGGGATACGCGTATAGGAAACTGGATTTCCTATCTCACAGGCAACGGGGCGGCGGCCCGCGCTGCTAACTTAGAAGACTCTGCTTGGCGTGGCAGATACGATTGGAATTCTGTTGATGAGCTAATAGTCTCCCTCAGAATACTGCGTGACAATAGAAATCCAGCAGCTCACGCTCCAGGCGTATCGCCAGAGCCCATTGCTGTAGCGGAGATTGTCTTGGGTGACGAGAACAGCCCCAACATCTTTGAACTTATCCTCCGATTTGCAAAAAAGTGGCCCCCTAAGGAGCAATAGGTTCCCGTTCTCGCCAGAATCACAGGGGCGCGCAGCGCGTTTAAAACTCCTGCCGCCCCTCCAACGCCCGCGCCACTGTGACAGCGTCCGCGAATTCTAGATCGGACCCGGACGGCAACCCCCGCGCCAGCCGCGTCACGCGGACGCCCAGCGGCGCAATCAGGCCCTGTACGTACATCGCCGTCACCTCCCCTTCCATCGAAGGATTGGTGGCGATGATGACCTCCTTGACCGTGTCGTCCCTCAGCCGCTCGATGAGTTCACGGATGCGCAGGTTCTCCGGTGTGACGCCGTCCATCGGCGACAGCAGTCCGTGCAGAACGTGATACCGTCCCTTGAACGCCCCGCTCCGCTCGATGGCGACGACATCCAGAGGCTCCTCGACCACGCAGATAATCGACTGGTCCTCCGCCGGCAGCGAGCAGCGTGAGCATGGATCGGTTTGGGTGACGTTCTGGCAGACCGAGCAGAACTTGACCGTTTCGATGACTCCCAGCAGCGCCTCCGCCAGTTCCCGTGTCTCTTCCTTGGGGGCGCGAATGACGTGGTAGGCGAGTCGTTGCGCGCTGCGGGGCCCGATGCCGGGCAAACGGCTCAACTGCTCGGTCAGGCGTGTGAGGGATTCCGCCTGCCCGCCATGCTGCTCAGGCTGGGAATTCACTAGAAGTTGGGCAGGCCCATGCCGCCCGTGATCGCGCCGAGATGCTTCGACGCGAGGTCCTTGGCCTTATCGTTCGCGTCACTGACCGCGCCCAGCACGAGATCCTCAAGCGTCTCGATGTCCTCCGGGTCAACCGCCTCGGGCGCGATGGACACCGAGCGGATATTCTGGTGGCCGTCCATCACGACCGTTACCGCGCCGCCCCCGGCGCTCCCCTCCACCGTCATCTCGCCCAACTCGTTCTGCGCCTTCTCCAGTTTCGACTGGAGTTGCTGCATCTGGCGCATCATGTTCCGATTCATCCCCATCCGGCTGCCCTCCCGCGTCTCTCAGTCAGCCCCCATCGTCCTCGTTCTTCTCTCCGCCGGAGACGATCTGGCCTCCCATTTGCTGCGCCGCCCTCACAAGGTGTCCGCCGCGTTCCTCCTGCCCGACCTTCTCGCATCGGATCGTGTAATGCTTGCCCAGCAGCTGCGCGAAACGCTGTTCCACCAGGTGGCGGTACTTCGGGTCGTCGATCTTGTTCTTCTGAAAATCGTGCGCGAATCCTATCACGATTGTGTCGTTGTTCTCGATGGCCAGCGGCTGCGACACGCTGCGAAGATACGCATCCAGATTTCCGGCTGAGCCGACTCCCCGCAGTCCGTTCACAAGCTCCCGCCAGTTCTGGCGGAGAGTCTCAAGAGTCAGTTCGCCCGGCGGCATCTCGAACGGCTCTGCGCTTCCCTGCCGCTGCGCAACCATCGGCGATTGGCGAGTGCCCGTGCGTGGGTACTCCGACTCCGTCCGTGCCGGGCTTGGTCGCGCAGGCTCCGGCCCAGGTTGGGGAGGACTCTGCCGTTGTTGTTCCGGCTGCTGCTGACGAGGCTGGCGCGCTGGCTGTGGCTCAGGTGCCCGAGTCTCGGCAACCCTGCGTTCCTCCTGGGTTGCCGCCGACCGCTCCTCCGCGCCGCGCTGCGCCGACTCCCCGCTGAGCGAGATGCCCGCAAAGGCCATCTCCAATGGCAGTGGTGGACTCCCGCTTGGCACGGACAACGCCGCAATCTGCCCCAGCGCATGACGGATCACCGGCAGCTCGATTTTCTCCGCCAGCTCCCGCGCCGCGCCTTTCTCATCATCAGAGACATCCAGCACGTCCGCCGCCCCCGCCCGCACCAGCATCAGCGCTCGCAGCTCATTCACCAGCTCGCGGTGGATCTGCCGCATATCCACGCCCGCCGCGTGCAGTGCCGATAGGCCGCGCAGCGCAGCCGCCAGGTCCTTCTCTCCCAACAGAGACGAGATCAACTCCCGCGCCCGCCCCGACCCTGCGATGCCGAACAGACGCCGCGCGTCATTCGCCGTCGCGTCCGCTCCCGCCGTCAAGGCAAGCTGCTCAAGCAGGTTCTCGGCGTCCCGAAGGCTGCCGCCGGACGCCTTCACCACCGTGTTAAGCGCCTCCGGATCCATGCTCAGCCCCTCCGCGTGGGCAATCTCACCCAGCAAAGAGGCCGCTCGTTCCTCCGGAATGCGCTGGAAATCAAATCTCTGGCACCGCGACGCGATGGTCAGCGGCACGGCGTGCGGCTCCGTCGTCGCCATGAGAAAAATAACGTGGTCCGGCGGCTCCTCCAGCGTTTTCAGCAGCGCATTGAACGCCGCCGCGGTAAGCATGTGCACCTCATCTATGATGTACACCTTCTTTCGGCCCCGCGCCGGCATGAACCGCACCTTCTCCCGCAGATCGCGAATCTCGTCGATGCCACGATTCGATGCCCCGTCAATCTCCACAAGGTCGAGAAATGATGCGTCGGTGATCTGCTTGCACGGCTCGCACTCATTGCACGGCTCGCCCGTCCCGCCCGTCGTCTCGCAGTTGATTGCCTTGGCTAGGATCCGCGCCGTGCTTGTCTTGCCCGTCCCGCGCGGGCCTGTGAACAGGTAGGCATGCCCCACCCGATCCCGATCAAGCGCGTTCAGAAGCGTCTGCGTGATGTGCTCCTGCCCGACCACCTGCTCCAGCGTCTGCGGACGCCACTTGCGATACAGGACCTGGTGCGGGCCTTGCGCGGCCTGTTCCGATGTCATGACACCCGTCCCGTGGACACCGCCGTCTCTGCCTCGTGCGCATCCGAATGCGACAGCGCCATCGGCTCCGTTCCATGAACGGGACGTCCGATGAGTTCCATCAGGATGGCGTCCTCCCGCGTCCGCATCGTCGCCTCGTCGGCGCTAAGCTCATGGTCGTGGCCGAACAGGTGCAGCGTCGCGTGAACCAGCACGTGCGCCGCCTCGTCCGCCAGCGTCATGCCCGCCGCCTCCGCCTGCCGTCCAATCTGCGGCGCGGACACCACAATCTGCCCCATGTCGCCGCCGGAATCCCCATCCGCGTCCGGCCACTCATCGTCGTCCGAATCATCCATGCCGGACGGAAAGGAGATCACGTCCGTCGTGCCGTCCTGTCCCATGAACTCCGCATTGAGTGCGGAAACTGTTTCATCCCCGGCGATCAGTACCTCCACACGGCTCCCGTCCGGGGCCTGTTCCGCCGCCAGCGCATGCCGGATTACATCCCGCGCCCAACGCTGTGAAATTGTCCCGCGCTGAGCATCCTCAGTGCGGATGCTTACGCGATACGGCGACGATGACATGACAGCCTGCTACCCCCACCAAGGCATGATACGCCCCCGCTCACCCTGAGCATAGTCGAAGAGCGAATGGGATCGCCCCCGTTCGCCTTGAGCCCCACCTCCGGTCACCCTGAGCTTGTCGAAGGGCTCACGCTGGCCGCGGGAAAATAATCAGGATCGCAATAACCGCCGCCATCCACGCGATGACCGCCAGCATCATGGGCTTGTCTTGCAGCAGGACGCGTTCCGGCTCCCCGGTGATGTGCCCCAGCCGTATCAACTGCAGGTACCGAAAGACGCCGTAGATCATGAACGGTATCGTGAGCATCATCTGCTCCGGCAGATTGGGCGCGGTGAATGTGTACAGGGCGTACGCCATCAAGGCGGACGGCGCCACCACGGCAATCATCTGGTTCAGCAGTGGCACGGAATAGTGGTCCAGCGTGTCGCGGTGATCGGACGCCCCGTCCTCCATCAACCCAACCTCGCCGTGCCTTTTGCCGATCGCAATCAGGAGCGCGCCCAGCGTCGTGCAGACGTACAGCCACGGAGAAATCGGCACGTCGATGGCCACCGCCCCCGCCATCACCCGGATCAGGTATGCCGCCGCAACCGCCATCACGTCGATGATCACTACGTTCTTCAGCAGCGCCGAATAGCCGATGGTCAGGCTCACATACCCCACGGCAATCAGGCCCATGAGCCAGCTCATCGCGAACGCCCCGCCCAGACATACAACCAGCAGCGCGGCGGAAGCGAAGCCGCCAACGGTGGGTGTTACATATCCGGCGGCGATGGGCCTTTCCCGTTTCGTCGGATGCGCCCTGTCCCGATCCGCGTCGATGATGTCGTTGATGATGTACGTCGCGCCGGACAGGCCGACGTAGATAGCCGCCCCCACAGCGGCCTGCAGCAGCAGTCGGAATGCCGTCTCCGGATCATCGAGGTCCCAATGGAGATTCAGGGAAAAGGCGAACGCCAGGAAGAGCAGCCCGTTCTTTGTCCACTGCGTCGGGCGGAGGAGACGCAGCACCGCGAGCGGCATCGACGGCCGATGCGCCGCTCCCATGCCTTCACTTTCCGCCGCAGACGCCGCTTGGCTCTCGGACATGTTCCTCCCGTCCATACTGCATGCAAATGATACTGTAGGTGCGAAATGACCCGCCAAAAGCGACAACCACGCGCCAAAGCCGGAACAGCCGCGCCATCACGCGCCCGAGTGCGGCTCGATGGCCTGCTTGTTGAGCGCGGGATTGCCTCCGGGCGCGACGCCGCCCGGGCGATGATCGCGGATGGCCTCGTCACGGTAAACGGCTCCGTCGTCCTCAGACCCGCCGCCCTCGCCGTCCCCGACGCTGAGATCCTCCTTGCAGACGGCCCAACCTACGTCAGCCGAGGCGGTGTCAAGCTTGAAGGCGCGCTCGACGCGTTCGGCCTGGATCCCAATGGCCTCGTCTGCCTCGATGTCGGAGCATCAACGGGCGGTTTTACCGATTGCCTTTTGCAGCGCGGCGCGGAACGCGTCTACGCGGTGGATGTCGGCTACGGCCAGTTGGCGTGGAGCTTGCGCAACGACTCGCGTGTGGTTGTGATGGAACGCCATAACGCCCGCCATTCACTCGGCATCGAAGAACCAATAAACCTTGCGGTGGCGGACGTGTCCTTTATCTCGTTGACCCTCGTCCTGCCCGCCATCATCGAAACCCTCGCCCCCGGCGGCATCATCCTGGCACTGGTCAAGCCGCAGTTTGAGGCCGGGCGGGAAGAGGTCGGCCGGGGCGGCGTTGTCAGATCACCGGCGGCGCGGGCGAACGCAATCGGCAGCGTGGCGCTATGGGCAATAGAAAATGGACTCCGTGTTCTGGGAGTACGCGAATCGCCGATTACCGGCCCAAAGGGCAACCACGAATACTTCTTGTGCCTGGAGAATCCTGGAATCCCCTCCCCCCTTGTGGGGGAAGGTTAGGGTGGGGGGGTACCCACTGTCATTCCGAGCGCAGTCGAGGAATCTAAACCCTCAAATCGCCGCTAACGCCTTGCGGCAAGACGTGAATCCGGCGTAGCTTCCTACCGGCGCGATTCCCACCCCGGCCAATCCCGATTGATGGCGATGAAATGGTGCCACTCCTCGGGAAGTTCGCTCTCCTCGAAGATGGCGGTCACCGGGCAAACAGGTTCACAGGCCGCGCAGTCAATGCACTCATCCGGCTCGATGTAGTACATGTTGTCGTCGTCCTCTGTGTGGATACAGTCCACGGGGCAAACATCGACGCATGAGGCGTCTTTCAGGTCGATGCAGGGCTCCGCGATAATGTAGGCCATGCCTGTCTAGCTCCTTCGAATGCAAATGTCAGATTGTTAGTATACCTGTAGCTGTGAAGTCATTATAGCCGTCGTCTACGGGGATAACGCAACGTTGCGCGCTTTGCGTCACACCTGTACGTCAAAGAAGAAGGTGATCAACGCGCCGAGCGCGTAGCCGAGAACAGCCGAAACAACGCCGATTGCCAGCATCTCCAGCCCGGAGACCAACGGGTTTCGCAGCGTGAAGCGCGTCTTGCCGGCGCCCATCAGGAACAGTCCGATGGCGGTGCCGACGATTGATGTCCACACGGCAATCGCGCCGGGCATCATGTTGAACGCTGCGATCAGATACGGGATGATCGGTACTGACGCGCCCAGGAAGAACGACGTTCCCATCGCAAACGCGTCTTTCCATGGAACGGTATCAACGTCCGCGGACAGTCCCAGCTCCTTCTCAATAACCGTATTCAGGAGCGCGCTCTCATTCTGTGCGAGAGTCTCTGCGACCAGTACCGCTGCGTCCTCGGATAGACCTTCATTGCGCAGCAGTACGACGAGACGAGCAACGACTTCTGAACGGGATTCATGCAGGTCGTCCGATGCGCTGTTTATCTCGGCCAGCTTCACTTCACGTTCAGCCTGGGAGCCCAGGTAACTGCCTGTTGCCATAGAAACAACGCCGCCCAGCCCGCCTGCGAGGCCCGCGACAACCGTCACAAAGCTGTCCTGGGTGGCGGCGTAGACGGAGGAGACGAGGACGGCGGTGCTGATCAGGCCGTCCTGCATCCCGAAGATGACTTCCCGGATGCGGCCAAGCGCGGTGATTCGCTCGCGCGCTGTGTCGATCTCCCGTGTGGCGCGTGCCATCTCGTCATCGACGAAATGCTGGGGTTCAGTCGGCCTCTCCTCTGCCGGGACGGTGCCGGTTCCCCATCCTGCGCCTGCAAGCGCCTCGCGAAAGATGGCCAGATCACGCTCATCGCGCTCCATCGCCTGCTTGATGCGGCTTGCGGCATCGGAGCGGCCCTCGGTCTCCGCCTCCGCCAACATGCGCGGATACAGCGTTTCCACGTCATACGTGTGGCTGTCCACAACAGACTGGAGGTTTTCACGCGTGGATCGTAGCTCATCCACCGAGGAGAGGACATTCACCGGAAAGGCGTCCGGCTCGCGGGCCGCCCGCAGGAACGCCTCCGCCACCTCCGGGTAGCCGTCCAGAACGGCCTTGGACGCATATGCGTTGTACAGCCTCTTGGCACGTGCGTGGCTGATGAACGCATTCCAGAGATTCTGGTTCGTGCGGGAGAGCCGTTGGTCAGGTGACAATCCCTGCTCGTGCCCGTTGGTCGTCATAGATTAGCCAAGGCAGCCTGTTGCGGCCGACCGGTTACGATGCCGAACCTTCGTGGCCGTTCCACCCATGGAACGATCCCCTGCGCGGCTCCGGGAAGAACTTCCTCCAGCTCTCATTCGCCCCCAGGAATCGATAGAAGTTGTGGTACGGATTGGGGCGTGGGGCGACGGGTTCGGTCAGCAGATGCATGCCCGCCTCGCGCGGCGTCCGTCCCGCCTTGCGATGGTTGCAGCGCACGCACGCGGCCACTACGTTGTCCCATGTATTCTGTCCGCCCCGATGCCGCGGCAGAACGTGATCGAGCGTCAACTCCCGTGACGGTTTGCCACAGTACTGGCACATGTTCCCGTCCCGCAGAAACACGTCGCGCCTCGTCAGCCGCAGCGGCTGAATGGGACGCCTCACGTAGCTGGACAAGCGAATCACGGACGGCACTTCCAGTCGGTCCTTTTCGGCCTGTAGGTGGCCGCGCCCGTTCTCAATCATCTCCGCCTTGCCGCGAATCAACAGGAGCAGCGCGCGGCGAACGCGCGTGACGTTCAGCGGCTCAAAGTTGCCATTGAGCACAAGAACCGAGGAGTTGAGGATATGCACCACTCCCTGTCGAGCGGTGTCCTCGACCGTTCGCTTGTCCATATTCCGCATTGTAGCCCTACCCGCCTGCATCCATTATCTATGCTGAAAGCGACTATGACAGGTCAATCTCCCCGGAAATTGAGCGGAGAATAGGAACGAGAAACGCAAAATAGGGTCGCAGGAAGGACGAATCCAGCGCCTCCTGCACGGTTTCTCCGCTGAAAGACTCCAGTGACCAGAACACCGCGGCGACGATGACACAGCCCACCAGCGCGCCAAACATAATGCCACCCGCCTTGTCCACCCAGCCCATCATCAATACGTTGAGCACGCCCTTGGCGAATACCGCCGCGGCCCAACCTGCCGCAATTACGATGAGCAGGATGAGCAGGTAGCCGATGAGCGCGGCCAGATTGTCATCCGGGATGAATACGCCGACAATATCTGCGGCCTGCCGCCAGAAGAGGGTTGCGAGCAAAGTGCCCGCCGCAATGGCGGCCAGGCTGGACGCGATGTGAATCAACCCGATGCGAAAGCCAAACGCAATCGGAATTGCCACAATGACAATGATGAGTATGTCCAGCCAATTCATAACTGCCGTCAGTATCTCATGGCGAGAGTTGGACGACGCCCGGGAACGTCCACCGTCCATTGGGCGCGTTCACCATGGGAAGTCGCATGGCTCATAGAGGCCCCATCGCTCTCGATGGGCCGGTCGCGTCCGGCAAGACCACCGTGGGGCGAGGCGTCGCCCAAGCACTCGGCTGGGCATTTATCGATACCGGCCTGCTCTACCGCGCCGTCGGCCTGCTCGCCCTGCGGGCCAACCTCGAAGAGTGGAGCAACGATGTCATCGCCCCATTGGCGCAGCAATCGGAAATGGCCATCGACGACACGCGCGTGACCATCGACGGCGAGGACGTGAGCGATGTGATCGGATCTCCTGATGTCGCAAGCGCCGCATCCCAGGTCGCCGTCCTCTCCGACGTGCGCCGCGTCCTGGTGGCAATGCAGAGAAAGATGGCGGAGCAGGCGGACGGCCGCGTGGTCATGGTGGGACGAGACATCGGCACGGTCGTCCTGTGGGACGCGCCCGTCAAGATCTATCTCGATGCATCCGCTGAAGCCCGGGCGCGACGGCGTTACGCTGAGGCCGTTGAACGGGGCGATGCCAGCGACTTTCAGCGAGTCCTCTCCGAACTTCAGGAGCGGGATCAACGCGACCTTGAGAGGGACGATTCCCCGCTAAAACCCGCCGATGACGCCCACGTCCTCATCACAGACTCCCTGACCCCCCAACAAGTCATAGACCGCGTCCTTCACCTCGCCGAACCCCCCCATATGCCATAATTCCCCCATGCCAACCATCGTTGAACAACTCGAAGACGACATGAAACAGGCCATGCGCGACCGTGATCGCCCCCGCCTGTCCGCCATCCGCATGATGCGCAGCGCCCTCCAGAACGCCGCCATCGCCAAAGGCCCCAACACCGCCCTTGACGACAACGAGGCCGCGGATGTCCTCGCCCGTGAGGCACGCCAGCGCAAGGAAACCATCGACGAATTCCGCAAGGCCGGACGCGAAGACGGTCTCGAAGACCAGGAGGCCGAACTCGCCGTCGTCATGTCCTACCTGCCCGAGCGCCTCTCCAAGGAAGAGATCGAAGCGGAAGCCCGAAAAATCATCGACGATATCGGCGCGCGCAGCATGGCCGACCGTGGCCGCGTCATGGGCGCGCTCATGCCCGCCATGAGAGGCCGCGCCGACGGCAAGGACGTCTCAGACGTCGTCCAGCAACTCCTCTCCCAATAACACAGACTGTCATTCCCGCCTCTCCCCGTCATTCCCGTGCTTGACACGGGAATCCAGTGCGGCGCACAGCGCCACCCACCACCCCCATATGCCATAATTCCCACATGGCATCTACACTGTCCCCCCGCACAGCAATAGTCGTCTTCCCCGGCACCTGGAGCGACGCCGATTGCCACCACGTCCTCACCAACGTCTTCAACGCCCAGGCCGACTACGTCTGGCACACGGAAAGCGACCTCTCCGGCTACGATCTCGCCATCCTCCCCGGCGGATTCGCCCACGGCGACCACCTGCGTCCCGGCGCAATCGCCCGTTTCTCCCCCGTCATGGACGGCATCCGGCGCATGGCAGACGAGGGCAAGACGGTCATAGGCATCTGCAACGGCTTCCAGGTCCTCTGCGAAGCCCAACTGCTCCCCGGCGCCCTCCTCCGCAACGCCCATCTCCAGTACCGCTGCCAATGGACGAATCTCCGTGTCGAGACCACGGACAGCCGCTTCACGTCACTGGCGCAGGAGGGCGATATCCTCCGCGTCCCCATCTCGCACGGCGACGGCAACTACTTCGCTGACCCGGACACCGTCGCCCAGCTGGAGCGCGAGAACCGCATCATCTTCCGCTATTCCACGCCCGAGGGAGAGATCACCCCTGAGGCCAATCCGAACGGCGCGCTCGACAACATCGCCGGCATCGTCAATGAGAACCGCAACGTGCTCGGCATGATGCCCCACCCGGAGCGCTGCTGCGAGCCGGAGATCGGCGGCGTTGATGGCCGTCCCATCTTTGCCTCAATGCTCCAGCACGCCGGCCTCTCCGTTCCCCACGCATGACCGACACCACACTCGGCATCATTCTCGCCTTCTCCGCCTCGATGTGTTGGGCGGTTGGCGCAATCCTCATCCGCCTGGGCATAAGTCGCGTCAGCCCCACCTCCGCGACCTTCATCTCCATCGCCGCCGGGTTCATCTTCGTCGCCGCCGTCGCCCTCATCATCGACCCGTCCGCCTTCCTGGAACTCAACCTGCGGCCTCTCGCGGGCTTTGCCCTCGTCGCCCTCCTCTCCTTCCAGGGAGGTCGATTCTTCTACTACACCGCCGTCAGCAAGATCGGTGTTGGCCGCGCAACGGCCATGGGCGGCGCAATGCCCATCTTCTCCTCCGTCCTCGCCGTCATCTTCCTCGGTGAACTGGTGACCATCCAGCTCGCCATCGGCATCCTCGCAGTCGTCATCGGCGTCGCCCTCATCGTCACCGACCCCGCCCAGCAATCATGACCACCACAACGACCACTCCTGTGTCCCGCCTCAGAGGCCCGCTCATTATCGGCACCGTCGCCGCCCTCCTCTCCGTACTCGGCTACGCCGGCAGCCAGGTCGTCACACGCAGCCTCCTCACCACCGACGACACCCCGCCACAGGTCGGCTCAACTGTCACCCTCTTCATCGGCATGCTCATCCTCGGAGTTGCCAGCGTCCGCAGCATCCGCAAAGACATCCGTGCCCCGCGTACAGCCCTCATGTGGATCTGCCTGGCGGGTATCCTCGCCTCCACCGGCGCATTCCTCAGTTTCTTCGCTCTCGACCTCGCTCCCGTCGTCCTGGTCTCACCCATCTTCACCGTCAACCCACTCGTCACTCTCGTCCTTGCCGCCGTCTTTCTCAGACAGGTCGAACGCATCACCATACGCGTCTTCATCGGCGCATCCCTCGTCATCGCCGGTGTCATCCTCGTCATCCTCAGCAACCAATAAAACCCTGTAACGCCCCTTGTCATTCCGAGCGTAGTCGAGGAATCTAAAAACCATGACCACCAACGACTTCCTTCTTGAAATCAACCAGATCGTCAGTCGGGACAACGTCCTGACTGATGCCGCCGTTCTCGCCGACTACGCCGAAGACGCCATCCCGGCGCGCCCTGAAGAGGGTATCGAGCAAACCCTGCCCCTCGCCGTCGTTAAACCGCAATCCGCCGCCCACGTCGCTGAGATCCTGAAAGCCGCCACCGTCGCCCGCGTCCCCGTCATCCCTTACGGCGGCGGCACCGGTGTCATGGGCGGCGCGTCGACAACCACACCCGCCATCGTTCTGGATATGGCCTCGATGGACAAGATCATCGACGTCAGCCTCCAGGACGGCACGGCCACCGTTCAACCGGGCGTCGTCCTCGGCGACCTTGAAGAAATCGTCCAGCACGCCAACCACTTCGTCGGCCATGATCCCTGGAGCCAACCCGTCGCAACCGTCGGCGGCGCGATTTCAACCAACGGCGTCGGCTACCTCGCCGCCAAGTACGGACCGATGGGTAGGCAGGTCGTTGGCCTTGAGGTCGTCCTACCAACTGGCCAGATCGTCCGCACACGCAACCTGCGTCCGCTCGTGCCCGCCGGACTGGATATGACGAGCCTCTTCATCGGCACCGAGGGCATATTCGGCGTCATTACCGAGGCGACAATCCGCGTCTACCCTGAACTCGAAGAGCGCCGTCACTACGCGCTCGAGTTCGATAGCTTCCAGCAGGGTTTCTTTGCCATCGAGCGGCTCTTCACCGAGGGACTAACCCCCGCCATGGTCGATTTCGCCCAGGAGGACGAGTCCGAGTCCGGCGGCCAGCCCATCACCGCCGATGGCCCCGGCCGCTCCCAGCTCCACCTTAGCCTTGAGGGCGGCTCCGCTGAACTTGATATCCAGGAACAGATCGTCTGGGAAATCGTCTCCGCCTACGGCGCGCGAACGCTGGATCCCGAGGTCGCCCAATCATTCTGGGAAGACCGCCATGCCTCAGGCCTCCGCTACAAGGAGGCGCGCGCCTCAGGCCAACGCCACCCGTGGCGAGATCGCGGCGGACGCGCAGGCAGCTACATCCACACCGCCGTCCCCATCTCAAAAGTCCTGGATCTGCGCTTCGCCGCCATCAAGACGTTTGAAGAGGCCGGCCTGAACGTTGTCGAATGCGCCATCTGGGGCGAGCCTGAGATGTTCTCCATCATTGCCGTCGATCCTTCAGGCAGTCCCGACGGCTGGCAGCGCATCCGCGAAGCCTCAGACGAGATGATCAATCATGCGATCGACCTTGGCGGCACCATCGAGTATTGCCACGGCGTCGGCGTCCGACTTAAGCATCTGCTGCCCCGGGAGCTCGGCGAGGGCGGCGTCCACCTCATCCGTTCCATCAAGAACGCCCTGGACCCCGCCGGCATCATGAACCCCGCAAAACTCCTGGACTAACCCCAAACCCGCTCACCCTGAGCCTGTCGAAGGGCCTGAGCGGGAAGCCCCCCACTCTGCCCTACACGTCAATCTGGAAAATACCCCGTTCCAACGTAATGGGAAACTCCAACAGAACGTCAGGCAGACCCGGAATCTCGCTGCCGCCCCGCGGATAAAAGTCAGCCCGCACCTTGTAAACCCCATCCGGGGCAGGCGCCCGCGAACCTGCAGAATTCCCACGAACGGTCAGATCCCACGAAGCCTCGCGTTCAACGACATCGCCATTGTCCAGGGTTTCCACCTTGACCTCAGGGAAGGAATCGAGGGACGGAGTGGGGTCCCCCTCCGCCCACAGTTGGATAAGGCGCACAGCCCGCCTCACATTAGGGTCGGCGGGCGGCTCGCCGCTCGGCAGCACGATCCATGTTGCAACCGCCGCGTCGTATTGGCTCCATCTGATATACGTGCTTTCATCATCGGACACGTTCCGCAGCCGTGTCCTGACGCGAAGCTCCCTCTGCGTTGTAATCCGTGACGCGCCGTATATCTCCAGCGTCACCTCATACGTATCGTTCCAGGTTGATTCTGCCACCGTCCACCACCCCTCCGGCTCCGGTAAAGCGGTGGGTGTGGAGGGGATTGGTGTTGGAACGATTGTTGCAGGTGGAGATGCTGTGGATTGCGGCGGTATTGTGGTTGGCTCAGGCGTAGGTTCCTGTGAAACCGTCGGTGTGGGAGTCGCCGTCGCCGGGGCGGGCGACGGTTGCTCGTCATCTGGGCTGAAGCATGCGCCAATGAGCAGAACTGAAATCAACAGAGCGACTGTGAGCGCGCTGCGCGCCGAGGCGCGTATCCGAATGATATGCACTGCATTCACTTCCTTTTCCCGCGCTGATGGCCGAACCTTCAGCCATCCCACATTAATGATACCCCTGAATGACTACTGTGGAGCCGCCCCCAATGCGCCCTAAGCCTATACTTGTCCCATGACCGCTCAACCGCACGATGCAAACAACGGCGACGCAACTCGCCCCTTCCGTGTCGCCCTCGCCCAGGTGAACCCCACCGTCGGCGACATCGACGGCAATACCCGCCTGATCATCGACCACATCCACCGCGCCCGTGAAGCGCAGGCGGACCTCGTCGCCTTCCCTGAACTCTGCATCACCGGCTACCCGCCGGAAGACCTCCTCTACAAGGACTCCTTCCTCGACGCCGCGGACAACGCCCTCAAGCAGATCATCGATGCCTCCACCGGCATCACCGTTGTCGTCGGCTACCCCCTCCGTCATTCCCCCGAAAGCATGTCCCGTACCCCGATACGGGGCGGGAATCCAGAACCCCCTTCCCCATTAACCGCCGAAGCCGGAACGCGGAACGCCAACCCCACAGACCTCTCAACCTCAACCGCGGACGACAAAAAACTTTACAACGCCGCCGCCGTCATCCACGACGGCAAGCTCGTAGATATCTACCGCAAGATCTTCCTCCCCAACTACAGCGTCTTTGACGAAGAGCGCTACTTCGCCTCCGGCGATGTCTGCCCCGTCTATGAGATCGGCGGCGCCCGCATCGGCGTCAACGTCTGCGAGGACATCTGGTTTGAGCACGGCCCCACCAACGTCCAGAAAGCCGCCGGCGCGCAGATAATCATCAACATCAACGGCTCCCCCTACTACCGCGGCAAACGCGCCGTGCGAGAGGCCATGCTCAGTGACCGCGCCGCCACCAACGGTATCTTCCTCTGCTACGTCAACATGGTCGGCGGACAGGACGAGCTCGTCTTCGACGGCGCGAGCATGATCTTCAACCCGAGCGGCAAGACGATTTCCACAGGCCGACAGTTCGAGGACGACCTCCTCATCGCCGACCTGCCGCTCCATGAGGCGGATGCTGTGTCCCAGACCGCGAAAGTCGACGAAAAAGACCCGAAAAAAACGAACTTGTCACACTCGATTGTGATTTTTGTATCAAATCCGCCGAAGCAGGGGTCGGACCGCAAATCCCTATCTGAACCGCAGCACGATAACCCCATGCCAACCCCTATGGGACCCGTCGAAGAGGTCTATAACGCTTTGGTCAAGGGGACGCAAGATTATGTTCGAAAAAGCGGCTTCTCGCAGGTCGTCATCGGCCTCTCCGGGGGCATCGATTCCGCCCTCACCGCCGCCGTCGCCGCCGATGCCCTCGGCCCCGAAAACGTCCTCTGCGTCTCAATGCCATCCAGGTACACCGCGGACAGGAGCGTCACGGACGCGCAGGCCCTCTGTGAGAACTTCGGCATCGGTTTTGAGGTCATCGCAATCGAGGACATGGCCACTGCCTACCGGGACGGCCTCTCCCATCTGTTCGAAGGCACGCAGGAAGGCGTCGCCGAAGAGAACCTGCAGGCCCGCGCCCGCGGCAACATCCTCATGGCTATCTCAAACAAGTTCGGGCGCATCGTGCTCGCCACCGGCAACAAGAGCGAATACGCCACCGGCTACGCCACCCTGTACGGCGACATGGCGGGCGGCTTCGCCGTCATCAAGGACGTGCCCAAGACCCTCGTCTACGAACTCGCCAACTGGCGCAACGAGCAGGCCGGGCGAGACATCATCCCGCAGGAAATCATCGACCGCCCCCCGACTGCCGAACTGCGCGAGAACCAGCTCGATGAGGACTCCCTGCCGCCCTATGACGTGCTTGATCCCGTGCTTGAAGCCTACGTGGAGCGCGACTGCTCACCCGCCGAGATGATAGAGCGCCTCGGCTTTAATCCGGACGTCGTCGCCCGCGTCACTCGTTTGGTCGATATAAGCGAATACAAACGCCGCCAGGCCGCCCCCGGCGTCAAGATAACCGAACGCGCCTTCGGCAAAGACCGCCGCCTCCCCATCGTCAACCGCTTCAGACCGGAGTAGATCTCGGACCCGTCATTCCGGCGTAGGCCGGAATCCATCGCGTGGCCCGCAAGGCCACACTACCCCCGCTCACTCTGAACCTGTCGAAGGGCGAGCGCCCCCATGTCATTCTGAGCGCAGCCGATGAATCTAAAGGTGCGATTGACCGTACGGTTGTGCTATTCTTTCTCGAGAAGAGATAATCCTAACCAATGAGGACGGTGTCTGAATGGTAGAAAGACAGGCCGCCTTGTCTGCGGCTGAGTTCTTTGCAGGTGTCGGGCTCGTGCGGATGGCCTTGGAACGTCTCGACGTGCAAGTCACGTTTGCCAACGACATCAGTCCCGTCAAGCAGCGAATGTACGCTGAGAATTTTGATCCCCGAGATTTTGTCTTGGAAGACATTCGCAATTTACATGGTGCGGATATTCCCACCATAGACATTGCGACCGCATCATTCCCATGTACTGATGTTTCACTGGCGGGAGGGAGAGCGGGACTGAAAGGGCGAGAATCAGGACTCCTGGGTGACTTCTTACGTATCCTTGACGAGATGAGAGAACGGCGGCCTCAACTACTCCTGATCGAGAATGTCACTGGCTTTGCAACCTCTGACAAAGGACGTGATCTGGTTCGAACTCTGGAATACCTGAGCAGCCTTGGATATTGGTGCGACGTACTACAGCTTGATGCGAAGAACTTTGTGCCTCAGAGTCGCCCAAGGATGTTCATTCTCTGTGACAAGGAGCCTTCCTCTACCCGCGGAGACATATTGGAGTTGAAAATGTCCCTGCGGCCCAACTGGGCTACGCAATTATTCCACGATCGTCCGAGTATTCGTTCTTATGACTCCCCGATTCCAGTACCATCCGATATGGCCAGAGATAGTCTGGAAGACATCCTCGAACATTTTGATCCAGATGATCTCATTTGGTGGGAAAATGAACGGAAAGAGAAGTTTGAAGAAAGCCTAAGCGTGATAAATGAGAGTAGGGCAGACACACTGCGACAGAGTTCGACAGTGACTCACGCTACCTCTTATCGTCGGACTCGTGGTGGCCGGGCAGTTTGGGAAATACGTGGAGACAACATCAGCGGATGCCTGCGGACGACACGAGGCGGATCAAGCAAGCAGGCCGTGGTGGAAGGCGGAAACGGCGAAATTCGTGTTCGTTGGATGACTGCTCGTGAATACGCGCGCCTCCAAGGCGCTCCTGATTTCAAGTGGGGTAACGCCTCGGACTTGCAAGCCAGATTCGCTCTCGGTGATGCCGTCTGCGTGCCGGCTGTTGAATGGCTCGCTCAACACCATCTCGCCCGTTTGGTCAATCGAGAGAAAGAGCAGGAAGCGGCGGGCTTTCTCCCTGACTCCAGCTACGTAGCCGCTAATATCTCGTGACAACGCGCAGTCCTCGGGGAGACACCCCTGAAGAGGTTTCAGTCATTCTCCAAACCTTGGAGGAGGCTCTGAACGCTATGGACTCTGAGGGTCGCCGTGTTGGCAACGCTCAGTTCGGAATCTACGCCTTCTACGATTATGATGGCGAACCAATCTATGTAGGACAAACCGCTGAGCAGCTTAGGAGACGTATTCGCCGACATCTGACGAACCAGCGTACAGATGCTGTCGCAATGAGTGTCTTGGATCCATTCGAGGTCGCGGATATAGAAATGTGGCCCTTCTGGAACCTTGAGGGCCGTAGAGTTGGTGATGAGAGTGTTAAGAGACTTCTGGCCTCAGCTGAATATACGGTTTTTATGAGGCTTATTCGGGCGTCCGTTTTCGACGCAATCCTCAATGAGGTGGCAGTTCCGCCAGCGGATGAGATTGACTTGCCCGAGTCTTTCAAATACCGCATCGTGCCGGAGCCTGTCTATTCGCGCCGTCTCCACCCGGATCTCCGTATTGCTCGTCGCGCCTCCACTATCGCTAAACTGGCAGAGGTGATAAGTCAGCGAGCAGTGCAGCATGGTTTGCGAACAACCCTCCTCACGCAAGCGCGTAGACTTGAGCATCTTGCCCGTAGGCGACTTGAGGACCTTACAGGAGAAGACGAGTAACCACAGGCCATTACTGAGTGGAGAAGCCCATGGCTGACACTCTCTCCCCTCAACAACGCAGCGATGTTATGCGCCGCGTCCAATCCAAAGACACAACCCCCGAACTGGCTGTCCGCAATGTCTTGCATAAGCAGGGCTTCCGTTATCGACTCCACCAGACCAAGCTACCCGGCAAACCTGATCTAGTACTCCCAAAACACAAGATGGCCGTATTCGTCCATGGATGCCTGTGGCATTGGCACGGATGTAAACGCTCACGCATGCCTGGCTCAAATGTCGACTATTGGACGAAAAAGATTGCCCGCAATGTGGAGCGTGATAAGTCTCATCTCGCTGCCCTTAGAGATGCCGGATGGCGGACTGCAATCATATGGGAATGCTCGATTGAGGCAGGTCTGGAAGAGCTAGTGCAGTCACTAGGCAGTAGCCCCGACTAAGCTGCTCCCTCCACCTCGCCCCCTATACTGTCCTCATGACTATCTACCTTGATCATGCGGCGACGACGCCCGTTGATCCCCGCGTCGTTGAGGCCATGCTCCCCTACTTCACCGGGCAGTACGGCAACCCCTCCAGCATCTACGGGCTGGGGCAGGACGCCGCACGCGCCATCGACGCGGCCCGTGACCAGGTGGCCGGAGTTCTCAACACGCGCAACGGCGACATCATCTTCACCGGCGGCGGCACCGATTCCGACAACATGGCGATCCGCGGCGCCGCCTACGCCCTGAAGCAGCACGGCAATCACATCATCACGTCCGCCAGCGAGCACCACGCCGTCATTCATACCTGCGAGTGGCTGGAGAACAACGCCGGGTTCTCCGTGACGTATCTGAAACCCGATGGCGAGGGCGTCATCTCAGCCGAGCAGGTTGCCGAGGCCATCACGCCTGAAACGACCGTCGTCACCATCATGTACGTCAACAACGAGACCGGCACGATCCAGCCGATTCCCGAGATCTCCGCCGTCGTTCACGATGCACAGGAAAGGCATGGGCAACGCATCGTCTTCCACACAGACGCCGTGCAGGGCGCGGGCTATCTGAGTCTCGATGTAGAGGAGCTTGGCGTCGATATGCTGAGCCTCTCCGCCCACAAGTTCCACGGCCCCAAGGGCGTCGGTGTCCTGTTCCTGGACCGTGACGCGCCTTTCCAGCCGCAGACGATGGGGGGCAGCCAGGAGCGCAATCGGCGCGCGGGCACGGAAAACACAGCCGGCATCGTCGGTACCGGACTCGCCCTCGAAATGGCAGAAAGCGCGCGGGCAGAGATTACTCCGAACATCGCCAGGCTCTCTGGCCGCCTGGGCAAAGACATCCTCTCGACAATCCCGGACGCCCACCTCAACGGCCCACCACTCGGCGACCCGCGCCGTATGCCCAACAACGTCAACATTTCCTTTGCGGGAGTGGAGATCGAATCCGTCCTCATCAACCTTGACATAACGGGGATCGCCGCCTCATCCGGCAGCGCATGCACATCCGGCTCCATCGACCCATCCCACGTCCTAATCGCAATGGGAAAACCGCTTGAGCTGGCCCGCAACAGCCTGCGTCTCACCCTCGGGCGTGACAACACCGATAGAGACATAAACCGCGTACTTGAAGTTCTGCCGGAAATCGTTCGGCGCGTCCGGTCACTGGGCGGAAGCCGCAGAGGCTGAGACCGCAGTTACCATAACTCTTTCGGTGCGTGGCCGGAGATAAGCTCTGAAGTCCGGCGTTACGCGAGGAAATCGCGAAGGCGGCGGCTGCGTGTGGGATGGCGGAGTTTGCGCAGCGCCTTGGCTTCGATCTGGCGAATGCGCTCGCGCGTGACGCTGAACTCACGCCCAACCTCTTCCAAAGTGCGGCTGCGTCCGTCGTCAAGGCCAAAGCGGAGTTGAAGGACGCGGCGTTCGCGTCCGCTGAGCGTATCAAGCACGCTGCCAATCTGCTCCTTGAGCAGCTGGTAGGAGGCGGCATCCGCCGGGGCAAGGGCGGCCTTGTCCTCGATAAAATCGCCGAGGTGCGAGTCTTCCTCTTCGCCGATGGGCGTTTCAAGGGAGACCGGCTCCTGTGAGATCTTGAGGATCTCCCGGACGCGATCCGGGGTAATCTCCATCTGTTCGGCGATTTCCTCGGTGGTCGGCTCACGCCCGAGTTCCTGGACGAGGCGGCGGTTTTCCCGGAGGAGCTTGTTGATGGTCTCCACCATGTGGACAGGGATGCGGATGGTGCGGGCCTGGTCCGCGATTGACCGGGTGATGGCCTGCCTGATCCACCATGTGGCATAGGTGGAGAACTTGAAGCCCTTGCGATAGTCGAACTTCTCAACGGCACGGATGAGGCCGATGTTGCCCTCCTGCACGAGATCAAGCAGGTTCATGCCGCGACCGATGTATTTCTTGGCGACGCTGACGACGAGACGCAGGTTGGCCTCCGTCATGCGCCGTTGGGCCATTTCACCATCGCGGCGGATTTCATCGAGGTAATCCCGACATTCGTCCAGGGTCATCTCAACAGCTTCATGGATGTTATGGGTGGAGAGGAAGAACGGGATGGTCTCAAGTGTGAGGGACGGGGCGAAGGCACGAATGATGGGGGTGGGAAGAAGCCACCGCTGGAGAGAGAATTCGATGATCTCTCGCTCAACATCCTCGGGCTCACGACCAAGCGTGACGGCAAACTGCTCCGCGAGTTCGTGATGCATCTCAATATCGATGGTTTTCTGAACCTCAGGAGATTCCTTGAGCGTGAGGAGGGTGCACGGTGTCTCAAGTTCCAGGTGTTCAATGATGATGTTGGCGAGTTCACAGTGGGTGGCAAGTCTATTAAGAAGGTGTATGGCGACGTCGGCGATGGAGGCGTTGCGTCCCGTTGTTTGGCGGATCTGGAACTCAAGCTCGTGGAGTTGTTTCCATCCCTCAGCCTTGCGGGCAAGGTTCTTTTCCTGGCGGGCGTTGAGGAGATCGACGCGGCCGATTTCGCGCAGGTACATGCGTACGGGATCGTCGAGCGATTCCGCATCTGCAAGCTCTGCTTCAGCTTCCGCTTCAATGCGCTGCGCCTCTGCCCACTCTTCGCGCGATGCCGGCCAGTCTTCTTCCGGCTTGTTGCCGTTGGGCAAGGCCCGCAGAAACGCTGATGAGGCCGTCGGGTCGAGAGTCACGACACCGTTTGCCACCTTTTGTGAAATGGAGCCGGACTCATCATCCCCGAGGTTGATCACGCCGGATTGCCAGGTCATACTTCCTCCTCTTGTTCTATACGTTGCGAGTGTTGCGGTTCCACGCGCCGTATTGGACGGCGCGCAACTGCTGAATACGTTCGGTGAACTGCGCTCTCATTTCATCAGTGATGGCCTGCAGGGCTTCTGCCGCCGCTCCGTCTTCTTCTGCGAGCGATGCAACGGCCTCTGCCGCTTCGAGTTCATCTCTCTTGAGTTGGCGCTCCCACATGCGCCGCACAAGATCACTGAGACCCTTGCCCTGTTGACGGCGATCAAGTGGGATAGGGATGGCAGCACGAATCTCTTCGGCGTCCGGGCTCATGAGCATCTCTGCGCGCGTCACGGGATCCGCGGTATTGAGCACGTGCCACATTTCGCGGTGTTTCGGGTCCCAGAAGAAGTCAGCGGGAACTTCCGGCAGGTCAAGACGCTGCCACGCGTCATATATCTCATTGTCATGTGTGAGGACAAAAGCGAGGAGGTGTTTTTCAACGACCTCGCCACGTGAGTCGTCCAATAGGCTAGAGTTGATCTGGTTTGTGGGTTCTTCCGTGGCTCTAGGCCTAGCCTGATTAGCTTGCCTAGTCTGCTTTGGACGGGTAATTCCGGGCTGTTGCCTAATGACCGCTTCTAGCCGCTGCACATCCATACTCAATGTGGCAGCTAGTTTCTCAAAGAAGGATTGTTGCTCGTATTGGTCTTGGATCTGTCGAATGATTGGGAGCAGGCGCTCAATCAGCTCTTTCCTGCCCTCAGCCGATTCGGTGTCTTTGCCAGCAGCTTCCCGCTGAATGAGGTAGTCAAGAATGGGCGTGGCCTCTTCTACGCGCTTGCGCCAATCGTCGGGGTCATTGCGGATAACGTCGTCCGGGTCACGATCAGGCGGGAGGGTGATGATGCGGAGCTTGGGCAGTTCCCGCCGGACCCCCATCGGGACGGCGGAATTTGAGACACGCACGACTTCACGCCGAAAGATGTCGAATGCGCCCTCAAGGCTGCGGCGCGTGGCCTCTTCACCGGCGGTGTCAGGATCAAGGGCGAGGGCATAGCGGCGGGCCATATTGCGCACCAGGCTCACCTGCCTCTCAGTGAGGGCGGTGCCCATGATGGCGACGACGTTGCTGAAGCCGGCCTGGTGGGCCTGCAGCACGTCCATATAGCCCTCAACAAGGACGACTTCGCCGTCGGCGCGGATGGCCTGCTCAGCACGGTCGATGGCAAAGAGAGCGCCGCTCTTGTCGAAGAGCGGCGTCTGTGGCGAGTTCAGGTACTTGGGTTGTGAGTCGTCAAGGGCGCGAGCGCCGAAACCGATAACACGGCCTTTCCCATCACGAATCGGGAACATGAGCCGCTCACGAAAACGGTCATACGCGCCTTCACTGTCTCCATCACGTTCGATGACAAGGCCGGCTTGCAGAAGCTGCTCTTCGGTGTGGCCGAGGTCAGAGAGGTGGCTCTTTAGAACCTCCCAGCCCTTGGGAGCCATGCCGAGTTGAAAGTCCTTGACGGTCTCTTCACTGATGCCGCGCTGTCGCAAATAGCGGATGGCCTGCTCACCGGCGGGGGAGAGGGTCAGGATGCGGTGGAAATAGTCGGCGGCGCTCTGGAGAGCGGTGTACAGAACATCGTTCTGCTTCCGTTGGGTTTCATCCTGCCTGCGGGTGTCAGGAATGGTGACTCCTGCCCGCTCTGCCAATCGAGACAGCGCCTCCGAGAAGGTCAGGTTGTCCGCGCGCTGGATGAATGAAAAGACATCCCCGCCTGTGCCGCACGCGCCGAAACAGTGCCATGTGCCGCGCTCCGGGAAGACGATGAACGACGGCGTCTTTTCGTTATGGAACGGGCAGTTCGCCTTGAAATTGCGGCCTGCCTTTTGGAGCGGCACGCGCGACTGGATAAGGTCAACGATGTCCGTGCGGGCCTTGACGTCATCGACGACGGTCATAGCGCCACCTCTGCCAATGGCGTGGTGGGAACGCGGCCGGCACGCAGATCCTCCGCAGCTCTCGCAGCGAACTGGTCCGTCATACCGGAGATATAGTCGACGGCGCGGCGCGGCGCATCGTCTTCGGGTCGCGCATAGCCCTCCGGAATCAGTTCAGGCGAGTTTGTGAATGCGTCCCACAGCGTCTCAAGGATACGGAGAGGCTCCTCATTCTGATTACGGGCGGCGACGAGATAGACGTTGTCAAAGAGGAACTCACGAAGATCGATTACGGCCCGCAGCACGGGTTGACTCATCACGATGTCCGGTCGGGGATCGTGGCCATTCACAGAAGGGCTCTCGCCGGTCACAGACCAGGATGTCTCAACCAAATCGGCGATGATGGTGTTCAGGCGCTCTGCGTGGCGCTCTCCAAGCGTTTCGCGCACATGCGCCGGGATGTCATCCGCGCGGATAAAGCCGGCGCGAATGGCATCACCCAAATCATGGTTTACATAAGCAATCGCATCGCTCAAGCGGCAGACGTCAGCCTCAAGCGATATATCGTCACCGGACTGATGGACGGGCTGCAAGCTCCCACGCCCTTTGGAATGGTTGAGGATCCCCTGCCGGACTTCCCAGGTGAGGTTAAGACCCCTGCCATCCTTTTCAAGGACATCGACTACTCGGAGGCTCTGTTCGGCATGGCGGTATCCGCCGGAGATTCGTTCAGCGAAGAATTCTTCCCCGAGGTGGCCAAATGGCGTGTGGCCGAGATCGTGCGCGAGCGCGATGGCTTCAGTGAGGTCTTCGTTAAGGCGCAGGGCCCGGGCGATGGAGCGGGCAATCTGGGAAACTTCAAGGGTGTGCGAGATGCGTGTCGAGAAGTGATCACTCAGGGGGGCAATAAAGACCTGTGTCTTATGCTTCAGGCGTCGGAAGGCCTTTGAATGAATGACACGATCACGATCTCTCTGGAACTCTGTCCTCATGAAGGAGGGCTCTTCAGGAATACGCCGCCCTTGAGTTTCACGGCTGCGTTGAGCAAAGGGGGAGAGCGTCTGCTCTTCCAACTGCTCAAGGTGTAGGCGAATGTGGTGATCGTTCATTGACGGTGTCGATATCCCTCAGCGTCCTCTGCCCGTAACCGTATGTTCCTCACCTGTTCACTGGCTTCAGACACAAATAAAAATAGCCCCTGTCAAGGGTTCAGGAACAACGATACCCATGCATACCGAGGGTGTCAAATTTTTTGAAGTTCGCGATCAGTGTCGCCGGGCTAGTAGAGATGGCATTCTGCGTTCCGGCTTAGGGGTCTGTAAGGCTGCCTGGGGTTAGCCGCGCTCCAGCGTGGGCGGTTAGGGCCGTGGGGGTTTCCAGTCGGGAATGACGTACGGCGGGCCGGGGATGGTGTGCGGGGCAAAATCGGGGGTTGGTTCCGCAGTCGCGGCTTTGGATTCCTCGGCTGCGCTCGGAATGACATGGGGGGCGCGGCGGGAATCGTCACGGAGGATGGTGACGTGGTAGGCGAAGAAAGCGGCGGCGGGAACGACGATTGAGAGGCTCGGGACAAGAGTGTCGTCGAGGAAGCCGGAACCCTGCCCAAGAATCTCCGTGAGGACAGCAGCGAGGAGTGCGACAAGGGTGAATAACCATGTGCCGCCGAGCGCGATGAGGGCAACGTAGAGATAGATACGGCGGACGAGGCTGCGCGGATCGGCATGGAGGACACGCCACCAGAAGACTGACCAGAGGGGCGCGCCAACGACAATCATGGTGAGAGCGACAGCGAGAAACTCCTCCTGTTCGTTGTTTGAGGCAAAGAGATTGTCGTTGAAAAGGGGATCCAGGAGGGCCATAAGCAGGGCCATAAGGCCGGGAACGAGGGCGATGAGGCCGACGGCGGACATGATGTACTTGAAGGTGATGGAGAGGTGAGCCTGGCGAGCGGGGGATTCGGATAGAGGCGTAAGGGAGGGGCTTCGGCGGGCGGCGTCGCGGCGGAGGATGGACCAGTGGTAGGCGAGGAGGGCGAGGCCGATGAGGAGGCCAACGAAGGGCAGGATGAACTGTCGGAAGTAGGCGACTGCCGTTGTCGTGTTGTCCGCGCCGACAAGTTGGGCAATGACGATGAAGATAGTGGCTGCCGCGCCCCAGAGGCTGAGTGACGCGCCGCCGATAAAGGCGAAGCCGTAGAGGTACACCTGCCGGAGAACGGATTCTTCATCAGTGGTGGCAACGGCCCGCCATTGGACAGCCCATGCGATGATTCCGACAATCGCCCAGCCGGCAGCCGTGCGGAGGGGGTCCAGGAAGTCCTCCGCGCTGATCAAAGTATCCGATGCACCGAAAACAAGGGTGTAGAAAGCGTAGAGAACTCCGTTGGCAATCCAGAAGGTTGCAGTGACGGCGGCGGTGAGAAAGACGACGCTCAGTCCATAGATGCGCCAACGGCTAACTGTCCGGGCGCGGGGATCAGGTTGGCCTTCGAGGTTTTCACGCCGCCAGAGATAGTACCAAAGAACAGCGGCGGCAAGGACGCCGCCAATGTGCTCCAACCCGTCGAAGTTGCCGGCTATGTCTTCAATGATCTGTATGCAGCCAAAGAAGACATAGAGGGATGCGAGGGCGAGCGCGCCGTGGATATAGAGCTTGCGGAGGACTGAGCCTGTTTCTCCAGGGTGGTTGTTGGCGGCGTGGCGCAGGAGGAACTCATGGGCGAGCCATACGGGGAGGGCGACGATGATCATGGCGATCCAAGTGGGTTCCGGGGCTATTTCGATCGTGAACGTCCCCAGCGAGTAAGCGACATCCGTCGCGAGGCCGTATGCGCCCTGCAACAGGATCTCAAAGGCAACAAAGGCCGCGAGATAGACGTATGTACGTTGGGGGATGCTCATGATGAATCAGCCTCCGGGGCCGGGGTGGGTTCGTCTCCGCAGTAGTCGTCACGGATGTACTCGAGTTCAATCGGCCACTCTGATTCTGCGATAAGCCAGAAGCCGTCCAGGGAGCGGCGGAGTTCATAGTCGTAGTCGTATGTGTAGCCCTCGTCCGGAAGTTGGAAGAGGTCAGGCTCTCGGGTGTAGGTGATACGAATAGTGACAATGACCGTCTCGGCGTCAATCTCCTCAACATCGCCAAGACGGACGCGGTGCTCCTCCACGTAGTGATAGCTCAGACGGTCACGCAGTCCCTCGTCCATGCAGGTGGTGGTGTTTTCTTCCGCCAAGAGCGCAAGAGCGGTGTCGACATCTTCATCAATAACAGCGCGGATGTAGCGCTGGACGGTGCCTTCAGGCGTGTTGGGTGGATATGTGGCTTCTTCCTGGTCGATAAGGCGCGGGAGTGCGATGGCCAGGACGACGAGGACAATGACGCCTGCAACGATTCCTATGAGGGTGCGTGTTGAGGAATCCATGGGAACATTTTACATATAAGATACCTCCCTCACCCTAACCCTCTCTTTGAAGGAGAGGGGCTTGAAGCGCTTGCCTAATCAGTCGGAGAGCGATATATTGGCAAGCGATATATCGCGTTGCGCTATACGTCACCAGAGCGTTGAACAAGAATGGAATCACCCGAGTTGTAGAGGCAGGTCGCATGACAGAGTCAGGCCCTATCCCCTCAGATTTGCTTCCCCTACCGGTCTCGCAGTTGTACATCCTGCTCGCCCTGACAACCGGGGACAAGCATGGCTACGCAATCATGAAAGAGATCGAGGCGTTTACCGGCGAGGCGGTCAGGATGGGGCCGGGCACACTGTACGGAGCGGTCAAGCAGATGTTGAAGGCGGGGTTGATCGAGGAGAGTTCCGAGCGTCCGGACCCTGACCTGGATGATGAACGTCGACGTTATTACCGGCTGACCGATCTGGGGCGGCAGGCTCTCGATGCGGAGGTCGTCCGCATGGAACACCTTACCCAGACCGCCAGGAAGAAGCAGATGGATGTCATGCAGCGCCGAGGCACGTGAGATGTTGTCCACGAGGGTGTACCGGGCGCTCCTAGTTGCCTATCCGAGAGAATTTCGGGAGGAATACGGGGAATTGATGATTCAGTTCTTCCGGGACAGGATGCGCTACGACGGCAGGGGCATACGCGGGCTGATTCTCTGGTGGCAGCTGCTCCTTGATCTGGCGGCGTCCGCTTTCAGAGAGCACGCAGGAGGATTTGGAATGAGCAAGGGCAGGCCTGTTATCGAGACCGACTCACTCAGCAAGATCTTTGGAAGCATCGTTGCCGTGGACAGTCTCTCAATGTCCGTTCCACGCGGCCACGCTTTTGGATTGCTTGGCCCAAACGGCTCCGGCAAGACGACGACCATGGGGATGCTGCTTGGCCTCGTGCGGCCGACTTCCGGCGGCTTCAGCCTCTTCGGCTCTTCCAGCGGAATCGAGCAATCCCTACGCCGCGTTGGTGCGATTATCGAGTACCCCTCCTTCTACCCATATCTCACCGGCCGGGAAAATCTCCGCTACTTCCAGGGCATCTTTCAGCGGGGTACGCCTGATGACGTCGACGGCCTGCTCGAAAAGGTCGGGCTGGCGGACAGCGGAGGCCATCGCTTCAGCACGTATTCGCTGGGCATGAAGCAGCGGCTTGGGTTGGCCTTTGCCCTGCTAGGCGATCCCGAGGTCCTGTTCCTGGATGAACCGACGAACGGAATGGATCCCGCAGGCATGGCGGAGGTGCGCTACCTAGTGCGCGAACTCTGCGCGGGCGGGAAAACAGTTCTGATGGCAAGCCACCTGCTCAATGAAGTGGAGCAGGTGTGTGACAGCGTTGTCATCATGTCCAACGGAACGCTTATCGCTCAGGGGGATGTCTCGGACATCCTCCGTTCCGGAGAGCATATTCGACTCAAAACCACCGACGACGAGAAGGCCGTCACGATCCTTTCCGCGCTTGAGTGGATCGACGACGTCGCGATAGAGAATGGCGAGGTTGTCATTTCCGCCGCGCACGACAGGTTGGCGGAGATTTCCACGGCGCTTGGGCGTTCGGACGTTTACGTGATCGAGACAAACACCGGCCGCGGCGCCCTGGAGAGGTATTTCATGGAAGTCACCGGTGGCGAAGACGACGACTCTTAACCCCTAAAGAGGTGTAATGAACCATGTTGATACAGGACGTGCTTCGCCTTAGCAGGTGGGAATGGTTCAAGGTCCGGCGGCTTCGAATGCCCTGGATACTGCTTGCGATAGCAGTACTGGTGTCGCAATTCGGCATCTGGACCAACTACATGGCCTACCACAACGACGCGGCATATGAGGTCATCAGTGGGGGCAATTCCTCATTCGGCATCTCACTGGAGGAATGGGGGGAAGGCGTAGGGGTGACAGCGTCGTGTGTGAGCCTTGCACGGGGTCAGGCGCCAACAGGGCTCGAGCTACTGTCTGAAGAGGATCGGCGGTTTGCGCAGGAACGGTTGGACGAATGGCTGAGCGACGGGGTATGTGACAACACGATGCCCATCGAAGAAATACGCGAGGGGTTCACGCTTCCCAGCAGCATCACCGGAAGCATGTCCAGTTTTGCCTCTCTTGGGCCCATCGCGATAGGCCCGCTTCTCTTGATGATCCTCGCCGCCTCTCTCTTTGGAGCGGAATACGGCTGGGGGACTCTGCGAACGGTTCTTGCCGGAGGCATCGGCCGCGGGAAGTTCCTCTCCGCGAAGCTGGTCTTGCTGCTGCGCTTGTGCACCAGCGCGCTCATTGTCATAGCGTTGGCAGCCCTGGCGTCCAGCCTCATAGCCGCCCTGATCTCTCCACAGGAGACGGGCGGGCTTGCCGACTCCGGCGAGTGGTCTGACATTGTTATTGTCTTCTTCAAGGCGATTTACGGACTGCTGCCGTTCATCGCGCTCAGCGTCTTCGTTACCGTGCTTGCTTCATCCGGCGCCGTCGGTATAGCGGTCTCGGTCGGGTATTTCCTTGCAGAGACCATTGTCGCGCCGCTTTTCCATCTCAACGACACGCTTACCACCGTGGCAGATTACCTTCTCATTCAGAGCTTTCTGTCGTGGGCAGCCCCACCGGAGCAGTCTTCAGACACTCTGCAAGCATTTGCCGTCATGCTGGCGTATAGCACCCTGTTCATTACGGCTACCGCCTGGATATTCAGGCGCAGGGACATCGGCGGTTCTACGGGCGCCTGACCGAGTGTCGTCTTTCCCCTGCCGAGTGTGATTCTGCGCAAGGCACGAGATACCGGGTCAGGGCATTTCGTCGACGTGGATCTTGACGTCGTGCTGGACGGTTAGCCCAACAAGGGCGGCGCGGAGTGGCGTTGAGCCGCCGTCAGGGATGCGCAGGAGCAGAGTGACGCTGACCGCGCTATCGAGGGTGGCGACAGAGGTGGTCTCGATTGCTGCACCGGCACGTTCGATGGTCTGGAGGATATCATCAACCAGCCCGGGGCGATCATCGGCTATGGCAGTGATGATGACGCGGTTAGCGTTGGTATTGTCGTCAGTGGGTGTCATGGGAGTAGGATAACCCGAGTGCCTGCGAGGCGATGGAGTTGAGCTACTGAGACTGGTTACATCCCGAGCTTAAGATTCCCGCTTTCGCGGGAATGACGGGAATGTTGCGGGAATAACGGACGAGGGAGGTTGTGATGGCGCGGGAGATAGTGGAGACCGTGACGGGTCCCGTGGCGGCGAGCGAGTTGGGGTTCACGCTGTCGCATGAGCATGTAATCGTCGGGTTCCCGGGCATCAAGCAGACGTACCCGGAGCTGATGAACTGGGAAGGCATTGAGAAAGGCGGCATCGAGAAGCTGTCTGAGGCTCACGCCGAGGGACTAAACAGCATCATGGACGCGACACCGTTCGAACTGGGACGCGATGTCTTGATGCTCAAGCGCGTCTCGGAAGGCTCAGGCGTCAATATCATCGCGTCGACGGGCACGTACGTGGACATCCCTCGGTTGATATGGTTCACTCACCCGGACCGCATGGCGGCGGTTTACATCCGTGAGATCACGGAGGGCATCGAGGGCACAGGCATCAAGGCAGGGATGATCAAGGTGGCCGACAACAATTATGAGCTTTCAAACGCGGAGGAGATGATTCTACGGGCGGCGGCGCGCGCGTCCAACGAGACCGGCATCCCGATTACGACGCATACGCAGCCGCAGAACAGGGTGGGCGAGCCGCAGTGGCGCATCTTCGCGGAGGAGGGGGTTCATCCTTCGCGAGTGTGCATCGGGCATTCATCTGACTCGACGGAGTTCGATTACCTTGAGGGACTGGCCCGGGAGGGGGTATTCCTGGGCATGGACGAGCTGCCGGGGCACCAGCTGAACGAACCGTGGCGCGAGAAGTGCGACATGATCAAGCGGCTCATCGACGCGGGTTTCGCCGGGCAGTTGATGCTGTCGCATGATTGGTCGGTGAAACTGCACCCGGACGATTCGTGGGGGGCATCCGAGGAAAAGCACAAGCTGGTGAACCCGGATGATTACGCCTTTGTGGGCCGCAATGTGCTGCCGTATCTGCGGGAGCAGGGTGTGGACGAGGAGGCTATCCAGCTGATGACGGTGGAGAACCCACGGCGCTTTCTGGCGGGGGAGTAACAGCGTCAGGGCTCTGGATTCCTCGCTTGCGCTCGGAATGTCGGTTTGTGAGACAATGCCCAGTCGAGCTAAGTCCTGAGTTCTGGATTCCCGCTTTCGCGGGAATGACGGAGGGACGCGGGAATGACGGAGGGCTGCGAGGGTCCGCGTGGGGGACGATGGGGCTGGCTTGATATTGTGGTGGTACGGTCGTAATCGAGAGTAGTTGAGGGACGATAGTCCAAAGGGATTGAGGGACGGTTGGGAAATGGACGTGGAAACCGGTCTTCTGGCGGCGTTGATCCTGGGCTTTCTGCTTGGACTGAAGCACGCGACTGACGCCGACCATGTGGTCGCTGTGTCAACGATTGTTGGTGAGAGCCGCAATGTTTGGCGCGGAGTGTGGATAGGGGGTGCATGGGGGCTTGGCCACACGACACCGCTGATGATCCTCGGAATCGTTATCCTGGCGTTCCGCGGGTTGTTGGACGGGTATGAGTCTATTGCACACTTCTTCGAGTTCGGAGTTGGCGTGATGATGGTCCTGCTGGGGGCGCAGGTGTTCTGGAACCTGGCTCGGGGCCGTCTACACGTCCATGAGCATAGCCACGACGCTAGTCACCACGTGCATATCCATGGGACGCATGATCCTACCGCAAGCGCGGAGGTTGAGTCCGAGCACGGTTTCTTCCACCTAGGGAGGCCGTTCTTCCGGGTGAAGTCATTCTCGATTGGAATCGTGCACGGGTTGGCGGGCAGCGCCGCAGTGATGCTCGTGCTGCTGCAGACGCTGCCGTCGTTCTGGGCCGGCGTGGGATATCTCATCCTCTTCGGGGTTGGGACGGTGCTCTCGATGGCGGTGATCACGGTTCTGCTGGGCGTGCCTTTCTCGCTAGTAGGAAACACGGGACGAGCAGGTCGCGTGGTTTCGGGAGTGGCGGGTACTGCCAGTGTCTTGTTCGGCGCGGCCTTGATGTCGGACATCGCTTTGGGCACAGCGCTGGTACCGTTCTAGGGAGGGATTAACAGGAAAGCCCCTTCCCGCTGGGCGGGAGGGGGCTCCTTGGTTTTGGGTCTTCGTTCTTACTTCGCGCCGTTGGTGCCATTGTGGGTGGCCCAGAAGACGTTCTCCGGGTTGAGGGGGATCTGGCGGTGGCGGATGTTCGTCGCTCGACTGACGGCGTTGCCGACGGCCGGAAGCGGCGGAATGATCGGCACCTCCCCGACGCCCCTAACACCAAGCGGGTTCTCCGGCGCGGGACCGCCGACGAAGATGGTCTCAATCATCGGCAGGTCGAGCGCAGTGGGCATGCGGTAGTCGAGGAAGTTAGCGTTCTTCAGGATGCCGTCCTCGCCCCACTCGTAGTTCTCCCACAGCGCCCAGCCAACGCCCTGCGCCACAGCGCCCTGCACCTGGCCCTCAACGGCCATCGGGTTGATGGCGCGGCCGGGATCCTGGAAGGCGGTGTACCTGGCGATGGTCGCGCGGCCGGTATCGTCGTCGATCTCAACTTCGCAGATCTGGACGCCGGAACTGGTAACGGGGCGCACGCCCGTGGCGAGGCCGTTGCCGATGACTGCTCCCAGGCCCATTCCCACGCTCTTGTTGGCGAGCTCTCCAAGCGACACGGACTGCTCCGGATTGTCACGCAGAGTGAATGTGCGATCCGAGTACTCGATGTCCGAGGCATTCGCCTTAAACTGCTCAGCGGCCCGATCCTTGAGCTGGCTGATCACGTCCTCGGCGGCGTTCTTGACGGCCATGCCGGTGACGTATGTGATGCGGCTGCCCCAGGAACCGTCGCTGTAGCCCACGGAGTCGGTATCGCCGACGGTGGAGCGAACCTCTTCGACAGTAACGCCGAGTTCCTCGGCGGCAATCTGCGCCATTGAGGTACGCGTGCCGGTGAGATCGACGGAGCCGACAATCAGGCTAAACGTCGCATCCTTGTTGAGCTGAATGGTTGCGGTGGAGGTGCCGGAGCCCTCTCGGCGCATGCCAATGGCGACGCCACGGCCGCGGCCCTCAGGAATGGGTGACGCCCACGACTCATGCTGCTTGACGGTTTCGAGGATCTCCTTGAATCGCGTGACAGGCAGGGCCATGCCATCGCTCATCGGCTCGCCGTCTTCCGTCATATTGGCGATACGGAGATCGATGGGGTCCATGTCCAATGCCTGCGCAAGCTCGTCCATCATCGTCTCGATGGCGAATGCGCCCTCCGGGAGACCCGGTGCGCGGTATGCCTGCGAGCGGGACTTGTTGGTCAGCACGTCATAGCCGTCGGCCTGGAAGTTGGGCAGCTTGTAGGGGGAGAGGCCGGCGACGAGGATGTTGTTCACGTAGAGCGCGGAGCCCGGCAGGCATCCGGCGTCCAGGTAGAACTTAGCCTCGAATGCGGTAACCTCGCCCTTCTTGTTCGCGCCCGCCTTGATCCAGCAGTACGCGTCCGGCGCAGGGCCGGTGGCGCGGAAGACCTCGTCGCGACCCAGGACGGTCTTGACGGGGGAGCCTGTCTTGAGGGCCAGCAGCGCGGTCGGAAGCTCAGGGACGGTGAATCCCTTGCCGCCAAAGCCGCCGCCGATCTCCAACGGCACAACATTGACCTTATTCAGGGGAACCTGCAGGAGCGCGGCGTTCTGGCTCTTGTTGGCGAACGTCGCCTGCGTGGTCGTGTAGATGGTGATGTGGCCGGTGGCGTCAACATCGACGGTGCAGGCCTGTGGCTCGATGTAGCCCTGGTGCACCATGCCGATGCGGTATTCGCCCTCAAGTACGACATCCGCCTCTTCGTAGCCCTTGGCGACGTCACCGCGCGCGAGCTCCATGTGAACGGAGATATTGGTGGGCGTGTCGCTGCGGCCCTCAAGGCCGCGGGTGCGGACTTCCTCGTGGATGATAGGCGCATCATCCTTGATGGCGTCCTCAATCTCGACGACGGCCGGGAGCGGCTCATATTCGACCTTGATGAGGTCAAGCGCCTCTTCCGCGATGTGTGGGGAGGTTGCCGCGACTGCAGCGACGGGATGGCCGTGGAACAGGACACGATCTTGCGCCATAAGGAATTGGCGGAGATAGACCGCGTCCAGCGTGACCTCACCACCAACCTGCTCGTCAGAATCAAGCGAGGGCAGGTCCTTGTGGGTAACGACGCCCTTGACGCCGGGATAGGCCTCCGCGGCGGACGTGTCGATGCTCTTGATGCGCGCATGGGCGTGCGGACTGCGCAGAATCTTGCAGTGCAGCGTGCCGGGCAATGTAAGGTCCGGCGCGTAGACTGCTCGTCCCTTGACGCGCTCGACAGCGTCGACGCGCGCTATGGGCTGTCCGATTGCTTTCTCAGGTGTTGCAACCATGTGTATTCCCTCCAAGGCAGGCGGCTAAAGCATGCACGCCTGCTATTCCTCCCATTGACACCGCAGACAAGTATCTACGGCGACAGGGTTAGTGTAGCTTGCACAAGCGCGGGCGTCGAGTAGGCTCTCCTACTTATCCATATTTGCCATGTCGACGGCGGCGCGGGCGATGATCTTGGCGCAATCGACGACTCGCTTTATCTCGATACCGTATTCGCGGATGATCGTGTGGCCGCCGGGGCCGTAGCAGAGGGACTCACAGCCCGCGTTGGTGTAGTGGCCGGAATCGTTGAAGGCGTTTGAGGATATCCAGCCCGGCTCTTCGTTCCTAACCTCGCGGTGGTACTTGACGATGGTCTGGTTGAGGAAGTGCTCCGGCGGCAGGTCGATGCCATAGGCCTCGGTCTTAAGGCTCTGCCATTCGGGGCGGTTGGTGGCCGGGGGGCGCTCGATCTCCCATTTGAAGTCGGGATCACCGTCGGCAACGCTCCTGATGACGTCTTCGATCTGTCGCTGGATGTCATCGTAGTCCTGTCCCGGGAGGCCGCGGACCTCAAGGATGGCGCTCGCGAAATCCGGGACGTAGGATGCCCGCCAGTGGGCGTATTGCCGACCGATCCCACCATTGATGCCTCCGACGATGAGTCGGGGTAGTCCGGGGAACTCTTCACGGCGGGGGGAATCGAATTCAAAGCCTTCAAGGGCGGTGATGATACGGGCAAGCTTCTCGGCGGCGTTTACGTAGCTCATGTTGTGCATTGCGCCGATCCACGCGGCTTCGCCGATGGTATGGACGAGGAATTGGATTGCGCCGGCGTGCAGCGGCAGCAGTTCCATGCCGGTGGGTTCGGGGATGATGCAGACATCCCCAAGCAGGCCGCGCTGAACGAGATCGACGGCCCCTACCCCGCCTTGCAGCTCGCCAACGACGGCGGTCATGAGGAGATCGCCTCGCATTTGGATGCCGGCTCTGTGGATGGCGATAAAGGCTGCCGCAGCGGCAGCGACGCCGGCCTTCATGTTGATGAGGCCGTGGGCGTAAATCATGCCGTCTTCAATCTTGAACTCCCAGGGATCGCCCTCGAAGTACATGGGGACGGGATCGATGTCCATATGGCCGTTGTACATGACAGTCTTGCCGCCGCCTGTGCCCTCCATCTTGTAATAGAGGTTCGGGCGGCCGGGCTCGTCCGCGACATCAATGAGGTCGGCGTTGATGCCGCGCTCTGCGAGCCACAACTGCAGCTCAGCCATCGCGCTTGCCTCATACGGCGGGAAGCTCTGGTGCTGGTGGAGTCTCCGCATCAGTTCTATGATTTCAGCTTCGTCGATGTGGGCATCGATTTGCGCGCCGATGTCGGTTGTCATAACACACCCCCCCGTGTTGTGCGGACACGTTACCACGAGAGGGGGTGTTACGGCAGCATGATTGGGTTACTTGTCCATATTTGCTATGTCGACGGCGGCACGGGCGATGATCTTTGCGCAGTCCACCACCCACTTCACCTCCACACCGTACTCCCGCATGAACATCCTTTGAGCGCTGGGTCCGTAGCAGACTGACACACAGCCGGCGTTGGTGAAATGGCCAGAATCAGCCCAGGCGTTGGAAGACATCCAGCCCGGGTCTTCGTTCCGTACCTCACGGTGGTGCTTGGCGATGGTTTGGTTCAGGAAGTGTTCGAGGGGCAGGTCAATGCCATAGGCTTCGGTTTTCAGGCTCTGCCATTCGGGCGCGTTGGTGGCAGGTGGCCGCTCAATCTCCCATTTGAAATCAGGATCGCCATCGGCAACGCTCCTGATGACGTCTTCAATCTGACGTTGGATGTCATCGTAGTCCTGTTCCGGGAGGCCGCGCACTTCCAGGATGGCAGACGCGAAATCAGGGACATAAGAAGCCCGCCAGTGTGCATATTGGCGCCCGATGCCGCCGTTGATGCCGCCGACGATGAGGCGCGGCAGGCCGGGGAACTCCTCACGCCGCGGGGAATCGAACTCAAAGTCCTTGAGGGCGATGACAATACGGGCAAGATTCTCAGCGGCGTTGACGTGCTTCATGTTGTGCATTGTGCCGATCCACGCCGATTCGCCGTAGGTGTGGACCAGGAATTGGATTGCGCCGGCGTGAAGTAGAAGCAGTTCCATGTCGCTGGGTTCGGGGATGATGCACACATCGCCCAGCAGGCCGCGCTGCACAAGGTCGACGGCCCCTGATCCACCCTGCAGCTCGCCAACAACGGCGGTCATCAGCACATCGCCGCGCATGGGGATGCCAGCCCTGTGGAGGGCGATAAAGGCTGCCGCCGCGGCGGCGACGCCGGACTTCATGTTGACGAGGCCGTGACCGTACACCTTGCCGTCCTCAATCTTGAATTCCCACGGATCACCCTCGAAGTTCATAGGGACAGGATCAATGTCCATGTGTCCGTTGAACATGACGTTCTTGCCGCCGCCCGTGCCCTCCATCCTGTAGAACAGGTTTGGACGACTTGGCTCATCAGCCAAATCGATAAGATCGGCATCGATGCCGCGTTCTGCGAGCCACGACTGGAGTTCGGCCATGGCGCTGGCCTCATGTGGAGGGAAGCTCTGGTGCTGGTGGAGCCGGCGCATCAGCTCTATGATTTCGGCTTCGTCGATATGGGCGTCAATCTGCGCGCCGATGTCAGTTGTCATAACACACCCCCTGTGTTGTGCGGACACGTTACCACGTAGGAGGGTGTTGGGGCGCTTGATTGCCCTCCGTTCGCCCTTCGACAGGCTCAGGGTGAACGGTAAGGGGACTAGCGGGCGGCGTTGCGGAGGGCGTGTTGGGGGCCTTCAGGCAGTTGCCAGTCGCGGTAGTAAGCGCGGATGTGGGGATCAAGAGCCTGTGCGGCTTGGCGTCGGGCAAGGGCTTCCGGCGGTAGGCCGCCCTGCAGGGCCTCCTGGATGCGCATGGTGATGGCGGGAACGTTGAGAGTGGGGTATTCGCCGTTGTCGTAGACGACGCGGCCATCAATCAGGACGGTTCGCACGTCGCGCCCGCGGGCGCGAGTGACAAGGACCTCAAGGGGATCGAGTTCGCTGTCGAGATAGGGGTAGGAGACGCGGTCCCAGTTGAGCATGACGATATCGGCACGCTTGCCGGGTTCGAGGCTGCCGATGTGGTCGTCGAGGGTGACGGCTTTCGCACCGCCAAGCGTGGCCATGTGGAGCAGTTCGCCGGGGGTGACGTGCCGGTTGTCCAGCCCGGGCACGCGGTGCAACCGCTGGCTGAGGCCAATCTCCTGCAGCATGTCATCGTCGTCATTAATGCCGACGCTGTCCGTACCAACGCCGACATTGACACCGGCGTCCAGCATGGCTCGGACGGGGGCGATGCCGCTGTGGAGCCGCAGGTTGGAGCTGGCATTGTGGGAAACGCCTGTGCCGGTCTCGGCAAGGATGCGGATATCGTCCTCCGTTACCCATACACAGTGGGCGTAGGAGACGCCGGGACCGACCATGCCGATGTCTGCGAGGCGCTGCACGGGAGATTGGCCGCTGGTGCGGTTGGCGTAGAGGCGTTGGTAGACGGTTTCAAGGACATGGGTGTGGATGCCCATGTTGTTGTCGCGGGCGGTGTCCACGATTCGGCGGAGCGTGTCTTCACCCGCCCAGTGGTAGCCGGAGGGGCTGAGCAGGATGCGGACGGCCTCCGGGTTGGGTTTCTCGTACCGTTCATGGAGGTCAAGGGCGAGGTTGAGGTTGTCTTCCAGAGCAACACGCGAGCCTTCAACGACGGCTCGGGCGGTCTGAGAGAGGTCGTCCGGCAGGCTGGCGAGGAACTCATCGTCGTCGCCATAGACGAGGAAGCATTGCGAGCGGAAGCCGATGGAGAACGCGGTGCGAACACCGACTTCACGGAATGCGGTGAGCGTGCCCTCGGCCTCAGCGAGAGGGCCGGCCTGGTTGAACATAACGGCGGTGGTGCCGGAGCGGAGTTGCTGCATGAGGGTGTAGAGGCCCATGAGATAGGAGTCCATGGGCTTTCGTCCCCATGCGAGGTTCAGCCACGCCTCAAGGGCACCATCCGGCTGCCCCAACTGGAGATAGGAGACGCCGCGGCCGTGATGATGGGCGTTGACAAGGCCGGGCAGTATGAAATGCGATCCGTCGCCGTTCACGTCAGCGGTTGGGTGACGTGAACGGAGGTCATCGTAGTCGCCGGTTTCGATGATGGAGCCGTCGGCGGCTATTGCGACGGCAGCGTCATTGAGCAGAGTGGCGCTGCCGTCATGCTCCACACGGGTCAGAACATAGCGGCCACGGACGAGGATGGTGGCGGGCTGGGTCATAGCACTGGATTGCTCAATCGTGATTTTGGATTCTTCGCTGCGCTCAAAATGACACCCCCACCCTAACCCTCCCCCACAGAGGGGGAGGGAGAATAGCGCTTAGGAGGTCATGTCTTCGGCGGCAGCCTGCACGGATCGGACGATCTTGTCGTAGCCGGTGCAGCGGCAGAGGTTGCCCGCGAGGTGGAGCCTGATTTCCTCTTCCGATGGATTCGGAATCATCTTGAGGAGATGATCGGTGGACAGGATGAATCCCGGAGTGCAGATACCGCACTGGAAACCGCCGTTTTCCATGTAGGCCTTCTGGATGGGGTGCAGGTCATTGCCGGGCGCGAGGCCTTCAATGGTGTTGACTTCCCTGCCGTCCATTTCCACGCCGAGGGCGCAGCAAGAGTTAACGGTGACGCCGTCAACCTCAATTGTGCAGGAGCCACAGTTGCCGTTGCTGCATCCTTCCTTCGCGCCGGTCAGGCCAAGCTCATCCCGAACCACCTCAAGCAGTGTCTGCCGGGGAGATATGGCGACTTCGACGGGATTCCCGTTCACGGTGAATTGGACGAGGCGTCGGTTCGTAGTAGTCATGTTTGTCCTCCTAACTGACGTTGACGCCGAGCTGAGCGGCGCATGCCGTGACAGCGCGGCGCGTGAGAACCTTGGTGAGTTCACGCCGATAGTCGGCAGAGCCGCGCACGTCGGAGATGGGGGACGCGTGGTGCTCCGCCTGTTCACCGGCTTCTCTCGCCAGCGCCGCGGTCAACGTCTCGCCTCGCAGGACATTCTCTGCATCAGTCGCACGGACGGGGGTGGGCGCGACGGATGCGAGCGAGATGTTCACATCCTCAATCTGCCCGCCTCCATTGAGAGTCATCGATACGCCAACACCAACGACTGCAATGTCCATCTCTGCGCGCGGGATGAAGCGTACATAGTAGCTGGAACTATTGGCTTTCTGCGCCGGGACGCGGAACTCCACGAGGCACTCATCCGGCGCGAGCGTCATCTGCCCGGGCCCGGCAAAGATATTCTCAACAGGTTCTTCACGCGTGCCCCGAGGACCGGCGATGACGACCGTGCTGCCGAGAACAACCAGCGGCGGGATGGTGTCACCTGAAGGAGCGGCGTTGCCGACATTGCCGCCGAGCGTGGCGCGGTTCTGAATTTGTATCGCGCCGACGAGTCCGGATGCCGTCGCGAGCGCCGGGAACCCGGCCTTGACACGGTCATCGTCGCGGACACGCGAGAGTGGGAGGGCCGCGCCGATGCGGAGTCCACCTGCGCCATCACCCTCAAAGACCATCATCTCCGGCACTCGCTTTGTATCAATGAGCAGTTCCGGGGTCCTGCGCCCGATGCGAATCTGATCGATGATGTCAGTTCCGCCTGCCAGGGCACGCGCCTTGTCGCCTGCTTGGCCAAAAGCCTGAACGGCCTCAGCGAGCGACGTGGGCGCTACATAGTCAAAATTACGCACGTCTTCCCCACCTCCCCATATAAGACTGTGCCAACGCCGTATGAAAGGCCGCCGGCCACGTCTACAGTACCGCAATCATACACCCGCACGGGGCTTGAGCGCTTGCACGTGGGCTGGGCAACGGAGTCAGTTGCCGAACCGGGTTGTGGAATGACAGGGAAAGCGAGATTTCGTATACTGATATGCCCGCACGAAAAGAGTGATTTCTTGCGTGACGGGATAGACTGTACCCTAGAGAGGGTAGCGAACCAGGAAGGAAGGTCCGGGATGGCAAAGATGCAGGATGTGACCGAGAACGATTTTCAGGACGAGGTTCTGGGCGCGGAGAAACCGGTGCTCGTGGACTTCTGGGCGCCATGGTGCGGCCCCTGCAAGATCGTCTCGCCAATCGTCGAGGAGCTCGCGGAGGAGTATTCCACCGAGATGGGCTTCACGAAGCTGAACGTGGACGAAGCGCCAAACATCGCGCTGAAGTACCAGGTAATGAGCATCCCGACGCTGATGGTCTTCCAGGGCGGTGAGCCCGTTGCGCAGGTTGTCGGCGCGATGCCGAAGAAGGCAATCAAGGATCGCCTCCTCTCCAAGGTGGTATCCGTTTAGCGCAGCAGCTTGCCGGATTCCCGCACATGCGGGGAAGACGTAATGGTTGCTTTTCTGAGGAATTCATGGGGACGCCGTTTCGGACACGTAACCGGGCGGCGTCTTCGCACGTTAGATGCATTGCGAGGTGAGAGTTGGACACGTATGACCTGATTATCCTCGGCGGAGGACCCACAGGGGCAGCCGCAGGCCTTTACGGCACGCGTGCCCGGATGAATACCCTGCTGATCGAGCGCGGCCTTGTTGGCGGACAGCTTGCCGTGACCGAGGACGTGGAGAACTATCCCGGATTCGAGCACATCCTTGGGCCGGAGCTCGGTCAGAAGTTGATGGATCACGCGGAGAAGTTCGGCTTGAACGTGGAGTACGCCGAGGTGGAGGACGTCGAACTTGAGGGCGACTACAAGATCGTCAAGACAGACGACGGCGAAATCCGGGCCAAGACGCTAATCATCGCGACAGGCTCAATGCACAACAAGCTGGAAATCCCGGGGGAGGATGAATTCTCCGGTCGGGGCGTTTCCTACTGCGCGGTGTGCGATGGAGCGTTCTTCCGTGATAAGGAGCTTGTGGTCGTTGGCGGCGGTGACGCGGCCGTTGAAGAGGGAGCGTATCTGACGCGTTTCGCCAACAAGGTGACAATCATCCATCGGCGGGACGAGCTGCGGGCGCAGAAGATCCTGCAGGAGCGTGCTTTCGCTAACGAGAAGATGGACTTCCTGTGGAACACGACCGTGCAGGAGATCAAGGGCAACGGCCTGGTCGATACGCTGGTTCTCAAGGACGTCAAGCAGGACTCGATGTACGAGCGCCCGATTGACGGGGTTTTCATCTACGTCGGGCTGACACCGAACACGCAGTTCCTCAAGGGCAAGCTGCCGGCGGATGAGCAGGGGCATCTGCACGTGAATCTGAAGATGGAGACAAGATTCCCGGGCGTGTTCGCCGCGGGCGACGTTCGAGCACAGTCTGCCCGACAGGTGGCGTCCGCAGTTGGCGACGGGGCGACGGCGGCGATCTTCGCGGAGAAGTACATCGCCGAGAATTCTTAAAGGTCATACGACGTTTGAGAGCGACATCACCTTGGTACGTTGTTCGGGATTGAGGGCGATGTCTCCTTGGAAAGTTGTTCGAGGTTGGGCTGAACGCTCACCTCAACTCTCCCCTATGAGCGCGGAGAGTATTCTTTGGTTTTCCGCCTAGCGCGGGAGTAGATGGTTCCCGGTGGGGCTCACGGGCTTCAACCCCGATGGGGGGCGGCCGGCGCCGTCCCCGGTGGGTTCGACTCCCTCCTACTCCCGCCATTTTTTATAGTTCGCGATCCGGCGCTGGATCCAAAATAGTGGAGGGCCCCGGCGCTGTTGCGCCGGGGCCCTCTTTGTGGTCTGCGGACTTGCGATCCGCTCCACATCCGCTCAGTCGATTAGATTACCGATCAAGCCAGACGTGGGCAAAGCGCTGCACCGGGCCGTAGAAGGCGAGGTAGTTGAGGGCAGGCATGTAGCCGCGGACATCCTTGTTGACCGCTGCAACGTAGGAACTGTGGGACACAACGATCTTGGCGACGTCATTCAACGCCATCTCCATCGCCTGCCACGCAAGCTCCTTACGCTCTTCCTGGTCCAGCGTTCGGCTCATCTGGTTCACCAGGTTGTCAAACTCCGGATTCTTGTAATCGTTGTAGTTCCGGTCGGAGTCCGTGTAGAAGTGCTCGTACAACGTCACGTCCGGGTCGATTCCTGCGATCCAGAAGCTGTGAAGGCCGAAGTCGAAGTTGTGCGTCGCCCAGTTGCCGTAGGCGGTCGCGGACTCCTGTACGTCCGTCTCCACGATCACGCCGATCTCCTCAAGGTCGCTCTGGAATGCCGGGATGTCACCCTGGATGGGCGCCCATACCGTCCACGTCACCTCGAGTGGGTTCATTTCGTCGTAGCCGGCCTCCTTCAGAAGCTCGCGAGCCTTCTCCTTGTCGGCAGCAGCCGCCGCTGCGCGCTCTTCACGCGTCTCAGGAACGACGTCAGCAAAGCCGATCACCTGGCCGCAGCGCTCTCTGGGCATCGCCCACGGGGACGTCGGATAGAATCCGCAGCCTGTGGGCAGTTCGTACCAGTCGTTGCGAACCGTCGTGATGTACTTCTGGTTGTCAACGGCCAGGGCAAAAGCCTCGTGGACCTTCTGGTCCGATGTCCAGCCTTCTCGCTGCTTGTTGATGAACAGCGCCGGGCTGAATGAGGACGCGATCACGCGGCTGTCCCAGAACTGGCAGACTTCCTGGCACTCCTGGATGAGTGTGTCCGCCTGTCCGCCGGTGTAACCCGTGGTGCTTCCAATGTCCAGTCGTCCGCCGCGCAGCGCAGTCACAACCTGGCTGGACCCGGGGCCAAGGAACTTCATCTCAACGCCATCCAGGTACGGTAGTGGCTGATCCCAGTAGTCATCGTTGCGCTCAAAGGTGAACGACTCACCGGGAATCCACCGTCCCAGCGTGTAGGCGCCGGTGGTTGCCTTGGAGGGTTCGTCCTGGAGGGAGCGCAGCGCGCCGGTATCCAGGTACTCCTGCTGGTAGATGTGCGCCGGGAAGATGACGTTGTACGGCTGACCGATGACTTCGATCATGGCCGGCTTCGCCCAGCGGAGGTTGAACACCACCGTCAGGTCGTCCGGGCACACGATGCCATCAACGGCCAGGTAGTGGGTCTTCCGTGGGCTGGTGCTCAGGCCTGCGGCCTGCGCGAGCCGGATCGTGTCAAACGACCACTTGATGTCGTTGCACGTGACCGGCACGCCATCCGACCATTCCACGCCGTCCCGCAGGTTGAAGGTATACGCCAGTCCGTTTTCAGACTGCTCCCAATCTGTGGCCAGATCAGGATGCAGCTCGAAGTACACCTGGTTATCGAAGTCTTCCTCCGTGCCCCACGTTCGCGGCTTGATGAGCATGTTGTTGAGCATGTGCGCAACGGGGAAGGAGTGGCCAGCTGCCGACTCCCACGGAATGAAGCTTGGGCTATTGGATGTGTATGAGATTTGTAGGATGCCGCCCGTCTTGACATCCGGATCAAGCGGGATGCCGCTGACGGAGACGTTCTCCATCATTTCGTCGTCATCATCCATGTCATCCGTTTCGGGCGCCGCTGTTGGTGAACTACCTGTGATGACGACCGCCGTGTTAGTAGGCGCCGCCGGTTCAGGTGTATCCTCCTCCTCTTCCTCGGCCGTGCCGCACGCCGCTGCGAGCAATGCGAGCGTGGCAACCAAGCCGATAAGGAGTAATGTCCATCTGCTCATAGTCTCCTCCTCCCCATGAGTAAATCGCGATTGTGTCATTATGACTTGACTGTAGCTAGTGTCAACTCTAGCAATACCAGGTAGAGAAAAGTGGAGGGCCCCGACGCAGATGCGTCGGGGCCCTCTTTGTGGTCTGCGGACTTGCGGTCCGCTCCACATCCGCTCAGTCGATTGGATTACCGATCAAGCCAGACATGGGCATAGCGCTTCAGTGGGCCGTAGGCGGAGAGGTAGTTGATGGCCGGCATGAAGCCGCGGACATCCGCGTTAACCGCCATCACGTAGGAACTGTGAGACACAACGATCTTGGCGACGTCATTCAACGCCATCTCCATCGCCTGCCACGCAAGCTCCTTACGCTCTTCCTGATCCAGCGTTCGGCTCATCCTGTTCACCAGGTTGTCAAACTCCGGATTCTTGTAGTCGTTGTAGTTCCGGTCGGAGTCCGTGTAGAAGTGCTCGTACAACGTCACGTCCGGGTCGATTCCCGCGATCCAGAAGCTGTGAACTCCGAAGTCGAAGTTGTGCGTCGCCCAGTTACCGTAGGCGGTCGCAGACTCCTGGACGTCCGTCGTCACGACCACGCCGACCTCTTCAAGGTCGCTCTGGAATGCCGGGATGTCACCCTGAATGGGCGCCCATACCGTCCATGTGACCTCGAGCGGGTTCATCTCGTCGTAGCCGGCTTCCTTCAGAAGCGCGCGAGCCTTTTCCTTGTCGGCAGCGGCCGCTGCTTCGCGCTCTGCGCGCGTCTCAGGAACGACATCAGCAAAGCCGATCACCTGGCCGCAGCGCTCTCGTGGCATCGCCCACGGGGATGTCGGATAGAATCCGCAGCCCACCGGGAGCTCGTACCAGTCATTGCGAACCGTCGTGATGTACTTCTGGTTGTCAACGGCTAGTGCAAACGCTTCGTGGATCCTCTGGTCTGCCATCCAACCCTCACGCTGCTTGTTGATGAACAGGGCCGGGCTGAACGAGGATGCGATGATGCGGTTATCCCAGAACTGGCAGACCTCTGTGCATTCCTGGAGGAGTGAGTCTGCTTGTCCGCCCGTGTAGCCGTTGGGGCTGCCAATGTCCAGACGACCCGCGCGAAGCGCCGGCGGAATCTGGGAAGAGCCCGGGCCAAGGAATCGCATCTCAACGCCATCCAGGTACGGCAGCGGCTGATCCCAGTAGTCATCGTTGCGCTCGAACCTGAATATCTCGCCGGGAATCCACTCGGCCAACTTGTAGGCGCCGGTGGTTGCCTTGGAGGGCTCGTCCTGGAGGGAACGCAGCGCACCGGTATCCAGGTACTCCTGCTGGTAGATGTGCGCGGGGAAGATGACGTTGTAGGGCTGACCGATGACTTCGATCATGGCCGGCTTCGCCCAGCGGAGGTTGAATACCACCGTCAGGTCATCCGGGCAGACGATGCCGTCAACTGCCAGGTAGTGGGTCTTCCGTGGGCTGGTGCTCAGGCCTGCGGCCTGCGCGAGCCGGATCGTGTCAAACGACCATTTGATGTCGTTGCAGGTGACCGGCACGCCATCCGACCATTCCACGCCGTCACGCAGGTTGAAGGTGTAGGACAGTCCGTCTTCAGCCTGCTCCCAATCTGTGGCGAGGTCGGGGTGCAACTCGAAGTACACCTGGTTGTTGAAGTCTTCCTCCGTGCCCCACGTTCGCGGCTTGATCAGCATGTTATTCAACATCTGCGCCACTTCAAACGAGTGGCCAGCTGCTGACTCCCACGGAATGAAGCTTGGGCTGTGGCTCGTGTACGAAATCTGCAAGACGCCGCCGGTCTTGGCATCCGGATCGAGCGGGATGCCGCTGACGGAGACGTTCTCCATCATTTCGTCGTCGTCATCCATGTCTGTCGACGGAACTGCCGTTGGCGAACTACCTGTGATGACGAGGGCCGTAGCCGTAGGTTCCGCCGGTTCAGGCGTATCCTCCTCCTCTTCCTCGGCGGTGCCACACGCAGCTGCAAGCAGTGCGATCGTAGCGACCAAGCCGACAAGGAGCAAAGTCCATCTACTCATAGTCTTCTCCTCCCGATGAGTGAATCGCGATTGTGTCATTATGACTTGCCTCCAACTAGTGTCAACCCTAGTAATACTAGGTAGAGGAAAGTGGAGGGCCCCGGCGCTGTTGCGCCGGGGCCCTCTTTGTGGTCTGCGGACTTGCGGTCCGCTCCACATCCGCTCAGTCGATTGGATTACCGATCAAGCCAGACGTGGGCATAGCGCTTCACGGGGCCGTAGCCGGCAAGGTAGTTGAGGGCCGGCATGTAGCCGCGGACATCCTTGTTGACCGCTGCAACGTAGGAACTGTGGGACACAACGATCTTGGCGACGTCATTCAACGCCATCTCCATCGCCTGCCACGCAAGCTCCTTACGCTCTTCCTGGTCCAGCGTTCGGCTCATCTGGTTCACCAGGTTGTCAAACTCCGGATTCTTGTAATCGTTGTAGTTCCGGTCGGAGTCCGTGTAGAAGTGCTCGTACAACGTCACGTCCGGGTCGATTCCTGCGATCCAGAAGCTGTGAAGGCCGAAGTCGAAGTTGTGCGTCGCCCAGTTGCCGTAGGCGGTCGCGGACTCCTGTACGTCCGTCTCCACGATCACGCCGATCTCCTCAAGGTCGCTCTGGAATGCCGGGATGTCACCCTGGATGGGCGCCCATACCGTCCACGTCACCTCGAGTGGGTTCTCAGCGGTGTAGCCCTCTTCTATGAGGATCTGGCGAGCCTTCTCCTTATCAGCAGCGGCTGCTGCGGCGCGCTCTTCACGCGTCTCAGGAACGACATCAGCAAAGCCGATCACCTGGCCGCAGCGCTCTCGTGGCATCGCCCACGGGGATGTCGGATAGAATCCGCAGCCCACCGGGAGCTCGTACCAGTCGTTGCGAACCGTCGTGATGTACTTCTGGTTGTCAACGGCCAGGGCAAAGGCCTCGTGGATCCGCTGATTCGCCATCCAGCCCTCTCGCTGCTTGTTGATGAACAGCGCCGGGCTGAATGAGGACGCGATGACGCGGCTGTCCCAGAACTGGCAGATCTCCTGGCACTCCTGGATGAGTGTGTCCGCCTGCCCGCCGGTGTAACCGGTGGTGCTTCCAACATCAAGTCGTCCGCCGCGCAACGCGGTCACAACCTGGCTGGATCCGGGTCCAAGGAATTTCATCTCAACGCCATCCAGGTACGGCAGCGGCTGATCCCAGTAGTTATCGTTGCGCTCAAAGGTGAAGGACTCACCGGGAATCCACCGTCCGAGCGTGTAGGCGCCGGTGGTTGCCTTGGAGGGTTCGTCCTGGAAGGAGCGCAGCGCGCCGGTATCCAGGTACTCCTGCTGGTAGATGTGCGCCGGGAAGATGACGTTGTACGGCTGACCGATGACTTCGATCATGGCCGGCTTCGCCCAGCGGAGGTTGAACACCACCGTCAGGTCATCCGGGCACGTAATTGAGTCGACCGCCAAGTAGTGGGTCTTCCGCGGGCTGGTGCTCAGGCCTGCGGCCTGCGCGAGCCGGATCGTGTCAAACGACCACTTGACATCGTTGCAGGAGAACGCCACACCATCAGACCAACTCACGCCATCTCGCAGGTTGAAGGTATACGCCAGTCCGTCTTCTGACTGCTCCCAATCCGTGGCGAGGTCAGGATGCAACTCGAAGTACACCTGGTTATCGAAGTCTTCCTCCGTGCCCCACGTTCGCGGCCTGATGAGCATGTTGTTGAGCATGTGCCCCACTTCAAATGAGTGTCCGGCTGCAGACTCCCACGGAATGAAGCTCGGGCTGTTGGTTGTATATGAAATCTGCAAGACGCCGCCGTACCGGGCATCCGGATCAAGAGGAACACCACTGACGGAGGTGTTCATCATGTCGTCTTCGTCATCCATATCGTCGTCTGTCGTAGGAGCCGCTGTTGGCGAACTCCCTGTGATTGTCAGCGCCGTAGCGGTGGGTTCCGCCGGTTCAGGCGTATCCTCCTCCTCTTCCTCGGCCGTGCCACACGCCGCTGCGAGCAGCGCAAGCGTGGCGACCAAGCCGATAAGGAGTAATGTCCATCTGCTCATAGTCTCCTCCTCCCCATGAGTAAATCGCGATTGTGTCATTATGACTTGACTGTAGCTAGTGTCAACCCTAGCAATACTAGGTATTACGAAAACGAATGATGCCCCTGCCGATTAGCAGGGGCATCATTCGTTTTGAGATCGACTTATGACCGCTCTCAGTGGCGTTTCTTATCCGCCGGATTACTCCTCAATCCAGACGTGGGAATAGCGCTTCACCGGACCGTAGCCTGCGAGGTAGTTAGGAGCGGGCATGTAGCCACCGAGGTTGGCGCTGACCATGGGGTAGTAGGAGCCGTGCGAGATGACGACCTTACCCACGTCAGTCAGCGCAAGTTCCATGGCCTGCCACGCAAGCTCCTTGCGCTCTTCCTTATCCAGGGTTCGGCTCATCGTATTGACGAGTTGATCAAACTCCGGATTGGCGTAGCGGTTGTAGTTGCGATCCGAGCCTGTGTAGAAGTGCTCATACAACGTCACGTCCGGGTCGATTCCTGCGATCCAGAAGCTGTGGACTCCCACGTCGAAGTCGGCATTGGACCACTTGGTGTAGGTGGTCGTGGAATCGAAGATCAAGAGCTCCACGTTCACGCCGATTTCCTGCAGGTCCAACTGGATGGCGGGGCCATCCGCCTGGATAACGTTCCAAACGGTCATGCTGAGGTTCAGAGCGTTCTCACCGGTGTAGCCCGCATCTTCAAGGATCTGCCTGGCGCGCTCCTTGTCCCTGGCGGACTGAGCGGAGCGCTCTTCCGGAGTGGCGCCGAAGACATCCGCGTAGCCGGGGATGGCAGCGCATCGCTCAGCAGGCATCGCCCACTCGCTGGTGGGATAGAATCCGCAGCCTGTGGGCAGCACGAAGAGGTCATTCTGCACCGAGGTGACGTAGTTCTGGTTGTCAATGGCCAGTGCAAAAGCGGTGTTCACAGCCGGGTCATTCCACGGCTCGCGCTCCTTGTTAAGGAACAGCGCGGGGCTGAATGACGAGGCAATGACGCGATCGTAGATCTTGTAGAACTCGGGATTGTGTTCCTCAATCAGGGTGAGGGCCTGCCCGCCGGTGTAACCGTGTGAGTCACCCACGTGGACTGCGCCTGTGCGCAAAGCCGGAGGGATGTTCGACCGCGAAAGGAAGATCATCTCTACGCCGTCAACGTACGGAAGCGGCGCATCCCAATAGTCCTCGTTCTTCTCAAACGTGTACCCCTCGCCGGGGATGTACTCGACGAGTTGGAACGCGCCTGTGGTTGCCTTGGAAGGCTCTTCCCGCATGGAGTCCAGCTTGCCGGTCTCCAGGAACTCTGTCTGGTAGATGTGGGACGGGAAGATGATGTTGTACGGCTGGCCAATGACCTCCAGGACGGCAGGCTTCGCCCAGCGAAGGTTGAAGACCACGTTCAAGTCATCCGCGCACGTGATGCCGTCGATGGCCAGGTAATGGGTCTTCCGCGGGCTGCGGAGGAGTCCGGCATCGTTTGACAGTCTGATTGTGTCAAATGACCACTTAATGTCATTGCACGTAAGCGCTGTGCCGTCTGACCACTCAATGCCATCACGCAGAGTGAACGTCCATGCAAGGCCGTTTTCCGACTGTTCCCAGCTGCTGGCCAAATCAGGATGCAACTCGAAGAATGCGTTATTCCTGAAATCTTCTTCGGTTCCCCAGGTACGCGGCTTGATCAACATGTTGTTGAGCAGGTGCCCCACATCAAATGCGGGTCCGGCCGCCTCTTCCCACGGATTCAAGGGGTTGTTTGACCGATAGGCAATCTTGAGGATGCCGCCGGGCTTCGCATCAGGATCGAGCGGGATGCCGCTGACGGAGGTGTTCGGATCCGACATGTCATCATCCATGTCGTCGTCGGTATCAGCAGGAACGGCCGTGGGCGAACTTCCTGTAATCAACAGCGGCGTGGCCGTGGGCTCCGCCGGTGCGGGTGTATCTTGCTCCTCATCTTCTTCGGCCGTACCACACGCTGCGGCAAGCAACGCGAGCGTAGCGACCAAGCCGACAAGGAGTAATGTCCATCTGCTCATAAAGGTCTTCCTCCTACCTTCATAATCTGTTTAGCTGTATCGATTATGACCGTGCTTAAAGGTATGTCAACCCTAGTAGTACAAGGGTTGCTAAGGGATTCAGCGTGTGGGAAGAGGTTTGGTACAAATGCTACCCGTTGATCAGCCTGCTAACCAGGCGTGATCGTACCGGAGTTGAGGACCATGCTCAGCCTGGAAATCAAGTCCGGGCATGACTCCATGCACTCGATCACTGTAGATGGGCACGAGGACGCCGTGGGAGACAACGATCTTTGCCTGTTGCTGGAGCGCCAGTTCCAGCGCGTCCCACGCGAGTTCTCGTCGGGTAGTCAGGTCTGTGGTAGCGCCCATTTCGTCGATGAGGTCATCGAGTTCCGGGCTGCTGAATTTCCCAAAGTTGTCATGACCATCCGTATAGAAGTGTCCCAGAAGCAGGATGTCCAGGGCATCGCTAATAGCCCATTCAGAATGGACGGCCGCATCGAAGTCTCCTTCAGAGATACGGGCAAGAAAATCTCGCTGGTTGAGGACGACAGAAGCAGCGTTTATGCCGATTTCCTGAAAATCGGAGATAACGGCAGGGACATCTTGCTGAGTTGCGTCGCTGAACAAGATGGAGATGGACAACTCACCCGGAGAGTAGCCGAGATTGGTAAGGATTTCTCTGGCCTGCGCCTTGTCCGCAGCCGGCGAGGATTTGGTAGAGAAGTCGCCAAAGCCGGGAATGTCCGTACAGCGGTCAATTGGCATTGCCCAGGTTGAGAAGGGATACGTGCCGCAACCGGTGGGCGGGAAATGCCAGCCATTATGCACATTTCGGATGTTCTTTGTGTTGTCAATTGCGAGGGCGATTACCTCTTTGAGGCCACTGGTGTTCCAGGGTTCTCTGACATGGTTGAGGATAATGTGGTGCGTGTTCCCCATGGCCAATGCCCGAGGCCATACCTGGCAGTCATTACATTCACTTTCCAGGGTTTCCGCTTCTTCATAGGCGTACCCCGACGGCTTTCCCACGTCGATGGTTCCTGAACGGAGTCCGGTCGCCAAGGCAGACTCGGCCAAGATCACGAATTGCAGACCGGACAGGAATGGAAGGGGCTGATCCCAGTAGGTGTCATTCCGCCTATAGGTGATACTCTCGCCCGGCAGGTGTTCTGAAACGACAAACGGCCCTGTCGTGACAGTAGGGAGACGATCCCGCATGGCCGCCGTGTCATTGGCGTAGATGTGCTGGGGCCGAATGATGTTGTGCGGAAGAGCAAGCGCATCAATGATTGAAGCCTGCGGTTCACGGAGGATGAATTGGACGGTGTGATCGTCCTCACAAAGCACTTGGCTGACGGAGGCGAGGTAAACGGACCTCGGGCTGCGAATCAGGCCCCTACCCGTACGGATGGAATTAAAGGTCCAGGCAATGTCGTCACACGTTAGTGGTGTACCGTCCGTCCAGACAACTTCACTTCGCAGGTTGACGGTGACAGTCATTCCGTCGCTGGAGACTTCCCATCCCAGAGCCAGATCCGGATGAATCTCAAGGAAGCTGTGTCGCTGAAAATCATCGGTGTCACCCCAGGTTCGAGGCTGCAGGAGGAGATTATGCAAGGGGTGCATCATGACGAATGACGCGCCTTCATGGTCTTCCCACGTGCTGAAAGTCCGCTCTGAATGCCAGACGGATGCGATGAGCGTTCCTCCGCGCTCGGCGGCGGCAGGAACAGGCTTGCCGCTGACTGACGTTGAGTCGACGGTACTGATCCTGACAGGCTGAACGGTAGGAACCGGGGGATTCACCGTTGGTGTGGGGTAAGTTCGGTTTCCATTCTGGCCATCTGCGCCGTTCCCGGTGGCAGTTGGCTCAGCAGTGGACGTTGGTGTTGAATCGTCACCGGTGCAGGCCGCCGCGACGATGAGCAGTGCAAGGCAGATGGCGAGAACAAGCCCTGACCTGCTCAGTCGTGTCATTTGCTTTTGCCTTGCTGCCTTATGTTCAAGAATGCTTGATCCGCGCTTACCTATCGATTATGGGGCAAGTGATTGCATCGTCAACAGCGCAAGCAACGCGGAGCAGGCATGTTTTCTTCCGCTACGGTACTCTTGTGTCAGAACGATGATGCAGCGACGTGAAGCTTCGCCGCCTGAAGCGGCGCGCATGGTGACAGGCGGTGGCGAGACAAAGACGCCCCGTGAACGGTATTCGGAGGCGATAACCGAGTTCCGTGAGGCAGAGTCACACGTACGGGCACTTGCTGATCGTCTGGGCAGTCTCGGACACTACCTGACGGAAGATCCCCTGACTGTGGCGCCTGTTCATGAGGCGGCGCGCGCATTGCTACCGCTTCACATCACCACACACCCTTTTCGCAAAGATGTAGATATGAGCGGCTGGCCTGATGCGCATACGATCATTGAGGCGTTGGGAGAGCTTCATCAGGCACGGGCGCGGGTGCTTGCGCTGCGCGCGTGGATGCTGCCGGAGGATAGAGACGCGAGCCCGGAGCCATAGGCTCATCGGCCACGGGGAAGAGCCAGGCGCGGTGGCATGACACAGTCGGCGGCACGCAATAGACAGGGGCGAGAAATCGATGACGGCCTCGTCATACTTTTCGATGGCCATGCGATGTTCCATCGCGCATTCCATGCCATTCAACATCTATCGGTCTCGCATTCGGGTGAGGCCACGAATGCCGTTTTCGGCGTTTCAGCGTCCCTGCTGAAAGTCCTGGGCGAAAGGCGGCCGGCGTATGCAGCCGTGGCTTTCGACGTTTCCGGCCCGACGTTTCGCCATGAGATGTATGAGGGCTATAAGGCACAGCGGCCTCACATGCCGGATGAGATGCGCGCCCAGTACGGACGGGTGCGGGAAGCCGTCGAAACGATTGGGCTGTCCATCGTCGAACTCCCGGGCTATGAAGCGGACGATGTGCTTGGGCATTTCTCACGGCGAGCTACGGAGCGGGGGCTGCGGACAATCATCGTTACGGGCGACCAGGACACGATGCAGCTGGTCTCTCCCACAGTCAGCATCTTGTATCAGCGGGGAGCCAGAAACGAATCACTCTTTGATCCTGACGCGGTGAAAGAGCGGTACGGGCTTGCACCGGCGCAGATACCGGACCTGAAGGCGCTGCAAGGTGATCCGTCCGACAACATCCCCGGCGTGCAGGGAGTGGGCGCAAAGACGGCAACGACACTCCTTAGCGAGTACGGCACCGTCGGCGATCTATATGAGCACATTAACGACGTCACGCCGGAGCGCGTACGGCAACGCTTGGTCGACGGGCGCGAGGCCGCAATGCAGGGACTGGAGCTGACACGTATCGTCACAGATCTTGACCTACCTGTGACGCTGGATGACCTGCAGTGGACGGAAAACTTTGACCGGTCACGCTTGGTCGCATTCTTCCGTGAAATGGAGTTTACGTCGCTATTGAATCGGATACCCGATATTGGCGACGAGGGCACGGAATCAGTTGAGGCGGTACCGACAGTCGCGGATGTGGACGCGACATACCGAACCGTCTCGACGGTGCAGGAATTGGAAGATCTGCTTACTGAAATCTCAGCTGCCACGCATGTCTCCATCGTCGTGCCGGTCACATCGCACAGGGTGATGGAGGGAGTGCCTGTGGGTGTAGGAATCTCTTGGGCCTCCGGGCAGGCGGCCTATATCCCCCTTATGCAGGAGGGACTTGGAATACCTATGGCGGCGGGCGCGGACATACTCCACCGGCTTGGACGCTTTCTTGCTGAGAACGGGCCGGAGGAAACGCCACGAACGCTGGTAACGCATGTTGCGCGCGAGATATTGCCCCCGCTGGAGAACGGCGGAGTCGAGATCATCAATCCGATCTGGGATACCTCTGTCGCAGCGCATATGCTCGGCAAGCCGTCCACCGCCCTGTCAACGCTCGTTCTATCGGAATTCGGACAGGAGCTGCCGACCCGGGAAGAGTTGTTGGGACGCGGCGCTAAGGCGGTGCCTTTCCACGCGTTGGACGCAGAGACAGCGATGCGTTACGCCTGCTCTGCCGCGGATTACGCGCTGCGGATGATGGAGTCGTGGGCGCCGATTCTTGAAGAACAAGAGGCACGCCCTCTATTCGAGGGGCTAGAAATGCCGCTCGCGCCGGTCCTGTCACGTATGGAGCGGAACGGCGTCCGCTTGGACACTGGGCTGTTGGGGACTATGTCGGAGGAGATGCACGGGCATCTCGACCAGATGACGCAGGAGATCTACGACGAGGCCGGCGCAGGGGCCGGCATGGACGAGCCCCTTGTCTTTAACCTTAATTCTCCCAAACAGCTGGGAGAGGTGTTGTTCGAAAAGTTGGGGCTGCCCGCGCGGCGACGCACCCAGACGGGCTACTCAACCGATGCAGCCGTCCTTGAGGGCTTGGTCAAGAGCGGGGAACAGCACAGCCACATCGTTCAGCGCATCCTTGAATACCGTGAGTTGTCCAAGTTGGTATCAACATATGTGGACTCGCTGCCGAAGGACGTGTACACAGGCACGGGCCGCATCCATACCAGCTTCAATCAGACGGGTTCCGCAACGGGACGCATAGCGTCGCAGGACCCGAACCTGCAGAACATTCCCGTGCGGACGGAATCGGGCCGTCGGATTCGTGAGGCGTTCATCGCGAGCGACGGGGCGCAGTTGGTGTCGGCGGATTATTCGCAGGTGGAGTTGCGCGTGCTGGCGCACCTGTCGGACGACGCGGGATTAAAGGACGCATTCCACGCCGGAGAGGACATCCACTCATCAACGGCTTCAACCGTAATGGGACTTGGTCCTGAGGACGTGACGTCCGAGCATCGGCGGATCGCGAAGGCGGTGAATTTCGGCATCGTGTACGGAATGGGCGGATTTGGCCTGGCGACACGACTTGAAATAGAACGCAAAGAGGCGGACGCGTTCATCGAGGCATATTTCGAGCGGTTCCCAAATGTACGCAAGTACATGGACGACACTATCGCGGGGGCCCGAGAAAACGGCTATGTGCAAACGCTGCTGGGTCGACGGCGCTACCTACCGGAGATCACGGCGTCCAACCAGCAGGTGCGCGCTGCCGCGGAGCGCATGGCGATCAACATGCCTGTTCAGGGGACAGCGGCGGAAATCATCAAGCTGGCGATGCTACGAATGCAGGAGCGGCTTGATGAGACGGAGATGCGGACGCAAATGCTGCTGCAGATCCACGACGAGCTGCTGTTCGAAGCGCCGGACGACGAGCAGGATGCGCTGGCGGCCATCGTGGATGAGGTTATGCCTGTAGTCATGCCGGAGCTTGACGTCCCACTGGTGGTGGACATCAAGGCCGGGCCTTCCTGGGGGCAGATGTCCTAATGCGCTCTGTGAGGGCATCGGAACGCAAGGATGCCTTAATCACTCCTTAACGGTCTGTTGCCTTCGCGTTAATCCATCTTGCCTACGCTCAGTTGAGATAACTGGGTGCATCACACGGCAGGTGAAGAAGGAGGAACGATGCAGTTAGGCAAGAAGTGGCGTCGATTTGTGTGCGTCGGCGTTCTTGGACTGTTTGTCGTGCTTGGCGGCGCGGCATGCGGGGGCGGCGGCGATTCAAGTGGTAATCCCGGGGACGATTCGTCCAACGGAATGGACTTGACCGGCACCATCGAGATTGACGGCTCCAGCACGGTTGCGCCGATTTCCGAAGCCGTTGCCGAAGAGTTTCTGGCAGAGTACCCAGACGTTCGAGTGAACGTTGGGGTGTCGGGCACGGGCGGTGGGTTCAAGCGGTTCACCGTGGGCGAAACGGAGATCTCCGACGCATCGCGCCCGATCAAAGAATCAGAGGCGGAGATCGCAGCGGAAAACGGCATCGAATACATCGAACTGACGGTGGCCCTCGATGGACTGGCAGTGATGGTTCACCCGGACAACAGCTTTGTCGACTGCCTGACCATCGCCGAGTTGAATGAGATTTGGAAGCCGGACAGCACAGTGGATTCATGGGATGACGTGCGCTCAAGTTTCCCAAGTGACGACCTCAACCTGTACGGCCCGGACACGGAATCCGGCACGTTCGATTACTTCACGGACGTGGTGAACGGTGATGAGGGCGTCTCCCGCTCGAATTACGTCGCGTCCTCGGACGACAACGTGCTGGTTCGTGGCATCAGCGGTGACCGTAATTCCCTGGGCTACTTCGGGTATGCCTACTACGCGGAGAATGCGAGCCAGCTGAAGCTGGTGGGGATTGATGGCGGCAACGGTTGCGTCGCCCCAAGCGATGCGACGGTTGCGGATGGGAGCTATGCGCCGCTGGCCCGCCCAATCTTCATTTACGTAGACGTGGCGAAGCTGCGGGCTCGGGAAGAACTGAAGGCGTTCGTCGATTTCTACCTGGACAACTCGCCAACGCTGGTCCCGGAGGTGGGTTACTCTGCGTTGCAAAACTACGATGAGGAAAAGGCGAAGGTGGCAGAGGCCTACGGTGGGGGCTAAGGACACCTCCATCCCCGCCCCTCCCTGTTTGCGGGGAGGGGCGGTTTCTTAACCCGCGCTTAATCTGCGTGGGGCATCCTAATGCGCGGGGGCCGTAGGGGCCAACTGGGGAAGGATTGCGTTTTTGGCTGGAGCGTCATACACCGCGCCTCGCGTTTCGCGGGAGAACCTGGAGAAACGCCTCTTGTCCGGCTCCCGGGCAGAGCGCGGAACCGAGACGGCAATCCACTTGCTTCTTCTCGGAGCGACCGTTATCTCAATCGCCACGACCTTAGGGATTGTCTTCGTCCTGGTCAATGAGAGCTTCCGGTTCTTCCAGGAAGTCTCTGTTATCGAATTCCTGACCGGCACGGTCTGGACTCCGCGTTTCCAGCCCTCGCTTTTTGGTGTACTACCGCTTGTGGCCGGCACAGTTCTCGTGGCGGTCATCGCAATCCTGGTGGCGGGGCCTGTGGGACTGTTCACGGCTATCTTCCTGAGCGAGTACGCGCCGGACCGCTTTCGGCGCATCGTAAAGCCGATGCTGGAGATTCTTGCGGGCATTCCGACAGTGGTCTATGGCTATTTCGCCCTCACGTTCGTGACACCCCTGCTACAGCAGTTCCTCTTCCCGGACATGATCATCTTCAACGCGCTGAGCGCGGGCCTCGTGATGGGCGTGATGATTATCCCGATCGTGTCATCGTTGACGGAGGACGCAATGCTGGCGGTGCCCCGCTCTTTGCGTGAGGCGGCCTATGCGCTGGGAGCAACACGGTTTGAGGTGGCAATGCGGGTGGTGACGCCGGCGGCGCTGTCCGGCATTGTGGCGGCGATCATTCTCGGGCTCTCACGCGCGATTGGCGAGACAATGCTGGTCACAATCGCCGCAGGCGCGACACCAAGACTGACTATTGACCCACGGGAAAGCATCCAAACGATGACGGCCTATATCGTACAGGTGGGATTCGGTGAGACGCCCCAGGGGACGACGATCTACTACACGATCTTCGCCGTGGCCCTGCTGCTGTTCGTGATGACACTCGCCATGAACGTTCTTGGCCATTGGGTGGTCCGACGCTGGCGGCAGGCGTACTAGGGGCACGTGTCAGTGGAATCGACGAACACCAACAGCGTTCCCAGCGTTAGCGCGGAGCAGTTCCACAGGAGTCTGCGCGGGCGGCGTTGGCTTGGCAACGCGGCAGTTGTGCTGTTTTTTGCGTCGACTCTCGTGGGCCTTGCAACACTGGCCGCTCTTATCATCGATGTGCTCATTGATGGTTTGCCATGGATCGACTGGGATTTCCTGTCGACGTACCCATCTCGGCGCCCGGCGGACGCGGGGCTGCGCTCTGCGCTCTTCGGGACGCTGTGGGTTGGCGGGCTGACGGCGCTTTTTACGTTCCCCATCGGGACAGCGACAGCGATCTACCTTGAGGAGTACGCGCCACGCAACAGGCTGACTCAGCTCATCGAGGTGAATATCTCCAACCTAGCTGGCGTTCCGTCCATCGTGTACGGGCTGTTGGGTCTGGCGGTCTTTGTGTTCCTGCTGAGCCTCGACCGGGTCATCCTTGCGGGTGCGCTGACACTGACGCTGCTGGTACTGCCGCTGTTGATCGTGGCGGGGCGGGAGGCAATTCGAGCGGTGCCGGACAGCTATCGGCAAGGGTCGTTGGCGCTGGGGGCGACGCGATGGCAGACAGTGAGACACGTGGTGCTGCCATCCGCACTGCCGGGCATCCTGACGGGTACCATCCTTGCAATGTCGCGGGCAATCGGTGAGGCAGCGCCGCTGCTCGCCATCTCCGGCCTCGTCTTCGTCACATTCACGCCGGGGCATCCATTCGAGCGCTTCACAGTGCTGCCCATCCAAATCTTCAACTGGGTGTCACGTCCGCAGTTGGATTGGCAGCATGTGACGGCGGCGGCCATCATCATCCTGCTGCTCGTTCTGCTGACCATGAACGCGACGGCAATCCTGCTGCGAGACAGGTTCCAGAGGCGGTCAGAGGAATAGGGCACGCAAGGAGAGGGTTCATACATGGCAACTGCGACAGCAATTTCTGCGCCTCCTGCCCTTTCAGTGCGCGGGTTGAATCTCTTCTACGGAGATTTCCAGGCGCTGAAGGACGTGAACCTGGATATTCCGCCGCGCAAGATCACGGCGTTCATCGGGCCGTCCGGCTGCGGCAAGAGTTCGCTTCTGCGCTGCATGAATCGGATGAATGACCTGATTCGTACTGCGCGTGTGGAGGGTGAAGTCCTGTTCCATGGGGACAACGTGTACGCGGAGGGGGCGGACCCCACCGAGATTCGGTTCCGCATCGGGATGGTGTTCCAGAAGCCTAACCCATTCCCGAAGTCGATCTATGACAACGTGGCGTTTGGGCCGCGCATCGCGAGGTTCAAGGGGGATATGGACACGCTCGTAGAGCGGTGCCTGCGGCAGGCGGCCCTGTGGGACGAGGTGAAGGACAGGCTGAAGGATTCGGCGTACACCTTATCCGGCGGTCAGCAACAACGCCTCTGCATCGCCCGCACGCTGGCGCTTGACCCGGAGGTCATCCTGATGGACGAGCCGTGTTCATCTCTCGATCCGATCGCGACGCTGGCGATTGAGGACCTGATGCGGGAACTTGCGCCGAATTACACCATCGTCCTAGTCACGCATAACATGCAGCAGGCAGCGCGCGTGTCCGATTACACGACGTTCCTGACGGTTGATGATCAGCAGACCGGTTACGTGGTTGAGACCGGAGAGACAGGGCAGATATTCTCCACGCCGATGAAACGCGCGACGGAGGACTACATCACAGGACGGTTCGGGTAACTGGCAATGACGAACAATGTGACTGAAAGCCCAGGTAGCGCTGAGCCGCTGCGGGCGCCTATCATGACGACCATAGCGAATGCAGCTACACCACAACGGGACGTGGCGGGCAGTCCGAACAATGCGATGACGGTTCAACAGGCGACAGAGCGGATAGCGGTATCAAAGCGGCCGGTTTCGCTGCGCACGGAGAATATGTCTCTGTACTACGGCGATTTCCGCGCTCTTCGCGACGTGTCCGTGGAGATTCCTGAACGCACGGTGACGGCGATTATCGGCGCGTCCGGCTGCGGCAAGAGTTCATTCCTGCGCAGCTTCAACCGCATGAACGATTTAATCCCGGACGCGCGAATCGAGGGCACCGTCGAGATGAGCGGCGTGCCGATCTATGACCGCCGCGTGGACGTGACTGAACTACGCCGCGCCGTCGGAATGGTGTTCCAACGGCCGAACCCGCTGCCGATGTCCATCTATGACAACATCACGTACGGGCCGCGACGCCACGGCATCAAGAAGCGCGCGGAGCTTGATGAAATCGTCGAGCGGTGCCTGACGCAGGCGGCGCTGTGGGACGAGGTGAAGGACAAGCTCAAGCAGCAAGGGAATGAGCTTTCCGGCGGGCAGCAGCAGCGGCTCTGCATCGCCCGGACGCTGGCCGTGGAGCCAGACGTGATTCTCATGGATGAGCCGTGCTCCGCGCTGGATCCGGCGTCAACGCTTCGCATCGAGGAACTGATGCAGGAGCTGGGGCACGAATATACGATCCTGGTCGTAACGCACAACATGCAGCAGGCAGCGCGGGTATCCGAGATGACGGCATTCATGCACATGGGGGAGGATAGGGCCGGGATGCTGGTGGAGTATGGGGCGACATCAGAGATATTCACGAATCCCCGGGAGAAGACGACTGAGGACTATATCACTGGCCGTTTCAGTTAGGTAGACTGTATAACCTGTCAAGACGAACCCGTAATCGGGGAGAGGTGACGGACGATGGCAATGGAACCGCACGCGACCCGCACCGACTTTGATCGGCTGCTGCGAGAGCTACTGGATGATGTTCTCGCCATGGGCTCCATGGTGGACAAGTCCATCGAGCGCTCCCTGGAGGCGCTGTTGAATCGGGACGCGAATCTCGCGCACCAGGTGGTTGCCGAGGATGAGCGCATTGACAAGGCGCGCTTTGACACTGAGGAAAAGGCAATCCGCGTCATCGCAACGCAGCAGCCGATGGCCGGCGACCTGCGCATCGTGGTGGCCGTTCTAAATATCATTGTTGATCTTGAGCGGATGGCGGACCATGCGGAGGGCAACGCCCGGCTGGCAGAACTGATTGGGGCGGATGCGACAGTTCGGCCTTTGGACACGCTGCCGCAGATGGCGGAGAAGTGCCGGGACATGCTTCGGCGGGCATTGACGGCGCTGGTTGAGCGGGACGCGGAGGCGGCACGCCAAATCTGTGACGAGGACGATGAAGTCGACGCGATGCAGGACTCGTCCTACCACGCCCTCATTCAGACCATGATCGAGAATCCGTCGCTGGTGCAGGAGGCAACGTACCTGTTGTGGGCGACGCATAATTTCGAGCGCATCGCCGACCGAACGACCAACATCGCAGAGCGCGTCGTCTTCCTCGTCACAGGCCACATGGAGGAACTGGCGAGCAAGTTGTAGGGGGTAGCATCGCCTCAAGATGGGAGGGGACGATGGATTCCCGCTTTCGCGGGAATGACAGGGGGCAGTCCTCCTATGCCACGTCCGGGTCGTAGTCCATGCCGACGTGGCCCATGTCGATGAATTTCTGGTATTCCTCGTCTGAGTAGCCCATGACGTTCTTGTAGACGTATTCATTGTCCTGGCCGAGCAGCACGGCGTGGCGGCGGATGTGATAGGGCGTGTTCTGCAGCTTGAAGCCAATCGTCGGGTTCTTGTGGGTGCCCGCCTCCGGATGCGTCACTTCCTGGAAGAAGTTGCGCTCGGCGACGTGCGGGTCCGCGTGAACATCGCTCTCATCCATCACCATGCCCGCGGGCACGCCGGCTTCTTGCAGGCGGTTCATGGTTTCACGGGCGTCCTGCTCAATCGTCCAGCGAGCGATGACCTCATCTAGTTCCCGGCGGTTCTGATAGCGGCTGAGTGAGTCGACGAATCGTGGATCATCTGCCAGTCCAGGCTCGCCCATGATCTGGCAGAGCCTTCGGAACTCCGCGTCCGAGCGGCAGGCGATGGTCAGCCAGCGTTCCTCCCCGGCGCAGCGGTAGACGTTGTGCGGCGCAAGGAACAGATGCCCGTTGCCTTGTTGGGTATAGACGCGCCCGTTCATGGAGTAGTCCATGATGAAGTCACCGAGGAACGGGACGAAGTTCTCGGCAGTCGGCGACTCGATGAAAATACCCTTACCGGTTTTGTTGCGGTGCCGGAGTCCCATAACAAACGCAAGGGCGCCGCCAACGCCGCTGGCGGCATCGCTGGGCACACCAGAGGGCCCGCGGGTAGGGTCTTCATCGGGATAGGCGCGGAGATAAGGGTGGCCGGCGAGGGCTTCCATGTGGTTGCCCCATGTCCGGTAGTTCTTGTACGGGCCCTCCACGCCGAATGCCGGCATCCTCACCAGGATGAGGCGCGGGTTGATGGCGGAGAGACGCTCCCACGTGATGCCAAGACGCTCCATTGAAATCGAGACGTTGTTCTCCATGAGCCCGTCAGCTTGCGCGACAAGCCGCTCAAACGCTTCTTGCCCCTCCGGCGACGTCAGGTCCATCGTGACGGAGAGCTTGTTGCGCGCATGCGTATTGAAGATGGCCTGCCGATTCCAGGGGCGCTCGCCGGGATCATCGTTCACATAGCCCATACCGGTGTTTCGAAGCCTCACCATCTCAATAGGCGGGCGCGCCAACTGACCTCGCGTGCTGGTTGCGAAGTGCTTGATGGACTCGATCCGGATCACCTCCGCGCCCCAGTCAGCGAGATGCATCGTGCCGTATGGTCCGGCGAACACGACGGTGAAGTCCAGGATTCGAATACCTTCCAACGGCAGTTTGCCGGTGCCGGGGACAGGACTGCCGGTCATGTCTCGGCGGTCGTTCTCTGTGGCTGTCATTCTCGTTGCTCCTTTAGCTGTCGGCATCTTTCTCATCCGATGGATTCAGGCTTTCGCCGGAATGAGTGGAGTTCAAATGACGCCCTCCGAGCGGAGGAGTGACACCTCCTCACCCTCAATGCCGATCTCTTTGAGAATCTCTACGGTGTGTTCGCCAAGCAATGGGGCGCGGCGGCGGGCAGGCCGTTCGCCGTCTTCAAAGTGGATTCGCGAGTTGAAACCGGGGTATGTGAGCGGGCCCGTAGCGGGATGGTCGATGGTCTGCCAGAAGCCGCGGGCGTCAAAGTCCTCATCGTTCATGAGATTCTCGACGGTGTTGAAAGGTCCGCCGAGCACCCGATGCTCAATGCAGGCCGCCTGCACTTCCTTCATCGTGCGTTCCAGCATCCAGGGAATCAGAGTGGCTTCCCACTCCTCCGCCGCCTCCGGTCGGGAACGAGCAGCGACGGTGTCCCAGCCGGGCTCCGAGAGAATATCTTCCCTGCCAACCATCCTTGCCATGTTGGGGAACATGGCGGCGCCTGCCGTGGTCATGAACATACCGTCCAGGCACGGGTAGACACCGCTGCCAAGCCCGAGGCTCGCACCCGGAGACACACGCATGGCGACCTGGTTGTTGTACTGGTAGCCGAGAAGGCGCTGCATTCGAGCATCGATGGACTGCAGGGTGGCCTCAAAGTAGCTGACGTCGATGTTCTCTCCCTGCCCTCGCAGTTCGGCATTGATGAGGCCGAGGGCGGTGGCGAGGGCGGAAGCATAGCCGACGTGGAAGCTGGCCATGCGGCCGGCGGTCTTGAGCGGCTCCAGTTCCGGGTCTCCGGAACCCCACATGTTGCCGCCCATGGCGAAGAGGGTCAGATCAAGCCCAACCCAGTCCTTGTAGGGGCCCGTCTTGCCGAAGTTGCTGATGGAGGTCATCACGAGTTGGGGATTGATTTGGCTGAGTTCCTCGTAACCCAGGCCGGCGGAGGACATGACGTCCGGCGGGAAGTTCTCGATGAGGATATCAGCGCCCTTCACGAGTTCCTTGACAATCTGTTTGCCCTTCTCAGTCTTGAAGTCGAGCGTGACGGAGCGCTTGTTGGTGTTCAGGAAGAGGAACAGGCCGCTTTTCTCGAGGTCGGGCTCGTCATGGTAGAAGGGACCGATGCGGCGCGCGGGATCGCCCCCGCCCGGCTTTTCGATCTTGATGATGTCAGCGCCGTAGTCGCCCAGCATTCGCGTGGCGTACGGCCCGGCAGTGTAATGCGTCAGATCAATGACGCGGACACCCTCCAGCGGCATGAACATGGTGCAACGACCCCCTCCGTCGTTTGTTCCCGGGCGCGGGCATCGTGATCCCCACCGTCCCGATTGATGCCATATTGTGGCACCGCAAAGGTGCGGGGTAAAGGGACTATAAAGTTCACGCTCCTCTTCGGTTCCGGATTCCGGCTGCTATTCCATACCCCGGACTGCCGCCCATAGATGTACAGAAGCAATGCCGATGGCGCCCTCAGGTATAATCGTAGGTGCGGGGAATGTAGTTTATGGACGACGCCGACGAGAGAGATTCTCCCGATACGTCCGGCGATGAGCCGGAACAGGGACAGGCGGCAGACGATGGCGGTACTGACAGCATCGCTGAGCCGGTTCATGACGCCCGTTTGCGCCCTCAGAATCAGCAACGGCCGGGGATTGTCGTCGTCAGCGTGGCGGTTGTGGTGATGGCGGCGTTCATTGGCCTCCTCGCATACAGCTTGCTGACACGCGAGACGATGCCGATGGACACGACAACACGCACCAGCATCGCGGCGCCGTCATTCACTCTTTCTCAGTTGAACGGGGCGGGAGACGTGAGCTTGTCCGACTTCGAGGACTCGCCAATCGTGGTGAATTTCTGGGCGTCATGGTGCGCTCCGTGCCGCGTTGAGATGCCGCATCTGGTCGAGGCTCATGAGCGGTACAAAGACCAGGGAGTCCGATTCATCGGCGTTGCGATCCAGGACACGAATGAGGACGCGCTCGCCTTCATCGAGGAGTTCAATGTTCCCGTCGACGATGGCTACGTCATGGTGACCGACCCGGACGGGGAGGCAACCATCGACTACGGCGTCGGCGGGCTGCCGGTGACGTTCTTCATCCAGCAGGACGGCACGGTGCATACGCGGTGGGCGGGCGTCGTCAACGGCACAGTCCTCGATGAGAGGATCGCGGAGATACTCGGCTAGACGCGGAGAACGTAATGGACCGCCTCATTGGAATCTGGGCACTTATCTTCGTTCGCCCTGTATTTGTGCTGGGCGTCCTGGTGGCGGCCATTGGCGTCTTGTTGGTGTTGTTTTCCGCTGGCTATTTCGCTCTCGGCGCGTATTCAGAGACAAACCTGGATGAATTGAAGGTGACGCAGGCCGAGGCCGGTCTCACGCAGGAGGATCTGACGCGTGGCCTGCCAACGGTGCAGCCGACCACGGCCCCGACAACCGTGCCATCTGCTACAGCGACGCCAGCAACAACTGCCGCCCCTGCCATTTCGACATCACCAGCCAGCACGGAGTCGGCGCTTCCCTCTGAAACACAGACTGCTGAGGCCGACGAGACAGCGGACGACAGTCTCTATGACGAGTACGGCATCCTCCGTGATTTCAGTCACTATTTGGCCGAGGCTGACGCCGGCGCACTGCTCGAGCCAATCAAGGAGAACTTCAGGGCAGTCACGGAAGACGATCTTGTTGATACCTATGGAGAGGAGCCGCGACCTCTCCACATCATCATTCCTGCTATCGACCTGGAATCGAATATCATCGATCTCAACATCCTGTGGGATGGTGAGACAGCCGAGTGGGAGACGGCCGACCGCGCAGTGGGTTTCCACGTTGGTTCCGCGACGCCGGGTGAGATCGGCAATACAGTGATGTCCGGCCACGTGAATTCACCGTTTGCGGGCGAGGGATCAATATTCGCGCGGCTGGATGAGATCGCGCCGCTGCTGCGGCGCGGCGAGATTGTAGACATCATGGTCATGGCAGGCGGGGATGTATTCTTGTACCGCGCCACGGACACGACCGTGGTTCTACCGGAGGACGTAGACGTATTCGATTATTCGGACAGCCCAACGCTGTCGTTAGTGACGTGCGCGCCCGCAACAACGTATTCTCATCGCTTCATCGTGAACGCGACGCTTGTAGGGGTTGCGCGGTTGTAGGCCTTCTCGTGCAGATAGGCGTGAGGGGCGTTGATTCGTATACACTAGCAAGTGCGCTGCGGCCAGAGTGGCCGCAGGGTATCCGGCGCACTTGGCGCGCAATTGGGGAGTACTTGGTGGGGGTGTCTTAGTGACAACATCAGCGTCCGCCCTGTTCGATGAGACGGCGGCACGAGCACGAGCCGAAGGACGGCTCATTCTGACGGAAGAGGAATCCAAGGCCATCTTGCAGGAGCAGGGCATCCGGGTGACGATGCCGACGCTGGCTGCGTCGCCTGATGAGGCTGCTTCGGCGGCAGAGAACATCGGCTTTCCTGTTGTCATGAAAGTGTCCTCACGCGAGATCACACACAAAAGTGATGTTGGCGGCGTGAAGCTTGGCATTGCAGACGCAGATGCCGCGCGGGCGGCGTATGACGAGATCATAACGAGCGCTAAAGCAGCGGAGCCGAACGCAGCGATTGACGGCGTTACAGTGCAGTCGCAGGCGCCCGGCGGCGGTGTCGAAGTCATCGTGGGAATGACCCGCGATCACCAATTTGGCCCTGTCATGATGTTCGGGCTCGGCGGGATTGCCGTGGAAGTTCTACAGGACGTGGCCTTTCGCATTGCTCCCCTGACAAAGAGGGACGCAGGCGCCATTATCCGTGAGATTAAGGGGTATCCCCTGCTAACAGGGCACCGGGCGACACAAGCCGTCGATCTCGAGGCGCTGGAAGGCGTTATCGGGGCGGTGTCTGCATTCGTGAGCGAAACATCAAGCGTAGCGGAGATGGATTTGAATCCTGTGCTGGCGTATGCGGACGGAACGATTGCCGTTGACGCCCGCATCGTTCTAACAGCGGACTAGCCTTCTACACAGCAAGCGAAGGAGTACAGAGATGGACGCAACACGCAAGGCCAACCTGGACAGGGCGTTCAACCCACAGGTGATTGCCGTGGTGGGCGACAAGAAGATCACAGACTACATGTGGCTGAAGAGCGTTCGTGACGCCAAGGCCAAGGTTGTGTCCGTCCAGATTGATGAGAACGAGATTCCGGGCATCCTCGAGATGGGTTTTGAGAACTACCCCAGCCTTGCCGATGTGCCGGGGCAGGTTGACTATGTGATCGTTGCTGTGCCGCGCCCCGTCGCACCCCGCATCGTGAAGGACGCCATTGAGGTCGGCGCCGGAGCGGCGGCGCTGTTCACCTCCGGCTTTGCGGAAACGGGCGAGGAGCAGGGCGTCCAACTGCAGGATGCGCTGACGCAGATGACACGAGAGGCGAATTTCAACCTCGTAGGCCCAAACTGCATGTGCCTGTATCACTCCAAGGCGGGCATTCGGAACACCGCGGACCAGTGGATCGGCGAGGGTGGAGACATCGGGTTCATGTCCAATTCCGGCACGCACGCCACCAGCTTTGTGATGCGCTCCCGCATCAACGGCCTCTACCCCCTCAAATCCATCAGCATGGGCAACAGCATCGCTGTCGACCAAGGCGATTGGCTTGAGTATCTGGGCGAGGACCCGGAAATCAAGTCGATCGGCATGTATGTTGAGGGGACACGCGACGGCCGCAAGTTCTTTGAGGCACTGCGGGACATCGCGCCGCGCAAGCCCGTCATTATCTGGAAGGGCGGGCAGACACGAGAGGGAGCCCGCGCCGCCGCATCCCATACAGGCCACCTGGCCTCCGATATGGCGCTGTGGGACGCGATGATGCGCCAGACCGGCGCGATCCGCGTTGACACGCAGGACGAGCTGATGGATGCCTTCAAGGCCCTGCACTTCATGAAGCCGTTCACTGGCAACCGCATGGGCATTGTGGCGCAGACGGGCGGGCAGTCCGTGCTGGTGTCCGACGCATTCGGACGCGAGGGCCTGACGGTTCCTGATCTGACGCAGGAGAGCTATGACATCCTGGAGCCCATCGTCACGGTTGTGGGCGGCAGCTACAAGAATCCGCTGGACGTGTCCGGCTCGCTGACAAGCATCGAACGAGGGCGGGAGATGCTGGACGCGCTGGCAGCTGATCAAAATACGGACATCATCGTCATCGAGGCCAGCATCGGCTTCATCTCCCGGCGGCTTGAGCGGCAGGGGAAGACCACTGAGGATCTCATCGACATGTTCAAGGAGTTCCAGGAGTCGACCGACAAGCCGTTCGGCGTGATTGCGACGTGGAACCAGGATGAGGCCACGCTGGCGGAGTTCCGGGTGAAGGTTGCGGACCGCGGCATTGCCGTGTTCCCGTCGTTCCAAGACGCCGCGCGCGCCATCCGGCGGCTGCGGGAATATTACGTTAATAAAGCGGAAATAGCTGCGGGATAGGTCCCGGCCTCGGGCCGGTGTGCCATGGCCGCGTTGACACTGTCTGCGGAGGAGACTCGGCGGTTTCGCATCCTCTCACAGGGGCTAGATGCAGGGTTTAGCGCACAGAAAAGCACGGATGTGCTGGAGATTGTGCGGAAAACCGGGGGGTTGCAGGCGCAGGATCTGACGGCCGGGGCGCTGCAGGTCCGGGCGCGGAGTCTCGACACGAAAGTGGGGGATGTTTGGAAATCCCTATCTGAAACTCGTCACGTTGTGCGGACTTGGGCTATGAGAGGCACGCTTCACCTGATTCCGGCAGAAGATCATCGGTGGATGACGTCGCTTTTGGGGCACCCGTCGTTTGCTGCAGGGCGGGGGCGGCGGGAAGAGCTAGGGCTCCACGAAAACGTTTTGGAACGTGCCCTGGATTGTTTAGTTAATTTTTTCACGCACGAGGGGCCTTTAACGCGTCACGAGCTGGTTGACAGACTCGCTTCGGAGGGGATACCGACGGAGGGGCAGGCGCTGAATCACATCTTGCGGGCCGCGGGGTTTTTGGGGATCACGACGCACGGGCCGCTGCTGGACGGCAAGACGGTGACGTTTGTGGCGGCGGACTCATGGCTGGCGGGGATCGAGCGGCCGGAGCTCTCCCGGGAGGAGGGACTCGCGCGGCTGGCGGGGCGGTATATCAGGGCGTTCGGGCCGTCGACGCCGCGGGACTTCGCGGTGTGGTCGGGGCTGCCGCTGCGGGACGCGCGGGCGGGGTGGGCGTCGATTGAGGGTGAGCTGGTGGAGGTGGAGGTTGAGGGGGAGGGGATGTGGGTGGGGGGGGACCCCCCACCCCGGCCCTCCCCCACAAGGGGGGAGGGAGTAATCAGGCTGTTGGGGTTTTTTGATACGTATTTGTTGGGGTATCGGGGGCGGGGGCTGGCGGTTGCGCCGGAGCATATGCCTCGCGTGAATGCGGGCGGGGGGATGATCCGGCCCGTGGTGACTATCGATGGGCTTGCGGTGGGGACGTGGTCGTGGACGCGGCTCTCGGGCGGGCGGGCGCTTGAGATAGCGGTGGAGGCGTTTCCGGGGCTTGAGGGGGCGCTGTCGCCGTCGTGGGTGCAGGAGGCGGTGCGGGGTGAGGTTGAGGATATTGGGCGGTTTCTGGGGGTGGAGGCGGGGTTGGCGGAATGAGATTTAGATTCCCGCTTTCGCGGGAATGACGGAGGGGTTTGGGAGGCGGTGCGGGGGGAGGTTGAGGATATTGGGCGGTTTTTGGGGGTTGAGGCGGGGTTGGTTGGTTAGCCCGTCCGTTCATGTGACCCTTCGACAAGCTCAGGGCGAACGGACGGGCCGGGGGCTCATCCTTCGACAGGCTCAGGACGAGCGGGAGGAAGTACGGGAGGCGGAGAGTTCGCGGAGGCGCTGCCAGTCAGTTTGAAAGAGAGCCTCTTTCTTCGCGCGTGTCCATCTCTTGATCCGGCGCTCCATGGCCAGGGCTTCCTCCCTTGTGGGAAACTCGCTTGCGTACATCAGCGTGACTGGAAGGCGTTTCCGCGTGTAGCCAGGAAATGTGCCGGATGCATGCTGATCCAAGCGCCTGTCCAGTGCATCGGTATGGCCAGTGTAGTAGGAGTCGTCGGAGCAGCGGAGTATGTAAACCCAGAATGACATGTTGCTTAACCATACTGCCTTCTGCCCGTCCGTTCGTGTGACCCTTCGACAAGCTCAGGGCGAACGGACGGGCGACAGGCTCAGGGGGCTCTTTCTGGCCGTCCGTTCATGGGACCCTTCGACAGGCTCAGGGTGAACGGACGGGCGACGGGCTCAGGGGACTCTTTCTGGCCGTCCGTTCGTGGGACCCTTCGACAGGCTCAGGGTGAACGGACGGGCCGCGGCTCAGGGCGAACGGCAACTAGGCGAGGAGGTTGGGGTTTTGGAGGACGTGGGTGGCGGCGGTGATGGGGGGGAGTTCTCCGGTTTCGACGCGGCGGAGGATGTCGGCGAGGGCTTCCGAGTGTTCGGCGCGGTTGAGGCGCTCCAGGAGGCGCTCTCTGAGGGCCGCGTGAAACTCTGAGCGTCTCTGCTCGGCGCGGCGGGCTTCGAGCCGTCCGGTGCCGCGCAGCGTCTCGTGGTGCCGCGCCACGGCGTCCACCAGCTCCGTGATGCCCTTGTTGCGGATGCCCTCGGTCTGCAGGACGGGAATCGTCCACCAGTCCATGTCACGGCTGCCCAGGTGGACGGTGGTCTCCAAATCGGCGGCCATGCGCTTCGCGCCGGGGCGGTCGGACTTGTTGACGACGAAGACGTCGGCGATCTCGAGCAGCCCGGCCTTCATGGTCTGAATGGCGTCGCCCGCCTCGGGGACGACGACGACCACAACGCTATCGACCGTGTGCATGATGTCGAGCTCGGTCTGGCCGACGCCCGCGGTCTCCACGATGATGACGTCCATGCCCGCGGCGTCGAGGACGCGCATGGCGGAGGGAGCGATGGCGGAGAGGCCGCCGGACGCGCCGCGTGTGGCCATGCTGCGGATGAAGACGCCGGGGTCCAGGAAGTGGTCTCTCATGCGGACGCGGTCGCCGAGGATTGCGCCGCCGGTGAAGGGGCTAGAGGGATCGACGACGAGGACGCCGACGGTGCGTTGGCGTTTGCGGAGTTCGGCGGTCATGGCCTCGACGAGGGTGCTTTTGCCGGCGCCGGGGGGGCCTGTGATGCCTATTAGGTGGGCGGGGGAATGACGGACAGTAAGGTGGTGGGCGATGCGCTGCATGATGGCATCGGCCTGGGGGTCGCCCTTTTCGAGGAGGGTGAGGATGCGTGGGGCGGCGTTGAGGTTGCCCTGGAGGAGTCGGGTGACGAGGTCTTCCATGGGTTAAGGGTAGCAGAGGGGGGTTGGAGTGACGGAGGGGGTTGGTTAGCAAATACGATTCAGATTCCCGCTTTCGCGGGAATGACGGACTGCAAAAGAGAGAGGGGGCGCTTGCGCGCCCCCTCTTTTCAGCTAGCCTTTCGGTTCTGCTTTTCAGCTTTGCCTTGCCCCCCCGCCCCGTTGCCCTTCGACAAGCTCAGGGCGAACGGGGGGAGAAGGTTGTTCTTTGGGTTAGCCGCCGATCACGCCGCTGCGGGTGGCGAAGAGCAGGTAGCCCTTGCCCACTTCAACCTTCGCGACGCCGCTACCAACGTTGTCCGCGTCACTGCCCGTAGCGCCGGCCGCGTGGCCGTCACCGGTCGGGAAGCCGGCAGTCATCGCGCCGCTGGAGAAGTAGGTCTCGTACTGCGGCGGGGTGGCGTCCGCGTTCCACGTCCGGATCATGCCCCATCCGCTGGCCCCGAGCGAACTCAGGTAACCATCGACGCTGATCGCCTTCTCACTGCCCGCGGGGGTGTAGCCGATGCCGTTCCAGCCGCTGGTCACGGTGTACTGCGACGGCGTGCGCTGCGGGCTGAACCGCTCGGTCAGGACGGAGATCGGGTCGAAGGTGGTGCTGCGGACGAAGTATGCGCGGCCATCCACGATCTGCGCCAGCGTACCCATCCACTCGCCGTTCTCATCCTGGCGGGCGAACTCCCAGACCTTGGTCTCGTTGTTCAGGCTCCAGACATCCGTCACAGCCGATCCTTCAAGGACGCCGCCGATGCTGGTGTCCTGCGGGGTGCCGGGGATGGACACGAGGGACCAACCCGGAACCACGTTCACCTTGGCAGGCGCCGGAGCGGTGATCTTGAACACGTAGCCGAACTTGGCGGTGTTGCCGGCCTCGTCGGAGAAGTTCACGTTCAGGCGGTAGTTGCCAATCGCGAGCTCCGAGAGGGCGACGACGTGCTTGACGCCGTCCGAACTCTGCGCCGAGCCAGCATCCACATCCACGCTGCTCTCGACAGTGGGGTTGGTTACGATCTTGTTGGTTGTGGCATTGATCGCATCACCCGCCAGGGTCTCAAGCGTCATGCTGTCGATGTTGATCTTCTTCTTGGAGTCGTTGAAGTACTCACCGGCCTCCGACTTGAACTCAAGGTTCAGGAAGACGACATCATTCGTCTCGATCTTCTGGGCGACGGCCTTATCCGCGTTTCCGCCCACACGGGTGGGGGCAGCGCCGTTGTTAGCGCGGGTATCAAGCTCCCACTTGCCCTTGTTGACGGTCACGCGGTTGGCGTTGTCATCCGTACCGGTGATTTCAATGTCGTACACGCCGTCCTGGACTCCACCACTGGCAACCAAGCCCAGTCCCTTCCGATCGGTCGCGACGTTCCATGTATTGTCGGTGCCGGACTTCAGTGACAGCGAGCGGTTGAGGTCGCCGGTGAGGGGGCCCTTAGTGGCATCGTCATTACTCTGCCGCACGATGCGTGCACGCGGAGTCCTGTCCAGCTCCTCCGAGGCCGTGATGTCGGCGTTCAGAGCATCATTGCTCAGGGCCTGTTCAACGGCCACGGTGAAGGATGGCGACAGCCTATCAATGGGCTTGGCCTCGTGATCGCTGCGGTTGGTGTTGTCCGCAAGGTCAAACAGGTCACCGCCATCGATCTCAACGTTCGGGCGGTCACCCGTGCCCAGATCGCTCTCAAGCGTCAGGAACAGGAGGTGCCGGGCGTCCTGACCCTTCTTGTTCCTATCCAAGTCCAGGTCCTTGACAACGTCCCCGGCCTTATCGGTCGTCGCCGTCTTGGCGTCGTAGTCCAGGTCACCGGCGGCCTTTGAAAGCTCCGTGTTACCCACACTGACCTTGTTTGTGCCGGAGTTGTTGAGCCACGTCACGGTGGAGACGCTGCTGCCCACAATGTTGATGTCCTGCGCGCGGACTTCACCGCCCTTGATGGCGTCATCGAACACGAGGACGATGCTGTTCGCCCGGTTCTCCACCAGCACGTACTGACCGTCAACTGCGTTGCTGGTCTTCAGGCCTACGCCAGTGACCGCACGCTCCATGACGGGGTCAATGGTGTCAATGACGTAGTTCACCACCAGATCCTTGGCCTTGTTTCGCGCGATGTCGTACGCGCTGATCGTGACCTTGACGCGCACCGTCACCGGATCCGTATTCGCATCGCCCTCAGCAGCGTCCGCCGCCTCGGAGACATCGACGTCTATCTCGTAGCGCTCACCGTCGGTGATCTCGTCGTCCCGATCAAGTTCGGAACTATCGGTGCCCGTCGGGCCTCCGGTTGGCTCGACACCAACACCCACCAGCATGGTGTGCATCACGTACGCCACGCCGTCACGGATCTCAGCCTCACCGGGATCCTGAGCTTCCTCAGGGATGCCGGAATCCTGATCAGTGACATCGAACAGCATTGTGAAGTTGTCGCTATCGAGGTAGGAGCCGTTGGTCGGGTTCAGGCCGCTAATCGTCGGGCCAACCAGGTCAACCTGGGCGTTATTGCTCCGCGTTGACCGCGGGCTGGCGTCGCTGTAGCGAACCGAAATCGTATCGCCATGCTCGACGCCGATAAGCATGCCGAGCAGCGTGCTCGCTTCATCGTCATCGTCGAGCTCCAGGTTAGCCTGGTGCGCCGCCAAAGCAGCCGACATGGTCGCAACGTCTGCGCATCGGTCGTCGTACTCGTCAGCGGTCTCGTTCTCAGGGCGGCTGCCATCGCAGAACTCATTGAACGGGGAACTCTCGTCTGTTGCACTCTCTGTTCCGGTCGCATCAACGGCGTCAAGCAAGTCCGAGATGTTGTCGTTCGGATGGTCAACCGTGTAGGTGACAGTAAAGATGTCTCCAGCTATCGTAGATCCGTCTGTCGCGTTGACGGTGGTTCCGTCACCCGCCTGGACACTGTTTGCATTAGCAGTGGTGCGCACCTTGATGGTGATTTCTCCGTCGTCATTCGGATCGCTTATGTCAGCGGCCGTAACTTCGGAAAGGAGTAGTGCTGGCAAAGGATCCGGATCCGCCGGGGTGGTGTCAGTCTGGTCACGGTTCGTCTGTATCGTCACACTGACCGAGCCAGCCTTGAGGATGTTGTCCTTGTCGAAGCCCGTGATTGTGAGTGTTGTCTCGAAGTCCTGGAAGTCGGTTCCCCCTTCAGTCGCCGGGTTCACGTTTGCCGCACTGAGCGCATCAGGACCCGGGGCAGTGCCGACAGTAAGATCGAGCGCGTCATTGTCCGTGTCAGCGTCACCGTCAGCGTAGACGGTGTCCGTGGCGACGGCCTCCCAATCCAAAGCGGCGTCCTTGAACTTGTTCTGGATCGCGCCAAAGATTCCGACGAATACGCCGGAGTCACGGGAGCGCGAGGCTTCCGCATCCAGAGCAGTCCTGGTAACACCGGCACCACTGAAGGAGCCCAGGTCCTTCTCACTCACGGCAACCCGGATAGGCTCGCCGGAGGTGCTGGTCACCTGAACACGGGACTGGCCCGCAAGGCTGCCCGTATCAAAGTTAAGGCTATTCACGCCCGCAGAGGCGAAGGTGATTCGCAGGGCTCCAACCGTGCCAGTTCCATCGGCAGGCAAGGCGGGAATATTGAGAGCGCTCACGTAGATGATGCTCGCATCTTCACCTTCCCCGTTATCCAGGAAGACGGTCGCCGACCGAAGCGTTCTCGTTACACTGAACTCCGCCGGAGCAGTCTCATCAACTTCTGTCGTGCCAGCATCGTCCCTAACAGCCGCTGTGTACTGGCCCAACTGGAATATGACGTCAGGGGCATCAACCCCGTCTTGACGGTTCCTGTTGCCAACGACGAGATCATTGAGATCCTCTGTCTCGGCTGCTACTTGATCCGCATCAGCCAGCGTAGAAGTATCCGAACCACCTATGAGATTGCCCTTCGTATCTGTGACGGCAACGGCCACAAGCCCACCACTCGCCGCAGTATCCAGGGGATTAACGTTAAAAGCGTTGCCGCCGCCAATCGCAGTTGTAGGAATGGCGGTGGTGAAGTAGGCGTAGTAATCGGTCAGTTTGTTGGCTGCCGCATCGTTATCCTCGATGACGGCATACAGCGTTCCGCCGGCGTCTTCAAGACTATTCGCCGGTGTCCCGGTCTTGTCCGAGACGTAGGCGGCGCTGGACAGCTTATCGAAAGTCGAGCCGGACCTCCCTGAGGGGTTGGCCAACTCATCCGGGGTGACGATCTTGACCGTGCCCGCAGCTGCGCCGGCTCCGATGGCCGGGACCATGGCGAACGCGAGAATCGCGAGCGTCAGGATAACTAGTGCTTTGCGCTTCACAGGAAGCCCCCTTCCGTAACTGTGATGTGGACCTTTGTGTCCCGTCTTCCTAAGTGTAGATGAAATCGAGGGTTTATTCACGCTGCCCGTTGGGCTTCGGGATTGCCAGGGTTCTTGTGAGTGCATGTTCTCCTCCCCGTGTGTGGGAGCCAGGAACCCTGTTTGAGCCGTTTGCAACGGCAGGGTGCGCTGACTTTCCCGCGCTTGCTGTCCGGTTAGTCTCCATAGCTGTGGAGAGCCCCGCGCTCTCCGTATTCTGCTCTCTTTATCCCGACTGCGCTCAGTTGCCACACATGGGATTGCCGCGCGTGTGCATGCAATACGCGGAATGCCCACACCTGTCACTAGGCGTAGTCACTGACCGTGAGTTTAGGGGAGCTTTGCAAGTGTTGTCAATAGTGGCGTGGCTTGAAATAGGTAGAGATTGTCGAAGCGGGTTTGAGACTTGTTTCGAATAGGAGCGGGGGTGTTGGTGGGCATATGTAGGGGTTTTGTGAACGGACGGTGGACATTTAGATTTCGCGGGAGAGGGTGGCGATGAATTCGGCGTTGGTTTTGGTTTTGGAGATGCGGTCAAGGATGCGCTCGGTTGCGTCGGATGCGTCAAGGTTGGAGTTGGAGAGTATGGCCATCATGCGCCTGAGTGTGACGATGCCACGGTAGGTCTTGTCGTCGTAGAGTCGCTCGTCGCGCCGGGTGCCGGACTTGAGGACGTCAATGGCGGGGTAGATGCGACGCTCGGCGAGTTTGCGGTCGAGGTGGACTTCCATGTTGCCGGTGCCTTTGAATTCTTCGTAGATGACATCATCGAGCCGGGAGCCGGTGTCGACAAGGCAGGTGGCGACGATGGTGAGGGTGCCGGATTCCTCGGTGTTGCGGGCGGCGCCGAAGAAGTGCTTGGGGGGGTAGAGGGCGACGGGGTCCATGCCGCCGGAGAGTGTGCGCCCGGAGGAGGGGGCGGCGATGTTGTAGGCGCGGGCGAGGCGGGTGATGGAGTCGAGAAGGATGACAACATCCTGGCCGGCCTCGACGAGTCGCTTGGCGCGTGCGAGGACGAGCTCGGCGACGCGGGTGTGTTCTTCGACGGGCTCGTCAAAGGTGGAGGACATGACCTCCGCTCCTTTAACGGTGCGCTCCCAATCCGTGACTTCCTCAGGCCGCTCGCCGATGAGGGCAGCCATGATGTGTGTTGAGGGGTACTGGGAGGCGATGGCGTCCGCGATCTGGTGGAGGAGGATGGTCTTGCCGGCTTTGGGGGGGGAGACGATGAGCGCTCGCTGTCCAAAGCCGATGGGGGCGATGAGGTTGAGCAAACGGGCGGCGACGGCCTTCTGATTCGTCTCAAGATCGTAGAGTCGGTCGGGGAAGAGGGCGGTGAGCTGGTCAAAGACGGGGCGGCGGCGGGAGATCTCGGGCTCCTGGCCGGTGACGGTGTCAACGCGGAGGAGGCCGTAGTATTTCTCGCCGCTCTTGGGGGAGCGGACCTGGCCGGTGACCCAATCGCCGGTGCGGAGGCTGAATCGGCGGATCTGGGACTGGGCGACGTAGACATCGTTGATGTTGTGGCGGAGGGTGCGGTGGCGGATGAAGCCGTAGCCGTCGTTGGTGATTTCAAGGATGCCGCTGGCGGAGATAGTTCCGCCGCGCTCGCCGAGGGACTGGATGGCGCGATGGACCATCTCGTCGCGGCGGAGGGCTGCGCCGGGTGGCATGTTGAGGAACTCGGCGAGGCGGGCGGCTTCGTCACGATCAAGGCCCTCGAGCTGGGGGATGGTGACGTGGTGAAGGGGCTCCGGCAGATCAACGACGCGGGGCTCACGCTGGGCGGCGTCCGGATCGCCGTCGGCGGTGACGGCGGGTGGACGGGGGCGCTGTGGGCGCTCGCCGCGGTCGGGGCGTTCGCGCCGCTGCCGCCCTGCACCGTTGGCGGGGCGTTGGCGAGGGGCGCGGCGGGGGGGGCCTACCGGCGCTTCGTCTTCGATGTCCTCGATGACTTCAGTGGTGTTGGTGGCAGGTGGGAGGCCGTCCGTGATGGAGGGGGTACTTTCACCCCCACCCCGGCCCTCCCCCATCGAGGGGGAGGGGGCTTCTTCGGACGCGCCGTTGTCGGTGGGGGTTTCGACGGGGGCTGCGCCGTTTTCGGCCACGGCCTCGTCGGCAGAAGTTTCCTCAGGAGCGGTTTCGGTTGCGGCGGCTGCCGTCGTGCGTCGGGTGCGCGGGGGGCGGGCGATGCCGCGCCGGGTGACGGGGCGTTGCGGCTCGTCGGTGTTGGGGGTGTCTGTGGTGTCCACGATGTCTCCTTTGCTGCGGGCGATATGACGGCGCCCGTGCGTTTGTCTTTGTGTTTGCTTTTTCTCTATTAAGGAAAGGACTTGTTTGTCAGGCGGTGGTACGGGAGGCTGCGCTGTTGGGGGAGGGGTCGAATCGTTGGGCGGGATGAGCGAGGCCGTCCTGGGCGACGATGAGGGGCGGTTGTTCGCCCTCACGGAGGATGCCGGCGGCGACGGAGACGAATTCACGGAAGAGGGGGTGGGCGCGGGTGGGGCGCGACCGGAATTCGGGGTGGAATTGCGTGCCAAGCATGAAGGGGTGGTCGCGCACTTCGCATATCTCGACGAGATCGAGCTCACGATATTCGCCGCTGACGATGAGGCCGGCCTCATTAAAGGAGGAGCGGTAGGCGTTGTTGAATTCAAAGCGGTGGCGGTGCCGCTCGACGATGGTTTCCGGGTCGCCATAAGCACGTGCGGCGTTGGTGCCGGGGGTGAGGTGGCAGAGGTAGGAGCCGAGCCGCATGGTGCCGCCCTTGGCGCGGACGCGCTCCTGGTCTTCCATGATGTGGATGACGGGGTGGCGGGTGGCGACATCGAACTCGGTGGAGTTTGCGCCGTTCAGGCCGGCGACGTTTCGCGCGAATTCAATGACCATGATCTGCATGCCAAGACAGAGGCCAAGATAGGGGACGCGCTGCTCACGGGCGTAGGAGGCGGCGCGAATCATACCCTCGATACCGCGCTCGCCAAAGCCGCCGGGGACGACGATGCCGTGCGCGCGTTCGAGCTGCGCTTCCCAGCCATCCTCCTCCAGCTCTTCGGCGGAGACCCAGTCGATGTCAATGTCGACGCCGATCTCAAGGCCGGAGTGCGTGAGGGCTTCTTTAACGGAAAGGTAGGCGTCACGCAGCTCGACATACTTGCCGACGATGGCGACGGTGAGGGGCGGCTTGGGCTCGTCAAAGCGGCGCACGAGATCACGCCAGTCATCGAGCTGCGGTTCTTTCTCGGCATACTCCGCGAACTGCATCCTTTTAAGGAGGTAGTCGCCGAGCCCGCGTTCTTCAAGGAGAAGCGGGACGCGATAGATGGTGTCCACAGTGGAGAGAGGGATGACGGCCTGCGGCTCAACGTCGCAGAACAGGGCGATCTTCTCGATTGTGTCCTGATCGGCCTCAACCTCGCTGCGGGCGATGATGACGTCAGGCGCGATGCCGGCGCTGCGGCCAAGCTCACGAACGGAATGCTGCGTGGGCTTGGTCTTGAGTTCCCCGGTGGCGTTGAGGTAGGGGAGATAGGTGACGTGGACGAAGATGGCGTCGGCGCGACCCACTTCGTTGCGGACCTGGCGGATGGCCTCGAGGAACGGCTGGCCCTCGATATCGCCAACGGTGCCGCCAACTTCGATGATGATGACCTCCGCGTCGGTCTCGTCCGCGATGTGTCGCATACGGTTCTTGATGGAATTGGTGACGTGGGGAACAACCTGGATGGTGCCGCCGAGAAAGTCGCCACGCCGCTCCCGCGAGAGGACGGAGGAGTAGACCTGGCCGGCGGTGACGCTGGATGAGCGTGTCATTTCGGTATCGACGAATCTCTCATAGTGGCCGAGGTCCAGATCAGTCTCCGCGCCGTCGCGTGTGACGAAGACCTCGCCGTGCTGATAAGGGGACATGGTGCCGGGGTCGACGTTGAGATACGGATCGAGCTTCTGAACTGCGACCCTGATGCCGCGGCTCGTAAAGAGCCGACCGATGGCGGCGGCGGTGATGCCCTTCCCGATGGAACTAACGACACCGCCGGTCACAAAGACGTACTTTGCCATGCAACCTCAAATGGCCTGCCCCGCCGGAAAATCTCGAGGGGGGCGATTCACGCCTGCTTTATTCCCCAACCGGCAATCGACGCGCTCGCGCATATCGATATTCAAAACGCGCTGCCACGTCTCTTGTCATGGGGAATTCTCTCCAACCGACCGGGGCGGCCACATGCCGATACCGACCCCGATAACGGATTCAACTATGCGCCCGAAGCGGCGGGGTGTCAAGTTTTTGGGGTTGGTTGGAGGTGGGGGGTGCTGCGAGTTCAGCCCAGGAAGTGGCGGAGTTCTCCCGCTTCCGCGATGTATTGCGACACGCGCTCGGTGGAGCCTTGCTCAAGGCTCGCCCAGACCGCCGTGGTAAGTCCCTCGTGAATGCGGTCTATCTCTTCTGTGAAGCGCACGAGCAGTCGTCGATAGTTGTCACCGAGCAGTTGGTTGACGCGCGTCTCGTTCGCGCAGCGGAGCGCCGTGGCGAGATCCTCTGTAAAGCTGGGGTATATCTCCCGCAGGTAGGCGAAATCTTCCTGGTCAAGGGCGGCGAGTCCGAGCAATTCCGGCGGAACACCTATGGAATAGAGGGCAGTGGTGAAGGCGATGGCGCGGGGCAGCGTAACGTCGTCTGAGCCGGAGAGCGAGCGCCCGTAGCCGAATAGTCCCACGTGCAGTTTGCGCTCTCGCCTCCGCGGGGAGAGGGCGGAGACTGCGGCGATTGTGGGAGCAAGGCTGCGCACCTGCTTTTGGTACTCGGCGGCGGCCTTATCGAGGATGGCGATGGCGCGTTGTTCATCAATAGGGTGCGCAGGGGTCTGTTCGTGAGCCTGTATCTGGGCGATGCCCGACGTCACGTCATCACGGGGGTAGTCAAACTTGAATGCAGACTGCACGGTGAGCGTGTGGACGCTGGGGTATTCACGGAAGGCCCGCGCAGTGTTGGTGGGTTTCAGGTGTCCGCGGAACGGGACGGAGCCGGCGCCAATAATCGGGTACATCGGGATGCCGGTCTCCTGCGCGAGCCGGTCAACGCGGTAGAGGGCGGCCTTGAGCAGGATTTCCGCGCCGACCATGCCGTAGTTCAGGGCGGGGTCGCTGCGGGCCAGGAAGACGCGCTGGTAGGGTTCCTCACGCTCTTGCAGGTACTCCCGGACGATGTCATCAACATGGAGCATCTGATCGCGCTCTTCGACGAGAGGGATAACGCGAATGCGCTTGGGGAGAAATTCGCCTATCCAATCGCGAACGGATACGTCGCCCAGGAGAGTGCTTGATTCCTGTCCGACGATGAAGTTCTCGTAGTACGCCACAATGCGAGAGAGTTCATTGGCGGACGAGGTGAAGGGGAGAATAATCTCCTGTATGGGCGGCTCCAGGTCATCGCCATAGAACTCACGGGCCACATCGAAGGCGGTGGGGATGCCCTGAAGCGCCTCGACCATGAGTTTCCGCATCTCAACCTCGATGGCGGGGTTGGGGACGCGCAGGGTGATGACGGTGTCGCGTCCCAACCGGCGCTCCTCGCGGAAGAAGTCGGAGTAGTTGCTAAGAAGCTTCTGGATGACGTGGGTATCAGTGTCCTTGCCTTCTGAGTCCCACATCTGCTCATCGCAGCCGAGTCCGAAGGCGTCGACGGCCTCGATGATTTCGCCGTCGCCCTTGATGACTCCGTCAACGGCGTAGGCAGGCGCCGCGGCGTTGTCCGGGTGCTGGGTGCTCATCACTTTGGGAATAAGAGGCACTGTCAAACTCCAGTGGCCAGGTTGGTTTCATCATAAGGGGTGCGGCCATGACGCGCTTGCCTGCCCTGCCTGTGGGGGGCGCCCGCTCAACCCTTCGACAGGCTCAGGGCGAGCGGGGGGCGAGGGAATACCCCCCACCCTAACCCTCCCCCACAAGGGGGGAGGGGACTTTAGGATTTAGTCGAAGGTGGTGAGGGCTGAGACGGTTTCGGGGGTGAGGCGGCGGACGACTTCGGTGACGAGGCGGACGGCGCGGGCGAAGTCGTCGCGGTGGATGACGCTGTTGTGGCTGTGGAGGTAGCGGGTGGGGACGGCGATGTTGATGGAGGGGGTGCCGGAGCCGGATTTCTGCATTTCCGCGCCGTCTTCTCCGTAGCCGCTGAGGACGTTGAACTGGAGCGGCATCTCGAGTTCGGCGGCTGCATCGACGAAGAAATCGCGCAGTCGCAGGTTGGGGATCATTGAGCTGTCATGGAGGAAGACCGTCGGGCCCTTGCCGAGCTCTTCCTGCGCCTCGTCTTTGGTGATGCCGGGGTAGTCGCCCGCGACGCCGGATTCAAGGTTGATGCCGATGTCCGGCATGACGTGGAAGGAGCTCGTGTGCGCGCCGCGCAGACCGACTTCCTCCTGGACGGTGGCGACGAGGTAGACGGTGGCGGGGAGTGGGTCTGCGGACTCACGGAGGGCGCGGGCGACCTCAATGAGTCCGGCCACCCCTGCCCTGTCGTCCCACGCCTTGCCGACATAGAGCTCGCCGCCGGCCATCTCCTGGAAGGTGCTGTCCGGCGCGACGGGGTCGCCGGGGCGGATGGCAAGACGCTGCTCGGCGTCTTCCTTGTCCTTGGCACCGACGTCAATGAACATGCTCTCTTTCTTGAAGACCTGATTTCGGGTGTCCGGCAGCATGACGTGAGGGGTCTTGATGCCGGTGAGGCCGGTGATGGGGCCGTTGCGCGTCATGACGACCCATCGCTGGTTTATCAAGGCCTGATCCAGCCAGCCGCCGAGGGTCTGGATGGTCAGGAAACCCTCCGGGGTGATCTGGCGAACCATGAGGCCCACTTCATCCATGTGGGCGGAGAGCATGACGCGGGGCACATCATCGGCTTCGTCACCGATGCGCGCGATGAGGGAGCCGATGCCGTCAGTCTCGAGCGCGTCGACCAGTGGCTCAAGTTCACGGCGCACGATGGTGCGGACGGGGCCCTCGTGGCCGGTGGGGCCGAAGGCATTGGACAACTCTTCGAGGAGTTGGCGTTGGCGGGAGTGGGTTTCAGGTGAATTCACTTCGGTCACGTGCTCAGCCTCTTTCACGCTTGGCGCGTCATTCGTCATTATAGATAGGAGTAGCTCAAGGAGAATTTTTTCGATATGTCCCACCAGGATCACGAATCTGAATCGGCGGCAGGCGGCGCGCTCGAGGAACGATACGCGGGCGAGAACGACACGCTCATCCGCATGCGGCATTCCGCCGCGCACATGATGGCAGAGGCCGTGCTGTCCATGTTCCCCGAGGCGAAACTCGGCATCGGGCCGCCCATCGAGGACGGTTTCTACTACGACTTCCTGCTGCCGCGCACACTATCCACGGACGATCTGCCGGAGATCGAGAAGCGGATGCGGGAGAGCGCGGCTTCGGCTGCGCCGTTCGTCGCGGGTGAGATGCCGCGCGAGGAGGGGCTGGCGCGGTTCGCGGATCAGCCTTTCAAGGTAGAGATTATCGAGAGCCTGACGGATGAGACAGTATCCACGTACACGCATCGCGAGTTCACGGACCTGTGCCAGGGGCCGCACGCGGAGTCGACGGACAAGACGGGGGCGTTCACGCTGACCCGCGTGGCGGGAGCGTATTGGCGCGGCGATGAGAGCAATCCGCAGCTGCAGCGCATCTACGGGGCGCTGTTCGAGACGCAAGAGGAGCTTGACGCGCACCTGGAGCGGTTGGCGGAGGCGGAGCGGCGGGATCACCGTCGGCTGGGACGCGAGCTTGACCTGTTCTTCTTCGACCCAATCGCGCCGGCCAGCCCGTTCTTCCTGCCAAAGGGGGCGACGGTCTACAACCTGATGGTCGATTTCATCCGGGAGCTGTACGACCGGTACGGCTACCAAGAGGTCATTACGCCGCAGATCTTCTTGACCGACCTGTGGAAACAGTCGGGGCATTACGACAACTACCTGGAGAATATGTACTTGACGCAGTCGGATGAGATCGAGTACGGGGTCAAGCCGATGAATTGCCCCGGCCACTGCGTGGTGTATCAATCACAGCTGCACTCGTACCGGGGGCTGCCGCTACGGCTGGCGGACTTTGGGCGGCTGCATCGTAATGAACGCTCCGGCGTGACGCACGGGCTGACGCGCGTGCGGAGTTTCTCGCAGGACGACGCGCATATTTTTTGCCGGCTCGACCAGATTCAAGATGAGTTTTCGTCGCTGATCCGGATGATGCGCGACGTGTACCAAGGGTTCGGTCTGAATGAGCCGCGCTATACGCTGTCGCTGCGGCCTGAGAAGCGGGTTGGGAGCGATGAGGTGTGGGATCAGGCTGAGCAGGCGCTTCGAGAAGCGCTGACGCTCGCCGACGTGGACTTTGAGGAGATACCCAACGAGGGCGCGTTCTACGGGCCGAAGATCGACCTGTTCTCACAAGACGCGCTGCGTCGCGAGTGGCAGTTGAGCACGTTCCAACTGGATTTCAACCTGCCGGAGCGGTTCGATCTCGAATACGTGACGGAGGACAACACGCGCGAGCGGCCGGTGATGATTCATCGCGCGATCCTGGGCTCGCTGGAGCGGTTCTTCGGAGTGCTGCTGGAGCACAACGCGGGGGCGTTCCCGGTATGGCTCGCGCCGGTGCAGGCGACGCTCATCCCCATCGCGGACCGGCATATCCCGTACGCGGAGCAGGTGCAGGAGCAGCTGCACGCGGCGGGGCTGCGCGTCGAAATCGATGACCGCAATGAGCGGATGAACGCGAAGATCCGCGAGGCGCAGACGCGGCACGTGCCCTACATGCTGGTTGTTGGCGATCGCGAGGCGGAGTCGGGCGCGGTGGCCGTCCGTCGGCGTGAGAACAGCGAGAACCTGGGCGCGATGCCGGTTGGGGAGTTCGTGGAGCGGGTGCTGGGGGAGGTTGCTGAGGGGAGAGGGTGAGGGGGTAGTGTCGTTTAGTCCACTAGGTTAAGCTGTTAAGGCATATAGGTTGCCTCCGGCAACACTCGTTACATCTGAAGCACGGAGGAGAGATGGCCACTGACAACCACGCAGGCCAAGTCACTTACAATCAGTTTCGCGATGCTTGGCTGTCCGAGTTTGAAGAGGCTAATGTGTCGCCCTTGGAAAAGGGGCGTTGGTTTGCAACGAAACTAGTCACAGAATGGCTTGGTGTCACAACGGATGACGACGATTTCATCGTTTGTGACGGTTCTGGGGACGGCGGTATAGACATCGCATATTTGAAGCGCGCCGACACTGACCCATCCGATCGCGACGACAATTCCGAGGAAGGAGACACTTGGTATCTGGTCCAAAGTAAGTATGGCACTGCCTTCGCTGGAATCGACACAATTCTCAAAGAGGGCAGCAAAGTTATCGCTACCCTACAGGGTCATACCAAGAACCTTTCTGACAACACGAAGCGATTGCTGCAGCGACTCGAACTGTTCCTAGAGGGCTCTTCCAGCTCGGACAGAATCGTCTTAGTATTTGCGACCACTGACCCCATCGCCACGCAGAATCGCGAGGCCCTAGATAACATCAAACTTATCGGCAGAGAACGCGTCTCACCGCTATTCGATGTCGAAGAGCTCTCGCTCCAGACAATTTGGGAGGGGTTGGATGATGTTGAATCACCACACCTATCGATCTCAGTGGACGGGCAATTCGTCGAACAGACTCCAGGCCTTATGGTTGGGACCGTGCCGCTCTTGGATTTGTTCGAATTCATGCGAGCATACAGGGGCCTCACAGGGGATCTGAATCAACTGTACGAGAAAAATGTCCGCCAGTTTCTCGGTGGCCGAAGAAAGATCAACAAGGGCATTGCTCGTACGTTGAACGAAAATCCCGAGAAGTTTGGCCTGTACAACAACGGAATCACTATCGTGGTTTCAGATTATTCTCTGACCGACGGGGGCGATAGTGTAGACGTAAAGGATCCCTACATAGTAAATGGCTGTCAAACTACTAAGACGATTTGGGAGGTGCTCGAACCGCGGATCAATCCTGGAGGTACGGGTAACGATGTCGACAAAGATTGGAAGGGGCGAGTAAGCAAAGGCGGCGTAGTCACCAAGATTGTTCGTAGTGACGAAGCTGAAATCACAAACATCACACGATTCACTAATTCCCAAAATTCCGTCAGGGAGCAAGATTTCATTGCTCTAAACAGTGGTTTTCAACTCTGGGCATCCTCAATGGCGGAAGATTACAACGTCTACCTTGAGATCCAGCGTGGTGGCATAACTGCACGCAAGGCTTGGGAGAAGAGCCATCCAGGACAGAGTTCCTATGCCGACTACGTCAATGCATTCGATCTCATCAAAGTTTATGGGGCCGGGTGGATGTCAGAGCCAGGGTCGGCATTCAACAAGAACGCACCGTTTCTTCCTAATGGGTCCGTCTATGACCGCATACTTTCCAGACCGGATGAGGAGCCACCCTTTGGTGCGCGAGATCTCTATGCAGGTTATAAGATCAAGCTTCTGGCAGACAGCATCGGTTTTGGACGCAATGCAGCCCAGCCTAGCAGGCGCCAATCACGTTTCCTGTTCTACTACGTGATTATGCGGATGCTGGGCAACGTCATCTTGTTGACACCCGAACTACAGATGCCGGCCGTCACCGCCAGTAACCTAACAGAAGCAGTACTTAGGATTGCAGATGCCGACGATAAAGAGCCACTAGAACTGCTTGCAAGAGGTGCGGTCACATTGATCGATCAATACCTCACACAGGGTACTAGCGAAAATTCAGCCTTTAGTGAAGTGTCCTTCATTGAGACTCATAACGGGGACCTCAATGGGTTCTTGAAGGCCGAAAATCTTGGCAAAGAGACCCACTCACCAAAGTTGATTCAGTCACTTGCTGTAAGTAATCAGGCGTTCGACATGTCAGGCGGCCGCGATACTGTGGCTCAGGCACTTATATCACAAGGAACTTAATGCGCGGATGCTCTGTACCCTGCGCTGCGCTCAGAATGACATGCGTACGGGGATGGTCGGCGTTACAGGGTTTGGCTACACAACAAGATTCGGATTCCCGCTTTCGCGGGAATGACGGAAGTGAAGCGAGAATGACGAGTGGGCGTAGAGGTGGTGCCCCCGCTCATGCCCTTCGGCAGGCTCAGGGTGAGCGGGAGTGGTGGCCCTCGCGGGCCACGCGGTGGATTCCGGCCTTCGCCGGAATGACAGGGGGGCGCAATCCTTGACCCGTGGGGGTGGGGAGCCTATCGTACTCGCAGATTGGGTGTGGGGATTCCTGGATTCCCGTGTCAAGCACGAGAATGACGAGGTAGGGCCCTTCGACAAGCTCAGGGTGAGCGGGGATGACGAATGCGCCTAATCGGTGGGGAGTGTGGTTATGACTAATGGTGCGACTGAATCCGCAGCGGATACGGCGCTGGGACATTTGCGGGTTGTTGAGATTGGGGAGATTCCCGCAGCGTATTGCGCGGGGTACCTTGCCGGGCTCGGCGCGGACGTGGTCAAGGTGGAGCCGCCGGGGGGTGATCCGAACCGGATGCATGCGCCGTTCGCGGGGGATATCGCGGACCTTGAGCGCAGCATTCCCTTTCTCAATGCCAATCTGAATCGCCGGAGCATCGTGCTTGACGTTGAGGACTCCGGCGGTCGTGAGACTCTTGAAAAGCTCATCGAGCGGGCGGATATTTTTGTCGAATGCACGCCGCCCGGGCATCTTGCCGCGTTGGGCATCGACGATGCGCGTCTTGAGGAGTTGAACTCCGGGCTCGTGACGGTTTCGCTGACGCCGTTCGGGCAGACGGGGCCGCACAGCGCGTTCGCGGCGAACGAGGCGGTGATTTCGGCCATGTCCGGCGTGATGATGAGCCAGGGCGACGATGAGCGCGCGCCGGTGGTGCTGCCATGCCAGATCGGGGCGCAGCTTGCCGCCGTTCACGGCGCGTACCTGGCGATCAACGCCGTGCGGCATCGGCGAGCGACGGGGCTGGGTCAGCGCATCGACCTGTCGTTGCAGGAGGCGCTGACGTTCGCGACGGTCGGCACGATTGCGCGCTACAGCCAGCGGAGTGAGATCGTGTTGCGCCAGGGGCCACGCGGCGGTCCCGCCAATATCTATCGCACGAAGGACGACAAGTACATCCAGATCGCGATTTTCATGACGGGCCATTGGCGCGTTCTTGCACGCCAGTGGATGGAGGACGCGGTGCTGTCCGGCGATGACTGGGATTCGTCACAGTACCGCACGGACAACGAGGACCTGGCGCAGATCCTTATACAGTCGTTCGTTGAGCAGTTCGACCGCGACGAGTTCGTGGAGGAGGCGCAGCGGCTGGGGCTGGCGTGCTGTCCCGTCAACACGTTCGAGGATTTTGTGACGGACGATCATATGCGGTCACGGGGCTGGTTCCAGAAGGTAACGCATCCCGTCGTGGGCGAGTACGAGACGCCGGGGCAGCCGTTCATCATGTCGGCTACACCGTGGAACCAGACGCGCCCTGCCCCGCTGTTGGACCAGCATCGCGATGAGGTACTGGCGGAGATTGATTCAGTTGCGCCGCGTCGTGAAACGTACCCTGCGCCGACGAACGGGAAAGCGCCGGACGACGCTCTGTTGGACGGCATCCGCGTGGCGGACATCACGCGGGCGTTCGCTGGGCCCATCGGCACGATGTTCCTCGGCTTCTATGGCGCGGAGGTCATCAAGGTGGAGTCCGAAAGCCTTGAGGCCAACCGCGAGCCGACGCGTCCCTTGTTCCCGGACATGAACCGCAACAAGCTGAGCTGCACCCTCGATTTGCGCTCCGACGGCGGCAAGGACCTTTTCCGCCAACTGGTCAAGGACAGCGACGTTGTCGTGGATAACTTCAGCGCGACGGTCATGAAGCGGCTCGGGCTGGGCTACGACGACCTGACGAAGATCAACCCGGGGGTCATCCAGATCGGGATGCCGGGGATGGGTTCCGAAGGGCCGCTGAACAACTGGGTGACGTACGGCAACAATCTGCAGGCGGTGACGGGACTGTCCCTTTTGTGGGGGCACCCTGACTCGCCGATGCAGAACCACGCGAAGGGCGTCATTCCGGACTACGTGGGCGCTGCCTTCGTCGCGCTCTCCACCGCCGCAGCGCTGGAGTACCGCGACGTGACGGGCCGCGGGCAGTTCATCGAGATCGCGCAGGTGGACGGCCAGGGATCGATGATGGGGCCCGCCATCCTGGACTACACGATTAACGGGAACATCTGGGGCAGCGTGGGCTATGACGAGCCGATAAACGCCCATTACGCGCCTTATGGGGCGTACGCGTGCCTGTACCCGGACACATGGATCGTTATCGCGTGCGAGACGGATGAACAGTGGCGGGCGCTGGCACAGGCGATGGGAGCGCCGCACTGGGCGGACGATCCCCGATTTGCCGACACGGACGGGCGGCGGGCTAGCCGTGACGAAATCGACCATGAGATAAGTGAGTGGGCGCAGGCGTTCACCTCGCACCAGCTTCTTAACATGCTGCAGAAGGTCGGGGTGCCGGCGGGCGTGGCAATGAACAGCGAGGACCTGTACCACGATCCGCATCTGCGAGAACGTGGACACATCGTGCAATCGACGCACTCGACATGGGGAACGCTCTCACACCACGGGCTGCCGGCGATTCCCTCGCTGTCCAAGGCTACCGCGGCCAACCGCGCGCCATGGATCGGCGAGGATAATGAGTATGTGTACAGCAGCGTCCTTGGTTTGTCCGAGGAGGAGATCAAAGAGGGCACGGAGAGCGGGGTGCTGAGGTAGTACCCCCCATCCTAACCCTCCCCCACAAGGGGGGAGGGGATTCTGGATTCCCGCTTTCGCGGGAATGACGAAATGGGGGTGCGAGAATGACATGGTGGGATTTGACGGGGTAAATAGGCGGATTGTAGAGTACGTGCTTGAGCGATACGGCTGTTAGATACACAGCGAGGGAGTAGACATACCGAGAGATTACCGCGTCAACCAACGCATAACCGTGCCGGAAGTCCTTGTGGTGGCCGACGACGGGGAACGGGTTGGAGTGATGCAAACGGCAGACGCCATTCAGCTGGCGCAGGATCGGGGCCTTGACTTGGTTGAGGTTGCCCCGGGCGCCCAGCCCCCTGTGTGCCGCATCCTGGATTACGGTCGGTATCGCTACGAGCAGTCCAAGAAGGAGCGTGAGCTTCGCAAGGGACAGCACACGCAGGAACTCGGCGAGGTGCGGCTCCGCCCCAAGATCGGTCAGCACGATATCGACTTCAAGACGAGGACGGTACGCAAGCTGATTGAGGGCGGAGACAAGGTCAAGGTCTCGGTCATTTTCAGAGGCCGGGAGGCGACGCACCCCGAGTTGGCGATCAATCTGCTGAAGAAGGTTTCAGAGCAAGTGGAGGACATAGCGGGTATCGACACGGCGCCGCAGTTGGAGGGACGGGGCATGAGCATGATCCTGGCCCCCCTGAAGCGCAAGAGCGCCGCATCGCCAAAGCAGACAACTGAGGCTCCGGCGGCCGAAGAAAAGGTCGAGGAGGCGGCTGCGGCTGCGGGATCACCCGACTAACACGAATCAGACCGGTAGAGGCGCGGGGACAGGAATCACCATGGCAAAGTACAAGCTCAAGACGCATAAGGGCACTCAGAAGCGGATCGGCATGACCGGCTCCGGCAAGCTGACGAAGCGCAAGGGGCATCAGAGCCACCTGCGCCGCCGCAAGCCGAAGGACGTCAAGCGCCTGTACGGCGACGAGATGCCGCTGAGTCCGGCGGATCGGCGTCGCGTGCAGCGTTTATTGCCGTACGGCCCGTAGGCCGCATTCTCATTTTCGGTATCTGTAGAGAGGATCACTGACATGACCCGAATCAAGGGCGGGCCGCGAACGCGCCGCCGCCACAAGGAAGTCATCAACCTGATGAAGGGGCAATGGGGCTCCCGGCACAAGCTGTTTCGCCGGGCGCAGGAGTCCCTGCTGCACTCCTGGCAGTACGCCTACGAGCATCGCCGTGAGCGCAAGGGCGATTTTCGGCGACTGTGGATCACGCGGATCAACGCCGCGGCGCGTCAGAACGACATCACGTACGGGAACCTGATCCACGGCCTCAAGCTGGCGAACGTGGCGGTCGACCGCAAGATGCTGGCCGACCTTGCCGTGCGCGACCCGCAGGCGTTTGCCCGCATCGCGGAGGCGGCGAAAGAAGCGCTGGCGGCGGAGAAGGCTGCGGCCTAAGGCTAGCTTAACGTAACCCCCCACCCTAACCCTCCCCCACGTCGGGGGGAGGGGATTTTTTTGACAGCGCACGGTTCCTCCACGGTTTTTGAGAGGATTCACGCTCGCGATGTGCCGTCCCGGGAACGAGCAGTCCGTACAATCGAAGTGTGAGGAAATTTTTTCCAGGACATCCGCCAACGCCATTTGTTGCCGTTTTAGCGGCGATTGCCGTCATCCTTGCGGGTTGTTCAGGGGAAACACCAACGACTGCTCCCACTCCTGAACCCTCGTTCACCCCAACGCCGTCCGCCACGGATACGCCTTTGCCCACAGCTACCGCGATCCCGACGGAGACTCCTGAGCCTGAGGCGCCGCAAGCGCCGGATTTCTCCCTGCCAACGGGGACGGGCGAGCGGTATACGTTGGATGATCTGCTGGCGGGGCGGGAGGCGCTCGTGATTGTCTTCTATCGCAGCTACGGTTGAGGCATCTGCCAGCAGCAACTGGTCGAGTTGCAGAGTTTCTACAACGAGTTCGAGAGCCGGAACGTCGGCCTCGCCGCGATCAGTACGGACTTGCTCGTCGATGCGGAGCGCATGGAGGTGATGGCCGGGGCGGAGTTCCCGATTCTCGCAGATACGAGCGAGGACGTGTCAAAGAGTTTCGGCGTGTTCAATCTACTGGGGGACGGCGTGGCCGCTCCCGCGACGTTCGTCATCCTGCCGGACGGCGGGGTGGTGTGGGGGTACGTCGGTCTGGACATCGGGGATCGCGTGCCGACGCTGGCCATCCTGGAAGTGTTGGACGTGGTGCTGGGGGCGGAGGGGGAGCAGGTGAGGGTGTGAGGGGGCGACTACCCCTTGAACACGTTCTCGTTGTGCCACATCAAGGCATCGGGATCTTCATCCTTGGGATTTGCGATATGAGCGTGTTAGGATCGTTGGTTCTCGAAACCCTCGGTGGTCCGCCAGACTGCAATTGCAGGAACCGACAGAATTAGGTCGATAATATCTTGGGTTGGCTTGCGGGGGAGAAGGATGGCCAGTTCCATTTCATCCTGCTCGAAGCGGCGATAGTCTAGCAACTGTCCGATCGCCATCCTGATTGACGTCCTCTTTACGTCACTCTTGGCTTCGTACAACACATGGTCGGTCAAATCCACCAGATCGCAATACAGAGCAGAGCGGCTTCCCTTTGGCACATACCTATGCCGTTCGATTGTATGCCCTCGGCTTTCCTGATAATCCCTAAAGGCGAGGACAAGAGTTTGCTCGCTCCGGTGAGCAACACTCTGCCCTCCCGTATTAGTAACTGAGAATGCCTCGACGTGCTGTTCTTCAATTGGGACAACTTCCACGGAAGGTTCCGTAGGCCCAGGTTCACCAAAACCAGGCGGCTCCTGCCCTTCTCGTATTGCTTCCACAGCGGCCGCAAGCTGGTCTTCGTCGGCCGCATATATGTCCCAAATCTCTTGATCTCTCTTAGTAAAGCCATGCAGACCTATGTCCTCATAATGAGGGTCGATAGCTGCGAAATTGCCAAGTTTTAGGTCGATCGAACTTGCCGTTCTAAAGTGCGGCTCTTCAGACGAATCAGAAAGGGCCCGAAGGAAATCTGACAGTCCCTTGACATCATTGCTGGAGGCACTTGCTCGACCTACCCTAAGATAGAGGTCCAACACGAGAATCCGAGCTTCATCAGTCCACGAATCATCAGAGCGTTCAACTACGAAGCCAAGGGATTTCAGTAGCCTTAGTACAGGGTCTCCTCCAGAGAATTCTTGCGCACGAAGCAGGCGGCGATCAGAATGATTGTACCTATGTGCAACTCCAACGATCGCCTTGGAATCATATCGCCGTCCATCACGGACAAGAAAGTAGCTACGCGACTTACGAAATCCGTAGCGGGACAGGAATTCATCTCTACCCAACTGGTCGAACTCAGCCATTGCGCGTTCGACACCATTGGCTGTTACATCTCCAAGTGCCACGAGGACACCTCCAACTAATGCCGTATTATCTTCCGCATTTTAGAACGACTGTGGATTCTTCGCTGCGCTCAGAATGACATGTCGGTTTCAGGATGACATGTTGGTTTGTATTACTGGGTCGGGCTCCACAATGCGTTCTAGATTCCCGCTTTCGCGGGAATGACAGAGGTGGGGCGGGAATGACGGAGGGGCGGGAATTTAGCAGGCGCAGCGGATGTTGGGATCGTCTGCGGTGGCGCCGACACCGTGGGTGGCGTAGCCGTCGCGCCGCCACCAGTCGAGGCCGCCGATGAGTTCACGGACCTCGAAGCCCAACTCGGCCAGCTTTAGGGCCGTCTTGGTGGAGGCGTTGCAGCCGATGCCGTCGCAGTAGCAGACGTAGGTCCTCGTTTTGTCCAGGGATGCGGTGGATTCGGCATTTATCTCTCGATGGGGGAGGCTTATCGCGCCGGGGATGTGCTCCTTCTCCCAAGCGAAGTGGGCGCGGCCGTCGACGACGACGATTGGTTCATCGTTCTGGAGGGACTCGAAGAGATCGGCCGAGTCTGTTTCGTAGGCGAGCTTGTGTCGGTAGAAGTCCACTTGGTTCATGGCCTTGGTAATCCTCATCAGTGGCTGGGTGAGTCGGTACGGGAATTAGATTGTAGGGCACGTTGGCGGGGGGTGTCACGGGGGGTTCACCCTTCGACGGGCTCAGTGTGAACGGATGGGGGATTACGCGGTGTTGTGGCCCTGTGGGCCACGCGTGGATTCCGGCCTTCGCCGGAATGACGGGATGTGGGGCAAGGATAACGGAGAGTGGGTTCGCCCTTCGACGGGCTCAGGGTGAACGGAGGTGGTCGTTTAAAAACCTTTCCAGGCGGGGAGGGCGGCGGATTGGCGGAACCAGTCTGCGAGCTGGGCTTCGTCGAAATCGCCCTCGTAGAGGTCGATCCAGCGGGCGTCCGGGTCTTTGCCGCCGGCGGGAGGCATGGGATCGAGCGAGACGCCATTCAAGAACGTGACTTTGATGTATTTGGCAAAGACGTGGTAGCTGACGAACCAGCCGTGCTCCTCAGTGCCGTAGAACGGCGAGTTCCAGCGGACGGCCTTGCGAACGTTGGGCACGGCACGGACGATGAGTTCATCGAGGCGTCGACCAACATCGCTCTTCCATTCCGGCATGGCGTCGATATAGGCCTGCACGGGGCCGTCGCCGTCGCCCTTGGCGATCTGCGGGTTGCCGCCGGAGAGGTAGACGATTCCATTGGCGGCGGGTTTCAAGGCGGACTGTTTTGCAGGCCTTCTCGGCTTATCGACCATTGCGTTTACTCCGGTTCACTCAAACCACGTGACGAGTTCAGAGTGCGGCGTGCGCTGCGTGGCGGGCTCTTCCGCGGCCTTGCCGATGAACACGACACCCACCATCATCCAGTCCTCGTTCGCGCCAAGGATTTCAGCCAGACCCGGGAGCTTGGTGAGGCGTCCCGTGCTCCATCCGAGGCTGAGTCCTTCGGCAACGGCGGCAAGGGCCATGTTGTGGACGGCAATGCAGGATGCGGCGTAGTTCTCGAGAGTGATCTCCTCGATCAGTCCCCTAACACTGTAGACGTACACCATGGCGGGGGCAGTCATCACCCTGTCTCGCAGATCATCTGCGGAGCGCTGCTTCTGCTCGGGGTTGGGGTTGGTTACGCCGTCGTACGCGGATTGCCACGCAACGTCGGCTATCTTCGTCCTCATCGGGCTGTCCTTCTGAACGGCGAAGAAACGAGTTGGTTCAGTGAGGCGGTGATTGGGCGCCCAGACAGCTGCGGAGAAGAGGCGTTCCAATGTGCCTCGGGAAACGGCGTCGGGCGTGAACTCTTTTACGTGCCGCCGGCGATAGATCGCCTCATAGACGCTGACCGGAGTTGAGGGGAACTCCACTCCATCACTGTTCAGTTTCATTCTTGTGCTCATGCTTCAGCTTACGGCATCAGGTCGGGGTGTCTCTCGCAGTACGTGCCCACGCGGTAGGCGGCTGCACCAGGTATCGCGTGTTGACGTAAAATGTTGCGACTTTAACCGAGAGTTTACTCAGTGCGCCGATTTCCTGTACACTGCGACGAATCTCAAATTGGGGGGGTAAACCCACGCAGTACGGGGGCGGCCCGGATTCAGCACACGCAGATGCGCCATCGCGCTTGAACCTAAACACCGCAGTCAAACAGGCGGTTGGTGGCACCGGAGGCCATTCTGCGTGTCGACCCCGCTCCTGCCCGAACGGAAGAACACCGTGGGGGGGTGTGCCATATCGATATTCAGTCTGCAGCTGACAATGCTGCCGATCCTGCTCAAGCGAGCGACGAACTCGACCTAGAGGTTGACACGAGGCTTGTCTGCGAAAACCTGTGGAAGGTCTTTGGAGACGGGGCCGAAGAGCTTGCTGAGTCTATAGAGCCCAGCCAGTCCAGGGAAGATGTCCTGGCCGAGACCGGGGCCGTGGTGGCCGTCAGGGACGTCTCGTTCGATGTAACTGAAGGAGAGACCTTCGTCATCATGGGACTTTCCGGCAGCGGGAAGTCCACGCTCGTCCGCTGTCTGAGCAGACTCATCGAACCCACCCGCGGACATGTCCGCGTGGATGGTGAGGACTTGCTTGCGATGAGCAAGCAGCAGCTGCGCGACGTGCGGCGTCATAAGATGGGCATGGTCTTCCAGCACTTCGGCAACTTCCCCCACAAGCGCGTCCTTGAAAACGTTGTCTATGGACTGCAAGTCCAGGGCATCGATAAGGCCACGCAGCTCAATCGCGCAGAGGAAGTGATTGAGCTGGTGGGCTTGTCCGGTTGGGAGCAGCGGTACCCGCACGAGCTAAGCGGGGGAATGCAGCAACGCATTGGTTTGGCGCGCGCGCTGGCGGTGGATCCCGAGATTCTTCTTTTTGATGAGCCGTTCAGCGCACTCGATCCTCTCATACGGCGAGAGATGCAGGACCAGCTGATCGGCCTCCAGAAACTGGTCAAGAAGACGATGGTCTTCATCACACACGATTTCACGGAGGCCATCAAAGTGGGGGACCGGGTGGCCATCATGAAGGACGGAGAATTCGTCCAGATAGGCACACCCGAAGAGTTGGTCTCCAACCCCATTGATGACTATGTGCGGGACTTTACGCGAGATGTGCCGCGTTCAAAGGTGCTTACCGCCCGTTCCGTGATGACCGAACCCTCTGTCTACGCGACGGCAGATCAATCGCTGGCTGACCTGATTAGCACAATGACCTCACAGGAATGCGAATGCGCGGTGGTGGTCGACAATGACGGCCGCTTCATCGGAACCGTGCACCTGGACGATGTACCAAGAAATGGCGCGGCAGCGCACACGAGCGTGGCATCCACGATGCAAGACTCCTGCCCCATTACGGAAGCGGATACCCGTCTTGAACGGCTCATTCCTCTCGTCATCGACAATGACGCACCCATTGCCGTTCTGGACGACGGCCGATGCATCGGCACGATAACCCGGGTAGAGGCTATGGCCGCCCTGGTAAGTGACGAGGGTGTCGTGTGATTCGGTCGGACGCTCTCCAGCTTCGCTCTTTCCGCGAGTCCCGATTCAAGTGGGTCTTGTGGGCCGCACTCGCTGCGGCTACCTATCTACTCGCGTTTACGCTGGCAACGAACAACGCAAATACCGACTTTGGTGACTGGCCGAAGAGCTGGGAACTGCCCCTCCAGGGGGCCATCGATACGGCTTTTGACTGGGTCGGCGACAGTTTCGCCTGGTTCTTCAATCCTATCGCCAGCGTGCTTGACGCAGGCATTGCCGGACTCGATGCCCTTTTGCTCTGGCTCCCATGGCCGCTTGTGGTGGCGGGGGTTTCAATTGTGGGGTTCAGGCTCGGTGGCAAATGGCTGGGAGTGTTTAGCGGCTTGGCCGCGTTGTTCACCGGTCTGATTGGGTTCTGGGACTCCGCAATGGTCACTCTGAGCATGGTGGGGGTTTCCGTGCTCATCGCCGTCGGACTTGGGGTGCCCATAGGCATATTGGCGGCTTTCAGCAATCGATTCGAGGCACTTGTCCGCCCCATTCTCGATACGATGCAGGTCCTGCCCGCCTTCGTGTACCTCATCCCGGCGCTGGTCCTGTTTGGCGTGGCCGGCGCGCAGGGCGTTTTTCTGACAGTGGTGTACTCCATTGCGCCCGTCATCAGGCTGACCAACCTGGGCATCCGCCAGGTTCCGCAGGCAGTTGTCGAAACGGCTCAATCTCACGGATCAACACCCACCCAGACGTTATTTCACGTTCAGATTCCGTTGGCCAAGAGTTCAATCATGATGGGCGTCAACCAGACCATCATGATGGCGGTCGCCATGGTAATCATTACCGCGCTGGTCGGCGTGGAGGGACTCGGCCGGGATGTCTGGCTGTCATTGAGGGAGGTGGACGCCGGGGATGGGCTGCAGAGCGGCATCGCCATCGTGCTATTGGCCATCATCCTGGACAGGTTCAGTTACGCTCTTGCACAGTCCAGCCCCCAAAGCACCACTCCGAATTCCTCCGGCGATTCATCCGCAGACGGATCAAATACCCAGGCGCTCCGAAGAATGCCAGGGCGAAACATACTGGCGATCGCGATTCTGGGCCTCTTGGCCCTGCTTGGCACGTTCATTGCGCCACTGAAAGACTTTCCCGAAGAGCTCACCTTCTCACTGACAAATCAGATCAACATGGTGGTTGATTGGATGGCTGTACACATTCACTTTGCCACCAGTTGGAGCCGTGACGTCCTGTTCCGCGAAATCGGTTTCGCGCCCGTCAATACGCTCTTACTTTGGCTTCCATGGCCTGCGCTGATGGTGATAGCGGCCGTCGCCGCTTACTTCGCCGCCGGATGGCGTGTGGCCCTGCTCGCGGTGTTGGGGCTTGTGTTCGCGGGCATCGGAGGACTTTGGGACGTGACCGTTGAGACATTGAGCCAGGTGCTAACGGCGGGGGCATTTACAGTGGTCGTGGGTATCATCCTTGGCGCCCTCGCTTCGCAAAGCAGGACGTTCGAGTCGATCCTGCGCCCCATCATGGACACGATGCAGACCATGCCGATCTTCGTGTACCTGATACCCGTGATCATGCTCTGGGGTATTGGGCCGTTGGTCGGCATCATCGCTACATCGGTCTATGCGCTTCCTCCGGTGATTCGGATGACCAGTCTTGGAATCAAGGAGGTGCCGGCCCAGGCAATCGAGACGGCCCTGTCTCATGGGTCGACAGCGCTCCAGACGATGCTCCAGGTCAAGATCCCGTTGGCCCTGCCGACAATCATGATGGGCGTCAACCAGACAATCATCATGGTTCTTGCAATGGTGATCATTGCCGGACTGGTGGGCGGTGGCGGCCTGGGGCAGATAGTCTTCATCACCTCTATTCGACTGGAGATGGGCGAAGGCCTCATTGCAGGCATGACCATCGTCTTCATGGCGATGGTTCTTGATCGAATGACCCAGGGAAAGCAGCGGGCTGCGATGACAGCCGGGGCATTGAGATAGGGCGAATCAGGATAAAAGCCCACAAACCCGGTAAGGAGGAATGTGTATGTGACCAACCGGAACGAGGCAACCGCCCAGGGTTGCCTGTCGCGCCACTATCAGAGAGGGGAAAGAAATGAAGAAACTGAGAAAGGCCTGGATTGGTATCCCGTTGGCTCTGCTGTTGACTGTTGCCCTCGCGGCAGGTCTGGCATGTGAACAGGCCGACGATACAGAGACGGATGAGATGGACGAGATGGGAACCCTCTATCTCGTTGACCAGGATTGGAACGGTCAGCTTGTCGTGACGGCCGTGGCGCAGATCCTGTTGGAGCAAGAGATGGGCCACACGGTCGCGACCAAGTTCGCGCCCGCTGATTCAGCGCCCCTCTTCCTCGGGCTCGAAAATGGCGACTTCCACTTCGTCTGCTGCAACTGGCCGTCATACAGCGCTGATCTCCTTACCGAATACGTAGACGCTGACGACGCCACGGTGGACCGCATGGGTCCGGTCGGCATTAGTGGCACAGGTGGCTGGTATGTGCCGTCCTACGTCATCAACGGAGACTCGGAGCGCGGCATCGAGGCCGTTGCCCCCGACCTCCAAACCGTTGACGACATGAATCAGTACAAGTCTGTCTTTGCAACGAGTGACACGGGAACGAGCGGGAGACTCCTTGAATTCACTCCGGCGTGGGACACACGGCCCGAGGAGCGTCTTGAGGCATTTGGCGTCGACTTCCAGGTGGTATTCGCCGGGTCTGAGGGCGCGGCGCTTGCCGAACTGGACGCCGCATTCCAGCGAGGCGACCCGATCATGACGTACCTTTGGGAGCCCCACTGGGCACACGCCAAGTACAACCTCATCCAGATTGAGATGCCGGAATGGACTTCAGATTGCTATCCGGACGGTGAGAGGTATGACTGCGGCTACCCAACCGATCCCGTTGCCAAACTGATTTGGCCCGATCTTCAGGATGAGTTCCCGGAGGCTTACGAGTTCCTCTCCAACTTCCAGATGACCAACGCACAGCAGAACGAGATTGTGCTCAATCTGACTGAGAACGACCTGCCAGTGCGCGCAGCAGCGCAAGAGTGGGTTGATGCCAATGAGTCGGTCTGGAGGGCCTGGATTCCTTAAAGGAATCTCACGACGCCTACCGGCTAGATGCCGGAACGCTGATCCGAAAGACAGTGTGAAGACGGGGGAGGGGCGGTTACGCCTCTCCCCCGTCCTGTTGTTTTGCGGCGGCGATTCGAGGCTGGTTGGTACGGGACATGGGCCGCCCGGGGGTCGAACCCGGAACCTTGGGATTAAAAGTCCCCTGCTCTGCCGATTGAGCTAACGGCCCTCGACTGTCAGTTCATGATACGGGGTGATTGCCCCTCGCCCTAGTCCTTCCCCCACGGAGGGGGATCTTGTCAGGCGGGGGTGTAGGCCTCTGTCCGGTGGGGGGAGGGGCCGATTTTATCCGGCGGCCAGTAGGTGAGCAGAGCCTTGCCGACAATCTCATCACGTCCAATCGTCCCCCACTGGCGGGAATCCTGGCTGGAGCGGCGGTTGTCGCCCATGACGAAGTACTCGTCTTCGCCAAGAGTGATATCCTGCCCCCTCGTCCGCTGGTCATCTGACAGCCATGTTTCCTCAATCTCCACGCCGTTGACACGTATCGGACCGCCGCGGCTGTCAAACCCGATGGTGTCTCCCGGGAGTCCGATGATGCGCTTGATCAGGTCGAGATTGTCACCTTCCGGTGAGTTGAGGACGATCACCTCGCCCCTCTCAGGCGGGTGGAACAGGTAGACATCGTCGCCGTCCGGCAGATCGAAAAACGGCACGAGATTATCCACGTTTTCCCTATTGAGGCTGAAGTAGACGGCCTTGTTGACGATGATGAGTTCGTTGTCTTCGATGGATGGCGCCATGCTGCCGCCGGTGACGACGTAGTTCTGGACGAGCGACTGCACCACGAGAAAGAGGAGCACGGCAAGGCCCAAGGTTTCCGCTATGTCCAGGAGGGAGCGGCGGACAGGGTGCTCGTCCGGGAGCGCAAGGACTCCCTCCGGCAGGTAGTCATCCTGCGGGTCATCGGTGGGTGTTACCGGCACATATCTCATGGGCGTTTGTCCATTTTATCGTTTCGGCGTTGTTATGCCCCCGTTCACCCTTCGACAGGCTCAGGGCGAACGGAGGGCGGTGCTATCTCTCTGCGTGGGCGGCGCGTTTCCTGCATCATAAAGAGGCAGCGCGTTTCCGAGGCGCGCGGTGTTTGAGGCGCAAGGAGAACCCTCAATGACTTTCAACCATATCTTCCAGCGAATCCGCCTGCCGGCCTTTGCCCTTGTTCTATTGACACTCGTTATGGCTGCGTCTCTGGCGTGCGCGGCGGATGACGATGACGCCGAACGTGATGACGACTATGGGAGCACTGTGGTCCTGGATCGGTCAACGGACGGAATCTGGGTGACGGGGGCGGGACGGGTGTCCGTGACGCCGGATATCGCTACGCTGCGCATCGGCGTGGAGACCAGCGACGAGACAGTGGGCGCGGCGATGTCCGAGGCTGCGGCATCCATGCAGGCGGTCGTCGACAGCCTGACGGCAGCGGGAATCGCTGAGGACGATATCCAGACACTGACGTTCAACGTTTCGCCGCGCTATGAGTGGAATGACACTCTCCGCCGCAGTGAGATGGTGGGGTTCACGGTGACGAACACGGTTCGCGCGACCGTTCGGACACTGGACACGATTGCGGATGTGATTGATGGCGCGGTGCAAGCCGGCGGGGACAACGCCCGGGTGGACGGGCTGTCATTCTCCGTGGACGACACGGAGGACGCCGAGCGCGAGGCGCGTGAACTGGCGATGGAGGCGGCGCGAGAGCAGGCCGGACAGTTGGCGTCGCTGGCGGGCGCGGAGCTGGGTGAGGTGTTCTTCGTCTCCGAGTCCGGGGCGGCGCCGGTTGGGCAGGACACACCGGAGATGGCGCGGACTACTGCCATGTTCTCGGACGAGGAGGCGGCATCCACGCCGATCCTGGCAGGTGAGAGTGATATTGTCATCTATGTTCGTGTCGGATACGAGATTGGATGAGGTTCACCCTTCGACAGGCTCAGGATGAACGAGTGGGCGGGCAAATGCGATTCAGATTCCCGCTTTCGCGGGAATGACGGGTGGGGCGTGTGGGATTTACGCTATAGTGTTTGCACTGTAGTTGTATCCGGGGGAGGGGCCATCGATGGTCCTCAATGACGGCGAAATCCACGCTGAGATCAAGAACGGCCGCATCATCATCGACCCGCTCGACATAGGGGACGTGCAACCGGCAAGTGTCGACGTGCATCTGAGCGACAAGGTCCTCGTCTTCCGGAACTCCCGCCGTCCCTACATTGATATTCGGCAGGATGTGAGCGACCTGACGGAGATGGTGGACATCCGCGACGACGCGCCGTTCATCCTGCACCCCGGCGAGTTCGTGCTGGGCAGCACCGTGGAGGACATTGGCCTGCCGGATGACCTAGTGGCGCGTCTGGAGGGTAAGAGCTCTCTCGGGCGCATCGGGTTGCTGATCCACTCGACGGCGGGGTATGTGGATCCTGGCTGGCGCGGGCGTCTGACACTTGAGCTCAGCAACGTGAACAATCTGCCCATCACCCTGTACAGCGGAATGCCTATCGGCCAGATCTCCTTCACACGGCTGTCCGGGCCGGCGCAGCGGCCCTACGGCTCCGAGCGGCTCGGCAGCAAATACCAGGGTCAATCTGAACCGACGCCGAGCCGGGCGTTCCGGGATTTCCAGGCCCGACAGTGACGAACGGGGCTGCTACGCCCATGGCTCGCGCCCTGGAGTTGGGACGGCAGGCGCTCAGGTACTCAAGTCCCAATCCTGCGGTTGGCGCGGTTATCGTGCGCGATGGGGAGATTGTCGGAGAGGGCTTCACGCAGCCGCCCGGCGGCCCGCACGCCGAGATCGTCGCGCTGGAACAGGCGGGGGAACGGGCGCGCGGCGCGACCATGTACACGACGCTGGAGCCGTGCTCTCACCACGGCCGGACGCCACCGTGCGCGGAAGCGATGATCGCCGCGGGGCTGGGGGCGGTTGAAATCGCAGTGCTGGACCCGCACCCGCCCGTGAACGGATCCGGGCGGCGTCGACTAGAAGAGAACGGCATCACGACACGCGTCGGCGATTGCGCAGAGGAAGCGACGCTGCACTTCCAGGGATATTTCAAGCGCGAGGAAACGGGCATGCCGCTCGTCATCGCCAAGTACGCGATGAGTCTTGACGGCAAAATCGCAAGTCGGACGGGCGATTCGCGGTGGATTACGGGGGAGGCTGCGCGCGCCCGAGTCCACGAACTACGCTCACAAGTGGACGCAATCATCACAGCGGCAGGGACAGTGATTTCTGATGACCCACAACTGACGGCTCGGGACACATCCGGCAATCCCCTACCCAGTCAACCGTTGCGTGTCATCGCTGACAGCAACGGCCGCACACCACCCGCGGCCCGGCTGTTCAACGAGCCGGGCAAGACATTGGTCGCGACGGCGTCCGCGGCAGCGTGCGCACCGTTCCAGGACCTGGGAGACAACGTAACGGCGGCGGCCTTCCCAGCGGAGCATGGCCGGGTGGATCTGACTGCACTTCTGCAACACCTGGGGCGTCTCGGCGCAGTGCAGGTGATGACGGAGGCCGGCGAGCAACTACTTGGCGCGTTCTTCGACGAGGGACTCGTGGATCAGGCAGAGATTTCCGTCGCTCCGGTAATCATCGGCGGGGGTGATGCGCCGGGGCCGGTTGGCGGCGACGGCGTGGAACTTGTGAGGGACGCGCATCGATTCGTAAGGATGGATGTTGACCGCGTTGGAGAGGATATCGTTGTGCGCGGCATCCTGCGGTATTGGCAGGGCGGCGCGGACTAGTCACGCGGGCGTATAATCATGGGCATCCCACAGGGGTAGGTTGAGGAGAAATGTTCACGGGGATTGTTGAAGAGGTGGGGCGGATTGTCGCCATCGGCGAGGGCGGCCTGATCGTCGAGGCAGACGTGACGTTGGGCGAAACACGCATCGGCGACAGCCTGTCCGTCAACGGAGCGTGCCTGACAGTGACGGAGATGGCGGAGACGCGGGTAAGCTTCGACGTGATGCCGGAGACGCTGCGGCGGACGGCGATGAACGTACTCAAGCCGGGCAGCCCCATCAACCTGGAGCGCGCCGTTACATTCAACAGCCGCCTTGGCGGACACCTGGTGCAGGGGCACGTGGACGGCACGGGCACGGTGGCGGAAATCACTCCTGAGGCAGACGCGCGGCTGGTGCGGATATCCGCGCCGCCGGAGGTCATGCGCTACCTTGTGGAGAAGGCGTTCATCGCGGTGAACGGTATCAGCCTGACGGTCATGGGGCTGGATGACGAATCATTCACCGTGTCAGTGGTGCGGCACACGTATGAGAACACGGATCTGGGCGAGGCATACGTGGGGATGCCGGTCAATCTTGAGACGGATATCTTTGCCAAGTACGCGGAGAAGCTTTTGCAGGGGGACCGCGAGGGGATCAGTGTCCTGAGCGGCGAGGTGGAGGCAAGCAAATGAGCATTATCGACGTCGAGGGCGCCGCCGCGCGGATGCGGCGGGGCGAATTCGTAATCATTGTCGACGATGCCGAACGGGAGAATGAGGGCGACCTCGCTATCGCTGCGGACATGGTGACGCCGGAGATGGTCAACTTCATGGTGAGGCACGCCCGTGGTCTTGTCTGCGTGCCTCTTCTCGGCGAGCGGCTCGACGAGCTGGGGATCCCCATGATGGCCCAGAAGAATACGTCGCCGCTATCCACAGCCTTCACGGAGTCCGTAGACGCCAAGGCGGGAGTGACGACGGGGATATCGGCGGGGGATCGCGCAGCGACGATTCGCGCGCTGGTGCATCCGGAGACGCGGTCAGGGGACCTGATGCGTCCGGGCCACATGTTCCCGCTCCGCTACAAGGATGGCGGCGTGCTTGTTCGGACCGGACACACGGAGGCGGTGATCGACCTCGCCCGGGCGGCCGGGCTGTATCCGGCGGGTGTTATCTGCGAAATCATGAACGAGGACGGCACGATGGCGCGGATGCCGCAGCTGGAAGTGCTCTCAGCCAAGTGGGACATCCCCATAATCACTATCGCGCAGATCATCGAGTATCGGCGTCAGCGGGAGACGATGGTGGAGCGCAAGGGCGTTGCAGACCTGCCGACGCAACACGGGGTGTTTCGTGCATACGGCTACGCGAGCGCAATCGACGCAAAAGAGCACGTTGCGCTGGTGATGGGCGACATCACTTCTGATGAGCCCGTATTGACACGGGTTCACAGTGAGTGTGTGACGGGCGACGTGTTCAGTTCCATGCGGTGCGACTGCGGGGAACAGCTTGACCTGGCATTGGAGCACATTGCCGCAGAGGGATCAGGGGTCTTCCTCTACATGAGGCAGGAAGGCCGCGGCGTGGGTCTGCACAACAAGCTGCGGGCGTATGCGCTCCAAGACACAGGACTCGATACGGTTGAGGCCAATGTGCAGATTGGCTTCCCTCCGGACCTGCGGGATTATGGCATCGGGGCGCAGATTCTCGTGGACCTGGGAGTGCGGAAGCTCAAGCTGATGACGAATAACCCGCGCAAAGTTGTGGGATTGGACGCGTTCGGCCTGGAGCTTGTAGAGCGTGTGCCAATCGAAGTGCAGCCAAACGACCATAATCGCCGCTACCTGCAGACCAAGCGCGACAAGATGGGGCATATCCTCACCGGAGTAGAGACCGCTTCCGAGGACGAGTCCACCGTGGACACTGAGCAGCAGTCCTAATCGGCGGCCATTGTCCGGCGGAGAACATTCAACGTGCCCCCCAACATCATCGAACCGCTGCCCTGGAACGAAGTCCGAGAGCCGGGCAGCGCGCGCATCGGCATCGTTGTCGCTCGCTTCAATGAGTTGATCACGAACCGGATGCTCGAGGGCGCGCTTTCGGCGCTGAGCGAGAACGGCGTGCCGGACGAGTCCATCGACGTGGCCTATGTGCCGGGATCGTTTGAGATTGGCTCGGCAGCGCAGGCGATGGCGGAATCGGATCGCTACGCGGCCGTCATCTGCATCGGCGCAGTCATCCGCGGCGAGACGGCTCATTTCGACTATGTGTCGATGGCAGTGACGCAGGCAGTGGCGCGTGTCTCGCTGGATACAGGAGTGCCCTGCCTGTTCGGCGTGTTGACGACGGACACGATGGAGCAGGCGCTGGCGCGCTCAGGAGGGCCGGGGAGCAACCGCGGCTACGACGCAGCAGCCGGCGCGCTGGAAATGGCCGGACTAATCACGCGAATAGAATCAACCCAACAAGACTAACCCTCTCCCGAGGGAAGCAAGGTCAGTCGGTTCTGCTATGTGAGATGAAAGGCGCGGCGCGCGGCCGATGCGCGCCGCGCCTTCAGATTAGGCGCCGTTACTCTTGACGGCCTTGGCGAGTTCCGTGCCGGGGGAGAATCCGACGCGGTCGTGAGCTGCAACCTTGGTGGGCTGCCCGGCATTGGGGCCGCGGAGGGGGCGCACGGTGCGCTCCTTGATCTGGCGAACCTCAAAGCTACCGAAACCGGTGATGACCACGCGATCGCCGCGGGTCAGGGATTCCTGAATGGCGCCAGTGACGGCATTCAGCGCGGCCTCGCCGTTCGACCGGGTTCCGCCCATGCGCTGCGCCACTATTCCGGCCAGGTCACCCTTGTGCAGAGTCTGCGTCATAATGCACCTCCTATTTGCGTGGCGGCCTACCCTCATCCACCACGCACCTCATAGTGTGTCGAGCGCCATACTACCATAATGTCAAGCCGTCAACAACCCCTTCTTCGCCGCGCCTACGCGATAGCGTGATGCGAAGCGCGTGGGCACGCGCAATAGGAACATGCATCACGAGGGCTAGGGGTTGAGAAGGTCGAGAGATTGACGTATTCAGCATAAGCGCGCTTTATGTGCTGTTTCTGGCCGTCAGAACGCATATGCTCCGCAACATACAGGATTAATAGTGAGTTAATGCGACAGGGGAGCTACATTTTGCTGTTTACGGCGTGAATTGGTGGAATAAAGGTTGTCAAGTTAAGTGGAAAAGGCATAGGGAGCACTTCGACAGGCTCAGGGTGAGCGGGGATGATGTGGCCCTTGCGGGCCACGCGGTGGATTCCGGCCTTCGCCGGAATGACGGGGGAGCAGGGTGGACTTGGGGATACTAGCCGGAGTTGTCCGAGGTTAGGCGGGTGTAGAAGGGTGTCCAGAAGAGTGGGTGGACGTACTCGAAGTTGACCTCCTCCGAGAGCTTGTCGTCTCCATCGTTGTCGCTGATGTAGACGGGACGATCGTCAGGGTGGGCCTCGAGGGCATCGAGGAGGTTTTTCTTCCGATCGACGCTCAGGAACTCGGGAAAGCCGGCGTCTTTGGGTCGCAGGGGGGACGGGGAGACGATGACGACCTCGTGTCCCATGCCTTCCAGATCATGCAGGACGGACACGGGAATGGGTCCGTCACCGGTGTCGAGAGTTCCGTCAACGTCAAAGCAAAGAAGTGCCATCTCTCAATTCTCTCCTGACTCGACCATATTCGAGTGGGCGCCCAGTTGGCCCGGGCATCTATGTCTGCCGTCATCGTACCGTATCGATGGACATTCCGCCGCGCGCTGCGTGTGGGCTATGCTTGCGACAGTTTGCGTACAAGTAGCGATGGAGGGCTGCGAGGTCTTGTCCGGACCCAATGATTCGTCACACAACGTAGAGGCTGGGGCGGCGCGAGCCGGTTCGCGGTGGTTCCTGGCCGTTGTGGCGGCGTTCATTGCGGCGCTTTTGACCTCAAACATCATTGCGGTTCGGATTGTGACACTCGGCGATGCGCCCGTCTTTGGAGAACTCATCGTCACGTCGGCAATCGTCGTCTTCCCCCTGAGCTACATCGTCGGGGACGTGCTGACGGAGGTGTACGGATACGCCGTGGCGCGACGCGTCATCTGGGCCGGGTTCGGCGCGAATCTCGTGATGGTCATCGCAATCTATCTCGGCGGGTTGCTACCTGCCGCCGCCGATTGGGAACACCAGGATGCCTATGACACCATTCTCGGGTTCACGGGGCGTCTGCTCGTGGCCTCGTTCATCGCCTATGTGATCGGCTCGTTCACGAATGCCATCATCCTGGCTCGCCTGAAGGTGATGACGGAGGGGCGGATGCTGTGGCTGCGGACCATCTCGTCAACGATCGGCGGGCAGGCGCTGGACTCGTTCTTCTTCACGTTCATCGCCTTTCTTGGGGTGCTCTCGACCGGCGACGTGTGGCGAATCTTCTTCGTCGAGTGGTTCACGAAGGTGGTCTATGAAACTGTCGCCACGCCGCTCACCTACGCCGTTGTGACGTTCCTCAAGAAACAGGAGGGCATCGACGTATACGACGAGCAGACGAATCTGAACCCGTTGGCCGTTCGTTAGCGTCCCCTACCTACCGAAGCGTCTGTAGTTGTACACTGAGACGATATATAGCGAAGCTGGGTATTCCAGTGGGGGACGGCGATGGCATCGGAGTCTCTGAAGGTAACGGACAATCGGACCGGCAAAGAGTATGAGCTGCCGATAACCGATGGGTCAGTCCGCGCAGCCGATCTGAGGCAGATCAAGACCTCTGACGACGATTTCGGTCTTCTCAGCTATGATCCGTCCCTGTTGAATACCGCCACTGTCCGCAGTGCAGTTACGTTCATCGACGGCGACGAGGGCATCCTGCGGTATCGGGGGTATCCGATTGAGCAGTTGGCGGAGTATTCGACGTACCTGGAAGTCGTTTACCTGCTCCTGAACGGAGAGCTTCCCACCGCCGACCAACTGCTGGAGTTCGAGGAAGACGTCCGCTTCCGCACGATGGTGCTAGAGACCGTGCGGGAGCAGATGGAGACGTATCGCTACGACGCCCATCCGATGGGGATGCTGCTTGGGTCAATGGCCACGATGAGCACGTACTATCCGGCGTCCAGGGACATCATGGATCCGGAGTCGCGCAAGATTCAGACGGTGCGCGCCATCAGCAAGGTCGCGACCGTCGCAGCGTGGTGCTACCGCCACACACTGAGCTATCCGTTCATTTATCCCGACAATGACCTGACGTACGCGGGGAATTTCCTGAACATGCTGTTCCGTATGGTGGAGCCCAAGTACGTGCCGAATCCCGTCATCGAGCGGGCCATCGACGTGCTGTTCATCCTGCACGCGGACCATGAGCAGAACGCGAGCGCGAACGCGATGCGCGCGATTGCGAGTTCGCAGGCCGATCCGTACTCGGCTCTTGCGGGCGCGATCGGCTCGTTGTCCGGGCCGCTGCACGGCGGGGCGAATGAAGCCGTGATCCGGATGCTTCAGTTCATCGGCAGAAAGGACAACGTGCCGGAGTTCATCAAGAACGTTAAGGACGGCGTGAGCGGCCGCCTGATGGGTTTCGGGCATCGCGTCTACAAGAACTACGACCCGCGTGCCCGCATCATCAAGACGATGGCGGACCGCGTCTTTGAGGTGACAGGCGTCAACCCACTGCTGGAGATCGCGCTGGAACTGGAGCGGATCGCGCTCGAGGACGATTTCTTCGTCTCCCGCCAGCTCTATCCCAACGTGGACTTCTACTCAGGGCTGATCTACCAGGCGATGGGGTTCCCTGTCGAGATGTTCCCCGTGCTGTTCGCGGTGCCGCGCACGTCCGGCTGGATGGCGCAGTGGAACGAGGGCGTGACAGATCGGGAGCAGCGCATCGTGCGTCCGCGGCAGATCTACGTGGGCGAGGGCGAGCGGGCGTACGTGCCGATCAACCAGCGGTAACTGCGTTACAGCTTAAGTTCGCGATCCGGCTTCGGTTTTTGAATACGGCGGTCCGCCGCGTTCCTGCTTTGGCTGCCTTCCAGCCTAAGCAGTTTATTGGGTTGGTACCGCGTTCCTGCTTTGGCGGCTGCTACCGCGCTTTAGATTCTTCGACTGCGCTCAGAATGACAGGGCGGCGGGCTATTCGCTGTTGCGCCACTTGGGTAGACCGCGCATGCCTTGCATGAGGTAGGAGGCGGCGAGTGCGCCGAGGCCGCCGCCGAGCAGGGGGCCGATCCAGTAGACGAAGTGGTTCGTCCAGTAGCCGGAAATCAGCGCGGGCGCGAATGAGCGCGCCGGGTTGAGGGACGCACCCGTCAGCGGGCCGCCCATGAGGGCCGCAACTGTAATCGTCATGCCGATGGCAAGCGGAGCGATGGTGCCGGGGCCGTTCTCATCGACTGCCACCTGGAAGATCACGAATACGAGGATGAAGGTCAGCGCAGCCTCGATGAGGATGCCGATGGCGGGTGAGACATCGCCGTGGAGGGCCGTTGCGCCGAGATTGGTCGATTCCGCAGCGTTGGCAAGGTCTGTCAGGTCGCCCGCGCCGGAGAAGACGGCGTTCAGAATGAGGACACCGATGATGCCGCCAAGCAGCTGCGAGCCCCAATAGGCCAATGCCGTCAGCGGTTGAATCTTGCCGGCGATGAGGAATCCAAAAGTGACGGCGGGGTTGAAGTGCGCGCCGGAGACGTGGCCGACGGCAGAGACGCCGATGAAGATGGCAAAGCCGTACGCGAAAGCGATCACGATGAGGTTGTCGCCGCCCGGGTTGGTCGCCGTGGCGGTCAGGATCGAGCCCGCGCCTATCAGGAGCAGAACGAAGGCCCCAAACGCCTCAGCCAGAGATAGCCTGACGATCTCCGGTAGCTGCACATCCGCCTCTCAATTACTTGCTATGTCGTCAGAACGATTTTGCCGAAGAAATCGCGGGATTCCATCAGGCGGTGTGCGTCCGCCGTCTCTGAGAGCGGGAACACGCGCCCAACCGTGCCCTTGAGTTTGCCCTGATGCGTGAGCTGCATGATTCGCTCGAAGTCGGACGTTCGGAATCCGCCAATGCCCATGATCTCCAGCCCTCGGACGAAGACCTGGCCAAGGTGGAGTGAGACGCGGTGGCCGGCCGTCACGCCGCACGTAACGAATCGCCCCTGCCTCGCCATAACGCGGAAACTACCGTCCCAGAGCGGCGCGCCGACGTTGTCGATGACCGCGTCCACACCCTCATTCTCCGTGAGCGCCATTACGATCTCCGGCCACGTCTCGCCGTCCTCGTAGCTGACGGTCTCATCCGCGCCCATCTCCCGGGCGCGATCCAGTTTCCAGTCGGACCCCGCCGTCGCGATGACACGGCAGCCGAGCAGTTTGGCAATCTGGAGGGCGGCAGTGCCCACGCCACTGCCGATTGCATGGATGAGCACGGTCTCGCCGGGCTGGACACGGGCTTTCGCGGTCAACATTCGCCATGCGGTCTTGTAGACGATGGGCATGGCGGCGGCTTCTTCAAATGAGAGTTCGTCGGGAATGACGTGGACGGCACGGACAGGGACGGCGATCAACTCTGAGTATGTGCCGTGCAGGCGCGAGCCGAGGTCATAGCGGTTCATGCAGTCTTCGTCACGGCCAAGTCGGCAGTAATGGCACAGCTGGCATGGGAGGCGCGGGTCTGCGACGACACGCATACCGGGAACGATTCCGGCCTCAATGGCCATCATGCTCACGTCCTCGACCTCTCCGGCCATATCAAGGCCGAGGATGCGCGGAAGGTTGACCATGACGCCGTTCTCGCCGGCGCGGGCGTTCAGATCAAAGCGGTTGACGGAGGCGGCGCGAACGCGGATGAGAACCTGGTCGTCGGCCATCTCCGGGTCCGGCATATCGCCGTAGATGAGGTTCTCAGGCCCGCCGCGCTCCTCGATATAGACGGCTTTCATGGCCGTTCTCCTTCATGGCTAGCTACCCTCGGCGGACTCGGAGCCGGGCATGCCCTCCGGCTCCCGAATCTTGCTGTGCATTGCGATGTAGAGCGTCGGCACGACGAGTACAACCACAAAGCCCAGCAGGACCATCGGCCCCAGGATCATCAGGGCTACAACCGTCGGAATGGCCCACATAGCTTCCTCCCTTACCCTAGACGCGAGCGGGCGCGTGATGTGCCTCGTGCTCGGTGTTGGCGGTGTCAAGGCCGCGTCCGGTTGCGAGCAGGGCGGCGGTGCGGATGGCGGCGCTCATGCTGACGGCCTCCGCCGCGCCCGTACCCGCAATATCATACGCCGTGCCATGATCGACGGACGTGCGCACGAACGGCAAACCGAGGTTGACGCTGACGCTGCCGTGGAAGTCGTGCATCTTGACGGCGATGTGTCCCTGATCGTGATAGAGGGCGATGACGGCGTCGTAGTGTCCGGCAGCAGCGGAAAGGAAGACGGAGTCAGCGGGCAACGGGCCCTCGGCCACAATGCCCTCTGCGACGGCCTGCTCAACGGCGGGGCCAATCTCCTCAATCTCCTCACGGCCAAGAAGGCCAGCGTCGCCTCCGTGCGGATTGAGGGCCGCGACGGCGATGCGCGGCTCGGCAACGCCCCACTTTCTGAATTCGCGGTCGGTGAGGCGCAACCGGGCAAGAATGCGGTCTTTCGTGACGTATTTGTAGGCGTCTCGGAACGGGACGTGAGTGGTGAGGTGGACGGCGCGGAGGCGGTGCGCCATGAGCATGGTGGCAATCTCCGTGATGCCCGCCATGCGCGCCAGCACTTCCTGGTGGCCGATGTCCTGGTAGCCGGCCATATGCACAGCTTCCTTGTTGATGGGTGCGGTGGACATGGCCTGGATGCGGTTCTCAAGGGCGAGTGTGGCGGCGAGTTCGATTGAGGTGATGGATACGACGCCGCCCGCGATGGTGGGCTCGCCGTACGGGATTTCGCTTGCGCCGGGCGTGTCGATGTTCCAGACGGGCACCGTTGCGCCGTCCCATTCAACGTCCGCCAACTGCTCGCGAGAGGCGACGCGCGTGAGCGGGAGTCCGCCGGCGAATCGATTGGCGGACATCTCCGCAACGGCGTAGTTGCCGACAATCAGCGGCCTGCAGAGGCCGAGGCGGAGGTCATCGTTGGCGGCGAGCGCCTTGACGACGACCTCAGGGCCGATGCCCGCCGGATCGCCAAGCGTGATGGCGACGATGGGCGGGGCTGCTTTGGTGCCGTTGGCTGTCATAGCGTGTCTATTGTACGCCTTGCCCTTCGACAAGCTCAGGGTGAACGGGGTTAGTAGCCCTTGAATTCTGAGGGGCGTTTTTCGATGAAGGAGCGGACGCCTTCGTCGTAGTCGTGAGTTTCGCGGGTGTGTTGGTGGGCGGCGTCGATGTACTTCCAGTGCTGTTCGTAGCCCTTGGTGTGAATCTCACGCACCATGTGCTTGACCAGCTGCTGTGTGACGGCAGGGCCCTGCGCCATCTTGCGGCCCAGTTCCTGCGCGGCGGGCATCAACTCATCGGGTTCATAGACGCGATTGACGAGGCCGAACCGATGCGCGTCCTCCGCGCTGAGGGCCTCCCCCGCGAGCAGCATTTCCATCGCAATGCCGTGCGGCAGGAGATAGGGGGCCCAATACGCGCCACCATCAAGGGGAACCAGGCTGCGGCGCACATAGACCTCAATGAAGCGGGCGTTCGTGCTGGCGAGTCGGATATCGCAGGCGAGGGCAAGGTCGCAGCCCGCGCCGGCCGCGACGCCGTTGACGGCAGCGATGGTCGGCTTGTCCAGTTCCCAGACCTGCATGTGGATGCGGCGTCCGTTGAGGGTCTCGTTCTTCAGGCGCTCTTCGGCGGACATGGTGGGGACGTTCCAGCCGCCGCGCTGGCGGTCGCCTTTCTCTTTCATGAAGTGCGGCATGGGTCGGTCGCCGCCCGCGCCCGCCATCGGGCCGACGTCGCCGCCGGCGGAGAATGAACGACCGGAGCCTGTGAAAATAACGACGCGGTCGTCAGGGTTGGCCGCGATATAGTCCAGCTCGACGGTCATTTCCTCCATGAGCGGAATCAGCCAGGGATTCAGCGCCTCCGGCACGTTGAAGGTGATTGTCACGACGCCCAGAACGTCGCGCTCGACGGTGATGTATTGATGCTCCACTCCCATACCCCCTTAGAGTCAGACTCGTTATCCCGATTGATTGTACGCCTAGTGGTGTTGGCTACGAGAGGCCGGTGAGGATGAGGCGGATTCCTACGATGCCGAGGCCGATGGCGAGGATGCGGACGATCCACGGCGCGGAGATCTTACGAGAGACGCGGGCGCCGACCTGCGCGCCGACGATGGCCCCGATGCCAAGCAGGACTATCGGCAGGATTTTCTCCAGCAGGGGCGATTCGGCGATGTGAACGGCAATGGCGGCTGGGCTTGTGATCAGGATGACGAGTTGTGAGGTTGCGGTGGCGAAATGGGCGGGGAAGACGAATGCCTGCACGATGATGGGGACCATCGCGATGCCGCCGCCGACGCCGAGCAGGCCACCCATCGTGCCCGTCGCGAGGCCGACGATGCCGAGCATGATGGTGCGTTTGCGAGTTAGCGGGACGCGGACCTCCTCCGCCTCTTCAAGGGTGCGCGCCGCGCTGCGGCCACGGATAGGTCTAATCAACAGATAGGTCATGAGGATGAGGGCTGCGACGCCGAAGACTGTCTGGAACGCGCCGCGCTCGAGCTGCTCAACTATGTACGCACCGATTGCCATACCAAACAGGCCGGTGACGGCCATAACGGCGGCCCACCTGTACTCGATGCGCTTCTGTCGGACGTAGGCGACAGTGGAGGAGAGGGAGGTCATCAGCACCATCGACTGCGACATGCCGGTGATGATGCCGGGCGTTTCATCGGGCAGGACGATGAGCAGGATCGGGACGGCGATAAAGCCGCCGCCCGCGCCAATGAGCGCGCCGACGGTTCCGGCGATAAAGCCGAGCACGGGCATGAGCGCGAGGAGGATTTCGTCCATGGTGTAACTATGGCACGGATGGGGTGGGGAGAGTCTTGGGATGGCGAGGATAATGACCTAGAAAGGAGGGCAGATGAGAAACGGAGGGGTTCGTTTTCTAACGCTTGGTCTCCTGGCCCTTGTAGTTCTACTTCTGTTTGCTGTGCTGTCGACGTTTTTGGGCAGCTCAACCAGTTTGCGGGGGGAGATCACACTTCAGGGGGCGGACGGCGAGATTGAGATTCCGGTGACGCGGGTTGTGGTTCGGCTTTCGGATGTTTCGTACGCGGATGCCTCCTCTGTGACTATTGCTGAGGCGGAGTACTCCGATGTGACATCTCTCCCACTGGCATACAAGCTGGAGTGGGACGAACCACTCAGTGACAGGAATGATTACTCGGTCGGGGCGCGCTTTTATAACGCCGAGGGCGACCTGATTTACATCAACGACACATCCTGGACGGTCAAACTCGGCGACCGGAGAGTGGACTTCTTCGTGATTAGAGTCTGAACGCCGCTTCCCGCTTGCCACCCTCTACTTCTCGCTCACACAATCTAGCTATCGAGTCATTAACCGGATGCTGATCTCAGGGGGAAATTCGAATGCGGCTTGAGGGGAAGACGGTTCTGGTTTCGGGGGCGGGGCCGGGAATGGGGCGAGCCACTGCCCTGCTGTGCGCGCAGGAGGGGGCGACAGTTGTCCTCGTGGCGCGACGCCAAGAGCACCTGGATGAGACGCTTCAAATCATTCGGCGTCTGGGAACGCCTGCGGCCGAAGCTGCCGTCGCGATCACCGGAGACGTTGCCGATGCTGTGGACGCGGAACGAATCGTCCGGGCGGCGCGGGATGCGGGCGGCGGGCGAATCGATGTGCTCTACAGCGGCGGGGGCGGTTTCTTCGATCCGTCCGTGACGTTGAGCGACGTGGAACCGAGCTTCTGGCGGGAGGCCATCGGGAACACGATGGAGGGGCCGTCAAACCTTGCGCGGGCCGCGCAGCCGGTGATGAAACGGCAGGGCGGCGGGTCGATCATCTTCATCACGGCGAGCGAGAGCGTGCAGCGTGGATCAAACGTTGCTTACGGTGCGGCAAAGGCCGGTGTTATCGGGCTGGCGCGCAACCTGGCGCGGGAGTTATGGCAGGACAACATCCGGGTGAATGTGGTGGCGCCGGGGTTGATTCGCCAACGGCTTGGCGGTGACGCGGACGGCATCGACGTACCGGAGCAAGTGTTGTCGCGGCGGGGGCACGTTTCAGATGTCGCTCATGCGACGCTGTATTTTGCGTCGGATGAGTCGGCGTGGGTGACCGGGCAGGTGCTTTCCGTTGACGGCGGCGTGGACGCGGGCGGCCGGGGCTTATGGGACCTGGAGCGGTAGGTAACTGCGTTACGGCTTAAGTTCGCGATCCGGCTTGGGCACCCTAGAGGTCAGAATGCCGCGTTCCGTCTTGTACTGCCACCAGAGGTTTTAGATTCCTCGACTACGCTCGGAATGACATGGCGGCACCCTTTCGCGGCGGGGCGGCAAATGCCATAATGCGGCATCCATGGGGAGGATGGGTGGCGAGTCCATGACAAGCCAACAAGACACTGAGCGGCGGGGGGCCGCCGTCTTGCCGTTGACCGGCCTACGGGTCATCGATTTAACGTGGCACGCTGCAGGGCCGTTTGGCACGCGGCGTCTCGCGGATTGGGGCGCGGACGTCATCAAGATCGAGCGGCCTGAGGTCGGCGATCCGGCGCGGGACATGCCGCCGTTCTATAAAGACGAGCCCGGCCCGGAGCGCAGCGGGTTGTTCATGTATATCAACCTCGGCAAGCGCTCGATGACGCTCAATCTCAAGTCGGAGCGTGGGCGGCAAATCATTCTCGATCTCGTGAAGGACGCAGACGTGCTGGTTGAGAGCTTCAGCCCGCGCGTGATGCCGTCGCTGGGGCTGGATTACGAGACGCTGCGCGACGTGAACCCGCGCCTTCTCATGACCTCTATCAGCAACTATGGACAAACGGGCCCGTACCGCGACTGGAAAGCGACGGACATCACGAGCTACGCAATGGGCGGGGCGATGATCAATACCGGCCACCCGGAGCGGGAGCCCCTGCACTTCGCCGGTCGCGTGGCAGCGTACCAGGTTGGCGCGATGGCTGCGGCGGCAACGTCGATGCACCTGCTGGGTGTCGAGGCGAGCGGCGAGGGAGATCACCTGGACGTCGGCGCATTTCCCGTATGGATGGGGGCCATCGATAGGCGTCAGAGCTACCTGATGGGCTACCAGTACGGCGGAGGCAATTCAACGCGCCCCTGGCCCGCAGGGGCGATCGGTTCCGGGACGTGGATCTGCCAGGACGGGTATTTCATGACGACGGCGGGGCCGGCGATGTTCCCGCGGATGATGCAGATGGTGGGCATGGGCGACCTGCTGCAGACGCCGGAGTGGTCAACGCCGATGGCGCGTTCTGCTCCCGAGAGGCTTGACGAAGCGTTGGCAGTCATCGTGCCGTGGATGCTGGAGCGCACCAAGAAGGAAATCCGCGCCGAGTGCCAGCAGTACGGCGTGCTCGGCGGGCCAATCAACTCATTTGAAGACCTCTATACCGATGACCACCTCAAGCATCGGGAATTCTTCCAGGAGATCGACCACCCGACAACCGGGCCGATCGCCTACCCGGGCTATCACGTGAAACTGCACTTTGTGGACGGCAGCGGACTGCCAGATCGAAAACGCGCTCCCCTGCTGGGCGAGCACACGGATGAGGTTCTTCGCGACGTGTTGGGACGCGACGAGGCAGAGATTGCCAATCTGCGCGCGGAAGGGGTTGTGTAGGTATGGTGAGCACCGGATCACGTCGGCTGCCGCTGGAGGGTGTACGGATACTCGACATCACCGTCGTTTGGGCGGGGCCGTACGGTACGCAGCTACTCGCGACTGGGGCGCGGAGATCATCCGTATCGAGTCCATCAAGCATTTCCCGCCAACAACGCGCGGCATGATGCCCTACCCGGACAGGAATATGCCGAGTTTGGGAGGTGGGTCGGCGCAGTTCCCTGAGCATGAGCCCGGCAAGAGGCCGTGGAATCGCTGGGCATCGTTCAACGCGCACGCCCGCAATAAGCGGAGCATGACCGTGGATCTGCGGCGGCCTGAGGGGCAGGAGATCTTCGACCGTCTGCTGCAGATATCCGACGGGGTCATGGAAAACAACGTGCCCATCAGCATGGAGCGCGTGAACGTCACGTGGGAGCGCGTTCACAAGGTGAATCCGCGCGCAATCATGATCCGCCAACCGGCATTCGGCATCGACGGCCCCTACAAGAATTACCGCACGTTCGGCAGCCATATGGCGGCGGTCGTTGGGCATTACTCATTCATGGGATACCGTGGCGAGAGTCCCGATATGACCGGCAACACGCTGACTGCGGACGCGGCAGGAGGCGCGGCGGGGGCTCTGGCGTTCTCGGCGGGACTTCGCCATCGCGAGAAGACCGGCGAGGGCCTGTTTATCGAACTGTCGACAGCCGAGAATTTCATGACTTACCTGGGCGACCAGTTCATGGACTACTCCATGAATGGTCGAAATGCGGAGCACCAGGGCAACCGCGATCCGATGTATGCCCCGCAGGGTGTCTATCCGTGCGTGGGTGACGACCGGTGGATCGCCATCAGCGTGCAGTCGGACGAGGCGTGGCGGGCGTTGGCCGGAACAGTGATGCAGCGGCCCGATTTGGCGTCTGACGACCGCTTCGCAACGCTTGCAGGTCGGCAGGAACATCACGACGAGCTAGACGTGGAACTGATGACGTGGACCGTGACGCAGGACGCCATTGAGGCGATGAATGTTCTGCAGGCAAACGGCATCGCGGCGGGAACGGTGATGGCGGAAACGGATGCCTTCGCTGACCCGCACCTTCAAGCTCGCGATTACTGGGAGGAGTTGACGGCTGCGGAGGTCGGGACGCACCTGTACACGGGTACGTTGTGGACGGCCAAGAACACGCCGCGACGTCACCGGTGGGGGCCGCCGCGGATGGGAGAGGACAACGAGTACGTGTACAAGGAGCTGCTCGGCTTCTCGGATGCCGAGTACGCGGAGTATGAAGCCGCCGGTCATATCGGGATGGACTACGACCTAGATCCGGCGGACTAGCCCGAATCCGCTGATTGGAATTGTGGGAGTGCGCTGATGACACTGGAACCAACCTCAATCATGCCGCTGGATGACGTGCGGGTCATTGACCTGACGCATATGACATCCGGCCCGTTCGGGACGCGCATCCTTGGCGACTACGGCGCGGACGTCATCAAGATCGAGCGGCCCGAGACCGGCGATCCCACGCGCTCCATGCCGCCGTTCTATCAAGATAAGCCGGGCCTGGAGCGCAGCGGGCTGTTCATGTTCCTGAACACCAACAAGCGCTCCATCACGCTCGATCTCAAGTCGGAACGCGGTCAGGAGATTGTGAAAGAGCTCGTCAAGGGTGCGCAGATCGTGGTTGAGAGTTTTTCACCCGGAACGATGGAGGCGCTCGGTCTCGGCTACGAGGACCTCAAGAAAATCAACCCCAAGCTGGTTATGACATCCATCTCCAACTACGGGCAGGACGGGCCGTATCGGGACTACATCGGCATCGAAATGAACCTGTACGCGATGGGCGGAAGCATGATCAGCGCCGGGGACGTGGACCATGAGCCGCTCAAGACGGCGGGGCGGATGGTCAGCTACCACGCAGGATACGCAGCCGCATTGGCGTCCGCATTGGGTCTGTTCCAGGTGGAGTTCCGTGACGCGGACGGCGATTACATGGACGTGAGTGTCTTCGAGACAGCCATGCACTCCATCGATATGCGTCTTGGCCGCCTGATGGGCTATCAATACACCGGGCATCTTGGGACGCGGCCGGGGCGCGCGGTGGCGGTGGGCGGCGGCGTGCACCCGTGCTCAGACGGCTATTTCCTAATGACCGGAGGGCCGCGTTTCATTCCCAACATCATTCGGATGATCGGGATGGAAGAGCTTCTTGAGACGCCGGAATGGGGGACGCCGGAGGGCCGCGCGGACTCGGATCGCATCGATGAGTTCTTGGCGCACATCATTCCGTGGACGCTGGATCGAACCAAAGAAGAGGTGCGCGCGGCGTGCGAAGAGTTCGCGGTGCTGGGCGGGCCGCTCAACACGATCGAAGACCTGATAAACAATCCGCAGTTCGTCGCCCGCAACTATTTCCAGGAGATCGACCACCCGACAACGGGGCCGATCAAGTACCCGGGCTATCACAACAGGATGCACCGCGAGGGCGCAGAGATGCCGAAACGGCGTCGGCCTCCCCTGCTCAGTGAGCACACGGACGAAGTTTTGAGCGAACTTGGGCTGAGCGCGGATGATGTTGCGGCGCTGCGCAAGGACGGGGTGGTATAGGCGGAGGGGCAGACAGTCACCTATCAAATGAAGAGGCTTACCTCGCATACCGTAATAGGCCTGTCTCTTATTTTGCTTGTGCAATTGGTTTTGGCCGGTTGCTCCATGGACGACGCAGATACACATACTGAGGCGGCCTCTATGGGTAGTGCTCTTTGCCAAGCTTATTCGGATGTTGTCGATCAAAATCATGCCCGCGGTGATCAGTGGCTCAGTACATATAGCCATTTCCCGACCATTACCTTTCATCAAAACCAGGTCTTCAAGTCATTGGCAATTCACTATGGATACGAACTGATTGACATCCCCGCTGAACAGTATGTCGAGGCTGCCCCTGAGCTTGAATCTGCCCTGCGTCAGATTCAAGCGAGCCTACAGGGAATCTTGCAGAGGAACAGCGATACAGTGGCTTCATCTGACCTATTCGACGTATTCGCCGATGGGCAAGACGGTCTCGGAGCGCTATGCATAGAGGCGGGTTTACCTCATCCGCGAAGTGTTCGAACTTCAGGTAGCGACACCCTCGAGGGAAACATAACAGGGGCTGAGGGCCCGAATCGGCACACAGTCTGCGCCACTCACAAGTTAGCCGTAGATTTCGAGGATCTAATCGCCCAGCAACTATTTCCGAATGTTCCACGAGATGAAGTGTTCGGATGGATGACCATATCTGCTATCCAAGGGGATGAATTTGAGCTTGCATTGTCCAATATGGTGCTTGATGTTGAGTTGGAGGGTCCCGATCCAGACTTCGCTTTTGTCATCCGGCAACTGTACGCTTCGGTCAGCGCGCTGACTGAAGGAGGAGGAAAAGTCGAAACAGCTAGGGAATCAGGCATGTGGGCGGCCGCAACCATGGACACATTAAGAGTGTCGTCAATTTGTAAGGAATCTGGTTTACCCTATCCCGACGCTCATCTCGGGGTTGTCTAAGGACGGAGTGGATAGCCATGAAGACTGTCATTGCTAGCATGAATATTCTCGGGTCGCCGAACCCGTACAGCCGCGCCCACCCGGCTACAAGTTTACCCATGGCGGGCATGCAGACCATAGGCATCACGGTGGTGTGGGCAGTCACCCTTGCTCGGCGAGCCCTGGAACGAGGTGCCTACAGCGGTAGGGTGACTGCAGCAGACATCTCGGGCCTATGTAAAGCTAGGGGCACTTAGAAGTCGAGAGTGGTAGGACAATGAGACCCCTACTTTATGCTTGGGCGCGCCGATCTTTCTTTTGGCAAGTCACACTGCCTTTTACCTTCATCGTTGGCCTAGCTGCATGCCAGCTTGCAGTAGACGAAGTGAATGAAGAGGAAAGTCCATTACAGTTATCCATAATAGACCGAGAACTTTGTGACGCAGTCGGCCAAGAGTATGAGCGCATGCGCTACAGGGAGTCAACGTTTCAGTCCGTATTTGGCAGAGCGACCAATGACGACTTTATAGAGTCATTTGGAGCGTCTTTAAGGCTCCAGCACGGGGTTGAGATAACGGGAATTAGTCAAAGTGCAATTCGAGGTGCGAGTAACGAATTTAGTGACAGAGTAATGGAGCTACAAGCACAAGCTCAGAGCACAATTGATAGAGGACGCGGCTCAGCGCAATTGGCAAATAATTTGAACTCGACTCTGGAACAGATGGGGCAGGCATGCCTTGATGCCACTCTCCCATTTGCGGACATTCCAGTGTCTCAGGCAGGTGATGGGCAAGTGTCTCCCTCGATAAGAGGCAATGATGCAAATCAGTCAACCTGTGATTCTTTCGCTTCTCTGCTCGACATTCATTACGATTTCGGGAGAGACATTGTGGCAGGAGATCCAAGAAGCCTTGCATACCACGTTGAAATGCTAATGGCAGCAGTGTGGGGAGGGCATCTGGACGAGAGGTTCCCGCTTCTGCTGGCAATCGGCTATGCGGAGGGCGCTGAGATTCCCTTAGTAGGACTCATTGAACAGGTGACCAACGTTATAAATGAATTCAGAGTGCTGGAAGAGAATACAACGCTTGACGAGAAACAAGCACAAAAGTCAGGGCTGATGGCAGCTGGCACGATAGACATGCTCACAATCTCTGCCGTGTGTAAAGAATCTGGTTCACCATATCCAAGCGCTCATCGCGGGGTAGTATAGGAGCGGGGCAGACAGCTATGACAGCGGATAACTCAAGCGTGAATACTCTCGGCGCGCCGAATCCGGGGAATCCGACGCAGCCGGATCAGAGTCTTCCATTGGCGGGGCTGCGCATAATCGACTTCACGGTCGTGTTCGCCGGTCCGTACGGGACGATGCAGCTGGCGGACTGGGGCGCGGAGGTCATACGGGTGGAGTCGACTACGCACTTTGCGTCCACCACACGGGGGATGTTGGCGCGACCGGCATTGGCAACGGTGCAGGCACAGACGGGTATGGGCATGGGAATGCCGGACAGCGAGCCCGGGGAGCGCCCGTGGAATCGCAGCGCTGTTTTCAACGCGCATGGCCGCAACAAGCTGTCCATGACCGTGAATCTTCGGACGGAGGAGGGTCAGGAGGCGCTGGAGCGGCTCGTTGCCGTTTCGGATGGGCTGGTTGAGAACAACCTCCCGCAGAGCATGGAGCGGCAGGGCATCACATGGGAGCGCCTCTCGAAAATCAACCCGAAGCTGATCATGATCCGGATGCCTGCGTTCGGGTTGGACGGGCCGTACAAGGGCTATCGCACGTGGGGCAACCACATGGAGGCCATCTCAGGGCATCCGCTGATTCGCACGTATTCAGACCTATCGCCGGAGTATGCGCCGGCGGGCGTGCCGTCCGACGCGGCGAGCGGCATCGGCTCCACGCTCGCGTTCCTGATGGGGAAGCGATACCTCAAGCGCACCGGCAAGGGGTTGCTCATCGAGGCGCCGACGGCGGAGAACTTCGTGCCGCTGCTCGGCGATTTCATCATGGACTACAGCATGAACGGGCGTGTGTGGACGCAGATGGGGAATAACCATTTCTATTTGGCGCCGCACAATGTCTATCGAACACAGGGCGAGGATCAATGGGTGACGATCGCGTGCCAGAACGAGGAGCAGTGGCAGGCCCTGTGCGAAAGGATGCGTCATCCGGAACTTGTGAACGATCCACGCTTCAAAGACAACGAATCACGCTATGAGAACAGGGCCGAGTTGGACGCCATCATCAGTGAATGGACGGCGGACAAGCATGCGTCATGGATCATGGATCAACTACAGCTAGTGGGGGTGCCGTCCGGTGCGGTGATGAATGAACGGGACGCGATCGAGGACCGGCATTTGGAGCATCGGGGCTTCTTCAAGCATATGACGCATCCGGAGGCGGGCACCCACAAGACCCCGATGACACCGTTCAAGTCGATGAATAATCCCGGGGTGGGGCCTCGCAGGCACTCGCCACGCCTTGGCGAGGACAACGAATACGTCTACAAGTCTGTGTTGGGCTATTCAGACGAGGAGTACGCGGATTTCGAGTCCAGGGGCCACATCGGCATGGACTACGATCCGTCAATTCCGTGACGGCGCCGATCATGTACCCGGGCTATCACAGGACGCTGCACCGCGAGGGCGCGGAGATACCCAAACGGCGGAGGACACAGCCATGACGGCGGACATTGCCAGCGTGAATACTCCCGGGGCACCGAACCCGGACAGCCCCACTCACCCGGACCCCAGCCTGCCGCTGGCGGGGATGCGGATCATCGATATCACAGTGGTGTGGGCCGGGCCGTATTCCACAATGCAGCTGGCGGACTGGGGCGCGGAGGTCGTCCGGGTTGAGTCGACGACGTATTTTTCCGCGACGACGCGGGGGCAGCTGGCGCATCCTACTGAGTCCACCGTTTCGGCAATGAAGAATATGGGCATGGGGATGCCGGACAACGAGGGGGGAGAGCGCCCATGGAATCGGAGTCCCATCTTCAACGCCCACGGCCGCAACAAGCTGTCCATGACCATCAATCTGCGGACAGAGGAGGGCCAGGATGCACTGGAGCGGCTCGTCGCCGTTTCAGACGGGCTCGTTGAGAACAACCTGCCGCAGAGCATGGATCGGCAGGGCATCTCATGGGAACGGTTCTCCAAGATCAACCCGAAGCTGATCATGATTCGGATGCCGGCGTTCGGGCTGGACGGGCCGTACAAGGGCTATCGCACGTGGGGCAATCACATGGAGGCCATCGCGGGGCATCCGTTGCTCCGCACGTATCCCGATCTGTCGCCGGAGTATGCGCCGGCGGGCGTGCCGGCGGACGCTGCAGGAGGCATCGGCGCGACGTTGGCATTTCTGATGGGAAGGCGGTACCTCAAGCGCACCGGCAAAGGGCTGCTCATCGAGGCTCCGACGGCGGAGAACTTCGTGCCGCTGCTCGGCGAGTTCGTGATGGATTACAGCATGAACAAGCGCGTATGGACGCAGATGGGCAACACCCACTTCTATCTCGCGCCGCACAACGTGTACCGAACGCAGGGCGAGAACCAGTGGGTGACGATCGCCTGTTGGAACGAGGACCAGTGGCGGGCGCTGTGCGAGAGGATGCGCCATCCGGAGCTTGTGGACGAACCACGCTTCAAAGACAACGAATCACGCTATGAGAACAGGGCGGAGTTGGACATCATCATCGGTGAATGGACGGCGGACAAGCATGCGTCATGGATCATGGATCAGTTGCAGATGGTGGGGGTGCCGTCCGGCGCGGTGATGAATGAACGCGACGCGGCGGAGGACCGGCACCTGGAGCACCGGGGATTCTTCAGGCGGATGACGCATCCGGAGGCGGGGACGCACAAGACCCCGATGACACCGTTCAAGTCGATGAACAATCCCAGGGCCGGGCCGCGCCGCCACGCGCCGCGCCTGGGCGAGGACAACGAGTACATCTACAAGAAGGTGCTGGGCTACTCAGACGAGGAATACGCGGAGTTCGACAAGAAGGGCCACATCGGCATGGACTACGACCCATCGATTCCGTAGGGGATCCCTCACACCCCCAGCAGCAGATTCCGGAGTTCCATTGTCGAATCCACTACGTGGTCCGGTTGGGCTCGTTGTAGCTCCTCGTTGTCTCCGAAGCCGTAGGAGACGGCTATTGAGGCGATGCGGTTGGCCTTTGCGCCGAGGATATCCAGGGCGTGGTCGCCGACCATGACGATGCGGGGGCTTTCCGCTTCATGAGTGGCAGCGGGTTCGATGCCGAAGGCGGCGAGTGCGGCGGCGATGAGTTCCGGTTTGCGGAGCATCTTGCCCTCGCGGTCACTGCCAATGACGGCTTCAAGGAACGGCATGAAGTCGGCGTTGAGCGCGATCTCACGGGCAAAGACCTCGTCCTTTGTCGTGGCGATGGCCATCCTGACGCCGCTGGCTCGCAGGAGCCAAAGCATCTCGGGCACGCCCTCGTAGACCTCAAAGCCCTTGATACCCTCGACGGCAAAGTAGTCCTTGTAGACGGCAACGGCCCGCTCGGCCTCCGGTTCGCTCATGCCGCAGACTGATTGGAATGAATCTATCAGCGGCGGGCCGATGAACTGAGAGAGCAGCTCCTGGTCAACCGCGGGGACGCCCATCTCCTTGAGTGTGTGGACGATGGACGAGTGGATGCCGATACGAGAGTCAATCAGGGTGCCGTCGAGATCAAAAATGACGACGTCATAGTTGGCGTTGGCAGTGGATGTGCTTCTTGTCATTTTCGGAATGAAGAGCCCATCAGGCCGCCAAGGAGCGACATGCCGAATACGTAGATCGCTGCAAACAGGGCGACGAGCATGAGCACTCCAACTCCAAAATCTCTCTCTTCGTCGCCGATATTGGCGGCGACAATAAGGCCGATGGCGGTGAAGGCCGTGATTGTAACTGTAAGCACAGCCGTCATCACTGCCGCCATTCCGACGATGGTTGCGAGCGACGGCCTGCGGCCGGGCAGCTGCATCCCTCCCACGAAGCCGCCGATGGCAGGGCTGAGCGGGCCGGTAATGAAGTGGAGGATCGGCGGGAGGAAGCAAAGCAGGGCGACGCCGACGCCAATGAACGCTGCTCTCGACATGTTCTACTAATTGTAATGGGGGCGGGGGGTTGCGTTCCGGTGGTTGGTTGGCAAATGAGATTCAGATTCCCGCTTTCGCGGGAATGACGAGGGGGATGGTGCCTGCCTTGTGCGGCTGTGTTGTCCGCCCCTAGACTGAAAACGACATGGACATGACCCAATTCGCGGAACTCTTTCCCGTCCCCCGCCCTCTCATCGGGATGGTGCATCTTGCGCCCCTGCCCGGAACGCCGCGGTGGGCGGGCAACGTCGATGACGTCATCAAGCGTGCGATGGACGACGCACGCATTCTCGCTGAGGAGGGCATCGACGGCATCATCGTGGAGAACTTCGGCGATTCGCCGTATCCGGCGGGGCGCGTCCATCCCGCCACGATTTCGGCAATGACCATCGGCGTTTTGGCCGTTCACGGCGTGGTGCGCGAGGTTGACCAGGAATCACGCATCCGCGTGGGCATCAACGTGCTGCGTGCCGACGTGATTGCCGCTCTGTCGATTGCGGCGTCGACGGGCGCAGCCTTCGTTCGGACGAACGTCCTGACAGGGGCGCTGGTAACTGACCAGGGGATCATCGAGGGAACAGCGTACGAGGCGCTGCGGGAACGCAGGCTGCTCGGCATCGGCACGCCGATCTTTGCCGACGTGATGAGCAAGCACGCCTACCCCGTCGGCGCGGGCGTGGTCATGGAACTGGAGGCGCGGTCGACGGCGTATCGCGGGCTTGCGGATGCGTTGATCGTGACGGGCGACGAGACGGGCGCGGCAACATCCGGCGATGATCTGAGACGGGCACGGACGGCGGTGCCGGACAGGCCGATCCTTATCGGCAGCGGGCTTGACGCGGGCAACGCCGGGGAACTGCTGCCCCTCTCGGACGGGGCGATTCTCGGGACGGCGCTCAAGGTGGACGGAGTGACAGAAGCGCCCGTCGATCGTGACCGCGTGCGGGAAATGGTCGGGCTGGCACGAATGCTGCAGTAGCTCTACCCCCTACTCACTTCCACTCTTTGGAAGCCCCTTCTCGCGTCTATACTGTCTATGACGGCGCCGGAAGCGCCGTTCATGCAGGCATTTGCGATGACTACTCAATCAAACGGCAATTCACCGCTGGGTAATCCGGCTATCATCGGCCCGCTTGAGACCCTCGAAAACAGATTCGAGGAGCTCGAGGCCGAGATGGCCCAGCCGGACGTGGCCGCCGATTACAAGAAACTGGAGGAGTTGTCACGCCAACGGGCGTCGATTGAGCCGACTGTCCAGGCATTTCATCGGTACAGGAAGGTCCTCGACGATCTGCAACAGGCGCGCGAGGTGCTGGAGTCCGGTGATAAGGACATGGCCGAACTTGCCGCCGCCGAGGCCGAGGAACTGGCGGCGACGGCGCAAGACCTTGAGCATGAACTTCGCCTCGCGTTGACACCGCGCGATCCGCTGGATGACCGCGACATCATCGTGGAGATCCGCGCCGGGGCGGGCGGTGATGAGGCGGCGCTGTTCGCGGGAGACCTCTTCCGCATGTACACACGCTATGCGCAGTCGCGCGGGTGGTCGACGGACTTGATGAACACGAACGAGACGGGCGGCGGGGGCCTCAAGGAGGTGACATTCGGCGTGCAAGGGGCCTCGGCGTACGCGTGGCTCAAGCATGAGTCCGGCGTACATCGTGTGCAACGCGTGCCGGAGACGGAATCACAGGGCCGCATCCACACATCGACCGCGACGGTCGCCGTGTTGCCAGTGGCAGAAGAGGTGGACGTTGACCTCAATATGAGCGACGTGCGGGTGGACGTTTTTCATGCCGGCGGCGCGGGCGGCCAGAACGTGAACAAGGTGGCGACGGCGATACGCCTGACGCACGCGCCGACGGGCATCGTCGTCACATGCCAGGACGAGCGGTCGCAGTTGCAGAACCGAACCAAGGCCATCGCGATTCTGCGTGCGCGCCTGCTGGAAATCGAGACGCAGAAGCAGGAGCAGGAACTGGCGAGCACACGGCGCTCACAGGTGGGGACCGGGGATCGATCCGAGAAGATACGAACGTACAATTTCCCTCAGAATCGCGTGACGGATCATCGCATCGGCCTGACGCTTCATTCGCTTGAGAGGCTGACCGACGGCGAACTCGATCCACTTCTCGATGCCCTGCGCACCGCGGAGCAGGAACGACTGCTCGCAGAATCCGTGTCTTGAGTCCAACCCTCGCCCGCGTTCTGCTCACGGAGGCTCGCGCCCAACTGCAGGCGGCGGGCGTCGATTCTGCGGCGCTTGAGGCACGGCTGCTACTGGCCCACGCACTGAATGCGGCACCGGAGTCGTTGCTTGCCGAGCCGGAGCAGGCGGTTTCAGAAGACGCGGAGGCGCGGTTCCGTGAGGCGCTCGGGCGACGGCTAAACCGTGAGCCGCTCTTCTATATCACCGGCGAGCGTGAGTTCTATGGCCTTCCCTTCTACGTGGACGCGCGGGCATTGATACCGCGACCGGAGACCGAGCTATTGGTGGAAGAGGCTATCGCGGCAGTTGCGGGCATGGAAGAAGCACACGAAAACGGCGCGGGGTTGCTTATCGCCGACATCGGCACCGGTTCCGGCTGCATCGTCGTGGCAACGGCAACGGTGCTTACGGAGGCGCGATTCATTGCGACGGACATTTCGGCGGAGGCAGTGGAAGTGGCCCACGCCAATGCTGAGCGGCACGGCGTGGCAAATCGGATCACGTTCGGCGTTGGCGACCTGCTTGAGCCGCTGCCCGGGCCTGTGGACATCATCATCGCCAACCCGCCGTACATCCCCGCGGAGAACCTTCCTGAGCTTCAGGCGGAGATACGCGACCACGAGCCGCGCGTGGCGGTGGACGGCGGTGACGCGGGCATGACAATCGCGGAAAGGCTTGTTCGCAGCGCCCCCAACTATCTGAAACCCGGCGGGCGGCTGCTGATGGAGGTCGGGTACGGGCAGGCGCCGCTGATGGTGGACGTTGCCAAAGAGGTTTTCCCGCTAGGAACTGATGTGGATATGGCGCTTGACCTGGCCGGGATACCACGCGTCGTTCGGGTTCAGTTGTCCAGGTAACCCTCCCGTTCATCCTTCGACAGGCTCAGGACGAACGGAGGAAACTTGTAGCCCCTCATTGACCAATAGGCTACACTTATTTCCCCACCGCGCGGAGTAAATGCGCGGAACACTCTCAAACAGGAAGTGACTACGGAAATGACACTGACGGAAGCAACTATCTCCGGTGTGCGGGCTCAATTCAACACGGTGCTGAACGATCTGCGGCAGGCGCTGGACGGGCTGGATGGCGAGGCGCTCAATTGGCGCCCGGTCGGCGATGAGAGTAGTTCGATCTATATGCTCGTTTCGCACATGATGGGAATGGCAGGCGGGATGTGCGCCATCACGCGGGGCGAAGAACCGCAGCGTGACCGCGCGGCTGAATTCGCCGCAGCCGGAACAAAGTCAGAGGACCTTCTCAAGCTGATCGATGAAACGCAGGCGAAGGTTGAGCAGGCGCTTTCATCCACGACTGAAGAGATGCTGGCCAGCAAGCGCACCTTTGTCGGGAATGAGTCGACGGGAGCGGGGATGCTGGCGGTGATGGTTCGGCACCTCGGGGAGCACCTGGGGCATGTTGCGCTCACGCGCCAGCTGTGGGAGCAGTTGGAGGCCGCGAGCGGCTAGATTTGGCGGAGGCGCGGAGTTGTCATCGAAAGGATGATGACGAAGACGACCAGCATGAGGCCGTTGAAGACAATGGCGAATTGCGGGCTTGTGAAATCGGATAGCGATCCCACCTCAAGGTGGCCGACGGGGCCCGCGCCTACGCCCATGACCCAGATACCCATCGCCCTGCCCCTCTGATCGCTGCCGACGGCGAGTTGGAGGGCAGCCTGCTGGAACAGGTCGAATATCGAGGCCATCGCTCCTGCCACGCCGAGGAAGAACAGCGCAGTGACGAGCCACGGCTGCGTGCCAAAGGCCGCGAGACTAAGACCGAACAGGGCGCTCGCAACTAGCAGCGTCTTACCTCTTGGGAGGCGGTCGCCGATGGAGGCGAGAGAAACAACTCCGATGACGGATCCGACTGCGCGGGCAGCGACCATGATGCCGAATCCCTCCGGGCCAATCTCCAGAATGTCACGGGCGAAGATGGAGATCATGACGATATGGGAGAAGGCGAATATCTCCGTCGCGACGGACAATATCAGCAAGGCGCGGACGGATGGGTTTCGACCGACCAGGCTGAGTGCCTCGCCAAAGGATTGTCGAACGGTGGGCTGCTCGGGCGTGCCGAACCCGGGCCGGGATGACGTGCGGGTGAAGAGCAGGATGGACAGCGCCGTGGCGTAGCCTGCCGCCATGACAAGGAACGTGCCGCCGATGCCCAAGAAGGCGAGCAGCACGCCGCCCAACAGTCCACCGAATACTCCCATGAGGCGCTGGGCCGTCTGATTGAGCGCGAGGCCGTTGACCACATAGCGACTGCCGACGATGTCATGGACGTAGGCCTGCAGCGTCGGCATGAGAAAGGCGTTGACGGTTCCGTAGAGGAATGCGCCGACAATGGCGATGGGGACGGTGAGCATCCCGTTCAGTTCCAGCGCGCCAAGAATGACGCTGAGCACAATGTTGCAGGTGACGATGACGCGGAGGAGGATACGCCGCTCGAGCCGATCCGCGAGAGTACCGGCGACGAGGCCAAAGAGGAGGAACGGGGCGAGACGGGCAGCTTCGGCGGCGCCAACCAGGAACGCGGAGTCTGAGATTTGGAGCACCAGCCACCCCAGGGTGAGCTGCTGCATCCAGAAGCCCATGGACATAGCCATGGTTGCGCCCCACAGGACGCGGAAATCCCGGAATTGAAGCGTTCGGAGCGGCCCCGCAAGCAGGGGGTGAACGGAAGACCGTGCCGGCCTGTCAGTCGGGGTTGCCATGGCGCACGTTAAGCGCCTGCGGCGGTGGTTTCGTTGACGCCGTCGTACACGGTTCCCGAGTCGACTTCCGTGCCATCCGGCACGATTGCGCCCTGCGCCACGATAGCGCCGCGAACGGTGGCATTCGCGCCAATACGAGCTCCGGCAAGGACGACGCTGTCTTCCACAAGCGCTGAGTCGCCGATAACGACGCCATCACCCAGAACGACAGGGCCGATGACGCGGGCGTTCGCGCTGACGGATACGCCGTCGCCGTAATTAATCGAGCCGTCGATGCGGGCGGACTCGTGAATCATCGGCGCGGTTGCGGGTTCGGCGAGGGGGCGGCGCGTTGGGGCGGTTCCCGTTAGGACATCATGATTGAGTTGGAGAAAACTCTCCGGCGTGCCTATGTCCATGAAATAGCCCTCCCACGGGAAGGTGCCGATCTCAACACCGGCCATAAGAGCGACGGGGAACAGGTCTTTTTCAAACATGGAGAAGCCGTCGCCGATGAAGTTGAACATCTCCGGCTCCAGCGCATAGACGCCGCTGTTGACGGTGTGGGCGGGGAAACGGGGGCCGGGCGGCTTTTCGATGAAGCGGTTTACATAGCCGATGCCGTCGATGACGACGACGCCGTAGCGCGAGGGGTCATCAACGGTGTGGACGGCGAGCGTGGCGTACTCCCGGCGCTCCACGTGCTGCTCCACCATGGCGGCGATATCAATCTCCGTCACGCAATCGCCGTTGAGGACGAGAAACGTCTCCTTGAGTTCCGGCAGAAGCGCACGGACCGCGCCGGACGTGCCGAGCGGTTTGTCTTCAACAACGTAGTCAATCATCAGGCCATAGGCGCTGCCATCGCCGAAGCTCTCAATCAATGGCTCGGCACGATACCCGAGCGCCATGATCACACGCGTAACGCCCGCCTCCCTGAGGTGGTCGAGCATGTACTCGAAGAAGGGACGGTTGGCGACGGGGAGAACGGGCTTCGGCAAGTCATTGGTGAGGGGGCGCAGGCGCGTTCCTTCGCCGCCCGCAAGAACGACCGCGGTGAGGCCGCTTAACATGGGCTGTGCGCCCTGGGCAAGCTAGCCGTCCTGCTCTGAGGGTTCCGGCAAGCCGGCCTCAGCACGGAGTGCCGCAGCCTTATCAGTGCGCTCCCACGGGACTTCTATATGACTTCCGTCGGAGCGATTGATATGGTTCCGCCCGAAGTGGCCATACGCCGCAACCCGACGATATCGGGGGCGTCGCCCGGCATCCGCGCTCATGAGATCCAGTTGTGTGATGATTGCTCCCGGAGTCATATCGAAGTTCTCGCGGACAAGCTCTTCAATCTTGTCGTTGGGGATTGTTCCGGTGCCAAATGTCTCAATGGACACTGACGCGGGTTCGCGCCGTCCAATGACGTACGCGAGCTGAATCTCGCACCGCTCAGCGAGTCCGGCTGCCACCACATTCTTGGCCACGTAGCGGGCGTAATACGCGCCGGAGCGGTCGACCTTCGTCGGATCCTTTCCGGAGAAAGCGCCGCCACCATGCTTGTAGCCCGCGCCGTAGGTGTCGACGAGGATCTTGCGGCCGGTGAGCCCCGCGTCCGCCATGGGCCCGCCAATCACGAAACGACCGGAGGAGTTGATGTGGAACTTTGTGTCCCTGTCCATCAGGTTGTGCGGCACCACTTCCCGAATGACCAATTCATTGAGGTCGCGCCGGAGCGCTTCATTGCTGACTTCCGGGTCATGCTGGGCGGCCAGCGTGATGCTGTCGATGCGTCGAACCTTGCCGTCCTCGTATTCGACGGTGACCTGGGATTTTCCATCGGGCCTGAGATAGGGGAGCGCACCGTTCTTGCGAACTTCAGCCAACTTCTCTGCAAGTCGATGTGACAGATAGATGGGCAGGGGCATGAAGACGTTGTCAGTTCCGAGGGCATCTTCGGTCTCACGGCAGGCATAGCCCACCATTGATCCCTGGTCTCCCGCTCCGAGATTCGCGATGGCGTCTGCAGCGCCCTCGCCGCGAATTTCCTCGGCTTCATCCACGCCGCTCTTGATGTCCGGCGATTGCTCGTTGATAGAGACGATGACTCCGCAGGTATTTGCGTCAAATCCGTAGTCGGAATCGGTATAGCCCACTTCCCTGACGGTATCCCGCACGATGGCCTGGATATCGACATACGAACTCGTGGTGATCTCGCCGGTTACGAAGACAAGGCCCCTGGTGACGAGGGTTTCACACGCGACGCGAGCGGTGGGGTCATCCGCGAAGATCGCGTCAAGAACCGCGTCGGAGATTTGGTCACACAGCTTGTCCGGGTGACCCTCAGTCACTGATTCGCTCGTCTGCAGGAACCTCATCTATCAGTCTCCTCCTTGCGCTTTGTCCTACTCATTCTTTTTCGTCGCGTCGGGCAGCGGAAGCAGGCCATATTCCTGCTCCTGTTTGGGCGTGAGGAGAAGAAGAGTGGCCTCCGCTTTGGCGATTGTCTCGTCGTCGAGGGTTGTAACGCGGGCTTCTATGGTAAGCATGCGCCGTGTGTCTTTCACAAGGGTTGCGGTTACACGCAGCGGGAGATCAAGCGGCGCGGCGCGGCTGTAACGGACGTTGAGCCGCGCCGTGGCAGCATGCTGACCGCGCGCATAGGCAACGTAGGCAGCCGCCTCATCAAGCAGGGTGGCGACGATACCGCCGTGCAGCACGTTCGGCCAGCCTTGGTGACGCTCCTGCGGAACGTAGAGTGCGGAGACACTGCCATCGTCAAACGCCTCGAACTCCAGATTGAGGCCGGATTCATTCGCGGCGCCGCATGCGAAGCAGTGACCGTATCGCTCCTGCTCTTCAAGAGACGCGGTCGCTCGAATGGATACTGCTGCGGTCTTGCCCGCTGTGTTGGGCGGGGCTGTCGTCGGTTGATTCAGGTGCCCATCTCCCAACTGCCGAGGTACTTCGTCTGCTCTTCGGTTGGGCTGTCGATGGAAATGCCGACGGAGTGCAGCTTGAGCCTTGCGACTTCTGCATCAAGTTCCCGTGGCAAGGTGTGGACATCGTTCGACAGGTCGCTGGCGTCATTGCCGGACAGATACTCGGCGGCGAGCGCCTGATCAGCGAATGAGAGGTCCATAACGGCGGACGGGTGCCCCTCGGCTGCAGCCAGGTTGATAAGGCGTCCCTCAGCCAGGAGATTCACCGTGCGGCCATCTTTCATGGCGTAGGCGACGACGTTCGGCCTGAGTTCACGAGAGCCGTTGCTGGCCTCTTCAAGCGCCGGTATGTCGATCTCGACGTTGAAATGGCCGGAGTTGGTCAACACGACGCCGTCCTTGAGCAAGGGGATATGGCTGCGGCCAATGGCGTGGATGTCTCCCGTGACGGTGATGATGACATCGGCCTGCGGAACGGCATCGGCGGTAGTCATAACACGGTTGCCGTCCATCAGGGCTTCCAGGGCGCGGATGGGGTCAATCTCGCTCACGATGACTTGCGCGCCCATGCCCCGCGCCCGCATGGCGACGCCGCGCCCGCACCAGCCGTACCCGGCAACGAGTACCGTCTTGCCCGCCCACAGGATGTTGGTGGCGCGCGTGATGCCGTCCAGTGTGCTCTGGCCGGTGCCGTAGCGGTTGTCAAAGAGGTGCTTGGTGTCAGCATCATTGACGGCCACGACGGGATACATGAGCTTGCCCTGCTGGGCGAGGCTGCGGAGGCGGATAACGCCGGTGGTCGTCTCCTCGCTGCCGCCGCGGAGACCCTCAATGAGATCAGTGCGCTCGCCGTGAATGGTGGCGACGAGATCCGCGCCGTCGTCCATCGTGATGGTGGGGTTGCCGTCAAGCGCCTGATTGATGTGCTTGTAATAGGTCTCCGTGTCCTCGCCGTGGATGGCAAAGACGGAGATGCCGTGATTGGCGACGAGGGCTGCTGCGACGTCGTCCTGCGTAGAAAGGGGGTTGGAGGCGCACAGGCGCACTTCCGCGCCACCCTCCTTGAGGGCGAGCATAAGGTTAGCCGTTTCGGACGTTACGTGCAGACAAGCGGCGATGCGCTGCCCCTCAAGCGGGCGCTCCTCGCGGAAACGCTCCTGTATCAGTTTGACGACGGGCATTTCCCGCGCGGCCCACTCGATACGGCGCTGGCCGCTATCAGCCAGAGCCAGGTTGGCTATGTCATGGGCGGTATCAGTAACGGTCATTGGCGGCACGTTCTCCTATTGATTGATGGTGGCGTGCGGATGTTCCTGCACTCTGCTCGCAGCCTCTTTAGAACTGTGTGAGCAGTACGCCTACCTATTCTAGCGAATCTGAGTCGAGACGTGAGACGAGGGTTTTTATGACAGCTTCGGGCGACTTGGAGGTCTCAAGACGGATGACAGAATCGTCGGGAAGTTCGTCCGGTGGCTGGAATGAGTCGCGCTGGGCGGCGTAGATTTCCCAGCGGCCATCCGTGGGAACGCCCCCCTCCTCGACACGAGCATCCAGGCGTTGGCGAGTTTCCTCTTCAGAGAGTTCGCAGATAACCATGAGGAGCGGGACGCCTGTGGCGTTCGAAAGATCTGTGAAGCGTTGGCGCTGCTGGGCGTTGGAAAAAGACGCATCAACGACGACGGAGCGGCCCTGCGAGAGGGCCTCGGCAGCGAGACGAGCGGTTTCATCGTACGTTCGCTCAGTCATCTCAGGTGAATAGATTTCGGTATTCCACTCAACGAAGTGGCGCTCGTCCTCCGGGACGCCTGCGATCTGCTTTCGGACGACATCACTAGAGAAATAGGCGTGGCCGTGCTCACGGGCGAGTCCTTCTGCCAACGTGCTCTTGCCCGTCCCCATAAGACCCCCAATGAGGACGATGTTGGGGCCAATCATGGTGCGGGCGTATTGCTCTGCAAGGCGGAAATAACCCTCTGCGCGTTCCCTGACTTCTGCGGCCTCTTGGTCGCTCAGGTCGGGCTGATCCAGCCGAAAGCCCTCAACCTTGCCGCGGACATAGGCGCGGTAGCACTGGTAGAAGGGCAGCAGTTCAGGCATTCCGGAATCATCAGCCTTTTCCAGATAGCCATCAACAAAGGCGCGAGCAAGGCTCGGGTAGCCGCGGGCTTCGAGGTCCATGGCCATGAATCCGACGTCCCACGCGACATCCCCGTAGCGGAATCTTTCATTGAAATCGATGCAGTCGAGGACATGGATGCGTCCGTTGGTCTCGATGCAGATCTGCTGGACGTGGAGATCGCCGTGGGTGTCACGGACAAAGCCATTCTGTGAGCGGGAGTGGAAAAGAGCTTCACGCTGCTCCATGAAGCGGCGGGCGTAATTAGAGACGGTGTCGTACGTTTCCCGCGAGATTGTGCGGCCGATGTACGCCTCCGTCTGCTCAAAGTTCTCTTCAACATTGAAACGGACGCCTTCGAGATCACCTGCGGCGGCTATCTCACCGCTTGTCCCTGAATGAGCGTGGACATTAGCAACGATGCGGCCGAGTTCGGCCATCATCTCCGGAGTGACCTCGCCGCGCTCAAGCCGCGCATCCAACATCATGTCTTCCGGCAGACGAACCATCTGAACAAGGTATTCAACGGCTGCGGGGTTGTCTTCCGCAACGATGCGGTAGCCGCCCCGCCCATTCGGTATAACGGCGCGAACCTCGCGGTAGATGTCCGGGGCGGCGCGCTGGTTGAGAAAGAGTTCTTGGTAACAGAAGTAGCGGCGTTTCAGGAGTGTGGTGAAGTCCAGAAAGCCGTAATCGACGGCTTTTTTCATCTTGTAGGCGCGGTTGCCGGCGAGAAAGACGACGGCGGAGTGGGTTTCACGGACTTCGACGGTGTCTACACCATCGCGGGGGGGATAGGTTGCAGGGGAACTGAGGGCGTCAATGATGGGACGCTGGGCTTCATACGGGTCAGTAGTCACCGGACGGCGCAGGTTCAGTCCTGCGCAGTGGGGTGGCCGGCCTTTTTCCAGGCGTCGAAGCCGCCCTCCATGCTGTACAGGGGACCGGGGACGCCGACGGAGGCGGCAAGTTCCGAGGCCAGGGCGGAGCGGACACCGGCGGCGCAGTAGAAGACGATGGGTTGATCCTTGGGCAGGTCATCGACGGCACTCATGTTGATGATGTCGTTCACGGAGATGCGGGTTGCGCCTTCAATGTATCCGTCGTCCCATTCCTCTTGCTCACGGACATCAATCAGCGCGACGTCGCCGCTGTCGATAAGCTCTCTTGCCCTATCGATGTCAACTCGCTCAAAGGGCTCTGCCGCGGATGTCATCGTTGCCTGTCCCCCATTCGTCAGAAGGATTCATCGTCCTTACAAACTATAGGGATTTTTGAGGCTCGGTGATAGGGGGAGGCCAAAAAGGGTGTATCCGCGGCGGGCGCTGCCCGCCGCGGATACGTCCCCCACTCGCCTTTCTCCCCGTCAGATGGCTGCCTCGCCAGTTTCACCGGTCCGAACGCGGATAACATCCTCCACAGGAGTGACAAAGATCTTGCCATCGCCAACTTCACCGTCGCCCGGGCTGCGAGCGCCACGGATGATGGCATTGATGACATCATCTTTCATGCCGTCTTCAATGACGGCCCGGACAATGGTTCTCGGCCGCTCATGGCGCCGGGTCATCTGCCCCGCGCGGCCGACGAACACCTCGACTCCGCCCTGTCGACCTGTACCGGTGACGTTGGCGTAGTAGAACTTGCGGCAGCCGACTGCCTCCAATTCCCCTACCACGTCCTCAATTGTTTCAGGCCTGATTATCGCCTCTATACTCAGCATCGTTGTCTCCTATTCCCTTCTGGGCGGCCTGGCGGTGTTGAACCACCGGGCCGCGGGATCGCTCCCCGCTCGTGCGCTGCTCCCGATTCTAGTCATTCCTGCGCGCAGGTCTAGTCCGCGCCGTCTGCGACGTATGCGCGCTCACCATGCGCGGCCAGATCAAGACCCTCGTCCTCGGCAGGCTCCGGCTCTCTGAGTCCGAGTCCGGGGATCAGGTCCAGCACCTTGAGGATGATGAAGGTGGCAACACCGGAGTAGGCGATGGTCGCAACAACGCCTATAACTTGCGTACCCATCTGTTCAGGGTTGCCCTCAAGCAGTCCCGCCGTGCCGCCAATGGCCTCAACAGCGAAGACTCCGGTGCCAAGCGCGCCCCAGATTCCCGCGACTCCGTGCACGCCGAAGACGTCAAGCGCATCGTCGAATCCCATTCGCGGCCTGTAGAGCACGAAGAAGTACGGGATGATCCCGGCGCCGATGCCAAGAACAAGCGCGCCCATGACATTGACGAATCCGGCTGCCGGCGTGATAGCAACCAGGCCGGCCACCGCGCCCGTGGCGATGCCGACAGTACTCATGCGCCTGGTCTGGATGTAGGAGAGGATGCCCCACGTCAGCGCTGCGGCTGCCGCCGCCGTATTGGTGACGAGCAGCGCGTTTGCGCCCTGCCCGTTGGCCGCCAGCCCGGAGCCGGCGTTGAAGCCGAACCAACCGAACCAGAGGATGCCCGCGCCCAGAACGACGTAGGGAACGTTGTGCGGTTCAAGAGCCGGCCTGCGCCTGCGTCCTACAAGGACTGCGGCGATGAGGGCCGCAACGCCCGCGTTGATGTGAACAACGGTGCCACCCGCGAAGTCAAGCGCGCCCATTTCAAAGAGCCAGCCGCCCTCGGCCCAGACCCAGTGGCAGATGGGGGCGTAGACGAGGGTCAACCACAGGACAAGGAAGATGATGTACGTGGTGAACTTGAATCTCTCTACGATCGCGCCCGTGATAAGAGCGGGTGTGATGATGGCGAACATCATCTGGAATGCAACGAAGAGGAGAGTCGGAATGCCGTCGCCTTCGTCGATGCCTATGCCGGAGAGACCGATATAGGAGAGATCGCCTACGAATGCGTTAAGGTCGCCGCCGTCGCCGAATGCCAGGCTGTATCCCCAAAGCACCCAAACAAGGCTGGCCACGGCCATCGACACAAAGCTAAGTGAGATCGTGCTGATGGCGTTTCGCCCACGCACCAGTCCGCCATAGAAGAAAGCAAGGCCCGGTGTCATGAACAGCACCAGCGCTGTTGACATCAACATCCAGGCAGTATCGCCGCTATTGAACTCGCCCATCCTGTCCTCCTTCCAGAACACAAACGACGCGGCTTTGGCCGCGTATCACCATCAATCCTGTATTCGTTCTGTGACGCCTCAGTTACACGAGGGTTACAATCGTGTTACGCGGCATGGACAGCCGCGCAGCATACATGAGCACCAACGATCCGATAACACTTCGGCCTGAGGGTCGCTTGCTTGTCGCCGTTCTCAGTCGCCCTCCTGACAACTTCATCGACCGCGCAGTGGCCTTCTCTTTGAAGGAGTTGTGCATGACGCTGCGCGAGGATAGCCCGTTCGATGCGGTGATCATCACCGGAGACGGTGAGGCGGCAGGACAGAACGGCGAGGGCATAGCTGCTTTCTCGCGGGGGACAGGCGGGGCTTTCCTTTCTGAATCCGCGGAGGCCTCATCAGGGAACGCGGCTCAGGCGCTGTTTGACAGCTATCGCTGCGCGAGCGCCATTGCCTCTCTTCCGTTTCCTGTTATCGCCGCCATTAATGGGGACGCTTATGACCAGGGGCTTGAGCTGGCGCTGGCGGCGGATATCCGCGTGGCGGCTGAGACTGCTCAGTTCCGGATGGGTCAGGCGCTGCAAGGACTCATTCCCTGGGACGGCGGCACGCAGCGCTTGCCGCGCATCGTCGGGCCCGCCCATGCCACAGACCTCCTGCTGACAGGCCGAACCATAGGCGCCGAAGAGGCCCTGGACATGGGGCTGGTCAATCGGGTTGCGCCGCCCGCCGACGCTCTAAGCACTGCGCAGGAGATAGCAGAGCAGATACTTGCCGGCGGGCCGATTGCGGCGCGCTATGCGAAGGAGGTTATCCTGGCAGGCTCTGAGATGACGCTTGACCAGGGCATCCTGCTGGAAACCGACCTGACAATGATCCTCCAGACGACGAAGGACCGCGAGGAGGGGATTCGGTCTTTTCTTGAGCGGCGGGACCCTGAGTTCACGGGGGAATAGCAACTCCTTTGACGCTCTTGTCTACTACAGCCACAATTGGCGGTGTTGGTTGAGCAGGATCGAGGTGTGTTATGACGCAGGGGCAGCAGGATAGGCCGGAGGATGAGTCTGAGGAGCAGCAGCCCCAGGCGGAGGAGAGTCAGCAAGCGAATTACGTTCCGGGCTCGACCGCTGATCCACGAATGGGACAGGGCTCGACGGGCACACGCGGCCCGGCATACTACGGGCCCGTGAGCAGTCCGGAGGAGCGCAACTGGTCGATGCTGGTTCACCTCAGTGCCCTGAGCGGTATCTTTACGTCGGGCATCGGAAGCATCCTTGGCCCGATCATCGTCTGGCTCATCTTCCGGGCACGGTCGGACATGGTTGACTATCACGGCAAGAAGGCCCTCAATTTCAATATCAGTTTCTTTATCTACGGCATCGGATCAGTTCTGTTGATGTTCGTTCTGATTGGTTTCCTGTTATTCCCGATTGTCGTAATAATCTGGCTCATTTGGACGATCGCAGCCGCTTTACGCGCCAGCCGCGGTGATCCGCCCGGTTACATCTTGTCGATTGGGTTCTTGAAGTAGGGAGTCTGTCAAATGCAGAACGAATCGCCTGCGCCTGAGCGGCCTGCCGGGCCGGTCTACGGCGATCTCTGGAGTCCGGAAGAACGCAACTGGTCCATGCTGGTCCACCTCTCGGCGCTGAGTTCGCTGGTGACATCCGGGCTTGGCGGCATCCTGGGACCGCTGATTGTGTGGCTCATCTTCCGGGCACGTTCGGATATGGTGGACTTCCATGGAAAGCGGGCGCTTAATTTCAATATCAGTTTCTTCATCTACTTCATCATCCTGATCGCGCTGATGATCCCGTTCTTCGTCATCGGGACTATTGCCGACATAGAGCAGGAAATCGTCGCAGGATTCTGGGAAACGCTTGCGCTGTTGGGTGTTTCGTTGTTCCTGATGCTCATTCTGGGCATCGTTTGGATCATCTGGACGATAGTTGCCGCGGTGCGCGCCAGTCGGGGCGACCCGCCGGGGTATATCCTGGCGATTCCGTTTCTGAGGTAGGAACTGCGGCGTGGCCCAAGAAAACGAAGCTGCGGCGCTGTGCGAGGTGAATGATTCCGGTCTGGCGCACATCGTGTTGAATCGTCCCGGGCAGCTGAATGCCTTCAACGTGCAGATGCGGGATGACCTGTTCGCTATCCTGACCAAGCTTCACGCGAATCCTGATCTGGATGCGGTGCTGATCACCGGCGCGGGTGAGCGGGCATTCTGCTCCGGCGCGGACCTGACGGAGTTCGGCAGCGCGCCGTCGAGAGTGATTGCTCGCGAGGCACGGTATCTGCGCGACGTGTGGTCGCTGCTGCGGTCCCTGCCCGTGCCAACAGTGGCGGCGATGCACGGGTTCTCCATCGGTTCCGGGCTGGAGATGACGCTGTGCTGCGATTTTCGGATCGCCGCTGACAACACGCGATTCCGCCTGCCGGAGGTGGCACTAGGGATGATTCCCTTCGCGACGGGAAGTCAATCCCTGCCACGTGTGATTGGACGAGCACAGGCACTGGATCTTCTGCTGACGAGCCGTTGGTTTGATGCGGAAGAGGCGCTGCGCATGGGAGTAGTGCACCAAATAGTTCCCGCGGAGCGCCTGGCAGAAGAGGCAGATGCGTTGTTAGCAGAGACACGGCGGCTGCCTCGCGAGGCACGTGCGGCGGCGAAGGCGGCACTGCGGCGGGGAGCGGACATTACGTTGGCAGAGGGTTTGCGGATAGAGGCGGCGCTGGCGGCGGCTCTTTAGATTCCTGCTCTCACGGCGTGGGCTTTAGGCTCACCTTAGACTGGTTACATGTCCCTTACATATCAGGGGGCAGGAAAGGTCTTATACGTGAAGAGTAGAAATCTGGTAATCAGCGCTATAGGAATTGTCTTTGTCGCGGCCATTCTGTTGTTCGCTGCGGCGTGTGAAGGGGAGCCGACCCCAACTCCAACACCCGAGCCGACGACGACACCAACACACACCCCGACTCCTGTCCCTCCAACGCCTATACCAACCTTCGTCCCTATCGATATCAATGAACTCGTGTTTACCGAAGCAACAACGGTCGGCAACCTGCTTGCCGCGCTCTCGCCTGACGAGGTCGACTGCATTCGAAGCACCTTTGGCTCCGAGGCCGTTGACACGATGCTCAACGTTCCGCTTCAGTCACTCCCCGGAGGGGCTACGGATTTCCCGATTCACTGCCTCTCCATCGAGAACAGCATTGGGCTTACCGTCGCGTTCATATCCGCTGAGGCCGGCGGCCTCAGCCCGGAGACCCGCAGGTGCATTACGGACATCGGGACTGAGAATCCGAGCATTCTGGGCATGGGCCCGGCACCGGAGAATCCGGGAGCACTGTTCGCAGGCGCAATTCAGATGCAGCTTTGCCTGACTGATGAGGAAGCAGCGGCATTTGCCGCCATGCAGGGAGTTGAACTCCCTTCGCCATCAGAACTGCAATGTCTTGAGGAACAGCTTGGCGGCGAGGAAGCTTTCCTGGCCATGCTGACCGACGAAGAAACATCTGAAGAAGCGTTGTTCAACCTGCTGTTCGCAGCTCCGGAATGCGTGCTCGGCCAACCCGTTGGGCCGGATACGACGCCGACCGGCGCCTGAGGTAACATCCGGGTTCTGCATCACAGTTAAAACTGGTGACATTGGGGCGGCGCTCTGCTAGTATCTGCTAGCTACACTCGCCATTGTGGTGGGGCATTTTTGAGGGAGTTCCGGTCCTCGCTTTCACGGGGATGACGGAGGTTTCGTGGGAATGATGGGGAGGGGATTTCACGGATGAACACTGCTGAGTTTCTGACAATCGCGAACCTGGTCTCACCGGATAAAGAGGCCATCGTTTTCGAAGACAAGCGATACACATACAGTGAACTGGATCAGCGGGTGAACCAGTTGGCGAACCGGCTGGCATCATGGGGCGTCTCGCAAGGCGACCGCGTGGGCATCATGCAGGTCAACTGCAACGAGGTCATCGAGACCTATTTTGCCAGCGCAAAGATCGGAGCGATCTTTGTACCGCTGAGCTTCCGCGGCCGCGCCGAAGAGATTCGACACATGGTCAACGCCTCCGAGTCCAAGGTAGTTATTGCGGGCTCACGTTATCTGGGCATGGTGGATGAGCTTCGGCCCTCGCTGAACACGGTGGAACACTACGTTTCGCTTGAGGGAACGGGCGACGGCTGGGAGGCGTACGAGGACGTCATCGCGGATCAGTCAACCGAGTTTGACGTGGCCGTCGTTGATGATGAGGACACGACGATCCTGATGTTTACGGCAGGCACGACCGGCCTGCCCAAGGGCGTGATGCTCACGTTCGGCAGTGTCAGCAGCTACAGCCTGAACAATGTCTCGCAGCTCGATCCTGACGAGATCGAGAAGAACATCCTCACTGTGCCTCTGTACCACGTGGCGGGAATGCAGGCCGTGATCTCCGCGGTCTGGGGCTTCCGCACGCTGGTCATCCAGCGGCAGTTTGAGGCGGAGTCATGGATGAAGCTCGTTCAGGATGAGCAGGTCTCGCGCGCCATGATGGTGCCCACAATGCTCAAGATGCTGCTCGACCATGAAGCGCGCCCCAACTACGACCTCTCCAGCCTCGCGGTGCTGACGTACGGCGCAGCGCCGATGCCCAAGGAGGTCATCAAGCGCGCCATCATGGAGATGGAGGACACGCAGTTCATCAATGCGTTCGGGCAGACCGAGGCCTCGGCGACGATCACTGCGCTGATGCCCGAAGACCACAACGTGAAGGGGCTGTCGGAGGAGGAGCGCGAGAAGAAGTTCGAGCGCCTGAGCTCCATCGGCAAGCCGCTTCCCGGCGTCGATATTCGCATCGTAGATGAGGACGGTAACGACGTCCCCACCAACGAGCAGGGCGAGATCATCGCCAGCGGTCCGCAGCTCATGAAGGGCTATTGGCAGCAGGACGACGTGACGGCGGAGACCATCAAGAACGGGTGGCTGTTCACAGGCGACCTCGGCTACCAGGACGATGAGGGTTACATCTTCCTGACCGGCCGCGCGAAGGACTTTATCAAGCGCGCCGGCGAGATGATTTCCCCTGAAGAGGTGGAGCAGACGTTGATGTCTCATCCCGCCGTCGATGAGGCGGCAATCATCGGCATCCCGGACGAACAGTGGGGCGAGCGTGTTCGCGCTGTCGTTGTGCTCAAGTCCGGGCAGGCGGCAACGCAGGATGAGCTCATCGAATACTCGCGCCAGCGGTTGGCGAGCTTCAAGAGGCCGGAGCACGTGGTGTTCTCCACGGAGCCTCTCCCCCGCAATCCGCTGGGCAAGGTTCTGAAGCGCGATCTGAAGCAGATTTACACGGAGCCGATCACGGACCCGGCGTAGGACAGGCAAAGCTCAGCAATAACCCAGACGAAAGACGGGGGCGAGAATTCGCCCCCGTTCTCATTTCGGAAAAACCGGGGATCAGCCCAAGAAATGTCCCAAATCAACCAACACGTACGGTTCGAGCCTGACGAGCATCCACCCCTGCTGATGACCGTGGGGGCCGGCGTGCAGGGCGCAATGATTATCGTTGGCGCCATTGTCCTGGGTGTCGTCATTGTGATGCGCGTTGCGGAGCAGCCACAGTCCTACATTTCCTGGGCAGTCTTCGCGGCGCTTCTGGTAAGCGGATCCACGACAATCCTGCAGGCAGTTCGCCTGTGGCGCTTCGGTTCCGGTCACATTCTGATCATGGGAACATCCGGGGCATTTTTGGCCGCATGCGTTGCCGCGCTTGTAAACGGCGGGCCGGCACTGATGGCCACGCTGATTGTGGCATCGTCCATCATGCAATTCCTGATCGGCATGAAGCTGTCCCTGACGAGGCGGATTTTCACCCCCGTCGTGACCGGCACGGTCATCATGCTCATTGCCGCGACGGTGATGCCCATCGCTTTCAGCCTGCTGGACGCTGTGGAACCCGGGCAGCCCGTCGAGGGGGCCATGGTGGCCGCCGGCGTGACGCTGGCGATTACCGTCGGACTCGTTCTCAGAGCGCCGCCCTCACTGCGATTGTGGTCGCCTGTCATAGGTATTGCGGCGGGAACGGCGACGGCAGCGGTGTTCGGGCTATATGACACGAGCATCATCACAGAGGCGGCCTGGATTGGCGCGCCGATCCAGGAGTGGCCGGGGTTGTCGCTGAACATCGGAGCGGAATTCTGGGCACTGCTGCCCGCCTTCGCCATGGTCACAGCAGTTGGGGCGATAGAAACGTTGGGTGACGGCGTGGCGATTCAACGGGTGTCACGCAGAAACCCGCCTGCGCCGGATTTCCGTGTGGCTCAAGGGGCAATCAACGCGGACGGCGTGGGAAATCTCCTGTCGGGGCTCTCCGGCACGGTACCGAACACGACGTATTCCAGCAGTGTCGCGATGGTGGAAATCACAGGCGTCGGAGCTCGACGCGTTGGCGTAGTGATTGGCCTTACATTCATCCTGTTTGCGTTTTTCCCAAAGGTATCGGCAATCCTGGTGGCGATACCGTCGCCGGTGGCTGGCGCATACATGACTGTACTCATTGGCCTGCTGTTTGTGCAGGGGATGAAGATTGTCATCAATGATGGTGTGGATCATCGGAAAGCGGCCATTATCGGACTGTCATTCTGGGCGGGCGTGGGCTTTACAAACACGCAAATTTTCGGCGAATCAATGGGAGACGGTTTCATGAGTCTCCTTCTTGAGAACGGCATGACGGGCGGAGCGATTGTGGCGCTCATCATGGTCATGTTCCTTGAGTTGACCTCTCAACGACGGAAGCGTCTTCGCCTGGAGGGTGGAACGGCTGGGTTCTCACAGTTACGGGACTTTCTGGAGGAGTTTGCTCACAAATCCAAGTGGTCGGACGACGCCGCGAGCCGCCTGACCCTGGTGGGTGAGGAAGCGCTTTCCGGACTTGTTGCAGAAGACGGGGCACAGCCTGACGAAGGCAGGAGAACGGTGGTGTCCGTCAGACGCATAGGCACTTCGGCCGAGCTGGAATTCGTGTCCGGGCCCGCAGAGGGTAACCTCGAGGATCGACTCGCGCTCCTCGGAGAATCACCCGAGATTACGGACGAGAATGAGCTGTCCTATCGTCTTTTGCGGCACTACGCGGCATCCGTCCGGCACAGCAAGTACTACGGGCTTGATATCGTGACGGTTCACGTGGAGCGGCGGATCGACTAATCAGGAGCGGGGCAAGAGCAAGCTGACCTGTTGGGTTGGGGGCTGGTTGGTGGGTGTGACTGAGAGCCGCTCATGTGGAGTGAGGGAACGGATGCCCAGTTCCCGGAGGAACGGCTCGAGAGACGGGACGTTGACGGTCTCAACGGGGGGCGGGGCGGCTTCCTCAGCGTCAGCCTCCCCATCTTCAGTTTCGTCCTGCGTTGGCGGAGCCGAAGCGGCTTCCGTAACCGAACGCTCGACTTCGCCTTGCCAAAGCATCGGAATAATGATCTTAGGGCCAAGTTGCGTGGCGACCTGCGCGGCAAGATTGGGAGCAAGGGTCCCCTCGCCGCCCACCGGCAGCAGGACAACGTCAGCCTCGCCGAGTTCCGAGACTTCTGCGGTGGTGAGCACGCGGCTCAGATGACCGAGATGGCAGATGTCGACACCATCGATGGAGACCGCGTAGGCCATGCCGCCAAGATTGGAGACGTCATCCGTTGAGGCCCTGCTGGTTCGGATGGCGCGAATCAGGATGCCGGAGACCTCGTATTCGCCAGGTCGGCTGATAACGCGGGCGTCGCCCACCTCAACGGCAGGTTCTGCGCCGTAGCCGCTCATCAGGATGGCGCGCGCATTGGCGCGGCGATCCGGGGAGGCTGTCGGGTCGACAAAAAGAGATGCGTCTCGACCACGAAGCTGAAAACCTGATCCGCCGAGATAGGTTATATCCAATGTGCCACCAATTCCCGCGCTACGACCTTTCGGTCAACCTAAGGCAACAGCACTCTGATGCCTGTACCACTCTAGCAACGACGCCGATTGGGGGTCAACGAGGAGATGGATTGGCTTGACATGGGTAGCGCGCGTGAGTAGGCTAAACGGGAATTAGCAGTCATAGGCTGAGACTGCTAACGGGGGTTTGAGGCGCCTGGCGAACACGAAAACGGCGGTCAGCCGCCCGTCCGGTGTCAAGTGAATTAAATCACGATTTAGCGGTGAAAAGGATGACACAAGAGCTTGCAGAGCGGCAATCGGAGTTACTACGGCTACTGGTGGAGCAGTACATCGCCACGGCGGCGCCGGTGAGTTCGGGCGGGCTGGTGGAGCAGCATGACCTCGGCATGAGTTCGGCGACGGTGCGGAACACGTTCGCGGAGCTTGAGTCCGAGGGCTATGTACAGCGCACACACTCGTCCGCGGGGGCAACGCCCACAGGGCGGGCCTATCGGTACTACGTTGAGGTCCTCCTGGAGTCATCGGAGGTACCTGCCAACCGCCAGCAAACGATTCGCCACCAGTTTCACCAGGTTGAGTCGGAGGACGTTTTCCTGTGGGCGCGCCTCGCGGCGGCGACGCTGGCGCGGCTTTCCGAGGCACTCGCTATCGTGACGCCGCTGCCGGGCCGAACTGAACACGGGATGGACGAACCCGTGGTGTACGGAATCAGCCAGGTTGTGAACCAGCCGGAACTCATCGACCGCATCGACATGGTGCGCGAGTTGCTGGACGCCGTGGAGAGCGGCCGGCTTGCGCCCGCGCTCCACACAGACGATCTGCCGTCAACAGGTCTGCGGGTCGTCATCGGCAGTGAGCACGATGAGCCGTTCCTGCATCCATACGCGGCAATCATGTCGACGTACGGCCCGACGGAATCGAGTGGCGAGCGCGGGGCCGTTGTGGCGCTGGGGCCAACACGGATGGATTACGCGGCGGCTATTCCGGCTGTTCGGTACCTGGGAGAGTTGTTGTCGAACATGGTGGGAACGCTCGACACGGTCTATCAGAACAGGGAGTACGTTTAGGGCATGGTTGACGAAAAGAAAGACGACGCTTCGGGAGTCGCGGAACCGGATGCGGAGGACGGCGGCGATGAGCAGTCCGTTCTCGAATCGCTCCAGGCGCAGCTCGATGAGGCGATAGCGGAGAAGGACAGGTATCACCGGGCGTATTCGGACGCCGTTGATTTCTCGCGGCGCGCCGGGGAGCGGCATTCGGCGGAACTGCAATACGCGGCTGCACCAGTGCTGACGCAGCTGCTTTCGAGCGTGGACGACCTGGAGCGGGCATTCGGTTCCATCCCGGACTCGTTGCTGCGAATGACGTGGGTTGAGGGGATTCTGCTCATCTACAGGAAGCTGCAGGGAGCGCTCGAATCAAGCGGGGTTACTGAGATCGAGACAGCAGGCGCGGCCTTCGATCCGAATCTGCATGAGGCGATCTCACGCGTGCCCGGGCCGGAGGGGCGCATCGTGGAGGTGCTCCAGAAGGGGTACATGCTCCATGACCGCGTTTTGAGGCCGGCGCTTGTGCAAGTGGGAGACGGTTCGGCCTCCCGCGAAAGCAACGACGAATCTGATACTGACAACACGACGACTGACGAGTAATAGCGACAAGACAGAAACCACATAAGGAGACACGCAAAGAATGGCACGGGCAATCGGAATCGACCTAGGAACGACGAACAGCGTTGTCGCGGTCATGGAGGGCGGCGAGGGGACGGTGATCCCGACGCCGGAGGGGAATCGACTGACACCGTCGGTCGTCGCTCTGAACAAGACCGGTGAGCGGCTGGTGGGCTTAGTCGCCAAGCGACAGGCAGTGACGAACCCCGATCAGACGATATTCAGCGTCAAGCGGTTCATCGGCCGCAAGCACAACGAGACGGACGTGCAGCAGGACACCAAGCTGGTGCCCTACCCCGTGGCGGCCGCGCCGAACGGGGACGTGCGCGTCACCATGGGCGACAACCAGTACAGCCCGCAGGAAATCTCGGCGATGATCCTGCAGAAGCTCAAGGCGGACGCGGAAACGTACCTGGGGGAGACCGTCACGGACGCGGTCATCACCGTTCCGGCGTACTTCAACGACAGCCAGCGGCAGGCGACCAAGGACGCGGGCACCATCGCGGGTCTCAACGTCCTGCGCATCATCAATGAGCCCACGGCGTCCTCATTGGCCTATGGGCTGGACAAGAAGGGCGAGGAGATCATCGCCGTCTTCGACCTCGGCGGCGGGACGTTCGACATCTCCATCCTCGAAATCGGAGAGGGGACGTTCCACGTCCGCTCGACGGCGGGCGACACGCACCTAGGCGGCGACGATTTTGACAATGCCGTCGTTGATTGGATGATCGAGGAGTTCCGCAAGCAGGAGGGCATCGATCTGCGGTCGGATCGGAGCGCGATGCAGCGTCTCCGGGAGGCGGCGGAGCGCGGCAAGCTGGAGCTGTCCACGGTCACGCAGACGGAACTGAACCTGCCGTTCATCACGGCGGACGCGTCCGGCCCCAAGCACCTAGCCATGACGCTGACACGAGCACAGCTGGAGTCCCTGACTGCAGCGTTGGTTGAGCGGACAGCCGGACCGTGCCGCCAAGCGCTGGAGGACGCCGGACTGTCCGCAGGGCAAGTAAACGAGGTGATTCTTGTCGGCGGCCAGACGCGGATGCCGGCGATCCAGGAGAAGGTCACCCAAATCTTTCAGAAGGAACCCAACCGGTCAGTGAACCCTGATGAGGCCGTCGCAGTGGGCGCGGCAATCCAGGCCGGCGTGCTGACGGGCGACGTGCAGGACCTTCTGTTGCTGGACGTGACTCCGCTCTCGCTCGGCATCGAGACGCTGGGCGGCGTTGCGACGCCCATCATCCCGCGCAACACAACGATCCCGACGTCCAAGAGCCAGACATTCTCAACGGCGGCGGACGGCCAGACCAGTGTGGAGATCCACGTGTTGCAGGGCGAGCGCAGCATGGCCAGCGATGACAAGTCGCTCGGTCGGTTCATGCTGGACGGGATTCCACCCGCGCCGCGCGGGATGCCGCAGATCGAGGTGACGTTCGACATCGACGCGAACGGCATCCTGAACGTGAACGCCAAGGACCAGGCGACGAACCGCGAGCAGAAGATCGTCATCCAGGCCGGGAGCGGCCTCAGCAGCGATGAGATCGAGCAGATGACGAAGGACGCGGAGGCGCACGCGGCGGAAGACGCGCAGCGCCGTGAGGAAGTAGAGATCCGCAACACAGCGGACTCCGCAGCCTACGCCGCAGAACGCCTGCTGGAGGAGCACAAGGAACACATCACGGACGATGTGCGAGACCGCGTGCAGGCCAAGGTGACGGAGGTCCGGCAGGCGCTTGAACAGAATGCTCCTGCGGAGCAACTGCGTACACTGACAGAGGAGTTGAGCAGACTCGTGCAGGAAATCGGGCAGTCCATGTACGCGCAACAGGGCGCGGACAACACTAACGGCGCGAGCGACGGGGCATCAGCCGATGATTCGGAGACGGTAGAGGGTGAATTCCGCGAGGTGTAGTTATCGAGGCCGGTTCGTAACGTGACTTCTGATCTACGCGTCGACCATCCCGCTTTGGGGACATTCCTTGGGCAACTGGGGGGCGTCGCCGTGAGCGTGGCGGATCCCGTGGACCTGATCCGGAGGACGCTCGACCCCTTCCGGCACCTGTTGATGGAGAATTTTCTGCCGGACGAGTACCGGGAGACGCCCTCGAATGAGGTCAGCCGGTGGATTCTCTTCCGTTCGGCGGACCGCTCGTTGAGCCTGCTGGTTTCCGTGATACCGCCCAAGCACAAGACTCCCATTCACGACCACGGGTCGCGCTGGGGGCTGGCGGGCATCTACCAGGGGGCGGCGCGGGAGGTGTCCTATGTTCCGGACCCGGAAAAGGCGGACGACGGCTCCGTCATCAAGCGCACGACGCGGCGGCGGCTCAAGCCGGGCGACGTCACGGCAATCCTGCCGCCTGAGATGGATATCCACTCAACGGAAGTTACGTCAGCGATGCCGGCGGTGGTTCTTATGCTCTTGGCGTCCGGGCCGGACGACCCGCAGCGGTATGTCTACGACACGCGCCGCCACACGCGGTCATTAGCCAACGATCACTACGAGGACCACTACTAGGGGGCTTCGCGGGCGGTGGCGGGGGCAGGTTCCTTGTCGTCGGCAGTTCGTGCTTGCTCTTAATCAAGTCATCGTGTTGAATATCTCTGACCAAGATGACTGATTTATTGCTCTTCATAGCGATACCGTCAATCATTGTATCGCCATTGCTCATACTTGCGATCATTGGTCTTGCAGTCACACCCATTGCGGCTATTGTGGGTGCGGTGCATGCAACCATGCAGAAGAGAGGCGCATTGCGGGCCGCCTGGGAAAGTGCGGTCCTGTCTACGTTGTTTTTTCTACCCTGGGTTTGGCTTATGGCAAGGAACCTAGAGTGGCATCACTCTCCTAGATTGATAGAAAGGATTCTGCAGACGATAGTTGTGATATGGGGATTCACTTCCATATTGGTCTTCTCCGTGATCGTGCTCGTTTTGGGTGTGACTCTCTTTGCGGGCGCTGCTATGTCTGGAGGAGGTGGGCAGGGGCTATTCCAGTTCTTCCCTGTGCTACTCTTCCCTGCTGCATTCTTTGGCGTCAATATCTGGGTTTGGAACCGAATGCGCATACGGGTATTTGGAGGTGATTCCTCACAGTGGGAGTATCTGGCTAGCGATTCGAATCGGATCCCCAACTACATCATTGATCCCTTGTTATGCGCATACACTTGGACCGTAATAGGCCCACTACTGATCTTAGGCGTGATTTTGGCATCGCTACGGTTTACCTTTGGATGACATGTCGGGCCGATGTGTTGGGACGGGCGTGGGGGTTTCCGGCTAGTCGGCGGCGGACCGGGCTGTCACGTGCCCGGTGGCGAATTGGGGTGTGGGGCGGCGGGGGCAAGTCTTTGGATTCTTCGACTCCGCTTCGCTGCGCTCAGAATGACAGGCGTGTGGATGGGGTTGGCTGCACAATGCGATTCAGATTCCCGCTTTCGCGGGAATGACGGGTGGTGGGGCGGAATGACGGGTGGTGGATGGGCCCTTCGACAGGCTCAGGGTGACGAAGGTTAGGCTCAGGACGAACGGACTGGGGGAACGGCCTCGTCGGTGGGTTCAGGTTCACTTTCAGTGGGCTGAGGGGTGGCGTGTCCGGCGGCGAATTGGGGTGTGGGGCGGCGGATGAGCATCGTCAGTGGCGCGGCAAGGAAGGCCAACAGCGCGAACCCAATGAACAGCGGGCGATATGTTCCCAGTTCTTCAAACACGATGCTGGCGATGAGCGGCGACAAGGCAAAGCCTGCCTCAGTGGTCATTGACAGCATGCCCGCCAGAGCGCCGAAGGAGTTGCGGCCAAAGAGATACCCCTGAAGCGCCATCCGCGCGACGATCGTCCCTCCGAATCCGAACCCCCACAACACGAGGAAGACGAAGAGCGTCCACTCACGCACGGCGTCGACCTGGGAGAGCATGAGCACGGCCGCCGCCTGCACGCAGAACGCAAGCGCCGTGATGCGCTTCTTGTTGTACATATCAGCGAGGAATCCGAAGGTGATTCGACCAAGCATTGTTCCAAGCGGCAGCAAGGGCAGGAAGAATGCCGCGGCCTCGCGCTCGATGCCGATGCTGCCCATGTAGGGCACCCAGTGCACGGTCAAGGTGGCAATCGTCAGGAATGTCAGGCCTGAACAGATCGCCATCAACCAGAAGGCTTGGGTACGCAGCGCCTGCAGGGCCGTCGTGGTCATCTCTGCGTCGTCTGACATCTCCGCGCCGGGACTGACCTCCAGCGGCGGATAGTCGGCGCCATCGGGATACAGGCCCATGTTCTCGGGCCGATGGCGAAAGATGAGAAGAGTGATTGGTATTAGGCACAGGAACATGACGCCGAGAACGAAGAAGGCGTCCCGCCACCCCAGGCCATCGAATTCAAACCCGAGGACAATTCCGCCGTCGATCAGCCAGTACAGGGGCGGGGCAAGGAGCCCGGCCAGCGCGAATCCCAGCGAATAGGTGCCGAGCGCGCGGCCTCTCGCGCGGACGAACCAGTTGGCCACCGTGGGCCCGACGGCAAGCCAGATTCCCATGGAGCCGAGGTTCAGCAGTGAGAACCACAGGTAGAACATGGGGAGGCTCTGAACATAGTGGAGCATAATCATGCTCGCGGCGACGATGGCCATGCCGCCGCCGATCAGGGGGCGAGGGCCGATGCGGTCGAATAATCCGCCCAGGAACGGCGAAAATATGCCTATGAGAACGCCCATGATGGGATAGGCGATGGTCAGTTCGGTCTTGGTCCATCCCATTTCGTCCGTCACGGGGTCCAGGACAAGGGTGAAACCGTAGAAGAGGATGCCGCCCTGCAGGATGTTCAGGATGACGGCGGCGATGACGATCCACCAGCCGTAGAAGATTCGCGGCTTCTTGCGCGTTATGTAGCCAGTGGGTGGGGGGACACCATTGGGGTTTGCCATTCGTTAATGGTACGCCCCCTATTGCCCGCACTACGAGGATTGGGGGTCACCCTTCGACAGGCTCAGGGTGAACGGGGGGCGGGTTCTTTGGCGGGCGTGGCCGGTTCGTCGGCTGTTTCGGTAGGGGCAGGGGTTGCGGGTGCGAAACCTCTTGCGGCGAGGCCGGGGCGGCGAATCAGTAGAGTGAGGGGGACGGACATGAAGCAGAGGAAGGCGAAGGCGAGGAAGGCAGGGCGATAGGTGCCCAGGCCCTCAAAGGCGATGCTGGCAAGGAAGGGCGCCAGTGCGAAGCCGGCCTCGCTGGTCATGGAGAGCGCTCCCTGCAGGGCGCCAAAGGAGTTGCGTCCAAAGAGGAAGCCCTGCAATGCCATGCGCGTGACAACCGTGCCGCCAAAGCCGAAACCCCAGAAGATGAGAAAGACGAGGACAGTCCATCCACGAGACTCGTCAACCCATGCGAGCGTGAAGACGGCGCAGGCCTGGACGCCGAATGCGAGGGCCGTCACGCGGCGCTTATCCATCCAGTCGGCCAGGAATCCGAATGTGAGCCTGCCCATGACCGTGCTGAGAGGCAGGAGAGTGAGGTACAACGCCGCCGTTTCTCGTGAGAATCCGGCGCTGCCGAGATACGGCACCCAGTGAACCTGCAGGGTGGCAATCGTCAGGAAACCAAACATCGATGCGACGGCAAGCAGCCAGAATGCCCATGTTCTGAGCGCCTGCCACGCGGTGGCATTGATCTCAACGTCTTCGGAAATGGCGGCGCCGGATGACATGGCGGCCTCGGGCGGCGGCTCGTCCGCGCCGTCCGGGTACAGGCCCATGTCCTCAGGTCGATGCCGGATGATGAGCACCGCGATGGGCATCATGATGAGGAACACGACGCCGGCGACAAGGAAAGCGTCCCGCCAACCGACACCGGCAAAGACGAGCCATCCGTAGTCGACACCATCGACGAGCCACAGGAACGGAGGAGCCATGAAACCCGCGAATGCGAATCCGAGGGAGTAGAAGCCGAGGGCGCGGCCACGCATTCGCACGAACCAGTTGGCAACGGCGGGGCCGACGGCCATCCACATGCCGACGGAACTGGCGTTGGCCAGTGAGAACCACACGTAGAACATGATCAGGCTCTCGATGGAGTGAAGCATGATGAGGCTGATGCCGAGGCCGGACAGGCCAAAGGCGAGGAGCGGCCTCGGACCAACCTTGTCAAACGACCAGCCAAGGAACGGGGCCAGGACCCCGATAAGCACACCCATGAAGAGATAGGAGGCAGTGACCTGGGTCTTGGTCCAGTTCATTTCCTCGGTGATCGGATCGATGACGAGCGTGAAGCCGTAGAAGAGGATTCCGCCGAAGACGATGTTCAAGAGAACGGCGGCGATGACGATCCACCAGCCGTAGAAGATGCGCGGCTTCTTTCGTGTTATGTTTCCGCCCTGCGGAGATGCTCCGTTCAGAAGAGACATTTAACTATGGTACGCCTGCTATATATGCGTCGTTCGTGATGGTGGGCAGGATGCTAGGCTTTACATGAATGCAACAACTCAGCGGATTTCATGTGCCCTTGCCAAGGACGGTCTTTTACGGCTGGTGGATTGTGGCGAGTTCCCTCACTCTCGCCACCCTTTACAGCGCGTTCTTTTTCTACGACTTCACGCTATTCGTGACGCCTATCCGTGAGGAGCTGCCGGAGGTTGGCAACGCCATCAACGGCGCCTTCTTTGCGGCGAGCATGAATTCGGCAATCATGTCGCCTGTTCTGGGCGCTATTTTCGACCGGCGCGGGCCGAAGATGGTCGCGGGCGGAGGACTGGCGCTCGGCGGGATCGGATTCGCCATCATGGGACTGATGACGGAGCCGTGGCATCTGTACATCGGATTCACCCTCGCGGGCTTCGGCCCGATCGTCTTCTTTTCCGCGGCCATACCGTCCGTGGTCAACTGGTTCTTCCGGATGCGGGGCCGGGCGCTAGGCATTTGCATGGCGGGCCTGGGGCTTGGCGGCTTCCTGACAATCCCGACTCTATTCGTCATTGAGCAGGTCGGTTGGCGAAACACGTTTCTCCTCATGGCAGCCATCATCGCCGTATTGGTCCCCTTGATGGCAATCGTTCTGCGAGGCGCGCCCGAGAACTACGGAATGCGTCCGGACGGCGACCCGCCGACGGCGGCTGCGAGCGGTGTCACCGAGCTCCCGGAGCCCGTGTACGGCCTCACGTTCACGCAGGCTTTGCGCGCTCCCGTGTTCTGGTTCCTCGGCACCCTCTTCTTCCTGGCCTTCTGGTGCATCGGCGCTCTTACCGTTCATCAGTCGCCCTTCATGGAGGCAGCCGGTTATTCAAGGACTGACGCGGCTTTTGCTGTCGGCGCCATGGCCGTCATCACCGTTGTGGGGCGGGTACTCGCCGGTTGGATGGCGGACGCGACGGACCCGCGGCGGGCGGCGGTTCTCGCATTCGTTCTGCAAGCAGTCGGCATATCGGCGTTTGCCCTGAGCAACCCGGACCAGAACTGGTATCTCGTCATCTTCCTGCTCGCGTTCTCGCCCGGCTTCGGCATGATCACCGTCCTACAGGCAGCGCTGCTGGCAACCTACCTGGGCCGGCGCGCTTTTGGCGTGCTGCAGGGCATCCTGTGGACGGTCACCGCGCTAGCCGTTTCGGTCTCGCCAACTGTCGCCACGTTTGCGGACAACAGCCTGGGCGGGATGCAAAACGGGTTCCTGATGTTCGGCGCGTTCAGCGCCATCGGCCTAATCCTGGTCTACCTCGTCCTGCCCAGGCCGGGGATCGTGCGTGTGCGCGGTCAGTCGATTGTGCCGCCGCAGCCGACGTCATCGGCGACGGGTGGATAAGGACGGCGAGTATCGACTAGTCCGTAGAGGGTGGCCCGGCGGGGCGTTCGGCGACAACGGCGGGAGGCCGCCCGTCCTGGGCTTGTCCATCTATGGGTGGCCCATCGTGTCCATCGGCGACGCCATTGGGCGGGCCGCCCCAGCCGCCGGCGCCCTGCACGGTCTCTGTCCCGCGTGTGCGCAGTTGGGGGAAGAATATGAGCAGGACGATGGAGCAGAAGAATGCGCCAAGGCCCGTCAGCGTGACGGCAAGCGGGGCGCCGTAAATTTCCGCAATGACGCCGGTGATGAGCAGGGCGAAGGGCTGAAATCCGAACACGATCAGGCGCACGCTCATGACGCGCCCGCGCAGGTGGTCAGGCGTCAAAACCTGCACCAGTGAGAAATTCCCCGTCATGACAAGCTGGAAGAACCAGCCTGCTATCGCCGCGAAGAATAGCGCGATGATGAACGCTCCCGATGTTGGGCCTGACAGATCCAGTCCGAGGAATTCCGCAAAGGCCGTCGCCTGCGAGAATGCGGCTATCATCAGCCCAACGCCGATCGCGCCGATGGACAGCCACATCTTGAGTTGATTGACGGAACTGAAGGTGGCAATGATGAGCGAGCCGACGGTTCCGCCGATGCCGCCCGCCATTCCCAGGTAGCCAAGGCCGGCCGGCCCCGCCTCCAACACTTCTTCGGCAAAGACCGGCAGCAGCGCCTGATAGGGCATTCCGAAGAACGTGGCAATCATGCCAAGCAGGATGAGCCCAAGCAGGATGGGGCTGTGTCGTATATGCCGCAGCCCTTCCATGATGTTCTCGACCACGCCGCCCTGGGGCTGTCCTTGCCCCCAGGCCGGCGCCGCAGAAAGCCTGATCAGCATGAAAAGCGGCACGGACACGCCCACAAGCGCGGCTCCCGCAAAGAACGCGAGCGACGGATCAACGTCCAGCAGGAATCCGGCGGTGACCGGCCCAATCAGCGCGCCACCGCTGAACATGATGGATGACAGCGCCGTGGCATTCGCGATGTGCTGTGGCGGCACGAGGCTCGGCACCATGGAGAATCGCGCGGGCGAGGAGAGCGCGAACATCGTGCCGTGCAAGAGTGAAAGCACAAGCAGATGCCACTCGTTGATGAGGCCGGTCAGGACAAGCAGGGCCAGCGTGATATGGGTAAGGAAGTTGGAGACATCGCTGGCGATCAGGATGTGCTTGCGGTTGAATCGATCAGCAATGACGCCACCAAATACGGAGAGGGGGAGCGCGGGAAGGAGCGACGCTGCGCTGATAACCGTCACCCACAGTTCAGAGTCTGTGAGATCAAATGTCAGCCATCCCCGCGCGATGATGAGCATGAAGAACGAGGTGATGGAGAGGATGGAGCCAATCCAGTAATACCTGTAGCTCCGTGAGCCGAATGCGCGGAACGGGCCGCCGGTCTTTGCCTGGGCGGCGTTATCGCCCCATCCACCGGGCGGGCCGCCTCCCGGCCTCTGCCCTGCCTGAGATGCCATTAGAAAGTGTCCTGTTGCCTAACGAGATAGATAACGTGTCTTGCGGGTTCGTACCAAGAACATAAGTATACGCCTGTTCGTAGTGATCCATTCACGATCCCGTATACCGAGGGGGCCTCTGCCAGCCCCACGTTCGCGCAATTGGGTTAAGATTGTCGTTGGAGGATGAATAGCAATGGTTCGAGAGTTGCATATCCGGGCAAGGGTTCAGCCCGGCGGAAAGATTGAGATTGAGAGCCCGGAGTTGACTGCGGGTGAGGATGTCGACGTGACGATTGCTCCGGCTTCAGAAGAGCCTGCACCGAAGAAGCGTTCAATCGCAGACATCATGGCGGAGGCACCGGGGCACCTGCTATTCAAGTCGGCTAAAGACGTTGACGATTACATCAGGGAGGAAAGGGCTTCTTGGGACCGCTGAGTCTATGACTGGCCGACGGTGTGGAGCAGGTGCATCAAGTCGGACGGGAGTTCCTTGGTCGCTGAGAGAACGTCCTCAAGCGGGGTGAAGACGGGGTTGTTGCCCGCCTCGCTCACCATGTGGTGATCAAGGCCATCATTGAGGCAGTCCACGGCGGCAGAACCGAGCACGGTGCCCAGAATCCTGTCTGCCGCCGTCGGCACGCCGCCCCGCTGCACGTGGCCGAGCACCGTCACGCGGTAATCCACCTGCAGGCGGCCATTGAGTCGCTGCTGCACCTGATCTGCCACTGAGAACGCACCGCCCGCCTCTTCTCCCTCCGCTACGACAACGAGCAGACTGCGTTTGCCCCCGCGGTGCGCCGCAACAAGGCGGCGGCACAGGACATCGACATCTTCATGTTCTTCGGGGATGACGATGGCGTCCGCGCCGCCGGAGAGGCCGGCATAGAGAGCTATCAAGCCGCGCGTGCGGCCCATAACCTCGACGAAGAAGATACGGCCGCTCGATTCGGCGGTGTCACGGATTCGATCCATCGCCTCAACGGCGGCGTTGACTGCGGTATCAAAGCCGATGCACATGTCCGCGCCGGGGATGTCGTTGTCGATGGTGGCGGGGATGGCGACAATCTTGCAGTCCTGCTCCTCGTGGAGCTTGAGGCCGGCTCGCAGCGTCCCCTCTCCTCCGATCACGACGAGCCCGTCGAGCCCGGACGCCGCCATCTGTTCTGCGGCACGGGAACGTCCGTCTTCGGTCTCGATGGCGGGGGCGCGAGCGGTGCCGAGAATGGTGCCGCCGCGCTGGAGGATGTGGGCGACGGACTTGGGGCCGAGCCGCTGGAAATCACCACGCATGAGGCCGTCAAAGCCGTTGCGAACGCCGAGGCTGCGGATGCCAACAGAGGCGGCGGCACGGACGACGGCTCGAATCGCCGCGTTCATGCCGGACGCGTCTCCCCCGCTGGTGAGAATGCCGATCTGTCGCATCGCGTTTGTTCGTCCCATTGTAGACGGGGGGTCAAGGGGAATGGGCGTGTTCGCTTGGTACTGAGGTCGATTGGTCAGTCTCGGGCGAGGGCCCAGCCGCGGAGTTCGAACATGGCGGTGCGGGCGACGCGGAGTTTGAAGTCGAGGCGTTGGGCCGGGTAGCGGCCTTCTCGCATCTTGTGGCCGCTCTCGTCAGAGATGCCGATGTAGGCAAGGCCGACGGGCTTGCCCTCAAGCTCGCCCGGACCTGCAACTCCGGTGATACCTACACCCACGTCCGCGCCGCTTCGTTCGCGGGCGGCGTCCGCCATGGCGATGGCACATTCACCGGAGACCGCGCCGTACTTTTCGATAATCTCGGCGGGGACGCCCATAGCTACTTTCATTTCGTTTGTGTAGGTGACGTAGGAGGCGCGGAAGTAGGCGGACGCGCCGGGGGCGTCCGTGAGGATGTTGGCGAGATTGCCGCCGGTGCAGGACTCCATGGTGGCGACGGTCAGGCCGCGCTCGGTGTAGACGCGCCGGATAACGCCCTCGAGGGTGTCGTCGTCCTGTCCCCAGAGGTGGGCGGCGAGGCGGTCTCGCACATCGTCTTCGACGGGTGTGATGAGCTGCGTCGCATCCAGTTCTGTGGACGCGCGGGCGGTGAGGCGGATATGGATGCCGTCCGATTTTGCATAGACGCCAATAGTCGGGTTCAGGCCGTGGAGCAGTTCGCCGAGCCGCTCATCAACACTCGCCTCGCTGAGGCCGAATGTCTTGATGGTGCGGGAGTGGATGACGGCGTCGTTGCCCATGAGCTGGAGTCGCAGGCGCGGCAGGGCTTGTTCCTCCCACATGCCGTACATCTCACGCGGGACGCCCGGCATGACGATGATGATTTTTTTGTCCTTTTGCACCCACCACCCGGGCGCGGTGCCGCGCGGGTTTGGAATGGCCTCGGCGGACGGAATGAGCATCGTCTGCTTGAGATTGCGCTCCGCCATGGCGATGCCGCGTCGATCAAAGAACTCACGCAGCTCCTTTTCGAGTGCGGGGTCGGGATACAGTTCCTCACCCAGAAATTGGGCGATGGCTTCGCGGGTGACATCATCCTCCGTGGGGCCCAGGCCGCCGGTGGCGACGACGACGTCCGAGCGGCTCCACGCTTCTTCAAAGACACGGGCGAGTCGATCGAGGTTGTCGCCGACGGTCGTCACGCGGTAATTCCCGACGCCGATGCCGGGGAGCTGGGACGCGAGGTAATTCGCGTTGGTGTCTATCAACGCGCCAAGCAGGATCTCAGTGCCGATGGAGATGATCTCTCCACGCAGCACTTCAACATCATTTGTGCTCATCGGCGCGATGCCCTCCTGCGACTCGTTCGGCCCCGTTCCTATACTCTAAGGTACGTTATCGGTTTTGCAGGGGGGATGGAGGGATGAGGAACGATGCTAGGCGCGCCTGACAGTCTTCATGTCCGCATGGCTCGCTCTGCCCTGGGTGATTCGCTGCTGTACGACGAGTTGGCGCGAGACGCGGGGGCGATCCGGCAGGCCATGTTCGTCGTCGTTCTTGTATCGACCATTCACGGCGTGGCGGCGTTGCTGGGAACGCTTTACTCGGACGTGGACCGGACGGCGTCAAACGTGTTCATCTCCTCATTCATCTTCACGGGTCTGGGATGGACGCTTTCAGCCCTGTTCTCGTACATGATCGTGTCTGTGATTGCGGGCACGTCCGCGGCCGGCTTCCTCGGTGGGACGTTCCTGCAGTTCCTACGGAGCGTGGGCTTCACGGCGTCGCCCGCCCTACTGATGATTCTTGTTCCGGTGCCTGTGATCGGCAACGCAGCCGCACTGGCCGCCACAATCTGGATTGCTACGGCCATGATGATCGCGACGCGTGAGTCCTTGTCGTGCAGCATGCCGCTCGCGGCCGCGGCGGTGATTGTCGGTACATTAATTGGCCGCGCCCTAACCCTATTCACCCTCATTTTCTTCTTCGCACCTGCGACGTAGTGATGGCATAACATTCCCATGACTGCGACCGGTGAGGGTACAAACCCGGGCGATTATCCGCCTCCACGCCGATGGGGCCGCGTTGCGGACGTTATCGAGGGCGGCGTGATCTACATGGAGGACGCGGAGCGGCTGGTGCTGGCGGGCGTGACGCTGCCGAGCGATCCTGACCGACGCGGGCAGGCGGAGGCGTACCTCTCCGAGCTGATCGCGGATACAATAGTGTTTTATGAGGCCACGGAGTCGGACAGTCTCGGCAGGCTGAAAGCAGAGGTGTGGGTGGGCGATGTCAACGTCAACGATGCGCTCCGCGCCCGCGGCTACGTCGACTGAGGGCGGCGTAACCGGCGCCCTGTCACGGCATATGGGCGCCGCGTGGAGACGCACGTACCGATTCGTTTCTACGGTCCTGTTCGGGGCGGAGGCGGCCAATGCCCTGGATTCCCGAGACGTTGACTCCTACTTCCGCACGACTGAAGGTTGACCGGACGATATCGGGCTCGCAGTTCGCGATATTTACCAAACCGCCGGCCACGGCGGCGTGATGCGGCACTAGAGGCAGCGGGTTTCTCGTATACTCTTAAGCGAGCGGGTGGTTCGGCTGCCCGCGGTTTGTTTGTCGGTCGGGGCGTAGCGCAGTTCGGCAGCGCGCCGCGTTCGGGACGCGGAGGTCCCCGGTTCAAATCCGGGCGCCCCGATATTTTTCTCGGTTCGCGATCTAACTTTGGTTTTTTGTGTTGTCGGTCCGCCGCGTTCCTGCTTGGGTGGGAATGACGGAGGGGCGTTAGGTGGCGCGGCGGGAGAAGGCGTTTTCCTTGTCCAGTTTGGCGTAGGTCTTTTCGCCGTTTTTGGTGGGCTTGTAGCGGCGCATGAAGCCCCGCTCCTGCCCTTCGACTTCCTCGATGAGATCGGCCTCAATGAGGGCGCGGACGATCATCTCACCCATGTAGCCGCCGGCGGGCAGGTGGTGGCCGCCCATGGGCTCTCCCGTTTCCTTGAAGGTGCGGCAGATGTCACGCAGGGCCTGCGCGGCCTCGATCATCATGCTCTCCATGACGCGGGTGACGACGGGCGTCCCCCGCACGGTCCCGGTGAAATCATCGAATGCCGGCACTATTTCCCCCCGCTGGTGTGTGATTCTTCGCTGCGCTCAGAATGACATAGACGGGGCGGGAATGTCATTGGCGTGAGCGCTATTCGTTGTTGTCGTTGTTGGGGGCCACCAGGTTGGAGAACGGGCGCAGCAAGCTCGTGAACTCCATCGGGAAGATGAACTTGGTCGACTCGGCGGCGCCAACCTCCTTGAGCGTGTCCAGGTACTGCAGGCTGAGGGTGTTGGGGTCGATGCCGCGCGCGACGCCTGAGATGCGGTCGAGCGCGGTCGCAAAGCCGTCTGCGCGGAGAATCGCCGCCTGCTGGTCACCCTCAGCGGACAGGATCTCGGCTTGTCTCTCGCCCTCGGCTCTCAAGATGGCGGCCTGCTTCTCGCCCTCGGCGACCGTGATGGCAGCTTGACGCGTGCCTTCGGCTTCCGTCACTGCCGCGCGGCGAATTCTCTCCGCGGACATCTGGCGGTTCATGGCCTCCTGAATCTCGCGGTTGGGCTCCACTTCACGGATCTCAACCTGGGTGACCTTGATGCCCCAGCGTTCCGTGACTTCGTCCAGCTTGGCCCGCAGGGACTCGTTGATGCGTTCGCGCTGTGAGAGGACATCGTCCAGGTTCATCTCTCCGATAACCGCCCTGAGGTTGGTGGTGGCGATGCCGATGACGGCGCTGCGATAGTCGACCACCTCAATCACGGACCGCTCGGCGTCGTTCTCCTGCACGCGCATGTAGACGAGGAAATCGATGTCAATGGGCGCATTGTCGAACGTAATGTTTGTCTGGCGGGGGATGTCGATCACATCCTCGCGCAGGTCTATCTTGCGCGTCGATTGGAACGGCCAGACCAGCAGGTTCAGCCCGGGGCTCCTCATGCCCGAGTACTTGCCGAGAGTGAATACGGCCATGCGCTCGTGCTGCTTCACTATGGATATGTACGGGATCATCTTCCCCTCTCCTTTCAACCGTTCGGCGAACGGCTCACTCGTCTCTCCTCACTGTCACGATCAAACCTTCCACCGCAATAACGACGATTCTTGCGCCCTCTTCGATCGGCTCACCGGTGGCGGACTCGGCAGTCCAGACCTCTCCGGCAAGGCGAACAGTGCCCTGCGGATCGATAGGATTGACGACCCTGCCAGACTTCCCCATGGGAGCCCTTGCAGGCGAGGCGTAGTCGGGCCTCCTGTATTGAGTCAGCGCCCAGAAGGTCAGCACGAGGCCAGTGAACAGGCCGGCGCTGACAACACCAAGCATCCAGTAACTGACGCGGAAACTGGGCGTATCGATAGGCGGGGCCTCAAAACTGCCGAATAAGAGAAAGCCGCCGACGAGGAAGCTGAGAGCGCCGCCGATCCCGAAGACACTGATGCCGGGGGCCTGCATCTCCATGTAGAAGAGGACCATCGCGGCCACGATGAGGCCGAAACCGACCCAGTTGACGGGCAGGTTGCCGAATGCGGCGAACGCCAAACCGAGCGCAATGAGGCCGACGATGCCCGGGCCAAGGAAGCCGGGGCTGATGAGTTCAATGATGATGCCCAGCCCGCCCACAGTGAGCAGCAGGAAGGCGATGTTGGGGTTGGAGATTATCTCCAGGAAGGTCTCAAGGGCGGTCTTTTCAATATCCTCAACGGCAAGACCTGCGGTTTCCAGGACGAAGTCGGCGCCGGCAATGGTGACAGTGCGTCCGTCCAGACTCGCCAAGAGTTCGTCAATGTCATCGACGAGAAGGTCGATGATTCCCTCGTCGAGCGCCTCGGACGCGGTGTATGAACGGGCCTCAAGGACGGTCGCTTCCAACGCCCCCGGGTTGCGTCCCGTTCGCTCCCCGATGCTCCTGAGGAAAGCGGCGGCGTCCTGCCTCGCCTTGGATTCCAGCGTGTCAGGCAGGTCCTCGCCTCCACCGCCGACCGGCGATGCCGCTCCGATGTTGGTCGCTGAGGACATGGCCGCGACATGCCCCGCCGCCGTGATGAACGTGCCAGCCGAGGCGGCCTGCGCGCCGCTTGGGGCGACGTACACGACCACGGGCACGCGACTTGCAAATATCTCCTCAACGATGTCCCGCGTGGAGTCGAGCAGTCCGCCGGGAGTATCGATTCGGATGATGACAATCTCCGCGTTGTCCGCCTCGGCCCTGCTGAGGGCGCGGGTGACGTAGCGGAGTGTCACGGGTTCAATTACGCCGTCAATCTCGATAAGGGCGGCGTGTCCGCCTGAACGCTCCTGCTGGGCCGGAACGGCGGATATGGCGAAGCCGCCCAGTCCAACGATGATCAGGAGGGCGGCGATGAGGTGTCTAGCGGTTCCCACAGGCCTTCTCCGGCGGCGTCAACGACGGCGTTCGCTGTATTATATGCGCCTACGGGATCCGTCCTTACAGGCCGGCGGCGTCAATGTCCACGCCACGCGAAACAGATACTGAACAACAGCAACACGAACAGACGCACAGCGCCGTTACGTCCCCGCTTGGCTCGTTAGCCGTTCCGAACTTCCGCAATTACTGGTTCAGCGCCGTCTCATTCGTGATGGGCTGGCAGATCCTGCGCATCGTCATCGCGTGGGAGGGGTATGAGCTAACCAACTCGGAGATCTTCCTGGGCTACCTGGGGTTCGTCATGGGGATGGGCACCATCAGCGTGAACCTCATCGGCGGGGTGGCGGCAGACCGTGTGAGCAGGTTGGGGCTGCTCATCGCCACGCAGGTCTGCATGACCATCACGGTGACCGTCCTGATGATGCTGACGTTCGGAGAGATTCTCGCGCCGTGGCATCTGCTGGCAGCGTCCGCGGCCATCGGCATCATCCAGGGCATCGACCAGCCGACGCGGACGGCGGTGGTTCCGGCGCTGATTCCGGATCGGCGGCTGTTGATGAACGCCCTGGCGCTCAGTTCGTCCGTGTGGCAGGGGACGCGGGTGTTTGGCCCGGGTTTGGGCGGAGTGCTGATTGAACGCATCGGTTCCGCGATGACGTTCGGGTCCGTGACGCTGGGCTATGGGCTAGGAACCTTGTTGCTGTTCTTCGTGCGGATTCCGCGCGTGGAGCGGACGCCGGGCAACGTGTTCAAGGAACTGTTCGAGGGGATCACGTTCATCGCGCGGCGCAATCTCTTCGCGAGCCTGATCCTGCTGACATTCGTGGACAGCTTTTTCGGCGTGGCGTATATCCAACTGATGCCGGTATTCGCGCGGGACATCCTCGATATCGGCGCGGACGGAATGGGGATGATGTTGGGGGCATCGGCGGCGGGCGGACTCCTCGGCACGGGGATGGCGGCGTTCTGGGTGAAGGGTCGGTGGCCGCTGGTCCTGCTGCTGGGCGGGGCCGGGTTGTTTGGGGCGATGGTGATGCTGTTCGCGTTCAGCGAGCTGCTGTGGCTGTCGTTGGCGGCGCTGTTCCTGTCCGGCACGTTCAACTCGCTTTCGCAAATCACGAATCTTACGCTGCTACAGAGCGCGGTGCCGGAAGAGCTGCGGGGCCGCGTGATGGGCGTGTTCAGTTTGACCTACAGCCTCATCCCGCTGGGCGGCTTGCAGGTGGGCGCGCTGGCGGAGTGGCTGGGCGCGCCGATGGCGGTGGGGATCGGCGGTGGGATTGCGGTGATGTTTGCAATTGCTCTCGCGCTGCGGTCGAGTTTTTGGCGTGACGTGCGGGTGGCAGCAAGGACGGCGGGGGGGTAGGAGGGCTTATGACGATTTTGAAGGAAATGCGCGACTTTCTGGGCAAGCACATCGAGGATTCTCTCGAGAATAAGGCCCGTGATATTGAATTGATTTGCAATTACTACGGGTTCGGGGATAATGCCCGACCGACTCAACAAGAAATTGCTGAAGGAGTCAAGGATTTCAACACGCGGTCGAGAGCGCAACAGATCATAGCAAAGCACTTTGGCAGCGCAGTTTCGCGTGCCGACATCCCGTCTGCCCTACGTCTACGGGACACCATAACTTCTCAACGCTATTGGGTTGCCTCAAAATTCGAAGAGGTCGTTTTTAGGGCTGGAATAGCCGGAGGCCCTTTCAACCTGCCCGGTATGTTGGATTTGCTAAGACTAAAGGGCTTGAGTTTGAACCACGGCTATTGGGGTTACACCCTCGATTTGAAGAGGGTCACTAAGCACAGTTCAAAAGGAGATGCTGAGCATTTCTTGCTCCGGGACGAAGACGTGCCGCGTTTCCGCGCACTCCTCCAGCAAGCCCGTAAATTCCCTGTGAGGAAAGGAATCGCGCGATTCGAAGACCTAGTTGCTACACATGATGATTTCGCGACCTACAGCAATTTATTACGTGAAATCATCCTGCACCATAGAGACGTTTGGCGATGCCAAAGAGACGATGGACTGTGGTACTTGTTCGAAGGCCGGGAGAATTCTCTTATCAATCACGTCAGAAAGGCACTGACGAAATTCGATAAGTGTGACCTGACTAAATTAGCCGAATCAATCTACAAGGCCTTGGACGACGATCGGAAGGAACACCGCAGTCAATTTGGGGACGCTCTCCTCCCTTCCGTGGATCTAATTGAGGACTATCTACGCACTTCGCGGTTCTTCGTAGCGAAAGAAAATGTGCTTTACTCATCACTTTCTTCCTTTGAGCGCAAGGAGGTGATTGGTGCTGAGAAGGACTTAGTTGAATATATCCGAGCGCATCAGGGCATTAGTTTCAAGGACGCCACGGGCTTCCTTAGCAGCAAAGGACGCACGAGAAGTACGACAAGCAAAACATTAAGCTCTTCGCCCTTAATCTACGTTGACAAGGCCTTGGATCAACGTCCCCACATATATCGCACTGTTGAGTGGTCGGATTCTGACGAACTGAAAGAGCAATCCACTGAGGATCGATATTCCAGCTTCAGCAAGAGACTCCAACAGCTCAGCAAGACCGACATCGTTTCTGAACAGCAGAGTCGAGGAGAACAGGACATCCTCAGAGATTGGCTCTTCGAGAACAAGGAGACAGAGGAGTGCGCTCTGTGCGCCCAACGGTTCTCTGTTAAGGCTCTTGTGGCAGCACATAAGAAACGGCGGGCTGACGAATGCAATGAAGGTGAGCGACGTGATCCATACATCGTTATGCCACTCTGTAAATTCGGCTGTGACTACTTGTACGAGGAGCGACACGTTTACGTTGAAGATGGAGTGGTCAGGCGTAACCCAAAGGTGCCGTTGCAGGTCGACGGGGTTGAGCGGGCTCATGTTGACTCCCTAGTGGGAAGGGAGATGGAAGAGAGGTGGTTGGAGGGGCCCTCCTCTTACTTCTATCGGCCCACCGAATGAAGCTGTGGGCGTCCAGAGTCTCTAGATTCCTCGACTACGCTCGGAATGACATGGGCGGGGCTACTCTATTTGGTTGCACTCCGAGTTCTGGATTCCCGCTTTCGCGGGAATGACGGATGGTAAGTGCGGGACGGTGAATTAGTGAGTTGGCCGGGTAATCAAGGCTTTGGATTCTTCGCTGCGCTCAGAATGACAGGAGTGGGGTGTGACGTTGAGGATTAGAGCCGTGGGCGGCGAGGTACGGGCATCAATGCTTCGTTGACGGGGTCTACTGCCAATTGAAGGCTTTCGAGGGTTAGTGCGCCAATAACTGGCTCGGCGTCGTCCGGACCGAATACGACTTGCGTCGTAACGCTGAGGCCATTGATAGCAGCCCGCGCCTCGCCAACGCCATAGGCGACCACGCTGCCATCGGCAAGCTCAAACTCGACGGTTCTGGTTGGCGTTAGGCCAAGATCGCGCAGTGCGGGCTCCGGGGCCATCGTCAGGAACGCGCCGGTATCAACGAGCACGTCGAACTCAGTCTCGCTTGCGTCGCCCGGGTTCGAGATTCGTATCGGGACACTGAACATACCCATGCATCCAGCTTATACCGTGAATCAATGGCACTTCGGAGACCCCGCCCCGCGCCGCGCTACAATAGGAAGCGCTGTAGACATGGAGTTCTGGATTCCTCGACTACGCTCGGAATGACACAGGGCGGCGGAAAGGCGATGCCAGGATATGTATTCGATTGATCTTTCAGGGAAGAATGCGGTTGTGCTGGGGGTGGCGAATCACCGCAGCATCGCGTGGCACATTGCGCAGGCGCTGCACAGCGCGGGCGCGAATCTGTATCTGACCTACCAGAACGAGCGGCTCGGCGACGGCATCCGCAAGCTGACGGGCGAGATGAACAATGTCACGCTCATCGAGTGCGACGTGTCCGAGGACGACAATGTTGAGTCGGCTTTCGGGCAGATCGCGGCGGATGGGGCGTCCGTGGACCTGCTGATCCACAGCATCGCCTTTGCGAATCGGGATGACCTAGGGGGCGACTTCTCTGAGACGGGACGCGACGGCTTCCGCATCGCGCTGGAGGTGAGCGCGTATTCGCTCATCCCTGTCGCGCGGTATGCTGCGCCGCTGATGTCGGAGGGCGGGACCATCGTTACGTTGACGTTCCAAGCATCTGACCGCGTCTTCCCCGGCTACAACATCATGGGCACGGCAAAGGCGGCGCTGGAGAACGAGGTGCGGCAGCTGGCGTATGAGCTGGGGCCGCGCGGCATCCGCGTGAACGCGCTGTCGCCGGGGCCTCTGGACACCTTGTCCTCTCGTGCCATTCACGGCTACGTGGACATGAAGCGCATCCAGGCGGAGCGGTCGCCGTTGCAGCGTAACATCACGCACGATGAGGTCGCCAAGGCGGCGCTGTTCCTGCTGAGTGATCTTTCAAGCGGCATCACCGGCCACGTGCTGCCCATCGACGGCGGCTACCAGATCGCCGGCGTTTGATTGTAGATTCTGCCATGGCCAACATCACGACGTACTCAAGTGGCTAGGGGCAAACTGCCATGAAGCATGACTATGAGGTAATGCGCGATGTTCTGCTCAAAGTAGAGGACATGGGTTCAAATCACTATTACCTAAGCGACAATGAGCAGGAGGCGTATGAGATCCGTCTTTTGCTTGATCGCGGGTGTGTCGAGGGGAAGCCTTATCATTCTCTCGCTGGCGATGCAATGGTGCGTCGCCTTACTTGGCAGGGAGTCCAACTCTTGGACGCAATGCGTGACGAGTCTATTTGGCAAAGGGTGCGCGACAAGATTGATTCTTCAGGATTATCTCATGTTGTGAGTTTAGCCTTGCCTGAGGTAATCAAGAGAATCGCCCCCTAAGTGACATGGGTAAACAAGTAGTAGTCCCGATTCAGGCGTCGCTTCCAACATGAGTCCAGAAGAAACTGACGGGCGGCGGCGATTCCAGACCGTTCGCGGCACGAACGACACGCTGCCGGACGATCAGCCGTATTGGGATTGGGTGCGGGCAGCGGCGCAGAGCGTTGCGCATCGTTTCGGCTTCAAGCGGATCGATACGCCCGTGTTCGAGGAGACGGCGCTCTTTGTGCGGACGGTCGGCGAGGGCACGGACATTGTCGAGAAGGAGATGTACACGTTCACGGATCGCGGCGATGACATGCTCACGCTGCGGCCCGAGGGCACCGCGCCCGTCTGCCGCGCCTACATCCAACACGGGATGCACACGCTGCCGCAGCCGGTGCGGGCCTTTTATATCACGCCCATCTTTCGCTATGAGCGGCCTCAGTCGGGGCGGCTGCGACAACATCACCAGTTTGGTGTGGAGGCCATCGGCGATCCGAATCCGGAGATCGACGCAGAGGTTATCCACGTTTTGTGGAGCCTGTTGCAGGAGCTTGGCCTCACGAACCTGACGCTGCACGTGAATTCCATCGGCGACAGTGATTGCAGGCCGCAGTTCCTGGAGTCGCTCCGGGAGTACTATTCGACACGGTTGGATGACGTCTGCGAGGACTGCCACACGCGGTACGAGAAGAACGCCTTGCGGCTGCTGGACTGCAAGGAGGAGCGTTGCCAGCCCATCATCGACGGCGCGCCGACGCCGGCGGACAGCCTGTGCGAGGACTGCGCCGACCATTTCGCCCGGCTTCGTTCGCTGCTGGACCTCTGGGAGATTCCCTATACGATTACGCCGCGGCTTGTTCGCGGGCTGGACTATTACACGCGCACCGTGTTTGAAGTGCATCCCGCCATCGAGGGCTCGCAGACGGCGCTGGGCGCGGGGGGGCGGTACGACGGCCTCATCGAGCAGCTCGGAGGCGCACCAACGCCGGGAGTCGGGTTTGGGTCCGGCATCGAGCGGATCATCATGAACCTGCGGGATGCGGGGCTTACGCCGCCGGAGTCGATGTCGTCCCGGACGGACCTGTACATCGTGTATCTCGGCGAGACGGCGCACAACCACGCGCTGCGGCTGGCGGCTGAGTTGCGGCAAAAGGGCCTCAGCGTTTCTCTTCCGACGGGCAGCCGGAGCCTGCGGGCGCAGCTGCGGTCTGCGAGCGCGGCAAATGCGCGCTATGCCTTAATCATCGGCGACGATGAGGTTGCCAGGGGCACGGCGGCGCTACGCGACCTGGATACGAGCGAGCAGAATGATGTCTCGCTGGACCCGGGGGCAATTCGCGCCGCCGTGCCGGCGGCATCCCCCCCCACCCTGACCCTCCCCCACCAGGGGGGAGGGGAAACATAGCCGCCGAACTCCACGGGGAGGGGAGCGCATAGCTTCCCAAAAAGAAAGAAGCCCCGCGGTGTGGTGCGGAGCTTCTCCCGGGGAGGAGGTGTGTGGTGGTGGTATTTCGTTTGTGGTTTCCCCCGCCCTTTTCAAGGCTGACGGGGGAGGTTTTTGGGGTTGACCCCCTTATGCCGCTGCCAGCAGGTTTGCGTTCAGCGCGACGATCCTGTCAACGCTGGCCTTGGCCTCGGTCGCGACCTTGCCGGTCTTGACCGGGCGGACGAACTCGCTTGCTACGGGGCTGATGGTCTGAATAGTCTGTGTCATGGGGGTCCTCCCTCTTTCTCTCATTTCTCTGTCTTCGTTATTTCTCATGTATCCATAGTGCCGTTCGTACAGGATTGCATCAAGGGATATTCTGAGATAGTTAGTATTTGTTTTAGTGATGTTACAATGGGGTGGGTAAAGGAATGAGGGGGCGACATGGACGTACGTGAGCTACGCAGCTTCACTGTCGCGGCCCGTGTGAGGAGTATTTCGCGGGCGGCGGAGTTGCTGGACATCGGTCAGCCAACGGTGTCCACGCACATCAAGAAACTGGAGCAGGAGCTGGGGACGCAGTTGTTTGACCGCATCCGACGGCCGATACGACTGACGCTGGCGGGTGAGAAGCTGCTCGAACTTGCGGACCCGCTCGTGGAGGGCATTGAAGGACTGGCCTCAAACACGCAGCAGGCCCAGACGGAAGGCCCGGTGACGGTGGCGACAACAACGAACCTGACACACTTTCTGCTGCGCGCCGTGGAGGCGTTTCGCGATGAGAACCCACGAGTGCATCTAAGGCTGCGTTCGCGGCTGCGGTCCGAGGTGATTGAGCTGGTGTCGCAGGGCGAGGTGGACTTTGGCATCGTGCCCGGAGTGGATCCGGACCCCGCGCTGGAATTCCGGCCGTTGTTTCCCTATCAGCGGCTGCTGATCACACCTCTCGACCATCCGGTGCTGCAGGAATTGCCGCTAACGTCTTTCGAGCAGATCGCCAAATATCCGTTGATTACGATGGGGCCGGGCACCTACACGCGCTCCGCCGTGGAATCCGAGTTCCGCCGCAAGGGCCTGGATTTCGACATCATCATGGAGGCCGATTCCCTGGACCTGATCAAGCGCTATGTCAGTCACGGCTACGGGATTTCGATTATCCCGCGCGTCGTAGCAGAGCCGGGCGATGAGGAGATGCTCGGAATCGTGCATCTCGGCCACATGATGCCCGTCGATCAAGCCGGTCTCATTACGCTGCGGGGTCGAACGCTGTCCGCGCCGGCGGAGGGGCTGATGGAGAAGGTGAGGGCCGCCGCGGAGGGGATGTAGGCTGCGCATTGGCGATTCCGGGGCGTGAGGGTTAAACTGTGAGGACGTTCACTCGGTGGCGCGTTCGTCTAGTGGCCAAGGACACCGCCCTCTCAAGGCGGAGATCACGGGTTCGAATCCCGTACGCGCTACCACTCTAGCTCTCTTCCCGACTTACGTCGGATTGCACCATATACCTGCATCCCGTAGTGCACTTTGGTATTTGATTGCGTTTTGGGAACATGGTAGGATGGTTTCATCACAGGAGGAGCTATGACGACCTGTGCGGATCATCGCTAAGAAGATTTTGAAAGAGTTTTGGGGACGCCATGCCGACTCCGAGATTGCCCTGCGGGAATGGCACAGGATGGTCAAGCATGCCCAATGGAACAGACCTGCCGACGTTACCGAGCAGTTTTCGACCGCCAGCATTATCGAAGGGGATCGTGTCGTTTTCAGGATTAGAGGAAACAGGTACCGAATGGTCGTCTGGATGAAATATCGGAAGAAGACGGTGTACATAAAGTGGCTGGGAACTCATGCCGAATACAACGAGATCGACGCGAGAACTGTGGGGATGTGAACATGAATGAGATTAGGCCTATAAGAACGGATGCGGACCTGGACGCAACGCTGAGGCGAATCGATGAAATCTTTGATGCGCCGGATGGCTCCCCCGAGGATGATGAACTCGACATTCTCGTGACTCTGGTCGAGCGCTATGAGGATGAGCACTATCCGATTCCGCCAGTCTCTCCCATCGCTGCGATTGAGTTCATGATGGACCAGCGTGGCCTTGAGCCTCGGGATCTCGTCCCACTTATTGGCAGCCGCTCCAAGGTATCTGAGGTGCTGTCCGGCAAGCGGGATATCACGATGGCGATGGCGCGCGCGCTGCACAAGCACCTGGGCATTCCCGCCGAGGTTTTCTTACAGGACCCGTCCGTCTCGTTCGACGACGATGGATTTGACCTGGAGTGGGAGCGGTTCCCTCTGAAATCAATTTGGGAATGGCTCGGCAATAGTGGCGGACGCAATCTTAAGGATCGGGCTGAGGAAATCGTGCAGGCGCTGAGGAACCGCGCAGGTGGACCTCAGGTCGCACCGACTGCCCTGTTCCGAAAGAACGACCTTGCTCGTGTCAATGCGAAGGCGGACCCCTACGCGCTCACGGCGTGGTGCTGGCAAGTCATGGCACAGGCCAACGAATCGCCGCCGACGGCAGAGTATGAATCGGGGTCAGTTACACCTGAGTTCCTGCGTGACGTGGCCACTCTGAGTCGCTGGTCTGACGGACCTCTCCAAGCAAAGGACGCACTCGCTGAAAATGGCATCTCCCTGCAGGTCGTCTCGCATTTGCCACGGACCTACCTTGACGGGGCGGCGATGTGGGTCGACGGCGGACGTCCAGTCATTGGGCTAACGCTTCGCTATGACCGGATTGACAATTTCTGGTTCACGCTGCTGCACGAGCTCGGCCACCTGGGGCGACACCTTGATGGCGATGAATCGACGGTGTTCTGTGACGATCTAAGCCTGAGAGGCCCCCGGACGGACGCCGACTCGCCGGTGGGCGTGGAGGGGGAGGCGGATGCGTGGGCAGAGGATGCTCTGATTCCTCCGAGCAACGATTGGGAGATGACTCTGTTCCACGACGTTCTTTCACCAATGGAGGTGATGGAACTGGCGCAGAAGTATGAGGTTCACCCGGCGGTCGTTGCCGGGCGGATTCGATACGAGCAACGCAATTATCGACTGCTATCCCAATTCGTGGGTTCAGGCGAGGTGCGGAAGCAGTTTGAGGACGAATGAGCGATGGTTGGCACAAGTAGTCTCGACGCAAGTAATCTCACTTTCTCGCAGGCCAATGGGTATGAAGAGTTGCCGCAGCCCTTGGCGCTTGGCGAGATTAGCTACCAAGCACGTAGAAAGCTGTGGGATCTCCTGTATTCGTCGGCTTGGGAGCGGGAATACGACTGGGACGGAACACGCTTCAACGTCGCCGAATCGTGGATATTTATTTTCGAGGACATTCACACCGGGTATTTTGAGCGAACCCTAGACGAATTTGGGAACAATCCTAATAGTTTGCTAGAAGCATATAAGGGTTTCATATTTTCGCCCGCACGATTCAATAAGCTGTTTGACCTGTGGCAAATGATTATGCGACACCCCCGGTGTCCACGTAAGTTCGTGAAAGAAACCGCGCGAATCTTCGAGGAGTGCCATGTGGCCTACGTGGTAGACACGAGCGGGCCGCCGACCATTCTCCCTGTGGCGACTCCTCAGGAGGGCGAGGCCTTAATTGGTGCACTGGGACATCTGAACGAAGGCGGATATGCAGGCGCTGAGGCTCACCTGCGAGAAGCGGGCACCCTGACCAACGCCGGGGAATGGGCCGAGTCTGTTCGTGAGAGCATTCACGCCGTGGAGTCCGTCGCCCGTGTACTTGATCCCAAAGACGCCAACACGCTGGATGGCGCGCTGAAGTCGTTGGAGAGGCAAATCCGTATTCACCCTGCTCTCAAGGATGCCTTCAGCAAGTTATACGGCTACACGTCTGACGAGGAAGGGATTAGGCACTCGCTGCTAGAAGAAAACACGTCGCCCGTCGGGCGCGATGAAGCTGTATTCATGCTTGGGGCATGCGCCTCTTTCGTTACCTACCTTCTGAGCAAGCAACGTACGGGGGCGAGTAGTGTTTGAAACCAGCACAACTAGAATCATGGACCTTATCGCCGCGGCTCCGTGGCGGGAGGCGGTGACGTATCGGGATACGTGGCCGCATGAGTACGTCGTCATCAAGAAGGACGGGCAGGAGAATCTGTTGGCGGCGTTCGTCGACCGGATCAAACGGGGCGAGGGCATCGAGTGCTCATTCTTCCATCAGAAGAGGCCGTATCTCTTTCTCGGCGGCTACAAGTACTGGATGATGACGGACGTCGAGAACATTGACCTTGAGAAGGACGATGACGTTCTCAATCGCGCGCCGCTGTATCGGGACCGGCGGGACTTCGAGATTCGGCAGGGCGATACGGGGACGAGGTAGACGGGGGCGGCTACACGCTTACATCAGCCGTGGTTGGTCTTGGGAGGTTTCATTTGGGGAGGAGCGGCGGCGGGGTTCCGGTAGGTTGAGGGCCTGGCGGAGGTTGTCGAGGTAGTGGGCGTATGCCTGGCGGCCGGTGTCCGTCGCCTCGATCCAGGTGCGGGGCTTGGCGTCGATGAACTCTTTGGACATCGCGATGAAGCCCGCATCCTCCAGTTTGCGCAGGTGGGCCGTCAGGTTGCCGCCCGTCAGGCCCAGCTCCTTCTGGACGAAGCCGTAGGCGACCCGATCATCCGCCCCTTGCGCCGCAAGCAGGGTCATGATTCGCAGCCGCGTCGGCTGGTGGATCGTCTCGTCGAGATCGAGGGTGTCGTTCGTCGTCACGGAACGTCGCTCCGGCGGATGATCCCCCACCCCGCGGCGGCCGTTATCGCCGTGAGGGCTGCCGAGATCAGCAGCGCGTTGTCACCCGTGGTGAGGTACGGAACAAAGTACGCCGCAAGGAACGCAAGGCCCAGGACGGCGATGATCGGCCGGTGCATGATTCCAAACAGGATGTAGCCGAGCATCGCGATGCCGATAGATGCGCCGGCGATGGCTCCTACGTCGCCCTCCTCCCATAGCCCGAGCGCGGCGGGCATCACGAAGGCCGCGATGCCGATGGTGAGCCAGTACAGGAACGTGCGGATGCCGGCGGACCTCGCCGCTTCCCCCGCGCCCGTCTTCCGGCCGGCCCGATCTCCGATCAAGGCGCTGGCCACCATGCCCACACCGACCAACCCAAACCACAGCGGCGCCCTGATCCAGGGCCTGTCAGCTGCCACGTCTTCAAGGAAGGTCGTGAACGAATACTCCGCGAAGTAGCCCAGCGAGATGATTGCCCCCCACACGAGCAGAATCGTCGCCGTGCCCGCCAGGTACATGGAGCTGCGGAGTTGGTCCATCGTGGCGTGGATGTCCTCCCAGCCCTGTTGGGGGGATAGCTCCTGCCCGTCTCCTGCTGCCGATTGCATGGTGGTCCTCCTCGCCCTTTTTAGGGCTAAACTCACCCTCCGACTCCCTCTATAGTTTGCAATGCAAACTAGTTTATATCATTTCATACAGGTGTCAAGTCAGGGTCTGGTGAGTGAGGGTTCCCCGCTCAATGCCCCTTCGACAGGCTCAGGGTGAGCGGGGCAGGCGCTTGTCATTCTGAACGGAGCGCAGCGAAGTGAAGAGTCCACAAACGTGTTTGACCGGACAGGCGAGTTTTTAGATTCCTCGACTGCGCTCGGAATGACACAGACGGTGCTTCGCACCGTACTGGATTCCCGTGTCAAGCACGGGAATGACGGGCGAGGGGCGGGAATGACAGGGGGGTGGCGTGGGTTAGCGGTTGCGCATTACTTCTTCGTGTGGAGGGACTTCTTCTCCGACGACGTACAAGAAGTAGTAGGCGCCGGTGTCACCCAGGAACTTGAAGTTCTTCCGCAGGTCTTTCACAAGGTCGGCGTAGCCGGCCTTCGAGCGCAGATAGCCCTGGAAGGATCCATACTCCTTTTCGAGATCGAGCATTCGCTCGGCGTTGCTCTTGATGGCTTCGATCTTTCTGCGATTGCGGATGATGCGGGTGTCCGTGGCGAGCGCGTCGACATCATCCGGGGTCAAATCGGCGACGCGCTCTGCGTTGAAGTTGTGGAACGCCTCCCGTGTGCCGGACCACTTGCTCTCGACGACGCGCCATGAGATGCCCGACTGAAAGACGGCTTTGCTCATGACGTCAAGGTAGTCGTCGATGCTCTGCGGGGTGATCTGATCCGGCGCTTGCATTTCAGGCATAGGTTAGTCTCCTCCTGTCGTTACTGCCGCATTGTCGGTATCCGGATCCAGGAGCCGCGCGCCCAGGAGAACCATCCAGATTACCCACGGGAAATAGCAGGCGCGGCCGATGGCGACCATCGTCTCGTCAGCCTGCGTGTGCCCGATGATGAGCGCGACAACGGAGACGATTGAGACCGCCGTGATCACCAAGGCGAGAATCCTGTGTACTCCGGGTTCCTCCTCCATCGCCACGCCCGCGCTGAACGCAATCAGGCCGAGTGAGACGGCCAAGCTGGAGATGAGGGTGACGCCGACATCGACCGAATACAGCGACAGGGCTGTGCTCACCTCGGATTCCGAGCCAAGGTCCGTATTCGCCATGACGTGCGCGAGGCCCTGCACCATGATCCAGCCGACGCCGCCGATGATGAGGCTTGCGATGCCGAGCCGCGCCAGGCCGTCAAACAGGTCATTCTTGTCGATCACCCTGTGAAGCCCGGCAAATCCATAGAGGGTCAACACGAGGCCGAACGGCACCACCAGAGCCACGAGGTGAGCTATGGCGCTGTTCTCGACAAATGCTGTGACTTTCCCCATGTGATCGGTCGACTCTGCGGTGTCGATGAGGACGCCGCCCGGCTCCAGCAGGAAGAACGAAAGGGCCAGGATGGGCCCGATCATGAGGGCCACGGCCTCCACTTTGCTGACTGAGTACTTCCGCATGGTTCACGCACCTCCTCTCAGGGACTGCACCACGATGATAGCGTGGGGGAGCACCCTTCGACAGGCTCAGGGTGAACGGGTTGGTTGGCGTTACAGGATTTGGTTGGCGTAATGAGATTCAGATTCCCGCTTTCGCGGGAATGACGGAGTTGGGCATTCGGAAGGTGATCCCGCGTACTCTATTGCGGTGAGGGTTTATCTTGGCGTCGGCGTTGGCGTGCTCAGCATGTCGATGGCGGCGATATTCATCCGGTTGGCGGACGCGCCGCCGCTCACGGTGGCGGCGTATCGCATGGGCATCGCCGCGCTCGTTGTGGGGGCGGCGTCCATGTTTGTGCGGAGCCAGTTCAGCACGGTTCGTCGATCTGACCTGACCCTGCTGGCAGCGTCCGGGCTCTGCCTTGCCGCGCATTTCGCGCTCTGGATCACCTCGCTCTCACACACGTCCGTGGCGAGTTCGGTGTTGCTGGTGACGACGACGCCGATATTCGTCGCGGTGGCAGGCCATTTCTACCTGTCGGACAGACTGGGCTGGCTGACGACGGTCGCCGTCATCGTGAGCATCGCGGGCGGAGTCATCATCGCGGCGGGCGACTGGGCGGAGGGGGAGCGGCGTCTGTACGGCGATGCGCTGGCTCTCGCGGGCGCGGTGGCCGTGGCGGGATACCTGTTGGTGGGGCGGCGTGTTCGCAGCAGCATCCCGACGCTGCCGTACATCGCGGTTGTGTACGCGGTGGCGGCGGCGGCGCTGATCATCGGAGCTGTCGGTAGCGGCTCACAGATGACCGGGCTGCCACCGGAGTCGTATTTCTGGATGGCGATGGCCGCGCTGGTGCCGCAGGTCATTGGTCATTCGCTGATGAATTGGGCTTTGGGGTACTGGCCGGCGGTGAATATTACGCTGGCGGTGCGGGCGGAACCCGTTCTCGCGGCGTTGGTGGCAATTCCTGTTTTGGGAGAGATACCGGCGTGGACTGTGATCCCGGGCGGCGCGCTGCTGATGCTGGGCGTGTATCTGGCGATCCACAGTGAGGCGCGGCAACGACCTGTGACAAGCTGAACTGTGTGAGGCCCCATGCCATCTCTTCTCATAGACCTTGCGCTGACGGCGGCGGGGCTTGCTGTGCTGCTCGCCGGAGGATGGCTGCTGGTCAAGGCGGCTGCGCGGCTGTCATTGGCATTCGGCATCTCGCCGCTGATCGTCGGCGCGACGGTCGTTGCCCTCGGCACGTCGTCCCCGGAGTTGTCGGTCAGTATGGCGGCGGCGCTGGAGGGGTCCGGCGGGCTGGCCGTCGGCAATATTTTCGGCTCAAACATCACGAACATCTTGCTGGTGCTGGGCATCGCAGCGCTGATACGCCCCATGGACGTTCATCCGAGCCTGCTGCGCTGGGAGATGCCCGCGCTGGCCGTCGTCACGGTCGCTGTCATCGTGGCGGGCCTGACCGGAATGATTGGGCACATCGTCGGCGCGGTCCTGTTCGTCGGGCTCATCGCCTTTGTGGGCCTCTCCCTGCTGCGACACCGGGAGAGGGAGGTGCCTCACGGAGGTGAAGAGTTCACCCGAGCTACTGAGCCGTTATCCAGGTGGGGAATCGCCCGTGAGATTATCTTCCTGCTTGCGGGGATTGGGGCGCTTGCCCTCGGTTCCGAGTTGACGGTGAATGGAGCGAGCGGCATTGCGGAGCGCGTTGGCCTAAGCGAGGTGGCGATCGGTCTGAGCATCGTGGCGATTGGAACGAGCCTCCCCGAGATTGTGACCACGGCGGTGGCCGCCTACCACGGCGAGCGTGAGATTGCCGTTGCAAATGTGGTTGGATCCAACATCTTCAACCTGCTGGGTGTGCTCGGACTGACCGCTACGGTCTCGACGCTGCCAATAGGTAGTGAGCTCTACACCTTTGAGATTCCCGTGCTGGCTGCCGCCACGGCGGCGCTCTTCCTCGTCGCATGGACGAATCGGCGCATTGTGCGGGCGGAGGGAATTGCCCTCGTCGCGCTGTTCGTCATCGTTATGGGAATCGTGCTGGCGCGCGGCGTGCTCTGACCTGTATTCGGATGTACCATGTGGCCACAATTGACACTCCATCAACGTGGTGAGGCCATATGGCAATTGAGGACGGCGCGCGTCGAGTCTTGTCGGGGAATCGCCCCTGGTTGATCGCGTATGGCGTTGTCCTGATCGCCATTCTGCTGGTTCTCGCCTGGCTCAGCACGGCGTTGCTGGTCTTTGGCCTCAGCGCCGTGCTTGCCTACGTACTGATGCCCGCAGCCCGGGGTATCGAGCGCAGAGTGCCATGGTGGCGCAACCGCCCAGAACGGGGGCGCGCTATCGCTGTGGCGGTAATCTTCCTTGCTGTCGTGGCGGCATTTGCCGGGAGCTTGATCCTGGTGGTCCCACCGACCATCGAACAGGGACGGGAGTTCGCCGACGAATTCCCCGAGTTGGTCAGCAATGCCCGCGTCACGGTGGAAGGCTGGGTGGAACTGTATGTTGACACTGTTCCGGAGGATACGCGGGCCACACTAGAGCAATTCCTGGCTGACTCGGGAGGCGTTATCGGCAGCGCCGCCGGCAACGTTGCGCAGCAGACCCTTGGAGCCGCCGTGGGTTCCCTCGGCTTCATCCTGAGCCTGACGACGGCTCCCATCCTGGTTTTCTACCTGATCAAGGATTCCGAGTCGATCCGGGAATCTCTTTACGCTCCTTTCCCTGCCGCCCTCCGCCCCCATCTGCGCAACACGCTCGAGATAGCGGACCGCACGCTGGGTGGATACTTGCGAGGCCAGCTAACTCTTGGGGTGATTATCGGGGTCATTGTTGCTGTTGGACTCCTGCTGTTAGACATCCCCTTCGCGCTGCTCCTGGGGATTGTTGCCGGGTTAACCGAGCTCATTCCCCTTATCGGGCCGTTTATCGGCGGGGCCGCCGGCGTCCTCGTAACGCTGGCGACAGAACCGGACAAGGTGCTGTGGGTTCTCCTGTTCTACGTGATTATTCAATTGGTGGAGAACACTCTCCTTGCGCCCCGGATACAGGCGAAAACGCTAAACATGCACCCGATAGCGGTCATCCTGGTTTTTGTTCTTGGCAGTTACTTCTTCGGTCTCTGGGGAGTGATCCTCGGACCGCCACTAGTCGCGATGGGAAGGGACATCATCATTTATTTCCGTCAACAGTGGAACGGCGAGAACCCAACCGTCCCCGAGAGCGAGCCGGAACCGGCTACGGAGAACGCCGATAGCGAATGACGGCGGCGGTTTCCCGAACGGAATCCGTCAGTGGCGTAGACCCTTAGTCTCCGTGGTGGTCATGGTCAGTGTGGGCGGCGTGGTCGTGGTGTTCACGGTGCTCGCCTTGTTCCGGGTCATCCTCGTGCCAGGTGTTTTCCAGCGCCGCCAATATCAGGCCGATGTGGGTGAATGCCTGCGGGAAGTTGCCCAATGCGAGGCCGCTGCGCGGGTCAATCATCTCTGCGAACAGCCCCAGGTGGTTGGCGTAGGTCAGCAGTTCATTGAACATGCGCTTCGCCTCGTCCCGCCGACCAACATGGCTGAGCACCTGGACAAGCCAGAAGCTGCATAGGGTGAAAGCGCCCTCCGGGCCGAACACACCGTCATCCGTCTCATCCGTCCGGTACCGACTGACGAATGGGCCGTCGCGCAATTCCGTTTCGATCCGTTCGAGGGTGGAGAGGAAACGCGGATCGTTGAAGTCGATGAAACCGAGCAGAGGCAGCAGGAGCGTGGCGGCGTCCATGGCGTCGGAATCGTAGTGCTGGACAAAGGCCTTCTTGTCCTTGCTCCAGCCCTTCTCCAGCACGTCATCCTTGATGGTCTTCGCCTCTGCGCGCCATGTGGGTATGTCAGGGTCATCCGGCATGTACATCTCGCCCAGCTTGATCGCGCGGTCAAGCGCAACCCAGCAGAGGGCATTCGACGTGACGAAATGGAATGGCCCCCCGCGCACCTCCCAGATGCCGCTGTCCGGGTCGCGCCACTCCTTCGCGGCGAGGTTGGCGAGTGTCTTGACGACATCCCAGTGCGCTGCCGTCACCTCCTCGCCGTGGGTGGCCAGAAGGTGGGCGCTGGCCAGGAGCTCTCCGTAAACGTCCTGCTGGATCTGGTCATATGCGCCATTGCCGATGCGGACGGGGCCTGAACTTCGATAGCCCTCCAGGTTGGGCAGCTCCTCTTCCGTGGAGTCCGTCTCGCCATCGATGCGGTAGAGGATATGGAGGTGCTCTTCCTCATCGTGCATCCCCCATTCGAGTGAGTCGTCACTGAGGCCGCATGCCTGCGCCAACCACTCGAAGAACTCAACGGCTTCCTCCGTGTGGCCGAGACGCATCAAAGCGTCCACAGTGAACGCCGCGTCACGCAGCCACGTAAAGCGGTAGTCCCAGTTGCGGCTGCCCCCAATCCATTCCGGTAAGGATGTGGTGGGGGCGGCGACGATTGCGCCGGTGGGGATATAGACCAGCAGGTGAAGGACGAGATACGAGCGCACGACAATGTCGCGATAGGGCCCATCGTAGTTGACGGTCATCGAGAGGTTGCGCCAGTAGGAGTCTGTCAGATTCAGCAAGTCATCCCACATGACGAATGCGAGGGCGGACGGAATGGCCTCCTCGTTGCCTTCCAGCACGTGCCGCACAACGAACACGGCCTCCATCCCCTCCGTCAGGAGAACCTCGGCGTATGCGCCGTCGCCGGATTCACTGATCTGAAGCGGCAGCGACGTCTCCAGGATCAGTTCGTAATCACCGTCCTTGACGACCAACGTGCGGTTGCGTTCCCACATCTTCTCTGACGAACGCCCGTAGTCAGGCCGCGGCTCATAGGCGATGCGCATGGGTATCGTTCCGGATGTGCAGCGCAGAATGCGGATGATGCAGCCATGCGCAACCCATGAAAGGTCCGGGCGGCGGAAGAAGGGCATGAAGTCCGTCAGTGTGCAGGCGCCGGTGCGTGTGACGAACTGCGTCTCCAATACATTGGAGTCTTTCAGGTAGTGCTGCCCACCCGTGTAAAGCTCTGACGGGGTGATGGCAAAGCGACCGCCATTTTCGTTATCAAGGATGGCGGCGAACACACTTGCCGAGTCGAAACGGGGGAATGCACACCAATCAATTGAGCCGTCGATACCGACGAGGGCTGCAGAATGTCGGTCTCCAATCAGGCCGTAATCGCCGATGTTCTTGTAGCCGTTGGAGTTGAGTGTCATGTTAGGACTATACGCGGAATCTCATGGTCGGATGTATTCATTTAGTGGGCAGGAGCCCCCGTCAGCAACAGCGCCGCCGCCTCATCCACCACGAACTGCACCGCGCCGCTCACAGGACGCACTAACGCTGCCGGCGGTTGCTGCGCATCTTCCTGATCTGCGGCAATTACCGTGCGCAAGACGTGGGCTTTTTCTCGCCCAACCACCATGAAAAGAGCCCGCTGGGCAGCGTTGATTGCAGGCAGCGAAAGAGTCACGCGGTCATGTGGAGGCCAGGGCGCGATACTGGGAACAACGGAGTGCCGTGTTTCTTGCAACGCCTGCGTTCCCTGAAACAGGGAGGCGGTATGCCCATCCTCCCCGAGGCCAAGCAGGATGAGATCAAATTGCGGCATTCCTGAGCCGAAATGGTCGCGAAGCTCATTCTCATACGCAAGGGCGGCTGCCTGTGACCCGGCCTCGCCGCGGATGCGATGCACATGCTCAGCGGGAATCGGAACCCTGCTTAGCAGGACTTCAGCGGCCAGCGCGTAGTTGCTCATGGAATCGGTCGGCGGCACGCAGCGCTCATCGCCCCACCACACGCTCCACGTGTCCCATGCAATCCGGGAGAGATAGGGCTCACCGGCAAGCGTTTCATAGAGGTCGTGGGGCGTGTGCCCCCCTGCGAGGGCAATGGAAAAGCCGTCAGCCGACGCCTCTGATGCTTCCGCGATGATGTCCGCCACCGCGCGAGTAGCCGCCTCCGCGTCCGGCAGGATAGCGATCTCTATCTCAGTCGTTGATGCGTCCATGCCGCTCACCGACGGACGCCCATGCACGTCCATCCTGGGACAGGAGCGCGTCGGCAGTCTCCGGCCCCCACGAGCCGGGCTCATACCATTGCACGGGGTGAGAGATGGAGTCTTCCCATGCCTCCAGCAGCGGATCAACGATCTTCCACGCCTCTTCAATATGATCGCTGCGGATGAAGAGAGAGGCATCGCCCTCGAGCGCGTCGCTCAACAGTCGTTCATAGGCCTCCGGCAGTTCCTCAGTGCCAAACTCCGTGCCGTAGTGGAAGTCCATATCTACCGGACGGACGGCCATGCCCTCGTCCGGCAGCTTGGCGGCAAAGCGCAGATGCACGCCCTCATCCGGCTGGAGGCGCAACGTCAGGATATTGGCCAGCGGCCCCCACATGGGATTGGCGGGAAAGATGCGGTGCGGCGGGGCACGAAACTCGATTGCAATCTCGGATGACTTCCGGGCCATCGCCTTGCCGGAACGCAAGTAGAACGGCACACCCTGCCACCGCCAGTTGTCCAGGTAGAGACGCATGGCTGCGTACGTGGGCGTGGCTGAATGCGGATCGACGCCATGCGCGTCACGGTAGCCGATGTACTGGGCGCGGACGGCGTTGCGCGCCGCCTCCGTTGCCGTCCATGGCCGGATTGCCCGCAGCGCCTCAACCTTCTTATTCCGAAGTGAATCCGCCTCAAGCGTTACCGGCGGCTCCATCGTCACCAGCGCGAGCACCTGCAGCAGGTGATTCTGGATCATGTCTCGCACGACGCCGAATTGGTCGTAGTACCCCGCCCGCTCCCCCACGTCCACGGACTCCGCGACGGTAATCTGCACGTTGTCCACGTAGTTGCGGTTCCAGATGGGCTCAAAGATGGCGTTGGCGAATCGCAGAACCAGGAGGTTCTGAACGGTCTCCTTGCCCAGGTAGTGGTCGATGCGGTAGACCTGCTCCTCCCGAAACACGCGGTGAATGGTTCTATTCAGCGCATTTGCAGTAGCCAGATCGCGGCCGAACGGCTTTTCAACGACGACCCGACGCCAGCCGGTCTCGGGAGTCTCTTCCACCAGCCCACAGGCGTTGAGGCTCGACACCGCAGGTTCAAAGATGGCCGGAGTGATGGACAGGTAGAAGAGGCGGTTCGCGCGCGGCTCACCGGCTTCGATTTCGTCCAGACGCCGACCCAGCACGCCGACGTCATCCGTGCTGCCGAGATCGCCGCCAAAATAGCTCAACCGAGGAGCGAAGGCTTCCCATTGGTCACGATTGGGTTCGATTCCGCCAATCTCCTGGATGCCGCGCCACATGAACTCCCGAAACTCATCCGTGGACATCATTGCGCGGGAAAAGCCAACGATGGGGACGTTGGGAGCAAGCCGGCCCTTGATCCACAGGTGGTAGAGGGCCGGGAGCAGCTTGCGCTGGGCAAGGTCTCCCGTCGCGCCGGCGATGACGATCGTCGTAATCGGATCGTCGGTGTGGGCCGGATGCTCCGGGGAGGCCGGCGCATACATGGTCATCAGGAATCGGACCTCACGACGGCGTGTCCGCCAAACTCATTGCGGAGAGCCGCCAACATGCGGTCGGCGAACGTGTTGCTCATGCGGGAACGGAAACGCGTGAAGAGCGAGGTTGTGATGACGTGGGCGGGAACGTCGAGGTCGATGGCTTCCTGGATTGTCCACCGCCCCTCGCCGGAGTCGGAGACGTGACCCATGATCTCATCGAGGCCGGGGTCTTTATCGAGGGCTGACACGGCGAGGTCAAGCAGCCAGGAGCGGACGACGCTGCCGTGCTGCCAAATCTGGCCGACGGCGTGCAGGTCAAGCTCGAACTCCTCCTTGGCCTTGAGAATCTCAAAGCCCTCGGCGAACGCCTGCATCATGGCGTATTCGATGCCGTTGTGGATCATCTTGACGTAGTGCCCGGAACCGGCGGGCCCGACATGGCCGACGCCCTGCGTCTCGGACGGGGCCAGGGACTGGAAAATCGGTTCAAGGCGCGCGTATGCGTCCGCATCACCGCCCACCATCAGGCTGTAGCCCTCGGTGAGGCCCCAGATGCCGCCGCTGGTGCCGCAGTCGAGCATCGTCACGCCTTTCTCGGCGACGGCGGCGGCGCGGCGTTGGGTTTCGTGGTAGTTGGAGTTGCCTCCGTCGATGATGCTGTCCCCGGGGCTGAGCAGTTCTACGACGGCGTTAATCGTCTGCTCAGTCGGGTCTCCTGCAGGCACCATGATCCAGACGGCGCGGGGAGCGGAGAGCTGCGAGACCATGTCTTCAAGAGAGGTTGAGGCGACCGCGCCGGCATCGGCGGCGGCACTGACGGCCTCCTGACTGAAATCAAAGACGACGACGCGGTGTCCCTTCCGGAGGAGTCGCCTGGTCATGTTGCCGCCCATTCGTCCCAGGCCGATCATTCCGAGTTCCATACATTTTCCCCCTTGTGACCGCCGCTGTATCTTGCCCTTATTCTAGTCCCAATCGCCAAAGGGTCGGCATGGCGCGGGTACGATGACTCTATGCGCGTTACCACTGAAGAGATCAGCTTTCAGAGCGGGGAAGAAACGCTTGTCGGGCACATTTGCTTGCCGCCCAATTCTGAAAGCGGCAATCTCCGCCCGGCAGCCGTTCTCGTTCATGGACTCGGCTCAGGGCAGAAAGCCATGAGGGGCGCGGCGCGGGACCTTGCGCGGCACGGGGTCATCGCCCTCACATTTGATCAGCGCGGGCATGGCAAGAGCAGCGGGGCGTATACGGGCGATTCATCCGGGGATGTTCGCGCTGCCGCACAGTTCATTGCGGAACGGGACGGCGTAGATGGTTCACGAGTCGGCATTGTCGGCCATAGCTCAGGAGCGCGGGACGCCATCATCGCCTGCGCCAATTGGGACGGCTATGCGGCGCTTGTGTGCTCATCGACGGCGGGAATCATCCCCCGTGAGGAACCGGGGGCGGCAGAGGGATTCTACCGGCGGACGCTGGGCAGCAGGAGCCCTGCGAAACCGGGCGAGCCATCCGACCTCCGTGTCTATCCGCGAGACGGCGCTCTGCCATGGGTCGACGGCTTGCCAATGCGAGCACTATCGCGTGCATGGAGCATTCTCCGCGGGTACAAGCTGCGCGTCCGATGGAGTGAGACGCTGCAAACGTGGGGGAGAGGGCAGGCGGGCGTGGCGATTCTCGATGTTCCGGAGCACCCGGCGCTCTTCTTCCATTGCGAGGGCGACAAGTCCGTACCGGTGATGGCGAGCGAGATCCTCTACCAGAAGTTCACCGGCCCCAAGGAGCTCATGATCGTGCCACGCGGCTGGCATGCCGCACCCCTTGCCCGCGCCTCAATCCGTGCCCTGTGGGTAAACTGGCTTGTGAACGCGTTGACACCCAACACGGAGACCAATGACAGCCCCGACTGAGCCCGTCTTTTGCCTGCGGCACCGGCAGACCGAAACCGGCCTGCGCTGCGCCCGCTGCAACGACCCGATCTGCCCGGAGTGCATGGTGCAGGCCGCCGTGGGGCACATCTGCCCATCGTGCGTCACATGGGAGCGGAACCCCGTGGCTCAGGTTGCCAACTCGCGCCTGCTCACGGCCGTTGGCGCGGGGCTCGGAGCGGGCATTCTTCTTGCGATTGCCATCTCCGTCCTATCGGCGTTTTTCGGCGGCTTTTTCGGCCTGATCATGTGGGCGGTGGCGGGTTTTCTCATCGGGCAGGCCGTCCACGTTGCCGCCAATCGCAGCCGTGCTCCGGCGCTGCGTTACGTGGCAGGCGGGTCCGCCGCCTTCTCATGGGCGTTGGCAGCTATCTTCATCGGCGTCAGCTTTACCTTTATCTGGCTAGTGTTTGCCGTAATCCAGGTGGCGATAGCCATCACCCTGGCGATAGCGCCGTTCCGCTAGAAGAGGCCGGGGTACCCCCCCACCCTGACCCTCCCCCACCAGGGGGGAGGGGATTCTGCAGACCGACAGACTAACGCGTTCCGGGTTCGTCGGGCTCTTGGTCCGGTTCCGCGTTCTCCGTATCGGGAGCATCGTCCGTGTCAGCGCCATCCGGATCTGGGTCGGGTTCGCTCCGCGGTTGGGACGACAGGCCAATTGACGTTCGGCGGCGCAGGAACCAGATCAGGGCGGCAATCGACCCCCACACCGGGCTCAACAGGACCACCCAGATTCCGAGCACGACGAGCCCCTGGGCAATCACACCGAGGGTGCGTGTGGCGGCGCGGGCAGTCTCCGGGATGTCGATGATTCCAACGACCCACTCGGAACTCGGCTCCACATAAACCAGAACTATCGATGACGAAGTCAGCGGCGCACCGAAGTCCGTCTCGCCCTCAACCGTGAAGCGAGCCTCATAGGGCTGAGACCGGTCGATGGTGTACTCATGCGCGGCGCTGATCTCCTGCACGCCTTCGCCAATGTCGCCGGTGGAGGGAATCAGGCCGTCGCCAAAGTCCCATTCATACGAGAGGTTCGATACGTTCTCAGGGCGCGTGAACGAGCCAGTCAGCGTGACTTCGTCGTTCGCGCGGATGGTAATCGTGTCCTCCGTTGAGACGATGATGGTGGGCACGCGCTCCACGTTGACCTTGATGGCATCCTCGCCGTCTACCACACCGGCCTGTCCCGTGCCGCGAATCTTGAACGTGACGAAGTATGGGGACTGCTCACTTGAGTGATAGCTGTACCAGACAACTTCCGTGACACGTTGGCCGGGTGTCTCGGTGAGGGCGGTGCGCGTGCGGCGATCCGACTCAGCTCCGTCACCGAACTCCCACCAGTATTCATAGGAATCAATCCCCTGCGGCTCGTTGAATGTGGCGCGGAACGCGACGTTGCGCCCCTCAACGGCCTGCAGGTCCGGGCCGGCGTCTGCGGACATTTCGCCCGGAGCGAGTTCGAGCGTCACGTTAATCAGCGACGTGGCGGTTGTCTGCTCAAGCAGGCGCTTGCGGCCCTCAAGGACCTCAATCTCTCCGCTCACCCGGGTAATCTCACGCTGGACTTCGAGAATGTCCTCAAGCTCACCCTCACGGCTCAGCAGTTCGCGCAGGGAATCGCGTGTGACATTCAGGTTTTGGATACGTGCCTGCACGTCGAAATACTCTTCCGTGACGTCATCGCTGGTGGAAATGAGAGACAGCACGTCAAGCCCAAGCTCAGAAATGGCGCGGACGGCGTCATCGAGTTGGGCACTGGGGACACGAATGGAGATCTTCCCATTGTGTTGGGACAGGCGCGACTCGCTGACCACCCATCCGCCGCGCTGCAGTGCGATTTCGGACACATCCTCCATCCGATTCACCACATCATCAACCTCAATGGTCAGGTCAACAATGCGGACAATCAGGCGGTTCTGGGCAGCAACGGGGGGGTAGCCGGTTTCGAGTTGAGTCGAGTCCGAGCCGCCGCCACTATCATCTGCGGAGGCGCTTGTGGTCTGGTCGGAAGACTCAGAACTTGTGGCCTGGGCATCGGAATCGACCATGTCCATGTCGTCAGACATGTCATCATCAGAATCGAAACTCGCCTGTGAGAACGCGGGCTCTTCGAAGAATCCGCCCTCATCCTCTTCGGTCGCGCCACAGGCGATGCCAAAGGCAACCAACAGGGCCAGGAGCGCAAAAGCAAAAAATCGCGAAAGACTGTCCACGTCCATTCCTCCTACGACCAGTGGCAGACCGCGATGGGGCACAGTATACGCGGCTCACTGCTGTTCTCCAAATCTGCCTAGCTACGCAAGGGTTTGTATCGAAACGTTGCAGTCATGCCGCGAGCGCCTTTTGGCCGCTAGACTCTTTAGGTGGCCGTGTGGTTCCCGCCCGTGCAATCGGGCAATCCGGACGCTCAGCCACAGGGGGTGAAGCCGGGTGTCTGTACGAATAACGGTTCAGGTCGGAATGAACGACCCTGCCAGGACGCAGGTTCTCGTTGAAGACGACCGGGGCGCGTTTCTGTTCGATTGCGGCGCGCCGTCTTCAAACGATTCGCTGCCACGGCTGGATGGGGCGCTCATCAGCAACGCGCACCCACGGCACACGGCGGGCATCCCCTACCTGCCCCAGGACACCCCCATCTACGCGAGCGTCATGACCTCCGCCATTCTCAAGGCGACGCAGGATATTTCTCGACCTGCAAGAGAGAACGAAACGGTCTTTGCAGTTCCGGGCGGGTACGAAGGCGCACGAGCGTCCCGGCAGGCGATTCAGCGTCCGTACACTTTTCTGCTGACACAGAACGATTCCGCGAATCCACCGGGGCAGCCAATCGACACGTTTGCCGACGTTCATCGTTGGTGGCTCGGACAGATGGATTCCCTGAGAGTGGGCAGCATCATGGCGCGTCCAGCGTCGGTTCTGCCTCAAGACGCGCCGAGCGCCCTTAACGGACGCGCCCTGCGTCACTACCCCATCGATCATTCCATCCTTGGCGCGTCCGCCATCGCCGTCGAGATACCAGACGGATGGATCGGCTACACGGGGAGCATTCGATTCCACGGCCAGCAACCGGGGCTCATGGAGGAGTTCGTCCAGGGATTCATGGACTTGAAACCGTTGGCGCTGATTGTGGACGGCGCCAACACACAGCCCGGCGTTTCACCCACAACCGAGAACGACGTGTACGAGCGCGTGATGGAGGCCATCAAGGGGCAGAACGGCTTAATCGCGGCGGATTTCGACGCGATGGACATGGAGCGGCTGTTGACGTTCAATCACGTAGCGGAAGCGACGGGCCGCAAGCTTGTACTCACGCCGCGTGATGCCCATATGTACCTGTCCATGTCAATCGTTTGGCGGCAGTTTCCCGCCTTTGACGTGGTGGACACGTTTCGTATGCTGGACGCGCCTCAGCTCGATGACTCTACGAACGATTGGGAAGCAGAGTTGCGAGACCGATTCCAGGCGATTCTCGTTTCGCCGGAGGAACTGCATAAGAACAGCGGCGATTACATTGTGCGAAGTTCGCCTGCGGAGTTGGGAGTGCTCGAGGGGGAGGAACCAACACGGGGCGTCTACATTCGCTCACGCGCGGCCACGGGCAACGAGGATACAGTGCTCACTCGCGTCCGTGACATGGGGCTCGACATCGCCGGGCGAGACGCAGAAGATCCCAACTATTTCCACTCCTCCGGCCACGCGACGTTTGACGAGACGATCGCGATGATTCGCCGCATCGTCCCGCGCCACCTAATTCCCGTCCGTACGGCACAGCTCGAGGCGTTCGCGGACGCGGTGGCGAGTTTACCGATTACCGTATTAACCGAGCGCGGGCGGGCCATCGAGATAGCCTAGAGTCCGATTTATCCACTCCATGTTGCCGCTCAAGCTGACTGTTGAGAACTTCATGCCCTACCGGGGAGCGCAGGAGCCGCTGCTCCTGGAGGGGCTGGGCATTGCCTGCCTTTCCGGCCCCAACGGCGCCGGGAAATCATCCCTTCTGGACGCCATCACGTGGGCGCTGTGGGGGCGATCCCGGGCAGGCGCGTCAGCAGACCAACTCGTGGCTGCGCAGATGTCGGACATGGGCGTGCAGCTTGAGTTTCAGTCGCATGGCGTGGACTACCGCGTGGAACGGCGTCACCGGCGGCGGGCCAGCGGCGGAAACACAACGCTCGATTTCCAGATGCGCGACGGCGCGCGCTGGCGTTCATTGAATGAGACGACTGTCAGAGAGACGACCCGCAAGCTTGTGGATACCATCCGCCTTGACTACGACACGTTTATCAACTCCGCCTTTTTGGTCCAGGGCAAGGCCGATCTTTTTGTGTCGCAGCGGCCGGCGGAGCGTAAGCGGATTCTCGGCGAGATTCTCAACTTGTCCGTCTATGACGGTTACGCGCAGACGGCGCGGGAGATGGCGCGGGACGACCGCAACCGACAGACGATTGCCCAAGGGCGCATCGAGTCGATAGACCGCGAGCTTGAGGGAGAAGAGGGGCTTAAGAAACGGGCCCTGGACATCACCGAGAGCCTGTCAGATCTGAACGCACGGCTTGAATCTGCCGCGAAGCGCCGGGATGAACTCAGCGCCGTCGTCACTGACATGCAGAGTCGCCAACAGCAGCTGCAGCAAGCGAAAGAGCGCATCGCCGAGTTGTCCGATGAAATGGGCGGTCTGGCTGAGCGCCGCCAGGAGCTTCAAGAGACCATCGCGAGTGCAGAACAGATGCTGGCGCGCACCGAGGAGATTGAAGCGGGGTGGCGCGCGCTGGAGGCCACTCGGGCGGCGCTCTCCGATTTCGGCACGCGCGCGAGCCAACACGGGGAACTGATTGCGGAGCGCAGTCGGCTTGAGCAAGAGGCGACTACGCGGCGCGGGCAGTTAGAGAACGACGTCGCTCTGAAGGAGCACCGGTACGAAGAACTGGTCAAGAGCGTCACCGAGCTGCCACAGCTACAGCGGGGCCTAGAGCAGGCTGACGTTACCCGCAACGAACTTGCTGAACGTGAGCGCGAACTCGTTACGCGGAGGGCGCAGCTAGTTGAGATGAATGGGCAACTCGCGGAATTGCGGGGGCTTCGGACGGCTCGCAAGTCTGAGCAGGAACAGCTCAATCAACCGCTGGCTCTCCTGGCCGAGGGGACGCTCGCCACCTGCCCGGTTTGCGGCACGGAACTGGGCGAACATGGCGTCGAGCAGCTTCGCGAACACTATGAAAGGCGTAAGCAGGACTTAGCTGCAGAGATTCAGCAGATCGAGGTTGACGGCAAAGCCCTGCGCTCGCAACACGATGACCTCGACGGAGTGATTCAGAAGGACGAGACCGGGCTGCGGGACGAAACAACGCGGTTGGAGTCGCAAGCCGGTTCGCTCTTGACCCGGGTGGGGCTGGCGCAGGAGGCGGCGCGTCAGCTGCCTGACGCAGAAACGGCGCTTCGAGAGGCCCGCGCTGCGCTCGCCGCACTCCCGCAGGAGTCCGGTGATCTGCGGGCTGTCCGGCAGAAGATCGACGAACTCGGCTATGACGCGGACACGCACACCGCCGCACAGGAACGGGAGGCGAGTTTGCGTCACTGGGAGAGCGACCGGCGTGACCTCGATGCCGTGTCCGCCCGTGTGGACGCCGACCGGGCAGCATTTGCGGACGTGAATGAACGCTGGCAACGGGCGACAACAACACGTGAGTCTGAACAAGCCCGCGCGGCAGAGCTTGAGACGAGCCTCGAAGGCCTGAACGAAGCCGTCGCTGAGTCGGAGAGGGCCGGGGGGGAGGTTGATGAGTTAGAGGGCCGGATTCGGGAAACCAATCGGCAACAGGCTCTCGTTCAAGCGGACCTCCAGCGTCTTGAACGACAACGGGAGGAGAAGGCGGGACTGAACAAGGAGCAGAGAGAGGCGGCGTCGCGGGCATCGATTCACGATGACCTTGCGGAGGCGTTTGGGCCACGCGGGGTGCAGGCACTTCTCATCGAGACGGCACTGCCGGAGCTGGAGGACGACGCCAACGATCTGCTGGGACGGATGACCAACGGGTCGATGACGCTGCGGCTGGAAACGCAACGGCAGACGCAGGCGGGCAACACCATCGAGACACTTGAAGTCATCATCTCCGATATCCAGGGAACGCGCGCCTATGAGATGTACAGCGGCGGCGAGGCGTTTCGGATCAACTTCGCGCTGCGAATCGCGCTCTCAAAGCTGTTGGCGCGGCGGGCGGGTTCAGAAGTGCCCGTTCTGTTCATCGATGAGGGTTTCGGGAGCCAGGACGCGGAGGGGCGCGAGCGGCTCATCGAGGCCATCTCAACGCTGTGGAACGATCCTGTCTTTCACAACGGCCTAATCCTTGTCATCACGCACATCGACGACGTGCGGAATCAGTTCGACACACGGATCGACATCATCAAGACTGAGAACGGCTCGCGCTACAGCATCTCCGCATGACGCCTGAGGCTCTTTTCGGTTTGTCCCGCCTAGCGAAGGGGCGTACAATTGGGAGCCAGGGAGCGAGGGGAGGTGGCCGCGTGATCGAGATGACAATCGACAGGATCGGCGTGAGCCTCAACAGCTATCAGCGCGTCGTTATCCTCAAAGAGAAAGCGGCCGAACGGCGCCTCATCATCTGGATCGGGCCCGCAGAGGCCGAATCCATCGCCATCAAGATGCAGAACGTTCGCGTTCCGCGCCCCCTCACGCATGACCTGCTGAACACCGTCATCCCCGAACTCGGCGGAGAGATTCGCCATATCCTCATATCAGACCTCAAAGACGACACGTTCTTCGCGCAGATCGTTGTGCGCCACGGTGAGAAGGACATCGAGATTGACAGCCGCCCTAGCGATGCCGTCGCGCTTGCGGTCCGGGCAGAAGTTCCCATCTACGCCGCGGACGAGGTTCTGAACGAGGCCGGCGTGCTCGTCAATGCGGATACCGGCGACTACGTGTTCGCGCGTGACGCCGACGGTTCGGAGCCCCGGCAAGTGACCGAAGAGGAACTCCACAAGCTTTCGGCATTCAGGGAATTTGTCGAGGAATTGGACCTCGAGGGCGACAAGGGCGTGTCCGATGACGAGGCTCGAAGAATGTCCGCGTTCAGTGACGCCGTTGAAGAGATCAACATGGATCTCGAGGGCGAGCAGCGGAAGGAGTGACCCGCCCGCGCCCTCGTCCGCTGATTGACGCGCCTACGCGTGTGTGATAACTTTCGCAAGCGGTGTCATGTCGCGGTTAACCGGCAGCAGAGCCATGCAGGTCGCGGTGCGGCTGCTTGGCCTCGGATGGTATGTAGCCGCCTGCATCGTTTTAGGGGTGCTGGGCGGTGTGTGGCTGGATAATCGCCTTGGGGTGACGCCGCTATTTACGCTACTGGGGGTTGGGTTCGGTTTGATTGTGGCGGCCTGGGGGGCTTACCGAATGGCCGCGCCGCTGCTCAATACGAATCCCATGCGAAAGGATAACGACGAGTGAGTCTGCTTGCGCGGCCTCGGGTGCTGTTCAGCATCATCGCCGCGCTCCTTTTAACAGTCTTTGGGATTTTGTTCCTGCAGGGGCATTTGGAAATCCCGCCCCTCCAGATTGATCCCTCAATTGAGATTCCCATTCCCGGCCTTGATTGGGAGTATCCTCTCCGGTCTACCGTCATTCAGCAGTGGATCGCGATGGTCGTCATCCTCGGCCTTGCCTGGTTCGCCACGCGCAAGATGGAGGTCATACCGGGCCGCATGCAGGCGCTGGCGGAGGCCGTTGTCGAGGGGCTTCTGAATCTCTGCCAGAGGGCGGCGGGCGCGGCTAACGGCCGGCGCTTTTTCCCCATCGTCGCGACCATCTTCCTGTTTGTCGCGGGCGCTAATCTGCTCGGATTCATCCCCGGCACTGGCACCTTCTACAAGGTTATCTCCGCCGAGGAGGAGGTCCACCATTACGAGGAGAAATACGAGGGCGCTGAGCTCGAATCAAAGCTCTCTGAGTTGAAGCTGTACATCCTGGATGAAAACAACAACGTGCCGGTCGGTTTGCCTTTTGGTCTTCCGACAGGCGGCTTCGAATATGAGTTGGGCGGAGAAACAGTGCAAGGATGGGACATCTACGGCGACCAGTGGGAAGAGTTCCACGCGAATAACCCCGATTTGAACGCCGGCCACCTTGTCCCGTTCCTGCGGCCCGCCAACACGGACGTGAACACCCCGTTCGCAATCGCCGTTTGGAGCGCGATCTTCGTGGAGTTCTGGGGGGTGACAAGCCTCGGCCTGTTCTCCTATCTGGGCAAGTTCTTCAACTTTGGTCGCCTCCTGCGGGGGAACATCCCGTTCGGGCTTATTGATATATTCGTCGGGTTTGTGGACCTGGTGTCTGAGCTTGTACGGCTCCTCAGCTTCACATTCCGTCTCTTCGGCAACGTCTTTGCCGGTGAGATTCTCATCCTGATGATGTCATTCTTCGTGCCGTTGACGTTTGTCGTCGGCGTGTTCTTCATGGAAGTGTTCTTCGGCATCATCCAGGCGTTTATCTTTGCCATCCTGACCCTGATCTTCGCCATCCTTGCTGTCACACACCACGGCGGCGAGGATCACGGCGGGGAGCATCACGAGGAAGCAGCAGCACACTAGGCACGTATTCACAGAACGAGCAGAGCAAGAGAAAGATGAGTGGGAGGTAGCATGATTGGTTCGCACAGCGGGTGGAGCCGGATTCTCCTGGTTCTGATGATTGTCGGGTCCCTGATGGCCCTGACGACGGGTGTGGCGTTCGCGCAGGACAGCACGCCGTTCATACCCACAGAAGGCTTGAAGCTTCTCGGAGCAGGCCTCGCCATCGGACTGGGCGCGATCGGCCCCGGCATCGGCATCGGTATCGCCGTTTCCAAGGCGATGGAGGCCATTGGCCGCAATCCGGACGCCGCCGGACAGGTCCAGACCAACATGATCGTCGGTGTTGCCTTCGCGGAGGCAATCGCGATCTACGCGCTGGTCGTCGCAATCCTGCTCCAGTTCGTCTAGAACGCTGAGAGCAAGACAGGACATTGTGATGTCGGCGCAGACTTTTGCAGCCGGTCGGAAGGGGGAATGAGTCGATGGAAGCCATCGGATTCAACATCCCCGGGCTGATCAGCCAGTTCATCAACTTCGGGATATTCCTGGTTCTGATGTCGCTGATCCTCTACAAGCCCGTGACGCGGATGCTTGACCAGCGTGCAGAACGCATCCGGGAGGCACTCTCGGAAGCGGAGCGCGCTCGTGAGGAATCCGCGCGCAGCGGCGAGGAGGTCCAGCAGGCGCTTGCAGAAGCCAGGGAGCGCGCCCAGCAGATCATTCAGCAGGCGACGGAAACAAGCCGACGCCAGACTGAGGAACTGCTGGCGCAGGCGCGTCTCGATGCCGAGGCCGTTGCTGAACGGTCACGGGAAGAGCTTCGGCGCGAGGCCGCGGAGATAATCGAGCAAGGCAGGCAGGAGATCATCAATCTCTCGATCATGGCCGCCGAGCGCATCATCAACCAGTCGCTCGACCATGACACGCATCGCGGCCTCGTTGAAGAGGTGCTGCGCGAGGCGGAAGAAGTCACCAGTGGTGGAGGCTCCTAACCGATGCCCTCAGGTGGATCAGCCCGGCGATACGCGCAGGCGGTGTTCGACATCGCCCGAGAACAGGACACGCTTGATCAGTGGCGGGACGACCTCCAGACGATAGCGGACGTTCTGGGTCTGCCGGACGTGCAGACCTTCATGGAATCGCCGCGCGTCTCGGAGGAGAACAAGCAGCAGCTGCTTGATCAGCACCTTGGCAGCGTTGCGCCGCTGGCGCGCAACCTCGCCATGATCCTCATACGGCGGAACCGTTCGCACCTTGCCCAGGGCATCCTCGACGGATACCTGGAAATGCTGGACGAGGAACGCGGAATCGTCGCGGCAAACGTGACATCCGCGGAGCCAATGGACGACGACCTGCAGGACCAGGTGCGCCAGTTGCTGAATCGGCAGGTTGGGCGTGACCTGCGGTTGTCCGTGGACGTGGACCCGGAGATCATCGGCGGATTCGTGGCGCGTGTGGGAGACCGCGTCCTGGACGGCAGCACACGCTCACGGCTCCGCAACCTCCGTGAGTGGCTGCGCGAGAGCGCTGCGTCATCCTGAGCACGCTCGACAGAAGATAGACCGGAACTTGTAACGACAAGGAAATAGAGACAAGGGGACTGAAAGATGGCTGTTCGCGGCCAGGATATTGCGTCAATCATTCGGCGTCAGATTGAGGACTTTGGGGTTTCGATTGAAACCGTCGACGTCGGTTCGGTCATCCAGGTTGGTGACGGAATCGCGACGGTTCACGGCCTCACCGGAGTGCGCTACGGCGAGCTGATCGAGTTCGCTACGGGCGCAATCGGCATCGCGCTGAACCTTGAGGAAGAGACCGTCGGAACGGTCATCCTCGGCTCGGACGCCGGCATCCAGGAGGGCTCGGAGGTCCGCACGACGGGGCGCATCGCAGAGGTGCCCGTCGGTGACGGCATGTTGGGACGCGTCGTGGACGCGCTCGGCGTCGCCGTGGACGGCAAGGGCCCCATCCAGACCACGCAGTCCAGGCCGCTGGAGAGGGTCGCGCCGAACGTCGTGACCCGCCAGTCCGTCAACAAGCCGGTGCAGACCGGCATCAAGGCGGTGGACTCCATGATTCCCGTCGGCCGGGGCCAGCGCGAGCTGATCATCGGCGACCGCTCCACCGGCAAGACGGCCATCGCAATCGACACGATTATCAACCAGCGCGGCGGCGATCTCATCTGCATCTACGTCGCCATCGGCCAGAAGGCGTCCAAGGTGGCGCAGCTGGTGGCCACGCTTGAGCAGAATGGCGCAATGGAGCACACCGTTGTCGTGACGGCCAACGCGTCGGACTCCGCCGCCATGCAGTACCTTGCGCCTTACGCGGGCTGCGCCATCGGTGAGCAGTTCATGGAAGAGGGCAAGGACGCGCTCATCGTCTATGACGACCTTTCCAAGCACGCGTGGGCGTACCGCGAGGTGTCGCTCTTGCTCCGCCGCCCGCCGGGCCGCGAGGCATACCCCGGTGACGTTTTCTACCTGCACAGCCGCCTGCTTGAGCGCGCGGCTCGCATGAGCGACGAAAACGGCGGCGGCTCACTGACGGCACTGCCGATCATTGAAACGCAGGCCGGCGACGTATCCGCGTACATCCCCACCAACGTCATCTCCATTACGGACGGTCAGATTTATCTTGAAACGGACCTGTTCAACTCCGGCATCCGGCCGGCGGTGAACGCGGGTTTGTCCGTTTCTCGCGTGGGCGGCGCGGCGCAGACACGGGCCATTCGTCGTGTGGCAGGCCGCCTGCGGCTTGATCTTGCACAGTTCCGCAACCTGCAGGCGTTCGCGCAGTTCGGCAGCGGCGACCTCGATGCCGCAACGCGCCGACAGCTGGAGCGCGGTCAGATCCTGACAGAGCTCCTCAAGCAGGGGCAGTACGAGCCGCTGGTCGTCGAAAAGGAGGTTGCAGTCCTCTTTGCCGCGACGCAGGGCCTGATGGATGACGTGCCCCTGGAGCGCGTGGGCGCGTTTGAGAGCGCCCTCCTCGCGTTCCTGGACGCATCACATGAGAACATTCTGACGACGATTCGCGACTCCGGCGACCTCGCAGAGGAGACGGAAGAGGCTCTGCGGAACGCCATCAACGAGTTCAAGGAGACCGGGACCTACTAGGCGAGAACGGGGCACAACCGAGAGGACAGGGCGTCGTGCCAAATACACGACAGATTCGACAGCGCATCCGCAGCGTCACCAGCACGCAGCGAATCACGAGCGCGATGGAACTCATCGCGGCGGCGAAGATGCGCCGCGCCCAACAGCGCGTGTTGGCGTCTCGCCCGTATTCGACGCGCCTGCTTGATCTCATCGCGGACATCGTCGCGCGGCAGAGCGGCAGCGGGGACGAGGTCCACCCCCTGATGCAGGTGAGGGAGCCGAATAACATCGGCCTGATCCTCATCACGCCGGACCGCGGGCTGTGCGGCGGACTCAACGCCAACCTGAACCGCGCCGCCTACAATTTCGGACTGGAGCAGGAACATCCCGTCTCGCAGATATCCGTCGGCAAGAAGGGCAACGACTTCTTCTCACGACGGGGCCGCGACATCCGTGCAGAGTTCCTGAATCTGGGAGATTTCCCTGAGCCTATCGATACGTCGCCCATCGCGCGAATCGTGCTGGAGGACTATGAGGCCGGACGGCTCGACCGTGTCTATCTCGCATACGCCAATTTCGTGAACACCGCCGTGCAGGAGCCGACGATTCGACAACTGCTGCCGGTTGAGCCGCCCGCCGCATCTGAGGACGGCGCGAGCGCGTCCCTCGGCGACTATGAATACGAGCCGGACGCGGCGACGGTGCTCGGCGGCCTGCTGCCGCGCTACGTAGAGATGCAGATCTACCAAGCCGCGCTGGAAAACGCTGCCTCGGAGCAGTCCGCGCGGATGGTGGCCATGCGCGCCGCGACGGACGCGGCAGGCGAGATGATTGACGCGCTGACGCTTGAATACAACAAGGCGCGGCAGGAGACCATCACCAAGGAGCTGCTCGACCTCGTTGGCGGCGTCGCCGCGCTGGAGAAGGCCTAGGCATGGGAGCGATGGCCTTGGCAACCAAAGGCAGCGACGTGAGCGCGCCGGCGCGTCTAACTGCCGTCGTGACGGATCTGGACGGCGTGCTCTGCGATACGGAGACGGTGCTCGTGTCCGCTATCAACCGCTTTCTTGCCGAAGAAGGGCAGGCGCCACTGTCTCATGACGAGGCGCGGACGATGACAGGCTTCGACAACGATTCGTGGTGGCGGCGCATCGGCGAACTGCGTCCGACGCTGACAACCCCACTTGATGAGTACACCCAACGCGTGGATGTGATTGCCACGGCGTTGTTTCCGTCAGAGCTGACCGTTGCGGACGGCGCGATGGAACTGATTGCCGCGATTCAGCAGACCGGCGTGCCATTCGGGCTGGTTACGAACGCGCGGCGGGCGTGGGCAGGTCCGCGGATGGACATCATGGGCATCACGGACATATTTGATGTGATTGTGACCGGCGATATGGTTTCGGAGCACAAGCCGGACCCTGAGATCTATCTGAAAGCAACGCAGGCGCTGGGAGTGGATCCGGCGGAGACGCTCGCCATCGAAGACTCGCCGAGCGGTATCAGGGCGGCGCGTGACGCGGGACTCTACACCATCGCCATCCGCACGCACTGGATGCGCAACGTTGATCAGACCTACGCGCACGTTATCGTCGATTCACTCCGAGACATCGATATCGACGCGCTGCTGGCGGGAGGCAAGAAATCATGAGCGCCTTCCGGGCCCGCGGAATCATCTTTGACTTTGACGGCGTGCTCATCGACAGCGAGCCGCTGTATTTGAAGTCGGTGAACGTCATCCTCGCGGAGTGCGGCGTACAGGAGCTAACGGCAGCCGAATACGAGAGGTGGATCGGTTCAACCGCCACACGGACGTGGGAAGCGCTGACACGTGAGAACAACCTGCCGGAGCCTCCCCAGCACTACCAGGATCGGTATGAGGCTGTCATTGAGGGTGTGCTCAAGCGTGAGCTGAAGCTCACGCCGGAGGCTGAGGAGCTGCTTGGCCTGGTGGAGCGGCGCGGCATCCCGCGCGGCGTTGCGACGGCATCACGCCGCAAGTGGCTCACGATAAAGCTTGAGACATTGGGGCTGACGGAGTTTTTCGACGTCGCGGTGTGCTCCACGGACGTGAGGCGGACGAAGCCCGCGCCGGATATCTATCTCAAGGCAGCAGAACTGATGGGGCTGGACACGGCGGATGCCATCGCAATCGAGGACTCGCCGGCGGGAATCAAGTCCGCAAAGGGGGCCGGCATACGGACGATTGGACTTCGAACAGGCATGACAACAAACCTTGATATTTCGAAGGCGGATGAGATCATCGAGAGCCTTCGCGAGTTTGACGTGGATCGTTACTTTGGACAGGGGGCCGAGCTGGTCCCGGCACGTTAGGTGAGGTGAAAAAATGGCCAACGGACAGGTTGTGCAGGTCATCGGAACCGTCGTTGACGTGGAGTTTCCGGCGCAGGAGCTGCCGGATATCTACAACGGGCTGACGGTTGAGATTGAGGGCGGGCAGATCGTCCTCGAGGCGGAGCAGCACATCGGCAACAACTGGGTGCGCTGTCTCGCGATGGGTCCAACGGAAGGGCTGCAGCGCGGTGTGGAGGTGCAGGACACCGGCCGCCCCATCGCCGTCCCTGTCGGGCGCGGCTCATTGGGACGCCTCTTCAACGTGCTGGGCGAGCCGCTTGACGGACTCGGAGACGTGTCCGCCGAGCAGACGTGGCCCATCCACCGCGAGCCGCCTCCCTTTGATGAGCAGGAAACCAGCACACAGATGCTGGAAACCGGCCTCAAGGTCATTGACCTCATCACCCCGTTCACACGCGGCGGAAAGATCGGCGCATACGGCGGCGCAGGCGTCGGCAAGACCGTCGTCATCCTTGAGCTGATCCGGAACATCGCCACCGAGCACGGCGGATTCTCCGTGTTCGCCGGCGTGGGCGAGCGCTCCCGCGAGGGCAACGACCTCTGGCACGAGATGCGTGACTCCGGCGTTATCGACAAGATCGCGCTCGTGTTCGGGCAGATGAATGAGCCGCCCGGCGTGCGGGCCCGCATCGCCCTGACCGGCCTAACGATGGCGGAGTACTTCCGCGATGTCGAGGGGCAGGACGTCCTGATTTTCATCGACAACATCTACCGCTACATCCTCGCGGGCATGGAAGTCTCCGCGCTGTTGGGACGCATGCCGTCCGCAGTGGGATACCAGCCAACGCTGGCGACGGAGATGGGCGCGTTGGAGGAGCGGATCACGTCCACCAACAAGGGCTCCATCACATCCTTCCAAGCCATCTACGTGCCCGCCGACGACTACACCGACCCGGGCGTGGCAACGACGTTCGGTCACCTTGACGCAGTCATCGCGCTGGAGCGCTCCATCGCGGAGCAGGGCCTGTATCCGGCGGTTGACCCGCTCACGTCCAACAGCCGCATCCTTGACCCGCAGGTTGTGGGGCAGGACCACTATGAAGCGGCTCGCGGCGTGCAGCAGGTGTTGCAGCGCTACAAGGACCTGCAGGACATCATCGCCATCCTCGGCTTTGAGGAACTGTCCGACGACGACAAGCTGACGGTGTCCCGCGCGCGCAAGATCCAGCGCTTCCTTTCGCAGCCCATGTTCGTGGCGGAGGCGTTTACGGGACAGGCCGGCAAGTACGTGCCGATCCGTGAGACGGTGCGCGGCTTCAAGGAGATTCTCGACGGGATGCACGACGAGCTGCCGGAGCAGGCCTTCTACATGGTCGGCGGCATCGAGGAAGCCGTGGAGAAGGCCCGGGAGATGGCAGCTGAGGGGTAAACGATGCCGACCCACCTGCAGATCATCGCGCTGGACAGGATCGCCTACGAGGACGACGTCGATATCGTCGTTCTGCCCGGGGAGGAGGGGCAGCTTGGCGTTCTGCCGCGGCACGCGCGCATCGTGACGCTGCTGGAGCCGGGCGAGGTGCTGACACGCAAGGCCGGCGAGGAGACCTCGCTGGCCATCAGCGGGGGCTTCGCGCAGATCGGCCCGGACAGCGTGACGATTTTGTCCGACGCGGCAGAATACGCGGAGGACATCGACATGGATCGCGCCGAGGAGGCGCGCCGCCGCGCCCAGGAGCGATTGGCTGATCCCCGCACAACACCGGATCTGGAGTTGGCGCGGGCGGAATCCGCGCTCCTGCGCTCAATGGCACGCATACGTGTGGCGGAGCGCATCGCGGCGCGGCGACGGAGGCAACCACCCGGCGGCCAGCCGCCACGACAAGAGGGGTAGACTCGTCAAGGTAGTCCGGTTAGGAAAAACCAAAGACTATTTGTGAGAGGTACTCATAATTGGCGGCAAGTGAGCAGCGAGGTTGCTTTTTCTGGGATTGTGATCTTCCCATCCCGAAGACTCATTTTCTTTGCGCTAAGCACTATAAGGAATACCGGGACGGGCTTCTCGATAAGTGCTTGCAGTGTAATCGATGGAAGCCTGAAGAGCATGCTTTTTGCGAAGAGTGCGAAGAAGATTGGGAGGATTTGGACCTAAAAGACGTTAGAGGCCACTCCAACCCATGGGAATCTTCGGATGCCGATGCAATGGGTTTCTTCGTTTATATCTTGAAGCTGACTGGGGGCGGCTTTTACGCAGGTCAAACCCGCGAACTGCGTGAGCGTCTGTCAGAACACCGCGATGGACGGGTCAAGACGACGGCAGGGAAAGACCCCAAGCTCGTCTGGTTTACGGTTGTTCCCACAAGGGAAGAGGCTTTGGATACCGAGTCCCACATCAGGCGGATTTGCTCCAATAACCCCCGTGAGATACGACGGTGGGTAGTAGAGTTGAAGAGTCTGATAAGCGAATTTGATTTTAGTTAGAATGGCCGCGACTCAATCACTACATCTGAACGATGAAGACTACCTCGCTTGCGGCCTATAAGCGGCGTCGGCAGGCGCCGCAGCCCACGCGGCAGGAGTAGCTGCGTTACTGCTGAAAAACCTTGAAGCCCGCGAGCGCGACCTTTTGTGTTAACGTCCCAGGATGGACAGCCCAGCCCAGATTCTCGGTTCCGAGAAGAAATGGCGGCCGAATGGCGTGAGGAGCACCGTGAAGCCGTCATACGCATGTCCCAAGACGAGCTCGACGAAGTAGCGCGCAAGGCGGTCCACCTATTCTTTATCCTGGTGACGCAATCCAGGGACAGGAACGACGATGAGCGCGAGAAACTACATCTTGCCTTGGAGGCCGCAGCACCCGAAGTGGAATATCTATTCCTGAGGATGACGGCAGGGGATCGACTTTCAGACCCGAGCATCTTTACAGATGAATCGCCGGAGCAGTATCACATGCGCGGGCGCGGTATTGCCGCGATGGTAGCTGCTCGGTTTACCGGGTATGTGGTCACGCCAGAAGATTGGCCCCTTCACTAACCAACAAACGGCTGGCAGTCAGGGTTGACCGCCAAGCACGTCTTTAGATTCCTCGCTGCGCTCGGAATGACACTTGGGCAGGAATAAATGCTGGTGTGCTAGCGCCGGGAGTTGTTGCGGCGGCCGCGCTTGCGCTTGGGGAGGATGTCTTCCTCCTCCTCGGAGTCCCTCAGATAGAACGTCATCGTCTGGAGGGCCTGCACGGGGTCAATCGTCCGCACGGTGATGCCACTGGGCACGTGCGGCGTCATGGGGGCGTAGTTCAGAATGCCGCGGATCCCGCACGCGACGAGCCTGTCGATCACGTCCTGCGCCACGTCACCCGGCGTCGCGAGAATAGCAATCTCGATTTCCTCGCTGCGTATAAAACTCTCCATCTCGCTTGCGGGTCGCACGGGCACGCTGTCAACGTTGCTGCCCACGATGCCGGGATCAGCATCAAACGCCGCGCGCACATGAAACCCCTCAGGGGTCAGCCCGGGATACGTGATAATCGCGCGCCCCAGGCGCCCAACGCCGACCAGTACAACCGGCCACGAGCGTTCCAGCCCCAGGATGCGTGTCAGGTCGCCAAGCAGGGCTGAGACATCGTAGCCGCGCCCCTGCTTGCCGAATCGTCCAAAGTAGCTGAGGTCCTTGCGGATCTGCGCCGGCGTCGTCCCCAGCGCCTCACCGAGTTCGCGTGAACTGACGACTTCAATCCCTTCATCGAGCATGAGACGCAGCGTCCGCAAATAGTGCGGCAGCCTGTCAACCACAACAGCCGGGATAATCGTCGGCATACACTCCCCACCTATATGCCTGCCCCGTCTGCCGAATGTACAGACACGCCGCAGACGGATCTCGAAAGATGCTCAGATTCTAGGAATTGGCCACGTTCCTAGTCAAGTCGCATACACGTTCGTGGTGAGCGTGTCGAACCACGATAAGGAGCATCGACCTTCGACACGCTCAGGGCGAACGGAGAAGGGGCACTCAGGGTGAATGGGAGAGCGCGGCATTCTGTGTCAGCCGGCGGGTGTCGGTGTTGGAGTGCGCGTGGGCGTTGCAGTTGGCGTGGCCGTTACGCTTGGGGTCGCCGTCGGAGGGACAACGATGAACGGCGAGTTGCTATCCCCGGAGAGTGCCGGCAGCGGCGTGGCGGTTGGGGCCTCCGACCCCGGGAGCGGCGTCGGTGTTATATGGGCCGGAATGACCTGCCCGGAAGCATCTCGTTCAAGCGCGCCCGCGTCCGGTATCCACACCGACGTCGGCTCAGTTCGAGGCGTCTCCTCTTGCCCGCGTACCATGAACACCCGGTAGTAGTGGAAGTTGCCCTTGCGAAAGACGCCGCCGTCCTCATGGTGGCCGGCATCGGGGGTCTTTGCGGCGACTTCTTCCCACGGCCCGTTTTCATTCACCGAATCTTCAAAGACGATAAAGTCGATGTCCAGGTTCTCATCCGGAGGACTCCAGCTCAGGCGGACGACCTGTGTGCCGGGCATAACACCGCCGCCCTCCAGCAAGATTGCCTGCAGGTTCAGCGTCTCGGGTGGCGGCAGCGGCTGGCGGATGGCGCTGTCAATGGCCGCGCAGGCTCCTGACAGCGCCAGCACGACCAGGACAATACTCACTAGCGCCGCTCTAACGGCTCTCATCGGTAAACCACCCGTCGCTGATCCTCGCTTCCGTCTTGAAAGTGAACAGACGCGCCAAGCGCGCCTCATACCAGTGTATCCGAGTCACGTGAACCAGACGGCAATCGCCTCTGCCTCGGCGGTATGCCATGGCCCATTGACGAAATAGAACAATTATTCTATTCTTCCGTTCTAACGACGCACCAGCCCACGCGGGAAACCCACAGGAGGTACAGCGCTGCCGTGGTCCATTCTCATCGCCGCCGAGCACTCCCTCACGGCAATCATCTCACTCGTAAACGCAGGCTACTTGCTGACGCGCCGATGGAACAGCCGCCGGGCAACCGTCGCGGCCCGTGCCGTTGCGGTTATCTCAGTGGGCATGGCGATGCAGAGCATCTTCATCGGTCTGATCCTGTTGCCGCGCAGCCACTCGATGACCTGGCAGGAGGCGCGCGGCTGGCTGCTGGCGGGCGTTATCGCTTTGGCGGGGACGCTGCTCTTCGCGGCGCTCATCCTCTCACGCCTCCGCCGCAGACCGCGCTGAACATGGCAGCAACAGCCGAGCACGGGGACAGGAGGGCGGCACGATGACAGCAACGCCGGTCATTCTCAAGGCGATTCGGCATCCGGAGGAACCCGGCCTTTCCGAACTCTCCGCCCTTGCCCTCATCTGGGGGCTCGCGCGGGCGATAACCGAAACACCGCCGGACGCGCTCGACCTTTTTCTTGACGAGCTAACGGGCGAAAACCCGCCCGCCGGAATGGATGACGTCACCCGATGACCAGAAAGTTCGATACGGCCGCCAAATCACCCGTCCGTGCCGCATCGACGCGGCGCAGGGCAAAGGCCAACTTCTACGAGCGCGCCATGTCCGAGGCGGAGAGGGAGTACCTGAAACGCGCCGCCAACATGGACGGCCTTGACGATGAGATCGCCGTTCTCCGTGCCAAGATCCTCACCGCGCTGGAAGACAGGCCGAAAGATCTGCCGCTGTTGATGAAGGGCATCGGCACGTTGTCCCGAACACTAGCCGCGCGACATCGCCTGGCGGGCAAGGAGGAGAAAGACTTCTTCGACAATCTGGTCGGCACGCTGCACGGGCTCGGGGAGCAGATCTTCCCCGGCCCGGAGTGGGAAATCGACCTATGACCACAAAGAACGCTCTTGAGCCGACACTAAGGAGATTGCGAGCAATGGCGCATCGTCGAACCGAGGAACTGCGTGACGCCCTGCGTGGCCTGCTGAGCCGCACCGCCAGGAATCACCGACACGCGCCTGTCGCCTCCACGTCTGATGTCAGGCCCACGCTCGACATGGAGCCGAGCACGGCATTCGAGGCGCTGCTTCAACAGCAGATGCAGACGTTGGAACAGCAGCTGCAGGACCTGCGGGGACACATCAATAACCTGTTCCTGCTGATTGTCGGCACGGTGGCGCTGCAGGCGATCCTGCGCGTGGCGGGGCTGTAGCCGTGACGATCATGGAGCCGCGGACCATACCGGCCCGGCGAGGCGCTCCCTCGCCGGTCATCCGCCTGCGTCCCTACCAGGCGGAGGTGGCGCGCGCCGTGCTTGACTCCGTGCTGAACCGGCGCGGGCTGACGTTCACGGTGGAGATGGCACGGCAGGCCGGCAAGAACGAGCTGTCCGCCTATCTCCAGATGGTGCTGCTGCTCCGCAACGCGGCGCGCGGCGGCGCAATCGTCAAGGCCGCGCCCACCTTTCAGCCGCAGGCGCTGATCTCCATTCAGCGCATCATGCAGCGTCTTGACGAGAACGGCCTGGGCAACATCTCCCGCCTTGATAAGGGGCACATCCTCCACCTGGGACGATGCCGCGCGACGTATCTGAGCGCGCATCCAACGTCGAATGTTGTCGGGCAGACGGCGGACCTCCTTTTGGAGATCGACGAGGCGCAGGACGTGTCCACGGACAAGTTCAACCGCGATTTCCGTCCGATGGCCGCGGCCCGCAACGCGACGACTGTTCTCTACGGCACCGCGTGGCGCAGCGACTCTCTGCTCGAACAGGTCAAGGTCTCCGCCCCGAACGGTCTGTCACAGCAATCCTATGAATCGGCCCCTGCGAAACGCCACTTCCGCTATGACTGGCAGGACGTCGCACGACACAACCCGTCCTACGGCGCGTTCGTGGAGGCGGAGCGGCAGCGGCTCGGCGAGCAGCATCCGCTCTTTCGCACCCAATATGCGCTCCTCCCCATCGATGAGAACACACGGCTGTTCAATGACGGCCAACTCGCACAACTGCGCGGCGATCATCCCCGGCAGGAAATCCCGCGCCCCGGAGCAGTCTACGTCGCAGGTCTCGATCTCGCCGGGGCGCCGGTGGCCATCTCCGAGCCGGAGTGGGGCGCGTCGGGTTCTGTGGCGCGTGACGAGACCGTGCTGACCATCGGTGAACTCGTTGTCCCTGAGCGGGGCGCTGAGCCGCAGGTGCGCGTCGTCCAGCACTATCACTGGCGCGGCATGCCGCACGGGGCGCTCACAGAGCAGCTGACGGATCTCCTGAAGAACGTGTGGCGCGTGCGGCGTGTTGCCGTCGACGCCACCGGCATCGGTGAGCCCACGGCTGCCGCGCTCCATCGCCGCATGGGTCAGACCGTGCAGCCAATCGTCTTTACCCAGCAGTCGAAATCCCGGCTTGGATTTGGACTGCTTTCCCTCGTCAACGCAGGCCGCCTGCGCCTCTACGCCAATGATCTATCACCGGAATCCACTGCCATACGCCACCAGCTACGCCACGCGCAGGCGGAGCACAACGCGAATCGCACCATGAACTTCTATGTGCCGGAGCGGGAGGGTCATGACGATTACCTCGTCTCGCTCGCCCTGCTGGCGCACGCAAGCATGCAGGAAGGAGGTCCCCGCAAGGCCGTCGGACGCAGCCAGTCCTCCAACTAAAACGTTCCGGCCCACGAATTTCCACCCAACCCGATCCCGGAGGAGGCCAACACATGACAATCGAATCCCCGCGGCATGCCGCCCTGCCGCCCATCCCGCGCAAGCCCAACAACGTCGACCAGCTTGAGATCCCGCTTGCACGGCGGCGGCGCAGCGGGAATCGGGGAGACGGGCTGCCGGAGGACACTCTCTACATCGACCGCGGCTGCGGCGATGACTGCACACGCTCCCTCGAGTGCCCCTACCCCCGCTGCCGCTACGATGAGCCGCTCGTCACACGCCATGAAAGGCTGATGCTACGGGACAAGGCCATCGTGGCGGCTCGAATCGAGGAGGGGCTGCCCGTTGCCGTTATCGCGAAGCTGTTCAACGTCGGCACGCGTACTGTCTTTCGCGCCCTGCGGTCCGCCCGTGGTGAAACACCGTCTGCAACGACCGAGAAGAGAAAGGCCACATCATGACCACGTCACTGAACGGACGGACGCAGAGCGGCGCGGTGTTCGTACCGTCGTCGCTGGACAAGCGGGACTCTGAGCGTCGCGAACGCTACCGCCGCAACCTCGCCTTCTACAACGGCGAGCACTGGGCGGGACGGGCGCGTGGCCGGGAGCGCCGCCTCACCTTCAACTACGCCCGGGCCGCCGTTGAAAAGGTCACATCCTACCTGATGGCCGATATCCGCTCCACCGTGCCGCCGGTCGATTCGTCGCCGGAGGAGCAGGAGCGGGCGCGGCAAGCAGAGCGCCTGCTCGCGGACATCGCCGAGACCAATTCGCTCGATCAACTGGATTTTGATTCAGAGATTGATACGGCGGTGCTCGGCGACGGCGTGTACAAGATCACGTGGGATGAGGAGCGCGGCGGCGTCCGCATTACCACGCCGGACGTGCAGGGCCTCCACTGCTGGTGGGTGGGCGATGACGTGAACCGCATCCGCCGCGTCGCCTCACGGTATACGCTGGATGCCGACGAAGCGCGTGAACTGCACGGCGTTCGCCCGCAGGCACGAGGCGGCGCCAAGCAGAGCCACGTCACCATCACGGAGGTGTGGGACGACAAGACATTCCAGCTCTGGGCGGGCGACACGCTCGTGCGTGACGAGGCCAACCCCTACGGCCTGATTCCCTTCGTGGTGTATCCCAACATCCGCGCCCCCAAGCAGTTCTGGGGCGTTTCAGATATTCCGGCGATGGTGGAGCCGATCCGTGAACTCAATCGCGCCCTCTCCCAGCTCTCCATGATTCTCGAACTCTCCGGCAACCCCATTGCCGTGCTGGAGAACGTGGACCAGTCACAGGACATCGCCATTCAGCCCGGCGCGGTGTGGGAGCTGCCGGACCGGGCGCGCGCCTATCTGCTGGACCTGCTGCAGGGCGGCGGAGTCCAACTACACATCGACTATGTGAACGCCATCTACCGCGCCCTGCATGACCTCTCGGAAACACCGCGTATCGCCTTTGGCGACAACCGGCAGGGGCTGTCTGGCGTCGCGCTGGAGATGGAACTGCATCCCCTGCTCCACAAGCTGCGGCGCAAGCGGCTGATCCGCGCGGCGGCCTATCGCAAGCGCAATGAAATCACCCTGCGCATCCACGAGCAGATGACAGGCGACCAACTCGCTCCCTACCGCACGTCCATCGAATGGGGCGCGGTGCTGCCGCAGGACCAGGCGCAAATCGCGCGACAGGAAATCGAACTCGTCAGGAGCGGCCTGCGCTCAAAGCGCACGGCGATGGCGCGGTTCGGCGTGTCAGACCCGGAGGCGGAGATGGCACTGATAGCGGGCGAGCAGGCTGAGCCGGACTCGCATTCCGATTAGCTAGCGAGAAGCAAACTGGAAGACGTCCTTGTACTTCTCGGAGCAGGAAGAGCACACGGGTTCGCGCATAGTCGCCACAAAGGCTTGTCCACACAGATGGCAGTACTTGTCTTCATAGTTTGGATTGGAGCGTCGACGCCACGTCTTGTAGCAGGGTAAACAGTAGGGCTGCTCGGGATTGGCGGCCAGAGTGGCTCTGCAACGTATGCAGAAGCCACGCGATGGTTCCTGCTCGGCGTTGTATGTCGCCTTTGCCTGGGTCTCTGCCACCTTCAGTTTCGGCTTGGCAGTATTATCCGCGTACAACTGGCCGCTGGCATCCCTCAAGCGGCTAGCTTCTTGATATATGGCATCGTAGAGATCCGAATCTTCCTGCCTCGAAACCAATATGCCCATTTCGTCGTTGTGCTCTTGGGAGAACTCGTGAAGATTCATCGATGTGACGATTGCCTCTTTCTCATTCAAGTAGCATTTGGCATGCAAGTCCTTCAGGAAAGAAACCGGTATGCCAGGTAGGTCGAATGATGTCTCGACGTTGTTTCGATTCCGCCTTGACTGAGACTTTCCAAAGATTACGTGGATAGTGGTTCCACGTGTGGTCTCCCCGAGCAGCTTTTTCGTGTCGTTGTCCACCTTGATGTACGGACTTATGAGGAATAGTTCCTTGGACGCTTCCCTGATAATCCGGTGCAGGTTTTCGACTATGCCTTCTCTGGTAAGGAATGTGGCCATGGTCAAGATCTTTCTTTTTGAATCTAACTGTGCGGATGGTGGGGATTGTAGCACGCCCAGAGTTTTGCTTAGGCGGCTGTTCCACTTAGATCGGCAGGTCCGGCGGTCGGGGTAGTTCTTCGACAGGTTCCGAAGCTTCTGTGGGGTTTGCTCTTGGCGAAATGATCAGCAGCAGCGCGGTTGCAGATATTCCCCAGAACAGCCCGGGCACGAAGAGGTAAGCGGGCGCCACCCGAAACACCACTAGCGGCGCGATGAGCAGCGTGAGGCACGCGAAAGCCGTCATGCTGAGATGGCCCTGCCTCGTGGCGGAATCGTCGCCGAAAACGCCCCGCAGCATCATGCCAGTTGCCAGGACCGCCCCCGCTGCCATCACTCCGACAAAGGCGATTGTCGCCTCCGTTGAGCAATAGGGCCTAGTGCAGCCCGCCGTGTCTCCGCCCAACAGCCCCTGCCCGTAAGCAACACTCGCACCAATGGCGATGGCGGCGGCCAGGGACGCAAGCATCACGGCACGGCCCTGCCGGTTATCAGTAGCGCCGAGTGATTCACTGTCGCCGCCATCATCGCTCGAACCTGTAGGACGGGCAGAGAGCGCCGTTGCCAATAGCGCGATTGCAAACGGCGCATAGAGCGTCGGCTCATACGACAGCAGGTCGAAGTATGGTGTCGCTAAAGCGATCGTGACGTAGACGACGGTCACTGCATGGAAGTACATGGCGGCATCAGGGACGGTTCGGACAGCGTTGCGGTCGCCCGATCGCACACGACGAATCGTAAGGATCGCAAAGACGACAGCGGCCAGCATGAAGAACGTGAGGGGCATGCGCAGGAATGACGCGGGGTAGTTGATGGCCGACCACACGACCACCTCCGGCGCAACGTCCAAAAGGATAGTCGTGGCGATGAACGACGCCGGCGTTCCCGCAACGAAGACCGCCGCCGCAACCAGCACAGAACGGCCGACTCTCATAGGCACCCTCACCGCGCCGTCGCGCTTTCCCCATGATACTGGGAGCGGCACGCCGCTCCGCCCATCATTCCACGGGTGTTCCGCACCCCATTTACCGCGTGGGGAGCGGGTTTAAAGCCTTGACAAGGACTTGCGTGGGGCATAGTCTGAACGTTGCGCCCTTCCCTAGGGAAGGGTGTAAGCGCCTTAACAGCTGGATAGTGAATAAAAGGAAGGCAGAGGTCTTCCGTTCAATTCGTACGAAGAGTTTGATCCTGGCTCAGGATGAACGCTGGCGGCGCGCTTCATGCATGCAAGTCGAACGAGAGACCGGGCTTCGGCCCGTGATCTAGTGGCGGACGGCTGAGTAACACGTGAGGAACTTGCCCTCCGGTGGGGGACAACCACGGGAAACCGTGGCTAATACCGCATGATGTCACGTTTCATAAGTGACGTGACCAAAGATTTCGGTTGCCGGAGGAGAGTCTCGCGGCCTATCAGCTAGTTGGTGAGGTAACGGCTCACCAAGGCGATGACGGGTAGCCGGTCTGAGAGGATGATCGGCCAGAGGGGGACTGAGACACGGCCCCCACTCCTACGGGAGGCAGCAGCAGGGAATCTTGCGCAATGGGCGAAAGCCTGACGCAGCGACGCCGCGTGGGGGATGAAGGTTCTAGGATTGTAAACCCCTTTTGCTGGGGAAGAAGATCTGACGGTACCCAGCGAATAAGGCCCGGCCAACTACGTGCCAGCAGCCGCGGTAAAACGTAGGGGCCAAGCGTTGTCCGGAATTATTGGGCGTAAAGGGTGCGTAGGCGGCCCGGTCAGTCTCGTGTGAAAGCTCCCGGCCCAACCGGGAGAGGTCACGGGATACTGCCGGGCTTGAGGATAGCAGAGGAAGGTGGAATTCCCGGTGTAGCGGTGATATGCGTAGATATCGGGAGGAACACCTGTGGCGAAAGCGACCTTCTGGGCTATTTCTGACGCTGAGGCACGAGAGCGTGGGGAGCGAACCGGATTAGATACCCGGGTAGTCCACGCCCTAAACGATGAGTGCTAGATATGGGGGGTATCGACCCCCTCCGTGTCGTAGCTAACGCATTAAGCACTCCGCCTGGGGAGTACGGCCGCAAGGCTAAAACTCAAAGGAATTGACGGGGGCCCGCACAAGCAGCGGAGCGTGTGGTTCAATTCGATGCAAAGCGAAGAACCTTACCTGGGCTTGACATGTATGAAGTAGAAACCTGAAAAGGGGACGACCTGTCAAGTCAGGAACATACACAGCTGTTGCATGGCTGTCGTCAGCTCGTGCCGTGAGGTGTTGGGTTAAGTCCCGCAACGAGCGCAACCCCTGTTGCCAGTTACATGTGTCTGGCGAGACTGCTCCGCAAAACGGAGAGGAAGGTGGGGATGACGTCAAGTCATCATGGCGCTTACGCCCAGGGCTACACACACGCTACAATGGCCGGTACAACGGGCTGCGAAGGCGCGAGCCGGAGCGAATCCCATCAAAACCGGCCCCAGTTCAGATTGCAGGCTGAAACCCGCCTGCATGAAGTAGGAGCTGCTAGTAACCGCGTATCAGCATGGCGCGGTGAATACGTTCCCGGGCCTTGTACACACCGCCCGTCACGTCATGAAAGCTGGTAACACCTGAAGTCGCTTCGCCAACCCTTCGGGGAGGTAGGTGCCGAGGGTGGGACTAGTGATTGGGACGAAGTCGTAACAAGGTAGCTGTACCGGAAGGTGCGGCTGGATCACCTCCTTTCTAGGGAGCTAATTGCGTCGCTTCTGCGGCGTGCATTGCACCCAGGTCGGTCAGCGATTCTCCTGCCTTACAATCCGGTGTCTGAGTGGCATGAACCGTCCGATTCGTCGGATGGCGGAACCCCGGCCGGATCGCGGGCAGGGCACCATAGATCGCTGCGCGCTTCGGCGCAAAGAGACCTGTTGCACTCTCACAAATGCAACAAAAAGAACGCAAGACTAAAACCTTTCTTTCACTATCCAGCTGCTAGGGCGTTTTTCTTTTTTTCTTTCCGTAAACATTCAGACCCCACTCCCGTATACTGACCGCATGACGAATCATAACGGGTATACCGAACAGAGCCGCCGATTCCTTGACCAGGCGTGGGCGGAACTGGATGCCGAAGACCTCCGCCAAGCCTCGGAAAAGGGATGGGGCGCGGCCGCGCAGATGGTTAAGGCCTACGCTGACCGGCGCGGCTTGGATCACGACAGCCACGGCCTGCTCTTTGGCGTCGTCAGACGACTTGTGGACGAGACAGATGACGACACTTTCTTAGAGCTATTCAATCAGGCGGGGGGTTTGCACACAAACTTCTATGAGGGCCAATTCTCAAACAGAAATGTGAGGCTCGGCTTGGAACGGGTTACCCAATTCGTCGACAAAGTCGAGACTGCCCTCAACGGCGGCTGATCCCCAACCGTTCGCCCTGAGCTTGTCGAAGAGCCCCCGCCCCAAAACTGACGAATCCACCCTCCCCGTGCTATAGTTTGTGCGCCGTTTCCTGACGGTCGCCGTGGTGGGGGAGCAATCGGCGAGCGCCCGTTCAATGGGCCGGACGAAGAATACCCCTGCTTGCGGTTTCCGTATGGCGCGGCAATGGCGCACAAATCAGACCGGGAGGTAGGAGATGACCCAGGAAAACGCGCAGCCTGAGATTATGTACACGACGCCGGCGGAACACGTCCGGCTCATCACCATGAACAGGCCGGAGACGTTGAACTCACTGACGCTCGACGGCAACGCAACCATGCTGAACTACGTCCGCGAGTTCCGCGATGACCCTGACGCATGGGTGCTCATCCTGACCGGCGCAGGCGAGAGGTCCTTCTCCACGGGCCTGGATCTTCGCAGGCAGTCGCAGCAGGACGCGTCCAACGAGGAGCCCCCTCCCCCACCGCAGATCCCCAATGAGGGCCTGCATTCGTATCCCAGCATCGAGGTCTTCAAGCCCGTCATCGCGGCCATCAACGGCTACGCGTTCGGCGGCGGATCCGAGATGGCGCTGTGGGCGGACATCCGCATCATGTCTGAGAACGCCGAGATGGGACTGCTTGAGCCGCGACGCGGCCTGCTCTCCATCAGCGGCACGACGCGCATGTCCCGAGCCATCCCCATTGGCCTCGCCATGGAGCTCATCATCACAGGCCGCCGCTACAAGGCGGAGGACTGCTACCGCATGGGCCTCGTCAGCCAGGTGGTCCCGCAGGCGGAGCTTATGGACACCGCCGTTGCGATGGCGACGGAAATCGTCACGGAATGCTCGCCCATCGCGACACGCGTCGCGAAGGAGCACATCACGCGCACGCTGCATCTGCCGACGCGTGAGGCGCTGCAGATCCAGTCCCTGAACAGCACGAGACTGCGCCAGTTGTCCCCGAAGGACACGGCGGAGGGCCCGCGCGCCTTCGTGGAGAAGCGCAAGCCACAGTGGGTCGGCGGCTAGTTCACCAGTCGACCACGACACAGGAAAAGGGACGCCCCCGCCGCACTCGTTGCGGCGGGGGCGTCGCCTTAATAACCCCTAACTCCTGGGAGACGTTCACCGTTTATTTCTTCAAGTAGCCCCTCAATGAAAGGCGCACCGTCGACACGCATATTTGTCTTGATTCTGGTCGGGTTCATGGCTCTTGCAACGCTCGCTGCCTGCGCAAGCGGCGAGGAGTCCAGTGAACACACTGGGAACACAGAATCCGGCGAGCACTCCGGGCAATCCGATGCCGGCGAACATTCAGGAGAAGAGGGTTCGGAATCCGATGAAGGTGGGGAGGAATCCGGCACCCAATACGGGCTAACGGACACGTACGATGAAGTTCGTGCCGGTGCACGATTGATAGTGTCATATGACGATTCGTGGAATACCTTCAGGGGAACGGTGGAGAACACCACCAGCGAAACGCTGAGGCGCGTGCGCGTGGAAATCCACCTTTCCAACGGGGCTGAGCTTGGGCCGACTGCGCCTGTCGATCTGGCGCCCGGGCAGATGGCCGAGATCACGCTGCCCGCAACCAAGCAGCGGTTCGAGACGTGGAGCGCGCACCCGGAGGTCGGGGGTGGCGATCAGCTAGAGGACGAGTCCGCGCCGACCGAGATAGCGGCTGCGGCGCGCGAACTATTGGCGAACGAGGAAGGTGTGGATGAGGACGCCGTCACCCTGATCAACTCTGAAGGCATTTCGTGGTCGGACGCCAGCCTCGGATGCCCGCAAGAGGGCATGGGCTATGCCCAGGTCATCACGCCGGGCTACATACTGGTCTTCCTCCTTGGAGACTCATACTACGCGGTGCATACCAACGCTGACGGCTCCCGCCTAATACTCTGCAACGGCGACGAATAACGCCTGCGCGGTGTGCTATCCGCCCCTGCCGATGCCGTATCATGACGGTACGTATCGAAAGCCGGGCGGGTAGACGGCCCGGCAGGGTTTTAGGGGGTGGGCGCATGGAACGACCGGTACCGAGCCACGAGGAGCTCAGGGCGCAGTTGGCCCTGCTTGGCGTCAGCATCGACGACGATGCCCTTCCGGGGCTACAGCGCCGCGTCGCCTTTTACCAGGAGGCCATGAATCGCCTCGACGACATGGACTTCGGACTCACGGAACCCGCCCTCGTCTACGACCCCGATGCCGCGTCCGGCGGAGCCTAGGCATGAATGAAGAGCGCGTCGGCCTCTCGCTCACGCAGATCGCGCGACGGATCCAGACGCAAGAGGTCTCCGCCACACACGCACTGGAGGATGTGCTTGAGCATGTCGCCCACGCCGATGACACCATCAACGCATTCGTCACCGTCCTGCGAGATCAGGCGTTGCAGGAGGCGGAGGCCGCGGACCACATGCTCCGCGCCGGGCACCTGCTTGGCCCGCTCCACGGTGTCCCCGTCGCCATCAAGGACATCCTGACCACGGACGGCATCACCACCACCGCCGGATCGAAGATCCTGGCAGACTGGAAGCCAGACTTTGACGCGACCGTCGTCCGCAAGCTGCGGCAGGCAGGCGCGGTCATCATCGGCAAGACCAATCTCCACGAGTTTGCGTTTGGCGTGACGACGGAGAACCCGCACCACGGCAACACGCGCAATCCCTGGAACCCGGACCACGTGCCGGGCGGCTCCAGCGGCGGCTCCGGCGCGGCGGTCGCCATGGGCATGGGCTATATGGCCATCGGCACGGACACCGGCGGCTCAATCCGCATCCCCGCCACCCTCTGCGGCGTCACAGGCATCAAACCGACCTACGGACGCGTCAGCCGCTACGGCTGCCTGCCGCTCTCATGGTCGCTGGATCACGTCGGGCCTCTCGCCCGCACGGCTGAGGACTGCGCCCGCGCCCTGCAGGTGCTCGCAGGCCATGATCCGTTGGACCCCACGTCCTCCAACCGCCCTGTGCCGGACTATCTTGCGAACCTCAACGACCCCATCGAGGGCCTGACCATCGGTATCCCCGGCGAGCCCTTCTGGGACCCCATCGATCCCGAGGTCGATGCGGCCGTTCGCGCCAGTATCGATGTCCTCAAAGGCCTCGGCGCGCGCGTCATCGATGTCGAGTTCCCGATGGCCGATGATCTTGTCACCATGCAGACGTCCATCCTGTTCGCGGACGCCGCCGCCTACCACCACAGGTGGATGCGCGAGCGGCCGGAAGACTATGATTCCCGTGTCCTTGCCGGGCTCCGGCAAGGCGCGACGGTTCCGGCGGTCGACTACGTCAACGCCCAGCGTCTGCGCTCCATCCTGCGCGAGAAGATGAACGATGTCTGGCGCAGGGTTGACCTGCTCGCCCTCCCCACCTCGCCCGTCACCGCGCCAAAGATCGGCCACGCCTACGAGACCGTTGCGGTCGGCAACGGAGAGCTGCAACTCACCCGCGCCCTGACACGCAACATGACGCCGTTTAACCTGCTCGGCACGCCTGCCATGACCGTCCCTTGCGGCTTCAGCAGCGACGAGCTGCCCATCGGCCTGCAGATCGCCGGACGCCCATTCGATGAGGCGACGGTGCTCCGCGCGGGCCACGCTTACCAGAAGGAAACCGATTGGCACACGTGGCGTCCGCCCGCGGACACGACGCCGTAAATCCGCCGCGATGAACACAACTTCATAGCACCGCCAAACATAGTTCGATGTTTAAAAAATGACAGCCAATACTGACATCACCGCCCTTAGCCTCGCGGAGATCTCCGCCCGCATCCATGCGCGGGAGGTCTCCTGCCAAGAGGTCACCCGCGCGCAGCTTGAACGCATCGGGCGGCTTGAACCGACGGTCAACGGCTACGTTGCCGTCCACATGGAACGGGCGATGGCGCAGGCGCTCGCCGCGGACGCCCTGCTCGCCGCCGGTGTTGATCACGGCCCGCTCCACGGCGTCCCCATCGCCGTCAAAGACCTCTTTGCAGAGCGCGGCATCCCATCCTCCGCCGGTTCCAGCATCCTCGCGGACTGGGTACCAGACGATGACGCCACTGCCGTCCATAAGCTGCGGCAGGCGGGCGCGATCATCATCGGTCGCGCCAACATGGACGAGTTCGCCTTTGGCGGCACCACGGAGAATACCCACTACGGCGTCACGCACAACCCGTGGGACTTGGAACGCAGTTCCGGCGGCTCAAGCGGCGGCTCCGGCGCGGTGGTTGCCGCGCGGCTCGCCTACGCCGCCCTCGGCACGGACACCGCCGCCTCCATCCGCAACCCTTCCCATTTCAACGGCGTCACCGGCATCAAGCCCTCGTTCGGGCGCGTGAGCCGATTCGGTGTCGTGCCGTTGGCGTGGACGCTTGACCACGCAGGGCCGCTCGCCCGCAGCGTGGAGGACGCCGCTCTTGTGTTGAGCGCCATCGCGGGGCACGACACGAAAGACGAGACGACATCGCGCCGCTCCGTCCCCGACTACGCCGCCAATCTCGATGCCGATGTTAGCCGACTCCGCGCCGGTATCGTGCGCGGCTACTTCTGGGAGCCAATCGTCCCGGAGGTCGCCCAACTCAACGAGCAGGCATACGATGCCCTGCGCGGCCTCGGGATGCAGCTTGAGGACGTTGTTCTCGACCACACGGACGTGTTGCCCGCCCTGTTTGCCACCATCCTTCCCTCTGAGGCCGCCGCCTACCATCACCGCTGGATCCGCGAAGGGCGGGGCGGCGAGTACGGCTATGCCATCCTCGACCGGCTCATCCCCGGCTATGCCATCCCCGCCATGGACTACGTGAACGCGCAGCGCGCCCGCGCCGTGTGGGAAGAGTCCGTCCAAAGCGCGCTGGAGCGCTACGACGTTCTTGTCATGCCGACCGTGCCGTATACGGCGGCCAGACTCGGCCAAATCATGGTGCAGGTGGGCGACGGCGAGGAGGAGGCCTCGTTCCTGCGGACGCGCAACCTCTTCCCGTTCAATCTCACCGGAATGCCCGCCCTCAGCGTCCCCATCGGATTCGACTCATCAGGCCTGCCGGCGGGTATGCAGATCGTCACCAAAGCCTGGGACGAACAGACCGCCTTCAACGTCGGCCACGCCTACCAAAACGCCACAGACTGGCACACCCACGCGCCTGATTTGGGCTAGTCCGTGATCTGAACCTCGCCCATTGTGGTGTGGACGGTCAGGCGCAGCGTCGGGCCCTCAGTCGGCTGGGTGGATCGTTCATCCTTCACGGCGCCTATCGTGGATGAGCCGTTGATCTCAACAACCCAATCAGCGGGGACGCGCAGGGTGATGCTCGCCATCTGCGACGAAAGAGAGAGGGACGCGCCGCCCTCGGCCAGTTTCGCGGACGTGAAGTCAACCTCTATCTTGCCGAGAGACACGGAGACCTCGCCGCCCGTGAATGCCCGGGACGTGACGATGCGGCGGGTGTTGGTGGCCGCGCCGCCGAGGTAAAGCGTATCCTCAGACGTCTCAACCACACTGCTGCCAACGACGGTCTGCCCGCCTCCTCCGGCGGTGTTGCCCGAACCACGGTGGCTGCCAAAGAACCACAGGAGAAGGCCGACCACGACAAGCGCGCCGGCCGCGATGGGCAACCATCCAACGTCATCCCAGCGGATGATTTGCAGGAGCCAGAGTATCCCCCCGGCGAAGATCACAAGACTGGTCAGGTGGCGCTTGCGTATAGATGCGGTGCTCGAGAGGCCAAAGACCACGCCGGACCCAATGAACCTGCTCCATGCCTCATCGGAAAAGATGAGACCTATGATGATCGCAAAGGCCAGCCCCAGGACCATCATGGCGACCAGCTGGATTACAAACGGAATTGGACTGCCCGCCGGTCGATCGGACTGCATACGCTACCTAATCCTCTATGGTTACGTTGCCGAGGGTGGTTGAGGTTCGCAGGCGCAGCACAGGCCCCTCAGTCGGGTGGTTGCTCCGCACGTCCTCAATATCGGACAGCACCGAGGAACCGTCCTGGTGGAGGACCCAATCCTTAGGCACGTGGAGTGTGACACCGCCGAACGTCGCGGAAACCTGCAGGTCCGCCCCGTCCTCGTGCAGCTTCGCCTGCCGCATATCGATCTCCACGCTGCCAAAAGTCACCGATACTGTGCCACCTCGGAACGCCTCCGACAGGACACTCCGACTCGTTCCAGAGAATGTCGCGGACACATCAATCGTGCTGTCGTCGTCCGTGAGAACCTCCGGCCCGTCCGGGATGGGGGCAGCACGACGACGTCCGGCGTTATTCCGTTCCAGCAGGATGCCGACGCCCAGCGCGATAAGCACCAGCGGCCAATACGTTCCCATATCCACGTCCGCTCCGAGCGCGTCCGCCAGGAAGATGCCGCCGATCACGATGCTCACGATGCCCAACCACAGAGGGCCGCGAACCACCCATACCAGGCCCAGCGCAATCAATACAAGCGGCCAGAGCGTCTCCCACAGGTCGAACGACCACAGGTTGCCTGCAAGGAAAACCAACCCCAACGCGATGAGAATTGCCCCGGGAACAATCCGTCCGGAGCGCTTTACCTGGTACCCTCTCATGTCCACCATCCAATCCCGGCGCAGGGAGGGAGTTTATTCGTCGCGCCGCTCAAGCTCCCGCAGGAAGTCCTCCACATCCGGGGCGAGGCGCGGCGGCTCCTGCTGCTGATCGTCCATCTCGCCAATCTCGCCTTGGTTCGCCCCCACTTCGCTGTCGTAGGCCTCTTCAAGCTGCTTGACGAGGGAGCGGACGCGCGGCTCCCGCTGCGCCATCCGGTCGATCTCCGCGTACTGGCGGTCGCCGTCCTGCTCGATCTTGGTGAGGTCCGGAATCTGGAAGCTGTAGATGGGTGACAGCAGTTTCAGCAGCTTTTCCTGCCCGCGATGGTCCTCCTCCAACCGCGCGTACGGAGGCAGCTGAATCAGCGCCGAAAGCGTCTCGACGCCGCGCTTGACCAGCTCCTGTGTCGCGATGGCCATCATGCTGGTCGGGCCCTCATAGTTGGACGAGCGCACGCCTGCGCGCTCCAGGATCGTCTGTACGTTGGGATCAGACGCCTGCCCGCTCGCCAGCAGCGGCCGTGTGTGCGGGGTGGAGCCGTACATCGCCCCCACCTGGCAGTAACGCCGCACGTTCAGTTGATCCGCCAACTCCAGCAGGGATTCCACGAAGTCCTCGCCGTTGGAGTGCGGCTCCAGGATGTGCAGGAAGACGAAATCGTTGCCGCCGTCACCCTGCGCATACCGCACGATGGTATTGGGAATCTCAACGATCCGCTCCCCGCCGCGGCGATACAGCATGGGGCGGTAGCGAGTCAGGTCATAGAACTGGCTGGGGCGCGCGAGGCGTCCCAGTTCGGTGGCGTTAAACTGTGACTCAAGCGTACCGAGGGTGAGCGTGCCCACGGACCCAACGTCGATCCACGGCTGGAGGATAGCGAATATGTGCGGATCACGTAACTCCGGCAGTGGCTCCTGGACTTCAAAGGCGCCGATGCGCATGGCTCCTCCCCTCAGCGACCCCACCCGTTCGCTAACCGGTCAGGGTTCCGTCCATTATAGGCGTCCCGCCCACCGAATGCGCGGTACATCGTGAACGGCCTCACGGCATGACCCAAACAGCTTCAAACGGACGCTCCGAGCACGGTGAGACGACACCGCGCACCATCGTCGCCGTCCTCGCCCACCCGGACGACGAGACGTTCATCATCGGCGGCACGTTGGCCCTCTACGCATCGCGCAGCCACAATGTCCACGTCATATACGGCCCATTCGGCCCGGAGCCGGACGGAAGGCCAACGCCTCAACGCCTCTCCGAACTCGAAGCGGCCGCCAACGTCCTCGGCATCACTGCCAACACCTTTCTCCCGGCAAGCCGTCATTCCCGCGAAAGCGGGAATCCATCGGGACTCCCCCACCTCGCCACCGCAATCCGCGGAGAACTCCGTGGACTCCGCCCCGATGTCGTCATTACCTTCGACGCGACCGGCGCAACCGGCAACCTGAACCACATCCTCACCGGCGCGGCTACTCTGCAGGCCGTGGGGTCGATGACGGGCGTCTCCGCGCCGCGCCTGTACGCTGCCGTCTTTGGCCGACGCCAACTCGCGGCGGGCCTGCGCATCGGACGGTTGATGCGGCGCAAGAACCTGGACAACGTGCGTGACGCCTTACGAATCGCGCAGGAGTCGCAGCGTCCGACAACAAACATCGACGTGCGCAGTGTCCTTGAGCGCCGTTTGGAGGCTGCGAGATGTTACACGACGGCGCTGAAAGAGGGCGCGTGGTGGATGCGGCGATGGGAGCTGCTGCCCGCCCGTCTCCGGCGACGCCTTGCTCCTCGAGAGGTCTACGCCCGGCTGATACCACCGGTTTCCGACTCCGAACAAATGGAGAACGGGCTCTTAGGAGAGGGGTGAGCGGGCCTACTCCCCGCCTCCGGCCGGCGCGGGGCTTGGCCTCTCCGTGAGTGGTGTTTCGGGCAATTCGCGACTCTCACGCCGCAGGAGGCGGTAGACGACGGGGATGACGACCAGCGTCAGCACGGTGGATGTCATCAGGCCGCCGATAATCACTGTCGCCAGCTCCGCGCCGATAATGCCACCGCCACCCTCGGCTTCCTCAAGCGCGAGCGGCAGCAGCACGAAGCTCGTCGTCAACGCCGTCATCAGGATGGGGCGGATGCGCGCCTGTCCGCCCTGGATGAGGGCGTCCCGGATGCGCGCGCCGCGCCCCCGCAGTTGGTCCACAAAGGCAATAAGAACGACCGCATTCGTGACAACAAGGCCGATCAGCATGAGAAGTCCCATCAGCCCGGGCAGGCTCAGCGCCCGTCCGGTGATGAAGAGCGCGGTGACTGCGCCGGTAAATGCCAGCGGCACCGCAATCAGGATGATCAACGGCGTGATGAATGAGCGCTGCGCGAGGAACATGACGACATAGACCAGCACCGCGCCGATGCCCATGGCGATGATCATCTGCGTGAAGACCTCTTGAATATCGCTGAACACACCGCCGGTTTCCCGCTCCACGCCCGCTGGCAGGCCCACTTCGGCAACGATGCGGTCGATTTCCGCGCTAACTGCGCGGGTGTCCTGCGCGGTGATGACGCCTGAGATCGTGACCGTGCGCCGGCCGTCAACGCGCGTGATGGGGATGGCCGCGCCGCCGAACGGCCCGGCGTCTCCCACGTCAATGGCATCACTCTGGACGTTGATCACGCCGTCAAGCCCGCTGACAGGGCCAATCAGCCTGTCGGAGGCTTCGATGAGCCTGGAGTAGTCCTCGCTGATCAGCCGGACCTCGAGGTCTCCCTGCGGCGGCCCGCCGCCCTGCGCCTGTTCGATAAAGACCGTTCGCCCCGGGCCGGAGAATGCCTCCTGCAGCCGATTCGACATTTCCAGCGCGTCGACATCTTCCGCTAGTCGAGCCGACATGTTAATCGTCGTCAGTCCGCCGCCCGGCCCGCCGAATCCGAAGCCGCCTCCAACCTGGGACGTGTACGCCTCGACTTCTCCCGCGAGCCGCAGTTCCTCAAGGTGCGCCTCGGCCTCATCCAGATAGCCGACAACGACATCCGAAGGCGTTGTTGGCGGCGTGTCGATCTCAATGCTCAGGACGTTCTGCACGCTCCCCGGCAGGAAGCCGATGGGAATGTTGGCAAGAAGGGACATACTGCCAACAAACAGGAGGATGGCGCCGATTATCGTGTATAGGCGATGCCCCAGCGCCCACGTGACTATCGGCGTGTAGATGCGGATGATGCGGCGGGAAAGAACTTCCTCCGCCGTGTCCGACGAGTGCCGCCTGATCAGGAAGCTCGCCAAGGCGGGCACCGCCGTCAACGCCACAAGCAGTGAAGCCAGCAGTGCATAGGTGATGACCAGCGCGAACGGCAGGAAGAATTCGCTGACAATGCCGCCAATGAATCCCAGCGGCGCGAAGACGGCAATGGTCGTCATGGTTGCGATGGTGATGGGCAGGGCAACCTCTTTGGTGCCCTCAAATGCCGCGTGCAGTCGATCCTCGCCGTCCTGGATATGACGGTAGATGTTCTCCATCACGACGATGGAGTCGTCCACCACGCGCCCCGCCGCAATGGCTAAAGCGCCAAGTGTGACAAGGTTCAGGCTCATCCCTTGCAGGTTCATCACGATGATGCCTACAAGGAGGCTCGCGGGGATCGAGATGCCCGTCACAAAGGTCGGACGGACGCTCAGCAGGAATCCCAAAATCACCAAGATGGCAAGAACGGCGCCCAGCGCCACCTCTCTGCCCAGCGTGTCGATGGAGTCCTGGATTTCCGGCCCCTGGTTGGAAATCTCCGTGAACTGCACGTCCGCCGGCAGTCCCGCCTTGATGTCCTCCAACTCCGCCAGGGCGGCGTTGACCACCTCGACCGTATTGTCGTCAGGCCCCTTGACCACATTGATGGTCAGGCTCGGCTGCCCGTTCGTTCGGCTGATGACGCCTTGCCCGCCCGCGTTGGCCGGAATGTCCGCGCTGTCGACGCCGGGAACCTCTCGCAGAGGCGGAAGGATGTCTCGCTCCACAAGTTCCTGCAGCTGATCCGGCGACAGGCTGCTCCGGGCCGACACCTGCAGCACGGGGAACTGCTCGAAATTCAGCCGACCGACGTTGGGCGTCCCGACGGCTGGCGGCAACCGGAGCTGGTCAACCTCACCTTGCACGACCTCCTCGATCGACGCCGTGTCCGTTCCGAATTCAAACTCGGCAAAGACGACGGACAGATTGAGCGAGGACGTGGACTGCACAAGGTTCACGTCCTCCTGCTCCAGCAGGATCTGCTCTATCGGAATCGTTACATCTTCGAGAACCGTATCCGGCGGCGCGCCCGGGTAGAACGTGACAACCGTCACCAGCGGAAAATCGACCGACGGCAGGAATTCCACCTGCAGCCGGGTGTATGACCAGATTCCTGTTGCGATCAGTGCGATGAGAAGAAGAATCGTTACGATGCGCGCGCGCAGAGCAAGACGGGTTAAGAGCATCCGAAAAAGACTCCCCGAGAGAAACCGGTTAGTTTGTGAATTACGTCACGTATACCAGTATGCTCACACACTCAGCGTTGGCAAATCAGGAGGATATCCTCCGCTCCGCCAACATGCGCTGCACGGTGATGCCGATCTGTCCCGGGCTGTCAGCCACATAGCAGCCGGCGTCTCGCAGGGCTTCCTTCTTGGCCTCCGCCGTTGCCGCCTTTCCAGTGATGATTGCGCCGGCGTGTCCCATGCGGCGTCCGGGAGGCGCAGTCGCGCCCGCAATGAATCCCGTCACAGGCTTGCTCATGTGGTTCTTGATGTAGTCCGCGGCTTCCTGCTCTGCCGTGCCGCCGATTTCTCCAATCAGCACGACTGCGTCCGTGTCGGGATCACTCTCGAACAGCTCAAGGATGTCACGGTGGCGCATGCCGATGATGGGGTCGCCGCCCACGCCGACGCACGTGGACTGCCCGATGCCAAGCGCGGTCAGCTGTGAAACGGCCTCATAGGTCAACGTGCCCGAACGGGAGACGACGCCGATACGCCCCTCCGCGTGGATGTTGCCGGGGATGATGCCGACCTTTTGCTTCTCCGCCACGGAGGTCAGGCCCGGACAGTTGGGGCCGATGAGCCGCACACCTTTCTTGGTCAGGTACTGCGCCACTTGCGCCATGTCCAGCGTCGGCAGGCCATCCGTGATGCAGACGATAAGGTCAACGCCGCCCTCTGCCGCCTCAAGCAGCGCGTCCGTTGCGAACGCGGCTGGCACGAAGATGAGGGAGACATTCGCCCCCTCTTGCTCGACGGCCTCTGCCACAGAGTCGTACATAGGTCGGTCGATGTGCGTGGTACCGCCGCGACCCGGTGTCACGCCGGCCACGACGTTGGTGCCAAAGGCGATGCACCGCTCGGTCTGGAATGTTCCCTCGCGGCCGCTCATGCCCTGAACCAGCACGCGGGTGTCTTCGCCAACAAGAATGCTCATTTAGATAGTGCTCCTCAAAGTGTTATAGGTCTATCAGTTTGGATTACGTTCGCGGCAAGCCTTAGTTGATCTCCGCGACTTTAGTAGCCGCATCGTTGAGATCGGCGGCCACGGCGACGGTGATGTCGGAGTTGCGCAGGATCTCCGCGCCTTCCTCGGCGTTCGTGCCGGTCATGCGCACGATGATGGGCACGTTCACATCGACCTCGTTGTACGCGGAGACGATGCCGTTCGCCAGAACGTCGCAGCGCAGGATGCCGCCGAAGACGTTGATGAGGACCTTCTTCACATCAGGGTCGGAGACGATGATCTTGAATGCCTCGGCGACCTGCTCCTCGGTGCCGCCGCCACCAACATCCAGGAAGTTGGCGGGCGCGTGGCCGACCTGCGCGATGACGTCCATGGTGGCCATCGCAAGCCCCGCGCCGTTCACCATGCAGCCGACGTCGCCGTCCAGCTTCACGTACTGCACACCCTTGTCATTGGCGTTCCGCTCAAGCGGGTCTTCCTGGTCGGCATCACGGAGTTCCGCGAGGTCGCGATGGCGGAAGTGGCTGTTCTCGTCGGTATCAATCTTGCCGTCGGCGGCAAGCAGACCGCCATCGCTGGTGACAACCAGTGGGTTGATCTCAACGAGGTTTAGGTCCCTTTGCTGGAACGCGTTCACGATGCCGCCAAGCAGCGCGCCAAACGGTCGCGCCAAAGCGGCGTCAAGTTCCAGCGCCGCCGCGACGCGTCGCCCGACAAACGGCTGATAGCCGATGAGCGGGTCGATATGCACCTGTGTGATCTTTTCGGGCGATTCCTCAGCGATCTCCTCGATCTCCATACCGCCCGCTGCGGAGGCAATGATGACGGGCGACTTGGCCGCGCCGTCCACCGTCACGCTCAGGTAGAGTTCCTGCGCGATGTCGACGGGCTCCTCAACGAGAACTGCGTTGACTGGGACACCCTGCGGGCCTGTCTGCGCTGTCACGAGGTTTGAGCCGAGCAGACCGGCGGCGAACTCCGCCGCTTCATCCGGGCTTCCAACCACCTTCACGCCGCCCGCCTTGCCGCGTCCGCCGGCGTGGACCTGCGCCTTGACGACGGCTCTGCCACCGAGTTCCTCCGCGATGGCGCGGGCTTCATCGGCAGTGGTGGCAACGCGCCCGTTCGGGACGGCAACGCCAAACGACTTGAGCACCTCTTTTGCCTGGTATTCGTGAATCTTCATATAGCAAGGCCCCCCACCCTGTGAGTTCTTTCACGAGTAGTGTCATACAGGACTGCAACACGGCGCAAGCGGAGGAGCTTCCGAAGCCGGAACGCGGCACACCAACTGACCTGCCAACCCAAGAGGGATCGCGAAGTTCAAAAAAAGCGGAGGGGGCGGGATTCGAACCCGCGTTGCAGGGTTACCGCAAAGCAGTTTTCAAGACTGCCGCCTTCGTCCACTCGGCCACCCCTCCGCGAGAGCGCGCAGAGCGCCATATCAGTATTGGAACGCGGAGATGAGGGGTCAAGACGGGGGATGAGAATCGCGGCCTGTGACACTATCTTTGACGGTCATGGGCCTTGCAGCTAACGTAGTTGCATGACATCACTTAAGCGGTACACATTCCTTTCGTTAGGCATCATTATCGTCGCTTCCTTCGCATTCCTTGCCTGCCAACCAGTAGACGAGGTGACACCCACTGCGACGACAGCGCCCTCCCCAACTGATACTCCCGTCCCGGCTCCTACGCCAGTGCCGACAGATACCCCTGTTCCGCCGCCGGCCGAGACTCCTACTGCGACCCCTGTACCGACCGCGGGCCCGACGGCAACCCCGAGGCCAACGTCGACTCCTGACCCTGCGATCGAGCGAGATCGGCAAGCCCTGATGGCTCTGTATAATTCAACAGATGGAGACAATTGGACCATTAACGACGGCTGGGGCACGGATGATCCGCTGGTTTTCTGGTACGGCGTCCAAACGGATAACCAGGGCCGCGTGTCCGTGCTTGACCTCGGTAGCAACGGCCTGGCCGGTCCGCTGCCTTCCGAGCTTGGCGACCTGACTGCCCTGAACAATCTAAGCCTGGGTAGCAATTCCCTTACAGGGCCAATTCCCCCAGAACTCGGCAGGATTCCGAATCTGCGGGATGTCCGGCTATCTTTCAATGACCTTGAGGGGCCAATTCCGCCGGAACTTGCGGGCGTGCCGACCTTGCAGCGCCTGACACTCTCCGGAAACAACCTCACGGGCCGGGTTCCTTCAGAACTTGTCAATGCTGTGAGGATAAATCGATTGGAACTGGATGATAATCAGTTGTCAGGCCCAATTCCTGTACAGCTTGGTCAACTACAGTCGCTCCACACCCTCGATCTTTCACAGAATCGCTTGTCCGGCACCATCCCCCCTGAGCTTGGAATGATGACCGATCTGACTCTGTTGTGGCTGCACAGCAATAACCTTAGAGGCGAAATCCCCGCTGAACTGGGGAATCTGGACAGGCTGTTGTCACTCAATCTGCAGGATAATAACCTGTCAGGCTGTCTACCCGCTTCGCTTAAGCGCATGCAGGCGGAGGCCGTGTCCGTTCCGCCGGGAATCGACTGGTGCCCCGAATAGGGCTCGGTGCAACAGCACTCCGCTAAACCGGACGCGCCACCGGTGCTCGCGGCTTTCTCGCTGCCAGCACAAACAGCCCGCCGATGGCCCAGAGCGCGCCGAGCAGCATGAATGACACATCGTAGTTGTCCAGCCATTGCCATATCACGCCCACTGCGAACGGGCCTATCGCTCCCGCTACGGTGGCGATGGGCGTGACGACTCCACGGATCGCCCCGCTGTGTTCTCTCCCGAAGTACTGCGCGAGCCCCAGGTTGACCATCGGAATGAACCCGCCCATCGTGAAGCCATACAGCACGGCGTAGACGATAAGTATCTCAAGGCCGGAGCCAACAACCAGAATCAGCAGGGTTACCCCGGCAGGAATCATGGAGGCAGCCAGACCCAGCCGGGCGCCATATCGTTCGGCGAGGAATCCGTAGAGCAGCTTGCTCACCAATGCGGACCCGGCGAGGACGGTGGCAGCAAGTGTCGCCTCGGCAACGCCAAGTCCCTTGTCCTGCATATAGGCAACCTGGTGGAAGAGGACGCCGAACAGCGCAGCCTGACCGAGCGCCTGCGCTGCAACCAAAGCCCAAAAGGCGAATGTCCGCGACGCCTCCCGAACCGTCCACGGATGCTCGTACGGTTCCGCTGCGGACGGGGCATCCGCGCCGTCATCGTCGGATGAGTCGGCACTCCTGCCGTCCGGCACAAGGCCGACATCGCTCGGCTGCCTCCTCATAAAGAGGATCGCCGCGGGGGTGAGAATGGCAATCATGCCGATGCCAAGAATGAACCATGCCCCGCGCCATCCAATCTCCGCGACCAGCAGGCCGGCGATGGGGGCAACGACGAACCCGCCGGTCGAAACCCCGATGGTGCTGATCGCCAGCGCGCGGCCGCGCATTCTTACAAACCATTTCGGGATGATCGCCGCGCCGAGAAGCTGCCAGGTCATCGTGACGGCGACGATGCCGAAGACAATCCCAAACGTTAGGTAGAACTGCCACATCGCCTGGACAAACGATGCTCCGATGAGCGAAAGCCCGGCGCAGGTGCTGCCGACAATGACGACAAGGCGCGGCCCTTCTCGCCTATCCAGAAGCATCCCGACGACGGGAACAATGGGTATCGCCGCAAGACGGAACAGGGAGATCGATGAGAACTCGGCGCGAGAGACCTCAAGGGCTTCGCTCATCGGCACGACGAAAAACGAAATCGCGTAACCGGCGATGCCCGCCGTAATCATGTTGCTGGAGAACGTGATGCCGAGAATCACCCACCCGTAGAAGAAGGGAATGTTGCGGACGGGGAAGGGGGTCCTGCGAGTCTGGGGCGGGTTCTCTGCGGTCACGGTACGCTCATGCGCGGCGGGTTGCCGCTTCTTCCGTCTCAGGATACCAACTCTTTCGGCGTCTGCGGCTCCGGCGCGAACAGGACGATGAATCCCGCGATGAACCACCCGGCTCCAACGAGAACGAACGCGAGATCATAGTTGCCGAAGTATTGCCACATGAGACCAACGGCGAATGGGCTGAAGGCTCCGACGATGTTGGCGGGGGGCGTGAACGCGCCACGAATCGCTCCCATGTGCTCGCGCCCAAAGTACTGGGCAAGCGCCACGTTCATCAGTGGCATGACGCCCCCCATCGTGATGCCGCAAACAACTGCGTAGACCATCACCATTTCCACGCTCGTGCCAATCACCAGCAGGAAAATGGAAAGGCCGGCGGGCATCATCGAGAATGGCAAAACCCATCTCACGTGAATCCGCTCAACGATTACGCCGTAGATAATTTTGCCGAGGATGGCGCATCCGGCGAGGACGGTTGCGGCAAGGGTTGCATCGGCAAGGCTCAGTCCCTTGTCTTGCATGTACGCAACCTGGTGAAAGAGCATCGGCATGAGTGACGTCAGGAACAGGACTTGCGAGGCAAGCAGAACCCAGAAAGCCGTCGTCCTCGTCGCCTCGCGCACCGTCCACGGGTACTCATACGGCTCGCCCGAAGCCGCCAACTCGGCCGCCTCCTCGCCGGTCATGCCGGGCCGTGCAGGGTTCGCTTGCGGTATGCCGTCCGGAACCAGGCCGACGTCGCTCGGCTGTCGTCTCATAAAGAGCGCGGCAAAGGGGACAATCAGGAGGATCATTCCTATGCCGAGAATGACCCACGCGTCTCGCCATCCGAAATTCTCAACAAGCTGGCCTGCAATGGGCGCGATGACGAACCCACCGCCTGACACGCCGATGGCGCTGATGGCCATAACACGGGCGCGCCGCCTGACAAACCACTTGGCCAGGACAGCGGGGCCGACAAGCTGCCCGCCCATCGCCACCATCGCAACGCCGAAGAAGATGCCGAACGTCAAGTAGAACTGGAGCATGTTCTGCACGAAGGCCGACGCGATGAGCGAAAGCCCTGCCGACGCGGCGCCGATAACGATGACCAGTCGCGGTCCTTCCTTCTTGTCCACCAACATTCCCAGCAGCGGAACTATGGGGATGGCGGCAAGGCGGAAAAGGGTGATGGACGAGAATTCCGCCCGTGTCACGCCGAGCGCCTCGCTCATCGGCACAACGAAGAATGACAGCCCGTAGCCGCTGATGCCGGCCGTGATCATGCTGGTTGTAAAAGTCAGCCCGACGATCGTCCAGCCATAGAAGAAGGGAACACGACGCACCAGGAACGGGGCTCTGGGCCTCTGCTGCTGTGGGGACGGTGTCAGCGTAGCTGCCATGGTCGTTCAGTGACCGTGCGCGTCAGTTCTCCTGGACGGCTTCTATAAGGCGGTTGAGGCCATCCTTGGCGTCGGCGAACAGCATGGCGGTTTTCTCGTTGTAGAAGAGCGGGTTGTCGATGCCCGCGAACCCGGGGCTCATGGAGCGCTTGAGCACGATGATGTTGCGGGCGTGGTCGACGTTCAGGATGGGCATCCCGTAGATGGGGCTGTCCGTGACCTCTCTGGCGGAGGGGTTCGTGACGTCATTCGCGCCAACGACGATTGCTACATCGGTACGTTCAAAGTCGTCATTGATCTGATCGAGGTCATAGAGACGGTCGTAGGGCACGTCCACCTCGGCCAGCAGCACGTTCATGTGGCCGGGCATCCGACCCGCGACGGGGTGGATGGCGTAGCGCACGTCAACGCCGCGTTCCTCAAGCAGGTCTGCAAGGTCGCGCACCTGCCGCTGTGCCTGCGCGACGGCCAAGCCATAGCCCGGCACGACAATAACCGATTCCGCATACGCAAGCAGAACGCCCAGGTCTTCCGGGGAGCCCTCGCGCACCGTCGCGCCCTCTGCCACACCGCTCGCGGCTGCGCCGCCGCTGCCTGCGCCAAACGCGCCGAACATGACGTTCGCGAGGGAGCGGTGCATGGCGCGCGTCATGATCTGGGTGAGGATGAATCCTGCCGCGCCGACCAGCGCACCCGCAATGATGAGAATCGGGTTGCCGATGACGAATCCGGCAGCGGCGGCGGCAAGGCCGGAATAGGAGTTCAGCAAAGAGATGACGACGGGCATGTCCGCGCCGCCGATGGGCATCACAAGCAGGACGCCCAGCACAAGGCAGAGGGCAATCAGCGCCACGAACGGGATCGGGTTGGCCTCAAAGCCAATCTGGCTGACGGCAAGGGCAAGAATCACCAAGAACAGCAAAGCGCTGAGAATGTTCTGCAGGGGCAGGCGCACAGCGCGGCCCGTGATGATCTCCTGCAGCTTGCCCATGGCGATGGCGCTGCCGGAGAAAGTGACGGTGCCGATGAGTACGCCAAGCATGATGGTCACGGACGTATCGAGACTCATCTCAGTGCCCGCGTCGTAGAGCCGGAAATACTCGGACACGGCGATGAGGGCGGACGCCCCGCCGCCGAAGCCGTTGAAAACAGCGACCATCTGCGGCATCGCCGTCATCTTGACCTGACGGGCAAAGATCACGCCGATAACGCCGCCAACCAGCACCCCGGCGATGATTAACTCATACCTGATGATCTCCTCGTTGATGAGTGTCACGATGATGGCCAGCAGCATGCCGGACGCGCCAAGCGTGTTGCCCATGCGCGCCGTAGCGGGCGAACCCATGTAGCGCAGGCCGAGGATGAACAACGCCGCCGACACGAGGTAGGCGGACAGGATGATAATCTCGCGGTCGAGCGTCATGCCGACGGCTCCCGCCTGCGGTCGCGTCGGAACATTCGCAGCATCCGGTCCGTCACCATGAATCCGCCCACGACGTTGATGGTGGCGAGGATGACGGCGGCGACGCCCAGGATCTGCGTCAACAGGCCGTCGCTTGAGCCGACAATGAGCAGCGCGCCGATGATGGTGATGCCGGAGATAGCGTTCGCGCCCGACATGAGGGGCGTGTGGAGCGTCGGGGGCACCTTTGTGATGACCTCAAAGCCGATGAATCCGGCCAGCACAAAGACGTAGATCGCGATCAGCAGTCCGCCTTCAAGCACAGGTCAGTTCCTTTCGCAGCTCGGCTTCACGATCCTGCCGCCGTCTGCATCGCGTCGCGGGTGGCTTCGTGAACAATCTCGCCGCCCCGGGTTATCAGAGAATCCCGCAGGATGACATCGTTCATATCGATGACGGCCTCGCCGTCTTTGATGAGCAAGTCGAGAAAGCTCTGGACGTTGCGGGAGTACATGAGGCTGGCATGGACGGGCATGGAGGACGGCACATTGACGGGCCCGTTGATGATGACGCCCTTGTAGTTGATCGCCTCGCCGGGCAACGTCAGTTCACAGTTGCCGCCCGTCTCCGCCGCAAGGTCCACGATGACGGAGCCCGGCTGCATGTCCTCCACCATCTCCCTTGTGATGAGCTTCGGCGCAGGACGGCCCGGGACAAGCGCGGTTGTGATGACAAAGTCGGACGCGCCGACGTGCCGCCGCACCAGCTCCTGGGAGCGGTCGCGCTCCTCCTGGGTCTGTTCTCTCGCATAACCGCCCGCCGTTTCCGCCTGCGCGCGTTGCAGTTCCTCGTCCTCGATGAACGTGGCTCCCAGGCTTTCAACCTGCTCCTTGACAGCGGGGCGCACGTCAAACGCGGACATGATCGCACCGAGCCGGCGTCCCGTTGCGATGGCTTGCAGACCGGCCACCCCTGCGCCGAGCACAAGGCCACGCGCGGGCGGCATCGTCCCCGCAGCCGTCGTCATCATGGGCAGGTGCTTCCCAAGCGTGTCGGCGGCCAAGACGGCGGCCTTGTATCCGGCGACGGAGGCCTGCGAGGAGAGCACGTCCATCGGCTGGGCGCGGGCGATGCGCGGTATGGCATCGAGGCTGAACGACGTGACGCCGCGTTGCACCAGAGCGCGAACAAGGTCATGGCTTGTCAACGGCTGGAGGACTGCAATGAGTATCTGGCCTTCTCGCAGCGACTCCGTCTCTTCAACGGACGGCGCGGCCACCTTGACGATGACATCCGCGTTGGCATAGACGCTCGCGGCGTCCGGGGCGATCTCCGCGCCCGCCTCACCGTATGCGTCATTGGTGAAGAAAGCGCGCTCGCCTGCTGCCGACTCAACGAGAACATCGATACCGGCGCGGGTGAATCGGGCAACGGACGGCGGCGCAAGCGCAACGCGAGCCTCTCGCAGGGCCGTCTCCATCGGCACGCCGATTCGCATCAATCCCCACCCCTTTCCGTCCACTTATGGTACTACCCAAAGACGGCGGGGATGATGGTGACCACCGTGCCCGCATGTACAATGGCGGCATGGGAGCTTTCAAGACACAGGTCACCATCACCAAGCGAGAGGGTGGCAACAGCCTTGCGTTTGAAGCTTGGGTGGACACCGGCGCGGCCTACACGCAAATACCCGAGTCTGCCCTGCATGAGATTGGGATTGAGCCCTTCGGCATGCTGCCTGTCATCTATGCAGACGGCCGCGAAGATGAGCGTCCAATTGGCCGGGCAGAAGCCGCAGTAAACGGTAGCGCAGCAGAAGTTCTCGTTGTATTTGGTCCTGATGGCGCAGAACCACTCTTGGGGGCACAGAGCCTTCAAACACTTATGCTGATAGTCGACTCTCCAAACGAAGAGCTTGTCCCTGTTACCAGAGCACGCATTTAGGCGTCAAACGCCAACCGGTCTTACTCCCGGCCGATTTCACTGAATCCTGTGTAGGGCCTCAGGGCCTCCGGTATCTCTATCGTGCCGTCTGCGCGCTGGTAGGTCTCCATGATGGCGATCATCACGCGGGGCAGCGCGAGGCCCGAGCCGTTCAGCGTATGCACAAACTGCGGACGCGCCCCCGCCTCCCGCCGGTACCGTATGTTGGCACGCCGCGCCTGATAATCGGTGGTTGTTGAGCAGCTTGATACCTCAAGCCACTCGCCGCAGCCAGGCGCCCATACCTCGATGTCGTAGGTCTTGGCCGACGCCTGCCCAAGATCGCCCGCGCACAGCTCGACGATGCGGTACGGCAGCTCAAGGCGGCGCAGGATGGACTCCGCGTGGCCGAGCAAGACCTCAAGTGCTTCAAGCCCGCTCTCCGGTTCCGTGAACTTGTAGATCTCCACCTTGTCGAACTGGTGGCCGCGCTTGATGCCGCGGATATCGCGCCCGGCGGACATCTTTTCCCTGCGGAACGACGGCGTGTAGGCGACGTAGTTGATGGGCAGCATCCCCGGCTCAAGGATTTCGCCGCGGTGCATGGACGTCAGCGGCACCTCCGCCGTCGGCACGAGCCACACATCGTCCTCGCCGTCCTTGTAGACGTTCTCGGCGAACTTGGGCAGTTGGCCGCTGGCAAACAGCGTCTGCTCCGTCGAGACGAACGGGGGGTAGACTTCGCGGTAGCCGTGTTCGCGCGTATGCACGTCCAGCATCCACTGGATGAGCGAACGCTGGAGCTTTGAGGCCGCGCCGGTCAGGACATAGAACCGCGACCCTGCGATTCGCGCGCCGCGTTCAAAGTCGATGATGCCCAACGCAGGTCCGAGGTCCCAATGCGCCTGCGGCTCGAAATCGTACTCGCGGATCTCCCCCCACTGGCGCGCAACGACATTGTCTTCCTCGGATGCGCCATCCGGCACGGAGGGGTCAGGCAGGTTGGGCAGATAGCTGATGCGCTGGGTGATCTGCTCATCGAGGTCAGCCGTGCGCTTTGTTGCTTCATCCACCTCTTCGGAGAAGCCGCGCAGAGCGCCCTGAAGAGACTCGATGAGCGCATCAGCGTCGCCATTCGTTTTGTCACCAAGCAGTTCCGCGACGCCGGGAGCGGCCAAAATATCATCGGCGGAGAGGTCGCCGCGGCCCGCCCGGCCGCGCAGCATCCCAAACGTCTTTGAATGGGTGTTGAGCTGGGCGCGGAGGTCATCGGCGCGGGCCTGCGCCGCGCGCCACTCGCCGTCGAGCGAGACGACCTCATCGAGCAGGGCAAGCGCCTCCACGTCGCCGCGCCTCGCGAGTGCCCCGCGCACCTCATCGTGCGCATCCCGTATCCGCCGCCTATCGAGAATCGGGGTACCTCCGACTTTGGAATGTCTGGTGTCCCCAAAATCATAGCAGTGGAGCAAGCAACTCCCGAATCCTCCGCTTAGGCGAAGCATAGCGCTTGACGCTAATAGCGTGTCGCGCTATTATTCGGGAGTGATAACGAGCTTTCGTAACAGAGGCACTGAGGCAGTCTTCAACCGTCAGCCTGTCCGCAATATCCCTCCAGAAGTACAGCGCCAAGCGCTAAGGAGGCTTGAACAATTGAATAGAGCGCGTAGCCTTGGTGACTTGGCCGCCACACGAGGGAACGGGCTGGAAGCCTTGTCCAGAGATCGCCGGGGTCAGCACAGCATTCGCATAAACGACCAATGGCGGATTTGCTTCATCTGGAATGCCGGAAATGCGGAACAAGTAGAAATCGTCGACTATCACTGATTATCGCAAGGAAGGAGATGTGGGTTCATGTGGGAGATAGACGAAGACGCAGAAAAGATGCCCCCTGTTCATCCGGGCGAGATTCTGAAAGAGGATTTTCTCGTGCCGATGGGCATCTCTCAGTACCGCCTCGCGAAGTCGATTGGCGTGGACCCGCGGCGCATCAATGCCATCGTCCAGGGCAAGCGCGCCATCACGGCGGAGACCGCCATCTTGTTGTCGCAGTTCTTCGGCACGTCTGCGAATCTCTGGATGGGGATACAGACCGACTACGACTTGAACGTGGCGATGGACAAAATGGGCGTGACGCTCCCTGAATACAAGGACATTCCCGTTGACGATGAGTTGAACATCGACGCCGCTTCGCCGCCGGCCACGCGCAGCCCGGCCTCTGCCGCAACAGGGCGCTAGGAGATTAGGCAGCAGACCGCCTGCGCAGGCATGGCAGAGAAAATTACGCCGTATCGGTTTGAGAATTATGACAGTAGTTGACTCGTCACCCGGCTAATCGCCGACGGTGTCAATCAACTGTCGGATCACTGAAACCGGGGTGACGACCGCCAAGCGATAATGGCTCCAGACGCCGGTTGCAATTCCCACCAGATGACCATATTGATCAACGAACGGCGAGCCTGAGTCACCCCCCTGAATGGTGGTTCTGTAGAAACTCCAGACCGTTTCTGTTTGAGCGCACCAGTAGCACCGAAGGTCAACCGTTTCTTCGCCCAGATCGAACTCCACCATTGCTACTCTGCCTTCCATATAGACGCGCCCGTCTATTCTCGTGGCGATAGCATGCGCGACGTGAGTGCCGCGTCTGTACACGAATGGTTGGGCCGTGTCGCCCAGTTCATCGCTTAGCGCCAGGGGTATGCCGTCTCCCAGAATCTGAGCGTCGCGCTCTCGGCGGGGAATCAGCACTGCCACGTCATTCGTCGAATTCTTGGCCACGCACTGCACGCTGATGGGCTCCGCAGCCCAGTCAGACCGTTCTATATGGATTGTTTGCTTTGGGATGCACGGCTCCACGACATGGTATGAGGTGACGATGAATTTGGACCCTCCGTTGACCACGACGATCCCTGTGCCGGTATAGATGTACTGGCTGTCGCTTCTGGTGACAGTCACCAGCGACGACCGTATTTGCTCGTCCGATACCGGCTGTGGTGTAGCGGTCGGTTCGGGCGTCGGCGTTGGCGGTTCCGGTGTGGGCGTGAGTGTGGCGGTCGGTGTTGGCGTGGCAGTCGGTTGAGGTATTGGTGTTGATGTTGGGGGCGGAGTCGCAGTCGGCACCGGCGTAGCAGTTTCCGTGGGCACAATGGTTGGTGTGAACGTTGGTATGGGAGTCGGTGTTGCCGTAGCCGTTGCAGTCGGCTCGGGCGCGAAGGCAGGTTCCTGGAGTTCTGCCGTTGGGTCCGCCTGAACCTGCTCTTCTGATTCGCAGCCATAGGCGGCTGCAGTCCAAAAAATCAGAACGAAACAAACAAGGAGAAGGAATACTGTCCTCATTAAGTGCCCCCTCGCGGGTTAGCCGCCGGAGGGGGAGCAGGGCGGGAAAGCATAAAAGCCAATCTATTCTATCTATCCACACTTAGTATCAGCGAATTTAGGATTTCAAAATACTCAAGCTTTATCATGTAACCATTATAGGTTGTGGAGACAGGGCCTTGGTCAATTGCCTGCAACAAGGCATCCGGGAGCCAATCGGCTGCACTTTCCCACGAGGTTGTCGAAATAATCAGCAATAGCATTGCCAGAACGTTTATTGTGTTTTGGTAGTCGTCAGAACTCAGAAAGACACTGATCGACGCTTCAGTCAAATTGCTTCGCGGCCCAATTAGTTCGACTAAGGCACCCTCTGGATTTTGCCCTAGTACACGCTGTCTCCCATCAAGAAGCGGTGAGTTCTCAAACGTAAACCCGAACGCAGGATCCTCGAATTGTTCCATGACCGCTCTCCTACTAACGCCGAGCCCTAATACTCGCGGAGTGGATGTTGGTCTTGGCGTAGCGGTGGGCTGAGGGGTTGGCATCGGTGTGTTGGTTGGTATCGGTGCGGCTGTTGGGAGTGAAGTTGGCGTCAATTGAGGCGTCGACGTGGGTGTAGCAATCACAACAGCAGTTGAAGTTGGTGTGGGTACAACAGTTGGCTGCCGCGTCGGCAACGGAGTAGTCAAGGGCGTGTAGAGCGTTTGTGTCGCGGCAGATTCCTCAGACTCTGAATCGAACCCCCCTGTAACTCCGACAAGGACAACCGTACAGGCTGTGCAGACTCCGATAAACGCAAACAGGGAAATCAGGCCGATTAGCAGAATACGCTTCATCTAAGTGCCCCCTCGCGGCGTGCAGACGTAGGCTCTTGCCACAGGAGCAGTCAGACTGCGCCAGTCCGCGAGGAGACATGGGAAATACCCACGTCTCCAACGAAAATCTGGGGCAGTCGACAAAAGAGTCGCTGCTCCTGTGGCCCGTTCATTCTGCTAGCGGTCAGGGAGGGTGTCAACGCGTCTCGCGTCACCACGTCGAACGGGTGTGTCAGAATGAGGGCGGTTCTGGATTCCCGTGTCAAGCACGGGAATGACGGAGAGGGTGCAGGAGTTAGAGCAGCGGGAAGGGGACGGTAGGCGCGGGAGGGAGTAACGCTGGATACGCAGGCGTTTCTTAATGATATGCGCTCACGCGTGGGGTACGCGGGGCAAATCGTTCACGTGGAGTCGATGCCGCATAGTTCGGCGGCGTACGCCCGGCTCAGCGCGTCCCTCAACCCGCTGCTGCAGCACGCCCTGCAGATACGGGAGATCGACCGTTTCTACACACACCAGGCGCAGGCCATCGACGCGTTGCTGGCCGGCGAGAACGTCGTGGTCGCGACGGGCACAGCGTCCGGCAAGAGCCTCTGCTACAACGTTCCCGTCCTGAACGCATGCGCCGATTCCTCTCGCACGGGGGCGACGGCGCTGTATCTCTTTCCCGCCAAGGCACTCGCGCAGGACCAGCTCCGCGCCCTGAACGAGCTGACCGCGCCCCTGCCCGCGCGGCCAACCGCCGCCACGTATGACGGCGACACGCCACAGCATGAGCGCGCCGCCGTCCGCAAGAACGTCCGCCTGCTGCTCACGAACCCGGAGATGCTGCACGTCGGCATCCTGCCCAACCACAGGCTGTGGTCGCGGTTCCTGCGCCGCCTGCGATTTGTCGTCATCGACGAGGGGCACATGTACCGCGGCGTGTTCGGCTCCCACATCGCGATGCTGATCCGGCGGCTGCGGCGCATCTGCCGCCGCTACGGCGCGAACCCGCAATTCATCGTCACGTCCGCCACACTCGGCAATCCAAAGGAGCACGCGGAGGGGCTGACGGGCCTGCCGATGACGGCCATCACGGACGACGGCGCCCCGACTGCCGGGCGGGAGTTCGCGCTGTGGAACCCGCCAATCATCGACGACGCCAAGTCGGCGCGGCGCAGCGTGCTGGCGGAGGGGGCGGAGCTCTTTTCATGGCTTGTCTCGACGGGGACGCGGACGCTGTCGTTCGTGCGGACACGGCAGGCGGCGGAGTTGATGTACCGCATCTCGGAGGAGAACCTGCAACGGTATGGGACAGCGGACGCGCGAGTGAGTTCCTATCGGGCCGGCTACGTGCCGGAGGAACGGCGGGAGATTGAGGCCAAGCTATCCAGTGGCGAGTTGACGGGCGTGGTCACGACAAACGCGCTGGAATTGGGCATCGACATCGGCCACCTGGACGCGACAGTGCTGAACGGCTACCCGGGCTCGCTTGCGTCCACGTTCCAGCAGTCGGGGCGCTCCGGGCGGCGCGGTGAGCGCGGCCTGTCCATCATGGTCGTGTACGACAACCCGCTGGAGCAGTACCTAGCGCGGCATCCGGATATCTTGTTCCGTCGGGGAATGGAGCACGCCCGTATCTCCACCATGAATCCTCGCATCCTTGATCCACATTTGGTGTGCGCGGCGGTTGAGGCGCCCATCGGCGAGATACCGGGCGATGTGGAGCTATTCGGCGGCAATGAGGTTGTTTCGGCGGCGCTGGAGCGACTCAAGCAGGAGAGCTACCTGATCGGGCGGGAGCGGCGCGGAACAGAGCGATGGCACGCGCACCCAAAGGCAGGCGCGCATCCGGCCAGCGACGTTTCCCTGCGATCAACCTCCGGCGACAACTACACGCTGGTTGAGGAGACAACAGGCGCGGTGCTGGAGACTATCGCGGAGGAGCACGCGTTCGCCTACGCGCATGAGGGGGCGGTGTATCTGCACCGCGGCGAGCAGTTCCTCATAAGTGAGTTGAACCTGACCACGATGAACGCCATGCTGCAGCGCACGAACGTGGAGTACTACACCACCTCAATGGCGGACACGGCCATGACCGTGCTCAAGACGGATCGGGAGAAGAAGGAGGGGCAGGTCAAGTCGTCCGTCGGACAGGTCAAGGTGGAGCGGACGGTGTACCGGTTCAGCCGTCGCAGGCATGACAGGGATGCGGTGTTGTCATATGGCGACGTGGACCTCCCGCCGCGCGAATTTGAAACGGTGGGCCTCTGGTGGACAGTTCCCAAAGAGATGAGTGAGGCGCTCAGGTCTCATATCAGGGAGACGTATTTCGCGACACATGATCCAAAGGATGAGGCGGCAATTGCCGAGGAGAAGCAACTGGAGGACGAGTTTGTCGCCAGCGCCCTCCACGCCGCCGAGCACGCCTGCATCAGCCTGCTGCCGCTGTTCGCGCTGTGCGACCGCAACGACATCGGCGGGCTATCGACGCCCTATCATCCAGACACGAAAGAGGCGACGATCTTCATCTACGACGGCATCCCGGGCGGCGTGGGCATCGCTGAGCGGGGCTACGACGTGCTGCGCGAGCTGTGGGAGGAGACGCTCACGATGCTGAACGAATGCCCGTGCGAGAACGGCTGTCCCTCATGCGTACAGTCGCCCAAATGCGGCAACAACAATGAGATGCTGGACAAGCGAGGGGCGCGGCTCCTGTTGGAGATGCTGGTGGGGGAGGAACCTAATCCTTCCAGAAACGTTCTTCCTTGAAGCGATAGCCGACGCGCTCCATGCGTTCCTTGACGTCCTCGATCATCCCGGGGTGGCCGCATGCGTAAACGATTGAGGTCTCAGGATCGATGTCGTGGTCGCGCAGGTAGTCCTCGACGAGAGTGTTGACACGGCCCGTCGCGCCCGTCCAGCCGGCGTTGCGCTCATCATCCGGCGGCTAACGGTCGGCGTGAAGTGGATGAAGTCATATGTGTCGGCCAGGGCCTGCAGCTCGTCACGGTAGGCCAACTCATCGAAGAAGCTGCCGCCATCGAGGACGTGGAACTGCCTGTCCTCGACCTCATCCGTCATTAGGGCGTGGCGCAGGATGCTCACGGTTGGCGCGACGCCGGTGACCGTCGAGACGAACACATGGGTCTTGGCGGTGCGATCGAGCGTGAAGATGCCCTTGGGCTTGGGGCGCAGGGTCAGTTCAGTGCCAACGTCCAGGTTGTAGAGGACGGGAGTCAGCTGACCGTCCGGCGGCGGCACAAGCTCGACAAATAGCTCAAGCAGCGGCTCTTCGGGGGCGGACACGATGGAATACGGCCGCTCAATGTCCTCCGCGCCGATGGTGCAGTACTGCCCCGGCTTGAACGGGAACGGGATGGACGGTTCCAGCTTGATGAGCCAGAGGTCTTCGGTGAGGTCCTGTCGCTCGACGATGCGGGCCGTCGCCATCTGCGGCTGCAGTCGGCGTCCCGGGCGCGTGCTTTCCTGTGTGGTGGTCATTCATTCCTCTCCCACGCGTGGTTGTAGTGTTCGTGATGTCCTTCACAATTATACGGACGATGGCTAAGAAGAGTGGGGGTATTGGGCGCGTTGTGGGCCGTGTAGTGCTAAGTTTGTGGGAAAGACGAGGGGGTTAGGGCCATTCGCACACGCAGCGTGAGCATCGACTCAACGGACGGAATCGTGCTTGAGGGGCAGTTGGACCTGCCAGACGAGGGGGCGGCGACACCTTCGGCGGGCGTCGTGATTTGCCATCCTCACCCCCAGTACGGCGGCGAGATGACCAACAACGTGGTGATGGCCGTTTCGTCGAGCATCGTGGCGTACGGAATGGCGGCGCTACGCTTCAACTTCCGCGGCGCGGGGCGCAGCGGCGGCTCGTACGACAACGGCATCGGCGAGCAGGACGACGCGCTGGCGGCATTGGATGCCCTGACCACAGGCTCGGTGTCAGATGAGTTGCCGGATGAGATACGCGTCGGGTTGGCAGGGTATTCGTTCGGCGGAGGGGTTGCGCTTGGCGCGGCGCGTGGAGCATTGGGGTTGGCGGCGCTGGCTCTGATCTCTCCGGCCATCGGTGATGATGCATCATCCGAGACTCTCTCTGCTCTCACGATGCCCAAACTCATCGCGACGGGCGAGGCGGACAATTTCGCGACGGTGGAACGAGTGCGGGGTCTGGCAGGGATGCTGCCGGGCGCGACGGAGATCTACATCGCACCGCAGACGGACCACTTCTGGTGGGGCGAGGAGATGAACCTGGGGCGGCGTGTGGGAGAGTTTTTGAGTTCAGCAGTGGCGCGGGGATAGACGAAAGAACCCCCGCCCATTGTGCAATGGACGGGGGCTGCTTTTCCGCCGGTTTCGGCGGGACTATGTGATTATTCGCTGATTAGCCCTTGCTTGGCAGGGTGGCGATGACGGGGCCCGGGCCGACGGAGGTGTTGCCGTTCGTCGAGAGGACGGACGTCAGCTCCAGCTCGATGAGGTTCTCACCGTTCTCCTGCCACTTGCGCTTGACGGTGCCGCCCGTGACGACGGTGTCGCCGACGGTGCTGAACACACGCATGCGGAATGAGCCAATCTGCTTGATCTTCCCGCCCAGCCCGATGAACTCTCGCGCGACGCGCTCCCACATGCCATTGTGGAAGTAGTTCATGGCGTACATGTCCGCCGCGCCGCCCTCCTGGGCGACGTGCGTGTTGTGGTGAATGGCGTTGAAGTCGCGGTTCGCGCCTGCGGCCATAACCATGCGCTGAACAGTCAACGGATAATGGACGGCAGGCACCTCATCACCCTCATTCACGTCCTCCCAATAGCGCTGGAAATCCCAGTCGATGGTCGGGTTGGAACGCGGCTCAATGGCGCGAGCAGGCTTTTCACCGTCCCCACCGGCGGCTGCGGCAGCCGCCGCGCCAGCGTTCGGGTTGGGGACGTAGGTGTAGCTGACCATAATCTGGCGGCCAACATCGTCACCGTTCTGGTTCTGCCACTTGTACTCGTATCGCAGGAACGCTCCGTCGCCGACCCGTGTCTTGCGCGGATTGACGTCGAGCAGAACCTGGGACACCTGGGAGACACGGTCACCGAGGTACAGCGGCCTGAGCGTTTCCACCTCAAGGTCTGTGACGAAGCCGGCAGTTCCGGGTGACGGGACTTCCAGGGTCTTGCCGGCGCGGCCCGTGCCGGAGTTGCTGTAGTGCGGGTCATCCGTCGGCCAGATTGACCCCATGCCCGGCTCCCACATGGACCCCTGCTGGAAGACCTGGATCATGTGGGCGGGGGCGAAGACGCCCTCGTAGCCGTACTTCTTGGCAATTGCCTCATCGAAGTGCAGTGGGCAGTCGAACTCCAGGACCTCCATCTGGCGACGGATGCCGCTCTGCTCGACGGCATCGACGCCCGTCTTGGGTTCGATCATGATGTCCTTGCCGAGGAGTTCCCGAGTTGGGCCCCATTCCAGTTCTGAGTCATTATTTGACGTCATCGTCCTCTCCTTACCCCCTTGTTTCACCGTGTTGGGCGGCAAATACGCCGAACATGGAAATAGTGGCGTATGACGCGCACGGGCGCAAGCCGCACGCGGTCAAACGACTATGATTGGATTGCTGCTATGGGGAAATGGGATGACTGAAAGCAACGACGGAACACCCGGAGACCGGGGGGCACGGCAGGGCATCCGCGCGCAGCCCGGAATCGAGTTCTGACGTCATGAGCGTCGTTCAGATGGACTACGCCGCAGCGGCGTCCCACGTTGAGCCGGCCGACGTTGAGGCCATGGCACGCGCTGATGCTCGACAAGACACACTAACGAAGCCGCCCGGAAGTCTTGGCCAACTTGAGGATCTCTCCATACGGCTGGCCGGCATGTTCTCTCCGGGTCCTGTCAGCATCCGCGACAAGGCCATCGTCATTGCCGCCGCGGATCACGGCGTGGTTGCGCAGGGGGTCGCGGCATATCCACAGGACGTCACGGCGCAGATGGTGCTCAACTTTCTGTCCGGCGGCGCGGCAATCAACGTGATGTGCCGGCAGCTTGGCATACGGCAAGTCATTGTCGATGCGGGTATCGCGACGATCTTGCCGCCTCACCCGAACCTTCGATCCGTCAAATTAGGGCCCGGAACGGCGGACATGACCAAGGGTCCGGCGATGACGCGAAAACAGGCGGAATCGGCCCTCAATATCGGGGTGGGCCTGGTGGGTCAACTCGAATACGAGGGTGTTGACCTGATCGGCACGGGCGACATGGGCATCGGCAACACGACGGCATCGGCGGCCATCACGTCCGTCATAACCGTCCTGCCTCCTGAGGAAACGACGGGCGACGGCGCGGGGCGTCCGGCAGCGGGGCTTGAGCACAAGATTGAGGTCATCCGGCGCGCGATTGAGGTCAATGACCCTGACCCTGAGGATGGGCTCGCGGTGCTGGAGGCCGTTGGCGGCTTTGAGATTGGGGTGCTGGCGGGCGTGATGATCGGCACGGCGGTCTATGACAAACCTGTCGTGCTGGACGGGTTCATCTCCGGCGCAGCGGCGCTCATTGCGCAGGCCATTGCTCCCGCAACACGGGATTATATGATTGCCGCGCACCTGTCTGCCGAGCGAGGACATCGCGCCGCGCTGGATCATCTTGAACTGACACCATTGCTTGACTTGGGCATGCGGCTGGGCGAGGGAACGGGCGCGGCACTGGCGATGCCAATCATCGAGGCGGCCGCGGCGACCCTGTCAGAGATGGCGACGTTCGATGAAGCGGGCGTGTCCGGCCCGGCGGATGAGCCCGGGACACCACGGGGTGACGAGGAATGAACGGCCTGTTTGCAGCCATCGGTTTCCTCACCATCATCCCGACGTCGCGAGGGGGCGAGGGGGCGCTTGCGTGGGCACGCATGTGGTTCCCTGTTGTTGGGCTTGGCATTGGCGGGTTGTTGACGGGCCTCGACTACGCCCTGCGTGAGGGTTTTGGGACACGGCCAGAGGTGGTCGAGTTTACTCCCCCGCTTCTAGCTGCGCTGCTCATCGCCTTTCTTGTAATCATCACGCGGGCCCTGCACCTGGACGGGTTCATGGACACGTGCGACGCGCTCTTCGGGGGCTCGAACGCCGAACAACGGCTGGAAATCATGCGCGACTCGCGGGTGGGGTCGTTTGCTGTTGCCGGCGCAGCCTGCCTCTTCCTCATCAGCTTTGCCGCCGTCGTCTCGCTCTGGCCTCCCGGACGTTTCTGGGCGTTGCTGGTCATTCCCTGCCTGTCCCGGTGGGCCATGGTGGTAACGATGGCGGCATTCCCCTACGCGCGGGGAGAGGACGGGCTTGGGTCGGCGTTTCTCCAAGGCGGGACACGCGCGCAGACGTTCCTCGCGACCTTGATAACAGTGGCAGCGGCTGTTGTGTTTGCGGGGGTAACGGGAATCGTGCTGCTGGGCGTGGCAGGCGTGGTGGCGCTGGGCGTGGGTCAGTTCGCGACCAGTCGGCTCGGCGGCGTGACGGGCGATGTGTACGGCGCAGTCAATGAGCTGGCGACAATGGCCATGCTAGTGACAGCGTCACTGATAGTGTTGGGGGATATTCTGCCGCTTGAACCTATTTAGCTCGCAGAGGGTATCGATCTTGGTTTCGGGGATGACTCCTATGCGCCATAGCCATAAGGGAGCGTGATGGGCGCGGGACTGACACTCATCATCGGCGGGGCACGATCCGGCAAGAGCGCGTTCGCGGAGAAACTCGCGGCACGCCATGAACGCGTGTTGTTCGTTGCAACGGCGGAGGCGCTCGACGACGAGATGCGGCAGCGCATCGCCAAGCACCAGGAGAGCCGCCCGTCCAATTGGCGCACGCTGGAAGAGCCGCGCGCTGTCGCGGAGGCCATTACGACCATCGATGTAGCTCACGATGTTCTGCTCCTTGATTGCCTGACGTTGTGGGTAAGCAACTTGTTGCTTGACATGGAGGGGGAGGCGGACGCGGAGCAGCACATCACCACACGAGCAGAGCGGCTGCTGGCTGCGTATGAGACCTCCGACGCGGAATGGGTTGTCGTGACGAACGATGTTGGCGGGGGTGTCGTCCCGCCGACGGTGCTTGGCCGCGCCTTCCAGGATGCTCTCGGGCGAGTGAACCAACTCTTCGCGGCGCGAGCAGACCCCGTTTACACGATGACTGCCGGTCTGGCGGTGGATCTAAAGGCGATGGCGGTGGATTCGTAGGCAGGGGACAACGGCGTACTGCTACAATCGCGGGGCGCGGGCAATGCCTGGATTCCCGTGTCAAGCACGGGAATGACGAGGACTGTTAGTAAGCCCGCAAATCTTATGGGGGAGAACAACACCAATGACGCAAGAGAATCGGCCGAGCGGCCCGCCGGAGCCCGTTGACGATGAGAGCGGCGGCCAGCCCGTCCTGTATGAGACGGCGGAGGACGGCAGCGTCGCCATCGTCACGCTGCACCGCCCCGGCGTGCTGAACGCCATCAACGGCGCTTTGACGGAGGCGCTCAAGGAGGCGCTCGCAAAGGCGGACGCGGACGATGACGTGCGCGTGGTAATCATTCGCGGCGCGGGCCGCGCGTTCTCCGCAGGCGGCGACATCACGGAGTCGTCCCGCCGCATCCTGGCGAACGATGAATCGCTGGAGCGCGCGACGCCCGGCGCGGCGCACATCGCGGTGTGGGAACTCGGCAAGCCGGTCATCGCCGCCGTCCACGGCTACGCCATCGGGCTGGCATTCGAGCTGGCCGGCGTGTGCGATTTCACAGTACTGGCCGACGACGCAAAGGTCGGTGAGATACAGATTCGGCACGGCTACGGCCCGCCGGTTCTGATGACGCCGTACGTGGTGACGCTCAAGCGCGCGAAGGAAATCCTGTTGCTGGGCGACATGGTGGACGCGCAGGAGGCGCTCGCGATGGGGCTGGTGAATCGCGTCGCGCCCGCCGACAAGGTGATGGACGAGGCGCTGTCCATCGCGCGGCGCATCGCGGCGCTGCCCGCGGCGACGGTGCGGATGAACAAGATGCTCATCAACCGCTCGTACGAGGTGGGCGGGTTCCGCACGGCGTTGAACTACCGCGACGACGAGGCGTTTGCCGATCTGTGGGCATCATCGCAGCAAGACGATGAGACGCGAGAGCGCTTGCAGGTGCTGCAGGACCGCGGCTGGGAGGCGTTCCGCAACGAGCGCGACGCCAAGTACCACGGCCGTACGGCGGAGGAAGAAGCCGCCGCGCGGGAGAGTGGAGAATAAACCCACCCGCGTGACCCTGAATGTTGTCGGCATTGCTATTGGAATTGCCGCCGGGTTGTTCATCGGCCTGACGGTGGGGCCGCTGTGGGTGGGGATCCTGCTCGGCACGGCCATCGGCATCGCTTTGACCGTCGCACTCCAACGCGGGAGGGGCGGGGGAGAGTAAGAAGACTTTCGCTTACTTGACGTGCAAGGCGACCCCAAGCCTTTTGCTTAGCTCGCTCTCACAGATCCGTGCGATGGCAACCGCCTTTGACCTTAATTCGGTTGCCTTTCTCATAGTGCTGTCGATTGACCACAGCGAATCCCAGCTGCTTTTCGATCTGGGAACTGGAACCAATATTTGCCGAACCTGTTCCTCAGTGAGTTCGTCCACCACAGCACCGTATATGCTTGCACTCAATTGGGCTTGCCCAAGAGGCGAAGCCAAAAAGGTGCATAAATACCCGGGCGGACATCGTTCCTCGTTCACAATGATACGGATGATATGTTCTGAAGCAGCCCAACCATCCCACTCCTGTGGGCAAAGCGTAACTCTACCAACCGTCCCGGATCGCGTCACTAACAGCCATCCTTCTTCCAGCTGGAGATTGTCCACATCCTGATGCTCTTTGGAAAGGTATTTCACTCCTTCGGCCTGAAACTGTGGCAGATGGCTGCCCTGAATAAAGGGCACTCCATGGTCTTGACCCACGTAGACTCGTTTAAATCGGCCTGGCATAAAAACTTCTGCTACATCACCGAGCGGCACGGTTTCAGTTTCCGCCAGCAACCCAAGGGCGTGGAATAAAGAGGGATTGAAGTTACCCGCATCAAATCGATGGTCACCATTCTGCAGTTGGTGAACTGGGAAACTAAACCAGTTAGATTCCTGACTGAAGCTATGGGGAGGACGCAAGCTATCAACGGCACTATTCCAGAGAGAGATTGCTGCCGAACGATGTCCTAATGATTCCCGTATCTTGGCGTCTAGGGTCCTGATGAGTTCCTTGTCCACATCAAGTTCCGGCAGAGGAACCAGAATGCTCTTGGCTTGTTCTTCCGTCAATTCATCAACGACGGCACCATAGGAATTCGCAGTCATTTGAACTTGGCCGAGCGGAGAGGCAAGAAACAGCGATAAGTATCCGGACGAGCATCTCTCTTCATCCGGAACTATGCGAAGTACATGCTGAGATGCAGCCCAGCCATCCCATTCAGGCGGGCAAACTGTTATCCGCCCAATAGTGCCGGAACATGAAACAAGAAGCCATCCTGCTTCAATAGTCCATCGCTCAAGACGGTCAATTGAACGAGAAAGGTACTTCAAATCTGGCAGCTGATAGTTGACAATCTGGCCTCCTTGTATAAATGGCACGCCGTAAGACGAATCCTCTACGTAGACCCTTTTGAACCTTGGAGGGATGAAGACATCCCTTGTGATGTCTCCCAACCTTTCTATCCTCATTCCCGATTCATAAAGAGATTTGAGGGCGCCAAGAAATTCTGGGTTGAAGTGTGCTGCATCTATACGAAATCCATCAGACTCCACAAAAGAGCTGGACGGGAAAGAGTAGCTGCCGTGCGAGGGAGCGGCTACGTGGTCGATAAGGTCTGCCTGATCAGCCACGTAACTGCTCTCTGCACCAATCTTCGAAGGCCGGGACCAGTTCAGGCAAATCATCATCTACAATCGGATTGCCCTTGTCATCAAGGACTAGAAGCCCCTCGGGTGTCCTTAGATGGACGGCGTTTCCCCTCTTGTCGATACCGACCATCCGTGGGATAGCCATGAATACTTGGTAGTCTGGTAACGCTCCAGCCCGGACAAGCTTCACCTCATCGAGAGTGAATTTCTGCACTATCAGAACACTTGGATTCGGCACTCCTCCGCCTTCAGCAAAGGTTTCTTTAGGCAAGTCTATAGATGCTACTAGACGCGAGCTACCTAAGAGCCATTTTCTAATAAATGACAATCCAGGATTGTTGGCAATACTACGGGGAAGTACTATAACCAGATAACCACCCGGCTTAACGTAACGCAATGCTCCTTCGACGAATAAACGCTCTGCTGGCATCAACTTTCGGGGTTCTTTTGTATCAAGTCCAGGAAGCTCAAATCGTGCCAATATATGCGGATCGTCTATCTGTGCTTGACCCCCAAAGGGCGGGTTCGTCATTACTATGTCGAAGGATCCTTCTTTTATCCTCTGTCGTGCCTCGTCATCGTCCCATTCACTGGAACTCACCAACGAATCTCCTTGAAATACATTTGCGGATCCATCGCCATGCATGACGAGGTTCATTTGACTAGTTCGAACCAGAAACGGATTTATGTCCATACCAAACAAGTTACGTTCCGCCAGTTCCTTCACGCGGATCCCTACACGGTTGCCTACCTCCTCATCAGTTCCGCCTTTCGCTCGCTCGAAACCTGTTATCTTCTCCCTCAGCACGTTTATGGTGGAAACCAGAAAACCACCCGTGCCACAACAGCAGTCCAACACCCTAAGGGAGGACAGTCGTTGATTGGGAAACATTGACAACACCATCTTTACCGCCATGTCGCAGACATTCCGAGGCGTAAAGAACTCGCCACGGTCGCCTCTCAGATTGGCACCGACAAGCTCCTCGTATGCTTGACCTTTAACGTCGGTCCGAGTATTGAGGAGCGAGTATCTTTGCAGTTCGGATACGATATAAGCTAGCACTCGAAGATTCAACTTGACGTTATCGTCTCGATCAAAAATGTACGGGTAGCGGTCCTTAACTTCTTCGAATAGGGGATTGATTCGCTCCTCTAGTAACCTTGTTTGGCCCGCAATAGATTTGCGTTCTTCAGTGCGAACAAAAAACGCAAATCACTGACGGCTTCCTTCTCATCTAACACCTTACAGAAGATTAGCTTTTGAAGTTCATGGAATGCCTCTGCTCGCTGTATGCCTTGATTGGCATAGATATAATTATGGCAGCGCCGGAGAGCCGCCTTCAGGTCGGTGGCGGCAGTCAGTTCATGAAATTTGGGAGGCTGGGGCTGGGTGTCTCCGAAGCGAGGTATGTCGGTCGCATCTTCTATTTCCCCGTTGTCTCCCTTTTGGTAAGCCCTTTTCTCCGAGCCTACCCATAGCCCGAAATTGCATGATGAACAAGCACTCATGTAACTCTTGAGCTGTTCTACACCCTCCTCTCTGTCGTTAGGCGAAGTGTCTTCGCGCTTTGCCTCCACAATCGCTATAACCGTGTCCTGGCGCTGTGGCCTGTCTGGTCTAAAGATTACGATGTCAGCGCGTTTTCGCTTGGTTCCCATCTTTACTGAGAACTCGACATCCATGTCTGCAACATCGTAGCCGTACTCTTCCACGAGGCTCCGCGCCCAGCGCTGCCGGACATTCTCTTCGGGGGTATCTCTCCTCAGTTTGCCGGTTACAAAGCATCGTATCTTACCAACTGGTACGGTTTCAGTAGATTGGTCAGCTGTCGAGGAGTGTCGGGGGTTCTGCGCCACTTTCATACTCCTTTGCCGCATTGGATCGTTTCAGGAAATTGATACACTTGTTCTATACTATCATGCCTCCTGCTGCCCCGCTCCGCGTATCCCGCCCCCTGAGCAGGGCCTGGTAGTGGCGGCCCCAGAGAGGATCGTTCTCTAGCGACAAAAAATCCTCCTGACCCCAGATCCAGCTCCGGACCTCTTCGTCAGATGCGACGGCGGCACGCAGGGCGTTCAGCGCCAGTTCCGTCCGCCCTTGCCGCCCCAGTACACGCGCATACCAGAACAGTGCCTCCGCAGAATCTTCCGGTCGCGCTTGAACAGACGCGTTCAGGGAGTCCAGTGCCTGCGTGAGCATCCCCACGTCGGCGAAAGCCACACCCCTGTTGTAGAGGGCATCGGCGTGATTCGGGGCAACACGGAGCGCCGTATCAAATGAATCGATGGCCTCCATGGTGCGACGCATCTGCGCGAGTGCATTGCCGCGGTTGTTCAGCGCGTCCGGGTCATCGGGACGCAACGTGAGAACGCGATTGTATGACTCCAGCGCCGCGGCGTAATCCTGCAACTCCATGTAGGCGTTGCCGCGGCTGTTCTCCGCGTCTGCGTGGCGAGGCTCAATGGCCAGGGCGCGATCAAACTCGCTCAGCGCATCGCCCAGCAAGTCCTTGCGATAGAGGACGATGCCGCGTCCGTGGTGGGCGTCCGGGTGTCGTTCCGCCAACTGGAGCGCGAGGTTGAACGTGCCAAGCGCGTCATCAAGCCGATCAAGCTGATTGAGGACGAGGCCGCGATAGACGAGCGCTTCAATGTGATCGGGGCGCCTGAGCAATGCGTCCTGCAGAGCAACCAGGGCGTCCTCCGACCTGCCGACGGCCAGAAGGGCGCGGCCCTTGGTGGAGAGGGCGCGGGCATGGCCGGGCTCGAGGGCGATGGCGCGGTCACATGCCGCAATTGCCTCGTCGTAGCGTTGCATCTCCGTCAGGGCGGCGGCAACGTTCGCGTGCAGCACCGGCAGGCCTTCATGATCATGCAGCGCCTCCTGGAAAGCGGTCAGCGCCTGCTGAGGCTGGCCAGCCAGCATGAAGACGTTGCCGGAGTTGACCTTGGGCTCGATGAGATTCGGATCGATTTCAATCGCCCGTCGATAGTTGGTAAAAGCAGGTTCCATACGCCGCAGCCGGACGAGGGCGTTGCCGCGGTTGTTGAGGACACGAGCGGGATGGGCAGCGCCAAGCCGTAGAACAAGCTCCAAGGCCTGCAGCGCCTCGTCAAATCGGCTCAGTTCCGCCAGGGCCGCCGCGCGTCCTGCAACGGCGTCCGTGTCATCACCGTCGGCGGCGATGACTCTATCGAATGCGCGTAAAGCGTCCTGCGGTCTGTCCAGCGCCAGGAGGGACACGCCGCTTGCGTAGAACACCTTGCCGATGATCTTGCGATTGCGCCGGGCGAAATCGAACGATTCAACGGCAGCATCGAACTGGCGCTGCCGCATAAGCGCCAAGCCGCGCAGATACCAGATATCCGGGGCTTGCTTGTCGGTTGCGCCATCAAGCGCGTATTCATAGGCGACGAGGGAACGAAGCCAATCACCCGTGCTTGCCCATGCGCGTCCCTCAAGCAGCCAGTCCGAGGTCGTCTTGTCATCGGAAGCCTGCTCGAGGAGATGGTACAGCAGGATGCCGATCTGCTCGGCGGCGTCCGGTAGGCGGGAGGCGAGGATGTCGGCGTCGACCCAGTCGTCGCCGCGCGGCCAGTCCGGGGGCATGTCAAGGAGTTCAATGGCAGTCCCCCGCAAATCAAGGAGGGGCGGCAGGCTCACGCGCGGCGCCTCCCGTTGTCTACGCCCTCCGACAGGACATCCCCGATGGAGTTGCCGGAAGACGTGGCATCTTCTTCAAAAGCAGGCGGCTCCTGGGATGGGGAGTCCGGGACGGCGAACGGAGAAATAATCGGGATGTCCTCGAATGCGGCGGAGCCGTCCGCGCGGAGGCGCCGCAACTCGGCTTCCGCCTCCGCCAAATAGGACGCAATGGCGTCCCGCTCAACGCGCGCGATCTCCGGGCGCGCGCGGATGAATCCACGGAGGACGGTGTGGTAGCGCTCCGCAGCCGTCACCAGTTCTGCGGCCAGCTCCTGTCGCTCCTCTTCGCTATCCCCCGTGTCCGCAGAAAGACGCAGGCGGATGGCGTTGACCAGTTCCCCTTGCCGGCGCACGGCGTCAACCTCGGCAGCAGCCTCCAGGTACTCAAGCTCCCTGTTACGCAGTTCCGCCTGGTTTCGGAGGGTAAGCACGAGAATGATCAGGGCTGTGAACGCGACAATCGTGATGGCTACCGGGATAAAGCCCGTAACGATGCCGCTGCCAATGTCGGAAAAGGGGATTGTGATCAGGCCGATAAGGTGCAGGATGCCGAGAATCGTCGAAATCAGCACCAGGACGATGCCGGCGATAAGCGTCTTCACGACGCAATCAGTTGCTCAAACCGTGACGCGACGTCCGGGTCTGAGTACAACGCGCCAAAGTCTGTTTCCGCCTTGGCCTGTTCACGCAAAGTGGGGGAAGCGGTGACCGCCTGCCGTAGAGCTTCAAACGCCTCCGTCGTCTGGCCGAGTCGACTTTGTGCCCGGGCCTTGTGGAAGAGCGCGTCCGCAAAGCCGGGGCGCAGGACCACGGCGCGGTCAAATGCGGCAACGGCATCCCGAAACTGCTCCAGCCGCGCAAGGGCGACACCTCGACCGTAGTGTGCTTCCGGGATGTCTAAACGCAGGCGCAGGCAACGCTCGAAGGAGTCCGCCGCCGCTTCAAACTGCCCCATGCGGGAGTAGGTAACGCCACGGTTGTAGTGCGCGCGCGCAAAGGCAGGACGAAGGTCGATGGCCCGATCATAGGACTGTAGGGCCTCGTCATTGCGGCCCACGAGGGCAAGCGCGTTTCCGAGGTCGTTGTGGAGATCGGGGTTGTCGGAAAGGTATGTTCGGGCGTGCTCAAAACCGACGATGGCATCATCAAGGCGGCCGGAATCAGACAGGGCTCGAGCACGGTCATAGATTGTGTCGCCGTCCTGCGCGTTGATGCGCAGCACGGAATCGAAATCCCGAATGGCATCCTCAAATCTGTCCATCTCGGCAAGGACATTGCCACGGCCGGCCAGGATCGCCGGATCGTTCTCCCCGTTCGCGGATGCCAGCGCGTCATAAACCTGAAGGGCTTCGCGTAATTCACCGTCCCGCTGCAATGAGACGGCGTACAGCAAGCGAATCTGGGGGTCTTCCGGCAGTTCCCGAAGCGCCTGCCTGTATGAGGCCGCCGCTCGTTCGTCCTCGCCGATAGCGAGGTAGGCGTTGCCACGGAACACCCAGTCCTGCGCCGAGAAAGTTTCGAGAACTTCAGAACGCTCGAGCAAAAGGCGCACTTCCGGGCGCAGATGCGCTTGCAGTGCATTCGGCGAGGCGGCATCCCGTGAAGAAGGGGCCCGGCTCCTCAGCGCCCGCTGGGCCCGCCATGCCTCTTCATGCGATTCATACATGCGGCGGAGGCGCGCAGCCTCCTCGTTGTCCCCGCGCCGCTCGGCAGAGGCAATCTGCCGCTCAAAGCTGCGCCAGAAATCCTGCTCCACCTCCGCATGCACTTCCTCCACATCGGCAGCGTCCGCAACGGCTACGTCCGGCGGCGTTTCATTCCGGCTGGGCTCAGAAATCCCGCGGAAAAGGTTGCTAAAGAATTTCATGCGCCATTCCAGCACTGCGACGGCAATAAGCGACGCCCCAACCAGCACACCTATTACCGGCATTAGATCCTGCATATAGGGGAAAGGTTACTCCCGATACGTGATGACGGCAACACGACAGGGTGCGTGAGAGAGCGCATTCATGTGCCACATGGAGTTGCGGGATGAGTACTCTTGTTCTTATCTTTCGCCCATTGAATTCGGCTCGAACAGCGCACCCAGGGAGGTGAAACGAATGGCGCTCACATTGACGGAAGCAGCCAAGCTCTCCAACGACGTCCTGTTGCAGGGCGTGATAGAAACCGTGATCAAGGACAGCCCCGTTCTCCAATCGCTACCCTTCATCGAGATTGTCGGAAACGGTCTTACGTACAACAGGGAAAAGGCCGCGCCGACGGTCAGTTTCTACGGCGTTGGCGATTCATGGACGGAGAGCACGCCAACGTTCACCCAGCTGACGGCGACGCTCTCCATCCTGGGCGGCGACGCGGACGTGGACAACTACCTCGCCACCACGCGGTCCAACATCCAGGACCTTGAGGCAGCCGTCGTCCAACTCAAGGCGCGGGCTATCCAGCACAAGTTCGAGGACACATTCGTCAACGGGGATACGGACACTGATTCGGACTCGTTTGACGGCATCGACGCGCTGGCCGCCGGAGATCAGGCGCTCACGATGGGCGCGAACGGCGGAACACTCACGCTGGACAAGCTTGATGAACTCATCGACACGGTCAAGGGCGGCAAGCCGGACATGATCCTGATGAGCCGCCGGTCACGCCGCAAGCTCAATTCACTCGCCCGCACCTCCGGCTCCGGCATCGTCGTGTCCGACCGCGATGAGCTCGGTCAGATGGTGCAGTACTACGACGGCATCCCGGTCGGTGTAAACGACTGGGTCTCGGACGCGCAGACGGTCGGCTCAAGCTCGGACTGCTCCACGATCTTTGCCTACCAGGCGGGCGAGGGCGGCCTCGTTGGGCTCACGTCGCCGGGCGGCCTGCAGGTGGAGGCCGTCGGCAACCTTGAGACCAAGGACGCGCGGCGGACACGCGTGAAGTGGTACGTGAGCCTTGCCCTGTTCAACACGGCGAAGCTCGCCAAGCTCACCGGCGTCCGCAACTGATTTCTCGGTTCGCGATCACCTTAGAAATACACCCACTGAAGGACGGAACATGAGCACGCTGGGACAGGTGCGCGAGCGCGTGCGGCGCGATCTGCATGACGAGGACGCCAACAGCTATCGCTGGACAGATGATGTGCTGAATCGCCACATCGAGCGGGCGTTGGCCAAGGTCTCCAAGGTCGCGCCGCAGGAGAAGACCGCCTCAAAAGAGCTGACAAGCGGACGCCGGGAGGTCTCGGTTGCGGACCTGACGGATCGCGTCCTCGTCGAGGCCGTCGAATATCCCGTTGGCAAGCACCCGCCGTCCCGCGTGCGCTTCAACCAATGGGGCGACACGCTCATGTTGAACCTGCCCGGCGAGCCGAAGGCCGGCGAGAGTGTCACCGTGTATTACGGGGCGCTTCATCGGCTGACGGACTCCGCCTCCACCCTGCCCGAGGCGCTGGAGGAGCTGGTAATCACAGGCGCTGCGGCGTACGCGGCGCTGGAATGGGCAGCCTACGCCGTCAATCGTCTCAACGTCGGCGGGCAGGACGTGTGGCGGCAGTACCTGACATGGGCGGAGGAGCGGATGGCCGATTTTGAGCTGCAGCTGGCACGAATCGGCCGCCGCTCCGGCTTTCGCCCGCGAAAGCTCTTCCACCCGGAAGACGGCGGCGAACTCTAGACCGCCCGAACCCGGCAGCACTATCGACTCACCGGTGACCAACGATGCACTCGCTATCTGAAACACTGCTCGCAGCGCAGCGCGAACGCGCGGCCATTCCCTATGTTCACGCCACGCTCGCTGAGCGGTGGGGCGGCGTGACACAGCTCCGGTGGGAACGCCTTGCCTCCAGGCAGGAGCCTGACGGGCCGCATGACGCCGTCATCACGTCCGGCGGCTCACTCATCCGCATCCGTGCCCAAGCCGACCCGAACGGCCTCTTTGTCCAGCGAACCCCCTCCCCCAACCCGGATGCGCAATTCGGAACGTGGCGGAACCTCGGAGGGACATCCGACTCGGCGGGCGTTGCGGTCATCGAGACTGGTGATCAGATCCGTGTCTTTGACGTTGCGGCCAACCAACGGACGATCCGCGAGCGAACGAGCCGAGACGACGGCGCGACCTTTAGCTCACCGCGCAGGGTCGCGGCGGCGGCGGCAAAGGTCGCCTCCCTTGCGGCGGCATCCGGCGCGAGCGGCGGGGCGCTGCTGCTCTACGCAGAGTCCACTGGAACCATTCGCTCAATAACGAGAACGGCGGGGGCATGGTCGTCGCCCGCCGCATGGACCAACTCGCTGAGGACGGTGGAGGGCATCGCCTGCGCTTACATCGACGGCGATTGGGCGGTTGTGGCGTGCGGGGCGCTGTCAAATGGATCGTCAGGCGTATGGACGTGCACCCTTGGCGCAGGTTCATCTCAAACGGCGGGAACATGGTCGTTGCTGCGTGAAGTGATCGCCTCGGCAGCGGGCGCTGACGTGACGTACCGGGATCCCGGCATCTGCGCGGCGGACGGGCCGCACATCAGCTTTGTCGAAGTATATGGCGGGGCGGGCGGCTACTCACAAACGATGACAACCCATGCCGCAGCGGGCGCGCGTTTCCGCGACCATCGTTGGCCCGAGCCCTCGCCGTTCGGCCGGGTTGGAGGGACAGGGCCTGCCTTGACTGCCGATGCCTCCTTTGCGTGGCTGACTACACCGTCCGGCGTGTGGCGGGCGCGTATCGGCAAGCCGTCCATCGATATTTCCCGCTCCGTTATAGCCGCAGACGCGAGAGAAACACCACGAGGAGCTTCACTAACAGTCGTTTTGGCTGAGGGGCCGCGCCTTGATCCGTCAGTCACCGTCGGCTCCGGCCCATTGGGGCATGAACTCAGCATTGCGTGGGGATACGCGGCGGCGGCGGGACAGGAAACGGGTCAAGCTCAACGCTACTGGGTGCGCGAGGTTCGGCGCGAGACACGGCGGGGCAGCCTTGTAACGGTGTTGGAGGCGGAGGACCCGTGGTGGTTCCTGGGCAACATGCGGACGCGGCGTCAGTTGACGTGGCCCGCGCACACGGCATCCGTGTGGAACATCCTCGGCCAACTGCTCACGATGGCGGGCCTGTCCGCTACGCTTGCACGCTCAAGTCCGTCTATCGTGGCCACCTATCCCGCCGTCACGGTGTCCCCGAACGAGAGCCTCGCGGTTGCCGTCAACCGCCTGATGTCTCGCGTGCCGGATGTTCTGCGTTTCTCAGACGGCGTGCTGGAGGCAATCCATACGCGTGAGACTGACCCTGCCGTTTATTCCTACGGCGAGCCGGGCGGCCATGCGCTGCTGGATGTGGCGCGCTCATCCGCCCTTTCCCGCGTCAACCACGTGCAGGTCTACGGGCGCGGGGCGATCGCTCAGGCGGTCAATGAGCGGGAGATGACGTCAGTCGGCAGTCTGCTGGTGCAGGTCGTTGACCGCTCGCTGACAACAACAGAGGTGGCGACCACGCGGGCGGAGGCCGAATTGCGCTCACGCGGCATCCTGCAGCCCTTTGCGCGCATCACCGTTCCCGTGAACGCCGGGCAACAGCTGCATGACGTCGTGTCCGTCACCGCACCGTCCGTGGGGTGGGCGTCGGAGTGGCTGCGGGTGGCAGGTCTGCGGACACGCTACGACAACGGCGGGTCTCAGCCGGTGTACCGGCAGGACATCGATCTGAGCGGGGTGTAGACATGGAGCTGAGGCGCGGCACGGTGCGGGGTTTTGATACCTCGTCATTCACGGCGGACGTTCAGCTGGACGGGAGCGTGCCGACGTGGCTGACGGGGGCGCGCATCAGCCGTGCCATTCGGTCCAAGGACGTATTGGCCGGGCGATCCTGTATCATCGCTTTTGCGTCGGATCCGTCCGACCCCACTGAGGCCGTCGTTATCGCCATCTACACCTAACTAGGAATAGTCAGGCAGGGGCGAACGATGGCGCTCCCACCGATGGCGATGTGCGGTGAACCCTGCGCGATTCTCGCAGCGTCCTCCAGCGATTCGGCGTTGATGATCAGGTAGCCGCCGACGCCAATTTCTTCAGGCGCATGGTCAGTGATGCCGTCTTTATCCACCACCTTGCCGCCGGGCTCCAATGGCCTGCCGGAGTCCAGCGTGCCGAAAGCGACCAGACCCCCAAGCCACCCCTGCCACTCACCCATATACGCCTGTGTTTGCTCATCCCCATCCTGCGGATCCAAGGCGCGACCAACGGTCAGCACAAGAAACTGCTGCATGACTTCCTCCAACTCTGTAGATGCCGCCTACTGATGCTTGACGATCAGGCAGCCCGCCGCGCCTGTATAGTATCCGCATGATTTTATTCAAGGAACCGAGCGTTCAACTGATCCTTCGGGGCGAGAAGTCGCAGGCTCGCAAATTGTGGGCGCGAGCGCGGGCGAAGGAGGGCGCGGAGCACCTGCTCTATCGCCGCCCGCCGATGACCGGCGAGAAGCCGTTTGCCAAAATTCTCGTGACGCGCGTGTGGAAACAGCTCATCGGAGATATGACGCAGGAGGAAGCGCTCGCAGAAGGTTGGCCGGACACTGCGGCGTGGATCGAGCAGTTCAGCGAGGGCAAAAAGTTCGACCGCCCCGTCGACGAGGTAGAGGTCTACGCGCTGGAGTTCCAGGTCATCGAGCGTTTCGAGGAGCCGACGCCCGCCTAAAGGCCAAGACGTGCCCCTGTCATTCTGAGCGCAGCGGAGTCGAAGAATCTAAAACCTTACCTGCAGACCGACGCCCTACCCCGTTGGGGCTCGCAGGATAAGCACAGGGACGCGGGCGCGACGCATGACGCGGTCCGAGACACTGCCCACGATGAGATCGCTCACCTTGCCGGCGCCGTGCCATCCCATCGCTATCATGTCGCACTCATTGGCCTCGGCCGCTTCGAGAATCACATCCGGCGTCGGGCCCCATTCCACCATGGTGGTCACCGTGAAGCCGTACTCCTCAAGGTCTTCCCGTGCCGCGTCGACAATCTCGTCCGCCTCCGTACGGGTCTGCTGTTCAATGCCCTGGAGGTCTTCCTGGGATGGAAGGCGCGGGACGAACCCGAGCCGGATGGAGGATGGGCCGGGCATCCTGAGGTGAGCAACAGTGAGGACGGCGATTTCAACCGTGTCCGCCACGTCGCCGAACAGCCTGCCCAACCACTCCACGGACGCCACATCCTGCTCCGAGCCGTCAACGGCCAACAGTATGCGCGTCATCGATCACTTCCGCCTTGCAACTCCGTCATTCCCGCCAACGCGAATCCCTACTGCGCGGCGCGGCGACGCCTGAGCCTGCTCATGATGAAGCCGGCGGCGATGCCGATGACGGGTGCCGCCGTCAGCAGAGCCAAAGAGCCGACGATAAGCCAGTGGGTGTATTCATATCCAAAGATCATGGTGCTTGCCTTTGTGCGTGGGCTTTGCCGAGTACATGGTACTCCAGTTGGGGGTGAGCGGAGCGTTTGAGGGGGGTAGTGGGGCGTGCTATCATTCCGCATCGGGATCGAGCAACGGGGAGAGACTACCGTGCCGACGCTTGAATTCAAGGGCAAGCAGCACATCTACGCGCACCATCTGACGGTGCTGCATCGGCCTCTTATTGCTCACCCCGATAAGTCCTTGAACGCTGCAAAGGTCGCCGTTCGAAGATAATCTTCGAACGGCGACCTCAGTTCAAAAAATCCCGATTTAACGTTCCCGTGCCAAGCACGGGAACCCGGCGCATCGCGTCAGGCCTCTCATCACTCCAACGTCTATGTAGACATCACTCCCCGTGCTACCCCTCAGCGGGTCACACGGTAAGGATGGGGCGGTGTCGGCCAACAGCCCGCTCCATCTGGCAAGGCGCCAGAAGCGGGACGAGTTCTATACGCAACTTTCTGATATCGAGAATGAACTGAGTCACTACAAAGAGCACTTTCAGGGTAAGGTCGTCTATTGCAACTGTGATGATCCATTCGAAAGCAATTTCTTCAAATACTTCGCAGCCAAGTTCCATGAACTGGGCATTAAGAAGCTCGTCGCCACTGGTTATGCGGACTCTCCCATCCAAGGCGAGCAATTGCCCCTCCATGAAATCGAGGGTCTGAAGAAGAACGGAGTGCGCCCCTATCGAACCGACATTATCCAGGTGAGGGATTTTGACGGAGATGGTGCAGTTGGATTGAGCGATGTCGAATACCTCTTGAGGCACGATTCCTATGCGGCCGATTTTCTGGCTGGCAACGGCGATTTCCGCAGTGAAGAGTCAGTAGAACTCCTGAAGCAGGCAGACATTGTAGTCACCAATCCTCCATTTTCTATGTTTAGGCAGTATGTTGCCCAGCTCATGGAGCACCGGAAGAAGTTCATAATCATCGGACCTTGGAACGCCGTAACGTACAAAGAGATTTTTCCTCTCCTAAAGGAGAATCGTTTCTGGCTTGGCTATGGATTTGCAGCAGGAAACGCATATTTTTCTGTTCCTTCGGGCACGGCTGAATACGCAGCGGGGGTCTACGATGAGAAAACTGGGCTGGTGAAGTTTAGGAACGTTACTTGGTTCACTAATCTAGACCATAGCAAGCGACACGAAGAATTAATCCTGTACAGAAAGTACACGCCAGAAGAGTATCCACGCTATGACAATTACGACGCGATCAACGTTGACCGCATTCAAGACATCCCCAAGGATTATTTCGGTGCAATGGGAGTTCCAATCACGTTCCTTGCAAAACATAATCCTGACCAGTTCGAAATTGTCAGTGCCAACGATATACGACTGAGTACGGATGTGCCTTTCAAGGAGCACGGTCTGATCAAGGACAAGGACAGCGCCATAGCCGGCAAGCCGAAGTACGTGCGCATGGTCATTAGGAAGAGATAGAGAAGATGGATATTGAACCGATAGACATTACAGTGCGGGAATTGGTAGCAGGCTACCATGACAACGGTGAGGGTGGCGTTCGAGGATACAGCGGCCTCCTGGACATCCGCCCCCCGTATCAGAGAGAGTTCGTCTACAAGCCCCAGGAGCGTAACGCGGTCATCGACACCATAACCAAGAACTATCCGCTCAATGTCATGTACTGGGCGGAACGTGGAAATGCAAGCAAGCTAAGGAACGACACAACAATTCACGGGCCTAGCGATAGCATCTATGAAATCATCGACGGACAGCAGAGAACAATCTCCGTCGCGCAATATGTGCACGGCGATTTCTCATTTAACGATCTCTACTTTCATAACCTGCCTGCTGACAAACAGGAGCAGATCCTGCGCTACGAGCTTATGGTCTACGTCTGCCGGGGTCCGGACAGTGAGAAGCTCGAATGGTTCAAGACGGTCAACATTGCCGGCGTTGAACTCACTCATCAAGAACTGCGAAATGCCGTCTTTGCAGGTACTTGGCTTTCCGACGCGAAGCGATACTTCAGTCGAAACAACGGCCCTGCCTATCAAATTGGTCGGCACTACCTCAACGGCCGTCCCATCAGGCAGGAGTATCTGGAGACGGCAATCTCATGGATCAGCAAGGGCAGAATCGACGATTACATGGGGACGCATCAGGGGGAAGAAGACGCCGGCGAACTCTGGGAGCACTTTCAAGCGGTGATTGAGTGGGTTGAGAAGTGTTTCACTGTTCGCCGGAACGGAATGCAGAGGGTGGACTGGGGATCGCTCTATGATGATTACGAAAACGCTGACCTCGACCCAGAAGCTATTGAGCAAGAGACGCAGCGCCTCATTGATGATGAGGATGTTCAGAGGCATTCCGGGATATACCCATACATCCTCACGCGAGATGAGAGGCACCTGAACCTGAGAGCGTTCTCGCAACAAGTTAAACAGCGAGTCTACGAGAAGCAGAACCACAGGTGCGCTCAGTGCAAAGAAGAATTCGATATTTCTGAGATGGAGGCGGATCACATTACGCCTTGGGCGGAGGGTGGCAAGACCGTACCGGAAAACTGCCAAGTGCTTTGTAAGGAGTGCAATCGCAGGAAGGGCGCGCGCTAAATCTTGCTTGCGCGGATCAGTTACCGCCTTAGATTCCTCGACTGCGCTCGGAATGACATGGGGGGCGCTCGCCCTTCGACAGGCTCAGGGTGAACGGAGGGTGTCACCCCCCACCCCCGTATCAAGTACGGGGCAGGCTCTGGCCCTCCCCCATCGAAGGGGAGGGGATTCTGGATTCCCGCTTTCGCGGGAATGACGGAGGGGGCGGGAATGACGAGTGTTTCCGAACGCATGTTGCAATCCCTGTCAGGGCGTGGTACCGTCTTCCAGAACGCGCGTTCTTTAGATTGAGTTCGCCAAATTGCGTTGGACGCGCAGGTGGGAGGAATTGCTATGACACTGGCACACGTGCGCAGCTGCGCGGTTGTTGGTCTTGAGGGTTCGATTGTTGAGGTGGAGGTGGACATCGCGCCCGGCCTGCCCGCTTTCACGATCGTGGGGCTGCCGGACACGGCGGTGCAGGAGGCGCGGGAGCGCGTTCGCGCGGCAATCAGGAATTCCGGGTTTGAGTTTCCGCAGCGCCGAATCACGGTCTCCCTGGCCCCCGCGGACCTCAAGAAGAACGGCACGTCCTATGACCTGCCCATCGCGGCGGGCATCCTCATCGGATCGGGACAGGCCGGAGCGCAATTCTCACTGGAGGACGTCGCTTTCCTGGGCGAGCTTTCCCTTGAGGGGCAGGTCCGGCACACGCAGGGCGTGCTGCCGATGACGGCGCTGGCGCGCGAGGGCGGACTGACACAGATCGTTGTTCCGGCAGTCGACGCGCCTGAGGCCGCCCTTGTCGACGGTATCGAGGTGCTGCCCGCGGGCAACCTGCGGGAACTCGTGGAGCACATCAGCGGCGAGCAGTCGTTCCGCCCGTTCTACCAGACGGAGCCGCCGGCAGACCCGGGCACCGCGTCGACCATCGACGGCTTTGATATGTCACTCGTCCGCGGGCAGGAGAACGTGAAACGGGCGCTGGAGGTTGCGGCGGCGGGCGGTCACAACCTGGTGATGATGGGGCCGCCGGGCAGCGGAAAGACGCTGCTGGCGCGCTGCCTGCCGTCCGTTCTGCCCACGATGACGCGGGATGAATCACTGGACGTGACAAAGATCTACAGTGTGGCGGGCCTGCTACCGCCGGAGCAGCCGCTCATCTCAGCCCGTCCGTTCCGCGCGCCGCACTACACGGTCTCCAACGCGGGGCTGGTGGGCGGCGGGCACTGGCCACGCCCGGGCGAGATCACGCTTTCGCACCGCGGCGTCCTGTTCCTCGACGAGATGCCAGAGTTCGGCCACCACATACTGGAGGTGCTGCGGCAGCCGTTGGAGGACAAGGCCGTGACCATCAGCCGCGCGCAGGGCTCGATCACATTCCCGGCAAATTTCATGCTTGTAGGCGCGATGAATCCCTGCCCGTGCGGGTTCTACGGCGACGTAGTCAAGGCGTGCTCCTGTTCGCCGTCGGCTATCGACCGCTATCAGCGCCGCATCAGCGGGCCGCTGCTGGACCGTATCGACATCTTTGTCGACGTGCCCCGCGTGGAGTACGAGAAGCTGACGGACGAACGGAAAGGCGAGACGTCAGCGGTTGTAAGGGGCCGCGTGGAGGAAGCGCGGACGCGGCAACGGGCGCGCTTCGGCAGTTCGCCCGGCGTGTTGACCAACGCGGACATGGGGCCGGTGGAGGTGCGTGAGTACTGCGCGTTGGATGACGCGTCACATGGGCTTCTGCGGGCAGCGATGCAGCAACTGCACCTGAGCGCGCGTGGATTCCACCGCATTCTGAAGCTGGCGCGGACGATTGCGGACCTTGCAGAAGAGCCGACCATCACGTCCCGGCATCTGAGCGAGGCGCTGCAATACAGGCCCCGGGAGCTGGGCGCGGCGGCGTAAGTCATCTACGAGACCCGAATTGGGTGCGGGAGGGGTTGGTTGAAGAGGTAGCCCTTCTCGTTGAAGGGCACGTGATCGGGCTGCGTATTCCCGGCGGAGTCGGTCGCGCGCGTCATGATTGTGTGCTCACCTGCCTCGGCATCCCACACAAACTCGAACTGCCCCCATGAGTGATCAGGTTGCTGTGTGGTCAGTTCGGCGTTGCTCCACGTCCGCCCGTTGTCGGCACTCCACTCAACCTGCGTGATAGGCCCGGCGGGCGAGTGGGCGTAGCCGTGGATGCGATGGGCGCCTGCGGAAAGCTGCGCCGGCCATGACAGCGCGAGCGCGCTTTTGATGGACTGCATTGTCACCGGCTTGCCGCGGGCTTCGCCTTCCGGCGGGTAGTCGTCACCGATGAGCACGTACGATGTGGTGTTGTTGCGCGTCCACAGTTTTTCGGAGGACACCTCGATCCTACCAAGCCACTTGATGTGGGAACTCCCTACCCATCCGGGCACGATGGCGCGCAGCGGAAAGCCGTGGTCCTTTGGCAGAGGCTCGCCGTTCAGCAAGTAGGCCAGCAGAGTGTCGCTATCCATCGCCTTCTCGACGGGCAGCACGTAGCGAAAGCCGTTTTCGGGAGCTTCAGTATCCAGGCCTACGAGCAGCACGCTCACCGCAGTATCGGTGATTCCGGCAAGCGTCAGGACATCCCGCAGCGACACGCCGATCCACTCGCCGTTCCCGATCGCGCCCGTCATCCACTGTGTGCCCGTGGACTCTCGGCCCTGCAGCAAGCCGAACATGGCGCGGTGATTGCCGGCGCATTCAAGATACGAGACTAGGGTGCGGCTAGGAAGGCGCTGCAGCTCTTCGAGTGACAGTTGCACCGGCTCGGCCACCGCATCGCCCTCTATGGACAGTTGCCATGTGGACACGTCAACGTCGATGCTGCTCTTCCCGTTGTTTCGCACGAAAAACTGGCGGGCCGGCGTAATCATGCCATTCAGGTTTTCAAGCCTTGTTTCCAAGCCGGCAGGACCGCGCTGAATGAACGGGGTTGGATCCTTGAACCATGGCGGGCCCGTGGGATTGATGGTCGGTGTCGGGTCAGCTGTGTCTCCGCTGAACAGGTTGCCGGAGCAGGCGGCAATGACGGCCGCCGTGCCTCCCACTATCAGCAGTCGCAGGAATTCGCGCCGATCCATCCCCCTAGCGCTCGCGAATCGCCAAAGCGACTCATCATCGGGTCTGCTCGTCGCGTGCTGCGTATCGTTGTTCGTCATTGGGGTCTCTTGTGAGGCGTCAGGCTCACCCCAACATTGTGCCGTATGCGTTCAGTCGAGCGAACTTGACCGCAATAGCGGCGTGTAGCTACGATATTGTGTCAAAAGTCACAAGCGAGACCCCATTTTGCCGCCGGGGCGCATCGCCCCCGGCGCAGCACGCACAGACAAGGCTGAAGAACCATATGACAAGCGCAAACGGAACAACATTGACCCTTGACGGCGAGCGGCGCGAGGCGCTGGGCCGCCATGTGAAGGCGCTCCGGCGGGACGGCATCACACCGGCCAATCTCTACGGACGTGGCGCAGAGTCGGTCAGCTTCCAAGCCGAGAGCCGCGCCTTAGACAAGCTGGTCACGGACGGTGGGCGCGGCTCGCTTGTTGAACTGACCATCGACGGCGAGAAGCACCAGACGCTTCTGCGCGGTCTGCAGCGCCATCCCGTGACCCGAGCGATTCTGCACGCGGACTTCTACATCGTGGAGATGAACCGGCCCGTGCAGACGACGGTTCCGGTCCACCTGGTTGGCGAAGCACCGGCGGCGCGGCTGCCGGGGGCGGTCATCACGCACCTGACCCACGAGGTGACCATCGAGTGCCTGCCGGCCAACATTCCCGCCGCCGTCGAGCTGGACGTGACCGTCCTGGAAGAATTGGAGGTCTCGCTCCACGTTTCGGACATCACCGCACCGGAGGGCGTGGAAATCCTGACGGATTCCGAGACGATCATCGTCCGGGCGACGCATTCCCGCGTGGCAGCGACCATCGAGGCCGAAGACGCCGAGGCTGCGGAGGAAGAGGCTGCCGAGGCCGCAGAGGAAGCCGCCACGGAGGCTGCGGCACCGGCGGAGGAATCCTCGGGCGACGAGTAGACGGCTTCGCGCTCCCTCCACACTCTTCTTCTTTCCCGGGAAAGCATGTCCCGTACGCAATACGGGGCGGGAATCCATCGCTGCTTGTAGAGCGGCGTTCCCGTCTTGGCAGCGGCATTGAGGCCTTAGATTCTTCGACTCCGCTGCGCTGCGCTCAGAATGACATGGCGACCCTTCGACAGGCTCAGGGTGAGCGGGGTGGTGGAATGTCAGGCGAAGCGTTAAGAGCATGTCTGTGAACGGCGTGGGGACGTGATTCCTGCCAGTTCAGGCAGGGCATCGCCATTTTTGGATTTCTGGTAGAATAGATACATGCAGCGACCGTATCTGCGGGTACCGCGGGGTCGTATCTGAATCGGCCTTGGGGGAGAGTGGAATCCGGCGCTCAGGAAGCGGGGAAAAGCAGGCGCCAAACACGGCAGTTCGCGAGGCGCATATAGGTGGCGTACATATAGCGAATCCGGAGCCACCGTCGGCTCGCGTGATTGCCGCTCACTGAAGGGGTGAACCAGATGGCAGAACGGTCGGAACGGCGCGATGCAGCCGCGACTGACACGTCCGAGTACACGTCACGCAATATCGAGGTCCTTGAGGGGCTTGAGGCGGTGCGCCGCCGCCCCGGCATGTATATCGGCTCCACGGATGAGCGCGGCCTCCACCACCTGATCTATGAGATCGTCGACAACGCCGTCGACGAGGCGATGGCGGGCCATTGCAACCGGATCGTCGTCACCATCCTGGCGGACGGCACAGCCCGCATCGACGACGATGGCCGCGGCGTGCCGATCGACAAGCATCCGCAGACCGGCCTGACGGGCCTTGAAACGGTGATGACGACGCTGCACGCGGGCGGCAAGTTCGGTGGCGGCGGATACAAGGTCTCCGGCGGACTGCACGGCGTGGGCGCGTCGGTCGTGAACGCGCTCTCGGAAACGCTGCGGGCAGAGGTGCGGCGCGACGGTCAGATCCACATGCAGGAATACTCGCGCGGCAAGGCGCTCGCGCCGGTTGAGGCCATCGGCCCGGCGGACGATACAGGCACCACGGTGTGGTTCACGCCTGACCCCAACATCTTCATGCAGGACACGTCCTTTGAGTTCCATACGCTGGCGGCGCGGTTCCGGGAGATGGCGTACCTGAACCCGGGGCTGGAGATTCGCTTTGTCGATGAGCGCACGGAGAACGAGACGACGTTCTATTTCGAGGGCGGCATCCGCTCACTGGTGCGGCACATGAACGCAACGCGCGCGCCGCTGCACCAGCAGCCCATCTACGTGGAACGCGACGTGGACGGAACGCGCGTCGAGGTTGCGCTCCAGTACAACGACGGCTTCCAGGAGAACGTTTTTGGGTTCGCGAACTGCATCCACACGGTGGACGGCGGAACGCATCTGACCGGCTTCCGCGCCGCTCTGACGCGGGCGATGAACGACTACGGGCGCAAGTTCAAGCTGCTGAAGGACGGCGACAGCAACCTGCAGGGCGAGGACGTGCGCGAGGGCATCGCCGCCGTAATCAGCGTCAAGCTTGCAGAGCCGCAGTTCGAAGGGCAGACAAAGGGCAAGCTTGGCAACGCAGAGGTCAAGAACCAGGTCGAGAGCACGCTGGCCGAGGGTCTGTCCTCGTATTTGGAGGAGCACCCGCAGGACGCGCGTCGCATCCTGGAGAAGTGCAGGAATACCGCCGTCGCGCGGGAGGCCGCGCGCAAGGCCAAGGAGAGCGTACAGCGCAAGGGCCTGCTGGAATCCACCACCCTGCCCGGCAAGCTGGCCGACTGCTCCGACAAGAACCCGGACAACTGCGAAATCTTCCTCGTTGAGGGCGACTCCGCCGGCGGCTCCGCCAAGGGCGGACGTGATCGGCGCTTCCAGGCCATCCTGCCCCTGCGCGGCAAGATCCTGAACGTCCAAAAGGCGCGGCTCGACAAGGTGTACGGGCACGAGGAGATCAAGGCCATCGCCTCGGCGCTTGGCGTCGGGTTCGGCGGGCTGAACGGCCACGCCAACGGCAACGGCGCATCCGAGGATGAGGCGGAGATCGACGAGAACGAGGGGCTGGACCTCTCCAAGCTGCGGTACAAGAAGGTCATCATCATGACGGACGCGGACGTGGACGGCGCGCATATTCGCACGCTGCTGCTGACGCTGTTCTACCGGCATTTCCAGCCGCTGCTCCGCGCAGGCAATATCTACATCGCCCAGCCGCCGCTGTACCGCGTTCAGATCGGCCGCAATGACATTCACTGGCTCTATTCGGACAGGGAGAAGGACGACACGCTGACCAACCAGGCGCTCAAGGACATGACGATCCGCGAGAGCTCGGAGCAGGACGCGGCCATCGTCTACACGGAGCCGCAGGTGCGGGACGTGCTGCCGTCCGTGCAGCGTCTCGGGAAGGCGATGTCTGACCTGCAAGCGACGGGCTATCCGTGGCCGCTCCTGACGGCCACTGCCCTGACCGTGCGGACGGGCGAGCGTGATCTCTCCACAGAAGAGACGCTGCAGGAGCTGATGCGGGCGCTGCAGGATTTGGGCAACGTGCGCATCCTGGAGTTCCAGTACGACGACACGCCCATTGCTCCCCCGCCCTCGCCGACGGCGCCCACCGTGATGCCGGACGTTCGGCAACCGTCGCTGCTCGATTTCGCCGATGAGCCTGCCGAGGGGCAGGACGAGGCATCGATGGACGATGAGGAAGCGGATACCACGTTCCCGGCCAAGAACGAGACATACATCCTTATCCAGGACACGGAGAGCGGCCGCACGTTGCGGCTGGACCACGACTTCTTCAACGAGGACGCGGCGCAGCGGATGACGGAGCTGGCCACGGCGCTGAGCGATCACCTGCCCAAGGTTGGCACGGTGTACAAGCGGGAGCGCGCCGTGGGACGCCTGAACTCGATGATCGACCTTGCGGAGATCGTGGAGGACGTGTCAACGCGCGGCGTCGGCATCCAGCGATACAAGGGCCTCGGCGAGATGAACCCCACACAGCTGTGGGAGACGACGCTGGACCCGGAGACGCGGACGCTGTTCAAAGTTGAAATCGAGGACGCGCAGCAGGCCGCGGAGTTGTTCGAGATGCTCATGGGCGAGGAGGTTCGCCCACGCGCGAACTTCATCCGAACGCACGCGCAGGAGGTCCAGAACCTGGACGTCTAGCGAGGCTTAACATAAGGGGCCTCGCGTCTTAACATTCGGCCCATGGCCATCGTCGTCGGTTACACGGTTCTTGAGTTGCGGCTGCCTGAGGCGGCGTCGCTGAAAGACAAGCGGCAGGTGGTCAAGAGCGTCATCGAGCGGGTGAAACGCCGCTACAACGTCTCCATCTCAGAGGTGGGCGAGCACGACTCGCCGCGGATGGCGTTGCTGGGCGTGTCCTGCGTGGGCCAGTCAGAGGCGGGCTGCCGCGGGACGCTGGACAACGTCGCCGAGTACATCTACACCTCCCGCCCGGACGCGGAAGTCATGCCGCACGTGGTAGAGATAGTGGGGGTGGAGTGAGGCGGGGAGATGGCATAGTGGCAGCCCTAAGTTCGAGTGGCAAACGAGTCTGCCTCGTCGTAGCGGTGATAGCAGTGTGGTTGGCCGTGGCTGGATGTGCCGAAGAATCACCGCTGACACCCGGTGTGTCAGCAGTACCTACTTCCTCGCCTACTCAGATCGGCGTTCAGTCTCCGACAGCGTCTGCTGATGCAATTCCTGTTCCATCCCTCACACCGAGTACCTTTGATCTTGACTACACTCCTGAACATCCAACGCCAACCTTTACTCCACGTCCTACTTCAACACCGACACCGGCGCCGCCATACCTCGATCCGCAGGAAATAACGGGCGTCATTCTCTATACGTGTGACGGTTGGAGGCCAGATTGTAGGGAGACTCTTTCACACGATGGTTACTTAGCGTTGGTCGACTTTACAGGGTTGAATATAGAGACTCTACCCTACTGGAAAGTACCGCAATCAAGAATCCTGGCTAGAGGGCGTGCTGCGATTGGACGCAGGTCACCGGTTCCGTTCACTCTTCTTTATGATGCGGCAGATATAAGTGAGGATTCAGACTACGTTATCGTCGTCTATTATTCACACAGTCAAAGAGCAGGGACGGAGGCACGCGGCGTTATATATTCGAATCTGAATGGCCCTGTCGCTCCCAGAACTGCTCCGACTCTCGTCCTCACTAAGGGCCGCCCCAGTCAGAATGTTGAAGTGCCAATAGATGTTCAACTCATGATCGCTCATTTCCCTGAGTAACACTCGCCGAAACAGGCTCCGGCTGAGCGCGATAGTATTTGAGCAGCGAATAAAGGGAGTGGCGTATGCCGATTCAGAGATTTGCCGTAGGGCCGATGGGGAATAACACGTATGTGGTGTTCGATGAGGCGTCGAAAGAGGCGGCCATCGTCGATCCGGCCAAGGGGTCGGGGCCTGTGCTGGTATGGATGCAGACGCACGGGCTTCTTCCCAAGTATGTGCTGAATACTCACGGCCATTCCGATCACACCTTCGACAACGGGCTGGCGATGGACGGATCCGATGCTGACCTGATGATCGGCGAGCCGGACGAGGCGATGCTGGCGCAGTTGGCACAGGGGGACGGGTGGCTGGGCAAGCCGGAGATGCCCTCTCCGATGGCAGACGCCTACCTGGAGCACGAGCAGGAGTTGACGCTCGGCATGACGGCGATTCGCGTGCTGCACACGCCAGGCCACACTCCCGGCAGCAGTTGCTTCGTGTACGAGGACGCGGTGATGACGGGGGATACGCTGTTCCAGATGTCCATCGGGCGGACGGATTTCCCGGGTGGATCGATGCCGGAGATTCTCACATCCATCAAGACGCGGCTGTTCGACCTGCCGGATGAGATGGTCGTGCTGCCGGGACACAACGAGATTTCGACGATCCTCAATGAACGGCGCTACAACCCGTTCGTCGGGGAAGGCTCCAACATCGATTTTTCGCAATTCCAAAAGGGTTAGGCGTCGGTGGGACGGTTCGGCAATGAGCACGCCTGAACGGGAAGGGCCAGAAGACGAATCTCCGCAGCTGCGGGCGTTGAAAGCGGCGCAGGAAAAAGTAAACGCGCTGCGGGCAGGGCTTGAGCGGCCGCCACTCAAGAATGGCGACACCGGAGACACGTACGCGCAGGAACTGGTTACGGCCATGAATCGGCTGATGTCACTGATCCGTCACGCCTCGCCGGAGGATGTTGCGGCGTTCGACGAGTGGCGGAACAGTCTCTAGGCGAACGGAACCACCCGGCCAAGCCGCAGATTCATGCGTGGTATACACTGGATGGACTGACCTGGTGGGCGTCGCGGCGCGTCATCTGAAAGCGCGGCGACATCACGGATCAACTCCGGCTGTACTGCCATGACAACGAATAAGAAAGACTATTACGACGTTCTTGGGCTGTCTCGTGACGCCTCCGCGGAGGACGTTAAGAAGGCGTTCCGTCGGCTCGCCTTTGAGCACCACCCGGACCGCAATCGTTCCTCGGACGCGGAGCAGAAGTTCAAGGAGATCAACGAGGCGTACGAGGTCCTGCGTGATGAGCGCAAGAGGGCCGCGTATGACCGTTTCGGCCATGCCGGGCTGAACGGCGCGGACGGTTTCGCCAACGGTGACGCTTTCTCAGGCTTCGGCGGCTTCGGGGACATCTTCGACGCCTTCTTCGGCGGGATGCGCGGACGCCAAGGGCGGCGCGGCGGTCCGCAGCGCGGCGATGACCTCGCCATGCGGATGCAGCTGCCGTTTGAGGACGCGGTTATGGGCGTTGAGAAAGACATCAAGGTTGCCCGCAATGAAATGTGCCAGCCGTGCAAGGGCAACGGCGCTGAGCCCGGGACGCAGCCGGAGGCGTGCCCGGCGTGCAATGGTACGGGAGAGGTGCGCCGCAGCCAACAGAGCATCTTCGGCCAATATGTGAACATCAGCGCCTGCAGCCGATGCCACGGCGAGGGCAAGGTCATCACGAATCCGTGCTCCGAGTGCCGTGGGGCCGGGCGAATCAGGCGTGAACTCTCCGTGCGTGTGACGGTGCCACCGGGCGTGGACACGGGCAACCGGATTCGTCTCGGCGGCGAGGGTGAGGCCGGCGCCAACGGCGGGCCGCCCGGAGACCTGTATATCGAATTGGACGTGACGCCGAGCGCCGTGTTTGAGCGGGAGGGGCGGCACTTGTTCCACCGCGTGCCCATCAACATCGCGCAGGCCGCGCTCGGGGCTGAGATCACCATCCCGACGCTGGAGGGTGATGAACCGTTCCATGTTCCGGCCGGGGTGCAGTCCGGGCAGTCTTTCAGGATCAAAGGCCGCGGCGTGGTCGATCCGAAGAACCAGCGCGCCCGCGGCGACCTGTTTGTCGTTGCGTCCGTCCACGTGCCCGATCAGCTCACGGATGAACAGCGACAACTACTGGAGCAGTTGGCCGCAACGCTGCCGGCCGCGCCCGAGAACGGGGATGACAGTGAGCGTGAGGGCAGCGGCTTCATGGACTGGATCAAGAACACGTTCCGCTAGTCAGCGGGGGATGGGGAAATGAACGGCGTACAGGTGTTGACCCGGGAGATGCGCGAGATCCAAACGAGCCTCTTGCGCGAACTGGAGCCGCTGACGGAGGAGAATATCTACTACGCGCCGATTCCCGGCGCGACGACCATCGCGTTCATCGCCTGGCACATCACCCGCACGCTGGATGACGCCGTACACGTCACCATTCCCGTCGAGCCACAGCCGACAATCTGGGCTTCGCAGGGCTACCACGAGAAGTTCGTCATGCCAACCGGGGAGGGGACGGGCACGGGTTTCACCGCGGACCAGGTTGGCGATTTTCGGCCGAGTCTCGAGCTGCTACGCGACTATGCAGCCGCGGTTGGGCCGAAAATCCCCGCAGTCTTCGAAGGCATGACGGACGACGATCTGGATCGCGTGATGGACGAGGAGCGTCCAGACAGGACGTTAGCGCGCCTGCTCCAGACGTTCATCATCGGGCACACGTTCTACCACCTGGGAGAAATCCGGTACCTCAAAGGCCTGCAGGGGATGCCGTTCCCGCTGTAGGAGGTTCGGCGACGGCGAGGGGCTGTGTAAGCCCCGTTCTACTCCGCTACCACTGCACGAACATGGGCATGACGACGTGGATGTATTCCGTGCCGTCGTCCGTGGACGCGGGGCGGATGGTGCCCGGGCTGGAGGGGCCCGAGACCTCAAGCGTTGCCGTGGAGTTCAGCACGCCAAGAACGTCCTCCAGATAGCGGTGGTTGAAGGCGATGTGCGCCTCTTCGCCGCCGATGTTGGCGTCAATCACGCCCTCGTGGTCGCCGATCTGGTCTGAACGCGCCTCAAGCCGCATCGTGCCCGCCATCTCGTTCTCACCGGGCGTCATGTAGAGTCGGACGATGCCGTTGCCCTCGCGAGCGAAGACGGCGGCGGTCTTTGTGGCTCGCAGGAAATCCGCGACTTCCACTGATGTTTGCGTGTTGGATGACTCCGGAATGAGTTGGCGATAGTTGGGGAAGTTGCCCTGAATGAGCTGCGAGCCGAGCACGATATTGTTCAGGTGGAATTGCACCTGCGTCTTGGCCTGGTTCACGGTGACGCGGACGGGCATTTCCTGCTCTGACAGCATTCGATTGAGCTCGCGCAGGGAACGCGCCGGGATGATGAGATCGACGCCTTCGCCGACCTCTTGCGGCAGCTTGGTCGTTTGGACGGCAAGGCGGAATCCGTCCGCGGCAGCCATCGTGATGCTGTCGCCCTCGATGGACGTGTGGATGCCGGTCAGCACCGGACGGGAGTCCTCCGTGGCGGCGGCGATGACGACACGGTCAATGCCCGCGCGCAGGACATCCGGCGGCACCTCCGCGCTAATCCCGTCTTCGGCAACGGGCGTGGGCGGAAAGTCGTCCGCGTCGAGGCCGCTCATGTGCGTGTTGAATCGACCGGAGATGATGTGCAGTTGCCGTGTGGCCGCATCAAGCTCAAGGTCGACACGGTCTCGCTGGAGTGAGGAGACGTAGTCCGAGAAGAGGCGAGCTGGAATTGCGACTGAGCCCTGCGTCTCCACGCTCGCGCTGATCCAACAGGAGATGGAGAGTTCCAGGTTGGTGGCGGTTAGCCGTAAACGGGACTCGTCCGCCTGGAGCATGACGTGGGTGGTGATGGGCATCGTCGTGCGTGTTGCCACCGCCGGCATGACCGTCGCGAGTCCGCGCTGGAGATTCTCCTGGAGAACCGAGAATTTCATTTGCTGTGTCTCCTGAACGGGGCCGACGGCCCCCCGTACCCCCTATGTTGTGCGAGTATGTCGCTTTCGGCGGACTTGGGTCAAGTCACAGCAGTCTATGTAGTGCAATTCACCATTGAATCATCACATGTTGTGGCAACCGTTTAGAGCCGGGCACAACATATGGGCACATGGCAGTGCGGGGATGGCGCGAGCGGGGCGCGGACACGGTATGATGCAACGGAAATACAAGCGGGATGACCGTATACGGGGGGATGGGAATGAAGCTGGTGATGTACAACGATTTCCGACCGGGCCTGCTGGTTGACGGGAACGTCATCGGGCTGGGCGGATTGGTGGATGAATACATGGGGTCTCATGTCGAGGACGTGATGATCAACCTCATTGAGGATTTCGCGTCCGTGCGCGATGACCTTGAGGACATCGCAGATTCCGGCGGTGGGGTGCCCGTTTCGAGCGTGCAGCTTCGCGCGCCATTGCCGCGACCGCGCAAGCTTATCTGCTGCTTCGGCAACTACAAGGAGGGGCAGGATCGGGAAGCCTTCCCGATTGACATGTTCCTGAAGTCGCCGGAGGCGATCATCGGCCCGGGCGACACCGTCGTGCTGCCCAACACGCCATTCACCATCTGCCACCACGAGGCGGAGCTGGCCCTGGTCATCGGCAAGCGGAGCAAGCACGTCTCGCAAGAAGAGGCGATGGACTCCATCTTTGGCTACACGGCGTTCATGGACGTCTCACCGCGCGCCGGCATCGGCCGCGGGCCCACGATGATCCAGAAGTCCTACGACACGTGCGCGCCGATGGGCCCGTGCATCGTCACCGCGGACGAGATCGAGAATCCGCACGAGCTCGACATCAAATACTGGGTGGACGGTCAGACGCGCCACGACTACAACACGAGCGACCTGGAGCACACCATTCCTGAACTCATCGAGTGGGCGACCAAGGTTATGACGCTGCTGCCCGGCGACGTTATCGCCCTCGGCACGAACCACCAGGGCATCGGCCCGCTGCAGGACGGCGAGACCGGCACGATAGACATCCAGGGAATCGGTGCGTTCAGCGTCAAGGTCATGGATCCGGAGAAGCGCTCGTGGCCGAAGGAGATCGACCAGGAGATGGCGGGCCGCGTGCGCGAGGCGCGACCTGGCTAAGGAAACGTTCAGGCGTGGCACGCTCTCGACGAGAGCGTGCCACGCCGTTGACGATCGTCCACTGTGAGTTCTACAGAGGCGCTGGCCCAAACGACACGTATCCCGGAAGAGACCCTGCGGGAGTTTGCCGTGGCGGCATTCGTTGCGTTGGGTGTGTCGGATGATGACGCCGTCAACGCTGCAAATACGCTCATCGAGGCGGACCTGCGCGGCATCGGCTCACACGGCATGGCGCGGCTGGACCGGTTCTATCTCACGCCACTGGAAGCCGGGTTGGTGAATGCCCGTCCGGACTGGATTGTGAAGGCCGAATCACCGTCAACGGCCACCATCGACGCGGACGGCGGGTTGGGGTTGAGCGTGGGTGTCCGTGCCATGAACCTCGCTATTGAGAAGGCGCAAGCGGTCGGCTCCGGATGGGTAACAGTGGCGAACAGCCGCCACTTTGGGGCGGCGGGCGTGTACGCGACACAGGCGCTTGCACATGACATGATCGGCATCAGCATGACGAACACAGGGCCGATCGTACTGCCGGCAGGCGGGGCGGAGCCGCGGTTGGGCTCCAATCCCATCGCTATGGCTGCGCCAACGGCGGACGGTCCGCCGTTCATCTTTGACGCCGCGACGTCGGTCGTTTCAGCGGGAAAGTTCGACACGTATCACCGGCAGGGCAAGCTCGCTCCCGAGGGATGGGGACTGACGGATGATCTGCAGCCGATACGCAACCCGGCGCGGGGACCGGGCGGGCGGCGCATCCTGCCGCTCGGCAGCGACCTCGAGCATTCGTCGCACAAGGGTTACGGGCTGGCGATGATTGTTGACATCCTCTGCGGCGTGCTCTCCGGCATGGGGCCGGGGCTGGCCATTGCGGGGTCCGGCGTCGCGGGCGGGTATCAGTCCGCGCATTTCTTCGGCGCGATGCGGATCGACGCGTTTGCGGACGCTGACGACTTCAAGCAGTCCATGTCCGACTATATGACCGCCCTGCGGGCAACACCGCCGCTGCCGGACGTGGAGAGGGTGCTTGTGCCCGGGGACATCGAGGCCGAGACGATTGATGATCGCAAGCGAAATGGAATACCGTTGTACGCGGATTCCGTGGAGAGTCTGAGGGACGTGGCGCAGAGGCTGAATCTGCGCCTGGATTTGGGGTAGGACGCCGGGTTCCGAACAAGGGCACGGTACAAAGGGAGGATTGAAACATGCCGCACATCAAGGCCAACGGAGTGGAGCTGTTCTACGAGTTGTTCGGGGACTCGTCCAAGCCAACGTTTGTAATGACGCACGGTCTGGGCGGCCACGGGCGGGGCTATGAGAACCAGATAGAAGCGCTTTCCGCAGAGTTCCAGCTCATGCTGTGGGACATGCGTGGTTTCGGTCAGTCGGAGCGCGTGCCGGTGACGGAGGGGGCGTATTCTCGCTGGACACTATCGAAGGACCTCTCGGAGCTGCTTAAGGCGATTGGGATCAACCAGGCTCATATTCACGGGCATTCGCTTGGCGGGCTGGTTTCACAACAGTTCGCCATCGATTATCCGGAGCAGACGCTGTCGCTCGTCATCCAGGACACGTCCGCGGAGATCAAGCAGGAGTACCTGTCCGGATGGGACGGGATGCTCAAGACCGTGCGGGAGCAGGGCATCGGTGCGCTTCCATTCGATCCCCAGCGGAGTTGGGGCGACCCGTACATAGAGTCCAACCTGGAAGACATCAGGGCGTTCACCAACGCTACGGCGGAGCGCAATGTTCCCGAAGTGTACGCCGAGGGCGTCCGCATCTCCGGCCCTGAACTCGGGGCGCACCCGGTCGCGCCGGACCTTCCGGGTATCAAATGTCCGGTGCTCGTCATCTGCGGCGAACAGGACCGGCTGACGCCGCCGGGAGGATCAGTACGGATTCATCGCGCGATTCCACAGTCGAAACTGGTGATCCTGCCGGGAGCGGGGCACTTCCCGAACATAGAGACGACGGATGCGTACAACGACGCGTTGCTGGAGTTCCTGCGAGAGGTGACGGCAGGCTAGCTGGCGCACGCCCTTCACTTCAAATTGTTTCGTCGCTATTCCTGAAATGCGTTCTTGATACTTACTGTCAATTGAGCGGTCAGACAAGCGAAATAGGGGTTTAGCCTGTTCGTACAGGGTATACTTAGCACGTTCCGACAACAGATTGCCGGCCGTCCCCGCGCGGAGTGGCATTTGCTGGGGTTTGGGATAGCAGAATTCAGAGACGGGGAGACCGGACGTATGAGGATTTATGTCGGAAACCTGAGTTTTCAGGCGACAGACGCAGATTTGCAGGAGCTCTTTCAGCAGCACGGCGAGGTCACATCAGCGCAAGTCATCATTGACCGCTACTCTATGCGCTCGCGTGGGTTCGGATTCGTGGAAATGCCGAATGGCTCGGAGGCAGAGGCCGCCATCGCGGCGCTCAATGGCAACGAGCACCAGGGCCGCCAATTGACGGTGAACGAGGCGCGTGACCGTCGCGAAGGCGGGGGTGGTGGCGGAGGCGGCGGACGCCCACGCTACTAGCGCCCTTCGGCCAGTCCTGATCCCTTTACTCCAATGACCCTCTCCCTGAAGGGAGAGTGCGTATTGGGATCCCTTACTCCGTCTCTTTGGCTATCTGAAAGAGGGTCCGCGAGTATGGTCGTTCGTCGTTACCGGGTTCTTCCCCGCGAGTAGCGGTTGCGGCCGTCCGTGCCGTCGATGGAATACTCGGTCAGATCAATGATGCGGGCTTCGGGTTCTTTACCCTCTTCGATGTCCAGCATGACGACGTGGCCGAGTCGGGCTTCACGGTTGTGGGGGTAGGTGGCGCTGCCGCCGTTGATGATCAACATTCCGTCTTCTTTGCGGATGAACTCGAAATGGCTGTCGCCACAGACGACGATGTCGGGCAGTTCTCCAAGGTAGACCTTGACGAGGTCCCGGGCGCTGCGCGAGCCCCAGCCATCAATGATGTGAACAAGGCCTATTCGATAGCCCTCGATATCAAAGAACCATTTGGGCCGGATTCGTTCATCCACCTCGCTCAAGCCGTAATCGTGGTTGCCTTCGGCCGCATACGTTGGCGCGATGCGCTCCAGCCAGTCCACGACGCCCGTGGTGATGAGGTCGCCGCCGTGGAGAATCAGGTCCACATCCTTGAAAACGATTTCAACTTCCGGCCAGAGCTCCGGAATCGAACTCGGGATGTGGGTATCAGAGATGATGCCGATGCGTGTTGCCATAGACGAGGTAGGTTATTTCCCGGGATTATCGTGTCGTGTCGAGAGGCGAATCTGGGCCTTGATACTGTCCAGCGCCATCGTGGGCGTGGGATCAATGCCGTTCACCAGCGCCAGGTAGTAGCTGACGTAATCGCCCAGCAGAACCGCCTCCAACAGGCGGGACAGGGGCGTGACTCCTGCCAGCGACGGCCAGTGAACCGATACACCGAGGTCGCTCAGGATCCGTCGGGAGATTGCGTAGCGGTCATGGAGACTGCGCGATTGAGTGGAGGGGGGGCCGAGCAGGACGACGGCGAGGTTGTCACTGAGATTGGGCTGTTCAAAGCCGACGATGGCATTGTGATGCATCTCCGGCAGTTCTTCCGTCCATGCGGGTGTCTTGGCGTTCTCGTTCAACTGTGTTTTCCAGCGGCGCGCCGCGGAAGCAAGGCCTCGCGCGCTGACGATGACGGGGATGCGTCCGGAAAGCGCTCGTGCCAGGTCCTTGGCGGGATTCACTCGCCCGGCCTCAGTTCGATTACACGTTGGGCCAAAGTCCGCCTGCCGTGATTCGAGTTCGGTGACGGCGTCAACCAGGGCGCTCTCCGTGCCGGGCGGGGTGATGCCAAGGTCGACAAAGATCCTCAGCATCGCGCCGAGCGCATAGGGAAGATAGGTACGCGGAGGGCCGCCGTTCTCCGGCATCATGGCAATCGGGATGCCGTTGTCACGAGCGGCCTCTCCAAGCGGCCCGCCACCGGTCATCACGATCAGATGCGCGCCGCGTTCACGCGAGGCCTCCACCCCGGACAGCGCCTCTTCGGTACGGCCTGAGTGGCTCATTACAATCACGAGGCTCCCAGGTCCGGCGGCGGGGTGAGCACCATAGTCCCGAAAGACATCAATCTGTGGCTGGGGCGCTCCTGGTTCGCGAAGGGCTTCCACGGCCTCGGCGGCGATGTCTCCCGCGATGGCGGAGCCGCCCATGCCCTGAACGACGACATGGTGAACGTCCTTGTATTCGTCTGGCAGCGCGAGGGCTGCAGCGTCGTTCCACCCTTGCATGACGCGTTGGGGGAATGCCGCTATGTGCTCCCCCATCCCGGAGGGATCGCCCCTGGTGTCAGCAGATAAGTCGTCCAGGTCGATTGAGGCTGCCTGTATCAAAGTGGATTCTTTTCGTGTTTCGTGCTCGTGCGCCGGGGCGGGGCTGCGTGAGAAGCCGCGCGTATGTGACTGCCTCTAATACTACAGGATGCCGGCGGGCGGCGCGTGTATCTGCTGGCTACAGGGTTTCGCCGGGGTATTCGGTGGTGGCAGGACGTCCCATCAGGGACTCAATCGCCTCGCGTGGGTTCAGCCCCTCATGGAGGACGCGGTGAGTCTCCAGCGTGATGGGGGTTTCTACGTTGAGGCGTTCGGCGAGGCGGATTGCGGCAGGCGTCGTGTTGTAGCCTTCGCAGACCTCGTTCAGTTCTTCAATGATTTGCCCGATGTTTCGTCCCCGCCCCAGTTCTTCACCCACGCGCCGGTTGCGAGAGAGGCGGCTGTAGCACGTAGCCACAAGGTCGCCGACACCGGCAAGTCCGCTGAAGGTCAGGGGCTGAGCGCCCGCAGCGATGCCGAGCCGCGTGATCTCCGCGATGGCGCGCGCAATGAATGCGGCTTTGGCATTGTCTCCGAATCCCATGCCGTCAATCATTCCCGCGCCGATAGCCACGATGTTCTTCAGAGTGCCACCAAGCTCGACACCGGCAACGTCTGTGCTTGCGTAGACGCGAAAAACCGTTGATGTCAGCGCGGCCTGCGCACGCTCGGCCATTTCTGCTGTGTCAGACGCGACCACGGCGGATGACGGGAGCCCTTCCGCCACCTCATGGGAGAGGTTGGGGCCGGATATGACGCAGTATTGGCGGAGAGCATCTTGACCCATCTCTTCTGCAAAGACCTCGCTCATGCGCAGTCCGTTAGCACGATCGAGGCCCTTGGTGGCGCTGACGATTGCCGCATCAGGTGAGGGGTTGCCTTCCTTTAGGCGTTGCAGATTCTGGCGGAAAGTGGGGGACGGCACACAGACGATGATCACGTCTGCATCTGAAACGGCCTGAGACATATATGGGGTGACGCGCAGGTTGTCGGGAAAGGGAAAGCCGGGGAGACGGTCAACGTTCTCGCCGGCTTCATTCATGCGGCGTGCGGTCTCTTCAGTGCGGGACCACAGGAGGGTATCTGCGCCCTCACGCGCAAGCAGGAGGGCCAGGGTGGTGCCCCAACTGGTGGTGCCAATGACTGCCGCCTTGCGTGCCTGCCTGCTCACAGACCCCCTCCTCGCTCACCGTGGTAATTGTCCCATATGAGAGGGGGCAGGCTCTATTGACTAGGCAGTCGGCTCAGCCGGTTGGCCGAATCGTCGTTCGGTGCCACGGATCAGGCGCTGGATGTTGTCCCGGTGTGCGTAGACGACAATCGCCCCGCCAACAACGGCCAGCGGTCCGATGATGAAGGGGACGGCGTCCAATAGCGGTGGAGCCAAGCCCAGAACGGCGAACGCCACCATGATGCCCACACAGGTCACGGTGCCGAGCAGGGAGCCGAGCGAGACGTATCGCGTGAGGGCGATGATCAGGATACCGACGATCGTGCCAATGATTGCGGCAGGCCAGACAAGGGCAAGGGCGGCGCCGCCCGCCGGTATAACGCCCCGGCCGCCGCCGAAACCGATGAAGACCGAACGGCTGTGACCCACAACCACGGCCACTGCGCCCGCAACCTCGCCGGGCGTGTCAGCGATAACGCCGCTGGCGATGACAGCCACGGAACCCTTGAAGAGGTCAAGCAGGACGACGGGGATGGCGGCTTTCCACCCGAGCGTGCGAAGGACATTGGTTGCGCCCGTACGGCCACTGCCGGAGTCTCGAACGTCAACATTTCCAAAGACTTTACCTACAAGCAGGCCGATGGGCACCGCGCCGAGCAGATAGCTGCCAAGCCCAGCGACGACAGTGAGCGCGATACCTGTGAGAGTGATGTCATCAAGGAAATCCATTAGTCGGGCTCCTCATCGTCGCGGTTGCGGCCGCGGAAGATCAGGCGGATCGCAGTACCCTCGAATCCAAACCGTCGCCGAAGGACGTTCTCAAGATAGCGGCGGTAGGAGAAGTGCACGAGGGACGGATCATTGCAGAAGAAGACGAAGGTGGGCGGGTTCACCTCGGGCTGAGTGGCATAGTAGATCTGCAGCCGCCTGCGCCCGGAGGAGGGCGGCGGGTGACTGGCAAGCGCATCGAGGAGGGCGCGGTTCAACTGGGCCGTTGTGACACGCGTCATTCTCTCCATCTGGATGCGGGCGACGGCATCAAGGACCGCGCGTACGCCGCGGCCCCGCAGGGCAGACGTGAATAAGATTGGCATCGACGGAAAGAACTTCAGGCGGGCGCGGACGAGCATCTCGACCTCTTGCCGGTCGATTTCGTCCTCCTGCGCGAGATCCCACTTGTTGATGACAAGGGCGAGTCCCTTGTACGCCTGCTGCACGAATCCGGCGACGTGGAGATCCTGCGCAGTCAGATACTCCGTGGCGTCTACGACCAGCACGGCAACGTCGGCGCGTTCGATGGCCTGCATGGCGCGCGCAACGCTGAACCGCTCCACGCCGCGCTCGATGTGGCCGCGGCGGCGCACGCCCGCGGTATCAATGAGCAGGTACTTGCGGTTTTCGTATTCAAAGAGGGTATCGAGTGCATCTCGCGTGGTGCCCGGCTCGTCCTGCACCATCGCGCGCTCCTGGCCGAGGATGGCGTTGACGAGAGACGACTTGCCGACATTGGGGCGGCCCACGATTGCGACCGGAATCGAGCCCTGCGGCGCGGGCGGCGGGTCCTCCACGTTCGGCAGGGCTGCCATGATGCCGTCCCACAACTCGTTCAAGCCGCGCCCGTGATGGGCGCTGACGATAATAGGATCTCCGATGCCGAGTTCGTAGAACTCCGCCGCGAGCCGTTCGCGCTGGATGTTGTCTGCCTTGTTGGCAATCAGCACGACGGGCTTGGAGACGCGGCGCAGCAGGTCGGCGACCTCCTCATCCGCGGGCAGAAGTCCCGCGCCGACATCAACAACGAAGAGCAGCACGTCCGCCTCGCCGAGGGCGACGGCAACCTGGTCGCGGATTGCGCCGATCATGCCTTGCTCGTCACCGAGGATGAGCCCTCCGGTATCGATGAGGGCAAGGGTGCGGTCATCACGAGTGACGTAGGCCGTGACGCGATCTCGCGTGGTGCCCGGTTCATCGGCAACGATGGCGATTCGCTCGGCAACCATCCGGTTGAAGAGTGACGACTTTCCGACGTTGGGCCTGCCAACGATCGCAACCGTCGGCAGGCCGCGCGGTACTCCGGTGCGTGTTTCAACGAGGGCGGTCATGACGTTTTCCTATGAAGCACCGGGGATCGCGCCGAGCAACGTGGCGATCAGCGCCGCCTGCGCGTGCATCCGATTCTCGGCCTGGTTGAAGACTATCGACTGCGGGTGCGTGAGCATCCCCTCGGAAATCTCCTCGCCCTCATGCGCGGGCAGATCGTGCATGAACACCGCCTTGGGGTCAGCGAGTTCCATGAGGTGTGGGGTGACCTGGTAGCCTCTGAAATCACGCGCGCGCTGCTCGCGTTCCGCCTCCTGCCCCATGCTAGCCCACACGTCCGTATAGACAACATCTGCGCCCTCAACGGCCTCTTCCGGCCTCAAGAGCAGTTGCGGAGCATGCCCTTCTTGTCCGGCAAGTCTCGTCGCTTGATTCACGATGTCGCCCGGCAGTTCATAGCCGGAAGGTGACGCGATGCGGAATTTCGCGCCGACAAGCGCACAGCCGAGGGCGAGACTGGCGGCGACGTTGTTGCCGTCGCCGATGAACGCAATCGTCAGGTCCTCCAGCGTTCCAAAATGCTCGTGCATCGCCTGTAGGTCGGCAAGTATCTGGCATGGATGCTCGATGTCCGAGAGCGCGTTGATGACGGGCACATCGGCGGCGTTGGAAAGGTCAATCAGCGTTTGGTGGGAGTTGACGCGCGCAGCGATGACATCCGCATAACGGCTGAGGACACGCGCGACGTCTTCCGGCGGCTCACGTCCGCCGAGGCCGACTTCCTGTGGCAGCATGCTGAGGCTGTGGCCGCCCATCTTGCGCATCCCGAGCTCAAAGCTGACCCGTGTGCGCAGGGACGGCTTTTCCAGCAGCAGGACGAGGCTGCAACCGGTCAGGTTCGGCCGTAACTCACCCGCCCGGATAGCGATGGCCGCATTCAGCACGGTACGTACCTCATCGGAGGAGAGGTCGGCTAGTGACAGGAAATGGCGGCGCGGGGGCGCTTCAGTGAGTGTCATGGTCTGTTAATTCTACCCCCCAGCCACCAGAAGGCTATGTGTCCTCGCCTAACCCGCCCCGTGCATGAACCGTTCAGTGTTCGTATGCTTGAATTCGGCACTCGATGCAAGAACACAAGGAACATACAATCCCATGCACAAGCACAGCCTTCTATCCACGCGATTTCTGCCGTTGATTGGAATGGTGGCGCTGGCGCTGGCCCTACTGGCCGCCGCCTGCGGCACCGCCAACGAGCCGGATGACGGCGACGCCGAAACAGTCGATAGTCCGACACCAACATCCACTGCGACCGCCGTCCCAACAGTCTCTGCACCTGACCCTACGCCGACGGCAGTAGAGGAGGTCGTCACCCCGGAGAGTGAGCGCACGGTGGACGTCGATACACCGCCCGGCGGCTTCTCGGCGATACTGCAGGAGGGTACCCTTGCGCGCTACCTGATCCGTGAGGAACTGGCGAGCGTCGAGCTCCCGTTTGACGCCATCGGTGAGACATCTGACGTGTCAGGCGCGTTCACGTTCACGGCGGACGGCGAGATTGCGCCGGAGAGTTCACGCATCGTGCTGAACGCGGCGAGCCTGCGCAGCGACGAGGAGAATCGCGACCGCTACCTGAGACGAAACGGCATCCAGACGGCAACCTATCCTGAAATCGTCTTTGTGGCCACGGGCATCGACGGGCTTGCATGGCCGCTGCCCGCGTCCGGCGAGGTTGAGTTCACGATCAATGGCGATCTGACGGTGCGCGATGTCACGCGGCCGGTGGCGTGGCAAACGGTCGCTACATTTGACGGGAATAGCGTGACGGGCACGGCGAAGACGAATTTCACGTTCGGCGAGTTTGAAATGGAGGTTCCGGACCTCTTCTTCATCGTCAGCCTGGAGGACAACATCCGCCTGGAGCTGGACTTCGTGGCGGCATGGTAGCCAGTTAGAAAGCCCGCACCGTTCCTTTCCTACCCCCTACAATCTAGTGAGACGAGGGGGTGATTAGGCGCGATGGCGTTGGAGTTGATCAGGACGATTGAGGAGTTTCGGCGTGTGCGCGAAGAGGCGCGCGCGGCGGGGTCTCTCGGTTTTGTGCCGACGATGGGCTATCTGCACGAGGGGCATATATCGCTCGTGAGGATGGCTCGTGCAGAGAACGCCGTGGTTGCGGCGTCCATCTTCGTGAATCCTGCTCAATTCGGACCCACTGAGGATCTGGCCGCCTACCCGCGTGATCTTGAGCGAGACATGGCCATGCTTGAGGCGGCCAGCTGCGATCTGCTCTTCCACCCATCGCCGGAGGAGATATATCCGCCGCCGGAGCAGGATGTCTACGTTGTACCGGGCGAGATTGCCTCCCGCCTCGAGGGCGCTGCCCGCCCCATCCATTTCCGTGGTGTCGCAACGGTTGTGCTCAAGCTGTTCAACATCGTGCAGCCGGATCGGTCGTATCTCGGGCAGAAGGATGGCCAGCAGGTCGCCGTCGTGCGCCGCATGATGCGTGATCTCAACGTGCCCGGAGAACTGGTTGTTGGGCCGACGGTGCGGGAGCCGGACGGTCTCGCCATGTCCAGCCGCAACACGTACCTGACCACGCCGGAGCGGAAGGCTGCCGCTGTCGTGTACCGGGCGCTGTGTGCGGCGAGAGACCTGTACCGCTCCGGCGAGGCGCAGGCAGATGTGCTGCGGGACGCGATACGTACGACGCTCGAATCAGAGCCGCTCGTCGCGTCCATTGACTATGTGTCCGTTGCAGACCCGTTGACGATGGCCGAGGCGGATGGCGACGTGGCCGAGGGCGCGATGGCATCGACGGCCATCCGTATCGGCAGGACGCGGCTGCTGGACAATGTGATTCTTACGAAATCGGAAAGCGGCGACGCATGAGAGCGCCCATGGACTGGGATGACCTCCATCGTGAGGCCGGGGCGCTGCGAGACGAACGGTCGGGGACGGCATCCAGCCTGGCAGCGAGCGGCGCGCAACTATTGCACCGCGCGTTATCGGAGATGTACATCGGCGAGCCGGAGCCACTGCGTGAGATTGCATTCACAATCGCAGAGGCACGGCCGGAGGTCGTGGCGATACGCAACGTGGGGGTGTCGGCCTACCGCACGGCCAGGGAGGCGCGGACGGGGGATCGCATGGCGGCGGCGGCACGGAGCGTTGCGCGGCTGGCTCGGCTGCTGGGCGACACTCCTGCATCACTCGCGAGGCGTGGACAGCCACTATTACCGGAGAGCGCTACGGTCGTCACGATGGGACGCTCAAAGAGCGTCCGCGCAGCCATAATGCTGGCCGGAGACCGCATTGTTGAGACACGGGAGTCCACGCCGGCTTCGGCGGACAGTCAGACCGTTCTCGACGGCGCAGACATTGTGTTATTGGGCTGCACCGCGTTCCTGGCCGACGGCTCGATGGCGGCGGACCCGGGAACGCTGGCGCTTGTGGAGGCCGCGGCGCATCATAATCCTGTCGTTCCGGTCCACTTCTTCGCTGACACGCTCAAGCTGGCGCCGTGGCTGCCCGCGCGTAGCAACGGCCAAGCCCCTCTTGAACTGGATATCATCCCGCCCAAGTACGTCGACCACGTCATCACAGAGGACGGAATCCGACGCCCTGGGCAGCTGCTTCAAGCCGCCGCAGATCTCGCGGTATGGTGGCGGATGCTGGAAACGCCGGAGGAGTGAGGGTGCCGCGCTTATAGCGTCAAACGTGAATACAGCTGCGGCAGGCGTTTGGGGAGGAGCTCGATGTCCGCGAGGACTTCATACGGCAGGTCCCCGCACATCTCCTTCATGTAGTCGTGGCCGGCGCGGTCAACGGTGAGCAGGAATGGGATGATGCCCTTGGCCTTGGCCTGCACGAGCGCATCGTGAGTATCGTGGACGGCGTATTCCTTCTCCGCGCCCTCACGGCTGTAGCCGCGATCCTGCGGACGGCCGTCCGAGATCAGGAAAAGCACTTTGGTCTTGGCACTCACATCGTCCAGCTTGGCGGTCGCGTGGCGGATGGCAGGGCCCATGCGCGTTGCGTGCAGAGGCGTAATGCCGTCGATGCGCTTGGCGACGCGGTCTGAGAACTGCTCCTCAAGTCCCTTCACGCTGTAGAACTCCACGTTCTCGCGGCCATAGCCGGAGAAGCCGTAGATGCCGTACTGATCGCCGATGGTCTCCAGAGCGCGAATCAGCAGGACTGTTGACTCTTTTTCGAGGTCGATGATGCGGAGGTAGGAGCGCTTCTGCTGTTCGCGGCGAGACCGCAGCCAGAAGAGGTATTGGCGGGGATCGTCCGGGATATCCTCGTCGTCATCGTCGAAATCAGAACGCTCTTCGATGGCTTCGGCGGTGGATGCGCTCATGTCAAGCAGGAAGATGACGGCAACATCACGTTCCGTCTTATTGCGACGCCAGTAGACCTTGTCGTCCGGCGTGGCGCCGGCGCGCCTCTGTACGATGGCATCGATGACGGCATCGAGGTCGAACTCTTCGCCGTCCGTCAGGCGCTTCTCCTTGCGGTACGTCTCCGGCACCATCATCTCGAACTGCCGCCGCACCTCGTTGATGAGACCGGCGTGGCGCTCAATGGTCTGCTCATAGAACTCCGCAGAGCCCTCCTGCATGGTGGACTCGCGAACACGGCACCACGCGGGCTTGTAATCGAGCGCCACAAAGTCCCACTCATCGTAAAGGGCGGTTTGCTCCTGCTCTTCCAGCGATTCTTCGCTCTCATCGCCGTCACCGCCACCGCTCCCCACCTCGCCCATCTCGTCATTGAACTCGGCGTCAGGGCCCTCGATGGCCTCGCTCATCAGGCTTGAGATAAACAGGCCGCTGGGATCATCGATATCACCTTCAACGACGCTGGAGAGGTCGATTTCCGCGCTCTTCTCAAGAAGCTGGCGGACCATCTCTTCCGTAAGAGGCGGGGCTTGCACGCTGTCCTCGGCGCGCTGCTGCCCCTTGCGGAGGTTGGCGAGCGTCTGTACAAGCTCCGGCTTGAAGTCGCCGCGATAGTCCACGTCCTCCGGCGATTGATACGGCACATCCTGTTCGGTTCCTGAGCCGGGCACAAACTCCTCGCCGCCCATCTGGGCGCTGTCGGCCTCCTGCAGGCCCTGCGCGGCCTCGCCGCCAAGTTCATCGAGTTCCATCTCGTCCCAATCGAGATCGGGCTGCGGCATGGTGTTCGGCACATTGATCAACAGGCGATAGAGAATCACCGTCGCCTCGGCGGAGTCCTCCACCGTCGCCTCGTCATGGCGCAAGCGGAACAGGATGACGGCCATGCGCTCAACCACGTCGCGCAGGTTTTGCGGGATGGGAATCTTCTTGTCGCCTTCGAGCAGGGTCATGCGGATGAGCAGCTCGACAAGAGCCATGCGGAGCGGAAGCTGCTGCGGAGCCGGGCGGCCAATCACGGCGGTGGCCTGCACCATGCTGTAAGCGCGGCGCAGACCGCGGTAATGCAGTCTGACGAGGTGATCGACTCGGGCATCCTCAAGCGCGCCGAATAGGTCAGATGCGAGACGACGCTCCGGGAACAGGTCAAAGAAACGCTCATAGTCCGAGAGGACGGCCGTGGTGACGCCGGTCATCTCCGGGTTGGGCGCCGCAGCGACGGTTTCACGCGGCGTTCCGTTGGCGTTCTGCTCCGCGATTCGCTCGGCGAGCGCCGGGCGTGTGAGCGGGAAGATATTGCCCGCCCGGTTGAAGGCGAAGGTAAAGCTGTCGAACTCAAGATGGCCGGTTTGATGGGTGCAAAGAACCTTGAACCAACCGAAGTTGTCGTCTTTCGTCTCAAAGAGCGCGATTTCCGGCGGGAGGAAGACGTTGGTGCCGTCCGTGGATGCGCGGTCTTCCGTGGCCCAGCCGATGCTGCGGTTTGCGAGTTCCGGAGTGGGACGCAGCTGCATGTCGCCGCCGGTGAGGCCGCGCGCATACATCTGCAGGATGGGGGCGACATCATCAAGGCTGACGGTTGCCGAAAGTTCCTGGAGAAGGGTCTCCCCACGGGCAGATTCGAGCCTGAAGAAGGCGATGCCGGCGGCCTCGTTCCGCTCAAGCATCGTGACACCCTCGGAGAACCAGCGGTTGAGGTTCTCCGGGTCGATACGCTCAAGGACTTGCGGGGCAGCGCGGAGAAACTCGACTGCGGCCTCCTCGGATAGCCCACACAGCACCTCGAAGTCATCCAGCGCCTGCCGGTGCATGTGGAGGGGGAGATCGCTGACGGCCCGGGAGCCTTCGGCTAAGAATGACAGGTAGCGCTTGCCCCCATCGCCGGACAGGTTGATGGCAAACGTCAGGAAGCGCTGCCGTTCGGATCGGGCAATGCGGGGCAGTGCGACAGCGGCAGCGCGCTGGGTTTCCTTGGCGTACTTCCAGTTGCGGTTGGCCGTCTCGTCAAGCAGCTCCAGGTACGTGTCAATCGTCTCGTCATCCACGTACGGCAAGGAATCCGGCGCCATCGTCAGACATTCTTCGGCTAGTTCGCTGGAGTGCTGCGCGACATGGTCAAGGAAGTTCGCAAATGTGGCGAGGTCACTGAGCCGCACGTGATCCAGGAGCGCAGGGCTCACCTCAAAGAACCGGGCGGCCAACGCGCCGGATTTCCACGTCCCATGGAACAGTGTTTCAGCGGCTGCGATCCACGCGGGCAGGCGGGCAACATCACGGCGCTCAAGGAAGCCCGCGCTGGCGCGGAAGAAGGATGAGGCAAGCGCGGCGGAATGTGCAGATAACGCCCGACCGCTCTCGTACCAGGACCTGGCTTCCTGTGGCCTCTCAAGGGCGTCAAGAACGGCGGGAGATGAGCGGACGTACTCCGCAGCGGCCTCCCATGCACGGAACGAGGCCCCCGCGATACCCAGAGCCGCTGACAGCCACTGGTCGTAATGCTCTTCACTGCCGAGGCGATGCTCGACGTGGTCGGTCGCGCCGTGGTAGGCCTGCCCCACTGCGGCAGGCAGGGCGAGCAATTGTGCAACCAGTTCATCACGCGTTGGTGATGCGTCGCCTGTTCCGCCGTGTTCCGATGTCATTCGCTCTTGGGTTTATCGCGAAGGCACAGCCGCATACACGCGGCGAGGCCATCGTCCTATTCAAAGATGCTTGTCGTTATCTCCCGAATGCTGCGCTGTACGGAGGGATCATCGGTGAGCGCGTCCGAAATGGCCACGTCACACGCCCGGCGGGGAGGCACACCCCGGGCAATCAGTTTGCCGGCGTAGATCAGCAGGCGGGTCGAGACGCCCTCCTGCAGCCCGTGCTCCTTGAGGTTGCGGACCTTCTCCCCAAGGCGGGCAAGCAGGTCGGCGGAATCCTCATCGACGCCGCTTTCCTGTAGGACAATCCTCGCCTCATACTCCCGCGGCGGATAGTCGAACTCCATCGCCACAAACCGCTGCCGTGTGGACTGCTTGAGGTCCTTGAGGGCGCTCTGGTAGCCGGGGTTGTATGAGATGACCAGCAGGAAGCCGTCCGCGGCCTCCAGGATCTGGCCGCGCTTCTCAACGGGGAGCAGACGACGGTGATCCGTCAGCGGGTGGATGAGGACGGTGGTGTCCTTGCGGGCCTCGACCACCTCATCGAGGTAGCAGATCGCGCCGGTCTTGACAGCACGGGTCAACGGGCCGTCAACCCACTTGGTCTCTTCGCCCTCGAGCAGGAACCGGCCAACGAGATCGCTGGCGGTCAGGTCCTCATGGGCAGCGATGGTGACGAGCGCCTTGCCGTGAGAGTTCTCCTTGCCGTCAGGCCGCATGGTCGTAATGGGGCGTCCAAGCCGCCACGCCATGTATTCCACAAAGCGCGTCTTGCCGCAGCCCGTTGGGCCCTTGAGGATGACGGGTATTTTCTCTTCGTAGGCTGCCGTGAACACTTCTACCTCGTCCCTGATGGGCAGGTAGTAGGGTTCGCTGTCGATTGTGTATTCCTCGATCTCGTACTCGGAGTACGACATCACGGTGGCGTCTTTGAGCATTGTCTGTTCGGTCATTCCAATCCCTTTGAGCGGTTTCGATTCATATAAGAGGACAGCCTACAGGAACGGGCGGATGCGAGCGTGCCAGAGCTCGCCGACGCGGACTCGCAATTCCTCAATGGTCCCGGTGTTCTGGAGAAGCACATCGGCGTAGTCCTCGCGCTCCTCATTGGAGAGCTGCGCGTTGATTCGCTGCCGCGCCTGCTCCTCGGTCAGTCCATTGCGGGACTGCAATCGCGCGATGGTCTCCTCTTCACTCGATTGTGCGACCCACAGCTCATCACAGAGGTCGGTCCAGCCGGCCTCAATCATGATGGCGGCCTCAAGAACGGCAATCTTCACGCCGCTCTCGCGCAAGTCCGCGATGGTCTTCTCGGCTAACGCGCGGATCCTCGGCCAGGTAATCTCGTTGAGCGCCTTGAGTTCCTCGGGGTCAGCAAAGACAATCGCGCCGAGCTTGCGGCGGTCAATCTCCCGCGTCTCAGGATTCATCAGGTCGTCCCCCCACCGGGCCAGGATGTCCTTCCACGCGTCCGTGTCCGGCAGATACGCCTGGTGTCCCAACTCATCGCCGCTGATGACAGTGGCTTCGTACTCATCGCGGAGCACCTCGCTCACGAGGCTCTTGCCGCTCGCGATACCCCCCGTCAGGCCAATGACCTGCATTCCTTTACCCCCTCACCGTTCGGCCAATGCCCGAACCAATGGTTGTATGGCCACGCATTTCACACGCGCACCCGAACTAGTAGTATACGGCACGACTCCCGCCCCACGCATAGGGGCATCAAGCCCCTCTTGCGCGCCCATAGGGGATAATCAGGTATGGCGAACTCAAGAGGGAACAGTTCGGCGGACGACGCCCGGGCACAATCCGAGGCTCTGCGCGCGCTGCCGAGCGTGGATCGGCTAATCGGCAGCGAACCGCTCGATACGCTGGCCGAGAGTGTTGGCGCTGACGCGGTGACGCACGCCGCGCGGCAAGCTATCGACGACGCGCGTACGGCAATACTCGCCGGCGCGGCGGATACTGCGCCGAACCTGGACTCCCTGGCCGAACAGGTCGCGGCGTCCATTGACGACCTTTTGGGGCCGCGGCCGCGCCGCGTCATCAACGCCGCCGGCGTCATCATCCACACGAACCTGGGGCGGGCGCCCCTGAGCCACGCCGCCATCGAGGCGATGAGCAACGTGGCGCGTGGATACTCCGATCTCGAGTACGACCTGCAGGCGGGAGAGCGCGGATCACGCCACGCGCACCCGGAGCGGCTGTTGCAATTCCTGACAGGCGCGGAGGCCGCGATCGTCGTCAATAACAACGCCTCCGCCGTGCTGCTTGCCCTGGCCGCCATCGCGGGAGGGCGGGAGGTCATTGTTTCACGCGGGGAGGCCGTGGAAATCGGCGGGCGGTTCAGGATACCGGACGTGCTGCGCCAGAGCGGGGCGACGCTTGTCGAGGTGGGAACGACGAATCGCACCTACGCCGGGGACTATGCAGACGCCATCACGGACAATACGGGGGCGCTTCTGCGGGTGCATCGCAGCAATTTCCTTGTTGTCGGTTTCACGAGCACGCCGGATGCGGCGGAGATTGCGGACATTGCGCACTCACGCGACGTTCCGCTCATCAATGATCTCGGTTCGGGCTGTTTGCTGGACACCGCGCAGTTCGGCCTAGCGCCGGAGCCGACGGTGCGGGACACCCTGGAGCGGGAAGGCTCAGACATCGCTATGTTCTCCGGCGACAAGCTGCTGGGCGGGCCGCAGGCCGGCATCACCGTGGGCCGCAAGGAGCTCATCGACAAGATGAAGTCCCATCCGCTCGCCCGCGCCGTTCGTATCGACAAGCTGGATCTGGCGGCGCTGACGGCGACGCTGCAGGCCTATGCGCGGGGCGCGGCGCTAAGGGAGGTGCCGGTGTGGCGCATGATCTCCGCGGGCGTTGCAGCTCTGGATGAGCGCGCCTTGCGGTGGCAAGAGGAAATCGGCGGGGGCGGCTTGCGCGTCGTGGAGGCGGAAACGGCGGTTGGCGGCGGAAGCCTGCCGGGTGGGACGCTTCCCACGCGTGCACTCGCCATCGAGCCCTCGCGGGCAAACGCGGACGCGCTGGCGGAACGGCTGCGCGTGACAGGTTCCCATCCGGCCGTCATTGGGCGCATCGATGAAGATCGCCTCCTGCTGGATCCGAGGACAGTATTGCCGGAAGAGGACGATGAGTTGATTTCGGCAGTGCGAGCAGCGCTGGAAGGTTAGCAGGGCAACTGTCTCTTATGATTCGCGCCGGGTATGTCGCCATCGTTGGACGGCCTAATGTTGGGAAATCGACGCTCGTCAATAATTTGGTGGGGACACAGCTTGCCGCGGTCAGTCCGAAGCCTCAGACCTCACGTTACCGCATCCTGGCCGTCCTGCACGGGGATGATTTCCAAGTTGGGCTGCTGGACACGCCGGGGCGTCCCGCTGAGCCGCGCGTGGATGCGCTGAGCCGCCGGATGCTGCGCGAGACGCGGCAGGCGTTGGACATTGCCCATCTGGCAGTGCTGGTATCGGCGCCGCGCACTGCAGGAGACGTGGAAGAGACACTGCTCGACGAGATCAAGGCGCAGAACCTCCCAGCTATCGTCGCCATCAACAAGCTGGATACCGTGCGCAAGGGTACATTGCTGCCCGTTATCGAGGACTACAACGAGCTGTATGCAGAGTTCCGGGACATCGTGCCCGTCAGCGCACGAACGGGTGACGGGCTGGACAGCCTCCTGGAACGTATCATTGCCAACCTGCCGGAGCAGGAGCCGCTCTTCGATCCGTCAACCCTGACTGACCGCTCAGAGGCGTTCCTGATTTCCGAGTTGATACGGGAGGGCGTGTTCACGGTCTACGGCGACGAGGTGCCCTACGCGACCGCTGTTGAAGTGGAAAAGCACGTGCCGCAGGATCCGGAACACGGTGGGAAGGACTTTATTGAGGCGAGTGTGTACGTTGAGCGGGTTTCGCAGCGGGGGATCGTCGTGGGCAAGGGTGGGAAGGCGCTGAAGGACGTGGGCACGCACGTGAGGCCGTTGATCGAGGAGTTGTTGGGGCGGCCGGTGATGCTGTCCCTGTGGGCGCGCACGAGGCCGCGGTGGCGGCGTGATGATCGCTTCCTCAGGACGCTTGAGGAATAGGAAATCGGCTTCAGCCGTCCAGTTCGTGCTTAGTTAATTAATTCACATCTTGCCCGCGACAATGTGTCATGAGCGTTTTTTTCAGCGGTATAGACCGTGTTTCGTGGAATAATCCACGATCTGCTCCGGCAGGGTGTCATGATTGGTTGCTTTCAGCGGTATAGTCCGTGTTTAGTCAAATAATTCACGATTTCGTCCGGGACAAGGCCGCTGAAGTCTTCCCCGGCCTTCACCATGCTGCGGATGGACGACGAGCTGACATCCATGCGGGGGGCGTCATCGAGGACGGTGACCCTTTCGCGGAGGCCGGGGACGGCGTCGTAGGACGCGGTCAGATCGGGGCGTCCCTCGGCATCAGCGCGGGGCATGGCGATGAAGCGGCAGAGCGTTACGAGCTCTTCCGGTTCGTGCCAGCGGGGGAGATCCGCCACGGAGTCTTCGCCCAGGATGAAGTAGTATTCCGTGTCCGGCGGCGACGTCGCCCGGAGTTCCCGGAGGGTGTCCACCGTGTACGTCGGGCCGGGGCGCGTGATTTCCATGTCGGACACAGCGAATTCGGCGTCTGAGCCTATCAGCAGGCGTGTCATCGCGAGGCGATGGGCTGCGGGGGCCACGTCCTGCCCTTCCTTGAGCCACTGTTCGCCGGCAGGCATGAAGAGGACCCTATCAAGCCCGACGCGCTCAAGCGCCTCACGCGCGATCATCCGGTGGCCGGCGTGGGGCGGATCAAAGCTGCCGCCCAGGATGCCGACGCGACTCACCGCCACATCACCTCGGTATCGCCGATAAGCACCCAGTCGCCGGGCTCCGCTCCCGCCCGCTCCAGCGCATCGATCGCGCCGATGTGGCCGAGCTCCCGCCAGAACTGGGCAGCGACGGCCATGTCCGTGAGGTCGATGCCGTCCGCGAGCCGCTCAATTCGGGGGTGCTTGAGCCGCCACACGCCCTCCTCTTCGGCTTCGACGACCGGCATGATGCGATCCGGCTCAGGCCGCAGGATGACCTCCGGCTCGTCTATCTCCTGCACAGGCGCTCGCTTGCGCGCCTCCCTTTCGGCTTCGACACGCGTGTACGCGGCCCGCATCAGTTCCGTCACGCCGTCGCCGGTGACAGCGGATACTGCAAACACCTCGTCGACACCCTCCGCGGCGAACGCCTTTCTGAGTTCCGGCAACTGCTCCTGGACCTCGGGCATATCAATCTTGTTGATTGCGACGATCTGCGGCTTCTCCTCAAGCCGAGCCTCGTGGAGGGCCAGCTCGTTGTTGATGCTGTGCCACGCGTCAATCACATCGGGCAGACTGCCGTCGATGATGTGAATGAGGACGGCGGTGCGCTCCACATGACGGAGGAACTGGTCGCCGAGGCCCTTGCCCTCATGCGCCCCCTCGATGAGCCCGGGAATATCCGCAAGGACGAAGCTGCTCCAGCCGATGTCCACAACGCCAAGGTTCGGCTCCGTCGTGGTGAATGCGTACGAGGCGACACGCGGATTCGCGCCGGAGCCACTGGCCAGGAGGCTGGACTTGCCAGCGTTGGGGAGGCCGACGAGGCCAACATCCGCGAGGAGTTTCAAATCCAGCTGGACATCAACCTCTTCACCGGGCTCACCGCCCTCCGCCAAGCGCGGCGCACGATTCGTCGAGCTGGTGAAGCGCGTGTTGCCGCGGCCTCCACTCCCACCCTTTGCGACGACGACAGTTGCGCCGTCAGACTCAAGATCCACCGTGCCGGCACCCTTCTCACCCGTCCACGTCACGATTGTTCCAACAGGAACCATCAGAACCAGATTTCCACCTGTCTTCCCGGTCTGCTTCTTGCGTCGTCCAGGCTCCCCGTTCTGCGCCGCATAGCGAAGGGTGCGTCCATAGTCCTGCAGCGTCATCAGATTCTCGTCGGCCTGAAACACCACGCTGCCGCCCTCGCCGCCGTCACCACCGTCAGGTCCGCCAAACGGAACGTACTTCTCACGGCGGAAGGACACCGCGCCGCGGCCACCGTTTCCACCACGGACGTGAATCTGAGCTTGGTCAATCATTCTCTCAGGATATATCTAGATGGTTTGTCATACCTCGTTTAACGCCGTGGAAGCAGTGGAAGCGTTATTGGGTCAGGAAGGGGATGCGTGGTGGATTCCAGGTGGAATCGATGTGGAAGAGCGGTGGAAAGCAGGCGGGGAGCGGGAGGGGTTGGTGGAAAAGTGGGGCTATGAGGGCGGGGCTGTCAGGAGGAGAGGAGTTTCTTGACGAGGCGCTCGACGTCCTTGCCCTCCTTGGATTGCCGCAGCCATTTGCGGATTTCACGGCGGGCGGTGGTCACCGTCAGCGACCTGCCCTGCGCCTCTTCTTTCGCCCGCAAATACGGCAACATCTCCGCCACACGTTTGGCCGCCGCCTCTCCCGCCTGCGCAAGTTCTCGATGCAAGTTCACACTCTCATCGAACCTAGGTATCGGCAGCTTCCACAGGTGCTTCTGTACGTGGCGTGGGCCAAACATTCCTTTGGGCATCAGCGGTTCCATAGCCTCGTACAGCGCAGTAGAGTTTATGACTGCAACGATGTAATTGGCCTCTGATTTGTTGAAGCAAGCAAGCCAGAATCCCGTATAGTCAATAAGTGCGTCCCCGTCGGAGATTATCGTCGCTGTCGGAGTACCTGAAGCCGAGTAAAGGATCCGCACTGGCATCTCACGGTTGTCCTGCTGCCATTCGAGTTGGGCTGTCAGTTTGTCCCAATAATCAATTTGGCCCAGCAAAGATAGCTTGTTGGCCTTCGCCCTATTCGCCTCCCACAGGCGGCTGACCGTCCTCCATCGATCCCGCATTCGGCTTTGCAGACCGGACGAATCAAGGACGCTAAGCGGGTTGCCGTCCCTGGAAAGCCTCTCATTGTCCGGCCGAATTGGGAGAACCGCCTTCAGAGGCTCCAGCGTTGCGTACGGCACGAGCGTCTCGCCCAAATGGACATCGAAGACGTGAGTTTCCTCAATGGTCTGGCCGGTAATCGCCGATAGGTCAAGGCCACGCCATGGGGCTTTGTCCTTCGACCCAAGACGCGGATTGACCGTGACCGTTCCGGGCGCCTTGATGGGGGATGGATTCTCCGTCTCCTCAACAAAGTGGAGCCTGCGGGGAACGATGGTCGCGCCCTGCCGCGCCCGATCAGCATAGGGCGACTCGCCTGTGCCCGTAATCGTAACGGGCACCCTTCCAAAGTTCTGCTTTTTCGTCTCCCCAGTCCAACGCTCAACCGTTCCCGCGAGTGGCTTCGCAGGCGGATCATTACTGCCCTCTGCAACGACACGGCGCGCAAAGGCGACGCTTGCGGGCAGTGGAAAGAACGTGTTGGGTTTCAGATGGTACAGATCCCAAGGGAATTTGTGCGTAAAATCGACGGCCAGCACCCCGCCATCAATCCCGATATTCCAGACACCCGTCCGCCACGCGGCATACTGCCCTGCCTGGAGCGCGCTGTGCGGCATCACCATGCCAATGATGCCGCCGTCCTCGAGATAGAGATCGACTGAGCGGGTGAAAAAGAGCCCCGCAACGTCCATGTGCGTCGCGTACTGCCCGCCCTGCCAGATGCCGTACACGTCTTTGCTGAATTGCTCAAGTCCTGTACGCAAATCCGCGATTGTCTTGTTGTAGGTGATCCATGGCGGATTGCCGATGACGATATCCACTTTCTGGTTTGCTAAAGTGACAGGCCGCACCATGTTGCGGGTGTAATACGCCCAGATGTGATTACGACCCTCCTTATGGAGCCTCTGCAATGTGGCGACGGCTTGTGCGAGAGTCTCCCGTTCGCCGTTTTCCAAACCGGCGTCATCAAGGGCGGACGACGGATCATCCCCGTGCTCAATCGCATGTGTCACGCTCGCAATCACATTGTCGAAATTCTCCGCCCGCTCGACGAGGGAGCGCGGGAAAACAAGCTCTGTATTGTCAGCATCCCGCACTGGGATGGTGACAATATCTTTCGAGAACATGTCGCCTCTGATTTGTAGTTGGAGTGAATCCCCCAAGTACACGGGTGCGGAGAAGTTGGACGACGGCAGCGCGCTGCCCTGTTCGTCGATGCGTTCAAACAGCGGGGTGGCGGCCAACACCCAGGCGGCGCGGGCAAGGTGAACGGCGACCGGATGCACGTCGATGCCGATCACGCGCTCACGCAGCCGGTTCAGCAGATCTGAGGCCGTGTATCTGTCCAGCGGATCAGCATTGTTGTCAGCCGCCTCGATAAAGCGAGCGATGGCCTCCGTGAGGAACGTGCCGGAGCCGCAGGCGGGGTCGAGAACGCTCTGGTTGAGCGGGTCCGTCACCAGTTCCCGGACCATCGTGCGGGCGAGCCAATCCGGCGTGTAGTATTCGCCAAGCTGCCTGCGGTCATCCGGCGGAATTACGGCCTCATAGAGGATGGCGGCGACGTTTTCAGGGACCTTCCGCCAGTTGAACCGGCTGATGCGCCGGGCAAGCGTGGTGAGGAACGGGCCGCCGCCGATCTCCGTGGGCCACGCGAAGAAATCCGACTCCACCACGCCCTCAATGCCTGTGCGGCTGCGGAACCGCTGTCCGAGCACCAGATCGTGCGGGTCGTTCGCGGCAAGTTGACGGATATCCACTCCGAACGCCGCCTGCACGACGATGCCAATAACAGTCGTGAGGTACGTGTGGCGGATGAACAGGTCATCCATCTCCTCCTGGCTCTGAGCGATCTCGCCCAACGCCGTGCGGAGCAAGTCTTCCCACAGCCGCCGCTTGACCGCGATGCTCGAGTTGTCCCGCGCCTGCTCATAGAGGGCTCTGAGGGTGTCGATGTCCTGTAGATAGCGGGGGCTGTTGATGCCAAAGTGCTTCTCAATGTCGTCGTGCGTCGGCTCAATGTTCTGGAGTGCGACCAGCGCCTCATCACGCAGCCATTCATGGAGGGCGCGCCAACTGTTGGCATCCTCAAGCGTGATTGCATACGGTTTGGTGAGCTTTGGCTCGCCTGCGCCGGGCCAGCGGAGCACCCAATACTTGCCGTCGGTCAGGATGCCCATACGCACCGTGCCATCGCGCTGAGAGCTCTCCAGGTAGCCGTCCAACTGAGCGACGTTTTCCGCGTCAGGCACACCCCGCTTTGCCATGCCGATGCGCCGTTTGACTTCAACGAACGTGTCGAGAGCGGTGAGATCCACGGCTCGACGAGTGGAGTCCGGGGAGGGAGGATTCTCCTCGTCTATCTCGTGCGACTCTACCAACCGTGTCGCAATGAGGAAATCACGGACGGCGGTGGTGATGTTGGCCTCGGGCTCGTCTCGCTCATGGCGGCGCAGTAGTTCGTTGGCCGCGTTCTCTGAGGCCGCTTCGTCGGGGACTGTGGGATTGTCGGTCATGGTTGGATTATAGGCGGGTTTGGCTCAGGGGTTGCGTTCTTGGATTCCTCGGCTGCGCTCGGAATGACATGTGGGCGCTGCCCGTCCGTTCATGTGACCCTTCGACAAGCTCAGGGTGAACGGCCGGGCGGGGGTTGTGGCCCCCGTATCAAGTACGGGGCAGGCTCTGTCGGGCCACGGGGTGGATTCCGGCCTGCGCCGGAATGACGGAGGGGGGAGGGGATTCTGACGGTGGGGTTAGTGGGTGGGAAAGGTGGAGGAGGCGATCTGGATGATGGCTTCGGCGTCCGCGCGGAGCTTTGCGTCTGCGGAGAGGGCGCGCTCCATGCGGCGGATGCTGTGCATGACGGTGGTGTGGTCGCGGTTGCCAAATGCTTTGCCGATGTATGCCAGGGAGTGGTCCGTGTGGCGGCTGGCGAGGAAGACGGCGAGATGTCGCGCTTCTGCTGAGGGTCGGGCGCGACTGCGTCCGGTGATGTCTGCCGGGGTCAACTGGCGATAGGCTGCCGTTGTGCGGATGATGGCCTCGATTGTGAGAGGAACGGGGTCCGGGCTTGTCGACGCGGCGGAGAGGGCCTGGCGAGCGAGTTCCAGCGTGAGCGGCTCGTTAAGCAGGGTCGCCTGGGCGACGACACGGGTAAGCTCTCCCTCCAGTTGGTTGATGCTGGAGAACTTCCGTCCGGCCAGGTAGGAGAGGACATCGTCCGGCGTTTCGAGGTCGTAGCGTGCCGCTTTGAAAGCCAGGATGTTGAGGCGTGTGCGCCTGTTTGGGGGCTTGACATCAACGGGCAGGCCCGCGAGCAACCGGGCGGCAAGTCGGGGATTCCTGAAGGTCAAGGCGTCCGGCGCCCTGTCCGCGGAGACGACGATCTGTTGACCTGCTCGCAGGAGCGCCCCACACGTGTGCAGCAACGCCTCTTCACTCTTGACCTTGCCGCAGATGAACTGAACATCGTCAATCATGAGAATGTCCGGAGAACGGTACCGCTCCCTGAACTCCGCTGCCGTCTTCTTCTGGATGGACGTGACGTAGTCGTGAACAAACTGCTCGGCTGGCGCGAGAAGCGTGGTACGGCCCTGCCCCTGCGCCTCGTTGGCGATCGCGTGAAGCAGATGCGTCTTGCCGAGGCCGGGCGGGCCGTACACGACGAGTGGGTTGTAGTCGCCGTTGTGATCGTTGGCGACCTTCGTCGCGGCAGCGTAGGCGAGCTTGGTGTTTTCGCCTACGACGAAGCGGTCGAAGGTAAGCTGTGGGTCCGGTCTCGTCCCGATGATGAAAGAGGAACCGCCGCGCGCAGGCCTCTCGACTGCCGGTTCCTGCGCGGCAGCACGTTCGGCACCGGCCGGCTCAACACGCTGCGCTTGCGGCGCATCGGACGCCACCTCCAGGACGACTGTGACAGGGCGCTTGAGAACGTCGGAGACGATACGCTCCATGATGGGAAGCAGGGAGCCCTGGATCCAATGCTGCGCATATTCGCTCGGAACGGAGAGCGTGAGTTCATCATGCGCGAGGGAAACGCCGGAAGTGCCTGCCAGCCACGTGTTGTACGCGGCTGCGCTCATTTGCTTGCGAAGACGACCAAGGGCCTCTTCCCACACATGGCGCACAGGCTGATCGGGCATCGAAACGCTATCCTCCCCCACCAAGAACGGCTCCGATGGTCTGTGTGACAGCCCTCTGCGAGCGTGGAGGGCACGCCGTAGACGGGTAGTGTCGCTGGCGCATCGAGCCGCAAGAACTTACGTTAACACCTGCCAAGAGGAGGGCGTCGAGACGGTAGAAACGCAAACCGTCATGGTGCCCACGAATGAGCCAATGGGGGCGGCACCCCCGCCATTGCGGCAGGCTCTCAATACCTCAATAATTCGAGGGTGTCCGTACTGAGGAGCCCGTCCGCGGCGGAGAAAAATGAAAGAAAATTCCCGGATTATCTTTTGCGGCACCGCTGAGTTCGCCGTGCCGACGCTTGACGCGCTGATGACGTCGGAGAATCGGCCCGTCGCCGTGCTGACGCGCCCGGACCAGCCGGCGGGCCGCGGCAGGCGGCCGCGGCAATCGCCGGTGAAGGAACGAGCGGAGCAATACGGCCTCGAGGTGCTGGAGCCAACAACGCTCCGCTCTGAGGAGGAAGCGGAACGAATACGGGCGCTTGAGCCGGCGGTCATCGTGACGGCGGCCTACGGCCTGATTTTCCCGCGCAACGTGCTGGACATCCCTCCGCGCGGCGCAATCAATATCCATCCGTCGCTCCTGCCGCGTCACCGAGGGCCCGCGCCGGTGGTCTGGACGCTGCTTGAGGGCGACGAGAACGCGGGCATCAGCATCTTCCTGCTGGAGGAGGGTGTTGATACGGGGCCGCTGCTGAGCCAGCGCGTCGTGCCGATTCGCTCCGGCGAGACGGCGGGAGAGCTGACTGAACGGCTCTCGCAGTTGGGGGCGTCTCTCCTGGTGGAGACGCTGACGGGCTGGCTTGACGGATCCATAACGCCTGAGGCCCAGGATCACGACATGGCCACCCAATCACGGATGCTGGATAAGGCAGACGGAACACTCGACTGGAACAGCCCCGCGCAGGAGCTTGAGCGGCGCGTGCTGGCAATGACGCCGTGGCCGGGCGCGTTCACGACGCTTGCCGGCAAGCGGCTTAACATCCGGCGCGCCATCGCCCTGCCGCCGGAATACGACCCGAGAGGGGCCGCGCCCGGGCAGGTTGTGCGTCTACGGCGCTCGGAAGACGGCGGGGGCATGGGTGTCGCTATCGGCACCGGCGAGGGGATGCTGGAGCTGCTCGAGGTGCAGGCGGAGGGGCGGCGGACAATGCCCGCGCGGGATTTTGCGCGAGGCAGCGCGGACTTTATCGGCGCAACGCTGCCGAGCTAGGAGGAGTCTTCAAACACGGACAGCGCATCAACATGAATGGCTGAATGGAGACTTTAGATTCCTCGGCTACGCTCGGAATGACAGAGTCCTCAGCGTGATTACACCTTCTCTACGCCGATGGTGACGGTGGCTTCGTCGAGCTTGACGGTGTTGGTGGCTGCGCCAGCGCCGGGGGCGGTCTGCAGGATGTCGACCGAGAGGGTTTCCTGCCGGACGTAGTCGCCGAAGTCTGACAGCGCGCCCGCGACGCCATCCCCGTCGCCGGTGACATAGGCAGTGATGCGGTCGGAGACGTCCAGGCCGGCGGTGCGGCGCAGTTCCTGCAGGTGGCGCACGAGTTCACGCGCCAACCCTTCGCGTTCAAGCGCGGTGGTGATTTCCGTATTCAGCGCGACGGTGTGGATGCCCTCCGAGCCGGAGATAAAACCTTCGCGGTCGGATGTATCGACCAGCAGGTCCTCGTGCGACAGATCGAAACCGGCCAGTTCCTGCGATTGCTCATCGCGGACGCGCGCGGCGACGGTGTTGAGGTCGGCATCAGACAGGCCCTCGATGTGGGTGGTCAGCTTCGGTAGTTCTCCACCGAGGCGGCGTCCGAGATTCTGGAGATTGGGACGGACGCGGACGGAGAGGAACGCGGACTCATCATCAACAGGACGTACCGCCTTGACGTTCAACTCTTCCAGCAGTTGGTCTTCGATGCGCGCCAGCGATTCGCGGTCGGCTCGGCCGGGCAGCATGACCAGCATCTCCTGCAGGGGCTGGCGGACCTTGATCTGCGCGCGGCCTCGCACGGCGCGTCCCAGGCTGGAGAGGCGCATGGCGAGGCGAACGTCCGCTTCGATAGTCTCATCGCGCAGCCCATCGTCCACCTGCGGCCATTCAGCGAGGTGAACGCTCTCCGGCTCATCGTCAGTGAGAGAGGAGACCAAGTTGCGGTGCATGTGCTCCGCGACGAACGGCGTGAACGGCGCGAGCAAGCTTGAAAGCGTCGTCAGGGCTTTGTAGAGCGTGTGGTAGGCGGCGGCCTTGTCGGTGTCGTTGTCGGACTTCCAGAAGCGGCGGCGGTTGCGCCGTACGTACCACGTGGACAGCTCATCCACGAACGACTCGATCGCGTGGGTCGCCTCCATCACCTCGTAGCGCTCCATGGCGTCGGTTACGGAGGCGATGAGTCCCTGCAGGCGTGAAACGAGCCAGCGGTCAAGGAGCGGTCGATCTGATAGCGGCGGCGCGGGTGTTGAGACGGGGTCAAAGCCGTCCACGTTGGCATAGGTCACGAAGAAGCTGTAGGTGTTCCACAACGGCAGCAGGAAGCGGCGGACGGTGTCCCCGACGAGGTTGGCGGAGAAGCGGCGGGCGTTGCCGGGCGTGGAGGCGGTGTACATGTACCAGCGCAGGGCGTCCGCGCCACGTGCTTCAAGGATGTCCCACGGCTCCACAACGTTGCCGCGCGACTTGGACATCTTCTCGCCGTCACCATCAAGGATGTGGCCGAGCGAGAGGACGTTCTTGTAGGCGGGGCGGTCAAAGAGCAGGACGGCGAGCGCATGCAGCGTGTAGAACCAGCCGCGTGTCTGGTCGACGCCCTCGCAGATATAGTCCGCCATCTGCTGCTGCTCAAAGGCATCTGTGTTCTCGAACGGGTAATGCCACTGGGCGACGGGCATCGCGCCTGAGTCGTACCAGGCGTCCATCACCTCGGGAATGCGGCGCTTCGTGCCGTCGCAGCCCTCGCAGCTAAAGGTCACGTCATCGATGAAGGGGCGATGGAGATCCATGCCAGCTGTGTAGCCCGCAAGGCCCGGTTGCCCGGCCAACTGCTCAATGCTACCGATGGGTGTCGCATCGTCGCAGCCGTCGCAGAGCCACAGCGGGATGGGCGTGCCCCAGTAACGCTCACGTGAAAGCGCCCAATCAACGTTATTCTGCAGCCATTCGCCGAACCGGCCCTCGCCGATGTGCTCAGGAACCCAGCCGATCTCACGGTTGGCGGAGATGAGCCTGTCCTTGAGGGCGGTTGTGCGGATGTACCAGGACTCCTTGGCGTAGTAGAGGAGCGGCGCGTCACAGCGCCAGCAGAAGGGATAGGTGTGTTCGAGGGCGCCGCCGCGCAGGAGCAGGCCGCGCTCATCCATGTCCGCAGCGATGTCAGGGTCGGCGTCCTTGAAGAATTTGCCCGACCAGGGGACATTCTCGTACTCGAGCATTGCGCCATCGATGTTGACGGTGTGGACGACGGGCAGACCCTCGGCATTGCCAACGCTGAGGTCCTCCGCGCCGTACGCGGGCGCGATGTGGACGATGCCGGTGCCCTCGGTAAGCAGGACGAAATCAGCAGAAACGACCTTGCCCGCGTAGCCGTCCGGCACCGCATAGTCAAAGAGCGGCTCATATGTGAGGCCGACCAACTCCCTGCCGGAGAATTCGCCGACGATTTCATAGTCGCCCTCAAGCGCCTGATCGGTGAGCGCGTCCGCAACAATCAGCCGTTCCTTGCCGCCGTCCTTGCCCCATGGGCCCTCGGCGATGACGTAGCGCGCGCCGACGGCGACGGCGAGACCGGTGTTGCCGGGCAGCGTCCACGGGGTCGTCGTCCATGCAAGCAGGTAGGCAGGCGAGCCGTCACCACCCAACAAGTCATGTGACTTGTCACTGTCCTGGATGCGGAACTTGACGTGGACGGAGGGGTCTTCTGCGTCGTCCTTGTAGCCCAGGGCGACCTCATGGGAACTCAGGGACGTGACGCAACGCGGGCAGTGCGGCGTGACGCGATAGCCCTGGTAGATGAGGTCCTTGTCCCAAAGCTGATCGAAGATCCACCAACCGGACTCGATGTACTCATTGGAGTAGGTGACGTACGGGTCGTCCATGTCGACCCAGAAAGCGATGCGCTCGGACAGGGATTCCCAGTCCTGCACGTATCGGAAGACGCTCTCCTTGCACTTCTCGTTGAATTTCGCGATGCCGTAGGCTTCGATGTCACGCTTGGTGGAGAGGTTGAGTTCCGCCTCGACGGCGAGTTCCACCGGCAAACCGTGCGTGTCCCAGCCGCCCTTGCGGGGCACCTGGTAGCCCTGCATGGTCTTGAAGCGGGGAATGACATCCTTGAAGACTCGGGCGAGGACGTGGTGGACGCCGGGCGCGCCGTTGGCCGTCGGCGGGCCCTCGAAGAACGTGAAGATCGGCCTGTGCTCGCGCTCCCGGATGGAGCGGCGAAAGATGTCCTTGTCCTTCCAGAATTGCAGAACGTCCCGTTCCATGTCTGGAAACGAGACCTTGCTGGATACCGGCGAAAAAGGCATTAGTCGTCTACCTACCTGCTATTTCTTGAGTCGTTTGGTCTCGGGAAGGCCCGAATTGACAATCCATTGTGGAAAACGGCAATCGGCAACGTCAAGGTTTTCTCGGCTCGCGATCAGTGATCCGATAATCTTTGTGAACGAGTGAATGAGTCGGCCACCTGCGCCCTGTCAGGAAGGATTCAGTTGCCGTTGATGAGGGTACGCAAATTCGGAGCCAATTGATCCAAACCGAACCAGTTTGAGTCGTCCTGCATCAATATGGCTGGAGTACGCGGCAGCATACCGTTCTCGTCGGCGATGGTTACTGGCAGGCAAGCTCGCCAGTCGTCGTAGGCATGACGCCGGATTTCTGCCTCGTTAGTCACACCATAGAAGGATCGAAGCCATTCGATTGCCTCCTCAGCTTCGATGAGAGGTAGGCCACGATCCTGTGTTTTTCCCCGGAAGACGGCATTGGATACATTGCAGAGGAGCACATCAAAGTCTCCAACCTCATAGCGGTCGTTGCCTGCTGTCGCTTTTGAGAGGTTACTCCGTGAGCGATGACATTTGACCCGAAAATGCGGAGCCTTTGTCTGGCGTGTCCCGATGCTGAAGCTCGCACGAACGGCATTCTTAGTCTCGGCACGTAGACGTGTTCCCGTACGCCGGTAAGTAATGCTCACGTCCGCATCCCTAGTTCCGGGCTGAGGGTTCAGATTTAGCTTCTCAACTAGCCAATCCCTGGGGTCTAGTGCCTGCTTCAGAACCGCTGCACCGATGTATTCCGTCGCCTTGCCCCTAATCATGGGCAGGACCTTCTGATCTTCGAGAATGTCTACGATATTTTCTCGAGGAATATTGTAGGTGTCGCAGTATTCGCTCAGGCTAGCATAAATCCTGTTTATATCATCTTGGTTAGGCATGATAGTTCCTTATGAACAACTCACGCCCCTTGCCTCTGACACCACGGAATCCGTCCTTGAGTTGGAAGCCATTGCGCTGATCATCTGTACGGCTGATCGTGTAGTTCCATTCCTTGTTGCTGACTGACTCTACCCATTCGTACAAGTTCCACACATCAGGGTGGTCGTCATAGGTCAGAAGAAAACGTAAGCGCTCTGAGTTACGCCGTAGGCAATCAGAAAGGCGCCGATGGTCCTCCAGTGTGAAGGTGCACTCGTAGAACTTCCCTTGGTCGGCCTTATAGTACGGAGGGTCTACGAAAGTGAAAGCGCCGTCAGGCAGCGAGTCGATTACACTCTCAAAATCTATGCTCGTGAGCTCAACCCCCTGAAGCTTATCTGATACCGTCCTCAAATGAGGTGGCCAATTTTCAGGACACATCGAGTACTTTCGCCCGTAACCCCAGTAGCAGTTCTCGCGTCGCATGATGCCGGAGTAGGACGTACGGTTGAGGTAATACCATCGGAACGCACGTGTCAGTCCATCAACGGGCCGGTAAACGTCCTTGTAAAAAGTGTGATTTTCCTTCGTGGCTGGGATGCCATCCAGCAACGCGATTAAGTCTTCAACACGGTCGCGAATGTGCCGCAGAGTGTTCATGACCCCTTCGTCAAGATCGTTCAGTGTCGTGTATTGGACAGATGGTTTGGCGAAAAAAACGCTTGCTCCGCCCGCAAAGGGCTCACAATAGACGTCATGTTCAGGAATCTCAGACAGGATCAGCTTTCGCGCATAGAACTTTCCCCCTGGGTAGCGGAATGGTGAGTTTGAAAGCCCCGAGCGTGGGAGGAAACCGTCGAGAAGGCTCTCCTGCATAATTGCCACGACTTCCTCCCCGTATCTGTACCAATATATATGCAAAAGTAACACATATGAGCCGAAATTACACATGCTGACAAATCAAGTCGTAAATTGTGTTCCCGCGTCGGCGGCATGTGAGGTTCTGCTACCACGATGTCGGGCTCTGGGGCGGGAGTGTTGACGGTTCTTCGTCCGGCAAGCGCCCGAAGGCGAAGTAGGCCAGCGCGCCGGGCAGGAGGAGCAGGATGACGATAACCCAGAGCCAACGGTTGCCGCCGCGCACCCGCTTGCGCTTTCCGAGATCGCGTCCCGCGGCAACCTGAACGGCGATCTGAACGGCCACATAGGCCAGCAGGACCACCAGGATGAGGACGGCCTCAGACATGGCGGAGATTCCTACTCAACAACGACGGCGGTGCCGTAGGCAAGCAACTCAGCCGCGCCGGACATGACCATCGACGTGGAGAATCGCAGCGCGATGACGGCGTTCGCGCCCATCTCCTCGGCTCGTTGGCTCATGCGGTCAAGGGCTTCCGCCCGTGATTCCGCCATGAGCTTGGCGTATTCCGGAACCTCTCCGCCCACGATGTTGCGGAAGGCGGCGGTGATGTCACGGCCCACGTTGCGGGCGCGGACGGAGTTGCCGTAGACGATGCCCTTCGTCTCCGTGATGGTCTTGCCCGGAATGTCGTTTGCAGTAACGGTGATCACGGTTCTGCCTCCTCATACCGTCGCGCGTCGGAGCGGTTTCTCTCGCGCAGCCGATCCCAGATGGCCTTGACCAGAAGCACAAGCGCGCCGACTACGAAGGTCGGCATGCCAATCCTGATGATGATGGGGACTTCGTCCACGAGGACGATGAATCGGATAAGGGCATATGCCGCATAGCCGCCGATCATCACGGCACCCACCAGCAGCAACGTCAGGCCCAGATTCATAGCAGTGTGTCCTCCGCCTACGTCACATGATACGCGGCGCGAGTCCCCGAATCAGGGGTTTGTTTCAACGGCAATGATGGCCTCACGGGTGGGGAGGCTCTCGACTGAGAACTCGGAGGGCGGCGGCAGCAGCGCGGCGGCGGCGGCCGCGAACCTTGCTGCCGACAAGGCATCCCGCGTTTCCGTGAGACGAACCAGGAAAATCGCCGCCACCGCGGAGAGGATGCGTGAATCGGAAGGACGCGCCACGCCAACGACCTGCCAGCCCCCCTGCCACCAGAGGCGGACGCCCGCATCCGTCCCAACTGAAAGCGCGATGGGCGCCGGAATGATCGCGGACGGCGAGGGCAAGTCGCCCTCCTCGAGAAACAGCGCGCCGACTCCGGGCGGGACAACGCCACCCGCAAGAGACAGCGAGCCGTTCTGCAGGAACGCACGCGCCACGAGGCCAATAAGTGAGCGGCTAAAGCGCCCGAGGGTGGCGGAATCTACCTCGTCGCCCTCCGGGGCAACGAGAAGAACCTCGGTATCGAGCCACGTGTACGGCACATGTTCCGAGCTGATGCGCGTTGTGTCTGCGGCGACAATCTGAACATCGGCCAGATCTGTGGGATTGGTGTTATTGGCCAGCAGTCCGGTTGAACGGCCGAGTTTGGCTGCGGCCAACGCTGCATAGACGGCGGGCGAGCCGGCCCCGCCTACCGCGACGAAATCAGGATGACTGAAAGCCACAACTAGCGAGGGGGAGGCTGGTCTTCTTCCTGCTCGTCCTCGTAGTCCTCGTCGTCGTAATCCTCATCGTCGTACTCGTCTTCATCATCGTAGTCGTCATCGTCATATTCTTCGTCGTCGTACTCATCGAGGTCTTCATCCTCGTCCTCGAAATAGTCATCGTCCTCGTACTCATCCTCATTGACGGCGGGTGATGACGGCGGAGGCTCCTGAACGGCCGAAGCAGCGCCGCGCTGGTCACCGCCGCCGCGAGGAGCCTGCTGGATGGTGACGCGTCGATTCTCGCCGTGGCCCGTGCTGCCTGTGATGACGGCCGGATTGTTGGCAAGGGTCATGTGGATGATGCGACGGTCGGCGGGCGACATGGGGTCCAGGGTGATGGGACGCCTGCGCCTGCGAACGTGATCCGCGGCGCGGAGGGCGATCTGCTGGAGACGGTAGATATGGCGCTGCTGATAGCCCTCTACGTCAATGCGGAGGGGGACGTAATGCCCCACAGAACGCGAGACGATGGTGTTGAGGAGCATCTGGACGTGGCGGAGCGTCTGACCGCGCCGACCAATCAGCAGACCGGCGTCTTCCCTTTCAACGTCGAGGACGATAGGGTCTCCGGGTTCAAAGGGACGAGTGGGATCGCTTCCGGGAACATATACGGATATATCAGAGTCAACATCCATGTGTCGGAGTAGTTCGGCGAGAATCTCTCTTGCGCTCTCTGCATCCGCGGAGAGGGACGCGAATGATGCGTACTGATCGTCATCATCCTCTTGCCGCACCCGCAGGCGGACTCGCGCATCTTCCGAGCGGAGTCCCAGCAGGCCGGATCGTCCCTCGCTAATTACGTCGACGTCGACGTCTTCGCGATCCAGACCGAGTTCGTCTAGTCCTCGCTGAATTGCTTCCTCGACGGTCCTCCCCGTCCATTCCAGACTCTGATTCATCATTTGACCTCGTCTCCACCTGAGGGGTTGGAGGGGCAGTGGCACTCGCAGCGACTCGTGGTCGACCGGGAATCAGATTCCCCCACCCGGAGATGAATCCCTGCATACCAATCGTTATGAAGTTAGAGACGAACCAGTATAGGGCTAAGCCCGATGGGAAAGTAAAGGCAAGGAATCCCAGCATGATGGGGAAAAGGAACAACATGATCTGTTGTTGCTGCCTCTGTTGGTCGGACATGGCGGGCGGCTGCATGATTCGCTGCTGGGCCCACGTGGATGCCGCGACAAGCAGAGGCATGAGGGGCGTGGGATCCGGAGCGGAGAGGTCCAGCGTGCCGATGATCCATGGCATCTCCGTGTTTAGTGGCAGTACTTCGCCGCCGACGGGCAGCCATGAGTAGAGCCGCTGCGAGAGATAGACAAAGCTGCCGGGCAGATTGCCCAGCCCCTTGATGATTGCCCAGTACAACCCGATCCAGATTGGGAACTGCACAACCATTGGCCCCAGGCAGCCGAGTGGACTGACACCCGCCTCCCGGTACATCTTCATGGTCTCGCGCTGCTGGAGCTGCGGGTTGTTCTTGTAGCGGTTGCGGATCTCCTGCATCTGCGGTTGAAGCGCCTGCATCTTGGCGGAGGACTGCAACTGCTTGATGGTCAACGGATAGAAAGCCACACGGACGACGACGGTGAGGGCGATGATGGCAAGCGCCATGCTGTTAAAGAGCAGGCCGTAGAGCAGCACCAGCCCGTTCAGCATCGGCTGCAGAAGCAGGAAGATGAAAATATCACCGACGACTTCCATGTCTGTTGCCTAGCTCTCCACGGGGAATACCCGCACGGGTTGTCTCAATGAGGGCGACGCACGATAGATGATGCCGTCCTGGGTAAAGAACAGCGCATCGCTTTCTCCGAACGACACGATTGGCGCGTAGACGGGATCGGGCAGCTTCCCGCCCACGATGCCCTGGCCGGTCTGGGGATCGATCCACCACGTCTCTTTCTCTTCGTTGGCGATGCTGATGTGGCTGCCCGTCAGGATCGGATTGCTCTGTATTGCCCCGCCGGTCATCACGGGATCCATCACCTGGACGCCTGTGTCCTTATCGAGGATGTACAGGGAGTGATCAAGCGATGGCGCGAAGAGGCGGTCACCGATGATGAGTGGAGCGGCCCAGAACCAATTGTCTGCGGTGAACGGCGCTGGCCAATAGGGCGCTCCCGTGGCGGCGTCCAACGCATAGAGGTTGTTGTCGAGCGCGCCGGCGTAGAGGACCCCGGCATGCAGGGTCATGCCGCCGATGCCGGCCTCGGCCTGGTGCCGCCACGCTTCGCTGCCGGGGCTCTCGTCCATGCGCACTGCGTGCAGCGTGCCGCCCAGCGTGCCGATGTACACCAGCCCATCGCCGATAATGGGCGTGCCCCAAATCTCGGAGTCGGCCTCAAACGTCCAAAGCGTCGATGCGTTTTGGATATCGATTGCGTACAGCGTGCCGCGCCGCGTGTCCGTCGTGCCTTCCGTGCCAACCAGGAGTACGCCATCGGGCGTCAGTGCCGGGCCGCCGACGATCGGGGAGTCGGCTTCAAAGAACGGGACGCACTCCGCCTCGGATTCAGGCAATAGTGAAGCGGGGTCTACGGCGTACAAAACGCCATCAAAGCCACCCGCATAGATGCGTCCGTCATGCAGCAGGGGCGCGCCAAAGATCGCGCGGACACTATTCCGGCCCTCCCCGGTCTCGCACCGTCCCAACTCTCGTCCGGTGATGATGTTGCCGACAACGATGTGTCCCGTGTCAGTGCCGATGACGATAGTCTCGTCGCCAAGAAGAACGGGCGCGGCCCATGGCTTGGGATCGTACAGGCTGCCCGCCGTGCAGCCGCCCGCCGCGAGCAGCGCAAGTACGGCGACGAGCAGAAGCACCGGCGCTGTGATGCGTCGTCGTGTCGAATCACGGTGGCGCGGTGCGGTTTCGTTGGAGGGTGAGAGCTTACGGAACAGGGTCGTAGCCCCCTTCCCGGAACGGATGGCAACGCGACAAGCGCCGTACCGCCATCACGGTTCCACGCAGCGCGCCGTATCTCTCAACCGCCTCACGAGCGTATTCGGAGCACGTGGGCTGATAGCGGCAGGCTGCGGGCAGCAGCGGCGAGAGGACGAACTTGTAGAGCCGCAGGAGGCCGAGCGCGATGTACTTCATGTGCGTTGCAACCCGGCGCGTTTGAGAACATCAGCGACCGCATCTTCGATATGGCGGTAGTCCGCCTGGGTGATCTGCGGTCTGGCGATGAACACGAGGTCGACTCCTGATTCACGTGGCCCCAGCTTGCGGACCGCGGCGCGCAGGCGCCTTTTGACGGCGTTGCGCGTGACTGCGCCACCCACACGCTTGCTGACGGCATAGCCGGCGCGCATGGCGTTCACGTCGTTCGGCGCGTAGCGGAGGACAACAAGTTCATTCGCGCGGCCCTTGCCGATATGGGAGACGCGGTCGAAATCGGAACTCCGCCGCAGCCGGTGGTCCGTCATCGGGGGCATGACAGGGATGTTAGACGCTGAGACGGTGACGCCCCCTGGCGCGTCGACGCGCAACAACGTTTCTACCGCCGGGCTCTCTCATGCGATGGCGAAAGCCGTGAACGCGCTTACGGCGGCGCACTTTGGGTTGATAGGTTCGCTTGGGCATAACAGATAGCAGTATAGGGGCGGCGGCAATAGAGGGGCAAGGATGGGGAGCCTGGAGTCAATACGGATCATCCCGCAATTCGACGTTGCTGCCAGACCACGACATAAGGACTTGCAAACCTTGTATAATGTTTTAGACTCAGTTCGAAAAATATACTTGATCGCGAGCGACTGGGCTGCGGCAACACCCACAAGGACCTATAGACATGAACAGCCGCACTTTCCGCTTCACCTTTTTGGTGGCGGTTGGGCTGGGCGCATTGGCCCTGCTCATGGTGAACAGCCCGGCCTCCGCTCACGAGATGCCGGAGTGTCCGGAGGAGGTATGGTGGGACGGCCGCGTCGTCTGGCCCGGCCCGGGCCAGCACAACCACTTCATCGTGGACCCGGAAACGGGAACCACGCCGTTGTGCATACCGGCGCCGACCGCAGCTCCCCAGCCGGATCGTCCGCGGGTAGCATCAGCAACATCTACGCCAACGCCGGCGCCTGAACTCTCCGACAATGCCGATCTCCGAGGATTGGCTCTTGAAACCACGGACGGAACCCCAATCGACCTGTCTCCAGGATTCTCGCCCAGTGAGAATCGCTACACCGCCAGCGTTCCGCATGACGTGGACAGCGCAACGGTGATGGCCAAAGCGGACGATTCGGACGCAGACATCGAAGTGGAAGGCGATAAGGTACGGAGCGGCCGCTCCAGCGCTCCCATTCAACTCCGGGTGGATGAAAACCGGATTCGCATACGAGTTACCGCAGAGGATGACACGCGGCGTACCTACAGGGTGACGGTTATGCGTTCTCCGGCGCCCGCGCAGACGCAAACGCTTCAGGCAACGACGACGCCCGAGCCAACCGTCGCGCCATCGCTGACGCCTGAGCCAACAACCACACCGACGCCAACCCCAACAGTCACACCGACGCCGGAGCCAACGGCGACCCCAATGCCCGAGCCAACGCCGGCGCCGACGAGGACATCGACGCCCGAGCCAGCGGCGACCCCGACGCCAACACTAACACCCGAGCGAACGGCGACGCCCACTCCGGCACCAACAGCGACATCGACACCGGCGCCACCTCCCGAGCCGACGGCTACGCCGGCACTCTCAGCATCCGACGAGTCAGGCGGGCTGCCTGCCTGGGTCTTTGCGCTCGGCATCCTCCTCGCCATCGCGGCTCTCATCGCGCTGATCGTCCGTCGCCGCCGCGCGATTCAGGAGTTCATCATCTCTCTTGTGGCACTCATCACGCTGATCGTCGCTCGCTACCGGCAATAAAAGCCTGCAGAAGCATTGGGCCCCGCTGTAAGAAGCCGCGTCTGTGCCGCTCCTTTGCGCAACCTTCACAAGCGGTGGATTTTTCGTAGTATGGATGGAGGTACTGACCTGTCCCTTATTCTGTCCCGGGGCGTTTGGAGGTGGGGTGTCGGAGAGCCGGAAGGCCGTTATTGATGTTCGTGGTCTCGTAAAGGTCTATCCGGGTGGGACACGCGCCGTCGACGGCATTGATTTTACTGTTCATGAGGGCGAGTTCTTCGGGTTTCTCGGCCCGAACGGCGCGGGCAAGAGCACCGCGCTCAAGGTCCTTTCAACACTGCTCAAGAAGACGTCCGGCACGGTGTCGGTCGCGGGCTTCGACGTTGATCATCACGCCGAGCAGATCCGGCGCAGCGTTGGCGTCGCGATGCAGACAGCCGGTCTGGATGACCTGGCGAAAGCGCATGATTTCCTGACCCTGCAAGGCCGCCTCTACGGGCTGCGGAGCTCAGATGCGCGGGCGCGTTCCGCGGAACTGCTGGAGTTCATCGGGCTGGCGAACGTCGCCCAGAAAAAAATCGGCACGTTCTCCGGTGGGATGCGGCGGAGGCTGGATCTGGTCGCAACCCTTGTGCATGAGCCGAAGGTGCTCTTCCTCGATGAGCCGACGACGGGTCTCGATCCACAGAGCCGCAACACGCTTTGGGACCACCTCCGCCACCTCAACATGGAGGAAGGCGTCACGATCATCCTGACCACGCAGATGATGGATGAGGCGGACCGGCTGTGTGAGCGGCTGGCAATCATCGACCACGGCAAGATCGTCGCCGAAGGTTCGCCGCGCGACCTCAAGGAGCAGGTGGGCGGCGACGTTGTCACGATCATCATCACGGGCCCGGAGACGGCGGAGGAGCGGGAGCCTTTGATAGCCAGGGCGCAGGAGCTGGCCGATCAGCAAGACTATGTGTCTGCGACAGCTCGAGTGCAGGACGGAATCGCCGTGACTGTACAGAACGGCGGCGCGGCAGTGCCGGTATTGATGCAGCTGCTCGCCAACAATGATGTGCCCGTAGCCAACCTGTCCGTCGCGAGCCCGACGCTCGACGACGTGTTCCTGCAGCACACAGGCCGCACTATCCGTGACGAGGAAACGGGCGGTGATGAGATGAACAATGCCTTCCGGCCCTGGTTGGGGCTGAGCGACGGGCGCTAGGCGACCATGATCAGCCTCGTTCTGCAGACCTGGTATATCTACCTGCGCAACTTCCGCGCGTGGGTCACGCAGCCGGGCCAGATACTGCCAGCCGTCTTCATCAACATCCTCTTCATGGTCGTATTCGTCGCGGCATTCGACAACGTCTCCATGCTGCCGGGGTTCCCAACGGACAGTTATGTCACCTATCTGATGCCCATGATTATCGTGCAGGCGATGATCTTCAGCGGAATCGACGCCGGTTTCAACCTTCTGACGGACGATTTATCCGGCTATCTGAACAAGCTCCTGCTCGCGCCCATCTACAGGATTTCCATCCTGCTCGGCGTGCTGCTTGTTTCAGCCACGCGGGGTTTCATCCAGGGCGTGACGATTGTCATCGTGGGCGTCATCATGGGCGCGTCGTCAGAATCGGGATGGCTCGGCCTCCTTGCCATTCTGATTCTCGGAACGATGTTCGGCGTGGCGTGGTCGTGTTTAGGGCTGATTATCGCGATCAAGACGCGGAGCGTCCAGGTGACGCAATCCATGTTCATCTTCTTCATCCCGGCGGTCTTCGTGACGACCGCGTTCATGCCGAAGGAGCTCATGGCGGACTGGTTCCAGGTGGCCGTCTCGCTCAACCCCGTGAACTACGTGCTGGAGGCGATTCGCGCGGTCGTGGTGACGGGCTGGGAGTGGGAGCATATCCTGCCGGGCGTCTCCATACTCATCGTGATGACGATTGTCATGCTGACTGTGACGACGATTATGTATCGGCGGACGACGGCGTAGGGGCGGCTGTGGCAATGTTATGGCAGAATAGGATTTGTAAGGAACGTGCTGAAGGGGTTGGCGATGGCAACAGTTGAGGATCGGTTGGGGCGCTTGGAGGGGCAGTTCGCGCACCTGGCAACCAAAACGGACTTGGCCAATCTCGAAACGAAGCTCACCCATGAAATGGCCAAGCACCTGCGCTGGATGATTGGCCTGCAACTCGCGAGCCTTGCCATCCTCGTGGCTGCCGCCTCCGCATTCCTGCAACTGGCAGGCTGACCGCTACCACCATCATGTACCGCCGCACGACGGCGTAGGGGGGCTAGAACCGCCCGCGACGGACGCCCTCGCGCCAGGCGAATAGCGGGCCGCCGAATACGATTACGCTGAACCACGTTATCGAGCGGTCGAGCGCCGTCAGCACGGCGGCGTCTTCAAGCGCTACCCACGGCAGCAGGAGCCCCACCATGCCCGCCTCCGCGACGCCGAGGCCGCCCGGGGTGGACGGGATCGCCGTGATCAGGTTGTGGGCGAGGGCGACAAAGGCGATCACGGGCAGCGGCACGTCAAGACCGAGCGCCCATGCGACCAGCGCGAGACGTACAGCCTCCGCCGCCCACCCGCCGATGCTGAGGATGGTGACAGGCCAGAGCCTTGCACGGAGGCTGAGCAGAGCGCCGACGCGCAGCCGCTCCAGCCAATCCCGAATTCCCTTCGGCAGCCGCGCGGTGGCGCGTTGACCAAAGAGCGCCATGCCGACCACCAGGAAGATGCCTCCTCCGCCAACGATGACGGTGAGGCCGATGATCGCTGCGGTTACACCGCCCGCATCCACCCAGAGGAGGGCGCCGATGGGCAGAAGGATGGCGGCGAACGTCACCACGTCCAGGACGCGCTCCGCAAGGACAGTGCCGAGAATGCGGGGATAGGAGTGGTCGTCGTGCTGGCGCGAGACGAGGTAGGCGCGGTACGGATCCCCCATGCGCAGCCATGCGACGGCATTCACAAACCAGCCGAGGAGGATGATCTCCGAGAAGGCGCGTCCAGATGGCAGGGGGACCGGATCGTCGGTTTCCGTCTGCGCGTTCTCGATGAGGAGCCGCCAGCGGATTCCTCTCATCGGAAAATTGACGTAATAGGCAACAAGGCCAGCGGCGATTAGGAGCGGGTTTGCATCGGCAATGGCTCCAGCCATATCCGCGAAACTGATGTCCACGCCGCGCGCCAACGCGATCAGCAGGAGAACGGCGACGCTGAACGAGATGAGCGTGGCCGGATGGAGGATGCGGCGACGGAGGCCGACTATTTGAGAGGGGGAAGAGGAAGACACGTTCCTAGAGCGGCCTGCGCGCCGGTACGCCGTTCGGTCGTGGATACCTGTAGGGGGTTGGCGAGGTTTTGCGGATGATTATGAGCTTGTGGTCGGCAGGAATGGGAGCTCCGGGCTCCGGAGAATGAATTGCCTCGAACTCCCCGCCAAGCTTTAAGAGGGCATTGGACGCATCGGCGATTTCCTGTTCGGCGTCGATCCCCTTGGGCGCGATGAGAGCGCCGCCGACTCTCACGAACGGCAGACACAACTCCACGAGCGCGGGGAGGGGCGCAAGGGCGCGGGCCGTGGCGGCGTCGTAGGCTTCTCGGTGCTCCGGGTCATGGGCGAAGTCTTCGGCGCGGCCATGGATGGCGCGGCAATTCCTGAGACCGAGCAGATTGATGATGTGCTTTAGGAACCGGATTTTCTTGCCGGTGGCCTCGACAAGCGTAACGTCAACCCGTGGGTACGCAATGGCGAGGGGCAGGCCGGGAAAGCCACCGCCGGAGCCGACGTCGATGAGGCGAGCACCGTCCGTCGGTGAGAATGCAGCGGCGCACCAGAGGCTTTCGAGAAACAGGCGTGATTCAACCTCAGCAGGGTCTGTGATGGCGGTCAGGTTGGCGCGTGAGGAGTTCCATGCCAGCAACTCGTCTCGATAGAGGCGGAAGGCGTCAAGCTGGTGTTCAGTCAGCGGCGCGCCGAGCCGCCCGGCCCACTGTTGCAGCAGGGGCATGGCTGCCGTTGTGTCTATCTCGCTGGCCGCGTCATTCATACTCACGTACACAACGGTAGCAGGGCGACGGCACAGTCGTTTCCTGCAAACGGTGTATGGTATGGGCGCACGGGGCTTATGTCATGTTCACTCTGCGTTTCGGCCTCCCGCTGCTGTTGCTGGCAGCACTTGTCGTCATGGGACTTACACTCATGCTCACAGGCGCCTGCGCGACAGACCTGCATCGCGCGGCTGAGAACAATAGCTCCCCGTCTTCTGTCCGGAGGGCTTTGGACGGAGGCGCGGACCCCAATGCCAGGGACGAGTCCGGGCGAACACCTCTTCACGTCGCAATTTGGGAAAACGCTGATACGGAATTGGTCCAGGTACTCATCGAGGGCGGCGCGGACGTCAACGCAGTGGATCAGGATGGGGAGACGCCGCTTGTCATGGCCGCGTTGTACTCCGAAGACCCGTTCGTTCTGCAGCTTCTCATTGACGCGGGTGCGGAGATCGATGCGCGCAACAACCTGGGATGGACGCCACTCTACGGCGCCGTGCTGGTTGGCAAACACGAGAACATTGAGCTGCTGCTGGATCATGGGGCGGATATTGACGCCCGAGACGACAGCGGATTCACGCCTCTGTATGAGTCCTTGACCGACTTCACGGAAAATGGCCCGACCATACCGAGAATGCTGCTGGAGCGCGGGGCCGATCCGAGCGGGGCTCCCCTGTGGTGGGCAATCGAAGCGGATGACGCGGAGATGGTGGCGCTGTTGCTGGAGTACGAACCCGATGTGAATCTGATAATGGGTGATGACGGCAGAACCCATCTGCACGCTGCCGTCACCAAAGGTTCAGTTGACGTTGCTGCGATGCTTATCGAGCACGGCGCAGACCTCAACGCCGCCGATACCTATATTGCGTGGACGCCGATGCATATCGCCGCGTCCGTCGGGGATAGAGCGATCCTGGCGCTTCTCCTGGACAGCGGGGCCGATGTGAACGTGGTGACAACGGACAACAATCGTCATACCCCACTGTCTCTCGCGGTCGTCGACAGGGACGTAGAAACGACTGAACTGCTGCTTAACCGTGGCGCGGATCCGACGGTTGGACGCCTGACCTGCCGATCCGCCCGATCAGCGGAGGCGTTTGCGGGCACCGCTGTGTTGGAACGGCTATGCGCAGATGCTCAGGAACAATCTCCTCCTACTCCAACGGCGACGCCATTACCCTTCGGGATTCTCGGAATGCCCGACTCCCCCATCTTCGTGGTTGCGCTCTCAGGCTCACCGGATGACATGGCGATCCTGTTGGACGAGGGATGGCCCATTGACGACTGGAGCCAAGCCACCCTCAATGACGGGCGAGCGTTGGACGGCGTGAGGCCGCTGCATGTTGCGGTGTTCAACCCGGATACGGCGGTGATCGATCTCCTGCTGGATCGCGGCGCGGACATCAATGCCATGACCACGACGGGCGAGACCCCCTGTGACCTGGGGCGGCAGGTGGACAGACTCGCGGGCACGGCTGTGCTAGACCGCCTCTGCGGCGGCTAGCCGTTCTTTCCGCCTGTTTGCCCCTGACTGTGCCCCTCTCGCCACATCGGCGTATCGTATTGGGGACGGTGTGCCCGGATTAGGGAGACAAGGGTGTACGTTATCGGCGTTGAGGTCAATTGAGTGATGCTCACAACTTATCGCGCATGGCCACTGACGCTGTTCCTGCTACTGCTCACTGTGGCGGGGTGTGGGTCCAAGGATCTGCATCAGGTAGTCAGCCGTGAGAACGTATCCGCGTCCGCGGTGGAGGATGCCCTGGAGGCGGGCGCGGACCCCAATGCCAGGAATGAGTTTGGGAGCACCCCGCTTCACTTTACCTGGGGTGGAGACACCGATCCGGAAATCACCCGCGCGCTGATAGAGGGCGGAGCTGATGTCAACGCGGTCAATGACGATGGGGAAACCCCGCTGCATGAGGCTGCTTGGGGAAGTGACAATCCGATAATCGTTGAGCTCCTGCTGGATGGCGGAGCGGATACGGAGATAAAGGACAACCGCGGGAACACGCCGCTCCACCGCGCCGCCGCGCACGGTGAGATAGAAATCATTGAGTTGCTTCTGGATCGCGGGGCGGACATCAATGCGACCAACGATGATGGTGAGACGCCGCTGTATGAGTCTCTGACAACGCGCCAGATTTTCATCGAGGACGGACTTGGCGTTGCGCGGCTGCTCCTGGAACGCGGGGCAGATCCGGGAGGTCGCACCCTCCGGAATTTCGCCACGCCGGGGATAATTGTCGATGGGGAACAAGATATGGGTGATCCCGAAATTGTGGCCCTTTTGCTCGAGTACGGGGCGGATCCAAATGAGACCGACCGAAACCGTGACCCCCTGCTGATCGCGGTTGGTTCACCGGAAATCGCCCGCCTGCTCCTTGAGCATGGCGCAGACGTCAATGCGGGGGTGCCGGGCATTGGCTGGACACCATTGCACGCAGCAGTAGGGAGCGGGGATCGCGAATTAATCGAGTTGTACCTGGACAGCGGTGCAAACATCGAGGCGCAGGATTTGAACGGAACCACACCCCTGAAGACCGCCATCCTTGCCGAGAATCTCAACCTGGAAATCATCGCACTCTTGTTGGATCGCGGGGCCGACCCGTTCGCGGAGCACTACGGCATCGCGACTCCCTGCCGTTCGGCACGGTCTTTCGATACGATTACGGACCCTGAAATCCTTGATCGCCTGTGCAGCGATTCGAATAGAGACGATCGGAATAGAGAGGAAACGCCTGAGATAACACCGACGCCTGGCCCCGTTCGCCTTGCGGGCCTTGCGGAGAGCCCAATTCACTGGGCGGCGGGCAAAGGCTCTGCGGACGATGTTGCCGCGCTGCTAGATGAAGGAACTCCCATTGAGACTACGAGCAGCATTACGTTGACGGACTACCGGACATTGCGCGGCGTGACACCTCTCCATATAGCGGTGTTCAACAGAGATCCCGCAGTAATTGACTTGTTGCTTGATCGCGGCGCGGACATCAACGCGATGACCACGACGGGCGAGACGCCGTGCGATCTTGCACGGCAAGTGGAAGACGGGCTTGCCGGCGCGGCTGCGCTTGACCGTCTATGCGGCGGCTAGCCACAACTTAAGCGCTCGCAACCCCTCTCGCACGGACGTGTGCCGATGGGCGCATCGGCGTATCGTATTGGGTGACGACATGCACAGGAACATCACATAGGGGTACATGAATGGCGACTGAACGGGACCGGATGCGGAAAGATATCGCGATGCGGGCTTCTGATGCGGGGCCGCTCGCCAGACGCCTCAACGCGTTGGCCGTGTACCAACGCCCGTTTGGACAGCCCGGCTTTGAGTTCGGGGAGTGGGTGGATCAGCCGGGGCGCGGCACGTGGTACCGTCTCTCCCGTGTCGCCCGCGATTTCTACGAGTACTGCAATGACAACGGGTGGGTACAGGGCTTTGAGTGGGTGGAGTGGAAGGCGACGCCCGAAGCGCAAGGCCTGATGAACGACACGTCAGCCATCGCGGAGGCAAGCCCGCTGGACCTGAGCAGGGTTATCACCGTGCTTATTCGACAGGACCGCCTCGATGAAGGCTGCCTGGGAGCAGCCTATGATTCCGGCCTCGTTCCCGCCATCGTGCAACGCGCGTCCGCCCTACTCACCGCCCTGCCCGCCGAGGGCGATGACACGGACTGGCCGACGTGGTGGGGCATGGATCACGCCGAGCGCAGGGCGATTGACGCCAAGTTCCAAAAGTAGGATCGGGTCCGCGCCCGAACCGTCTGAGTCCCTGGGGACGTACGTATTGCCAGTTTGCGTGGAGGAACCATCATGTCTGAGGGCAGCCTGACGCGCCGCGTCTTTCAGATTGTCGAGGAGGGCCGCGACGGGGACAAGACCAGCCGCGTCTTTGATTTCTTCATCCTCACCTCAATAGCCGTCAGCATCGTTGGGCTTGTCCTCGGCACAGTCGAACGGTTTGGCGATCGCGCGCAAGAGCTCTTCATCGGCATCGAGGTTGTGACGGTTGTTATCTTCACCGTTGAGTGGGCGCTGCGGGTGTGGTCGTGCGTGGAGGAGCCGTCCGGCAAATATCGAGACCCGGTAATGGGGCGCATCAGGTACGCTCTGTCGCCGATGGCGCTGATAGACTTACTGGCCATCCTGCCGTTCTACGTTGTGCTCGTCTTTCCGGAGGCCGGCCTTGATCTGCGCTTCCTGCGGGCGGTGCGGCTGGCTGCGCGCGTGGCCCGACTGAGCCGCTATTCCACGACGATGACCATCATGGGCCGCGTGCTGCGCAATGCCTCACGAGAGTTGGCCGCCGTCATCGTGGTCATGGCGCTGCTGCTCCTGATCGCGTCCTCCCTGATGTACTTTGCGGAGCACGAGTCCCAGCCGGAGACGTTTGCGAGCATCCCTGCCTCCATGTGGTGGGCGGTCATTACGGTTACGACCGTGGGCTACGGCGATGCGGTGCCAGTGACGACGTGGGGCAGGATGCTGACGGCGGCGCTCGCCGTGTTCGGCATCGGTCTAATCGCGCTCCCCGCCGGTATTCTCGGCAACGGTTTTGTGGAGGAGACCCGCAGGCAACGACGACTCATGGAAGGTGAGAATCGATGTCCCCACTGCGGGGAGCTGCTGCCAACGGTGTGATTGTCAGCCGGTGTCCGAGGTTTCACCGTTGTTGTTCAAGAGCGTGTTTCCTTGACTGGCAAGGCCGGCCCAGGCCACTTCCGTGAGGACTCGCGCCGGGTTGAGTATTGGCCAGAAGTCCGCGTTATTGACCCAATAGGCGTTTACAAAGAGCGCGCCGCCCATTGCCACCGAGAGTACTGCGCCGATACGCGCCTCGATGGACCCATTGCGCCACAGGGCCACGCCCGCCACGCTCGCGGAGCCAAGGAACAACGGGTTGATGGTGCGCCACACGTCACCCGAATTGTCGCCGAAGAAATCACTGTATGCGTTGGCGAAGACCGCCGCGGCGAGGATGGCAAGCGCCAGGCTTCGCACCCAGGGGACGCGCCGAGTGCTCAACCAGATCCACCAGACACTGCCGAAGCCGATCACCAACGGAGGTATCTGCCACAGCTTCCATGGCCAGTAGTGGACGGACAATCCGTCCGGGTCGGCGATCTCAGTCCTTTCGGTCCAGCCAAAGATGGCGAAAACCACGAACGCCGTGACTGCGAGGGCGGGAATCGTCCCCAGGTCTCGTGGAGCAACCAGTTGTTTAATCATCGGCTCCGGCTCCTACGCTCAACTGACACTAGTCCCATTCTTGCAAAACATAGAGCGTGCATGACCAATATGGAAACCCTTGCCTGCGGTTCCTGGGTATTCCTTTCAATGGCTCACTCATTTATCCTGTGAGTCCCAATTATGAAAGATGGTGCTGGAGGCGGGAGATGAACTCACCGATTGAACTGAAAGTCGTTGTATCCGAGTCGTATGCGGATCAATTGCGAAAGGCGATTGAGCTGGATGCCGATGCCTGCTGCGGCGATGCCGAGGCGCTGGCTGCGTATCCGGCCGAGATCCTTGAGAAGCTGCCCGGCAGTGTCGTGACGTTTGGGTGCGGCAATCCCGTCGCACTGGCCAGCATGCAGCCCGGCGAGACGGTTCTGGACCTGGGCAGCGGCGCGGGCCTCGATTGCTTCCTTGCCGCCGAGCAGGTTGGGGAACAGGGCGCAGTCATCGGCGTGGATTTCACGCAGGACATGATCGATAAGGCGAGCGAGAACGCCGCCAAGCTTGGTTTGGGCAACGTGACGTTCAAGAACGGGGATATCGAGGCGCTGCCGTTGGAGGATTCCACGGTGGACGTGATCATCTCCAACTGCGTCATCAACCTCACTCCTGACAAGGCCGCCGTCTTTCGTGAGGCGTTTCGCGTGCTGCGCCCCGGCGGGCGGCTCATGGTATCCGATATCGTGTTGACGCGGCCCGCGACGGAGGCGGAAATGCAGGACTTTGCCTTGCTGACCGGATGTATCTCAGGCTCGCTGCCGGATACGGAATACGCCGACACGGTGCGCCGCGCGGGTTTCGCGGACGTGACGGTGGAATCTGCGCCGCAGTACGAGGGGATGATCGAAGGGCAATTCTGGTACAGCGCGAGCATCTCCGGAGTGAAGCGGTAGGCCAACGCTCTCCTCACCCTAACCCCCACTCTTCGCGCCCCGCCATTTCGTATAATCCCGATAGGTTAGGCGAGGGGGAACCGGCTGCGGCTGGATATTCACGGGGAAGGGACCACTTTTTATGGCGACTACAGAGCATCGCGTACTTGGACAGCCGGTTGGCCGCGCGGACGGCCCGGAAAAGGTCACGGGACTGGGCAAATACTCAATCGACGTGTTGCCGCCCGGCACGCTGTGGTGCAAGGTGCTGCGCTCGCCGTATGCCCACGCCCGCATCGTTTCCATCGATGCATCCGCCGCGCTTGCGCTGCCCGGCGTCCATGCGGTGATTACGGGCAAGGACCTCGAAGGCCAGCGCTGGGGCAAGACCATCCAGGACGAGCCGATCATCGCGTGGGATCGCGCGCTCTACATCGGCGACAAGGTAGCCGCCGTCGCCGCGGACGACGAGGAGACTGCTGAGGCGGCGCTCGGACTCATTGAGGTGGAGTACGAGGAACTTCCTGCCATCGTCACGATCGCCGAATCCCGCGCCCCTGATGCGCCGATCCTCCACCCGGAGTTCAACAGCTACGAGGGCGTGATGGACCAGCTATCCGGCCCGTCCAACGCCGTCGTTCACAACAACTGGAGCAAGGGCGACGTTGCGGCAGGGATGGCGGAGGCCGACGTCATTGTCGAGCGCGACTTTGAGACGTCCCGCACGCATCAGCTGTACCTGGAGCCGCACAACTGTGTCGTGGCCATCGATGACGACGGCACGGTGCAGACGTGGATCGGGACAAAGTCGCCCATGTCGAACCGCGCCTCAATAGCGGCGCTCACAGGCCGCGACATCTCGCAGGTCGTCATCAACTTTGCCTACGTGGGCGGGGATTTCGGCGGCAAGGGCGACATCGTCGGCGTGCCCATCTGCTACGCGCTGGCGGAGAGGACAGGCCGGCCGGTCAAGTTCGCGATGGACTACACCGAGGAGCTGATGGCGATGAATCCGCGCCATCGCTCCGAGGTAAACGTGAAGGTTGGCGTCAAGCGCGACGGGACGATTACGGCGTGGGAGTCCGATATCTATTTCAACGCGGGGGCGTACCGAGCCTACTCGCCGAGCGGCAGCCTGCCAGGCGCGAACGAGGTGGCGGGGCCGTACCGGATCCCCAACACGCGCATCGATACGTGGCAGATGGCGACGAATACTGTCCCCGGCGGATTCCAGCGCGGGCCGGGCGAGGTGCAGGGCATCTTTGCGGGCGAGTCCATGATGGACATCGTCGCGGAGGAGCTTGGCATGGATCCCGTCGAGTTCCGCCTGAAGAACGTTGTGCAGGAGGGCGATGAGACGCCCACGGGCCACCAGTTCACCGGCATCATCGCGGACAAGATCATCGAGGAGGCGGCACGCGCCGGCAAGATGGCCGAGAACCGCCCCGCAAACGTCGGACGAGGCATCGCCTACGGCCACCGCCCGCAGTACGGGGGCAACACGCAGGCCTCCGTCATCGTCAACGAGGACGGCACGCTCACCGCGCGCACCTCATTCTTCGACCCCGGCACGGGCGTGAACACGCTCATTCGCCAGACGGTCGCGGAGGAGATGCAGGTGGACATGGATCGCATCAGCGTCGTGCCGTTCAGTACGGACGAATTCTTCGACGACGTCCCTGATCTCGGCTTTGGCGGCTCACGCGCGTCACGCGTCGGTCCGATGGCGGCGGCGGATGCCTCGACGGAGGTCAAGGTGCAACTCAAGCGCCTCGCTGCTGAGTTCAATGGCTGGGATGAGTCCGTTGTTGAGTATGCGAACGGCTCGCTCGTCAACACGCGCACGGATGAAAGCGTGCCGATGGAGGACATCGTCCGCAGGCGCGGCGAGCCGATTTCAGGGCGTAACAGGCCACCGGAGGGCGGCCCGGATATGATGTCGCCGATGACGTCGTTTGTGGCGCAGGTGGCAGAGGTCAGTGTGGATACGGACACGGGCCGCGTGACGATCGAGAAGATTGTCGCGGTGCATGACGTGGGCCGCATTCTGAACCCCGTCGGCTTCCACGGGCAGGTTGAGGGCGGCCTTGTGCAGGCGCTGGGCCACGCGATGATGGAAGACCTGACGGTGGATGAGTCGGGCCGCGTGTCCAACCCGTCGTTGGCGGACTACAAGGCGCCGACGGAGCCGGACATTCCGGAGTTGGAGACGATCCTGGTTGAAGCGCCGAGCGGCTGGGGCAACTACAACATCAAGGCCGTCGGCGAGCACTCGAACATCACGACGGCGGCGGCCATTGCGAATGCAGTCTATGATGCCTGCGGCGTCCGCCCGTATGAGATTCCGATTCATCCTGAGCGGGTGCTGGCGGGGTTGAGGGGGAAGTAGAGGGAGTAGGTAGAGGTTATGCCACCTGTTCGGGTTGGGGTTATTGGCGTTGGGTTTGGGGCGACGGTGCATATCCCGGGGTTCCAGTCCGAGGGGCTGGAGGTCGTCGCGGTTGCGGCGAGCAGGCAGGAACGGGCGCAGGGCGCGGCGGAGAAGTTCGGCATCCCCAACGCGTTCACCGACTACCGGGAGCTTGTGACCCATCCGGATGTTGATGCCGTCAGCGTGGTCACCGCCCCCAACCTGCACTATGAGATGACCAAAGCCGCTCTTGAGGCCGGCAAGCACGTGATGTGCGAGAAGCCGTTTACGACCAACGCCGCGGAGGCGGAGGAACTCCTCGCCATGGCCAACGAGCGGGGCTTGACGCACATGATCGCGCATGAGTTCCGCTTCGCGCCGGAGCGGGCCTATGCGCGGCAGCTTATCGATGAGGGCCAGATTGGCGAGCCGCAGCATCTCATCGCCACGCTGCACCTGCGATTCGCTCGCCGACCCGGGGCCACGCCCCCTGCGCCGTCCATCGGCAGCGGCGGGATGCTCGGCGCGCTCGGCTCCCATTACATCGACGGCATACGCCACTGGTTCGGTGACATCTCTCGCGTGAGCGGCACGCTGCACGGCAATGTGCCCGCAGGATTCAGCCTTGCCGACACGAACAATGCGTTCAGCGTCCACATGGACTTCGCGAACGGCGCGTGGGGAACGCTGACGTGCAGCCTCAACTCCCCGCTTGGACAGGGTGGGTCGATCCAGCTCTACGGCACGGAGGGGTCGATTCACCTGAGCCAGACAGGGCCGAATCCCGCGCCCGAAGGGACCGTCCGCGTTGGGCGGCTGGATGACGATTCCCGTGAGCTGCGTACCGTCCCGATACCCGAGGAATTGCACCCGTTCGACGATGACCGCGACCACCGCCTGCTGCCGTTCAGGTTGGAGGTGCAGGATTTTGTGCGAGGCGTCGAGTCAGGTGAATCGCCCGCGCCGAACTTCCATGACGGCCTGCAGTGCCAGCGCGTGTTGGACGCCATCCAGGAATCTCACCTGACCGGCGCGGCGGTGGACGTTCCGACCGGCTGAGTTGAACCCGTCTCCTATGTCTGGGTATAGCGGATAAAGTGTAAACTTACTGCGAGATCGGCCAACCCTGAACGAACCTGCGGGAGGTAGTCATGGGCGTGAAACAGCTGGGCGGCATCTACCTGATTGCGGTGAGCCTTGCCGTCGTTGTGTACTTCATCATCAACTCATTCTTTGTCGCGAACGACACGTTTGACGTTCAAGCTGTCTGGAACGTGCTTGACGTCCTGATGGTCATCGCGCTGGTCATCGGCCTTGTAGTGAGTTTTGGTGACAAGGCGGAGGAGAGGCGGCAGCGCGCCGCGGGCAATAGCGATGCCGGACGGTACATCGCGGTCAACGGGACGTTCTATGGGATCGTCGTCGTTACGATCCTGTTCCTGCACAACTGGTTCAACCTGCTCGCCAACGGCGCGGACGCCCTCTCCGACAATGTGACGTACTGGACTCTCTGGGCGGTCATTGATACGCTCCTGCCCGTCACGCTTGCTATAGCGGGAGTGCGGCAGCTGCGGAGCAATTACTGGACGACGTAAGCGCCGGAACAGTCAAAGAGATTCGCCGCTGCGCTTGGTTATTTCGAGCGCAGCGGCGGGCTGACACGTGATAGGAGGCAGGCCCAATCCGCGTTGGGGCAAGGTGATGATGAAAGGCTCGAGCGCCTTTCGTCCTTGACAAGTTGGGCTGTCATAACTAACTTGATAGCGGTTGGCGCAGTTCTCTTGATGTAAGTGGGCCAGGCGGGTCTCCCGAAACATGGAGGCCGGACCTGGCCCACGGTTATTGTGTGCCGAGCCGGTTCTCAGACAAATCCATGGGAGTGGCGAATGAGAGATAAGACGGCAATGCGCTAGCATTCTTGAGTGAGCCATAGTAGCCGTTTGCTAAATTGTGAACCACCTGTAAACCTTCCACATAAATTGAGGACGCCTGTGTCACATAAGTAGGTGGAGGTATGTCGGGACGGGTCTTGAGGTATCGTGTCAGACTCTCTAAATCTGATGAAGCCATGTCGAATCTGTCCAATACCAAGTCATACTGCCGGGACTTTAGGGGATGTAGGTCAAAGTGATGACGGAGGAGTCTGCGCAGGACGTAGTTCCGAAATCTAAGCGAATCTGTTCCGGTGTCCGCCGTCGGACGCAAGTACCGGCCGGTATAGCGTTCCTTGTCTACATAGACGACGGATGCCCATAGGTTAGTAGTAGATTCAGCGAGTTCCGCTATTGGCTGAAGGAACTTCTCAGCGGACTTATCTCGGTGGGGTATCTTCAGTTCTCTGACAAGCGAAGATAGATATCGGAAGGCAGCGACATGAGCGTTCAGATCACGGATCGAATCGTCGCAGATGTGCAGGGCTGCCATCACAAAATAGCGAGTACTGAGCAACTGCCGCGTTCCCCGTTCTAAGGTGTAACCGGCGTCACCGGATTCATCGACAAAGAGAAAGTCATGTCGTGGTGAGGTCATGCGACTGCTCTAATTGTTAATTTCACATTCCAACGCCGTCTCAGGCTGACAGAGAGCTCGAAAGCAACCCGAGCGGTGCTTTGATCGGAGTGCAATTCGAGACAGTTACCGCGGCAGGCCGAGGCCGCGCTGGGCGATGATGTTGCGCTGCACCTCGTCGGTGCCGCCGCCGATGGCGAGGCCACGCGTCAGCCACGCGTTCGCGCCCAGGAAGCCGTGCATCGGCGCGAATCGGCTGCCCCGCGGCGCGATCAGAGCGTCATCGGTGGCGAGACCGGCCAGCACGTTGTAGACGTTCCAGCCGACCTCATCGCCGGTCACCTTGACCATGGAGGCTTCCCTGTCCGGCACCTGCCCCTGCGTCTGGAGCCACGCGACGCGGTAGCAGAGCATCCGCGTTGTTTCCACCTGCACGCGGAGATCGGCCAGCTTGTGGCGCGCGACGGGATTCTCCAACAGCGACGTGCCGTCAGCCGACGGGCGGTTTCGGTACGCGTCGATGAACTGCTCCATGTAGCGTTGCAGCCGGGCCGGGATCTCCACCTGTGAGCGCTCAAAGCTGAGCGTCGTCATGGCCGTGTAGAAGCCGCGGTTCAACTCGCCGATCAGGTTGCGCTTTGGAACGCGTACCTCCTCGAGAAACACCTCGCTCCAGCGCCAACGTCCCAGGCCGTCGTAGAGCGGCCGCAAAGTCACGCCGGGGTCGTTCATATCGACGATGAAGTAGGAGATGCCGCGATGCTTGGGCGCGGTGGGGTCCGTTCTAACCAGGTAGTGGCCCCAGTCCGCCCACCTGCCCTCCGAGTTCCATATCTTCTGTCCGCTGAGCACGTAGTCGTCGCCGTCCTCCACCGCACGGGTCTGCACATTGGCGAGGTCGGAGCCGGCATTGGGCTCCGAGAAACCCTGCGAGAGATGGTGAATCTCGCCGCTGGCGATGCGTGGCAGGAAGAACTCACGCTGCCAGTCCGCGCCGTGCATCATCAGCATGGGGGCGAACATGCCGCCGCCGAGGATCTCCGGCGAGCCAGCATAGGCCATCGCCTCGCGGTATGCCATCTGCGTGCTGAGAGGCGCGCCCCATCCACCGAACTCCTTTGGCCAGTGCATGGTGAACCAGCCCTTTTCGGCCAGCTTCTTCGCGTAGGCGTGCATCCGCTCTTCCTCGTCGACGTCATCCACGTCGTACGAGGCGACGATCATGCTGTAGGCGTCTTTGTCGCCGGGGTCCCAATTCTGCCGGACGAACTCCGTCGCCTCGGCGCGAAGGGCCTCCTCCTCGGCGCTGAATCGAAAGTCCATCTCCCCACTCCCTTTCGATGCGAATTCTAGCGCGGGCGGAACGCGCCGCGAATGGTGTCCTCCGTGAACAGCGAAGGCACCTGGCCGTCCGCGGCGTAGTTGTACAGCGCGGCTTTGTAGATGCCGCTAAGCGTGGCAAAGAGCAGCGAAACCCCTACGACCAGAACGACACCGATGACAACGGCCAATACGATGCCGGGGGTTCCGAGGAAGGACAGGACAAAGCCAAGAACCGCGGCGACCAGAAGTGCCAGTAGCGTCGCGCCGAACTGTATCAGGCCGAGGCCAAAGTTGCCGACAACCTGCTCACCCCACGTGCGCCGCAGCAGAGAGAGTGACGTCTTGAAGGAATCAAACAGTCCGCGATGTTCGATGACGATGAGCGGCACGACGAAGAAAGTGATCAGTGACCACGCCGCGCCGATGAGCGCGACCACGATCTGCCCGATGATTCCAATGATGCCCCCACGCTCGCGGGCCTGGCTTGAAAGGATCTGGAGGATAAGACCGACGGTCGCGGCAATCACGGCCCAGAAGAAGATCGTGACGATTCGGCTGGACGCGCCCGCCAATCCGGACCTGATGTTAGGGTCGCCCCCTTCCAACCGTTCATGCGCGGCAAAGACGAGCGCCGCGTTGAAGAAGATAATCACAAAATAAGAGGCGACGTAGAAGAGGAACACCATGAGCAGGTCAAGGCCACTGAATGCCCCGGTTTCCAACCTGTCAAAGGACCCGATGCCGAAGGTGACGCCGAAGAACGTCAAGGTCACGAAGATCACGCCGATCGTCGAGAAGATGGGGAAGAAGATCAGCTCCTTGTCAACACTGAGGACGTGAAGGCACAGCTTGAATAGCTGCCAACTCCTGCCGATCGTCGCAAACATGACCGCACACCTCTTTCGGTTTTCGGTTCTTCAGTACGCGCACTTAATGATACATGGCGATAAAGGGCTCCGTAGTTGGAGATGCCATTAAGCTGGAGGGGTGTTTAGTTTCCTTGTAGCGCGAGGGCGGCGGCTTGCCAATACCCTCCTCCTCATCCTGGACAGCTTCAAGCCGACGGCGGTTGCGGTCGTCATGATTCGGAATGCCGGAAGGCACGGGGTTGGCGATATGGCAGCGGCTGTAGGGTATTACGGTATCCTCGCAATCCTGCCGTTGCTGATCTTCACCATTACCGTTCTGAGCTTCGTGCTGGACACTGAGACGGTGGTGAACGAGGTCCACTTGATCGTCTCACGGTATGTGCCGCTGGAGGCCAACCTCATCGACGACAACGTGGATGCAATAGTTCAATCCCGCGGGGCAATCGGCATCATTTCACTGATGGCGCTCGCGTGGTCCGGCAGCAATTTCTTCGGCGCGATGGCGCGTTTCATGGACAGGGCGTGGGGCAATGCAAACCCATACGCGTTTCACCTGGTGCGGATCAAGTCCGTCATCACCGTGGGAAGCGTGAGCGCGCTCCTGCTGTCTTCATTGGCGATGTCAACTCTGGTTCACGCAGCTGAGACGGCCGAGCTGGACGGATGGCTGGGCACACTTGCCGGTGTGGTCAACGTCGGCGGGCGGGTCGTGCTGGGCGTCGCGTCGCTTTTTGGCGCGATAGCGGGGTTGCTGATGCTGTACCGATGGCTGCCAAGCGACCGCACTCCGTGGCGGTACTGCATTCCAGCCGCGTTTATCGCCGGCATCTCCCTTGAGATTATCAAGAACCTGTTCCTGATCTACCTGACCACCTTTGGCAGTTTTGACGCGGTCTATGGTTCACTGGCGTCAATAGTGGTCCTGCTGGTCTGGATATATGTGGCAGGCTTCGTGATTTTACTGGTTGCGGAACTTGGCGGCGCGCTACGAGAAGTGGATATGCGCGGTCGCCGCAGGTATCGACCGACGTGAGGCGCCCGGAGCGAGCATTGGGCCTCAGTAGACGTGGTGATCGATGCCCATGTAGGCATCAATGAACGTGCGGATGCGCTCCTCGTCAAACTCATCAAAGGTGTCCAGCCGCGTCCACGCCGTGAGGGCGATGCGACGCCGCTGACCTGTGACGGGGTCGATGATTCCGTTGTAGGGCCCCATGAGAACGCGACCCTCCGGTTCGGCAATGTACTCGCTCACGACCGCGGTTAGTTGGGCGACAAGTTCGGCGCATCCGGCCGGACAGTCGTATTGGACGTTGACGTGCCCGTCCTCAAGGTTGTGAATCTGGACCTCATCCGGCACCTGGACGTCGTATATCTGGCCAGGCGCCAGCGCGGGCATGTGAGGGCCGGAGGTTGGGGGGGACGAGTTGTACGGCACGTGCGGCTCCGCTATGTCTGCCAAATGGTAGTTCCCCTGGCTTTCCAGGGCGTAGCCGGGCTCCTCATGCAAGACTTCCTGCAGGACGAGTAGACCCCCGATGAGCAGGATGACGGCAATGGTAGCCGCGAAGATGATGATGCCACTGCGATTACCGCCGCTTGCCGTTACCGCGTTTCTACGACGTTGAGACACGTGATTATTCTCCGCAAATACAGGTGCTGGCTTTATGATAAACAATCACGCGAAAGAGTATAGCGAAACGCGTCGATTCGGGGCGCACGGGCCGCGCAGGGCCGAGGGTTTTTGATAAATGGGCGTCGTTGCTATCCGAAATAGACCATATATTCCATTGACCTGGTTTTAGACCGAGACTAAAATTTGGGCTCAAGTGAAGCTATGCGAGTCACTGCAGGGTTCGCGAGAGGAATTGAATTGCGGGCGCCGCGGGGTTGGCATGGCCGTCCGACTACGGATAGGGTGCGTGGAGCGATTTTCTCCATGCTGGAAGCGCGGGAAACGGTGAAGGATCGGCGAGTGTTGGATCTGTTCGCAGGGACAGGCGCCCTGGGTATAGAGGCATTGAGCCGCGGCGCGGCGTCCGCCGTTTGTGTGGAACGCGGCGCGCGGGAATGCGCCGTTATCCGTGAGAACGCGGAACGTGCCGGCGTGGCCGACAACCTTACCGTGCTCGCAATGCCCGTGGCCCAGTCCCTTTCATCGCTTGAGGGGCCGTTCGGCCTCGTCTTCATGGATCCCCCATACGATGATTCTGCGGCCATTCCGGCAACCCTGGAAGCCCTGCTGGCTGCTGACGGACTGTTGCATGATGACGCGGTCATCGTCGTGGAGCAGTCGAGCAGGAATCCGGCAGATATAGGAGATCTGGCAATCGGCGAGATTGCGACACGCCGCTACGGAGACACCCTCGTCTCTCTGCTCATGAGAGAAACAGTAGTGACGTCATCGGACAGGGAGACTGTCTCATGACGAAAGCAATCTATGCGGGGACCTTTGACCCCATGACACTAGGCCACGCCGGCATCGCAGAGCGGGCGGCCAAGCTCTTTGAGGAGCTGACCATCTGCGTTTACGACCAGACAGTCGGCAAGTCGATGCTCTTCTCGACGGAGGAGCGAGTCGCGCTGGCGGAGGCATCCCTGCGCGGCGTCCCCAATATCAGCGTCACAACGTATACGCGCGATCTGACAGTGAATCTCGCCCGACAACTCGGCGCCACGGCGATGATTCGCGGACTCCGCAACGCCAACGACCTGGTGGCGGAGACGGAACTAGCGCAGATGAATCACGAGCTCGATCCGGAGATCGAGACCGTATTCATCCTGACGTCGGCGGAGCACGCATTCGTCAGTTCCAGTCTATTGAAGGAGGCCGCCTCACTCGGCGGTGACATCAGCGGCCTCGTTTCACCGGCTGTCGCGGAGGCGCTGCGGCAGAAATATCAAACATAGTGCACGTTAAGTCCGCCCGTTCTGAGGATCGGGCAACAGACGGACAGGAAAGCGCGGGAGAAAGAGGCAAAGGAACGCCGAAAGCAGGGAGGTGACCTGATGCAGTTCCTTGAGATGATTGATGCCCTGGAGGACATGGCGGAAGATGCGCGCCGTGTTCCGGGCACCGGACGGGTCATGTTGGATCGTGAAGAGCTGGCACGAATCATCGATCGGATGCGGGCGACGGCTCCGGCTGAGCTGCGCGAAGCCGAGGAGATCCGCGAGCGAGGCGAGTCGATCGTCAACGAGGCTTATGTCTTCGCCAAGAAGATGAAGGCCAAGACGCAAGAGGATCATCGCCAGGCGATTCAGGATAGCGCCATCGTTGAAGAGGCTGAAGAGAAGGCGCAGCAGATCATCCTGGATGCGGAGCGTGAGGTCGAGCGGATGAAGCAGCGGACCGAAGGCGATGCCGCGCGCCTCATCAAGGACTCTGACGTCTACGCCGCGCAGTCACTTGAGCGCCTTCTGAACAATCTGGAACAGGTGACGCAGAATATCCAGGACCTTTACAAGGAGGCGATGGAGCTGCATGGACTGGTTGAGAACGGTCTGCGCTACCTCGGCGCGCGCAGCGCGAGGGCCAACGGCTCCAAGAAGCGCCGTGCCAAGACGAACGGCACGACGAATGGCAACGGGAATGGCAACGGCGCAGACGCGGAACAGTCCCTGAACGAGGACGAACTCGTCACGCTGGCCAGCAGCTGATCCCAACCAACATCGTACTTTCGCGATCGTCCTCGAACGAGAGCAGTTTGGCCCGGAGGGCCACGCCGAATGCCGCCGCCCTCCGGCCGACGCCTCATTTTTGCGGAACCAATGAAGGCCGCGGTCAGCGTTCTGCCAGCGCGTATCCTATCAGCTTGTAGGTGAGCCGCGCGGCAGTGAACGCCGCGTGTGTCGGCCCCTCATTCGGGGCGAGTTCCATAATGTCAAAGCCGATGACGCGTGAGCGTTGGGCGACAGCCCGCAGGATGTCGAGCGTTTCCTGCCACGAGAGTCCGCCCGGCTCCGGCGTGCCGACGGCGGGCATGATCGACGGATCCAGAGCGTCCAGGTCCACAGTCACATAGACCGTCCCACCCAATTCCGCCAGCAGTTCGTCAATGGCGGCGGGATTGTTGTATTGGCCGGGCGTGTAAAGGTGCATCCCGGTAACGCTTACATCCCGGAAGTGCTGCATCTCCTCGCTGCTGATGCTGCGAATGCCGGCTTGAAGAACGCTGCCGCTCCCAACGATCTCCCGTACGCGCCGCATCACGCAGGCATGGCTGTAGCGACTGCCCTGGTAGCTGTCCCGCATGTCCGCGTGCGCGTCGAGTTGGAGAATCGAGAGGCCGGGATGCCGTTGGGCGAGGGCGCGGACCGCGCCGATTGTGAGCGAGTGTTCGCCGCCCAGCATGACGGGCAGCTTGCCCGCGTCGGCCAATGCTCCAACGACCTGCTCGACACGAACGATGTTGGCCTCCGGGCCGGAGACGTCCGGTTCTAACGCCGGGAGTGTCGCAATGCCCCACTGCGCGGGCTCCAGGTCGAGGTCAGGCTCATAGAGTTCCAGGTAGCGGGACGCCTCGATGATGGCCTGCGGACCGTCGCGCGCGCCGCTGCGGTAGGACACGGTGCCGTCATAGGGAACGGGGAGGATTGCAGCAGCGGCCTTGTCGAAGCCGGCATCATCGCCGTCGAGGGACGCAAAGCTCCAGGGAAATGCGCTGCCGTCCGGAAGAAAATTCATTGAGGTCAGTCAGCGCGCGTTGTTGCGCCTCTCAGGCGCTGATGAGCGTTCAGACAGACGAGGGAACCGCTGACGCGCCCGCGCCGCTCAGTTCAAGCCCCGCCTGCTTGTCCGGAAACTCCTCGAGGCCTCGGTCCAGCACCTGCATCCTGACCTCGGTGATGCCGAAACGCCCGCGAAGCTCAGCGACGGCGAGTTCGGCATCGAACGGCTTGCAGGAGAAGATGTCCACGTTCAGGTAGCCGCGATCAGGGAAGGTGTGGACGCTGATGTGGCTTTCGGCGATGAGCACGAAGCCGGACACGCCCCAATCAACGGGGACCTTGCCGTCCGTGTAGCGATGCACCAACGGCTCGGAGATCTTGGTCATCCCGATGGCGTCGGGGTAAATGTCCAGCAGCTCGCGGACGAGTGACTCGTCCTGCAGCCTGTGGGCGTCAGCCCCGTACCCATCCATGACAAGGTGCATCTGCGGGTTTCCTCCAAGCAAAAAGATGAATAGCGTCCAGAGTACTAACTGCGGGGGATGTGTGTTCGGCCACCGCCCGTCCCCCACCCGGACGTGGCTTGAAGCCTTAGCCAAAAGGGATGATAGCAAACGCGGTGTAAAAGGGACAAGATTTTTTGAAGTTCGCGATCAGGTTTGATTGAACTGTGCGGTTCGCAATCAGGACTAACTGGCCTGCCGCGCTCGCCGTCCCGCCGTTTCGCGGGCAAAGACCCAGAAGATCAGCATGAAGACGCCCACGACAACGGCCGTCCCATAAAGCGCTTCCGTGCTACCCCACGTATCGCTCACGAAACCGAGCAGCGGCCCGCCAACCATCAGCGCGACATCGCCGACCGTTCTGGCCATACCCTGCGCAGTCGCCTGGCTATCCGTTGGGCTGACGTCCGCCACATACGCGATTGGGACAGGCCCTTCCATCCCCTGCGCGATGCCGAAAACAAAGATGCCGATGGCGAAGACAACGGCTGCAGAGATGAGGAGCGCCGACGCGCTGTAACCGAGGATGACCAGACACATGAGGTAGAGCGCCATGCCTGGCACGATGACGCTCTTCCGACCGTAGCGATCGGATATCGCCCCCACGAATGGGAGAATGACCAGAGATGCGATGGCAGGAAGGGTTTGCATGATGCCAACGAAACCCTCCGTCAACCCCAGGTCATTCTTGGCTATGAGGGGAAACAGGGTGAAATACCCGCCGCCGCGGACAAAGAACGCAGCGATGAAAATGAGCATGACCAGCAGGTAGCCTCTGCTCAACATGAAGGCGTAGCGATTCAACCGAGGTGAGGGCGCAGCCTGAGGCTGATTCACTGAGCTTTGCGCCACCTGGCGGCCACGTGTTTCCGGCACCATTCGCATCGTCCACAAGGCGCTCATCACTGCGACAAGACCGACCACGTAGAACGGCACACGAACTCCCAGAAATTGGGCAACAAAGCCACCAACCAATGGCCCCAACGTGATGCCTGCGATGAAGCTCCACTGAAACACACTCAGAAGGCGGGCCCTATTGGCCGGGGTGCTGAGGTCAACCGTGGTGGCAATCCCGACAGTGATGAAGGCGCTCGAACCGATGCCCGCGATAAAACGGAAAATGATGAAGGTCACGAGCGAGCCTGCGAATGCCGAGAGGACATTCCCGGTCGCGGCAATCAGCGCGCCGGCAATCAGGATCCAGCGCCGGCCGATTCGGTCTGAGACCATTGCCGAGGGCACATTGGTAAGGACACGAGCAAGAGCAAAGGCAAACACGGCAAACCCTATGTGGGTGCTCGTCAGACCAATCGCATCGCCGTAAAGGGGTACGGCGGTGAGAACAGCGATTCCCTGCCCAAGCGTGAACAAAAACGTTGCGAGGCCGACGTAAACGACGGCTCGCTGTTGATTCAAGAGCGCGATGAGACGCGAAGATTGCACTTAGGGGGAAACTCCTGCCGATGCGCACTATGCCGCGCCTGCTATTGTAACTGACGATGAACAGGCCAATGGTACCCCCGCCGACGCGCACGCCCGTACAGTCCATGCTGCGGGAAATCGCGCCCATCATCCTGATTCTTGTCGGGGCGTTGACCGGCATCGTGTGGACGATGTCGGTGGGCGGCAGGCTGAACTCGTCCCCGCCCTATCTATTCACCACGGGCATCGCCATGGCCGTCGCCCTGCTGCTTGCGACGCGCGGCGCCCCCCGGTGGGGTTATCCGTGGATGGCGATGGGAATCGTCGGCACGCAGGCGCTGTTGTGGGCGCTTCTTGCCCCGGAGGACGGGGAGTTCAACGTGGCGGTGGGAATTGCGACGCTGGGCGGCCCAATTCTCGCAGCAGTCATCGGCGGCGCGATCGCCACCCGCAGTTGGGGTGACAGCGCGTTCTTCGCCGGCCTGTACCTGGCTGGGGCATACCTGGCGCTGCCCATCATCCTGCTCCCGCCCGAGAGCGGCGCAAGAACGGACATCGAGACATCGCGGGCGCTAGTGGCCCTGGGACAAGGGGCGTTGATCGCTGCCTCCATCCTCTTGTGGAATCGTGGGCAAGTTCCACAGGCGCTGGGGGCACTGGGGGCCGTTGTGCTTGTCTCCGGCATCGCGGCGGGTGTCCTAGTGCCGGGCTCACGCGACGACGTGCCCGAAGATTTATCCACGTTCTTCGGGGCGGCACAGGGACCGTTCCGCATTGCGCTGTTGATTCTGCTGCTCTCGTTCGCCATCGGCGGCGCGCGGCGATTCATCTCGGGCCGAGGAATCCTCGCACAGCAGATGCCACCGACGCACGCTGAGGAATTTGAAGAGCAAGAAGATGAATATGGCCGCACGGCCTCCCTCTTCCCGCAGCCTGACGCTGAATCCCCGGACGACCCTGAAACGGCGAACGAGCCGGAACCTGCGGACGCAGAGGAGACGGGTGACTCTCCGCCGCAAGATCGCCGCCCTCGCCGCCGCAGGAGGCGGAGACGGAGCGGACGAGACCGCAGTGGGCAGCAGGACTGAATTTACACTTCGCCGCGCCAGGCAAAGACTCCACCTGAAGCCGACTAATACGAGCAAAAGCACAACAAAAGCGTAAACGAACGTGAAATGAGACAGAAATGAACTGGAAACGGAGTCTCCATAAACGGTCAAATATGAATCTAAAAACGAGAAACGAACTTGAAACGAACGCGAAATAGAGCGAGAATAGAACAACGATGAGTTCGCAAACAGTCAGCCAATACATCCTGCCTAAACAGTGGATTCGCTACGACGTTGAGGCCGTGGCAGGACCACTCGTTGAGGCCAAGACGGCCGCGCAAGTTCTGAGCAGACTTCCCTACCTGCCCCAGTGGATTGCCGAGGCTCATAGGGAGCAGTTGCGGCTTGAAGCTGTGGGCACTACACGTATTGAGGGAGCGCAATTCACGCCACGAGAGCAGGAAGAAGCTCTAACAGCGCCTGACGATGCCTGGGCAGGGTTGACTCACTCCCAGCGCCAACTGAGGGCCGCCAGCGATACGTACACATGGATGCGGGAACAGCCAGCCGACCGTCCAGTCACCGCCGACCTTATTCTGGGTATTCACCGCCGTGTCGTCACCGGCTGCGATGATGATCACTGCGAGCCTGGAGCACTGCGCCGCCTCGACAACAATGTGACGTTTGGCGATCCCCGGTGTCGGGGAGCAGAGGGCGGCGACCCTGTAGCAGCGGCCTTTGAGCAACTGTGCGGGGCAATCGCTAGTGAGTTTCAGCGGCATGACCGCATTGTGCAGGCGGTAGCATTGCACTATCACCTTGGCGCGATGCACCCATTCGGAGACGGCAATGGTCGGACGGCCAGAGCCCTCGAGGCGTTCATGCTGCGCGAGGCTGGTGTCAATGACATGGTGATGGTTAGCCTCTCAAACTACTACTACGAGCATCAGTCCGAATATCTTGCCGCACTTTATGAATCTAGGGCCCACGGTCACGATCTCACGCCGGTCCTGACGTTCGCTCTGCAAGCAATATCGGACCGTTGCAATGCGCTCGCAAACGACATAACTGATCAGAGCAAACGAGTGCTATTCCGGGAATTCGCCCGTTCGTTGTATAGCCGCCTCCGAAGCCCTCGAAAGCGTGTTTTAGCTGAACGGCAACTGCACATTCTAAACGTCCTGCTTGATTCCGGTGGGATGGAGTTCATAGAGTTGTTCCGTCAAATTGAGCACAACTACCTCCATCTCCAATACGGATTCAGGGCACGGATTAGAGACATCTTCGATTTGGTGAGGATGGACGCTGTGCGACTGAATGAAGGTCAGCTTAAGGTAAACCTTGACTGGCCCCAACAGACATCAGAGACTGAGCTTGTTGAGAGGTTTGAGAATCTCCCACGAGCCACATCGTCGGCCAATCCGACTATGGCAGAGTTGACTCGACTGCTGGGGCGGCGACGGTAAGACTTGTCGACCTCTGCGCATGACGCCACCGCCTCTCTCGCGCGATAATCAAGACTCGCGCATGGGTGGGGGGTGGTGTTGGAGAGGGCGAACGGCGAGAGCGATAGCGGCCAGCGGCCTCGTCAGTGGAGGCGGGGTCGCTATTTCTATGGCTGGAACATTGTCGCCGCGTCTTTCATGGCGCACCTTGCCTATGCGGAGCAGTTCTCCTCCACTCTCGGGCTGTTCTTCAAGCCGCTGACGGCGGAATTCGGCTGGTCTCGGACCCAGATAGCCACCGTTCAAACCATCTCCCGGGTCGTTGAGGCGGCGACTGCTCCGCTCATCGGCCCGCTGGTGGACCGTTTCGGCGGGCGCACGCTGCTCCCTGTTGGCGCGATCATCGCCGGCCTGGCGTTGATCGGCGTGACCATGATCGATGGGACACTGATCGAGGTGGAACTCATCGACTCACTTTGGCAGTTCTACTTCGTGCGGGGATTCGTCGCTGCCATCGGGTTCACGCTGATGGGCAACCTCGTCACCAGCGTGGTCATCAACAACTGGTTCATCCGGCAGCGCGGGCGCGCCCTCGGCATTTCAACCATGGGCGCCAGCATCAGCAACGTCATCATGATTCCGGTTGCGGTCTACGTCATCGAGGAACTCGGCTGGCGGGAGATGTTCTGGATCTTCGCCATCGTCACATGGGTCGTTGTCCTTATACCCTCAACGGTGCTCATTCGGCGCAGGCCGGAGGACATGGGATTGAGGCCGGATGGCGACGACGAGGACTCCTCGCAGAATCCCCCTCCAACCACAGTGCTGCGCGGGCAGGGAGAGGCTGAATCCTCTCCGTCGGCGCGGACGACCACGCCGGAGCCGGTCTGGACGCGCGTAGAGGCCCTTAGGGCGCCGGCTTTCTGGCTGATCGCAGGATGTTTCGCAATATCCAGCCTGGCCTTTCAGGGGATCAATATCTCGCTCGCCCCGTATGTGCAGGACCTGGGCTATGAGGAAGCCCTTGTTGCAGCGGCTCTAACGACGCGCGCCATCGTGATGGCGGTTACGCTGCCGGCTGTTGGCCTTGTAGCCGAGCGGGTTAGCATCGGCCCCGTCAGGGCGCTGCCGTTCATACTCCAAACAATCGGCTGCATCCTTTTCCTGTTCGCGGATAAGGTGTATTTCCTGTTTCCGGCGCTGATCGTCTACGGAATGGGTATTACAAGCCTGGGTGTTACGCAGGAGGTGCTGTGGGCAAACTCATTTGGGCGACTGAGCCTCGGAACCGTGCGCTCCATGGGTTTTGTGATTACGTTCGGCTTTGGCGCGACAGGCCCCATCGTGATGAACTTCATCCACGATCAACTGGGATCGTATCGGCCAGCGTTCCTGATCTTCATCGCGTTCTTTGCCGTGTCCGCGATCTTGATCCTGTTCCTGCGGTCGCCGCGCCCGCCACGCTACACGAGCGCCGCAGATATGTGAGGTCACGCTCGCTGTCATGAAAAAGGGTGGGTGATGGGATTCGAACCCACGATCTCCAGGGCCACAACCTGGTGCCTTAAACCTGCTAGGCCACACCCACCACGGGGCCGCGCACAGTGGCGCATTTGCCGACTATCCAGTCTAGCAACGGCCTGTAGGGCGGGCAAGAATGGGCAGGCGTGACGGTGCTCAGCCGGCACGCCTATGCTGGTGGAGCGCGGGGCGACCCTTCGACAAGCTCAGGGTGAACGGGGGTGACACGTGGTCAACGCAAACGATGCCATCGGACAGAACAACCGCGAGTTCCAGACGCTGGTTGACATCGTTGCCCGCCTCCGCGCGCCGGACGGCTGCCCATGGGATCGCGAGCAGACGCATCAATCGTTGACGCCGTTCCTCATCGAAGAGACCTATGAAGCCGTTGAGCAGATCGATGCCAACTCTCTGCCCGGGCTGCGCGAGGAGCTCGGAGACATCCTTTTGCAGGTCATGCTCCACAGTGAAATCGCCTCGGAAGAGGGAGCATTCTCCGTCAACGACGTGATTGAGGGCCTTGTCAACAAACTCATCCGGCGCCACCCGCATGTTTTCGGGGATGCCGAGGCGCACACGGCGGAGGAGGTGGCCGCGCGATGGGAGGTGCTCAAGAGCGAAGAACGGCAAGGGGCGTCACTGATGGAGGGCGTTCCCGCAAACCTGCCGGCACTGACCTACGCGCAGCGGGCTCAGGGACGGGCAGCCAACGTCGGGTTTGATTGGCCAAGCGTGAGCGGCGTCCTCGAGAAGGTAGCTGAGGAGGCCGGGGAACTCGCGGAGGCCCATGCGGCGGCGGGAGATGAGAAGACAGATGAGTCACGCGCCGCGTTGGAGTGGGAACTCGGTGACCTGCTGTTCAGCCTTGTGAACCTGGCACGGTGGATGGACATCGACGCGGAGACAGCCCTGCGGCATGCTAACCGCCGGTTCGTGAATCGTTTCCGCGCTATGGAGGACACGGCCCGCAACCGCGGCGAAAATTTTTCGGCGCTGTCATTGGAGCAGATGGACGCTCTTTGGGAAGAGGCCAAGCGGGGGGAGTGATGCTGTGATACACTTGTTCTAAATCGTACTGGGAGGACAAGTGAGTACTGCCATCCACAAACAGATTCTCTGCTTGGCGAATTCGCGCAAATATGGTGGCAGGTGCGTCGTGGGCAAGGAGATTCTTCCTGACCGTACACTCGCGTGGGTAAGGCCCGTGAGCGACTACGGGAAGGGAGAAGTGATGCCCGACGAGATGTGCTTCGAGGACGAGTCACTGCCACAGCTGCTGGACGTGATCGAAGTCCCGTTGCTGGAACCGATGCCGCTGCCCTATCAGCCCGAGAATTGGTTACTGGCGCCGGAGCCGTGGACAAAGCTTCGCGTCGGGGATAAGGCCAACATCGAGAGATGGCTCGACGCGCCCGCGCCGCTCTGGCAGAACGGCCACCACACCGCGCAAGGAAAGAACGACCGCTTTCCATACGATGCCGAGCAGACTCTTCAAGATTCCGCGCGGTTCATAAGCGTTCCATCGTTGGATATTACCGTGACTGAACGGAAGGATGACGCGGGGACGGTTAGAAGGCAGCTTCGCGGATTGTTTACCCACGCCGGGGATATGTACGACCTCCGCATCACAGACATCGAGTATGAGGAACGGTATTCGGAGGTGCGGCCCGGAAAATACCGACTAGGCAAGTCTTATCTCACCGTGACTGTCGGCGAGCCGTTTCGCCCTGTTGAGCATGAGCCGGATTACCATTACAAGCTCATTGCGGCCATAATCGAGGCATAAGAGAGAGGTGCGTGATATGACTGCAACGGAGTATCCGATCTTCACGATTGGGCACTCGGATCATTCCATAGATGATTTCGTCGCTCTCCTTGCGGACAACGGCGTCAACATGGTCGTGGACGTGCGCTCTGCTCCACGCAGCCGCTGGGTGCCTCACTTCAACCCCGATAACCTGGAACCCATGCTGGAACGGGCGGGGATCGACTACGCATATATGGGCCGGGAGCTCGGTGGGCGGCCAAATGATCGCTCCGCCTACGAAGAGGATGGCCGCGTATCCTATGAACGTGCCGCGATGGCCGATAACTTTAGCGACGCCATTGCCAGTCTCATTCGTCAGGCGGACGAGCGCCGAATCGCGCTGCTCTGCATGGAGAGAGATCCGCTTGAGTGCCACCGGGCACTGCTGGTTGCGCGGGCGCTAACGGAGCAGGGCGTGGACGTGCGGCACATCCTGTTCGACGGTAGTGTGGAGAGCCAAGAAGAGTTGATGGATCGGCTGCTGGAATCGCTTGGCCTTCCGCCTCAACCGGATCTCTTTCGCACCCGGGAGGATGTCATCGCCGACGCGATTCGCCAGCAGGCCCGCCGCGTCGCCTATGTCGCCGAAGAGCGTGCCGACTATGCGAAGGCTCACTGAGGCGGGTCTTGCGCATCTACACCCTCGGTTTCACAAAGAAATCAGCAGAATCATTCTTTGAACTACTGCGCGCTTCCGGCGTAGAGCGTATCATCGATGTACGACTGAATAACGTTTCTCAGCTCGCCGGGTTCACCAAGCGGGACGATCTTGCCTACTTTTTGCGAGAGGTCTGCAGCGTGGGGTATGAACACATGCCGGACCTCGCGCCGACGCAGGAACTGCTCAAAGCCTATCGAGACCGTGCAATCACTTGGGACGACTACGAGTCGCAATTCCTGGCTCTGATGGCCGAACGGCGCGTGGAAGACCTGCCTATCAGAGACGTAATTGACAACACCTGCCTCCTCTGCAGCGAGGAAACGGCAGATCAGTGCCATCGCCGCCTTGTCGCCGAGTACCTGCAGGGAAAGTGGGGTGACTTGGAGATCATCCACCTTGGCTGAGATGGCCCAGCCCGCATGACGATAGTCCGTTCGCGGGATACAATAGGCGTTACGCGCCGGAGCGTGGGGTGTAGCTAAGACCCTCGTCGGCACGTCTATCACGCCTGCCCTCTGGGAGCGTGTCGATGGTGAGGGGCATTAGCTCAGGTGGTTAGAGCGCAGTCCTGATAAGACTGAGGTCCCTGGTTCGAGTCCAGGATGCCCCACCAATCTCTCACAGCAAGCTCACCAGCCTCAATCGACGCCCCGCCTTGCCACCTCACCGGCCAAGTCTCAATTGGGGCAGATTGGCTCCATGACATTGTCCCCGCAAACAGGAAACTGCTACTTTTTGACTACCCCCGATAAAGGAGAGATACAGTGAGTACCAATCAGTATTGGTGGCCGGATCAGCTTAGCCTCAAACCACTTCGGCAGGAGTCGCCCGTTTCAGACCCGATGGGTGAGGACTTCGACTACGCCGAGGAGTTGAAATCACTGGACGTCGATGCCCTGAAACGTGACATCGAGCAGGTGATGACGACGTCGCAGGACTGGTGGCCTGCCGACTACGGGCACTATGGGCCGCTTTTCATCCGGATGAGCTGGCACGCGGCAGGAACCTATCGCATCAGCGACGGGCGCGGCGGCGGCGGCTCCGGCTATCAGCGTCTGGCGCCCCTCAATAGCTGGCCGGACAACGCGAGCCTGGACAAGGCGCGCCGCCTTCTCTGGCCAATCAAGCAGAAGTACGGCCGTAAAATCTCGTGGGCGGACCTGATCATCTTTACCGGCAACTGCGCCCTGGAATCAATGGGCTTCAAGACCATGGGGTTCGCGTTCGGGCGGACGGATGCCTGGGAGGCAGATGAAACCTATTGGGGGCCGGAGGGAACATGGCTGGGCGATGAGCGTCACAGCGACGACGGCACCTTAGCAGAGCCGCTTGGCGCGGACCACATGGGTCTTATCTATGTGAACCCGGAGGGGCCGGGCGGCAACCCGGACCCCCTTGAAGCCGCAAAGTTCATCCGACAGACCTTTGCCCGCATGGCCATGAACGATGAGGAGACAGTTGCCCTGATCGCAGGCGGCCATACCTTCGGCAAGACCCACGGAGCCGTACCGGAGGAACACGTCGGCCCTGACCCGGAGGCCGCCGCCATCGAAGAGCAAGGCTTCGGCTGGAAGAACAACTACGGCAGCGGTAAGGGCGTCGACTCGTTCACCAGCGGGCTGGAGGGCGTATGGACCACCAACCCGGTCGCCTGGGACAACAACTTCCTTGAGAACCTGCACAACCTTGAGTGGGAGCTGACAACCAGCCCGGCGGGCAAATCGCAATTCACGCCCAAGAACGCCGCCGCCGTCGCCACAGTGCCGGACGCCCATGATCCGGCCAGGACACACGCGCCGATGATGCTGGCAACGGATCTCGCGCTCACCGCCGACCCGGACTATGCGCGGATTTCAAGGCGCTTTCTTGAGAATCCGGCTGAGCTTGAGGATGCTTTCGCCAGAGCGTGGTTCAAGCTGATCCATCGCGACATGGGGCCCAGAACTCGCTATCTGGGGCCGCTGGCGCCCGCCGAGCCGCTGCTCTGGCAGGATCCGGTACCCGCAGTCGACCATGAGGTACCAGGTATTCAGGAGATCGTAGACCTCAAGGCCCGCGTCCTTGCATCGGGGCTGAGCGTCTCGCAGCTGGTCTCGACTGCATGGGCGTCCGCGGCGACGTTCCGCGGCACGGACAAGCGCGGCGGCGCAAACGGTGCCCGCATCCGCCTCGCTCCGCAGAAGGACTGGGCGGTCAACAACCCCGCTGATTTGGCCGGTGTGCTGGAAACACTGGAGCAGATTCGGGCGGAATTCAACGGCGCGCAAACTGGCGGCACAAGCGTCTCGCTGGCAGACCTGATCGTCCTTGCAGGATGCGCGGGTGTCGAGCAGGCGGCTCGCAACGCGGGGCATGACATCGCGGTGCCGTTCACGCCGGGCCGCACGGACGCGGCGGAGGAGTGGACAGACGTCGAGTCGTTCGCGGTGCTTGAGCCCACCTTTGACGGCTTCCGCAACCACCTCCAAGCCGGACGGAATGAGACAGCAGAGGAACTGCTGGTTGAGCGGGCATACCTGTTGACCCTGACCCCACCGGAAATGGCGGCGTTGGTCGGCGGCCTCCGTGTGCTGAATGTCAACACCGGGCAATCACAGCACGGGGTCTTTACGGAGAGGCCGGAGTCGTTGACCAATGACTTCTTCGTCAACCTGCTCGATATGGACACCGAATGGCAGGCATCTGCGGCGTCCGAGGGCGTCTACGAGGGGCGAGACCGGCAAACGGGCGACCTCAAGTGGACAGCAACGAGGGTTGATCTAATCTTCGGCTCCAACTCCGAACTTCGCACCATCTGCGAGGTGTATGGCAGCGACGATGGCCAGGACAAGCTCGTGAGCGACTTTGTCGCCGCGTGGGACAAGGTGATGAACCTGGACCGCTTTGACCTCGCCGCAGGAGTGTGAACCCAACGCGGTCAGGAGTTTGAGTATGGCAAGCGACAAAGCACAAACGGAACGCCTACAGCGAATTCACGGCGTGAAGGACAACGACGAGCTCAGAACCGAATATGACGAATGGGCATCGGAGTATGACGCGGACCTTACAGCGTTGGGATTCCTTTCACCAAGGGCCGGCGCAGAACTGTTGGCGAAATACGTGCCAGACAAGTCGGCTATGGTGCTAGACGCGGGGGCCGGCACGGGCATGGTCGGTGTGGAGCTTGCCCAGCGTGACTTTACGCGCATAACAGCACTGGACATGTCAACCGGGATGCTGGAGACGGCTAAGGAGAAGGGCGTCTACGAGGAATTCATCATCGGGGAGCTTGGCAAGACGCTGCCTCTTGAGACCGGCGGCTTCGCCGGAACAACGTGCGTTGGAGTGTTCACCTACGCTCACGCGACGCCGGAGGGGCTGGATGAGCTGATCCGCGTCACGAAGACGGGCGGGCCTGTGGTCTTCTCAATCCGGACGGACTATTACACGGATGCCGGGTTTGACGTGAAGCAGTCCGCGCTAGAAGCGGAGGGCAAGTGGAGGCTGCTCGAGCGCAGCGCGCCCTTCCAACCGATGCCCAACGGCGAGCCGGACGTCTGGCACGAGATGTGGGCCTACGAGGTTCTTTAGACCCCTTCGACCAGCACCATGTTGATCCTGGAGGACCTGTTGCGAATCTCATCGAGCGCATGGTTCTCAGCCGAGTCCAACCATGCATGGGCCTGCTCCATGGTGGCGAATTCCACGATGGCGAGACGAGTCGGCGTCCATGACCCGTCAATGACCTCTATCGCGCCGCCGCGTTCTATGAACTTGCCGCCATAGGATTCGATAGCAGGCGTCATCCGTTCACGAAACTGTGCATAGAGATCTTCATCCGTAACCTCAACATCGGTTATCAAATAGGCAGCCATGGCCTGGTTCCTCCTTGCCCGGATATTGCTCGCCGTGGTGGCGCCGTCGCGCGGCCTTCAGCCCTGGGCGAGCACCGGCGTTTGGCAACAACACTGCCCTGAGTTGTATCACACTGCGGGACGTGAGTGCACTCACCGATCAAATGATGGCCACGGTCACTGATCAGCGCAATGCCGTCAGCGGGCATATGGTGTTGCTACGGATTGTGCCCTGATGCCGCTAAACGCCTTCGACAAGCACGAGATTGATGTTGGAAGAACTGTTGCGAATACCGTCGAGATCTTTGAATTCCGACGAGGTCAACCATGAACGTGCTTGCTCCATGCTGTCGAATGCCACGATGGCCAGACGCTTCGGATTCCAGGAGCCGTCGATGACATTAATCTCGCCCCCACGCGCGATGAACCTACCGCTATAGGCTTCGAGAGTAGGCGTCATCCGTTCACGAAACTGCGCATAGAGACTTTCATCCGTAATCTCTACATCGGCTATCAAATAGGCAGACATGACCTATCCCCTCCTTGTCTGAGCGTGTTTCGTCGGCGTGCTACTGGCAGGCGGCCTTCGAGCGTGGGTGAAGATGCTGCTCTGAGTTGTAACACACTGCGGCACGGGAATGCACTCACTGCTATAATCACTTTGCAGCGTCGGTTCGCCTCCGCGTCCACGGCCACACCCGTATCAATGCGCCGCATGAGCGCGGGGTAAAGGCCCGAACGAGACAAGGAGCGAACGAGGCGCTGCGTTTGTTGCACCCAAAGGGTTAGCCACACAGAGGGGTAGGAGTAGATGACGACAGATACAGTCGCTCGCGTGCCGGTGTCGGTAACGATCAATGGCACGGAGTATTCCGCAGAGGTCCCGCCACGGCGGACACTCGTCGATTTCATTCGATATGACCTTGGCCTGACAGGCACAAAGGAAGCATGCAGCGTGGGCGTGTGCGGCATCTGCACCGTCGAGATGGACGGCGTGATCGTCTCCTCGTGCATCCTGCTCGCCGTGCAGGCCAGCGGCTCTCAGATCACGACGATCGAGGGTGTGGCGGACGGTGACAAGCTGCATCCGCTGCAAGAAGCCTTCATGAACTACGGCGGGTTCCAGTGCGGTATCTGCACGCCCGGCCAGATCATGGCCTCCCGCGCCCTGCTCCAGCAGAATCCCGATCCCACGGAGGATGAGATCAAGAGCTGGATGATGGGCAACCTGTGCCGCTGCACGGGCTACTACAAGATCATCGAGTCGATTCAGAAGGCCGGCGAAATGATCCGGCTGGGCAACTAGGGGGCGGACAATGAGAGATTTTCAGTTCCACACGCCCTCCACGCTCGCGGAGGCGCACAGCCTGCTGAGCGATTACGGCGAGGAGGCGCGCGTCATCTCCGGCGGCACCGGCCTCATCAACATGATGAAGCAGGACCTCATCTACGTTGACCACCTGGTCAGCCTGCAGAACATCGACGGCCTCAGTTACATCCGCTCAACGGGCGAGGGCCTGCAGATTGGTGGCCGCACGACGCAGCAGGAAGTGGCTACGTCAAGCGTCGTCGAAGAGAACAATCCACTCCTGACCGAGACATACGGTGAGGTCGCGACGGTCCGCGTGCGCAACGCGGCAACGGTGGGCGGCGGCGTCGCTCACGGCGACCCGGCACAAGATCCGCCACCCACGCTGCTGGTACTCGATGCGAGCGTTCACGTCGCTTCCAAGGATGGCGAGCGAACGGTCAAGGTGCGCGACGGCTGGTTCGTGGACTATTACACGACGGGTGTTGAGGAGGGCGAGATCGTGACGGGCATCACCGTCCCGGCCGCTCCGGCCAATGCCAAGACCACGTACATCAAGTTCCTGCCACGCACGGCGGACGACTATCCGACGGTCGCGGTCTCCGCGCTCGGCGTCGTTGACGGCGGCGTTGTCACGGACGTGCGCGTCGGGCTTGGCGCTGTCAATTCGACGGCAGTCTATGCAGACACCGTCGCGGGCGTGCTGGTGGGCAAGGAGCCGACGGCGGACCTGGTGCGTGAAGCAGCCGAGACGGTTCGCGATCTCTGCGCGCCGACACCGGACTTCCGCGGCTCCGCGGAGTACAAGACGGACATGGCCGTGGTGTTCACGCGCCGCGCGCTGACTCGCGTACTTGGGCTGGAATAGCTGCCAACGGGAAGGGAACAACGGAACATATGAAGATTGAACAGGAGTCCAAAGTGGGGGCTTCACGGGAAGCCGTGTGGAGCCTTCTTGAGGACGTACCGCGCGCAGCCGGGCTGATTCCGGGCGTAAGCAATGTCGTCGAAACAGGCCCGAATACGTATTCCGGCAAGATGGAGACGCGCGTCGGCCCGATGAAGATCAGCCTGGACGGTGAACTAACCACGACACAGAACGCCGAGGACTATACGTGGCGCATCGAGGGAAACGCGAAGGCGCTCGCGGGCGGCGGACTGCGGGTCATCGTTGACGCGTCAATCGCCGAGGGTGGCGCGGACAGCTCCACCCTGACAGTGGCGACCGATATCCAGTTCATGGGCAAGCTCGGCACCATGGGGCAGCCGTTCATCCGCTCCAAGGCCAATTCCCAGATGAAGGATTTTATTAAGAACCTGGAGAAGGAGCTCAAGAGCGGTTAGAGGCCTAACGCCTCTTTTTCCTCAGGGCGAGGATATGCGGGCTCGCCAACATGCCCGGTGACGTGATGAGCGGCGTGACAGACATGAATGTTGCGTTGCTCCGCGGGATCAATGTCGGTGGGAAGAACAAGCTTCCCATGAAGCAGCTCGCCGCAATGTTTCGAGAGGCGGGATGTGAGGACGTTCAGACGTATATCCAGAGCGGGAACGTTCTCTTCCGAGCCGATCCGTCGCTTGCGGAAGGGATTCCGTCACTGATCAGCGATGAAATCTTCAATACGTTCGGCTACCAGATTCCGGTGGTCACACGCACTGTCCGGGAGCTGCAGGAGATTGTGCAGGCTAACCCCTTTACGCCAGCCGAAGAGAACAAGCTGCTCATCTTTTTCCTGACGGATTTCCCAGACCCTGAGCACATTGCGGCACTGGATCCGAATCATTCGCCCGGCGACGAATTTGCTGTACTGGGCCGTGAGGTCTTTGCGCATTATCCAAATGGGGTCGCCGGCAGCAAGCTCACGAACAGTTACATCGACTCTCGCCTGTCAACTACCAGCACAGGCCGAAACTTGAGAACGGTCAAGAAACTCCTCGAACTGGCCACCATGGTTGAGTAGGAGCTTATCACCAGAGTCCCACGGCGCTCGTGTAAGCTATAGCCGGAGGCGGCCATGACGACAAACGGCGATGGACAGTCCCTGATTACCGATGCGATGCGCGAATGGGTTGGAGCGAAAGCGCCGCCGCTGACATCGCCGCCCATCTCCGAGAGCGATATCCGCCGCGCCGCCATCTCCATCTATTGGCCCGAAGTGCCGCCGCGCATCTATTGGGACGCGGAGCACGCCTCGCAGACACGCTGGGGCGGCATCATCGCGCCGGAGGAGTTCAACCCCTTCGCGTGGATGATTGGACGGGCGCACGTCGGCCCGCACCCGGATCATCTCGACGATGCCCAAGCGGCTCTTGAGAGCGCCCGCAGCCTGCGCCCACCCGGCGCGCCGCCTAATTTCCTGTTTGGGGGTGTCGACACCGTCTACCACGAACGGATGCGGCCGGGCGATGAGATCACCAGCGTCATCACCGCGACGGACCTCTATGAGCGCAGCGGCCGTCTCGGCGCCATGCTCTTCTACATCACGGAGGAAACCTGGACAAAGCAGAGCGGTGAGGTGGTCAAGACGACCCGCACCACGAATATCGCGTGGTGACGGCAACGGGGACGATGATATGACGACGCAAACTGAGATTCTCTATTGGGACGATGTCGAGGTTGGTCAGGAGTTGCCTCCGTTCGAACGCGTGACGGACCTGATGAACTGGAATCGGTGGGCGGCTACCTATGACGAGTTTGTGGCGTATCACATGGACGACGAGGGCGCGAAGGAGAACGGCCAGCCGGCAGTCATCGGGCAGGGCCGCATCCGTGTTTCCTATCTGCACACGCTCGTTCGCAAGTGGATAGGTGACGAGGGCGCCATCCTGACGCTGAACGCTCAGCTGCGCGGGATCAACTTCAAGAACGACGTTCTGACCTGCACGGGTCAGGTGACGGATAAGCGCATGGACGACGAAGGCCGCCACGTCGTCGATCTTGAGATGTTGATCACCAACCAGAACGGCGAAAAGGTCACCCCCGGCACCGCAACGGTGGAGCTGCCCCGCAGAGGCTAAGGCTGCTTACAAAGCTAGCTCCGCCGCCAGCGTCTTGGCATTCGCCCCCGCGATGAGCTTGCCGTCGATGACGGCCACCGGACGCCGCCAATAGCGGGGTTCCTCGACAAGCAGATCCAGCATCTGGTCCTCGTTCAGGGAGGCCGGATCGATACCCGCCTTCTTGAGGGCCTGCGACCTGGGATTGAACAACGCGCTGGGCGGCTCCCCGTTCAGAAGCTCGACGATCTCATCTTTGGTGAATCGATCTTTGAAAAAGTCACGCTCGGCAAACTCGTGCCCCGCCTGCGAAAGCGCCGCCTTCGCCGTCTTGCAGGTGTTTCAAGTCGTCCAGTGGTAGAACTCAATTTGGGGCATGGTGGGGGTCTCCTGTTGAATGCTTTAGTTTCGGCGTGGGCTGAGCCGTCTTACTCAGACTGGATGCTGGCTTCCTGAATCTGCTTTAGGGTGCGGCCATCACTGTCCTTCCAGTCAGTTCGGCCATTCGTTGGACGCCCAAGTATTACTCCAGCTGCAGTTGATGGCGATCCGAAGCTATAGTCCGCCTTGAACTCGTAATGGTCACCCATGTCGTAGAGAATTTCTTGCTCGACAAGAGTTCTGCGAAGTTTCGACATATACCTGTGTATATGGCGAGTTTCTTCTTTTCTCGCCATAGAACCGGCCCTTACAACGAAGCCATCGCCTTGCTCGTAGCCACTCGCCGCAGTTTCCCCGACTCTAAGCGCTAGCACTTGATGGGGTTTCGGTGGTGCCTCGGGTTTTTCAAAGAAATCGACACCCAGAACAGGCAAGCAGAGCATCATGTCCGAAAGATATGCATCTGCCTGTGTCCTGTCGGCGGGCGAAAGTGAGGGTGGTCTGGGGGTGTTGCTGTTCTCAAGTCGGCATCTCTTCGCTTCGTTTGCAAGGCCGATTAGCCGTGACTCTATGTGGCGCACATGAGCCTTATTGAGGTTCTGGTCTTTAGCAGAAAAAGCTACCGCGTTAGTCCAAAAATCTTTCTGCGACAGGTGTTGGTCAAGCCTGTTTCTAAGAGGGTCTGCCTCCCCGATATAGACACGAGGCAAATCCCCGGTCTCGGCTGGTTCCCACAACATGTAGACTCCGGTTCGATTGAAGTCAAAGTCATCCAAAGAGCGGACATCCGGATAGGCGCTTCTTGGGAAGAGTGCTCCTTCTCCAGCCCAGTTGGACTTTTCGACCAAGCGGAGTCCTCCCGACAAACCTCTGGGGAGGTGAATTCGGACCCAGTACGGTAGGGGACGAAATTCTGGGGTGGTCATTGTCTCAGTGAATTATATGGTAAGCGTCCGAACTGAGCGCGCAGCCATAACGGATTGCTTCTCCCTACCTCAAGACGCCCTCCGCTGTGAGGGACTCTATCTCTGTGGAGGTGAGGCCGAGCAGCTGCTTGAAGACGCGGTCGTTGTCCTGGCCGAGGCCGGGGGTTGAGTCCGTTGCCCAGCCGGGCGTGGCGCTCAGGTGCAGGGAGACGCCGGGATGCTGCATCGTGCCCCACCAGTCGGGGTCGTGGTGCGCCGTCACAATGGTGCCACGATGCTCTAGCTGAGGATCCTTGAGGAGATCAAGCGGGTTCTGCACCGCACCGCACGGCACGCCGACGGCCTGCAGCGCGACTTGAATCTGCCCGGCCCAGCGAGTTGATGTCCATTCGCTCAGCCGCTCATCGAGTTCGGCGCGGTTGGCAAGACGGTTCTCCTGAGTAGCAAACTTGCCGTCACTCGCCCACGTCGGATCGTCCATCACCGCAACCAGCTTGTTCCACTGCTCATCGTTTTCGACGGCGATTGACACCCACGCATCAAAGCCCTGGCAGGGGTAGACGCCGTGGGGGGCGTAGATGTCGCTAGCGTTGCCGCGCGGCTGCGGGCTGATCCCGTTGATGAGGTAGCTCAGCATCTCCGGCCCCAGCAGCGCGGCCAGGCCTTCAACGTGGGAACTCTCGATGTGCTGCCCCTCGCCGGTCTGATCGCGGTGTTCCAGCGCCATCATCACGGCCATGGCCGCCTGCGCGCCGAGCGTGAAGTCGGAATACGCATTCTTGGGGCGGGTATCGATGTCGCTCTCGGGATGTCCCCACATGTAGGACAAGCCCCCGAACGCCATCAGAAGCTGGCCGAACGCAGGACGGTCACGCATCGGGCCGTCCATACCGTACCCTGACATAGATGCCATAATCACGTTCGGTCGAACCTTGCGCAATTCTTCGTAGGAAAGCCCCATGCGCTCCATGACGGTGGGGCGGAAATTCTCAAACACGACATCCGATTGCGCGACGATGCCCTTGATGAGTTCCTGCCCCTTCTTGGAGCGCATATCAATGGTCACGCACTGCTTGTTGCGGTTCAGTTCCGGGTAGTTCGGCTGCATCGGCATCCGGAACGCGGGCAGGTCCTCCGACTCGATGCGGATGACCTCCGCGCCGTGGAATCCCAGCAGCATCGTGCCGAACGGCCCGGCAAAGACGCGGCTCAGGTCGGCGATGCGTATTCCCTCCAGCGGCTGCTTGCGCCGATCGTGCCGCCGCGCGACATATTTCGCCAGGTCCGCCGGTGTGGATGACAGCCCCGCGATCATTTCCCGCAGTTCCTCGCCGTGCTCATCGACGCGCGGCGCATGGCGGGTAATCGCCCACGGCGTGCCGCTGAACCTGTACGGCGGGCCGGGGGCGCGGTAGTCGCCAACAACGGGATGGGTGGTATCTACTATGAATTTGCGGGCGACGGTGTGTGGATGCTCCACGAACTCCGCCATCGTGGACAGGCGCGCCATGGGCACGTCATGGATAGCCGCCTGTTCCTCGATCTCGGCGGCGGTCAGCTTGCCCATGAACTCTCTCATGGCCACATCGATGATGTCGTAGTTGTCGCGGCGGAAGTTCGTGTCGTCCCATGCCTCGTCGTCGAAGGTGGAGTCCTGCATCCAGCCTGTGACCAGGCCGCGGAACTGCGCATTGGTGGACGGGAAGAACTGGATGACGCCGTCCGCGCAGTGATAGATGCTGCCGATGCCGGTGGACGCCTTGCCGGGGCGGCGGAAGACCTCATTCCGCAGCCCGACGCGGGAGATGCTGCCGCTCACCAGCTGCCAGACGCCGATGTCCTGCCGCGACACGTCGACGTGTTGACCGCGCGTGGACCATCGCCGCTCGCGCAGCGCAAGCAGGATGCCGTAGACGAGGTGCATGGAGCCGATGCGGGCGGTGGCCTCGCCGGGCACCATCGCGGGGGCGCGTTCATCGTCGCCGTACACCCACGGATCACCCGCCAATGATTGGATGACCAGTTCCGTGGAAGCGTAGTTCACGTACGGCCCCGTTTGGCCGAAGGGCGTCAGGGAGCCGTAGACGAGTTCGGGGTTGATTTCAGCGAGGTCCTCGTAGCCCAGACCGCGCTCCGGCAGATAGCCAGGTTGATACGACTCAATCAGCACGTCCGCCCATGATGCGAGGCGGCGCACGGATTCCTGCCCGTCCGGCGTATCAAGATCAAGGGCCACGGAGCGCTTGTTGATGTTGTGGTCGAGGAAGGTCAGGCTGCGATCAGGATCGTCAACGTCGTTGGCGAACGGGCCGACACGGCGTGCCCCAACCCCTCCGGGCGGCTCAACGAGCACAACGTCCGCGCCCATATCACCAAGCAGCCGCCCTGCCATGGCGGATGCGCCGGCGCCGCCGCCAAGCTCAACAACCTTCAGATGCCCAAGCGCCGTTTGTTCACTAGTCGTGTTTGTCATGGCGCTCACTGTGCCATCTTTGGCTCAATTCACGCAACGCGCTGGCGGTGCGAGTGTGAAGGTGTGCTAAAGACGACCCTATTCAGCCGACTGTTGGCTCATCAATCTCATTTTGTACGCCAATATCAGAGAATACTAACTCTCTGACAGCTAGGATTTTGCTAAGACCTGCGTCGCTGTCGTCTGGCAGTGAATAAGTCGTCCGATAGCGTAAAAGCCTGGCAGATCCCTCATCGAACCAAATGTCTGCTCGTTCCCCACCGGGGCCAGTAAACTCCAGCATAAAGCGCTTAGTGTTGTCCAATTCAGTTGACGTCTCCCGCCAACCGAAAGTCGCGTCAGTTTGGCCGGCGTACTCCTGGGCAGTAAGGCACGAGGCTGCCAGCTCATCCAATCCGCCAAAGACCTCGGTTAGTAATAACTCTGCTGCACTCTCCCCAATGACTGCCCATTTTCCAGTTGCTTCGCTGTTGCCCGCCGACCCATCGCTACCTCTCAGGTAAACCCTGTCCTCAAACTGCACAAGTTCGACATCTACTTCATGTGCGGGCAACCGTTCGATGGCTATTGGAGATTCATTTATCACGATTTCTTGTGCAGATTCAGCCAGATAGACAATCCGCATCCTTCGCGCTGATGGGGAACTCTCGATCTCGGCTATCCTCACGCTACCGCGGTCGCCGGGCTCCGCCGCCACAATCGTTACTTTGTAATGGCCGAGCTCTATTTCGGCACAATTCTGTGACAGGGCCTCCGCAATAGAGAAGGCTCCATCTGAGTCACGGGAACTCCAAAGGAGAAAAGAAACTAACGCAACAAGGGCAATCAACAGAGCCGCACCGAATACTATCGTGCGCGAATAATTCATGGCGCTCACTGTGACATCTTTGACTCAATTCACGCAACGCGCTGGCGGTGCGAGTGTGAAGGTGGCGTATCCTTGCTTGGTACTCACAGAAGTCATCGAGGCGGACACGTATGACAAGCGAGGCGCTACAGGCGGCGCGAGAGTTGCTGGGACGGACATCCGAGCCGGAGACGCGGCCGCCCATCACCTTTGATGAGATTGCCCGCTACGCCTATGCCGTTGATGACGTGCGGCCCTCGTATGTTGACCCGGAGCGTGCCAAAGACGGCCCTTACGGCGGTATCGTCGCGCCGCCGCTGTTCACCGGCTTCACCAGCTTCCCGCCGACGGCCATTGCCGACCTGCGTCCTGACGGCCTGCCTGACACGCGCAATGATCCCCTCCAACTCCGCATCCCCGGCGCACAGTCGCGTTTCACCGGCATGGACGTGACCTTTATCGAACCTATACGGCCGGGCGACGTACTGACGCGCCAATCAACGGTCACGGACGTTGAGGAGAAGCAAGGACGCTCGGGCACGATGGTCTTCACCACCAAGGAGATGATTATCACGAACCAGCGTGGCCGCACGGTGATGATCGACCGCACCACGACGGCCACCGTGCCTCAGCCATCATCGCCCGATGGCGCAGGGCGGGCGTGGGGAGAGTTGCAACTTGAGAACGGGGCGCAGGCGCGGCCCGCCGAGCCGCCGCAGTGGACAGACGAGCCGGTGTGGGAGGATGTACGTGAAAGCGATGAGTTAACACCGCTGCCGCGTTTCATCTCAACCGTGCAGGTCTTCTTCTACGGCCTCGTGAAGACCAACAGCCACCTGATCCACTACGACCGCGCCTATGCCCAAGTGGAGGGGCTGCCGGAGCGGATCGCTCAGGGTGATCTTTCGGGGGACATGCTGTGCCAGACCGCGACGCGGTGGATGGGACGGCGCGGCATTCTGCGGCATTTTCGCGGAGAAGTGCGCTCCCCGGCGTTCATCGGCGAGACGATCATGCATTATGGCCGCGTAATACGGACATGGCGCGACGATGACGGCGCGGCGCTCGTCGCGCTTGAGTTGTGGAGTGAGGGGAGCGGCGGGAGACCCTGTGTCAGGGGCAGTGCGATCGTTCAGTTACCCACTCGCAGCGATTGATCCAGGCAGGTAGCCGCTTATTCAGATCCGGCCATTGCCAGGCCCTCGTCGCCCCTGTACATGGAAACGCCGACGAAGATCGCCCACAGGCCCAGAGGCAGGACGGCGAAGTTGGCCAATGTGTAGAGTTCGTCAGCCCAGTCGTGGTAGTGGTCGCCAATGCCCAACACGACCAACGCTACAAAGCTGATGACGGCGATTGCGGCGGCAAGGATCTTGTGAAGACCTCCCGAGGCGCGAAGCCTCACTCCCAGGCTGAGCAGGCCGAATCCGAGCAAGAACCCGTAACCGGCGATGATGACGATGCCCGCTTTCACAAGCTGGATGTTGATAGCAAACGTATACAGCGTCCTCGGATCCTGCTCGCCATGAGTAACTGTGTGGACAATGATGTGGTTCAGGCCGCCGGCGACACCGATGAAAAAGACGGCAAATGCCAGGAAGATGAGTCCAAGTCCCGTCACCGCATCGCCTGCGCCATGGTCCCGTACATGACGCCACAGCAGCAGAAATCCATACAACATCGTGAGGAGACCCAACGTTCCCACAAGTACCGAAGTGTGCGTATAGGGAGCGTTATCTGCAAGGACCTGGACACGCTCCACCTGCGTGCTCGCCCTGCCAAGCGGCTCGATCAGGATTGAGCCCGGACGAATTAGTGTTGCAAACAAGTCGAGGATCGCGCCCCCGGCCAGGGCAATGCCGCCGATTCGAGCATCTGACATGTTGGCCATGGCTTAGCCCTCCAGTCTCAATAACGCAACGACGTAGTCTCAAAATGTTCGAGAGTCGCCGCTATTGTCAAGCTATTGACCGACTGCAAAAGGGCCGATGGTTCCTGAGAATACTGAGACTGTCGAGCATCCTCTACGTGAGACAGGTTATGTCAAAGTAAGTGCGGAGCCACCTCATCCAGGTCAAAGGCGGGGCCGTCCATGCAGGCCAGCCGTGGACCATTACGTGTTTGCACCGCGCATTCGCCACATTTCCCGTCGCGGCACCCAAGGCGTGGCAGCACTATGACTGTTGTTGGAATCGTCAGCAGGCCGTCTGAGCGCATACGAGCCAGATCCGCGTACAGCTTTGGTGGGCCGGACGCGACCAGTAGGTCCGCCTCATCCTGAACCTGGGGCAACAAGTGAGTGACGGGAGCGCGAATACCCGCCGAGCCGTCGTCGGTCGCGGTCATTTCGCGCACGCCCTCCGGCAACAGATGTGACGGATACAACTGCCACGCGTTCTCCGCTCCCGCCATCAACGTGACGCGGACGCCGCGTTCAGCAGTTTCCCGCATGACGGCGATGAGCGCTCCAATTCCGTCCCCCTGCGCAATGAAGGCCACGTGCTGTGCGGCGGAATCAATCGTGACGGGCTTGCCCAGGGGCCCTCTCACCGCCCATTCGAGGCCGGTGGGTGTCGACGTAATTGTGGAATCGTCCCCGTCTTTCGTTACCGCCAGAACCGTGATTTCGCCACTGTTCGTGTCGACTGAGAGGATCGGGTAGGGTTGCGGATCGAACGGCAGGGTTTGAGCGCGGAGATCATCGCTCACGATGCCCTGCGCGATGTGCCCCCGTCGTTGAACGTATTGGCCCGGTTGCGCGGTGAGAGCGACTTTTGATGCTCCGATGCGCACAAGGATCATGCCTTGCGCGATCGTCTCGAAAGTGGCCATACGGTTTCCCTGATAACGATGACTGGCCGGTCACCGGGCCTGAAATTCGTCCGCCGGCCTGCCGTTCACATATTCATCGAGGCGCATGATGCTGTACTCGCCCGCCTCCGCGCCGCCGGTCACCGAATCAACGGCAACGCGGAACGTGTCCAGGCTCGTATAGCAGGGGATGCCCTGCTCCGTGGCGGCTCTGCGAATCTCAAAGCCGTCCCGCAACGGCACACGGTTGCCGGACATGGTGTTGACGACGGCATGCACGCGGCCGTCGCGGATCAGATCAGTGGTCGTGCCCTCACCCTCCTCGCCTTCGCTGACCTTGGCGGGGACGCCTGCGACCTCAATGCCAACGGCGCGCAGGATCGTCGCGGTGCCCTCCGTGGCGTAGACCTCGTAGCCGTGCCCGGCCAGGCGGCGTGCAATCGGCACCACCTCCGCCTTTTCGCGGTCGGACACGCTGATGAGGATGCCGCCGGAGTGCGGCAGCATGAGCCGCGCCGCCTGCAGAGCCTTTGTCAGGGCGGGAGCGAGGGACGTGTCGATCCCCATGACCTCTCCCGTGGATTTCATCTCCGGCCCTAAATAGGTGTCCACGCCCATCAGCTTGGCCATGGACGAGACGGGCGCTTTGACGGCCACGAGGGGCTTCTTCGGCCACAGGCCGCTCTCATGGCCCATCTCTTTGAGAGTGCGCCCCATGATGACGCGCGTGGCGAGACTGACCATCGGCACCTCCGTCACCTTGGAGATGAACGGCACCGTCCGGCTGGAACGGACGTTGACCTCAAGCACGTAGACGGTGGATGGCGCCGGCGTGCCGTCCTGGTTCTCGTTGTGGACAACGACGAACTGGATGTTCATGAGACCGATGATGCCGAATGCGCGGCCAAGCTGGATTGTGTAGTCGACAATCTGCCGCTCATCGTCTTCAGATATCGAGGGGGCGGGATAGACGGCCATGGAATCGCCGCTGTGGACGCCTGCCCTCTCAATGTGCTCCATGATCCCGGGTATGAGCACGTCTTCGCCGTCGCTGACGGCGTCCACCTCCACCTCCATCCCCTCCAGGAACTTGTCTACCTGGATGGGGCGATTGTCTCCGACCTCATCCATGGCGGCCATGACGTAGCGGGTGAACTCTGCCGGCGTATGGACGATTTCCATTGCCCGCCCGCCAAGCACGAAACTCGGCCGGACGACAATCGGATATCCGATGGAGTTGGCAACGGCCAGCCCCTCTTCGATGGATGTAACGCCTGCGCCGGGCGGGCGCGGGATGCCGAGCGTCGTGACGAATTCGTCGAACCGCTGGCGGTCCTCGGCCTGATCAACGGTCGCCGGTTGAGTGCCCAGGATGGTAAAGGCGCGCCTGCTCAACGGGCTAATCAGATTGATTGCCGTCTGTCCGCCGAATTGCGCAGCCGTGCGGGGGAATAACTCCTGCTCCCCCTGCGTGACGCGCTCATTCTCCAGGACACAGGCGACGCCCTCCTCGTCGAGCGGCTCGAAATAGAGGCGGTTGGACGTATCGAAGTCGGTGGATACGGTTTCCGGGTTGGAATTGATGATGATGCTGGCCGCGCCCTCATCCTGCAGGGCCCACGCGGCGTGAACCGAGCAGTAGTCGAACTCGATTCCCTGTCCGATACGAATTGGGCCGCTGCCGATGACGACTGCCGACCGCCCCTCCAGCGGCAGCGCTTCGTTCTCTTCTTCGTAGGTGGAATAGAAGTAGGGTGTGGCCGCCTCAAACTCCGCCGCGCACGTGTCCACCATCTTGTAGACGGGGCGGATGTCCCATTCCTGCCGCAGCTCATGAACCTGTTCAGGGAGCCGGTCCGCCAGTGTGCTGATCTGTGTGTCAGAGAATCCAATGCGTTTTGCGTCACGCAGCAGACGCGGCGTCAGTGGCTCCGCCAGCAGCCTGTTCTCCATGCCGACAATGGCGTTCAGCTTGTACAGGAACCACGGATCAACACCGGTCTTCACGGAGAGGTCCTCAAGCGAAACGCCGCGGCGCAGGGCGGCCATGAGCGCCCACAAGCGCTGGTCATTCGGGTGAAGCGGCAACTCTTCAAGCGGGTCAGAGATTGCGCTCCAGGAGCCGTGCTCCCACAGCAGGCTGTCACCCGCCACCTCCAGCGACCGCACGGCCTTTTGCAACGCAGCTTCAAACGAGCGGTCGATGGCCATCACCTCGCCCGTGGCTTTCATCTGTGTGCCCAATGAACGGTCGCCGGACGGGAACTTGTCGAACGGCCAGCGCGGAATCTTGGCCACGCAATAGTCGAGCGCCGGTTCAAAAGCGGCCGTGGTGACCTGGGTGACCGCGTTGGGAATCTCGTCCAGCCGCTTGCCGACGGCGATCTTGGCGGCGACGCGCGCAATCGGGTAGCCGGTTGCCTTGGACGCCAGTGCCGAGGAGCGGCTGACCCGAGGATTGACCTCAATGACGTAGTAGGGCGATTCCGAGTAGCCCGCATTCTGCCCCTTGCCGGCGACCGTTGGATGAGGCTCCAGCGCGAGCTGGACGTTGCAGCCGCCCTCTATGCCCAAGGCGGAGATGATCTTCAGGCTGGCGGAGCGGAGCATCTGGTACTCCTTATCCGTCAGCGTCTGGCTGGGAGCGACGACGATGCTGTCGCCGGTGTGGACGCCCATCGCGTCCAGGTTCTCCATGTTGCAGACGGTGATAGTTGTGTCCGCCCCGTCGCGCATGACCTCGTATTCGATCTCTTTCCAGCCGATCAGGCTGCGCTCAACAAGCACCTGCCCGATGGGGCTGTAGGAGAGACCGGTGCGAACCTGCTCATCTAACTGCTCCGGCGTGTAAGCGATTCCACCGCCCGAGCCGCCAAGTGTGTAGGCGGGGCGAATCACGACGGGCAGGCCGAGGCGTTCCGCCACCTTTCGAGCATCCTCGACAGTGGTGACGACCTCGTTCTCCGGCACCGGCTCACCGATTTCATCCAGCATCTGCCGGAAGAGGTTGCGGTCCTCCGCCGTGCGTATCGCGTCCAGCGGCGTTCCCAGAAGACGGACGTTGTATTGCTCCAGCACCCCCGCCTCCGCCAGGTCGACGGCGAGATTGAGGCCGGTCTGCCCGCCGAGCGTTGGCAGCAGTCCGTCGGGCCGTTCCCGTTCGATGACGCGTGTCACTGCCTCGACGGTCAGCGGTTCGATATAGACCACGTCCGCGATCTCGTGGTCGGTCATGATCGTGGCGGGGTTGGAGTTGACGAGGATGGACGTAACGCCCTCCTCGCGGAGAGCGCGGCAGGCCTGCGTGCCTGCGTAATCGAATTCGGCGGCCTGGCCGATGACAATCGGTCCGCTGCCGAGCACGAGCACGCGGGACGGGCGTTCCGGCGTGGCCGTCATGCGGCCCTCCCGTGCAGGGACGCCGGGAGCGTCAGAGACACAAGTTCACGCGCCCCGGCAAGTTGTGCCGGGACGCGCGACGTGTGAGCGATGTTGGCGCTTGGCCCTAGAAGGTGAAGATGGACGGGCCGGCCGTGATGGCCCAGAAAACGATCCACGCGCCCATGAAGAGGAACGGGATAATGGACCATGCGGTGTCTTCGCCCGGAACGAAGCTCTGGCGAACGGTGACGGACCGAAGGAAATCGGCGATGTCCGCACGAAGCTCCGGATCGTCGCCCGCTTCCTGCTGGGCGAACTCGCGAATGCGATCGCGCTTGCGGCGCGATCGTGATGCCGCGAGATAGAACTCCATCCGCATTCCAAGACTTCGCTCGATCTCGCGCTTGCGATGCTTCACCACGGTTAATGCGTTCAACATGTGGCGGAGCATTCCCCACCAGATGAGTGTGAGCGCAACTGAAATGACCGATACAAAGCTGATGATTTCGGTGCGCAGCTCGTGGCCTGCCAGCCCCATGGGCAACACGGCCATGCCGAACATCGAAATTGTGACCAGTACCAGGCCCGACAACCAGATCCATTGATGCTGGTGTACCCAATATGAGTCGAGAATCTCGTACTCGACCAGTTGGGACTGTCGGCGTTGGGGCTCCGTCTGTTGGGTAGGTGTATAGCCCCGGTCCAGTGGCGCTTCCATTTCCAGCACCATCGAAACCTCCTTCTTGGCCGCCCGCCATGAGACACGACGACGGCACAAAAACCAATTCCGCTTTACCCGCGCTTCGCGACACTATACCCTACCTGTATTCTCGAATCAAGTCTAAAAACCGGTCAAAAAGATATTCATTGTCCAGAGGGCCGGGCGACGCCTCAGAGTGATACTGAATCGTCAGCAGAGGCATTTCACGGTGTGTCAGCCCCTCAACCGTGTTGTCGTTCAGGTTCAAGTGGCTTACATCCAGTCCCGGCGGGAGCCCGTCTGCGTCCACTGCGTAACCGTGATTCTGTGCCGTGATGGTCACGAGGTCCGTGGCGAGATCCTTGACCGGATGATTCCCGCCCCGGTGCCCGAACTTCAGCTTGTACGTTTCCCCGCCCAGCGCCCGCGCGACAACCTGGTGCCCGAGGCAGATTCCCATGACCGGCAATCGACCCAACAGACCTCCCGCAGTTTGCACGACTCCTTCCAGCAGCGCGGGATCACCCGGCCCCGGCGACAGGAGCACACCCGAAGGACGTAGAGCCATCACGTCGTCGAACGAGGTGGAGCTGGGGACCACGGTCACAGCGCATCCTCGCCGCCGCAATAGCCGCAGGATGTTGAATTTCAGCCCCTCATCCATCACGACGACGTGCGGCGCGTCCGGCGGCAGTTCGTCCGGCCCCTCCGTCCATTCGTACGGGGATGCCGTGATAACCTCGCTGACCAGGTCAAGGCTGCCGTAATCAGGAGCCTCACGAAGCCGCGTGAGCGCCTCCTCCGGCGACCCCTCGGTGGTGATGATGCCCATCATGACGCCGGCCATGCGGATTCGACGCGTGAGCGCGCGCGTGTCCACTCCATAAATGCCGGGCACACCTTCATCTCGCAGGAAATCGTCCAGAGTGCGTGTCGAGAGTCGATTGCTGGGCAAATCACACGCCTCGCGGACAACGAAACCGCGAACCTGTATCCGCGAGGACTCGACGTCACGGTCGTTGATGCCGTAGTTGCCTTGAAGGGGATACGTCGGCACGAGAATCTGTCCGCCATAGGACGGATCAGTCAGCATCTCCTGGTAGCCGACCATCGATGTGTTGAAGACAACCTCGCCGATGGCCTCCGCGCCGACGGCGCCAAACGCATAGCCGCGGTGGATACTCCCATCCTCCAGGACGAGAAACGCCTCCCTCTCCTCGGTTCTGCCGATAAGCGTCATGACCGCGCCGCCCCATGCACCGCAGACTGTTCCTCCGCCGCATAGACCTGGACTCCGCCGACAAACGTGTGAGTCACCATACCCCGCAGTTCACATCCCTCCAGCGGCGTGTTTTTGCCGCGAGAGGCAAATTCCTCCGCGCGCACCGTCCACGAGCGGTCGGGATCAAGCACGACAACGTCAGCCGCCGCGCCCGGCGTCAGGCCGCGCAAGCCCAGCGTGTCAGCCGCCGTGCCGATTACCCCGGCGGGGCCAAGGGTCAGCCGCGCGATGAGCGTCGGCAAATCAATCCGTCCCGTGTGCACGAGCGTGGTCATCAGCAGTCCGAACGCCGTCTCAATGCCGGAAATGCCCGGCGCGGCGTCCGCAAAGCCGCCGTCCTTGTCTTGCGCCGAATGTGGCGCGTGATCGGTCGCGATGGCGTCGATCACTCCCTCACGCAGCGCGTCCACGAGGGCGTCTACGTGTTCTGCCGAGCGCAGCGGCGGATTGACGCGAAGCGACGTGTCGGCTATAGGGCCGTTCGGCCACCCCTGCTGCGGCCCCCGTTCGCCCAACAGGGCGCGATCCGTCAGTGTCAGATGATGCGGCGTGACCTCCGATGTCACAGGCAGGCCGCGCTCCCGCGCATCACGCAGCAGATTAACCGCGCCGGCGGTTGAGACGTGGGCTACGTGCAAGCGCCCCCCCGTCTCCGCAACCAGTCTCAGGTCTCGTTCGACGATACTCGTCTCCGCCTCGGCGGGCGCGGAGGGTAGTCCCAGTTCCCTTGCCGCTTCGCCTTCATGCGTCACCGCATTGCCGATCACGTCCGGGTCCTCGGAGTGCTGGCTCAGTGACAGACCGAGCCGTGCGGATTCAGCCAACGCCGCGCACATGAGATCGTCGTTCGCAACGGCTGAGCCATCGTCGCTCAACAGCACGGCTCCTGCCGCCGCGAGATCGCTGAGGACCGCAAGCTCCCGGCCTGCTCGCCCAACGGTGATGGTCCCGATGGGCAGGACGCGGACACTCGTGTCGGACGCCGCGATGCGTATCACAGATTCGACCAGCTCAGGCGTATCGATGGGAGGCTCGGTATTGGGCATGGCGCAGACGGTGGTGAATCCGCCTCTCGCCGCGGCACGCGTGCCGCTCGCAATGGTCTCCTTGTGCTCCTGCCCCGGTTCACGGAGGTGGGCGTGCAGGTCAATGAAACCGGGAGCCACGATCATGCCCGTTGCATCAATACGCTGCGTGCCAGACGGGACATCGGGACTGCTGTCCGTGCCGACATGCGTCCACGCGACGCGGCCATCCTGCAACAGCACGTCTCCCGTAGCGTCCAGATTCTGCCACGGGTCGATGACCCGTCCGCCGCTGATGAGAACAGGCCCCCGGGAATTGGATGTCACGACGCGACCCTCATATCCTCTCGCTTTTCTGTCCTCCGTGACATACTGGAAAGCGCATAAGCGCGTCTCCGAGCGCGATGCCACAAGTGACAAGACATGACGAACCGACTGGCTAGTACCTTCAGGCTTCGGATAATGAGCCGACTGCGGCCCGTCCTTGCTATTGTGCCACTGATTACGGTTGTAGTCGTTGCCGCAATGGCCGGTGGGTGCGAAGAGAGCTCGGCGGCCGGTGATCGCGGCTTGATTCCCGGCACCACCCCGACGCCGCGGCCCACATTGGCGCCCGCAGTGGCAACGAATACGCCTCCTCCCGGCCATTTTGAAGTAATCGATGGTGTCAATGTGTATGCGGAGATACCGCCGCTCAGCGTGAATATCAGTCAATGGCGGGAGACCGACTTTCGCCGTTTCACCGTGGACCCTGACGAAATCATCTCAGTGGGAGCGGGACGCAACGGCATCCAACCCATCTATCAACCCCAAGCCCGCTCGCTTGATGAAACGCTAAGTGACGTATCCATGTTGGGCTGGCTGACCCCTGATCACCCTGTAGTGGTCGTGGAAATCAACGGCGACGCGCGTGCCTACCCGCTGGGCATCCTGACGTTCCATGAGGTGGTGAACGACGTTATCGGCAACCAGCGGGTGGTGGTGACCTATTGCCCGCTGTGTTACACGGCACTGGCGTACAGCCGCGTTGTGGACGGTGTCGAACTGAACTTTGGCACGACGGGGAACGTGCGGCTTTCCAACCTCGTTATGTGGGACGATGTCACGGAATCGTGGTGGCAGCAGGCGGACGGACAGGCCATCGTCGGTGAGGCGGCGGGGCAGCAGCTTGAATCCATCCCCACCTACATCACCTCTTTCGAGGAGTTTTTCCGATCGTATTATCCCGATGGCAGGGTCTTGTCGCCGGCGAGCGGCAGTCCCGAGTTCTGGCCGGTGTACGGCGGCTCGCAATACTTCGGCTACGATTCCCCCAACAATCCGCCGTCCTATTTCATCGGCCAGCCGGACGAGCGTCTAAGCCCCAAAGAACGCATCCTGGGCGTGGAGATTGGCGACGAGATCATCGCGTTCCCGTTTGCGCAGCTCAGGCAGGCGCAGGTCGTCAATACGGAGATTGGCGGCGAGCCGGTTGTCGTGTTCTGGAAAACCGGCACCCGTTCGGCCCTGGATGAAGAGAATATTTCTGAGTCGCATGACTCCGGCTCCGCGGCTGCGTTCAGCAGACGGCATGGGGATCGCATCCTGGAGTTTGAACCGGCGGGCGAGTTCTTCCGTGATACGGAGACCGGAACGTTGTGGACACTGCTTGGAGCCGGCGATCAAGGTGAGCTTGGCGGGCAACGTCTGACACCCGTCAAGGCGGACAACGCACTGTGGTTCGCATGGGCGGCATTCAATCCGGAGACGGGGATTTACGCAGGCGAGTAAGGTCGTGCCCTCGTTGTTTCCGGCTACCATCAACGCGCATTTTGCACCAAAAAATGCTAGACTGGACGTACGAATCAAATAGGATTCCCGACGTTTCTTAGCGCCTGACTGCCCGTCGGCCCGGGATGGAGGCGATGCTCCATGGTTGAACGTTCCGTCGCTCTTGAACGCCAGATGCGCGAGGCGTATCTGGACTACGCGATGAGCGTCATCGTCTCGCGCGCCCTGCCGGACGTTCGAGATGGACTCAAGCCCGTCCAGCGCCGTGTCCTCTACGCCATGTATGAACAGGGGATGCGCAGCAACACCGCGTACCGCAAGAGCGCCCGCGTGGTGGGTGATGTCATCGCCAAGTACCACCCGCACGGCGATTCGCCGGTCTATGACGCCCTCGTTCGCCTTGCGCAGCCGTTCTCGCTGCGCTATCCGCTGGTTGACGGTCAGGGCAACTTTGGCTCCGTCGATAACGATCCGCCCGCCGCCATGCGCTACACGGAGGCGCGGCTGGCCTCCATCGCGGAGGAGATGCTCACGGACATCGACAGGCAGACCGTCGCGTTTGCGGAGAACTTTGACGGCTCGGAGCGTGAGCCGGTTGTCCTGCCGGCGCGCATGCCCAACCTTTTGGTCAACGGCACGGCAGGCATCGCCGTCGGCATGGCGACAAACATGCCACCGCACAATCTGACCGAAGTCTGCGATGCCATCCTGTTCGCCATCGGCCGCTGGCGCGAGACGCCGGACGGCGGCGAGTTCGATGCCACACTCGATGAGCTTCACCAATTCATCAAGGGCCCCGACTTCCCCACCCAAGGCATCATCCGCGGCACGGAAGGCGTGCGCAGCGCCTACGCCACCGGTCGCGGCCGCGTCATCATCGAGGCGCGAGCTGAGATCCAGGACGGCGAGGGGCGCAACCAGCGGCCACAGATCGTCGTCACGGAGTTGCCATACCAGGTCAACAAGGCGGCGCTCGTTGAGAAGATTGCCGACCTTGTCCGCAGCAAGCGGCTGGACGGCATCAGTGAGATTCGCGACGAATCGGACCGCGACGGGCTGCGAGTCGTCATCGAGTTGCGGCGTGACGCCGCCGCCCACATCGTTCTCAACAACCTATTTGAACACACGGCCATGCGCACCTCATTCTCCATCAACGCGCTCGCGCTGGTGGACGGAGAGCCGCAGGTTCTTCCGCTCCGGCAGATCATCCACCACTTCATCCGCTTCCGGCGTGATGTCGTTATCAACCGCACGCGCTTCGAACTGCGCCGCGCGCAGGATCGCGCCCACGTTTTGGAGGGGCTGCGCGTTGCGCTGGACAATCTCGATGAGGTCATTGAGGTTATTCGCAGCGCCGAGTCTGCGGATGCCGCCCGCATCACGCTGATTGAGCGCTACACGCTGTCACAGCGGCAGGCGCAGGCAATCCTCGATATGCAGCTGCGCCGCCTCGCCGCCCTTGAGCGCCAGGCCATCCTGGAAGAACTTGAGGAACTGCGCGAGCGCATCGCCGAGCTGGAATCCATCCTCGCCGATCCGACCCGCATCACGACTGTTGTCCGTGAAGAGATCGAGGAGCTCAGGGAGAAGCATGGCGACGAGCGCCGCACCGAGATCGACGAAAACGAACTCGGCGCGGTTCGCCGCGAGGACCTGATCCCACACAACGAGGTCGTCGTCACCATCAGCCAGCGAGGGTATATCAAGCGAGTGCTGGCGTCTGCGTACCGGCGACAGCACCGGGGCGGCAGAGGCGTCACCGGCGTGACCACGCGCGAAGAGGACATCGTTCAGCACCTGCTGGTCTGCGACACGCACGATACGCTGCTGTTCTTCACCAACCGCGGCCGAGTAACGACACTCAGATGCTTTGACTTGCCGGCGGAGGCGTCACGGACGGCGCGCGGCATTCCCGTCGCCAACCTCTTCCAGGGCAGCGCGCTCGCGCCCAACGAACAGGTGACGACAGTTATGGCGGCATCCGATCTCTCTGAACACGATTACCTGGTTTTCGCCACGCGCAAGGGCATCGTAAAGCGAACTCCGTTGGAGCGGTTCGTGAAGGTGCGAAGCACGGGCAAGAAGGCGATGAACCTTTTGGACGGCGATGATCTGGTCAGCGTGATTCTCGCGAAGGAAGAGGACCAGGTCATCCTCGTCACTGAGCAAGGTCTCGCCATTCGCTTTGAGACAAACGCGCTCAGGTCCGCATCGGCAACATCCGGTGGCGTGCGCGGAATCCGCTTTGGGAAGCGTGGCGCGGAAGACAACGTCGTTAGCGCCGTTATCGCAGACCCGGAGAAATACCTGTTCGTGGTGTCTGCGCGCGGCTACGGCAAGAGCACTCGCATGGGCACAGGGCAAATTGTCGAAACGCCGAAGGGAACCCAGACAGACGGCTATCCGCTCCGCAACAGGGGCGGCATGGGCGTTGCCACGTTCAAGGTGCGGCAAGACCGGCACAAGAACACCGGCCTGATTGTGGGCATCGCCGCCGCCAAGCGTGACGAAGAAATCATGCTCATCTCCAGGAAGGGCATCGTGATACGCACTACTCTCGACAATGTGCGGCCCACGCGCGGGAGAGACACCAGCGGCGTCCACGTCATGCGCCTTGAGCAGGATGATGTAGTCGTCGCGATAGCCCAATTCCCGGAGCCGGAAGAGGAACTCCCCAAGCCGGAGGCAAAGAACGGCTCCGGCAAGAAGAACGGCGCAAAGTCAAAGGCGAAAGCCGGCGCGAAGACAAAGACATCCGCCAGGAGCCGCAGGAACGGCAGGGCAAAGGCCGCAGAGGCGGAGCCTGCTGAGGATTCAACCGACGAAGTTGACGAATCCTCTGCAGATATCGTCGAAATCGTGCCGGAAGATGACACGGACGCAGAAATCCTTGAGGGGGATGACGGGGAGGGCGACGAGGAGTAGGCTTCCCGCCTCGTCATTCCCGCGAAAGCGGGGATCTAGAAGTCCTTAGCCACTCGTTATAGAGTCGCTTACTAGTCGGCTCTGGCTGTTTCGTACATGCTTCGATTGTTCTTGATGACCTTCTGGAGTCGGCCTTCTCGTTGAAGTTTGTCTAAAGCGCGCTTGATTGTAGGCACGTCGGCCCGCCGGACAAATTCTCCCGCAACCTTCTCCTGCGTGCGAGGCCGCTCACAATACTCCACAATGTCATCCAAGAGGACATCTTCGTCTTTGGGCAGGGGTTTTGAAGGAGCTACGAGAGTGTGGCCCTGATTCCCATCCATGTCCTCCCCAGAGACAAACTCAAGATAATCTGCGTGACGCTCAAGAAACTTCCTCAAACGAGTGCGAATGACTCCACCCTCACCAGTCGACCCGTACCCATGGATAAGGTCGATTGTGCTGATTGTTGGTGTGCCATCGGCAGAGAAACTCTCGTTGTACAAGTGAGTGAAGGCATTTAGAGCCTCATTCCACGTATGCCCGTGCAGGTCTAGCTCTGTGTTTGCCATAATCTGAGCCTACTCTTCTGCAAACAACTCTCCATTGAAACAAGACCGTCGATTCGCGCACCCCACATAGAAATCCCTACGTTGATTTATTGTGACTGCGAAATGCAAGTTTACCGTTGCTGGTTCCCGTGACTAGCTTACGCTCTGCAATTAAGGACCAAACCAATGCACTCAATTCGGATTGTCCGAGTCGGCCATTCAGCCGCAGATGAATCTCATGCATTGTGCGCAATTCTGAACAATAGCCCAAGATTTCGTTCTCGACGACCCTATTGCTGCTTGCCCGCCGAACTGTACTTTCTTGAGGAACTGAAGGACTTCGCGAAACACGCTGAGAATCTGGACCTCTTTGTGGACGCTGGTACTCGTAACCGGGTATGGGTAGCCGGGGAATTACTACGGTGTGCCCCGAATTGTTGTCCACGACTTCACCCGGTCTATATTCCAAGTACTTCAATCGTGTAGCTAGGAAGTCTCGAAGAGAATCACGAATCACACCTCCTTCACCAGTTGATCCGTACCCATGAACAACGTCAATTCGCGATCTGCGTTTGCGGCCGGACTGACTTAATGCTCGGTGATAAAGGTCGAGGAATTCCTGCTTAGCTTCTAGCCAAGATGGCTGCTTGCCATGAAAATCGAGAGTGTAATCCGCCATCAGCCTGCCTTTCGAAAGGTCTCACGCACTACGCTGGTCGTGTAGCCCCTTCCTCCAATTCCTGCAGCCCAAAGAAAACCCGCTCAGGCGTGAAGGGGGTTTGGTGCAGGCGGGCGCCCGTTGCGTGGTAGATGGCATTGCCGATTGCTCCCACGGGCGTGACGAGCGGTATCTCGCCCACACCCCGGGCGCCGTGCGGCCCGCTTGGGTTCGGTGTGGATACGATCACCGGCTCGATCATCGGCACGTCCAGGGTCGTCGGCATTCTGTAGTCCAGGAAATTGGGATTGCGGATCATACCCGTCGCCACGTCGACGTCGTACACCTCCCACAGCGCCCAGCCGATACCCTGCGCCGCGCCGCCCTGCATCTGGCCTTCCACGGCCAGCGGGTTGATGGCGTTGCCGGGATCCTGGAAGATCGTGAACCGCTTGATCTCCGTCCGCCCCGTGTCCCTGTCGACCGCCACCTCCGCGATGGACGCGGCGGACGTTGGCGCAGCCGGCAGGCCTGTTGCCATGTTGATGACCTTCAGCTGCTCGCCCTCGTTGGCCTCAACAGCGGCCTTACAAACGTCAGGCAGGCTGACAGAGCGATCTGAGTCACGCGCCGTGAACGTCTGATTGTCGTAATCGACATACTCAGGCTCTACACGCAGCATCTCTGCCGCCACGGCACGCAGCCGCTCCAGCACATCGCGTGCGCCGAGCATCACAGCGGTTCCCGTCGTGAGTGTCGTGCGACTGCCGAACGAGCCGTCCGTATGGCCAACGGAGTCCGTATCGCCGCTGCGGACGCTGACCTGCTCCATTTCAACACCGAGCTCTTCTGCGGCGAACTGCGCCATCGTCGTGCGCGTGCCGGTGAGGTCGACTGAGCCCGTCGTGACCTCAAACGTCGCGTCTGGGTTGATGACAATCTCCGCGCTTGAGGTGAGTGTCGCGCCGCCCCAATACGCTGCCGCAAAGCCGCGCCCATGCCCATCCGGCAGGGGATCGGTCCATGCGGGATGTTCCTTGGCGGCGAGCAGGATCTTCTTGAGGCCCCACACCGGCATATTCAGGCCGTTGGGGAGCGGGTCGCCCTCCTCCGTCACGTTCTTAAGACGGAGGTCGATGGGATCCATCCCCAGCTCCTCGGCAAGCTCGTCCATCACGACCTCAGTGGGGTAGTTGCCGATGGGGCCACTCGGGGCGCGATAGGCCATCGCGACAGGTTTGTTTGTCACAACGTCATAGGCGTCGATATGCAGATGCTTGAAGCGGTAGTGCGACGCGCCGGTCAGCGCGGCGGTGGCGGAGTGTGTGAACCCCGTCATCGCGCCGGTATCCAGCAGATAGCGGCCGTCGAACGCCGTGACCGTGCCATCTCGCATCGCGCCGATGCGCAGGTTGATGACATGGGCGCATGTGGGCCCGGACGCGCGAAAGACCTCTTCCCTCGCGAGGACGAGCTTGACGGGTTGGCGCGCCTTCATTGCGAGCAGCGCCGTGACGAACTCGATGCCAAGTCCCGCCTTGCCGCCGAATCCGCCGCCGATCTCCAGAGGGACGACGGTGATCTTGTCCTGGGGCAGGCCGAGGATGATGGAAAGCGTATCGCGCAGATTGAAACTGATCTGGCTGGATGAATAGACGGTCAGGTGGCCGTCCTCGCCCACGTCCACCGTGCATGCTTGCGGCTCCAAATACCCTTGGTGGACGGTGCCGCCGCGGAACGTTCGCTCAATAACGATGTCCGACTCCGCAAAGCCCTGCTCAACATCGCCGTGCTCGAACTCAACGCGGCGAGCGATATTGCTCGGCCTGTCGGACGGCCCGCCGGCGAATTCCCATGTATAGAGATCGTCATGGACGAGGGATGATTCAGGCCGAACGGCGCGTTCAACATCAACGACGGGTTCAATCGGCTCGTACTCAACCTCGACGAGCGCAGCGGCCTCTTCGGCAGTCGTCACGTCGTCCGCTGCGATGGCGGCGACGGCCTGCCAATGGTAGAAGATGCGGTCCTCCGCCATCTGCATCCGGCGCTGATCACGCGGCGTCATGGTGATCTCGCCGCCGACGGCCTGGTTGCTCATGGCGATATAGGGGAAGTCGGCGGACGTGACGATTGCGCGCACGCCGGGCATGGCCGCGGCCTTTGAGACATCGATGCTGAGGACGCGCGCATTGGCGTACGGGCTGCGGACCAGCTTGGCGTACAGCGTGCCGTCGGTGGTGTGGTCCGCGCCGAACACGGCCTCGCCGGTCAGGCGTTCAGCGCTATCGACGCGTTGAACGCCCCGCCCAACAATACGCGTACCCTCTTTTGCTTCAGTCAAAACAGTCCCTTTGTTGTCTTTTGTTGTCTATGGTTCCCAGAGTCGCGCCCGCTCCAGGAAAATGTCCGAATCCGCCTGCCATTGCGCGTAGCCAATTGCGCGGTCATCCGTCAGGTAGTTGATCTTGTCGTTCAGGCAGGGCAGTAATTCCGACTCCGTGGCCGGAACGGTAAAGCCGCCATACTCCACATCCACGTCCAAGGCGGAGATGACAAGCCCGCCCTGCGGCGCGTGGGCCGCCGCGTCGAGGTTCCCCAGGTAATCGCCTGCCACGGCATCGACGCGCTCGTCATACAGCGCCGCTATGGTCTCCGACTCCACGTCCTGTTGGTCATTCAAATACACCACACGCGGCATATCATCAGCCGGCGGGACGATCATGGCGCGTCCGTCAAGAGTGGGTGCGGCGTGTGCCGCCGTAATCGAGTATGCGGATGTCCCGTCCGCAGTAACCGCACCTGAAGGTGTTGTCACCATCACGCCGGCTGCCAAAACGCCGTCATCATCCGCCAAACCTGTCAGTTGCAAGAGGCGCGCCTCACCGGTGGTGGCCGTGAAAACCCCAACGCGCAGATCGCTCGTCAGCGCGTCAAAGGAGTTGAGCCGATCCGCGTCATCCTGCCGCGCCAGCAAGGACTGCCGGAAGACGATATGCCCGTCTGTGAACCGCACACGATCATTGCCGACGGCATCCTGCTCGCGTGATTTCAGAATCGTGATGCCACCGCCGGAAATATCAAAATCCGGCCCGGCCGGAAGAAGCCAGTTATTCTCCCATACTGTGACAGGGGAACGCTCAAAGCGCAGCCCGGCCCCCTCCATTGCCTCAAGCGCCGTTAACAAGTCCGCCTCATAACCCTTATGGATCAGAAAGCCCGGTGAGGCGGGATCTGGGTCATCCGTGTAGCTGACCGGCTCGTACAGCGCGTAGAAACTGAGGCGCAGCGGCGTGCCATCCGTGCATGCAACACCATTGGGAAACGTCTCGTCACTGAGCGCCGGCGTCGGAGAAGGCGACGATGTTGATCCGTCGCAGGCCACGACCAACGGCGCGGCACTCATTACCGCCAGCGTGAGAACTGCGGCGCGCATGTGTCTCAAGGAACCTGTTCCCATAGGAGAATTATGGCGCATGTGGCTATAGGGAATTTTTGAATGAACCCGCCCGCGAACGGACGGTACATCCCGCGCATATACTATAGTGTGCGTACTCCGCCGACGCGGGTTCTGTATGCCTGGTGGCGCTGCCCACCGAAACGAATCCGTTAGGTCACAATCATGCCGGGTGAGGGACTTGGCAACACACTCGGAACCATCATCACGGTCGAGTAAGCCTGAGAAAGGAAGGACTGCCTGATGGCGCTCAAGCCGGTTCCCGGCGGCTCAGTAACCTCGCCGCGCGGATTCCGCGCAGGCGCGGTTCATGCCGGCATCCGCTCAGACACGCCGGAGGATGTGCTCGACGTGACTATCCTCGCCGCGGATGGCGAGACGACGGGCGCGGCGGTGTTCACGAAGAATAAGGTGACGGCGGCGCCCGTGGTACTAAGCCGCGAGCATATTGGCCAGGCGGCCCCTCGCGCGGTCGTTGTGAACAGCGGCAATGCCAACGCAGCTGTCGGCGATCAAGGTATGACGGACGCCCGCGCGTCGGCAGAGATGGCGGCCGAGAAACTTGGCCTGCGCCCGGAGGAAGTGCTTGTCTGCAGCACGGGCGTCATCGGTGTTCCTATGCCGATGGACATCATGCGGAATGGAATCGGGGCGATTGAGTTAGCCGATGATGCAGGACATGATTTTGCGCTCGCCATCATGACGACCGACCTAAGACCGAAGGAATGCGCCGTCACGGTGGAGATTGGCGGGAGAACGATCACTGTTGCCGGAACGACCAAAGGCTCCGGCATGATCCACCCGGACATGGCAACCATGCTCGCATTTGTTACAACGGACGCCGCCATTGAGCAGGACTGCCTGAAGGGCATCCTAGACCGCGCCGTCAGCCGCTCATTCAACATGATTAGCGTGGACGGCGATACGTCGACAAATGACACGCTCATGGTTATCGCCAACGGAGCGGCCGGCAACGCTCTGGTCACCGGCGGAGAAGATGAGACACTCATAGAAGAGGCTATCACTTACGTATCGATGGTACTTGCGAAGGCCATCGTGAGGGATGGCGAGGGCGCCACGAAGCTCATCGAGATAAATGTGACCGGTGCGCTCAGCGACGAAGACGCCCGGCAGGCCGCCCGTGTCATCTCCACGTCGCCTTTGGTCAAAACCGCCGTCTTTGGCAATGATCCCAACTGGGGCCGGGTGATGATGGCACTGGGGCGCAGCATGATCGAGATGCAGGAATCAAAGGTGACGCTGCATTTCAATGACATCTGTGTGCTGGAGAACGGGCAGGCCGTCCCCTTTGACCGGGACGATGCCGTCGAGCGCATGAAGCAGCCTGAGGTGCGGTTCGACGTATCGCTCGGCCTCGCTGATGGAGCAGCGACCGCGTGGACGTGCGATTTTTCCTACGAATACGTGCGCATCAACGGCGAATACACCACTTGAGTGTCAGGACACGGTTCGCTCGTCCCGCCTCCATCCGTACTCTGGTACTCTGAATGCTGTTTCACCACGAAACTGAATTGAGAAGGTAATGGCAGAGAACGCGCGTATTGTCGTCAAGATTGGCGGCAACGCCCTGGGGCCGGAAGACACGACGTTTCGGGATCTCGTGGCCGTGCAGAGGCAGGGCGTTTGGCCCGTTGTCGTCCACGGCGGAGGCCCACTGATATCTCAATGGCTCGACCAGGTGGGCGTCGAATCGACATTCGTGCGCGGTTTGCGCGTTACAAGTGACGAGGCGTTGGACGTCGTCACAGCGGTTCTCTGCGGCCTGGTCAACACGCGCATCGTGGCGTCCATCGGAGAGGCCGGCGGGCGCGGCGTTGGGCTAACCGGCGCGGATGGCGCGGTTATCGCCGCCGAAGTGAAGGACCCTGAACTTGGCCGTGTGGGTGAAGTTGCTTCAATCCAAACCGATCTCATCGTTGGTCTGCTGCACCACGATTTCATCCCCGTCTTTTCGCCCGTCTCCGTAGACGCGCATGACAAGGGCAGGCTGCTGAACGTCAATGCGGACTCCGTGGCAGGGGCGCTGGCGGGCGCGTTGGAGGCGGATCGCGTCGTTTTCATGACGGACGTGCCGGGTGTGCTGGGCGCTGACGGAGAACTGCTGCCCACTCTATCTGAGGCGCGAGTACGGGAGTTGATAGACGACGGCGTCATTACCGGCGGCATGATTCCCAAGGTAACAGCGTGCCTAAATGCGCTTGCCCATGCCCAGACGGCGCAGATTATTGATGGCCGTGTTCCGAATGCTCTGCGCGACGCGCTTGAACACGATACGGGCACACGCATTGTGCGAGAAGTTGAACGAGCCGCAACGGCGGGAGCAACGGCGTGAGCTTTTTGGACGAATTCGAACGGCGGGAACCGCCGCGGCTCTCTTCCATCCTTAACTGGGCGATTCCGCTCGGCGCGCTGCTTCTCCTCTGGATCGGCGGTTCGATAGCCGCCAATATCTACGTTGACTGGCTCTGGTTCGACAATCTGGGCTATCTGTCCGTCTTCACGACGATTCTCACCACACGGGTGGCCTTGTTCGTACTCGGCGCACTGGTTTTTGCCGCCGTCTTCGGGGCGAACGTTTACCTGGCAGAGCGCTACTCGCCGAAAGGCATCTCGCCGGAAGCGGCACTGAACATCCCGCTTGAGGCGCTCACGTGGGCACGGCGGCTGGTCGTCATCGGCCTCGTCGTCGCAGGCATCCTGCTGTCGATCGTCTTCGGCGCGGCGGCGTCAGGGTATTGGGAGACGGCGCTGCGGTTTACGAACGCGGAGATGTTCAACCTGACAGACCCGCTCTACAACCGCGATGTCTCGGCGTACCTGTTTGACCTGCCCTTCTATCGATTCCTGCAGGGGTGGGCGCTGGGCGTCGTCATCGTCAACGCCCTCTTTGCCGTGGGCATCTACGCCATCAATTTCGCACTTGGCGGCTTCCAGTTCTCGCTGACGCCAACCCTGCGCGCCCACCTGTCCGGTCTCGGTGTCGTGTTCTTCCTGCTGCTTGCTATTGGGTACTGGCTCAGCTTGCAGGAACTCCTGTATTCGGCGCGCGGCGCGGCGTATGGCGCGGCCTACACGGACGTTGTGATACGTCAGCCGGCGCTGCGGGCTTTGATCGTCATCAGCATCATCGTGTCCATCCTTCTTGCGGCCAACTCGTTCCTCCGCTGGCAGGGCCTGCCCCTGGCCGCAATCGGCATCTGGTTCCTTGCGCTGACAGTCGGCACCGGACTGCTGCCCGCAGCCGTACAGCGTTTCCAGGTTCAGCCGAACGAGTTTGAGCGTGAGGAGACGTACATCGAGCGCAGCATTGAGATGACACGGGAAGGGTTTGCGCTCAACCGCATCGAGGAGCAGTTGTATGATTCAAGCCCGGAGGTCATCACCCGCGACATTGTGAATGACAACCCGGGCACCTTTGAAAACATCCGCCTGTGGGATCACAGGCCGCTCCGCGATATCTACAACCAGATCCAATTCTTCCGACTTCAGTACTCATTCCTGGATATCGACATAGATCGCTACACGATTGACGGAGATTATCGGCAGGTGATGGTCGGCACGCGTGAGCTTGTGCAATCACAGCTGGACCCACAGGCGCAGACATGGGTCAATGAGCGGCTGCAATACACGCACGGGTACGGCGCGGCCATGAGTCCCGTGACGGAGTTCACCCAGGACGGGCTGCCGGAGTTCTTCCTGCAGGACATACCGCCGGAGCCGGTTACCGGCGCGCCGCACGTCGACGTTCCGCAGGTCTACTTCGGTGAGGCGACGGACGATTGGGTTATTGTGCGAAGTACAACTCCCGAATTTGACCATCCAACCGACGCCGGGCCAGTCTACCAGTCGTTTGAGGGAGAAGGTGTCTCCATCAGCGGCTTCCTGTCCCGTGTCCTCTTCGCGTGGCGCTTTACTGACCTCAATATCCTGATCACGGGCGCAATCACGGATGAAAGCCAGATCCTGTATTTCCGTGACATCCAGGAACGCGTCGGCCACCTTGCGCCGTTCCTGGCTCTCGATTCTGACCCCTACATCGTCGTGGCAGACGGCAAGCTGTACTGGGTCCAGGACGCCTACACGATCAGCGATCGATTCCCATATTCGGAGCCGGCGCCGAACGGCTTCAACTACATCCGAAACAGCGTCAAGGCTGTCATTGATGCATATGACGGCTCCGTCGATCTTTACGTCGCAGACGAATCGGACGGCATCATCAGGACATATGAGAGTGTTTTCCCGGACCTGTTCAAGCCGATGAGCGAGATGCCGGAGTCGCTGCGCTCGCATCTGCGCTACCCGGAGGACTTTTTCACCATTCAGGCGGACAAGTATCTCAAGTTCCACATGACAGACCCGCAGGTCTTCTACAACCAGGAGGACTTGTGGAACTTCCCGCTGGAGCTGTTCTTCAGCGATCAGGCACAGGTCATGGAGCCCTATTACCTCATCATGGGACTGCCGGGTGAAGAGCAGGAGGAGTTCGTGCTGATCATGCCGTTCACGCCGGATGGCAAGCCGAACCTTGTCGGATGGCTGGCGGCCCGCAACGACGGCGAAAACTACGGCTCGCTCATTGCCTACACGTTCCCGAAGGAACGCCAGATAGACGGTCCGCAGCAGGTTGAGGCCCGCATCACCACGAACCCTGAGATTTCGCAGCAATTCACGTTGTGGGACCAGGCCGGGTCGAATGTCCTGCGAGGCAACCTGCTCGTCATTCCGGTTGGCGACCACCTCCTGTACGCGGAGCCGATCTACCTCAAGGCTGAGGACATCGATTACCCGCAGTTGACGCGCGTCGTGCTTGTGCAGCAGGGCGAGGAACCTGTGATGCTCCCATCCTTGAGTCAATCACTGAATAATCTTCTCGCCAGACAGGGCGGCACGATTGCCATCCGCGAGACGCGACCTGAGCAGACGGGCGAAGACGGGATTACACCGTTGACCGTCATTGAGCGACTGCGCGCCGAGCTTGACGGTCTGCGCGATTCCGCCGAGGAACTCACCCGGCAGATCGAGGACATCGCCCAGACAATTGACGAGGCCCTGGAAGAAGAGGAAGAGCAGAGCGAGGCAGCGTAGGGCTAATCGACGGGCCGACTCTCAGCTTCACTTACCCGCACGGCAGTCAGCAAGTTTGCCGGTTCCTCCACCGTCACTCGGTACCATGTCCCGGACGGCACGATGAACGCGCTCGCCGCCTTGAGTTCATTTGAAGTCGCTTCTGCCGCCGGGTCGTTGGTAGTCAGTACAGTTGCCGCGCCCCAGAGAAGGAACAGAAACGCATCGCCGTCCGTGTGACGCCGCCACTCCGTCCACGACTCGGCGACGTGTTGCACCCCTACGATCCACCCATCTGGGGCACTGTCGGCAGAGTCGAGCGACGAGACTTTTCGATTGTCACAGAGCAGCGCGCTCGCGTTGAACAGGCTGAAAGGCTCATTGAGTGCAGGTTCCGTCATCATGTCCTCCATTGGCGCGCCCTATCACCTAGCACCGCTACGCGGTACGATAGCTTATACGGAAGCCGCGCACGAGGCATTCAAGGCCTCTTTTTATCCACCGGCGGCAATGGAGAGAATCACATGACGACTAAAGACTGGCAGCAGGTAGAGTCCGACTATTACATGCAGACGGTTCGCCGCGTTCCGGTCACACTCGTGCGTGGCAAGGACAGCACCGTGTGGGATGACAAGGGACGCGAGTACCTGGACTTCGTCGGCGGATGGGCAACGGCTACACTGGGGCACTCTCATCCGGCGATGACAGAGGCTATCGCGGAGCAGGCTGCCACGCTGATCCAAACGTCCAACGCCTTCTACACCGTCCCGCAGATCGAGCTCGCGCAGCTCCTCATCGATAACTCCTGCATGGACCGCGTCTTCTTCTGCAACAGCGGCGCGGAGGCCGTGGAGGGCGCGATCAAGGTCGCCCGGCGCTACGGCGCGCTCCACAAGGACGGCGCGTATGAGATCATCACCGCGCTTGAATCGTTCCATGGCCGCACGATGACGACCGTTGCTGCCACCGGCCAGCCGCACTACCAGGAGGGTTTCAAGCCCCTCACACCCGGTTTCGTTCACGTCCCGTTCAATGACATGGCCGCTATTCGCGAGGCTACCACGGAGCGCACCGTCGCCGTGATGCTGGAGCCGGTGCAGGGCGAGGGCGGCGTCAACGTCCCGGATCCCGACTATCTGACTGCCGTCCGCGCATGGTGTGATGAGAACAACCTGCTAATGATCCTGGATGAAGTGCAGACGGGTGTGGGCAGACTCGGCCACCTCTTTGGGTACCAGGCATTTGGAGTAGAGCCGGACGTCATGTCTCTGGCGAAGGGACTCGGCGGCGGCGTGCCCATTGGCGCGTTCCTGACCAAGACTCACGCGGACGCCCTCACCTACGGCGACCACGGCTCCACCTACGGCGGGAACGTCCTGACAACTGCCGCCGCGCTGGCCGTGCTTCGTACCGTGTTGGCCGAGGATATCCCCGGACAGGTTCAGGCCTCCGGCGAGCGGCTTCTTGGCGCTCTCAAGGGCCTCGCGGACCGCCATTCATCGATTGCCGAGGTGCGCGGCATGGGCCTATTGGCAGCCGTGCAATTCAAGGACGAAATCGCGGGTGATTTGCTAGCTGCCTGCCTTGAGCGCGGCATGTTGGTCAACCGCGTGCGCCCCAACGCCCTGCGCCTCATGCCGCCCCTCACGCTGACGGATGAGGACATGGACAAGGGCGTTGCCATCCTGGAAGACGCCATCGCCGCCGTGGCGGGATAGAGCACCTCAAGGGACCTCCTTTCGGTGTGCGTTCTGACCTGAGATTTGGTATCCTTAACTTTGTTTCGCTTAGGCAGTGCCCGGGGAGCCGGAACTGATGTTCACCGGTAGGTGAGAGTGGACGACGACAAGTTGCACGACGCTTGCGGCGTCGTTGGCATCTACCTACCGGGCGGCGACGCCGCTCGGGCTGCCTTTTTCGGTATCTTTTCCCTTCAGCACCGCGGCCAGGAAAGCGCGGGCATTGCCGCGTCTGATGACAACCAGGAGCTCCACCTCTACCGCGGGCTTGGACTCGTCAACCGTGTCTTTGATGAGCACACCCTGAACGTCATCCCCGGTAGCCTGGCCATCGGTCACACTCGCTACTCCACCACCGGTAGTTCCACGCTCGCCAATGCGCAGCCCATTCCCGCTAACGGTCCTCTGGGAGAGGTTCTCATCGCGCACAACGGCAACGTCGTGAACGCCGAACTGCTGCGTGAGGAGGCGCTTGAACTCGGCGCGCAGTTCGTCACATCCACCGATTCTGAAGTCATCGCCCAACTTATCGCCTTTCTCCCCGGCGAAACATGGGAGGAAAAGATCACTGCGGCAATGCTGCGACTTGAGGGCGCGTACAGCCTGACCATCCTCACGAAGGACGCCGTCTATGCCGTTAGGGACCCGCACGGATTCCGTCCGCTAAGCCTTGGCCGTGTCGGCGAGTCCGGTTATATGGCCGCTTCCGAGACCTGCGCGCTGGAGAATGTGGGCGCAGAGTTCGTTCGGGATGTGGAGCCCGGCGAAATAGTGCGCATTGATGCAACCGGTCTCCATTCCACGTTCGGACGCCGTGAGAAGCGATCTCTCTGCATCTTCGAACATATCTATTTCTCCCGCCCCGACTCCGTCCTGGAAGGTCGGCGCGTCTATCTGAGCCGCGAGGCGATGGGCAAGGAGTTGGCGCGGATGCACCCCGTCGAGGCGGACATCGTGAGCGCCGTGCCGGACTCCGCCACCGCCGCCGGCATCGGCTATGCGCACGGCTCCGGCATCCCCTTCTACGAGACGCTGGTCAAGAACCGTTATGTTGGCCGCACCTTCATTCAGCCTGATCAACGGCTGCGTGATGAGGGCGTCCGCCTCAAGCTGACGCCCTTGCGAGAGGTTATCGAGGGCAAGCGCCTTGTGATTGTGGACGACAGCATCGTGCGCGGCACAACGACGCGGCACCTGATCGACCTGTTGCGCAGCGCCGGCGCCAAGGAAATCCACCTCCGTGTCTGCGCGCCACCCATCCGCTACCCCTGCCACTACGGCATCGATATGCCGAACCGGGCCGAGCTTCTCGCGTCGGATCGCAGTGTTGAAGAGGTGCGCGACGAACTCGGCGTTGACAGCCTCGGATTCCTTGATGTCCCGAGCCTGTACAGTTCCGTCGCTCAGGAGGGCCCGGGATTCTGCACGGCCTGTTTCACGGGTGACTACACCGTTCCCGTCCAGGTTGAGCTTGATAAATTTGCGCTGGAGCGGCTCCCCCTGCGTGTCTGATTCGGAGTCGAGCTACTCGGCAGCCGGTGTGAACATCGGCGCGGGGCAGGAAGCCGTGCGCCTGATGCGACCGTTCGCCCAGTCCACGTATAACAACCGCGTTTTGAGTGACATCGGCGGTTTTGGCGGCCTCTTCAAACTCGATTCCTACCGTGAGCCGATACTCGTTGCCAGCGCTGACGGTGTCGGAACCAAGATCAACATCGCCAAGCAGGCGGGGTCGTTCGCAAGCATCGGCGCAGACCTGGTGAATCACTGCATCAACGATATCTGGGTGCAGGGCGCCGATCCGCTCTTCTTCCTGGACTACATCGCCACAGACAGCCTCAATCCGCAGGACGCCGCCGATATCGTGCGCGGAATGGCGGAGGCATGCAGCGCTGCCGGCATCGCCCTCATCGGCGGCGAAACCGCCGAGATGCCCGGCACATACCGTGAGGGCCACTATGATGTCGCCGGCTTCATCGTCGGCGCAGTGGAGCGCTGGGACCTCATTGACGGAACCGGCATCCGCGCGGGTGATGTGCTCGTTGGCCTGCCCTCAACCGGCCTCCACACCAACGGCTACTCGTTGGCCCGCCGGGTCTTTGACCTTGATAATCACCCTGAGAATCTTGACGAAAGACCGCCCGAACTCGGTGGCGAGACAGTTGCCGAGGCGTTATTGGCCGTCCATCGGTCCTATTATCAAGAACTTAGGCCGATGCGGCGACGTGTTCGCGGGCTCGCGCACATCACGGGCGGCGGCTATGCGGAGAACGTGCCGCGCGTCCTGCCGGATAACCTGCAGGCCGTCGTTGACTGCGGCGCGTGGACTGTGCCGCCCATCTTTCGGCTCATCAGCAGCCGCGGTGAAATCCCGCTGACGGAGATGTATGACGTGTTCAACATGGGCATGGGAATGATTGCCGTTGTACGCCCGCAGGACGCGCCGATGGTCATGTCCGTGATGGAGGGCAGCGCGCAGGTGGGCACAATCGAAGAACGACCGCCGGATGGTGAGCAGGTCATCCTCCGAATGGAGCGCGAATGACATTTCGAGCAATCATCGCCCCATCGAACAAGGACGGCGCAGACGACCTCGCGCACGGGCTTATTGGCCTCGGCTGGGAGGTGTACGCGACCGGGGGCACGCATCGCTTCCTGACCGGTGCGGGCGTCGATGCGAAACATATCGAGGACTTGACGGGCTTCCCGGAGATACTCGATGGCCGTGTCAAGACGCTCCATCCCCGCGTCCACGGCGGCATTCTCGCCAAGCGCGAGGAGCCGGCTCACGTCGCGCAGATGGAAGAGCACGGCATCGGCACTATCGACCTCATCGCCGTGAACCTCTATCCGTTTGCGGAGACTGTTTCGAAGCCGGACGTGACGCTCATGGACGCGCTGGAGCAGATTGATATTGGCGGCCCGACGATGGTCCGTGCCGCCGCCAAGAATTTCCCCGCCGTCATCGTCCTGATTGACCCCGCCGATTACGCGCAGGTGCTGGAGATGCTGCGTTCCGGTGTCGTTCCCGTCGCCGAGCGCCGCCGCCTGGCGCGCAAGGCGTTTGAGCACGTTTCCGCCTACGACACGATTATCGCCAACTACCTTGCACGTGACATGGGCGCGGCGGGCATGGACGATGAAGCCGCCGCGCTCCCCGCTGAGCGCGTTCTGGCCCTGCAATCCATACAGTCTCTCCGCTACGGCGAGAATCCTCACCAGGCGGGCGCGCTTTACCGCATCAACGACCCGGGCCGCCCCGCGCAGGGCATCCCCTCCGCGCGCCAGGTGCATGGCCGTGAAATGTCCTTCAACAACATCCTGGACGCAGACGCCGCATGGAACGTTGTGAGCGATTTCCCGGACGCGCCCACGGTGGCTATCATCAAACACGGCAACCCGTGCGGCCTTGCCACCGCGCCTGAACTCGCCACCGCATTCAGCCGCGCCCTCGCGGGCGATCCCGTCTCCGCGTTCGGCGGCATCATCGCCGCCAACCGCCCGATGGACAAGGCGACGGCGGAGGCCATCAACGAGGCGTTCTATGAGATCGTCATCGCACCGTCTTATGACGACGACGCGCTCTCCGTGCTCACGCAGAAGCGCAACCTGCGGTTGCTTGAGATGAACGATGCGTCCGCCGCCACGCCGTCGCTAGACATTCGCACGGTGCGCGGCGGATTCCTCGTGCAGGCCGCAGACATGGGCGAGATGGGCGAGTGGCAGACGGTGACGGAGCGTGCGCCGACGGATACTGAACTTGCCGATCTCCGTTTTGCGTGGAAAGCGGCGCGGCACGTGAAGTCCAACGCCATCGTGATTGTGAAAGACGGCGCCCTGCTCGGCATGGGCGCGGGACAGCCGAACCGCCTCATCAGCGTGGAGCTTGCGCTGAAACTGGCCGGGGACGATGTGCAAGGCGCTGTGGTGGCCTCGGACGCCTTCTTTCCGTTCGCAGACGGGCTTGAGATGGCGCTCACGGGCGGCGTGACGGCGGCTGTGCAGCCCGGCGGCTCCGTCCGCGACGATGAGGTCATCGCCGCCGCCAACAAAGCTAACGCTGCAATGGTCTTCACCGGCATCCGCCATTTCCGACACTAGGCGGCGTTTATGACGGACACTCCCTCCGCGGATGCGCCCGAATCGCGCCCCTCCGCCGATATCGTCATCCCCGTCTACAACGAAGAGCACTCGCTGCCCGTCTGCCTCGAACGCCTGCTGCCGTACTGCCGCGAGAACTTGGCTGACTACCGTTGGCGTGTCGTCATTGCCGACAACGGCTCCGACGACGGCACGCTTGAGGTGGCGAACCAGTTGGCGGCGCTCTTTGAGGGCGAGGTCGGCGTCGTCCACCTGGAGCAGAAGGGACGCGGCAGGGCGCTCAAACGGGCGTGGAGCGAGAGCGATGCCGACATCCGCGCCTACATGGACGTCGACCTCTCGACGGACATCAACCGCATCCCGGACCTGCTCAACGCCGTCAGGGACGGTCACGACGTGGCGACCGGCTCCCGCCTCAAGCGCGGCGCGCAGACGACGCGCTCATTCAAGCGCGAGTTCGTCTCGCGTTCCTACAACCTGATGATCAAGTCTGTGTTCTGGAGCGGGTTCTCGGACGCGCAGTGCGGCTTCAAGGCCATCAGCCGCCGCGCCGCGGACAATCTCCTGCCGCTCATCAAGGACAACGCGTGGTTCTTCGATACGGAGTTGCTGCTCATCGCGGAGAAGAACGGCTACCCCATCGCCGATTTTCCCGTCGCATGGGAAGAAGACCCGGACACGAGGGTCAAGATCATCTCCACCGCCTGGGAAGACATCAAAGGCCTCGCCCGCCTGAGGTTTGGGGGCAGGCCGAGGGTGGGATGAGGGAAGTGGGGCTACGTTAGGCGGTGGGCACGTTTAAGTAGCCGATCCCGGTGGGGGCAGGAACGCGATTAGGCCGCTGAGCGCGAGTGCAAGCGCGAGGAACGCCATGACGGACAGGACGAATATGCGGCCGAACGTCCAGCCTTCGCCGCGTCGGCGCGCCCTGTTGTTGCCGCGCTGCTGTCCCCGGCGCATTCCCGCGGGCGCGTCCGCTGCGACATCCTCGCGCACCCGGATCCGTTCCAGGAATGACCGCCGCTCCGCGCGATTGCCGCCCACATTTGGCTGGCCGCCGCGCCCGGCGCGTCCATCGCGCCCGCCGCCCTGCCCCGGCCTCGGTGTCTGATTTCGTCTCCTGCTCATGCCTCAATAGTACCCTTTACCGTCGAGTCTTCTCCAATGACGCCCTGATGCGGCCGCCTGCCCCGCGCGTCGAGGGACAGTACCGCCGTGCTTTTGTCCCCGCAGGCAAGTCGCAGTCCTTTCGGTAGATCTATTTCCGAGCGGGTACGGCCTGTCGTGATTATCGCGTCCATGTCACGGTAGTTTCGGCGGCTAAACCCCTCCGCTGAGCCCAGCAGCGCGATAATCGCCCGCTCGGCGACAATGTGACGCAGCGCCGCGTGCGCGCCACGCATCGCTCCGCGGTTAATGCGGACTGACTGCCGATCCGCCGCAATCTCGCACGCACCCTCCCAGAGTTCGTCTGCCTGCGACTCCACGTATTCCAGCGCCAGCCGAGCATCCTCTGATGCCCGTCCAACGGCGTCTGATGCGCCCCCACGGATGCGTTCCATCAGCGGCAGCAACTCGTGCCGCACTCGATTCCGGAGATGCTCCGGGTCCGCGTTGGATGCGTCCTGCCGTGGCCGCAGCCGCCGTTCTTTCAGATAGTCGATGACGTCTGCCCGCGTTACGCCGAGCAGGGGGCGGAGAATCGGCACGCGCTCTCCGCCGGGCAGCGTAAACGGCGATTCCGACTGCTCTGTCATGCCGGCCAGGCCGCGCAGCCCCGCCCCGCGCAGCAGGCTCAGCAACACGGTTTCAATATGATCATCCGCCGTGTGCCCAAGCGCGATGGCGTCCGCTCCCGATGCGGCAGCTTCCTCCAGCAGCGCGCGATGACGTGCCTTTCGGGCAGCCTCCTCAACGGACAGCTTCTCCGTGCGCCGAAGCTCTTTAACATTCGCCCGCTTCACGTTAAGGGACACATTCCACCGGGCACATAGACGCCTCACGTACTCCGCGTCACCCCGCGACTCAGGGCGTAGGCCGTGATCCACGTGGACGACGTGCAGCTCAAGCCGGCAGTCGGCGTGCAACTCAACGAGGCTCGCCAGAAGCGCCGTCGAATCCGGCCCGCCGGACACACCCACGAGGAGACGCGCTCCGCGCCCCAGAAAACCGCCGGACGCCAGCGCGTTATGGACACTGCCAACGAGTCCCGACCCTGCCGGCCGGTTGGTTGAGGCCATCGTGAGATCAGTCCGCGGACGGCGCAGGGGTGACGTTCAGACTCGTCAGCGCCCATTGCAGTTCATCCGCAGGCCCGATGACGTTGGGCGCGCGTGAAACGAGGAGGCTGTACGTGCCCGGCGTGATGCGCAGCCGCCCATAGTTGGACAGTGGCATCCCCAGCGCACGGCACATGATGGAATACAGCGCGAAGGCGTGCGACACGATGATCACGTTGTCCTGCGCGTCATGCGACCGCGCGACGGACTCCACAGCGGCCCACGTCCGATCCTGAAGCTGTTGGAGCGTCTCGCCGCCGTCCGGGAACTGCGCGGTGGCGGGATCGCGCGTCCAGTGCTCGAAGAAGTCCGGGAACATCTCACGCATGTCACGCAGAGGCGCGCCGTCCAGTCCGCCGAAATTGAGTTCCAACAGATTATCTTCGGGAGTCACATCGAGATTGTGTGGCGCGGCGATGGCCTCCGCGGTACGGACTGCCCGCCGTGAAGAACTCGACATAACTGCTGCTACGTTAAGGGAGGCAAAGTTGGCCGCCAGCGCCTGCGACTGCGCAATGCCGGCCTCGTTGAGCGGAACATCGGCGCGCCCCTGGGCGCGCCCCTCGCGGTTCCACTCCGTCTCCCCATGCCGCACCAGGTACAGGTTCATTCTGATTCCGCGCCGCCATTCTGATCGTCGTTCTGCCACGCCGTGTATATGGCTTGCGCGAGAGCGGTCAAGCGCTCTTTGTGTGTCTCCCATTCCGATTGATTCAATTGGAACTTAATCTCTGCTCCAAGGTCCTTCAAGGGGTCGCGATTCGGTGGCCAAGTGTCAAATCGAATCATGCTGGCGGGCTCCCTGAACTCATCCAGACACAATGCTTTGGCGTGTCCAAAGAACACGATACCGATTGTCCCCTCTTTTACCGCGTCTATACGCGCATATCGGGTACGACGGCTACCAGATTGAGGCCGGAGTTGAATGTTGAGCCCATGACGGTCCGCGCGTTCTGTCGATTCGTGCCAATTCTCTCTAAACATACCTAGCGCGTCATCGACGATGTCACCCGTCCCATACTTGGCCACGCGTTCCTCAAAGGATCGCATGTACTCCGCCCCCGTCCGACGTCCCCTTCTCGGGCGGCGGTCGGGTTCGGCGGCTGCTTCCACTTCCACTTGCTTGGCAAGGATGGTCTTGCCGTCATAGTCGAACGCGTGAAAGGTCAGCATCGAGATATCCATCCCGCTGTTCTGGGCGAGGAACCGCACCATGCGTTCCGTGCGGTCGTCCGCTCCCAGCCCGACCAGGAACAGACGCAGTGGCTTCAACGATTCCAAATCTCCGAAATTCTCGCTGTACCACTCCTGAAAGTTCGCTATCTCCTCAATGCCGTGAGCGCCCGACTTTTCTGGGATGTGGTCGGCTAGGGCATCGAGGTCCAGATTGTCGAGGTCGGACGCGTAATCGATGACTTGCGCGACGGCCTCACGCGACAGCGTCCCGCGCTTCAACTCAAACACGACCAGCTTGCCGTCCGGATCGACGCCTAGCAGATCAAGGGGGCCGCCTTCGGTAGGAGTCTGCCGTCCCACCAGTGTCAGGCCGTCGATTAGCAGATTCGGGTTCTCGACGAGAGTGTTTTCAAATGAGTGCTCGGACTTCAATTGGTTATTCGAACCCAAAGGCTTGGCTTGAGTTCCGGCTAGTTCCCACAGTTTGACTTCTTCCACCAAATCCCCCAATGCAAGTTCAATACTTCCCTTACCCCGTGTCCTCCGTGCGCACGGTGACCTCGTCGATGCGCGCACCGTGGATCTGCGCGACCGTGATCTCGTATGGGCCGTGGACGAGGGCCTCTCCCTCCTCGGGAATCCGCCCAAGCTGCTTGAGCACGAAACCGGCGATGGTCTCATACTCGCCGTCGCCGTCCGGCAGGTGGATGTTCAACTGCTCGGCCAATTCGTCGATATGCATGATGCCGTCCACGCGCACCGTGCGTTCATCCACCGCCTGGAACGCCTGTGGGTCGCCGGGATCATCGACCCGTCCGACGATGAGCTCGATGGCGCGGCTGAGCGTCACAAGGCCGGAAATATCGCCAAACTCGTCAACCACCATCACCATCCGTGACCGCTGCGCCCGCATCTCATCCATAAGGTCGTCGATCATCTTGGTCTCCGGAACGAAGTGGGTCTCACGCAGGTCCGTGGTGATGGAGCTGTTCATCGTGAGTTCACCCAAAGCGTGCTTGTGGAGGACACTCTTGATGGCGAGGATGCCCGCCACGGTATCCGGCTCATCTCCCAGAACGGGGAAGTGTGAGTGGGAATGTTGGGCGTATATCTCAAGAAACTCCGAGAGCGTCGTTCCGTTCCGCACCCAGATGATCTCCGTGCGCGGCGTCATGATCTCCCGGACCATGCGGTCGCCGAACTGGAACACCTTGTGGACAAGCTCCGCCTCCCGCTCCTCCACGGTTCCCTGTTCCACGCCGGTCCTGATCATCGCGCGGAACTCCTGCGCATCCACCACCGCGCGGCGCGTCCCGCGCGTCAGCCATGCAATGAAGCCCGCGAACGTTGTGAAGACAATCGTTACGGGCGCGAAAACGAATGAAAAAACGCGGAAGGGCGGCGCGAGGAAAATCATGACGCGCTCCGCATGACGCGCGCCCACCGTCTTGGGTGTGATCTCCGCGAAGACGAGCAGGGCAATAGTGGTGATAACCGTGGCAGCGACAAGACCCTGCTCCGAGTTTTCGATCAGCGTCAGGGCGATGCTTGTGGCGATTGCCGCGGCGGCTGTGTTGGTGAGGTTGTTGCCGACGAGGAGCGTCGAAAGGAATCGCTCCGGTCGCTCTTTCATCCCCGCCGCGATGCGCGCCCCTCGCGAACCGTTGTCAGCGTGGTGTCTCAGGCGATGTGGTTGAGACGCAAGAAAAGCCGCCTCCGTGCCTGAGAAGATTGCCGAAAAGAGAAAGGAGAGCCCCAATAGCGCAAGGCTAATGGTCTCGACCTCCTGCATGCGCGCGCGTCCCTCCTCCCTGATGGGAGATTGCCGTCGTTATAGGTGACTATTCTACATCCCGCGCAGCAATCGTTCGCGCCAGGCGGAGGGAGTAGCGCCCACTGGTATCATTAATGAGAATGCTATTTTGAGAGCGCGGGGATTTTTCGAATGGCAACATACACTACGGCCAGTTTCAGTATTGCGGGCGGAGAGGCGCAGCCGATGGCGCCCTATATCCGCCTGTGGGATGACGGGCGACCGGATGGCATCGAGGCCGTTTACGGCCTGGTGGAGGTCGTTTCAGGCCCGGCAACAACAGTCTCGGACATCGTCTGGGAGGCGCTTGAGGAAGGCCTTAATGCGCAGCGAAGACTGACGACGACACGCTACCTGCAGAACGCGATTGAGTCTGCGCAATCGACCCTCAGCGAATACTCGGTGCGTGGCTGGCGCGCAAGCGCAGTATTGGCCGCGCTCACCGGAAACGAGGTCTACCTTGCCTGGGCCGGGCCGGCGGTCTCCTGGGTTGTCACCAGTGAACAGATCTATTATCCGGGCTATGTGACGCCGGGTGACCCGGGCGGCGCGCTGGGAGAAGAAGGTGAAGTGCCCATCTATGTGGCAAACGAGCAGATTGGTGACGGCGATACCATCGTGATCGGGTGGTCGCAGATGCCGGAAGTCATTGAAGAAGAGCACATATCGACGATTATCAAGTCCGGCATTGATCCTGCAATGCGTTCGCTCTACCGCATGGCGGCGCAGGAGAGTGAATTCGCCATGTTGATGCTGCAACTCGCTGCGGCCTGAGCTATACAGGCTCACTTCGACTCCTCACGGCCGCGCAACCATGAGAATTCTTGGTATCGAATCGTCTTGCGATGAGACAGGCATCGCCGTCGTTGAGGACGGCCGCCGCGTCATCGTCCATGGCCTCTCATCGCAGGCGGATATCCATGCGCGATTCGGCGGCGTGGTTCCGGAGATCGCGTCACGCCAACACCTGCTGACATTCCCCACGCTCCTGCGTGACGTCATGCAGCGACATGACGGAGACCTCAATCTCGATGCCATCGCCGTGACGTACGGCCCGGGACTGGCGGGCTCCCTATTGGTGGGTGTCAATTTCGCCAAGGCGCTCGCGATGGCGTGGGACCTGCCGCTGTACGGCATCCACCATCTTGAGGGACATGTCTACGCAAACTGGATCGTGGACGGGCAGTGGGACAGTGAGGAGCGGGGCGACCCGCTGCTGCCATCCGTGGCTCTCATCGTCTCCGGCGGCCATACGGACATCGTTCTGGTTGAGGAGCACGAGAACTATCGGCTGCTGAGCGAGACGAGAGACGATGCCGCGGGTGAGGCGTTCGACAAGGTGGCGCGGCTGCTTGGCCTTGGCTACCCGGGCGGCCCGATCATCGAACGCGTCGCTCGTGAGGCGACCGACCCCGTCCGCTTTCCCAGCCCGCTGATCAGGGACTCATGGGATTTCAGCTTCAGCGGTCTCAAGACGGCGGTGCTCCGCGTGGTGAATGAACGGGGCGGGACGGACGCGCTGACACAAGAAGATGTCGCCAATATCGCCGCAGGCTTTCAGCAGACCGCCGTCACGGGCCTGGCGGACCGCCTGCTGGAGGTCGCTCGGGCTACGAAGGCGAAGTCGGTCATGTTGTCCGGCGGCGTCGCGGCAAATAGCGCCCTCGGCGAGGACGTTCTGCGCAAGGCGGACATGCCCGTATGGCGGCCGCGCCCCGGACTCTGCACGGACAACGGCGTGATGATCGCCGCCCGCGCCGCGTTCGTCATTGAACACGGCGCACAACCCGATGACGGAGGACTTGACGCCGTCCCCAGCCTCAGAATGACGGCGTGATCCTGGGTTAACCGCGTCCCAGGAAGGGCTGCCTGATGGGCAGAACGGTCGCGTCAAGCATCGTCGCATACTCCGGCATCACCGCCATTGCCAATGCCGCGATGGCGAGTTCGTCCACTGACATCGTCGCGTTCGGGTCTTCGGGCCCGCGCCACTCGAGGGTGACGCTTCCCGGGTGAAGAGCGCCCGCTGAGATGCCAAAGTCCCTGCCTTCAAGCGCCGTCGACTTTGTCAGGCCGATGATTGCGTGTTTGGAGGATGCGTAGGCGGCCGAATTCATCCTGGGGATACTCGACGAGATGCTGCCGATGTTGATGATCCGTCCGCCTCCCTGCGGCTTCATGATCTTCATGGCCTCTCTTGTGCAGATGAAAGCCGCGGTGAGGTTGATGCTGATGACTTTGTTCCACGTCTCCAACGAGAGCTCATCGACGGGGCCGCCGTCGAACACGCCCGAATTATTCACCAGAATGTCGACTCTCCCATATTCCGCCATTGTCGTCTCAAAGAGGCTTATGATCTGCTCCTCGCTGGTCACGTCGGTCTGGACCACCAGGGTAGGCGATCCGTATCCGCGCATCTCCTCGGCGGTTTCATTGAGATACTCAAGTTGTCGCGAAGCCAGGACAAGGGTCGCGCCTTCCTTGGCGAATGCGCGCGCAATTCCTTTCCCGATGCCTCTGCCCCCTCCGGTAATGATGCAGACCTTGCCTTCGAGTTGTCCCATGAGTTCACCCCCCTGAGTGATGGTACAAGCGGTTGGGCTAAACAACCAATCGCTGGGCAAAAAGAAGTACCCCGCTCACCATGCGGTGAGCGGGGTACTTGCGGTCTTTAATCAGTTGAGTCGGCCTAGTAGTCCATCGGAGGCTGCGGCGGCATTGCCGGAGTCTCCTCCGGGATGTCCGTCACGAGCGACTCCGTGGTCAGGACCATGGCGGCGATGGACGCGGCGTTCTCAAGCGCCGTGCGCGTCACCTTGACGGGATCGATGATCCCGCGCTCCACCATGTTGCCGTACTCATCGCGTCCGCCGTCGTAGCCTTCGCCCTTCTCAAGGCGGCGTACGGCGTCGACGATGACGGAGCCTTCCTTACCGGCGTTCTCCGCGATCATCCGCATCGGCTCTTCGAGCGCGCGGCGGACGATGGTTGCGCCCGTAGACTCGTCGCCGTCGAGCGTCAGACTCTCAAGCGCGGTTGCCGCGTGCAGCAGGGAGACTCCGCCGCCGGGGACGATGCCCTCTTCAACCGCGGCGCGCGTGGCGGACAGGGCGTCCTCAACACGCATCTTCTTGTTCTTGAGCTCAACCTCAGTCGCCGCGCCGACGCGAACCACGGCCACGCCGCCGGCCAGCTTGCCGATGCGCTCCTGCAGCTTCTCGCGGTCGTAATCGGAGCCGGACTCGTCCATCTGCGCCTTCAACTGCGCGATGCGCGTCTGGATGGCCTCGTCGCTGCCTGCGCCCTCAATGATTGTGGTGTTGTCCTTGTCGGCCACCACGCGGCGGGCGCGACCGAAGTCCTCAGGCTCAACGCTGTCCAGCCTCTTGCCGACCTCTTCACTGATGACGGCGCCGCCGGTCAGGATGGCCATGTCTTCCAGCATCGCCTTGCGGCGGTCGCCGAAGCCCGGAGCCTTGACGGCCAGGCAGTTGACCGCGCCGCGCAGCTTGTTGACCACCAGCGTCGCGAGCGCCTCACCCTCGATGTCCTCAGCGATGACGATGACGTTCTTGGAGATGGCGATTGCCTTCTCAAGCGCCGGGACGATCTCGCTGACGGCGGACACCTTCTTGTCCGTGATGATCATCACGGCATCGTCAATAGCGGACTCCATGCGTTCGGAGTTCGTGACGAAGTACGGGGAGACGTAACCGCGATCAAACTGCATCCCCTCCACGTATTCCGTCTCGTACTGGATGCCGCGTGACTCTTCAACGGTGATAACGCCGTCCTTGCCGACCTTCTCCATGACCTCCGCAATCAGGTTGCCGATCTCGGAATCGGATGCCGAGATGGACGCGACCTGCGCGATCTGCTCTCGCCCGGAAACCGGAATTGCGAGGGTCTTGAGCTCTCCGACGGCCGCATTCGTGGCCGCCGTGATGCCGCGCTGCAGAACCATGGGGTTCGCGCCCGCCGCGACGTTCTTCATTCCTTCATGGATGATGGACTGCGCGAGAACCGTCGCTGTCGTTGTGCCGTCACCGGCGATGTCGTTGGTCTTGGACGCTGCCTCTTTCACGAGCTGCGCGCCCATGTTCTCGAACGGATCCTTCAGGTCAATCTCCTTGGCGATGGAGACGCCGTCGGAGCTGACCGTGGGTGGGCCGAAGCGCTTGTCAAGCACAACGTTGCGCCCGCGTGGGCCCAGCGTGATCTTGACCGCATCGGCGACGGCGTCAACGCCGCTGCGCAGCGAACGCCGCGCATCCTCGCCAAATATGAGCTGCTTTGCCATTTAGTATGCCTCCTGTACCCTTCTGACCTGTGACTAGCTGATCTTCGCCAAGATGTCGGACTCCCGGAGCACCAGGTAGTCCTCGTCGTCTTCCTTCAGTTCCGTTCCCGCGTACTTCGCGTACAGAACCTTGTCCCCGACGACGAGTTCCATCGGAATCCGGCTGCCCTCGTCCGTGAGCCGTCCCGGGCCTGCGGCGATGACCTCGCCCTCCTGTGGGCGTTCCCGGGCCGTATCCGGCAGGACCAGCCCCCCCTTGGAGACCTCTTCCTGCTCAATCGGCTTGATCACAATCCGATCTCCCAGCGGCTGAAATGTGCGCGCCATACCTCTCTCTATCCCTCCTGTAACCGACGTTTTCGCAGAATTAGCACTCTCGCCAAGAGAGTGCTAACACGCGCAGTATACGCATGTCTCCTCACGCTTCGCAAGTGTCCCGGGCCGCGCCGTTGGGCGCTCATCCCGTGACAATTCGCTCGCCGAAGAGTTGACTCAAGCCTCTCTTGCCAGTGTTCTATCCGTTCCTACACGGCCTCAACGACCAGGGCGATGCCCTGCCCGCCGCCGATGCACAACGACGCCATGCCGAACTGCGTCTCCCGCTTCTGCATCTCATGAAGCAGGGTCACGAGGATGCGCGTGCCGGATGCGCCAATCGGATGTCCGATGGCGATTGCGCCGCCGTTTACGTTCACGATGTCCGAGTCGAGCTCAAGCTCGCGCGTCACTGCAACGGACTGCGCCGCGAACGCCTCGTTCAACTCGATCAGGTCAATGTCGCTGATGGACAGGCCGGCGTGGCGGACGGCCTTCTGCATGGCAGTGATGGGGCCGATGCCCATGATGCGGGGATCCACGCCTGCAGCGGCATAACCGCGAACGCGCGCCAGCGGCTTGAGGCCATGCTCGTTGGCGAACTCCTCAGAGACGACGATCGTCGTTGCCGCTCCGTCGTTGATGCCGGAGGCGTTGCCTGCCGTCACCGTGCCGTTGTCCTGCGTGAAGGCGGGGCGCAGTCGGCCAAGCGTCTCCGATGTAGAGTCCGGGCGCGGGTACTCATCCGTGTCCACGACGACCGGATCGCCGCGCCGCTGCGGAATCTCTACGTTGACGATTTCATCAGCGAAGCGGCCGCTGCTCATCGCAGCCCCGGCGCGTCGCTGCGATTCTGCAGAGAAAGCGTCCTGATCCTCGCGGGATACGCCGTACTCGGCGGCCACGTTCTCCGCCGTGATGCCCATGTGGCAATCTTCCATCGCGCACCACAGCCCATCGTGGACCGTCGAGTCCACCAACTCGGCGTGGCCCAGCCGATAGCCGTAGCGGCCGTTCTGAACCAGGTACGGCCCGGCGCTCATGTTTTCCATGCCGCCCGCGACGATGTAGTTGGCATCGCCGGCGCGAATTGCCTGCGAGGCCAGGATGACGGTCTTGAGCCCGGAGCCGCACACCTTGTTGATGGTGGTGGCGGGCACGCTCACGGGCAAACCGCTCTGGATGGCGGACTGCCGGGCGGGATTCTGCCCCAATCCGGCCTGGATGACGTTCCCCATCAGCACCTCATCCGGCAAAATCTCGTCAGGAATGCCGGAGCGCCCGATGGCCTCCTGGATGGTGACTGCGCCCAGCTTTGGCGCCGCCACGCCCGAGAGGCCGCCTCCCATCGTCCCAACCGCAGTTCGCACTGCGCTCACGATTACTGCATCGCTCATGGTTTGATCCCCCCTGGGTTGTCCCCGGTAGCCAACAGAATCCTAGCGGTAGTACATCCCGCCGTTCACATCGATCGTCGCACCAGTCATGTAGCTCGCCTCGCTCACGATGAACCGCACGACCTTCGCGATCTCCTCAACCTCGCCCAGGCGGCCAAGAACGGCCTCCTTCTTGAGGTTCTCCTTCATCTCCGGCGTCAGGCCGGAAATCATATCCGTGTCAATGAACCCGGGCGCGATGGCGTTCACCTGGATGTTGGTGCGCGCGCCCTCTCTGGCGGCGGTCTTGGTGAATCCCAACAGGCCCGCTTTGGCGGTTGAATAGTTGATGAGTCCAAGCCGTCCGGCCTCGCCAACGATGGAGCTGATGTTGACGATGTGGCCGCCGCCGGCCTCGCCCATGATGTTCCAGACCTTCTTGGTCACGTTAAACGTTCCGGTCAGATTGACCTCGATGACGCTGTCCCACTGGTCGTCGGTCATATTCCTGAGCGTGCGATCCGCGGTTGCGCCCGCGTTGTTCACCAGGATCTGGACCGGTCCTAGGTCGGACACGATCTGATCGATCTGGGAATCAACCGCTGCGCGATCCGCGATATTGAACTGGTACGCGCCGGCCTTGCCGCCAGCGCCCGTGATCTCATTGACCACCTCACTGGCCGCGTCCGCATTCGCGTTATAGTTCACGGCCACCGCTGCGCCGCTTGCCGCCAGCTCGATTGCCGTTGCGCGGCCGATGCCGCGTGATCCACCCGTAACGAGCGCCACCTTGCCGTCCAACAATCCTGCCATCGTCCTTACCCCCTGTTTCCTTTCCTGTGCCTTTGCCGTTTCATGCCCTTAAATGGGGCTTATTATTCCCGTTGTGCTGGTCGAGGTAACTAGACCTCCACCGGCGGCGTGTATTCGCCGAACACATCTCTCAGCGCGCCGGAGATCTCGCCTGTCGTGGCGTACGCCCGCACGGCTCCCAATATGGGCTCCATCAGGTCGTCATTCCCTCGGGCTGCGCCGCGCAGCGCCTCAAGCGCGTTCGTCACATCCTCCGCGCTCCGCTCACCGCGTACGCGCTCCAGCGACTGATGCTGCTCCGCGACGACACGGTTGTCCACACGGAACACCTGCAGTGATTGGTCCTCGTTGCCGTCCGTGAATGAGTTGACGCCGACCACGAGCTGATCGCCGTTCTCGATGGACTGCTGCACGTCGTAGGACGCCTGCGCGATTTCCTTTTGAATGACGCCGTTCTCAATGGCCGTTACAGCGCCGCCAAGATCCTCAATCTGGCGCAGGTATTGCCACGCCTTTTCCTCGAGGTTGTTGGTCATCCACTCGACGAAATACGAACCCGCAAGCGGGTCTACGGTGTCGGCAACGCCCGTCTCATGCGCGAGAATCTGCTGTGTTCGCAGGGCAACGCGCTGCGCCTCATCCGTCGGGATGCCAAGCGCCTCGTCGTAGCAAGACAACGCAAGGCTCTGCACGCCGCCCAGCACAGCCGCCATGGCCTGGTACGCCGCGCGGACGATGTTGTTCTGCGGCTGCTGCGCCGTCAACGTGGAGCCGCCGGTCTGCGTGTGCGTGCGGAGCATCCATGACCGCGGATCCTCTGCGCCGAAGCGCTCCTTCATGATCTTCGCCCACATGCGACGCAGCGCACGGTACTTGGCAACCTCTTCCAGGAAGTTGTTATGCGTATTGAAAATCCATGAGACGCGCGGGCCCCATGAATCCGCGTCGACGCCCCGCTCAACGAATGCCTCGCCGTAGGCAATGGCGTTGGCGAACGTGAACGCGATCTCCTGCGCCGCCGTGCTCCCCGCGTCGCGCATGTGATAGCCGCTGATGGAGATGCTGTTGAATCGCGGCATCTCCCGGGCGCAATAGCCCACGAGATCGGCGGCAAGGCGCAATGACGGGCCCGGCGGATAGATATACGTCCCGCGCGCGATGTATTCCTTGAGCACATCATTCTGCGCGGTTCCGGTAAGCGCGGCGGGCTCATGGCCTTGCTTCTCGCCCACCGCCACATACATGGCGACCAGCAAGGCAGCCGGCGCGTTGATGGTCATCGACGTGCTGACCTTGTCCAGCGGAATGTCCTGGAACATCAACTCCATGTCGCGCAGGGAGTCGATTGCCACACCGACCTTGCCGACCTCGCCGAGCGAGTGCGAATCATCGGAGTCGTAGCCCAGCTGTGTTGGGAGATCAAAGGCCACGGAGAGTCCCGTCTGCCCCTGCTCCAACAGGTAGCGGAAGCGCTCGTTGGATTCCGTCGGCGTGCCGAATCCGGCGTACTGCCGCATCGTCCAGAGCCGCCCGCGGTACATTGTCGGCTGCACGCCGCGCGTGAACGGGTACTCGCCGGGGAATCCAACTTCACTGAGAAAGTCCAGATCAGGGATGCTCTCAGGCGAATACGCCCGGCTGATCCCCTCGACCGAGTCAGTATCAAAGGACTCCTTGCGCTCGCGGGCGCCGGCGGTCTTTTCCTCCCACGCGGCGTGGGCTGCGCGGATTTCTTCTTCAGAGCGTGTTGCCATGACTACAGCCCCCGCAAGATCTCGTACACACGTGCCTCCGTTAGCGCGTATCGAGCAGCGATCTCCTTAACTTTTTCACCGCGCTCACGGGCTTCGATTATCTCCTGATTCCGTTCTGTAGAGGAATCGGGTCTCCGTGGAATCAGTACACTCCTCTTGAACGTCATCACCGTCTCTTCGCGTTGGTTTTTGGCGCGTGTCTCAACCGTTACGACACCCCGATCTGGCCGTGTATCACTTGCTCGCACCGACAGTACTTCTGACTCTGCATGGATTGTATCCCCGTGGAACGTCGGCTTGTGGAATCGAATCTCATCCAGTCCGAGATTCGCGATGGCGCGCCCGGACACGTCCGGCACGCTGAGACCAAAGGCAATGTCGACGACCAGGTTGCCCACAACGACGTTCTGCCCGAACTGGCTGTTCCTGCCGAACTCCTCATCGATGTGCAGCGGATGGTGATTCATCGTCAGCATGCAGAACTGGATATCGTCCGCCTGCGTGATCGTCCTGCCGGGCCAGTGCTTGTACACCGCGCCCTCTTCAAACTCTTCGAGATATCGTCCAAATTGCATGCGTATTCTCCCGCTTAGCTCACCGCGTACCGCTGCAGCACGCTGCGAGCGATGATTGTCCGCTGAATCTCGTTCGTGCCCTCATAGATCATCATGCCGGGCGCGTCCCGGAAGAATCGCTCAACCGGCATCTCCTTCGTATAGCCTATCCCGCCATGGATGCGCATGGATTCCAGCGTCGCCTCCGTCGCGACCTCCGTAGCAAACAGCTTGGCCATGCCGACTTCGGTGTCGGCGCGCCCGCCCTGGTCCTTGACCCCGGCTGCCCACCGCGCCAACAGACGCGCCGCGGTGATGTTGGTGTACATGTCAGCAAGCTTGAGCTGGATGGCCTGATGCTCTCCGATGGGCTTGCCGAACGCCTGCCGCTGCTGAGCATACGTCGCCGCAGCTTCAAAGGCCGCCCGTGCCACGCCGACGGCCCGCGCCGCCGTGTTCACCCGTCCTACCTCGACGCCGCTCAGTATCTGGAAGAACCCCTGTCCTTCTTCGCCCCCAAGCAAGTTGCTCGCGGGGACGCGGAGATCGTGCATCGATAGTTCGGAGGCCTCAATACCCTTGTAGCCCAGCTTCTCGATGTCGCGCGTCACGACAAAGCCGGGGTAGTCCGGCTGAACAAGCAGGCAGGAGATGCCGCGATAGCGCGGATCAACATGAGGGTCAGTCTTGACCGCCATGGCGAACAGCCCGCCGCGACGCCCGTTGCTCACAAACAGCTTGGAGCCGTTCACCACGTAGTCGTCGCCGTCCTTCACGGCAACCGTTTGGATCGCCTGCACGTCCGAGCCCGCGTTCGGCTCCGTAATCGTCAGCGCGCCCCGCCGTTCCGCCGTTGCAAGCTGCGGCAGATAACGCTGTTTCTGGTCATCCGTGCCGTACGTGGCGACGAGGTGCGTGATGATGACGTGGGTATTCAGGATTCCGCCGAGGCTCATCCACCCACGCGCCAGTTCTTCCACCACACCGGAGTAGCTGACATATGTTGCGCCGATTCCGCCGTATTCTTGGGGAATCATCAACTCGAAGAGGCCGAGTTCCCGCATCCCCTGTACAAGTTGGTCCGGGAACGTGTTGTTGTGTTCAAGCTCATCGACGACCGGAATGACCTCCCGGTCAACCCATCGGCGCACCTCAGCCGCGATGGCGTCCTGCGGTTCGATGACGGGATCAGGCATGACGCTTTCGGACGCTGATTCCTCTAGGCGACGTGTCGGCCCGCCTGCCGCAGCACGTCATAGCCCGTGATCTCCGCGTGTCGCGCGGCATGCTCGGACAGCCAGTCCGCTTCTACCTTGCCCGCCTGCGCGGCCTTTGCCAGGAGCACGAGATAGCCCTTGGCCGTCGCCTCGTCGACAAACTCGCCTGTCTCTTCGAAGACAAACGCGCCGCCGCCGCGCTCGTGGTAGTTGTCGATCAGACGCGAGGCGTATTCCGTAAGAGAATCACTTGGCGTATAGGCCATGTTGGCCATCGGCGCCTGCTGAGGGTGGATGATCCATGTGCCGTCCATGCCCAGGTTCGCGGCTTCGACGTTCTTCTGGAGCAGGTCCTCATTGATCTTCGCCGCGTCCTCCTCCGACGTGTCACGCCGGACGAGGGTGAAGAATACGTTGTCGATGGCGTGTAGCTCCGCCGCCTTTGCCGCCACTGCCATGTGCTGCTTCGCATAGTGGAAGTTCTTGTTCTGGTCTTCGACGACGTCCACGACGCCCATCACCGCCGCGAAGTCTGCGATGCCGAAGATCAGCCCTGCCATCCGCGGCGAGGCCGTCGCAATCTTGCTGACATTGACCATCGCCTCGGGTGTCTCGATCAGGGTCTCAATGGCAACCTTCGTCGTCCAACCCGCCTCAAGCTCAAGAGCATCGAGCAGGTGGGACACGTAGATGACATCCTCCGGTCCGGTCACCTTGGGCAAGATGATCCCGTGGAACTTGTCGACCGCCCCCCGCATGATCGTTTCCACGTCGCCGAGGAAGAAGCGGGAATGGATGTTGTTCGGACGGAACGTAACGACCTTATCTCCGTAATTGAGCGTGTTGAACGCCTCCATGATCGTATTGCGAGAAGGTTCGCCCTTGAACTCGTACGGGCAGGCGTCCTCCAGGTCAGCCATTACGTGGTCGACCGGCGCGGTGGACGCATTCTCATGCATCCGCATGTTGTGGCCGGGATACGTCATTTCCGTCCGCGGAACGACGATTCGGCTGCCCTGATCAAGAACAAACATCTGTTAAGGCCTCCTAAAGGGATTCTGAGAAAACGACCGAGTCACGCCGATACTGCAGATAGGGAGTCACGCTACTCGTCACGCACGCTGTCCAGCATCACCAGCGCCTCGCCGGTGAGGACCACTTCATCTTTCTGATTTGTGCACGTGGTTGAAATGGTGGCCCGACGACGATCAACGTCAAGTTCCGTGACCTCGAGCGTGGCAGTGATCGAATCACCGAGCCACACGGGGGCCCGGAACTGTAGTGTCTGTCCCATATAGATGGCAATCGCGTCAGGCACAAGCTGGGTACCGATTGCCGCAGAGATTACACCCGCCGTGAGCATGCCGTGCGCTATTCGATTCCCGAAGCGGGTCCGCTTGGCGTAACTGTCATCCAGGTGGATAGGCTGAACGTCGCCGGACGCCTCTGCGAACTGCTCTACGTCACGCGCTGAGATCTCTTTCGTGAACGACACGACAGTTCCAACGGACACGCCCAGAACCTCATCTGCCAATTGGTACCCCCTTTGCGCAAGGCAGCTCAGTTAACCCCACCACTGATTCACGCTGCTCTTGGCAGTGTCAGACACGCCGTATCGTACCATGCGACTCCTGCGCTCGTCATTTTTGCTGCTAGCCGCGCCATTCACCGCATTCCGCGCTACACTGGGTGGTCAGAGTGGATGATTACGCGCGTCATAAGTTTGAATCGCATGCAGCAGCACGCCCACGTCGGCCATAGAGAGAAAAGGCCGTGAACGCATTACGCGGCGTCACTTTGGCGTCTCTGACAATGCTTGTCCTCATTGGCACTGCCGGTGGCGGCGAGCAGACCAACTCAGGCCGCGGCCTGTGGACCGTTTATAACGTCGAAAACACCAGCATAGCCAGTTGGTATCTGACGGAGGTTTACGAAGACGTCCACGGACGCAAGTGGTTCGCGGGCTTCGATAACGGCGCGTCGCTGTATGACGATGGGGCGCTCATCACGTACAACGCGAGCAACAGCGCCATCACCGCGCGAACAACCTCGTTCATCTACCATCCGCATGGCACGGTCTGGGTAGGGACTGAGGAGGGGATAGTCGTCCTTGAAGAGGGCCAGTGGTCGCGCTTGGATGAGGATGGCAGCCTCGGTCTGGATGAAGTGTTCGTCTCCGCACTCCTGCTCGACAGCCAAGATCGGGTATGGGTCGGCACATGGGGCGAGGGCATCCACCTCTTCGATGATGGTGAATGGACATCATACGGAACGGATCGCGGTCTTCCTGACGATCGTATCTGGACGTTCTACGAAGATACTGAGGGCCGTGTCTGGGTTGGAACAAAGGGCGGCGCAGTTGTGTTCGACGCAGACGAACAACGCACCGTTTATACAGAGGACAACAGCCCCCTGGCCTCAAACGAAGTGCGTGTTTTCCAGCAGGACTCCAAGGGTGATTTGTACATCGGCGCGTACGGCGGCGGGCTGAACGTGCTGTACGCGGACGGCGAATGGCGGGAGGCCCCATACACCACGCAGGAAGGTTTGCCGTCCAACTTCGTGACCGCCCTGGCCGTACTGGCGCCGGATGAGGACGCGGTCAATGACGCGGAACTCCTGTGGGTTGGGACGGAGGCCGGGCTGGCGAGCTTTGACGGAACGTTGTTCTCTGATTCGCTGATAGTCAGGCAACGAGCGCTATCGCACCACTTTATTGAGGATCTGCATGCCGACGATGACGGCACACTGTGGATCGTAACCTTTGGGGGCGGAGTGTCCATCTACGACCCCGAAGAAGAGTCCTACGAATACCTTTTCCCCGCCGAAACCGGCCTCCCTGCCAATGACGTCTATGGGCTTCTTGAAGACAGCCAGGGCAACATCTGGGTGGGCACATCGCAAGGCGTCGCCAAGTTTGATGGGCACAAATGGGAGACCTTTACCCAGTTCAACAGCGGCCTCGCGTATCGCTATGTGACCGGCCTCGCGGAAGACAAGCAAGGACGCATCTGGATTTCCACCCTCAGCGGCGGCTCCGTCTACAACCACGGCGAATGGATTGAGTACGACAGGTTCGGTGAAGAGGAAGGAGAGCAGCGCCTCCCCAGCAATTCTCTCTTCAACGTTTACTACGACAGCCAGGATAGAGTGTGGTTTGCCACGGGCCTCGGCGCGGCGGTGCTTGAAGAGGGCGAATGGACTCTCTACAACCGTGGCGATGGCCTGAACACAAATATCATCAGTGTTGTCACGGAAGATTCCGCGGGCCGTGTCTGGCTCACGCACTGGCAGGGCATCAACATCCTTGACAACGGCATCTGGAACAGTTTGAAAACGGAGAACGCCGATATTCGCACCGACCTCGTCCTTGCCTCCCGTGAGGACAGCCAGGGCCGCATGTGGTTCGGCACCATCGGAGATGGAGTCGCTATTTTTGACGGCCAGCAGTGGACCAAGTTGAATCGGGCCAATGGACGCCTCCCCAACGACAACGTCCGGTCCTTCGTCGAAGACACTGCGACGGGCCGTCATTGGGTTGGCACGGACGGTGGGGTCATCGGCCTTGTGAATGACGAGCTCTGGATGGTCTATACGGCTGAGTCAACACCGCTGCCCCACAATCGCGTCAATGAACTCGTGCTTGATCGAGACGGCAACCTGTGGATTGGCACCGCGAACGGCGTTGCCGTCTTCCACCCCGGGGAAGATTTCCCCTTGCTGGAAACCGCCGCCAACATCTTCCCGTGGAGCGATTCCCCATTCAAGGACGCGACCGGCCGCGATCAGGGCGACCTAGGTTAACTCTGAGGCGCAGCTACTCCGCCGCCACTGCCTCCGCCCGGCCGTTTGATGATGTCGAAGCTGACGCTGCAGACTTCCGCGTCGTGCGGCGTGTCGTCCCGTTCGTCGTCCGCCTCCGCCGCTTCCGTGCCGGCTCCTTGTTCACCCACAGGTTCTCCTGTGCAACCAGATCCGGCGTGAGAAGCGTGCGCAGGTCAGCCTTGTCCCAGAGATCGGGCGACTGGTTGGATTCGAACGTTACGACCTGCACGTATTTGCCGAGGTTCTTGAGCGTCTGGATGGCATAGGCGAAGTCGCCGTCGCCGGATACCAGCACCGCCATGTCGTAATAGTCCTGCCACGCGTAGTACAGCAGGTCCGTGGCGAGCATGATGTCCACACCCTTTTCAACCACCTGGCCGTCGCGGATGCGCGTTGTGCCGAAGCGGGTCTCCACGTAGGGGATCAGGTGGAGCGCCTGGAGGAAACGCTGCTGTTGCTGGAACTCGGCAGGGCGGCGCTTCTCGTCCTGGATGATGTTGTAGTAGTACGTCCGAAAGAGCGGACGCTCGCCCGCGATCCACTGGATGAATGCCGCGAAATCGAGATCTGTCCGTCCGCAGGATTCCTCAAGGGCGTGATACAGATTGCTTCCGTCGATGAAGATGGCGATGCGCTCGTTGCCCTCGCGCCACGGGCGGAGCTCATCAGTCGAGGCCGAGCTTGCTTTGTCGGGGGTCGTGGGGCACCTCCTCGGGTGCGAAACAGTTCATTTGAACCGTTTCGAAAAGTTTCTTGACGTAAGTATACCGTAACCTGCTCAGATCAAACTCCGTGACTGTCCGCCGTCGATGTTGATCGTCGTGCCTGTCAGGAAACCCGCCCTCTCCGAGCATAGGAATGCGATAAGGTCTCCAACAGGCTCCGGCCAGCCGAATCGCTCCATCGGCAGATTGTTCTTGATGAAGTCCTGCACCACCTCGGGCTCGTTCTGCGTCTGAAACCGGTCCCAGCTACCCGTCGGAAACACGACGGACCCAGGCGCAACGGAGTTGATCAGTATGCCGTCCTTCGCGTAGCTGAGCGCCGTGCTCTTGGTGAACGCGATGAGCGCCGCCTTCGTGGTCATGTACGCCACGCCGCCGCCATGCTCACGCCCCCAGATGGAAGACACGTTGACGATGCGCCCCCACTGCCGCTCCTGCATCCCCGGCAGCACAAGGCGGCTCAGCCGAATCGGCCCCAGCACGTTCAACCCCCACAGGTCTGACCATTCCTCCTCGCCGATTGCCAGCACGTCCCCCCGTCGGCTCGCGCCTGCGTTGTTCACAAGAATGTCGATCGGCCCAAGCTGCTCGACGATAGCGTCGTGCAGTTGCTCAAGGGAGGCAGAATCGGTCACATCCGCTGCTATTGCGGCCGCGGCGGGCGATCCGGCTGCAGTGAGTTCAGGCAGAACGGCATCGAGGTTCTCCTGCGTGCGTGCGCAGATGGCGACTTTCACGCCCTCCGCCGCAAGGCTCAGCGCTGCCTGCCGTCCGAGCCCTCTGCTCCCGCCCGTGACAAGCGCGACCTTTCCGGCGATTCCCAGGTCCATATCGTTGATTCTCCCGCTCTTGCCTACAGTCCCTCTGACGCGTTGGCCGCCAGGTGTCGCCATACGCCTCCCACCGCCGCCTGAGCCCGGGTGCCGCTCACCAGCTCCTTGAAGTGCGGCAGTTCGGACGTCGGGGGCTGCGAATTGCTTTCTGCGATCTGCTCCTCAGTGATTCGCGCGTGATTCGGCCCTGCCGCCGCGTACGCGTACCAGTTCATCCGCGCCTGCTCTTCGAAATGGGCCATGTTCATCACGGCGTCGCCGGTGGATGTGCCGACAGTCACCGCGCCGTGCCCCTGCAGCGTAAGCACCGTCGCGTCTCCCAGCGCCTCCGCCACTCCGATGCCGTCCTCTTCGGTCAGGATGAGCTTGCTATGGGGATACACGGGGACGGGCTGCGTGACGAGCTCCATGCCCTCGCGGCACATCGGCACAAGGTTGACGCCAAGAATGCCCATGACGATGGCGTAGCGCGGGTGGACATGGACGATTGACTGCACGTCCGGCCGCGCGCGGTAGATGGCGGAGTGAATCTTCACCTCAAAGCACTGTGTGATGCCGGGCGGACCGCCGATCTTGAACCCGTCGAGGTCGCACACAACCATCCCCTCCGGCTCGGCGCGGGCCAGCGCATCGATTGCATAGCCGCGACCCTTGACGACGAACGTTTCCGGATTGTCCGGCACGCGCATGCTCACATGCCCGAGCGAACCGAGAACGCCGGCCGCGAGTCCGATATCCGGCAGCACCCGATTCGCGATGGCCACCTCTCGCTTGACGTCATCTAACTGCATCGTCATGAGTCACCCTCCCCCAAAGCCTCAAAGGTATAGGCAAATCGTAGGCGGACGCCGCGCCGCGCGTAAAGCGCGGGCACTCTATCTCTAGAACTACGCCGAAATCCTATCCAGCGTTGCCATATCAGCGTCCGTAAGACTCCACCCCAGCGCCCCCGCGTTGTCCGTCGCCTGCTGGGCAGTCTTTGCGCCCGGAATCGGCAGCGAGCCCTTCTGGATCAGCCAGCGGAGCGCCACCTGCGATGGCGTCTTGCCCTCGTGCCGCCCACCGATCTCCCGCAGCGCATCAACGATCGGCTGGACCTGCACCACCTTCTTGCGCAGCCGCCAGCCCCGATACCCCGCAGGACGGTTATCCGGCGTGTATTTGCCGGTCAGCAGGCCCTCCGCGATGGGACTGTAGGCGATCACGGTCACGCCTAGGTCCTTGCACGCATCAAGCAGCCCCTCGTGCTCGATATGGCGGTCAAGCAGGCTGTAGGGCAATTGATTGGACGCGAGCGGAATACCGGCGCGAGATAGAAGCTCATGCGCGCGCCTGGTCAAATCCGCATCGAAATTGGACACGCCGACCGCGGTCACCAGCCCCTCCCCGTGCGCTCTTATCAGCCCCTCCATCCATTGCTTGAGTCGTAGGCGAGCGGGCACAACCGGCCAGTGGATCTGGTAGAGATCGACTCGCTCCAGCCCAAGCCGCCTCAGGCTCGCCCGCAATGCGCGGGGCACGTCGCCCGCCCGCCACCGCCACGGATAGGGCATGTACTTGGTGGCAACGAACGGACGCGCCCCGCCAGTCCCGTCCGTCGCGCTCAATTCCCGCGTCAACAGCCCAAGAATGCGCTCCGAGTTGCCGCGACGACCGTACACCTCCGCCGTGTCGAACATCGTGACGCCCGCATCGAGCGATGCCCGGAACGCCCCGCGAACATCATCCTCGCCGTACGATTTGCCGTAGCCCCAATACCACGTCGAGCCCCACGGCCACGCCCCGACCCCCAACGGCGCAATCGAGATACCAAGCTCCGGCGGGCCAAACGGGCGGGTTTCCGGTGCGTGTGGCATTTGACCGCCGTTCATGCCGGTTGCGCGGCCCAGGGGACAGATTCAGCGATGTACATGTATGGCGTTCAGTCGCTAAAGTCAGGCGGCTCACGCATGGGTTCACGAGGCGGGATCGGCAGATCCACGCCGCCCAGCGGCTTAAACAGTTCGTGTATCGCCGTGCCGAGATTACGGGTTGGGACCTCCTCGGCACCATTGCATACTGTATTCTTGGCCACCAACGCCCCCTATCCGCAGAAAAATACAGCGTCCTCGATGAAATCAGCATCGACTATCGTCCTTCCGGAGGCAACTCAACAGGCTTGACCCGCTCTCCACGGCCATGCCCTCACCCTCAACGGCGCGATCGAGATACCAAGTTCCGGCGGGCCGAATGGGCGGAATTCAGGCATAACCTAACCTTGTCCTAAACAAGGAAAGGGAGGGAATGCCTTGACGCTCAGGGTTCGATCTATAATCTCCCGGAGGAACGGCATCGAAGAAGGACACCCCATATGACTACAGGAAATAGAGGCGACGAACAGGTTGGAAGCGAGGGACAAGTTGGAGATGAGGAGGCCAGAGGGTTAGGGGATAGAATTCGAGGTGCCGGTCGAAGCATAAGTGAGAGCGTGGCTCGCTCTGCCGATGTGTTAACGGGCGGGGACATCCGCAAGTTCCAAGAATTCACCGACGCAGCCACAACCGCGATTGTTGGTATTCATCAAGATCAGGCCGAATTGCGTGAGCGACTTGAGCGTTTAGAAGAAACTGTGGCCTCGCGACGAGGATTCAATTTAGTGGCTCAGCTAACTCCGCTGAATTTTCTAATTGGAGGCACGGCAGTGGCGGCGCTGATACTTAGCACCGTTGCACTGGTCATGGTCGCATCCTGATGGCGAGCAACGAACTGGTCGCGGTGGCGAACCGATATGCGACCCAAGAAAGGGACGCCTTGATTGAGGTGTCGCGAAACTATCGACTCAGGAATGAGCGCGAAGTTCTAGACGTTGCGGCACTTGCTGTCGACGTTTCGGTGGATTCACTCTTTGATCTCGGACTTGAGCCAGATTCCAACCCCCAGTTGCTTGAGGCTTTTCAACTCCAATACCGGAATGTCGCTTTGGATTCCCTGACGGGTAGATCAGATGAAGCTCTAGAGGGCTTTGTTAATGGTGTCAAAGGGAAGTACTTTGAGGTGCTTGTGCGCGACCGCCTCAATGCCGGAGAGAGACTTGGTGACATTCAACTGGAAGGTGGACAAGTTGCCGTTTTGGCTGAGTCTGCAACGCAACCGGGCTGGGATCTTCAGATAGTCAATGAAGACGGCACGGTCGCTGAATCCATGCAATTGAAGGCTACAGAGAGCCTCTCTTACGTGAAAGAGGCGCTCGATAAGTATCCTGGTATTAGAGTTCTAACACCCGAAGAGATTGATGGTGCCACTGACGATATCCTGAATGCCGGCATGTCGTTCGATGATATTGAGGATGAGACTCGGAAACAGTTGGACGAACTGAGTGACACAACGTTCGACAATATCGTTGATAACGCCGGTGAGATTGCATTTGATACAATCCCGTTTCTTGCCATATTTGTCACAGGCGTGTCTGAGGGAAGAAACGTTCTCATGGGACGTTCTACAGTGAGAGAGGCATTGCGGCGGGGGGCGACCAGAATCGGGAAAGCCTCTGTTTACAACAACATCTCGTCGCTTCTGGGTCCTTTTGGACCCCCTACATCCGTGGGCCTAAGGACGGCTGAGGGCAGAATCAGGCGCCGCATAAGCCTTGCAGAAGTTCTCGAATCCAACATGGCCGACCTGCGTCGGCTTTCACTGAATTAGGGGGTCACAACCCCCTCAGTCCCTTGCCATCCAGCGTAAAACCGGCCGACGGGCCGCCAGCGCCTCATCGATGCGGCGGACGGGCGTGGTGTGCGGCGCGCCCCGAACCAGGTCAGGATCGTCCGATGCCTCCTGCGCGATGGAGATCATCGCGTCGATGAACGCGTCCAGCGTCTCCCGGCTCTCCGTCTCCGTGGGCTCGATCATCAGTGCCTCTTCCACGATGAGCGGGAAGTACACCGTCGGCGCGTAGAATCCGTGGTCGAGCAGCCGCTTGCAGATATCGCCCGCGCGCACGTCATGCTGGCGCCGCTGCCGCGTGGCCGAGAAAACGGCCTCGTGCATGCAGATGCGGTCGTATTGCAGGTGATAGTGCTCCTGCAGCCGGGCGCGGAGGTAGTTGGCGTTCAGGACTGCCGCCCCGCTCACCTCTTTCAGGCCGTCCGCGCCGTGCATCCGAAAGTACGTGTACGCGCGCAGCAGCACGCCGACGTTCCCCGCCGCCGAGCCGATGCGCCCGACGGACTGTGCGGGCGCGGCGAGGTGGTATAGGCCATCAGCGCGTTGTTCCACGTGAGGCGTCGGCAGGAACTGTGCCAGGTGTTCCTTGACGCAGACGGGCCCCGCGCCCGGACCGCCGCCGCCATGCGGCGTCGAGAACGTCTTGTGAACGTTGATATGAACGATGTCAAAGCCCAGATCGCCGAGTCGTGCGCGGCCAAGCAGCGCGTTGAGATTCGCGCCGTCGCCGTACACCAGCCCGCCCGCCTCATGGATCAGGCGGCAGATCTCCGCCGTGTTCGGATCGAACAGCCCGAGCGTTGTCGGCATCGTCAGCATGATGCCCGCCACCTCCGGCCCCAAGACCGACTTCAGCGCGTCCATATCGACGTTGCCGATCGGATCAGTGGGCACGGTGACGAGGTTGAATCCCGCCATTGCCGCCGACGCCGGGTTTGTGCCATGTGAGGAGTCCGGCGAAAGGACGACGGTCCGCTTGCTGTCGTTCCGGCTGCGGTGATACGCGCGGAAAAGCAACATTCCCGTCAGCTCGCCATGCGCGCCTGCGGACGGCGCGAGGCTCGTCGCGTCCATCCCCACCACGCTCGCCAGCATCTCCTGCAGGCTGTACAGCGCCCCGAGCGTGCCCGCGCAGACCTCGGGCGGCAGATAGGGATGCGCGTTCGCGAACCCCGGCATCCCCGCAACCGTCTCATTCACGCGCGGGTTGTACTTCATGGTGCAGGAGCCGAGCGGGTAGAACGTCGTATCGACGGCGTAGTTCGACTGGCTGATACGCGTGAAATAGCGCACTACATCCAGCTCGCTGATCTCCGGCAGGAGCAGTTGTTTACGGAGCGTCGACTCTGGGAGCGGCGGCTCCACGGGCGGGACCGCCGGAACGGGAGTCGTTACCCCCCGCCGCGCCGGCCGTGAAACATCCAGCAGCAGCGGGACACGCTTCTCATTCGTATCACCGATAGCGAGGATAAGCCCGTCACCGGCAGGCGCTGTTTCAATGGCAGGCCAATCCGCGAGACTTGTTGGGCCCGCGTCATCCTGGCTGTCCTTTTCGTCAGATACGTCTGCAATCCCCGCTAGCGCCCCCACAAGCCGATCAATATCGGACGTAGTCGACGTTTCCGTGATGCAGAGCAGGAGGCCGTTCGGCACGCGGTCGGAAATGTCGATGCCGCCGATGATGCCGTGGTCCTCCCACAGCCGACGGTTGACCTCTGCGGGTGGTACCGGGCACTCAACAACGAACTCCTTGATGAACAGGGCGTTCTCGCCGCCATAGATCGAAAAACCGGGTAGTTTGCCGATGCGCCGCGCCGCATTGTGCGTGGCCTGGTAGCAGCTGAACGCCACCTCGCGCAGTCCCTGCGGGCCGAGAGCGGCTGTATGGACGGCCACCGCGATGGCGGCGAGCGTCTCCGCCGTGCAGATATTGGACGTGGCCTTTTCGCGGCGGATGTGCTGCTCGCGCGTCTGCAGAGTGAGGACAAACGCATCGCGTCCGTCCGCGTCCACGCTCCGCCCCACGATGCGACCGGGCATCTGCCGCAGGTACTCGTTCTTGCAAGCGAAGAACCCCACACCGGGTCCGCCGAACCCCAACGCGATCCCGAGCGGCTGCCCCTCGGCAACCACGATGTCTGCGCCGTACTCACCCGGCGGCCTGATTAACGCCAGCGACACCGGCTCCACGGCCACAACGAGCAGCCCGCCGCGCTCATGAATCGCGTCGGCCAGTGAATCGGGAGAGTCATCTATGAGGCCGTCATATGTCGGTTGCTGGATGATCAGGCAGGCGGGCTCCCCCTCCGCCGCGCCCTCAAGACCGTCCACAATGGTGATTTCCTGTGCGCCCGCATACGTCTCGAGCGCGGCCCGGTAGAGCGGCGAAACACTCTCGTGAACAGCAACCGTGCGGCGGCGTGTCAATCGGCACGCCATCAGCGCGGCCTCCGCCAGCCCGCTCGCACCGTCGTACATCCCAGTGTTTGCGGCGTCCATGCCGGTGAGTTCACAGACGACCGTCTGGAACTCGAACAGGGCCTGCAGGATGCCCTGGCTCGCCTCCGGCTGATAGGGCGTGTACGGCGTCAGAAACTCGCCGCGAGAAATGATCGCTCCGACCGCATTCGGCACATAATGCCGCGCGAAACCCCCGCCCAGGAAGGATGGAGCCGCGTCCGCGGATACATTCATGGCGGCCACGTGGCCCATATGCGTGACGACATCATGCTCGGATAACGCCGGAGGCAGGTCTAACTGCGGATTGCGGTAGTCGGTGGGAATGTCCGCGAATAGGTCGTCCACATCGCTGACGCCGATAACCTCAAGCATGTGCTGCCTGTCGGCAGCCGTCATGGGTACAAAGGGGGCGGGATTGCGCTGTTCAGTCACCGCCGCTCAACTCCGTCAGAAATGCCTGGTACTCATCGTGTGAGAGCAGACTTTGCAGTTCGCGCTCGTCTTCAATGGTCACGCGCAGCATCCACCCCTCGCCGTATGGGTCCTCGTTCACCAGTTCAGGTTTGTCCTCAAGAGTGGAATTGACCTCGGCGACCGTGCCGCTGACGGGCGAGAAGAGGTCCGAGACCGATTTGACCGACTCAACCTCGCCGAACGTCTCAAACTGCTTTACCGACGCCCCGGCATCCGGCAGATCGACATAGACGACGTCGCCCAGCTCCCCCTGCGCGTAGTCCGTGATTCCGATTGTCGCCGCGTTGGAATCGGTATCATCCCGTGCGACCCACTCATGTTCGCGGCTGAATAACAAATTGGCCGGGTCATATGGCATATCACGTCCCCCAATCATTGCGTCTCCGCGCGGTGCGGAGCGGCAAAGTGCCCATTTATTCTAGCGGCTGACCAGCAGGATTTGCCCAGTGCTCACGCGACTCTGTCAGCCGCGATCCGCCTGCAAGAACGGCAATGATGCCGTCGTCGCGCAGACCGTGCGGCCACGGATATCAACATCCACTTCGTTTCCAGGTTCGGATATGCCCATCGGCAGATACGCAAGCGCGACACTGTAGTCCAGCGACGGCGAATACGCCCCACTGGTGATGACGGATTCACCGCCGTCCCCGGTCCGCACCGTGTAACCATGGCGTGGCGCTGATCGACCCTCCACCGTCAAGCCGGTGATGCGTTTCTCAACGCGGTTCTCGGCCTGCTCCCGCAGCTTCTCCACACCCAAAAAATCCTTGTCGAGGTTCACGAACCGATCAAGACCGGCCTCCAGCGGCGTCACCGTGTCGTCCATGTCCTGCCCGTAGAGCATCAGCCCGGCTTCAAGCCGCAGCACGTCGCGGGCTGCGAGGCCGCACGGCGCAACGTCACGCTCCTCGTTGAATGTCCGCCAAATACGTTCCGCCTCACCCGCCGGCACAATCAACTCAAACCCGTCCTCGCCCGTGTAGCCGGTGCGTGATATGAGCGCCGATGTGCCAGCGACCGTTGTCGAGCGGCACGCAAAGCGGCCAACATCGCCAAGTTCAAGATCGACGAGCGGTTGCAGCGCATCGACGACCCCGGGCCCCTGCACGGCCATCATGGATGTCTCATCTCGTTCGTGATCGATAGCGACACCTTCGCAATGCTGACCAAGCCATGCCGTGATACGGCCCCAACTTGCCGCGTTGCACACCATCAGGAACTCGTCATCGGCGAGACGCATAACGACCACGTCGTCGAGTATGCCGCCCGACTCATTGCAGATGAGCCCATAGCGCGCACGTCCGGGGCGCAGCCTGCCGATATTGCTGGTCACCACGCGGTCAAGGGCTGCCGCCGCGCTCTCCCCCGTCAGCCTGATGCGCCCCATATGCGAGACGTCGAACATGCCCACCCGTTGCCGCACCGCCGCATGCTCGGCCAGCACGCCGTTTGAGTACTGGACGGGCATCTCCCACCCGCCAAACTCGACAATCCGCGCGCCGAGCGCGACATGAGAATCAAATAGGGGTGTCCGAAGCAGAGTCATCAGTTTTCCGATGTGGCTGCGCTTACCTGCTCCCGCAATTCCTCTTCCCGTTCCACTTGCGCCTCGGTCATCTCGGGAGCGAAATCCTCAGTCTCATAGAGCGGCCGAATCTCGATTTCGGCCATCCCGGGCATCGGCTGTGGGCACCGCTTGACCCACTCAACGGCCTCGTCCATGTCCGCCACCTGCCAGATCCAGAATCCGGCGATGAGCTGGTTCGTTTCGGGAAATGGTCCGTCCGTAGTGGTGTTCGTGTCTCCATCGAGGGCTACGCGCTTGCCGTGTTCAGAGGGCTTAATGCCCTCGCCGCCCAGCATCACGCCCGCCTCCACAAGTTCTTCGTTGTACCTGCCCATGGCCTCCAGCAGTTCCGTGGAGGGCATGATTCCCGCCTCGCTCTCAGCGGTGGCCTTGATCAGCACCATAACGCGCATCGCGTAACTCTCTCCTGTTATCTACCCCTGTACTGCCATGATACCGATGCCGCGCATCCCGCTCACCCTGAGCTTGTCGAAGGGCGAGAGGCCTGCCCCACTTGACGGCATATTGCAGATGTTGAGAATGTAGCGCAGGTACAGCTTCTCCGGTGAGAAGCCAAAGAGTGGGGGCACACAATGGCTGAATACGCAAATCCCAATGCATTGGTAGACACGGAGTGGGTCGCGCAGAATCTTGATGCTGTGGGCGTCAGGCTCGTTGAGGTGGACGTGGATACGGCGGCATACGACCAGGGCCATGCGCCCGGCGCCGTCGGCTGGAATTGGCGGTCTGAACTCCAGCAGAACGTCGTGCGTGACGTTGTTGCAAGGGACGACTTCGAGCAGCTGCTGGGGCAGTCCGGCATCGGCAACGACACGCGCGTCATCCTGTACGGCGACAACAACAACTGGTTCGCCGCTTGGGCGTACTGGCAGTTGAAGTACTACGGGCATGAGAACGTCCAGTTAATGAACGGCGGGCGCGCCAAGTGGCTGGCGGAAAACCGCCCAACGACGACGGACGCTCCGTCAATTACCCCGCAGACATACGCCGCTAATGATCCGGACACGTCCATCCGCGCGCTGCGTGATGACGTGCGCGCCGCTCTGGGCTCCTCGGTGCTCGTGGATGTTCGCTCCCCGGCAGAGTTCAGCGGCGAGCTGCTCGCCCCGGAGAATCTCCCGCAAGAGGGCTCGCAGCGCGGCGGCCATATCCCGGGCGCCGTCAACATCGGCTGGGCGCAGGCCGTCAACGAGGACGCGACGTTCAAGTCCGCCGACGAGCTCAACGAGATCTATGGCGGGCGCGGCGTGACGGCGGACAAGGATGTCATCGCCTACTGCCGCATCGGCGAGCGCTCCTCGCATACGTGGTTCGTCCTCAAGGAACTGCTCGGATACCAGAACATCCGCAACTACGACGGCTCCTGGACCGAGTGGGGCAGCGGCGTCGGCCTCCCCATCGAACGCTAAACGACTGCCGCCCAACCCTTCATGACCACCGCTGAGCAGCTCTACCGCAACGCCGCCGGCCTGTCGAAGGTCGGCGAGTTGCTGGAGTCCGGCGATGCCGTGCTGGCCGGGGAAATCCCGATGGCGGCGTTGACGGAGGCGGATCGCCTACGCCTGCTCGCTTATCCGGGCTCGCTCGCCCGCCGAATTCGCAGGGGCAGCCAATCGGCGAGGCTGCGCGTGATCTATGTGGTGCCCGATTGGGCCACGGACGAGGCGCGTTTCGCTCCCGGCCGTCCGTTCAACCTGGCACCCTCCGGCAAGACCTACGGCGGCCAGCGGGACCCGGAGGCATCCGGTCTATCCCGCGCCCACTACTGGCAAGCCCTCTTTGACGCGCACACGGAACAGCTCAAGGACTCCGCCCGCGCCGCCGACGTGGAGATTGTCCGGGCATCCGACCTCGTCGGCAAGGCCGGATTCCTTTCCGTGCTCCGCCTTGCCCTACGCTCTCCAAACCAGATCGCGGATGCTATACGCGAGTCAAACCCGGCGGCTGAGATTGACGACAAACCGCTCGTATTCGCTGGCGTAGGCTGTCGGGAATGCGGGTCAATTGATGGGTCAACTGACTACGATTCCGATTGGGACCGCGCCCAGTTCGACTGCCACGCCTGTGACCACGCGCAGGAGGCGGACATCCGGGAGCAGCCCATGTGGATGCAGGAAGACGTCCTGCGCGCCGCCGTTATCGCCGCACTCGAACCGACCATCGTCATCCGTCGTCCCGGCGCAAGGTGGGAGGCGCGAGAAAACCTGGTCGATTCCCTCCTGATGCTCGCCGGCGGGGACGGCGCCGGCCTGCCCACGCGACTCGTTCCTCCCAGCCTGGACAGCGAACAGGGCGGAACACCTCTCAAAGACCTCATCCGCCTCGCAGAGGACTGGGACGAGGACTTCGCAGAACTGCCGTAAACTCCATCCCCGTTCACCCTGAGCCGCCCCCCTCCGTCATTCCGAGCGCAGCCGAGAAAGCTAAGGTCTGAGGGCCGCTGTCGGAACCTTTGGAGTTAGGCGGCGCTTGTTCCGGCAAATGACGAGGCGAGGTCGTCGATGACTGTCTTATTCATCAGGTAGAAAACGCGGTCAGAATCCCCACGAACCAGTATCATTGCTAATCTTTCAACCTGTGGCTTGAGCCTCTGATTCAATACAATGCCGGAGACCAACCCTCCTGCCAGCCCAGCCGCCCCTCCGATCGCTGTCCCTACTCCCGGCGCAACGGCGGTTCCGCCGCCAGCGCCACCAGTCATGCCGGCCAGCGCCAAAACACGGTTCACACCAAATCGTGTCAGAAGGGTCAAGGCCCTTATGGCATGCACCCTGGCTCGGTCATCGATGGCAACGCCCTGCAATTCTTTCTCTGTCCCTACTAGCTGCCATATGAGGCGGATTCCCAAGACTGTTTCACCTACGATAGGCAGCGTACCTCCAAGAGCATCGGGGACGTCAATGCCTAGGTTTCCTGCAAGGTCCGCCAGACCCTCTTCTACGTTTTCCGTCAGTTCCTCATTTGAGCCAATGTCAGCGATTAGCCGCCCCACTAGCTCAGGATGAGATTCGGCTATTGCGTCATAAATCTCGGAGCTAACGGCGAACAGATACTCCGGATCGGCCTCCATTGCTTTTAGAACGTCGTCCAAGTATTCTTCGCTGCCAGTCTTGACCTGAACCAGAATCTCTTGGCCATCCGGTCCGCTACCGATGAGGTCCCACCCTTCTTGGGTGGCGCTCTCCGCCAAGGAGAAATCCCAGCCCGGGTTCTGCTCTTCAAGAAGGTCTTCTGTGTGAAGTTCCACGACCTTGGCCTTTAGGTTGCTCACAAAGCCGGTTACTTGGCGCACTCCCTCTGAGAGTTCTTCCTGATAGTTGTCGACAAGTGACACACCTTCGCGTGCATCATTCGAGAATGCAAGAGGATAGGCCTTCTCCAGAATGTCCGGCACGTTTCGGGCGTCGAACAAGGCCTCTATAACCTCCTCCGCGCCGATGGCAACGTCGACCGCAAAATGCCCTCTGTCCATTCTCCGAATTCGCGCGAGCAGTTCATCAGTTGATGCGCCGGACAGTTCAGGGATAGTGGGCAGCTGCCTGACCGTAGGCAATAGAGAGGTCGAGTCCATATTCATAGCAGCGTCCCAATGGCTACTGCTAGCGCGACCACCGACAAGGCAACAGCCGCGTATGAAAGCCGAGCCTCCCACCGCCGCGATGAAAGTTGCTCCTCAAGCGATTGAATGCGCGATCGTGCAAGTTGGTCACCGTTCTCGTGTATTTCGATGTGGCGAGCCAGTAACTCGTGCTCCTTCAAGACGCGAGGTATCAACTCCTTGTTGATTCGATCCTGCTCCTGCCAAAACTGAACTCGTTCAGCAATCGGCGGTTCGGTATCCGTCCTTGCCGCGCCAGCGCCATCAGTCGTTTGCGCCTCTTCGCCCTCTCGATCCTGTGTCACCGCGTTGCCCCCTTCGGTACTCGCCATCGTCGGCGATCATACAGCACAGACCGACTGCACCCTCGAATGTCATTCTGAGCGCAGCGAAGAATCTAAAATCTCGCCTGTCCGGTCAAACGCGTCTTTAGATTCCTCGACTGCGCTGCGCTCCGCTCGGAATGACAGAGGAGAGCGGTGCATAGCGCCGCACTGGATTCCCGCTTTCGCGGGAATGACGATGGGGGGCGAGAACGACGGGGCGGTCCTTCGGCAGGTTCACCCTTCGACAGGCTCAGGGTGAGCGGAGGGGTGGGGGGCGCCCCGCCTAGCTATCTACCCCTCGTAGGGGATGCTTTCCAGGTCCTCGATGCGGCCGTCGGCGGTGAAGCGCCAGGTGCCGATGTAGCCCCGGCTCAGGTCGCCGTTTTCGTCCCACTCCAAGACGCCGGCTGCGCCCTCGTAATTGATTTGCTCTCCGGCGGCCAACGCGGCCAGGGCATCCGCTATGCCCGCGGGGGTGCCCGGGATGCTGCGGCCGGGGGTGTTGGCAACGGAACGTAGCTGATCGCGAATCGCCTCGCCATCGACGCTGCCCGCAGCCTGCGCCCCCAGCGCCAACGCGATTGTCGCGTCATAGGTTTCCTTGACGTATGCGAGAACCGGCAGCTCGCCGTACACCGACACATAGGACTCGTCCCATTCTTCGGTGGTGGCGCTGTGCGGGGCGTGGGCGCTGCCCGTTCCGTTGGTGCCGGCCAACTTTTCCGCGCCGATTTCCTCAACCAGGCTGATCCGCTTGGCCGCGTCACCCAGGACGAACTGACTATAGCCGCCCGAGTCCAATGCGTGTTTGATGACATCTGTAGTCAGTCCACGGAATGCGATGACAACCAGAACCTCCGCACCGTCGCTCGCGGACTCCGGCACTGCCGCGAGAATATCCGGTTCAGCCGGGTCGACGGCAACGGAACGCAGTTTGCCGGTCCAGGAGGCGGCGAAGGCTTCAGCAAGAGCTGCTCCGTACGCGTCATCCTGGTAGATCAGCCCGACGTTATCGAAACCGCGTTCCCGCGTGATGTCAGCGAGAATGGGTCCGTGCACGACATCCGAAAGAGACGTTCTGAAGAAGTAATCATCGTCCTCAACGTCAGTCAGCCACGCGGAAGTCGCAGAGGGGCTAACGGTCGGGATCCTGGAAACGGCGGACACGGTTCGAGAGACAGGCAAGGCGGCGGAGCTGGCATTCGGCCCCACGATGGCGTGAACACCCTCCTCGTCAACAAGGCGCATCGCCTCCTCAACGGCCGTATCGGGGTCTCCCGTGGCATCCGCCACCACGCCAGTCACCGGCATCCCAAACACCCCGCCGGCATCGTTCACGTGCTTAAGAGCCAACTCAAAGGCGCGCTGCCTGTCAGCTGAAGCCTCCGGCGAGCCCGTGAAATTCAACAGCAAGCCAATCTTGAGGGGAACCGCATCGGCCTCTTCGTCAGTTTCAAACATGCCGCACCCGGCACTCATGCCGATAACTACCAGAAGCAGCGCTGCCATCACGGCAGCCATTCTGTACATGCCCGCTGTCATCTTGAACATGCTCCCCGTCATTCTGAACACGCCCCCGCCGTCATTCCCGCGAAAGCGGGAATCCAGAATCTCATCCCCCGGTCACTCTGAGGGACCTCCTATCTATCATTCTAAGTGCCACCTCTTGTCATTACCTCGTAACGCCAACCAGATAATCCCCCCGCCCCCTCCCACACTGCTAGACTCAAACCATGACCGCTTCCGACGTCACTCTGGCCGAACTCTCACTCTCCCGCGACGAATACGACGAGATCGTTCGCCGCATGGGGCGTGAGCCGAATGAGGTCGAACTCGGCATGTTCGGCATCCTCTGGAGCGAGCACTGCGGCTACAAGCATTCCCGCCTTTTGCTGCGGCTCTTCCCAAATGAAGCCCCGTGGGTGCTCATCGGTCCCGGCGAGGAAAACGCCGGAGCAGTCTCCATCGGCGACGGCCTCGCCGTCGTCATGAAGGTGGAGTCACACAATCACCCCTCCGCCATTGAGCCGTACCAGGGCGCGGCAACGGGAGTCGGCGGCATCATCCGCGACATCTTCAGCATGGGCGCGCGACCCATCGCCCTCCTCAACGCACTGTTCTTTGGGCCACTGGATGAAAGGCCCCGCAACCGCTATCTCTTTGAGGGCGTCGTGGCGGGCATCGGCGGTTACGGCAACTGCATCGGCATCCCGGACGTTGCCGGACAGGTCACATTCGCCCCCGCCTATTCCGGGAATCCCCTCGTCAACGCCATGTGCGTCGGCATCGCGAAAGAGAATGAGATCATCCGCGCAAGCACGGGCGGCGCGGGCAACGTCCTGCTCCTTGTTGGCGCTGATACCGGCCGCGACGGCATCCACGGCGCGACATTCGCCTCCGTCGATCTCTCCGAGGAATCCGCCGAACGCCGCCCCGCCGTGCAGGTCGGCAACCCCTTCCTCGAAAAGCTTGTGCTTGAAGCGTGTCTGGAGATTGCCCAGGCCGGCCTGCTGGTGGGGATGCAGGACCTTGGCGCGGGAGGCTTGACAAGTTCGGTCATCGAATGCGCCGCCCGCGCTGACAACGGCGTTGATATTGACGTCGCCCGTGTCCCGCGCCGCGAGGACGGCATGTCCGCCTATGAGGTCATGTTGTCCGAGTCACAGGAGAGAATGTTGCTTGTTGTGCCGCCCGAGAACGTCGAGGCGGCGAAAGCGATCTGCGATAAATGGGAACTCGACTGCGACGAGATCGGCGTCGTCACGGACGGCAACAACGCTGTCATCCGGGACAACGGTGAAATCGTCGGTGACATGCCCATTGCCGCGCTGACCGAGCCGCCTGCCTACGAACTGGCAGGAGTGGAGGACGCGGAGATAGCTGCGCTGCGCAATCTTGACCTTTCGGATCTACCCCAGCCCACCGACTGGAACGCCACTCTGCTCCAAATGCTTGCCGCCCCCTCGCTTGCCAGCAAGCGTCCCGTTTACCAGCAATATGACCACCAGGTGGGCAACAACACCGTGCTTGCGCCGGGCCAGGCGGATGCGGCCGTGCTGCGGATCAAGGGAACGGGCAAGGGCATCGCGCTGACCATCGATGTGAACTCAAGGGCCTGCTACCTGGACCCGTATGTGGGCGGGGCGCTGACGGTGGTTGAGGCTGCACGCAACCTCTCATGCGTGGGCGCTCGGCCCCTTGCCATCACGGACTGCCTGAATTTCGGCAATCCGGAGCGCGAGCCCATCGCCTACCAGTTTGAGCAGGCCATCCGCGGAATGGCTGAGGCATGCCGCGCTCTCAACATCCCAGTCATCAGCGGCAACGTCAGCCTCTATAACGAGTCTGCCGACGGCCCGATCGACCCCACGCCGACGGTGGGGATGGTCGGCGTGCTTGATGACCTTGCAGCCAGGTGCGGGGCTGGATTCACCAACGAAGGCGACAGCGTCGTCCTGATCGGCGCATCCACCCCGGAACTCAACGTCGACGCTCTTGGCGCGAGCGAATACCTCTCACGTATCCACAACACAGTTGCAGGCCAACCTACCGTCAATATCGAGGCCGAATCGAACGTTCAGGCCCTCGTCCGCGACGCCATCGCTCAGGGCTTCATCAAGTCCGCGCACGATGTCTCTGAGGGTGGTCTCGCCGTGGCGATGGCAGAGTCATGCGCCATCGGCGCCATCGGCGCGTCACTTGATCTTGGCCTCGATGAAGATGTCCGAATCGATGCCGCCCTGTTCGGGGAGGCACCCGCGCGCATCGTTGTGTCCGCCGCCCCTGATGACCTCACTGCGCTCCGCGGATTGTGCGGACAACACGGCGTCGCCATGTGCGAAATCGGCACGGTGGGTGGTGATGCGTTGCGTATTGACGGTCTCATCGATTTGCCGCTTGGGGACGTGTCAGGTAGCTGGGAAGGGGCGCTGGAAACCTCCTAAATTTGGTGGATAACCCTCCCTGAAACCCTTGCGAGTCGCCCGCCCGCCACATAATCTTGATTCTTGTGTGGCGTCCCGCGAGACCAATCAACGAGTCGTCTGGGCGGTTGACGGATAAGAACGCACGTACTACTATTGCTGAAAGGATACGTTGATGAAAGTCGTGCTGATTGATGAGGCGCCGGGTCTTGGCATCGCCGGTGATGTCCGTGATGTCAAGGACGGCTACGCCCGCAACTTCCTCATCCCCAAGGGCTTGGCCGTTCTCGCAACGCCGCAGGAACTGGCACGTGCCGATGCTCGCAGGAAGGCCGAAGTTGAGCGTCGGACCAAGCTCAATCTTGAGATGGAAAGCGTCGGCGAGCGGCTTACTGACGAGCGCTTGCTGATTGCCGTGCGTGTTGGGCCGGGCGGCCGCCTCTACGGCAGCGTCACTGCGACGGAGATTGCGGAAGCCGTGAACGAGGCGATGGGAGTAGAGATTGATCGCCGCGCCGTGCAGCTTGCCCAGCCGATCCGCGAACTCGGACACCACCAGACCCCGGTCCGCCTTGCGCCGGATGTCATACCCAGCGTGATGGTCACTGTCTACGAGGAAGGAACGGATCCCCCGCCTCTCGTTGAAGAGACTCCCGAAGAGGAGCAGGAGGGTGCAGAGACCGCCGAGGCCACCGCCGATGAGGTAACGGCTGAAGCCACCGATGCTCCGGAAGCGACCGAGGAAGGTTCGGAGGCCGCTGAGTCTGAGGACGAGGAGGCAGAGACAACCACCCCTGAAGAGGGCGAGGCCGAGGCCGCTGACGAGGATGACTCGTAGAAGCGGAGTGCTCGGCCCGCAATCCGTGGGCTGCCGGAGCTTGCGGATCAGAAGGGGCCGAGGTCTCAGATGTACACTGAGCAGCTACCCCCACACGATGACGAAGCTGAGGAAGCAGTCCTCGGTTCGATGCTCATTGACGGCGAGACCGTCCCGGGTGTGCAGATCATTGTTGAGGGAGCAGACTTCTATCGACAGCGCCACGCATGGATATTTGAAGCCTGCGTAACACTTTTCGCTCGTAATGACCCTATAAGCCAGATTAGCGTCGCGGATGAACTCGCCCGTCATCAGCGACTCGAGGAAATCGGCGGGCTTCCTTTCCTTAGTCACCTCATCGCCGTTGTTCCCACGTCCGTTTATGCGGACAACTACGCCCGCGTCGTCCGGCGTCTCTCCATCCACCGCCGGCTCATCGACGCCGGAGGGCAGATCGCGGGCATCGGCACTCGCGCAGAAGAGGATGAGGAGGAATCCCTCCGCAAGGCGGAAGAACTGCTCTACAGGATGCGGCTCGGGCAGTCGACACGCGATCTTGAGGCACTGCGGGATGTTCTTGATCGCTACGTTGAGGACACTGACCAGGCGGCGGCCGGCCGTGCAGGTGGCGTTGAAACCGGCTTCGTTGATCTTGATCGCCAACTGGGCGGTGGCTTCCAGGCCTCGGACCTGCTCATCCTCGCTGCCCGGCCCGGCGTCGGGAAGAGCGCATTCGCCCTCAATGTCGCCAAGGCCGCCTCACAGACCCGGAAAGCAGACGGACGCCCCCACATAGTTGCCTTCTTCAGCCTTGAGATGGCATCGGAGCAAGTTATTGAACGACTGTTGGCCGGTGAGACCGGCATCAATTCCACCCGCATCCGTGCCCACATGTGGACCGACTATGAAGAGGGCGCGATCATGAACGCCGTTGGGCGGCTGGCCGACTTGCCCCTCTATATCGACGATTCGGTCAGTCTCAACGTCGTGGCTCTTCGTTCCAAGGCGCGGCGGCTCTTCCTCGAAGAAGGCCTTGATCTGATCGTTGTGGACTATATGCAGTTGATGTCCAGCACGAACACGTTTGGGAACCGCGTGCAGGAAATCAGTGAGATCTCTCGATCCCTCAAAGCGCTTGCCCGCGACCTCAACGTTCCGGTGTTGGCCCTCTCACAACTCTCCCGCGCAGTGGAGAATCGACCCCGCCATGAGCCGCTTCTTTCGGACCTCCGTGAGAGCGGCGCGATTGAGCAGGACGCGGACGTGGTCCTTTTCCTCTATCGCCCGGACATGGTCTTTACCGGGGAAGAATGGGAGCGGCAGCACCCTGACCAGGACTATCCGCGAGGTATCGCGGACGTCATCATCGCCAAGCACCGCAACGGACCGACGGGCCGGACGCAAGTCGTCTTTGAAGAGCAGACGACCACATTCCGCAACGCCGCCCGCGCCGGCGGCGGCCCGGATGGGTACTACTAGGGGGATGCGCCGAGCAGGCCGCCATGCGTGACATTGACGCCTTCCAGGGCTTTCCCACACCAACACAGGCCACTCCTGTCCCGGAGGCGTTTTTTGCTGAGGTTCTTCCGCGCCTGACGAGCGTTGAAGAGATCAAGCTCTTCCTCGTGGCGCTTCGCTACATCCGCAGCCGCAAAGGCGCGATTCGTTTCGTCACCGCTCATGAATTGGCCGATGCGCCCGAACTCGGTGAGTTGACGGACACCACTGTCGTTGAGACTGCTCAGGATGCGCAAGATTCAGGGGAGGCCGTGCCGCGTGTCATGGCCGATTTTGTGCGTGCCGGCGTGTTTCTTGAGGTTGCACTCGCAGATGGAGACGCCGCGTATTTTGTGAACGACTCTGAAGGACGGCGTGCAGCCGAGCGGGTCAAGGCCGGTGATGCCGCACTATCGCCGCAGCCGGTGAGAGCCCGAACGGAAGAACCGCCGTCACAGCCCGGCGAGATATTCCGGCTCTACGAAGACACTATCGGGCCGATTCCGGGGGCGGGCATCGCGCAGGAACTTTCGGAAACAGAGCAGGAATACCCCGCCCCCTGGATTCGTGAGGCATTTCAGGAGGCGGCAGCACAGAACGCGCGACGCTGGGCGTACGTGCGCTCGATTCTTCGCAACTGGAGAGACAGGGGTAGGGGAGATGGAACGACTCAGCGACGTCCTGCGAAGGACCGCTATCGGGGCGGAGAATACGGCCAGGTCGTCCGCTGGCGCTGACACGCCGAAAAGCGATACGACCCCGGAGGTTGAACGCTGCCCCGTCTGCGACGGCCTAGGGTGGGTCAGCCGCGAACTGCCTCTTGACCACCCGGATTTCGGCAAACTCACTCCTTGCGTATGCCGCGCGGAGGCACTGAAGAACGAACGGTTTCGTCGCTTGCAGCGCTACGGACAGCTTGAGCCGTTTGCCCATATCACCTTTGAATCGCTTGAGTCTGAAGCGGCGCAGACGACTTCCACTGAGCGACGTGGGCCGCATGCCGATGCGCTGGCCGGAGCCAGGAGATATGCTGCCGACCCAGACGGCTGGCTCGTCCTCCACGGCCCCTCCGGCAGCGGCAAAACGCATATCGCTGCCGCCGTCGCCAATGACGTCATCCAACGCGGAGTGCCTGCCCTGCTCGTATCCGTTCCGGATTTCCTCGACTATCTCAGGGGCGCATATGCCCCAAACGCGGAGACGCCGTTTGACTCTCTCTTTGAGCAGGTGAAAGACGCGCCGCTGCTCATTCTGGACGACCTCGGCGTTCAATCCGCGACGCCGTGGGCTCAGGAAAAACTGTTCCAGGTGTTGAACCAGCGATTCATTGAGCGCCGCCCGACGGTCATCACTCTCAGCGGACCGCTGGCTGAGATGGAGCCGCATTTCCTCAGCAGGCTCACTTCTCCGGAGGTGGCGACGGTGCTTGCGACCGGCGCGGTCAGCAGCCGCCTCCGCGCAACGGACGCGCTGGATCTTCCGCGATTCGGCGAGATGACCTTTGCGAACTTCGATCCGCGGACATACGACGCGCTGGATCGCCATCAGCACCAGAGCATCGAGGGCGCGATCAAGACATCGCAGAACTATGCGGAGCAGCCCGATGGCTGGCTCGTTTTCACCGGGGATAACGGTGTTGGCAAGACACATCTCGCTGCCGCGATTGCCAACCATTGCCGCGCCAGGGGAATGGAAACACTGTTCGTCGTGGTGCCGGACCTGCTCGATCACTTGAGATACACGTTTGGCCCGCAGAGCGACGTTTCCTATGACGAGTTGTTTGAGGGCGTGCGTACTGTTCCATTGCTTGTCCTGGACGATCTGGGCGCGCATGCCACTACATCCTGGGCACAGGAGAAGCTGTATCAGATCATCAACTACCGCTACAACGCGCAGCTGGCGACCGTCGTTACTATGAACATCTCCCTCGATGAACTGGCGCAGGATGAGCCCCGTGTCGCGTCGCGCCTGGCCGACCCGCGTTTCAGCATCGCCTTCAACATCGATGTACCCAACTACTTGCTGCGCCGTAATGCCACGCCGCCCCTGTCTGAGTCGCGGTCGCGGCGCGGTCGCGGTTAGACTTGTCGAATGACGGGTCCTGCGCGAACGTACTGCGTCTTCTGTGAAATCATCGCCGGCCGCGAACCGGCCGAGGTCTGGCACGAGGACGAGAGCCTGATTGTCTTTCGCAATCACCTGCGTTGGTTGCCAATCCAGTTGCTGATTGTCCCGAAAGAGCACAAGACGCAGGAAGAGTTCTGGAAAGAGGACATGGAGCGCGCATCCGCGCTAGCCGTCCAACTCGGCAGGCAGCACGCGCCGGGCGGTTTCCGTGTCCTGTCGAATTTCGGCGAGGACGGCATGCAATCGCAGCCTCACGGCCACCTGCACCTGCTGGGCGGGCGGCCACTCGGGATGTACGTCGAGTCCGTACGCCGCCCACCCATCTGGCACTGACCCCCTGCCACCTTCCCATTGACAACCAGGCGCGCCCTGTCCTGTGTTTATCGGTGTGCAACACGCGCTTGACACAACTGGACCGCATCATTTCTGCGTAAACGGGTTCCACTGTGTGATTTAAGTAACAAATCGCAATGACCGCCTTCGACGTGGAGGGCACGTGGTTAACGCTCTTTACCGCGCCTCAAAAGGGGATTGACATGCTATCTCGGCGGCGTGTAACGTTTCCTATTGATGCGTATCACTATTTCCTGCGCGGGGAGCGCCTGATTCGTGACTGAAATCGACCCGCAGTCATTGACGTCCGCAGATTGGGATCAGATTCAGACCACACTGGTCTATCTGTGGCTTTTATGGCTGTCCGTCATAGGAATGGCGCTTTCTCTCCTTGTCGCTCACGCCATCATCCCGTCGCTCGCCACCACCGGCCACATCGGGCCGCGAGTTGAGCGAGTTCGCCCACTCTTTTACGCGGCGGCTGTGGCAGCAGCGGCAATAGCACTCTTCGCGCTCTTTGGGTTCGTGACCGAGTCGGACGTCCTCCGGACGATCTATACGAAGGTCTGGATCTAGGGGCGGGGCGTTCGTTCAGATGCGACAGCGAATGGGAGCGTTGCCACTCCGTGTCATCGGCGTACTCATCGCAATTCCCCTTGCCCTGATTATTATCGGCGTCATCGCGTTTTCCGGAGGAACGGCCGCCCTCGGCGCCGTCTATTCAGTGCCGGAGAACGAAATGGAGTTCCCGCACGACCAGCATGTGAACTCACTCGCCATGGAGTGCGAGTTCTGTCACCGAGCTGCGGACACGTCGCGAACGGCGACGGTACCGTCCGTAGAGCAGTGCATGTTCTGTCACAAGACTGTCGCCACAAACAACCCCAACCTTGAGCCGCTGCGCGCCGCGTGGGAGTCCGGCGAACCTCTCAACTGGGTGCGGCAGCATAGACTCCCAGACCACACCCAATTTAGGCATGAACCTCACATTACTGCCGGTTTCGAATGCTCCGAATGCCACGGCGACGTGGGAAGCGTGAGACAGGTTGAACAGGTACGGATTCTCAAGATGGGAGACTGCGTCGGCTGCCACAAGGAATACAGCGCGCCGACCACGTGCTCCACGTGCCACTCTTGAGGAACTGAGGGAAGAGAGACGGACGGATAACGCGAGATGGACCTGACAAGGCGGGACTTTCTGAGGGTAGCCGGAGCCACATCCGTGGCCGGCGTCCTCTTTGCGGGTTGCGCCATTCCCGAGCGGGAGCTCATCAAGCAAAGTCCGCGTGATCTACCAGAGGACCTTGCACAGGGCCTTGAGGACATGTACGCCACCTCATGCACATCATGTGGGGAGAGTCATGGCATCCTCGTGCGCGTCGCAGAGGGCCGCGCCAAGAAGATCGAAGGCAACCCGGATCACCCGCTCAATCGCGGTGGGCTGCTGCCTGGCTGCCTGGCCGGAGTTCAGTCCCTCTATCACCCGGACAGGTTCACTGGCCCGACGGAGAATGGTCAGAGAACGACATGGGCGAGCGGCATGGCGCGCCTGAACTCTTTGCTCGATGGGACGGACGCGTCCCGCACACTGCTCATTACCCGTCCCGATCGAGGCCACCTCGGAGCAGTGACCCACGAATTCGCGCAGGGTTCCGGTATTCGCCACCTGCAGTTGGAGCCGCTTGAGAACGCCGCCGTCCGACAGGCCGCCAAAGACGTGTTCGGTCAGGACAGGCTCCCCTTCTTTGATATTGCGAATGCCGGCTCCGTGCTCTCTATCGGGGCCGATTTCCTTGAGTCATGGCTTGCGCCGGTCCACTACAACAAGGCGTACGGTCAGTTCCGCCGGGGAGATGGCAGGAGCCGGGGGACGCATGTCCATGCCGGTCCCCGCTTTTCCATGACCGCCGCGAACGCGGACACATGGCTGCCCATCGCTCCCGGACGTGAGGGCATTCTGGCTCTCAGCATCGCCTACGTCCTGGCCCACGAGGGTCTTGCGGATGAGGCGACTGTGAATGCCATGACCGATGGCCAGGGTGAAGGAGCGCTTGCCGCCTATCGCCCGGATGCGATCGCGGATCAACTCGGCGCGACGCCCGGCGTCCTGACCGGTCAGATGATCACGGATGTCGCGCACAACCTTGCTTCGCACGGCCCCACGGTGGTTCTTGTCGGCAGTTCCGCTGCTGCCCAACCGAACGGCCTCTTCAATGCCAAAGCCGGAATGATTCTCAATGGCGTGCTTGGCAGTGTTGGTCGGCGCGGTGGCGTGCAGTTCAACCGTGACAGCTCACTCGCTGAATTGCGAGAACTGCCCGCTCCAACGGCGTATTCAGAATGGCGCAGCGTTCGTGACCGACTGGATCGAGGTGATATCGATCTCGTGCTCGTCGATGGCGCCAATCCGGTTCATGCGTTGGCCAGCCTCAAGTTCGGGCAGGCGCTCAGCCGCGCCCGAAACGTTGTGAGTTTCTCGTCCGAACCGAACGAGACAACGGCAATGGCCAATCTTATCCTTCCTGATCAGCATTACCTGGAATCCTGGGGGACGGACGTGCCTGACCCCGGCCCCGGCTACGAGGTTCTCACGGTGCAACAGCCCGTTGTCGCGCCTTTACTGGACGACTCAAGGCGTCCCGTGCATGACTCTCGAGCGATGGGGGATGTGTTGATTTCACTGATGCAGTCCCGCGGAATGAACCGAAGGACGCGTGGTGAAAGCATGGAGCAGGTAGTGCTGAACGCCTTGGCGGATCTGCAAGCGATAAATCCCGGCCACGGGTCCGTTCAGGGCTCAACGCTGGCAGCTTTCACCACAGGAGTGCTGCAGCGCGGCGGTTGGTGGAATATCGCTGGACGTGGCGTGACGATCTGGGAACGGCCTGGATTCGACTTCGCCCCGGCGCTCGCTGACATGCCTGAACGGATCGCAGAGCACTCGGATCGGTACCACCTGATTCCGTTTGCAAGTTCCACGGTCGGCGATGGAAGCGCCGGACACTTGCCGTGGACTCAATCCGCACCCGACCCGGTCACCTCCATGGTGTGGCACAGTTGGGTGGAGGTGAACAGTCGCGAGGCTGCCCGCCTGGGCCTGCGCGATGGCGATCTGGTCGCATTGGAATCTGAAAGCGGTGCCGTCGAGGTCCCGGTCTATCTTCATCCCGGTATCCCGCCGAACGTTGTCGCCGTTCCGTTTGGACGCGGACGAGCATTTTCCGGCCGTTACGCGGACAACCCAGACGGTAATGTCAACACCGTCCTGGAAGACATCGAAGTCGAGGGTACGGGCTCCCAGGCATGGGGAGCGACCACAGTAACAATTCGTCCCCTCGGTCGCCGGATGCGCATGGCGCGCATGGAGGGCGGCTTCACGGGACAGCAGCTTGAGGGAACGCACATCATCCAGTTGGAGTACACATAGCCAGGGAAGGGCACGGAGACTAGCGCAATGACAATGTCGGACTACAAATGGGGCATGGCGGTCGATATCGACGCCTGCTCGGGTTGCCAGGCGTGCGTGATTGCCTGCGCCGCGGAGAACAACCTGCCGATCAACCTCGAGCGTGATTTCACCGAGCGGCGCGCGATTGCCTGGATCCGCATCGAGCGCTACTGGGAGGGTGAGTATCCGAACATCAAGGCGCACTTCCTGCCCGTCCTGTGCCAGCATTGCGGCAACGCGCCGTGTGAGCCCGTCTGCCCCGTGTACGCCACGTATCACAACCCCGCCGGCCTGAACGTGCAGGTGTACAACCGGTGCGTTGGCACGCGCTACTGCGCCAATAACTGCCCGTACCATGCCCGATTCTTCAACTACCGCCGCCCGACATGGCCGGAGACATTCCACAACTACCTGAACCCGGATGTGACAGTCCGCGAGCGCGGAATCATGGAGAAGTGCACCTTCTGCATCCAGCGCATCAATGCTGCCGTCCGGATCGCGAAGCGCACGGGCACGAGCGCGCCCGATCACTTTATGACGGCGTGCGAGCAGGCCTGCCCAACGGATGCGCTGACATTCGGAAATCTGAATGATCCGAATAGTCGGGTTTCGCAGAAGTTTGCGGATGAGTCACGGGCGTACACGTTGCAGGGGGCCATCGGGACCGAGCCGAATATTCGGTATCTCAAGGGCGTTGCTGCAGCGAAAGCAGGTTCAGATGAGATGGCAGCCGCGGCTCATTAGGCAAGTTAAATAATTCACAAAGTAGACATCAAAAGCTGACACAAAACTTGACAAAGCCGACGTTAGAGCCGACAGGAACTGAGCAACGAGGAGAGGATGCAGAACAGCCACAACGGTCATGAGGCGCCCGGGCCTCCCGCGACACAGGAGGAGCTGACACAAGAGCTCATCCACGACGCGCGGGCGACCAGCCCGCGGATGCGCCGGGCGCTGTGGATTCTTGTCCTGCTGACGGCGCTTGGCGGCACAGCGGCGATCATCATGATGCTGGGCGGGCTGGATGATCACACGCGGTGGAAGTACTACGCCGTCGGCTATTTCTATGTGTTCTCACTGGTGATGGGCATACCGATGGCCGGCATCGGCCTACGGTTCGCCCGAGCGCAGTGGCGTCGACCCACAAGCCGGGCTGCGGAGCTGTTTGCGCTGGCCGGGCCCGTCATGTTGGTGTTCTTCCTGCCGATCATGGCTGCGCATCCCGGACTTGAGGGGCGGAACAGCCTATGGATGGACTGGCGGCTGGCGCCCTGGTTCCCGGATTTGCTGATGCTCAGCACGTTCGTCGGCATTGGGCTGATATTTGTCTATGTATCCGTGCTGCCGGACCTCGCAGCCGTCCGCGACCATGGCAGCGGTCGCTCCCGCGGCATCGCGGCTTCTCTCGCCTACGGCTGGATCGGCACGGCGCAGCAGTGGGCAATGCACAAGTCGGCGCTGGGAATCCTCGGCGCGATGTACATCGCCGCCTACGCCACGACGCACATGGTCTTCGCGACGGATTACGCGATGGTGCTGACGCCGGGCTGGAAGGACCCGATCTTCCCTGCATTCCACGCGGTGACCGGCCTGCAGATGGGGCTTGGACTGTTTATCGTGGTGCAGTTTGCTCTCCGCAAATGGGGCGGACTTGCCCGTTATTTCGAGCTTGAACAGTTCTGGGCATACGGACGACTGCTGCTTGCGCTGACGCTGTTCTGGTTCTATTTCTTCTGGAGCGGATTCATCCTGTTCTGGTATGGTCGACTGCCGCACGAGCAGCAGATTCTTGCCCTGTTGGCCTTTGGTGATCCGACAGTTGAGAACTTATTGGCGCGTCCAACGCTCTGGATGTTCGTGGGCGCCATCGGCCTATCGTTCATCACGGCATTCCTGCTGATCATGTGGAACCCGGTGAGGAGAAGCATCCTCGGCCCGGCCGTGGTGGGCGTGATCATCGTCATCGGAAACTTCTTTGACAGGCTCCGCATCTATGCGAATACGTGGTCGATCGAGCAGGTCGGCGGCCACGAACTGCATGAGATTCCACATAACATCGGCTACCCGGGCATCCTTGAGATCCTAGTGTTTGCCGGAATGTTGTCTGCGGTTGCCCTGATGATCCTGTTGGCCTCGCGAGTGGTGCCGTTCGTATCCCTGTGGGAGACGCGAGAGGCGCTGCTGCTGCGCGTGGTGAGGCCATTCGGAGTTGGACACGCGCACATTGTGGCGAAGCCGGATTAGCGGAGAGACGGAGTAATGCGAGATCGACCGGTCCTAACGGCCAGCCAGATCAACGACGAGTTGCTTTGGCCGGTCTTTGAGCTGCGGAGGCGGCATGTGCTCGCCTTCCTGCCGCCGTTCATCCTCGTCATGGCGGGCGCGGTCGCCGTCACCATCCTCATCTGGCAGGGCCTGTGGGTCACGGGCCTGAACCGCCCTGCATTCTGGGGATTCTTCATCGTCAACTTCGTGTTCTGGATTGGTGTGAGCCACGCCGGAACAATGATCTCGTCCATCCTGCGCCTGACGCAGGCAGAGTGGAAACGTCCAATCACACGCGCTGCGGAGGTGATGACGGTCTTCGCCCTCGTCACGTCCCTCATCCATCCCGTGATTCACGCGGGACGGCCATGGCGCATCGTCTATTGGCTGCTGCCGTACGACTTCACGCGCGGCGTGTGGCCGGACGTGCGCTCCCCGCTGGTGTGGGACCCCGTCGCAATCACGACGTACCTGACGGGCAGCATCCTGTTCGTCTTCACGGCGTTGATTCCCGATTTCGCGATTATCCGCGACCAGAGTACGGGAATGCGCAGGACCATCTACGGCGCGTTGGCGATGGGCTGGCGGGGCACGCCGCGGCAGTGGCAGCTGCAGGGCATCTTCGGCATCCTGATGTCCGCCCTGATCTTGCCGGTATTCGTCTCCGTCCATAGCATCGTGTCCTGGGACTTCGCAGCGTCCGTGGTGCCGGCGTGGCACGTGACGGTTTACGCGCCGTACTTCGTCATCGGCGCGGTCCATTCCGGCGTGTCCATGGTGCTGACGCTTATGGCGTTCATGCGCTGGATATTCAAGCTTGAGAACTTCATCTGGGAGGATCATTTCGACGCCGTTGGCCGTCTGCTGATCTTCATCGCGACCGCCTGGCTGTTCTTCTTCTTCCTGGACTTCGCCTTCTCGTTCTACACACGGGAAGAGCAGGAGATCGCGGTGATGGAGCGCCGACTGCTTGAGTGGCCGTTCAACGCCATCACGATCATCATGGTGATGACCTCATACGTGATACCGATACCGTTATGGTTGAACCGGAAGGTCCGCCGGAACATCGCCTTGATGTTCTGGACGTCGATCCTGGTCAACATCGGTATGTGGCTGGAGAGGTTCTTCCTCATCATCCCGGCCATTGAACGGAAACAGGAGCTCACATTCTTATGGGCGAACTATGTCCCGAGTTTGACGGAGAGCGTGATTGTTCTTGCCTCATTCGGGATGGTAGCGATGCTGCTCATCATATTCGCCAAGCTGGTGCCATTAGTACCGGCGTGGGAACAAAAGGAGGGGCAAGTCTTCCGATCCGAGGTGCAAATCGGTGAGGTGACGGTGCCCGCCATCGTACGGGAATCAGAGGAGCCGCGGGCCTGGTAGCCCGCATGTTGGGAGCGGAAGCAATGGCAAACCAGAGTGTTCTCGGCTTGTACGAAAACGCGGACTCCGCCGCGGAGGGAGCGCGCAACCTGCGTGAGGCCGGTTTCACCAGTGATGATTACGAGGTGATGACCGGCAATCCGTATCCGGAGGGCGCGTTCGGAGAGCATGTCAAGAAGAACAAGCTCTTTCGATTCTCCCTGTTTGGGGCCTTTATCGGCTTCATCACCGCGTTCCTCTTCGTGTTCGCAACGCAGACGGCATTCCCGCTCGTAACGGGAGGCAAGCCCATCCTCGCGATTCCGGCAAGCATGATCATCATGTACGAGTTCACGCTGTTGGTTGCGATGATCTTCACGGTTATCGGCGTGATCTTTGAGAGCCGCCTGCCGCGCCCCGGCGGCGCCGGCCCGCTGTACGACGCGCGCATCACGCTCGGCTACATCGGCCTGCTCGTCACGGTAGACGAGTCGAGGATCGGCAACGCACAGCAAGCCCTTCAGAGCGGGGGCGCGGAAGAGGTCATCAACGAGCCTGCATAGATGCGGGAAAGACATGCAAGAGAGTAGAGACAGCGGATAGACGCAGTGATACAGAGAGCGCACAAGAAGCCAGGTTTGCCAGGGCGACGAGCGGCCGTGATGGCGCTCGCGCTTGTTGCGGTCGCCGTTATCGCGCTGACCGGCTGCTCGACGGGCGCCTATCCGGTGGACTTCTTCCAGGAGATGCACTATTCCCCTGCCATCCGCAAGCAGGAGGGGCCTTCCATGTCCGTGAGGCCCGGCACAGTGGCGTTCAACAGCGGCGGCGCGCCGGAGGAGCCGCTCAATGCGGACCTGCGCCTTGAGCACTTCGACCTGATGCCGGACGACGAGCTAAATGCCGTCGGCGGCAACCCAATCGTTGTGTCGCCCGATGTCCTGGAATACGGTGATCTCCTGTTCCAGCGGAACTGTTCGATGTGCCATGGGGCCACCGGGGACGGCGAGGGCCTGTTGCAGGTCACCATCGCCTTTGAGGCCGGCGGCGTGAACGTGCCGAAGAACCTGACGGAAGAGGATACGCAGGCGCGGACGGACGGCGATCTCTATCGGATCATCAGCCGCGGCAACGGTGATTTCCCTGCTCCGGCGTGGGCGACCAATCCGTCAGCGTGGGAAGGGCACACAAATATGCCGCGATTTGCTCAGCTGCTCTCACCCGCCGAACGCTGGATGCTGGTGGCGTATATCCGCACGCTGGATAACTAGGCGGAGGCCTAATACCGCTGAAGGCGGTCGCCGCGATAGGCCGCGAGCCCAGCTTAGATTCTCTATCTCTCCTCGTCCCGACTCTTCTCCGACCTTCTCAGGGCTATGATCAGCAGTTTCAGCAACTGCCAGATCATAAATATGATCACCGACCAGAACAGCCAGGTCAGGAACATCAGCAGGATAAATGCGGGCCATACCAGGACGAGCGTGCCGACGAGCATGCCCAGCCGAACGAGTACAACAGTGAAGACTCCGCCCGGTGGAATTGCCGCGAATGGGAAAAGGGTATCACTGAAGATCGCCCCCGCCATGTTGGACAAGATCGCCCAGAGCGTTATGAGCAGGGCGATGATGCTAATGGGCCATCCGAAAAAGCGCGCCGTTCCCAAGACGGCACCGCCGGCAACCCTGCTCAACACGGCAAGGTGTTTTCTCACTCCCCACTCAAATGGCTCCCGTCTACCTCCTGCGCGTTGGAGCGCCCGGATGCGAGAAGGCGCCGCGTCCACACTTCTCTGAACGATCCTCCAGGCAGTAAGGAGAATCACTGAACCGAGGAACCACCACCAGAAGAAAGTGACCACTGCAAAGGGAAGCCCCCAAAGTGCATCGCCGACAGAAGTGGAAATGGTGAAGCCAAGCACGGCAATCGGGAGCAACGCGATGACTGCCGCAAGCGCGCTAATGGGACGTCCGAAGAAAGCAATCTGCAATTTAATGACAGCTGCCGCGGATCTGACGGCCTGTCCGACGGGAACCGTCGTGAAGCGCCGACCTGAGTCCCGGCTTTCCCTGCCGGACTCTGAAGTCGCGGAGTAGTCAGCGGGTTCTGTTTCATACGGCGGAGTGTAAGAAGCGTTATCCGACAAGGCCCTTCGCTCGCGGTCATATTCCGCTCGTCGTTCGGGGTCGCTCAGCACTTCATAGGCCACGTTGATCCGCGCCATCATCCGGGCAGCCTCGGCGGAGGGATTTTTGTCAGGATGGTAAATCAGCGCCAAGCGGCGGTAAGCCGCCTGAATCACATCCGGGTGTGCCGAAGGATGTACCTGCAAGACTGCGTAATGGTCTTGGGCTTGCGCCACGATACACATCCCGTCCTTACATCATTTGCATCTGATCGGGTCAGTCTACAAATTAGCGAGAACCTCTATCCCGGCCCAGCGTTTACGGCGTTCTCCATGCTGGTCCTGAGCGAGGACAGGTCGGATGAAACCTCCACGGGGTAGCTTGCTGCGCCGGTGAGGGCCTTGACGTCTTCGGGCAGGGCGGCGAATCCGCGCTTGAACAGTTCGCGGGAGTCTTCGAGGGCCGGGTGGGGTCTCAGAACCTGGCCGTCTTGCATGACGTCTTCCAGCAGAGAAGTCGCGCCATCCGGCGGTGGCTCATCCGCCATGGCAATGACATCACGCAAGTAGGCGTTATTTTCGTCCTCGTAGCGGTAGATCTGCTTGCGTCCCGGGAGCGTCTCTTTGCCGACGCTCAGCTTGAGGACAGGCTCACCGGCGTATTCGACGAGCTTGTATACGGAGTCCGTCCAGGGCGCGTCGGCAGAGGAGCCGATGCGCGTGCCGACGCCGAAGCCGGCGATCGGCGCGCCATCTCGGAGCAGGCTGTCGATGACGAACTCATCCAGTTCGCCGCTCGCGACGATGTCCACTTCTTCCAGGCCTGCTCCGTCCAACATTGCGCGCACTCGGCGTGAGAGGTTGAGCAGGTCACCGCTGTCCAGCCGCACTGCGCCCAGACTATGGCCCGTCTCTTTCATCTCCAGGGCGACGGTGATGGCGTTGCGCGCGCCCTCGATGGGGTCATATGTGTCGATGAGGAAGGTGGAGGCGTCCGGGAAGGAGCGGGCAAAGGCGCGAAAGGCATCGAGTTCCGTTGGGAAGGACCCAACGAACGAGTGGGCCATGGTGCCCATGGGCGTGATGCCGTGCTGGGCGGCGGCGAGGACGTTGCCGGTGCCCGCAAAGCCGGTCATGGAGCCGACGCGCGCCATCTGCCCGGCGGCGTCGACGCCCGGAGCGCGGCGGGAGCCGTAGTACGTGACCGGCCGGTCGCGGGCGGCGTGCATGACGCGGGCTGCCTTGGTGGCAAGCATGGTCTGCAGGCTGATGCGGTTGATGACATAGTTCTCGAGTATCTGGCATTCGATGACGGGGCCGGATATTTCCATGACCGGCTCATCGGCGAAGAAGATCTCGCCCTCGCGCATGGCACGGACGCTGCCGGTGAACCGCAGATCTGCCAGGAATTCCAGGAAACCGCCGTCAAAGCGGCCTAGGGAGCCGAGATAGGCGATGTCCGCATCGGTGAATCGGAAATCGGTGAGGTAGTCGAGGATGTCGTGGACGCCGGCGAGCACGAAGTAGGACCGGTTGGGTGGGAAGCGGCGGATGAAGAGGCTGAAGGTTGCGTCGTGGGCGTTGCCGCTCTGCCACCATGCCTGCGACATGGTGAGCTCATAAAGAGCCGTGAAGATGGCAAGGCTGTGGCCGGAGGAATCGTATGCGCCGCGAGGGGACATTGCTCCGCCTGACCGCGCCGCCTGGTTCATGTTCACAGGCCTCCCAAGGATTCCTGACGCCTATTATGGCAGCGCGATCTGTCCGGTAGTCGTCACGGTTGTTCCGGGAACACGATTACGCAACGCCCGCGTGTGCCACCGGCCTCAAGGCGCGCATGCGCAGCAGCGGCCTCCTCCGGCGGATACGTGGCGGCTACACGAAGTGTGACCGTGCCGTTTTCGGCTTGCTCGCGCAGCTGTCCAAGGAGATCGGCGCGGTGGTCGTAGTTGGGCACCATCGTGCGGTGGAAAACGATGCCGCGCTCGCCGGTGCCGCGCCAGCCACGCACGGATGCGAAGCCTCCGCCATCTCGAACGGCTGCCACCACGAGATCGGACTGTACTGAACCGTCCGCAAGGCCGTCGACGCCGTCCGGGGCGGCCTCACGGATGCGCTCGGCGACATCATCGCCGCGCCGGACAACCACATCGGCGCCGAGAGCGGCGACGAGTTGCTCGTCCGCTTCCGAAGCGTCAGCGATGACGCGCAAACCCTCGGCCTTCGCGAGTTGGACGACGTAGCCACCGTAGCAGCCCGCCGCGCCGGTAACCGCAATGGTCTGGCCCGGGCGGAGGGCGAGCTGGTCAAGCGATTGGCGCGCGGTAAGCCCGTTCATCGGCAGCGTGCATGCCTCGACGTGCGTCGCGCCGGCCGGGGCGCGGACGACGGAGTCCGCCGCGAGCACGATGCTCTCGCGGTACGCGCCGTGGGTGGCATTCGGCACGACCATCGCCATCACTGCATCGCCCACGGCGAGATCTGTGTCGGTTGACGGCCCCACCTCGTCGATGACGCCGGCAAGATCCATACCGGGAACGTAGGGCGGCGGAACGTCTGCCAGCATGGCGGCACGTGAGCCGTTGCGCAGCCCGGTGTCAGTGGGGTTTACGGCGGCGGCGTGGACGCGGATACGGACCTCGCCGGTTCCAGCGTGCGTTTCCGGTAGGTCAACGACCTGCAAGGCCTCCGGCCCTCCGAACTCAATCACCCCAACCCCGCGCATATCTCAACTCCCTCGGTGATTCCGACTCGGCGCAGTGGCGCAGCGCTCTATGAGCGGTGACAGACCTATCGACTCTTGCGCCTGCCTACGATTCGGACTCAGGCTCCGGCGCCGCCAGCGAGCCGAAATAGACGATGGAGTTGAATCCGACGACTACGGTGAATCCCACGAGGAACCCCGTCACGGTGTCCGCGCCGGCCTCAAGTGAACTGAACATGTAATGTCGGATTAGAATGGTAGCAACCATTGTGCCAACGAGGATGCTCACGTCGGCGGCGAGCAGCCGAAGCTTGGCCTCAAGGCTCGGAATAAAGAAACGGTACATTGCGTAGAGATAATTCACCCGTGCAAACCTCATTGAACGTCAATTGCTTCCGTAGCGGCGAATTGCGCATGACGATGATACGCGGGCAGCTTGAAAGCGGTCAAGGCAAAGTGGGCCGGCCATGAGTCGGCTCCTGGCTTTGGCGGGCGCCCTGCTGTTGACGGTGACGGCGGTTCTTGCGGGGGCGTGCGGAGAGCGGGCAACGCCGGTTCCCACGGAAATGCCGGAACGCCCGGAGGGCGCGCCGTTCTCGGTGTCGTCGCCGACTGCAGCGGCTGAGACCACAGCGCTTCCAACGCCACGGCCAACGTTCAACACTGTTGCGACGCTCAGTACGGCTCAACTGCGGGATTCGCTGACGGACGCCCTGCATGAGCGACCGGACATATCGACGGGATCGTCGATGACGGACTTTCTTGCGCCGGGCGTTGACCGGATTCGCCTGACGAAGGACCCACATAACGCGCCGTTCCTGGTCGATATGTTGAACGTGTTTCCCTATGGGCAGATCTACAGGACACACCTTCTTGATACGCTTCGCGACCTGACCGGAGAGGATATCTTCGCGCAGGACGGTTTCCCGTGGCTCCAATGGGTAGGAGAACACCCGGAGTACGATGCGCCGCCGTCGGTCTATCCATGGTGGAAGGGCGAGGTGCTCAGCACGCTGGATGAGCGGTTCCGCGAATTTTTGCCGGAGGATGGCGTGGCGCACACGATCCGGCTTGAGGAGATTGTCTGGGGTGGGGTCGTTGTGGACGGCATCCCGTCGCTGGACAACCCCGCCGTCATTCGTGCCCATGAGGCGCGCTACCTTGAGGCGGACGAGCAGGTGTTCGGCGTATTCCTGAACGGTGAGGCGCGCGCCTATCCGCTTCGGATCATGAACTGGCACGAGATGACGAACGACGTGGTGGGCGGACAGCCGTTCGCGCTGGCGTACTGCACGCTATGCGGCTCCGGCATCCTGTACGACACGCGGCGTGACGGACAGGAGCCTTATGTCTTCGGGTCGTCCGGGCTGCTGTATCGCTCGAACAAGCTCATGTATGACGCCGACACCAAGAGCCTGTGGAACCAGTTCACGGGAATCCCCGTTGTTGGGGAGCTGGTCGGTGAGGATATCGAACTGCCGATCCTGCCGGTGACGCTGACGACGTGGGGAGAGTGGAACAGGCAGCATCGCGACACGACGGTGCTGTCACTCGATACGGGGCATGAGCGGCCGTACGAGAAACCCGGCACGCCCGGCGCGGCATATTATGACTATTTCTCCAGCCCGAGCCTGATGTTCCCAGGCGGGCCCGGCGCAAACAATCTGAGCCTGCGGCCAAAGGACCAGGTGTTTGTGGCGATCCTGGACAGTGGGGAGGCCAAGGCATATCCATTGGAAACTCTTGAGGAGCTTGGAGCCGCGGCTGTCTTGAACAATGCGGTGAGCGAAGTGCCCATCGTAGTGGTTACGGACGAAGGTGGTGGCGTCCAGGCGTTCCTGCGAGAGGATCGCACGTTCGAGCTTGCGTCGGACGGCGGCCTGATTGACGCGGGGGGCGGCAGGTGGCGTGTGACGCCGGAGGGGCTAAGCGGACCCAACGGAGAATTTGCCGCCCGCGTGTCCGGTCATGTGGCGTTCTGGTTTGGCTATGCGTCATTCCGCCCAGGCGGGGAGTTGTATACGGGGGGCTAGGCGGGAATGCCGCGCTCCTGGTTTTCTTTCTGTTTTTCTAACTGGTGATGGATGTGCTCGCGCAGGGCTTCATTGATGCGGGTCTGGTAGCCTCGGCCGTCGTCTGATTGCGCCTTGAACCACGCAATGATGCCGGCGTCCAGCCGCAGTGTGACCTGCTTCTTGATAACGCGGTACTTGTAGAAGACGCCGCGCTTAGCGTTCGACCAGTCGGTGATCTCAGGAATGTCCGACGTGTCGATTTGGTCGTCCGGCAAAGCTGCCACTGCTTCTACCTGTTGGCGTACCCAGCGTGGAATTGTTCGCTTATCCTTCTTCATATGCCCTCCTCTCGTACGGGGTCGCCCGCCGGACACTGATAATGCGTCCCATGAGCATCCCGGTCGCAGAATCCGGTTCAGGTGGTGTATGGACGACCAGTATCAGCGTCCCGGCCACTACTCCCAGTGTCTGCCATCGGCTTTCATAGGGATAAGGATCCTCGGTGGTTGTGACCAACGGGTCATCGAAGACTACTTCTGCAATCCCGAGATTGAAGCCATGTCGTCGTCGATTCGCCTCATCCTTGTCCGGATCCCATGTCCAAACGACGAACTCGTTCATCTGTCACTACACTACTGTAACTACAATTACGTCACTACGCAAGTGCTGCCTTGATCTCTTCCAACACAGTCTCATCCCGCTCATTGCCGAGGGCGTCTTTTAGCGCCGCCACGGCATTCTCCGTCCCGATGCGGCCCAAGGCCCATGCGGCGTGGCCGCGGACGATGGGAGAGGAGTCCTCACGCAGGACGCGGGCGAGAGGGGGCACTGTCGCGGGGTCTGCGATGTTGCCTAAAGCGATGCACACGTTGCGGCGCATGCCCTCCGGCTTGGCTCGTAGGACGGCGCTCTGCCGGAATCGCTCACGGAAACCGTCGTCATCCAGTTCAAGCAGTTCGACAAGTTCAGGGCGGGCGCGGTTCTCCGCGTCTCGCGTCAGTTCCGTGTACGCCTTGCCAACCTGCGCCTTGCGGTTGACAGGGCAGACATCCTGGCAGATATCACAGCCGAATATCCAGTCGTTGATGAGGGGGCGCAGTTCGCGTGGTATTGGGCCGCGGTTCTCTATGGTCAGGTAGGAGATGCACTTGCGGTTGTCCAGTACGTAGGGCGCGACGATTGCGCCGGTTGGGCAGGCATCGACGCAGATGTTGCACGCGCCGCACGTTTTCTTGAGCGGCTCATCCGGCGCAAGGTCAAGCGTTGTGATGATCTGCGCCAACAGCATCCACGAGCCCTGCGAGGTCAGGATGTTGGTGTTCTTGCCGAACCAGCCGACTCCCGCCCTTTCAGCGACGGCGCGGTCGAGCATCGGCCCCGTGTCCGTGTACCAGCGCGTGCCGATTTCTCCCACACCGGTGACCTCCGGCAGGGTTTCGATGAAGGCGCGGACCTTGCGGGCAAAGACACGGTGATAGTCCTCTCCCCACGCGTAGCGGGCAATGCGGCCGCGCGGCTGCGTGTCAGGAGCCTCAGCGGCGTCTTCATGGTGGTGGCTGAGCGCGAGGGAGATGATGGAGCGGGCGTTGGGGAGCATGTTGGCCGGATCCATGCCGCGTTCAACGCGCTGCTCCGTGAACCACGGCAGGCCGTCCATCAAACCTTCAGAGACGCGCTCTTTGGTTGCCTCTCCGCGCTCACGGAACACATCCGCGGACGTGATGCCGACAACGTCAAAGCCCGCCTGCACGGCGGCATCCTTGACGGTCTTAGTCAGGGTTTCGGGATGACTGCTACGATTCATACGTGATTGTTGCACGAATCCACTCATTTTCCGCCATGCCGCCGCGCAGCCGCTGACCGGAGCACGTATTGGTCACCATCGATCCCGGCGCGCGCATCTTCATGGTCAACGTCGGCGTGAACGCCTCGCACGGGGCGCTTCGCAGCCCTGTCTTCCCCGACGGCACATTTGAGTTTCTGCCGATACCCGAAGAACGTCGACTGTGGTCGCCGACGCTGCCGGCTTACCCCAAGCTCGGCGCATACAACGACCCGGACAAGACCCTTGCGGACTATGCTCCGGTCTCGCGGTGGAATGACCGCCTGCACGACGATCCGGAATTCCGCACGTTCACGTATGGCGACGATCCGCAAAGGACGGGGCGCGGCGCAGGATTGAAGTCGTGCGGCCCCGGCGACTACATATTCTTCCTGGCGCGACTGGTTGGGCATGACGGCAAGGATCGATTCGTCGGGCCTGCGGGGTTCTACCTGATCGGGTTCTTTCGGATCCAGGATGTCCTACAGGACGTGGAGACGTATCCGACGGGTCGCGATTTCACCGTCTTTGGCGCGAACGCGCACATTCGCCGCGCAGCGTACCATGCGCGGGCGCTGGACAGGTTCTGGGTCTGGAAGGGCGATCCCGACGCGTCGCTGCGTCTGCCGATCGCCGTGCCGTTTGACCGCGAATTGGCGGAGTCGACGCTCCTGGATGCTCGCGGCCGCCCGTGGACATGGAATCCGAACCGCAGCGAGTTGCAGACAATCGGCTCCTATACGCGCTCCGGCAGGCTCGTCATCGACCCCACAGAGCAGGGGGGGCGAGAGAGGGCGCGGCGTTTGTGGGAGGCGGTGGCGTGGCGGAATAGAGAGGTGGAGATTAACGAAAGTCCAAATACTACATAATGGAGAGGACACTCCGAATTCCGGGGGTGACTTATGGGAATCCTCATAATTCTACTTGGTGGGATGATGATAGGCGCAGGACTAGTTGGTGCTTTCGCATCAGCGCTACTGTGCACGGTGGCAGCGTTAATCAGCAGGCAGGGGCCCAAGAACGCTTTGAAGTATGCGGGCTATGGAGCGGTATTCGGGTTCTTTATAACACCGTGGCCGTATGTTGTCGGCCGGGCTTTTGGAAGGCTGCTTCCTGGGCCAGTAATGGCCTTGGTGATGGCGCCAGCATTCTTGGTCTGGGCAGCAGTCGCGACCTTTGCTATGGTCGCTGAGGTAGTTTACATCTGGGAAGTAACTACGGGTTTTGGAGGATGGCAGGCTCCGGAAGCGAACGTTATATCTGCCTTTTTTGTATCCCTAGGTTTAGCGATTGTCCTCATCATATGTTTGGGCACTTGTTACCTCTCGATGAGGGGGACATATCAGCGCTATAAGGCTGAGCGTATCGCCCCCGAAACAGACAATAATCCTGATTGGGCTTATTTGAGCCCGTTCATGTTCATGTACATGTGGCTTGCCGGACTTGTCATCATTGCGATTGTTACGGCTGCATATGCGGTCAGTATAGGGGTCGACATTCAAGGATTCTGATGTTTGCCATAGCTGTTTAGCCAGTCCCCGCATGCCTCTATACTTAATAGACATTTGCCATGACCAGTGACTTTGCTCCGTTTACCGTGCGCGCGCCTGCATCGACGGCGAATTTCGGCTCTGCCTTTGACGCCGTCGGGATGGCGCTTGACCTTTGGCTGGAGTTGCGCGTGCAGCCGGCGAACGCCAACCGCTTCGAGATACGAGGCGAAGGCGAGAATGAGATTTCGGGTCCGGCCAATACAAATCTCATCTTTCGCGCCGCCTACATCGGCGCTGCGAATCTCGGGCACACCCTGCCTCCGCTTCATGTGTCCGCCACGAACGACATCCCCCTGGCGCGTGGGCTGGGAAGCAGCGCCGCAGCCTGCGCGGCGGGCCTTCTCATCGCCAACATCGTCGCGGGCCGTGAACGCGAAATGGACGGCATGATTGCCGACGCCACCCGGATCGAGGGGCACCCCGATAACGTCGCGCCGGCTGTGATGGGCGGCGCATGCCTGGCGGTCATGTCTGAGGACGGCCGACCCGTTACGCGGCAACTTGATTTCCCCGCTGATCTGGGTTGTATCGCGTTCGTTCCCGACGAGCAGGTACCGACCTCGGAGGCGCGGGCGGCTTTGCCACGCCATGTCCCGCTGCGTGATGCCTCTTTCAACGTGGCACGCACTGCTCTGCTCATCCATACCTTCACGACGCATCATTGGGCTGACCTGGCATTAGCAACGGAGGATCGGCTGCACCAGCCCTATCGCGCAGAACTCGTGCCCGGGCTCGCCCCTCTTACTCAAGCAGCCAAGCAGGCAGGCGCATATACGGCGTTCCTCTCGGGCGCGGGGCCGACAATCATGGCAATGAGTCCGCCGAGAAACGCCGAGGTTGTCTCGACGGCGATGGTTGATGCCGCAAAGGAGCTGGACATCCCCGGTCGTGTGATTGTTCTTTCGCCATCCGAGCAGGGCGCTCACGTCGTCTCGGAGTCGTAGGCTCCATGCTTCGAGTTCAGAAGTACGGCGGGAGTTCCGTCGCCTCCGCCGACCACATCAAGCGCGTTGCATCCCGGGTGGCCAAAGAGCGTTCCGCCGGAGACGACCTCGTCATCGTGGTGTCCGCCATGGGGCAGACAACGAACCAGCTAATCGAGTTGAGCCGCAGCATTTCGCACAATCCCGCGCCGCGTGAGATGGACCTGCTCCTGTCCACCGGCGAACTTGTCTCCGGGGCGCTGCTGGCCATGGCGCTGCGCGATCTCGGTCACGGCGCAGTCAGCCTGAGCGGATTCCAGGCCGGTATCCGCACCGACACGGATTTCTCGCGAGCGCGCATCACGCAGATTGAGCCGAAACGGCTGCAGGACGAGATTGGGCGCGGCAACATCGTCATCGTCGCGGGATTCCAGGGCACGACGGATGATTTTGAGGTGACGACGCTGGGGCGCGGCGGGTCGGATACCACAGCCGTTGCATTGGCCGCGGAACTCCGCGCGCCCGTCTGCGAGATCTACACGGACGTTGACGGCATCTACACGGCGGACCCGCGCATCGTGCCGGACGCCCGCCGCCTGATTGACATCAACTACGATGAGATGCTCGAGATGGCCAGTGAGGGCGCGCGCGTCATGCACAACCGCGCCGTCGAGCTTGGCTGGGTCTACGATGTGCCTATCCTTGTCGCCTCAAGTCTGCTGGATGACCCCGGCGGCACACGCATACACGGAGGAGAACTCATGGAGAATCGCAACAAGGTTCGCGGCATTGCGCATGACGCGGGGATCGCACGGGTCACGCTGCTGGGCGTTCCGGACCGCCCTGGTATCGCCGCGCAGGTCTTCTCTCCGCTCGCAGACGCCGGCATCAGCGTCGATATCATCGTTCAGAACGCGGGCCAGCACGGCCTCAGCGATCTCTCATTCACCGTCACCCGCGATGACCTGACCGAGACGCTCGAACGGACGCGGGAGATACAGGCCGAACTCGGCGCGGCGGACGTGACTGCGGATGACCATCTTGCCAAGGTGAGCATCGTCGGTGCGGGCCTGACGAATTCTCCGGGCTACGCGGGCGCGATGTTCCGTGCCCTGCGCGACGCCAACGTGAATATCGAGATGATTACGACGGCGGAGATCAGCCTCACGTGCGTCGTTCACCAGGACCACGTGGAGGACGCAGTCCGCGCCCTGCACCGCGCGTTCAGCCTCGAAACCCCTGACGAAATCCCTCTCTAGGACGATGCGAGGCGTCCCGTGACTGAACCGGCTGGGCCCTCGCTGTCCGTCATCATCCCTGCCTACAACGAGGAGGCACGCCTGCCGGACGCCCTCGATGAAGTCACAGCCTATCTGGACGCCTACTATCCCGACGCCGAGTTGATCATCGGGAGCGACGGCAGCACGGACGATACAGAGTCCATCACGCGAGAATTCGCCGAGAAATCACCACGCGTTCGGCTGCTCTCATTGCCGCATCGGGGCAAGGGGCATGCCGTCAAGCGAGGAATGCTGGAGGCCAAAGGCGATGTGCGGCTGTTCATGGACGTTGACCTGGCCGTGCCGGTGGGGACTATCGCCCCATTCGTGGAGGCAACGCAGAACGCGGACGTCGTGATTGGGTCGCGGTCTATGGAGGGGGCGGAGCGGAGCGGGGAGCCACTGTCGCGCCGCATCGGCGGGCGCGTGGTGGGCCGCGCGACGCGTCTCATTCTCGGCTTATCCGTGTCGGACACGCAGTGTGGATTCAAGGCGTTCCGGGCGAAGGCGGCGGAGCTGCTGTTTGGGGCACAGCAGGTGAGCGGATTCGCGTTCGATGCGGAGATCCTGTACCTGGCGCGCCAGTGGGGAATGCGGGTCGTCGAACTACCCGTTTCATGGAGCTACGGAGAGATGAGCACCGTGCGTCTCCACCACGGCCCGCAGACGCTGGCGGAGATTGTGCGAATACGGCTGCGGGGGGCGCGATAGCACGTTGGCGCTGGGTGAAGGGAGTGAGAGCGCCCCTCCCCATGGGCTTGACAGTTGTTAGACAATAGATTTTGAACTGAGTTTGAAAACTGCCGTCCAATGGCGCGGGGAGGCGGCAGGGACCACGACTCGGAGATTTGGCCGTCACTGCGGCAAAAACAGCCGTTGGCGATGGGCGGCGGCTGTGTTGTCGTGGTGTCGCATCTGCGGTTGTCCTCGCGCCCAAGGCGTATCGCGAGGGACAACGGAACGCAGAAGGCAGGACATCTCCCATGGCAACCACACAGATCGATGAACGTGCCCAAGCCCGTGAAGTAAAGACCCAGACAGACGCAGCCATCACATGCGCGTTGGCGCAGGACTGGGGGAAGGCCGTTGAAGCGAACAGGGCCGTCCTGCGGATTGCGCCCAATAACATCGAGGCGCTGAACCGGCTGGCCAAGGCGCTTCTTGAACTGGGTGAGCTTGAGGAGGCGCGGGGAGTCGTCGATACGGCCCTGAATCTCGATCCCGCGAACACAATTGCCCGCCGCCATCATGACCGCCTTGAACACGTTGGAGGCGCGGCGAAACCGGCGGCGTCCGGGTCCCGCCAGACGAAACGTACACGGAAATCCAAGCAGGTCACGGCTGTCAAGGAAACCGACGCCACGTACGGCAGCCAAGCCACGACGGCCGATTCCGGCTCATCCGCTCGCAACGTTATTTCCTCACATCTGTTGATGAGTGAGGCGGGCAAGAGCACGATCGCGACGCTCATTGACGCGACCGACCGTACCGCAGTTGCCCACCTGAGCAGCGGAGAGACGTTAACGCTCCGCCAGGAGAGGAACAGGCTGCTGATCCATTCAAGCCGAGGGGAGCCTGTCGGCCGCGTCCACCCACGACTCGCCCAACGGGTCCTGTCACTCATGGATGCCGGTAATCGTTATGAGGTCGCGTTCTTACGCGATCATCCCGCGGAGGGCGTGCAAGTAATCATCGGCGAGGTCTATCAAGACCCGTCGCAAGAGGGACGGCTATCATTCCCGCCGTCAAGCGCATCCGATTTCCGGGGCTATGTTCGCAACAACCATGAGCTGGTGGACAGCGGTCTCGGTGGGCCGCCCGCTCGGGATATATCCGACGATGAGAATGAGCCACCGGAGTTCGAGGCACTGGTGCGGGCCCATGATCGCGGCGAACTGGGACGGTCAAACGGCGCGTCGGCAGACGATATGAGGTAGGCGCTACTGAGTCCGGTTGCGTAATGTGATTCAGATTCCCGCCTGCGCGGGAATGACGGTAGAGGGCGCGTTCACCCTTCGACAGGCTCAGGGTGATTGGGAGGGCGGCGTGCTACGCTTGTGGCGGTATGGCTCAGGTTGGAAGTACTTCTGAAGAGATTTCGGTGGGGGACGGCGCGGGAGCGGCGGACATCAAGCCCGTCGTAGCGCAGAAGCTCGTCAAGGAATTCGGCGATCTGGTCGCCGTGCGCGGCATCGATTTTGAGGTGCGTCCCGGCGAGTGCTTTGGATTCCTCGGCCCGAATGGCGCGGGCAAGACGAGCACCATGCGGATGATAGCCTGCGCCTCGCCCGTCACCTCCGGCAGCCTGCTCGTGAACGGTTTGTCCGTGCAGACACAGGCGCGGGAAGTCAAGTCAATCATCGGTGTCGTGCCGCAGGGCGACAACCTCGACGATGAGATCTCCGTGATCGACAACCTGCGGCTCTACGCCGGGTATTTCGGCATCAACCGCATAGAGGCCAATGCCCGGGCGAGGACGGCGCTGGAGCTCTTTCAGCTTGCGGATCGCGCGAACTCAAAGGTGGATGAACTCTCGGGCGGTATGAAGCGTCGGTTGCTGATTGCCCGAGGGCTCATCAATGAACCGGCAATCCTGGTGCTGGACGAGCCGACGACAGGTCTCGACCCGCAGGCTCGCCATCTTGTCTGGCGCACGCTGCGCCGCCTCAAAGACCAGGGTGTGACGATGCTGCTGACGACGCACTATATGGATGAGGCGGCTGTTCTGTGTGATCGGCTGATCATCATGCATGAGGGGCAGATCCTCGCGGAGGGGACGCCATTGGAGCTCATCCGGCGCATTGCGGGCGAGACGGTCATTGAGGCGCATTCCCTGGACGTCGCCGCGCTTGATCGCATCGCCGAACATCTACGTGATGCCGGCGCGGAAATTGAGCAGACGCCAGACACGGTGCACGCGTTCGGCCTCAACGGCACTGATGTTACTGAATCCCACGTGCCGGGCGCTCAGATCTATTCACGCCCCGCAAACCTTGAGGACGTTTTCCTACGACTTACGGGTCGCGGGCTGGAAGAATAATCATGATATTGACGCCTGAACGTGTACCGTTTGGTTTCCGCGTCTGGCGGCGGAATTGGACGGTGTTCAAGAAGTTCGCGCTGGCTGAGGTGGGGCCGCTGTTCGTGGAGCCGTTGGTCGTGCTGGGCGCGATGGGGCTTGGTTTGGGCGCATACGTCTCACTGGGCGGCGACGTGAGCTATGTGCAGTTCATCGGGCCGGGCATCATCGGCGGGTATTCGCTCTTTGCGGCGTTCTTTGAATGCACGTACGGCTCCTATACGCGCATGGCCATACGAGGACTGTACGAGGCCATGATCGCCACGCCTTTGTCCATTGAGGATGTCATTACAGGCGAGGTCTTATGGGGCGCGACACGGTCATTATTCAGCGCGACTGTGATCCTGTTTGTGTTAACCGTGATGGGATTCGTCGATTCACCGTTGGCCATCCTCATTCCGCCGCTGGCATTCCTTGGCGGCATCCTGTTCTCGTCGATGGCGCTGCTGGTTACCGCGCACGCGCCGTCATTCTGGACGTTCAACTACGCGATCACGCTTGGCGTGATGCCGATGTACTTCTTTGGCGGCGTGTTCTTCCCGCTGGAGCGCTATCCGGACGTCGTGCGGGAACTGGCATGGATCATCCCCCTAACGCCGTACGTCGCCGTTGTTCGTGAACTGGTTGCCGGCAGCCTCTCAATGACCACCGTTTGGGGGCTTCTCTACCTCGTGGTACTCGGCGCCGCGTTCTACTACCTCGCCGTCGCACGGATGAAGGCGCGGCTGATCAGGTAGTGTGCCGTTCGTTCCCGGCGAGTAGGTTCCACGCCATCTCCCTCGCCTGGTCCAGCGTGTCGACAAAGCGATCCTCCGGAATGCCCCTGAGTATCCTGAGGGCATTGAGGGTCGTTGCAGGAAGACCGTCAAGGGCCATGATGATACATTCAGTGTTCTCTACCCTGGCGGTATGAACCAATCTTTCGATCACAAGGGCCGCGCTATCGTCCATATAAACCGTGTCCTTGAAATCGAGGATGACGACCTCGTGGTCCTTGATGTCGTCACCGATAGTGCTCATCAGCTTGGATGCGGACGCGACGGAGAACGTTCCCTTGAGCTGCACGAGGCCTACACGCGCGCTGAAGGCCTCATCGACATCACTCGGGTCGTGGGCGTCTTTAAAGAAGATCTGGTCGAGGAGCGGCACTGAGATAACGCTGTCCACTTCCAGCCGCTCAATTTGGCGAGCGCTCGTGACAGCCGCGGTGATAATACCGACGGCTACCGCGGTGATCACGTCGAGGAAAACCGTGAGGATGAGCGTGATGAGCATGACCAGGAGATGTTCTCGCTGAACGTGATGCATTCGCGTGATGAAGCGCCAATCGATGGTGTCCCAACCGACCTTGATGAGGATGCCTGCAAGAACGGCGTTGGGAATCGCCGAGACATAGCTGCCCAGCCCCAGGACAATTGCGGTGAGTATGACAACGCACAGGACCCCCGCCAGTGCAGTCCGTCCTCCCACCCGGATATTCGCAACGGTTGCGGGCGTCGTGCCGGCGCCGGGCAGTCCGCCGATGAATCCGGCCACCATGTTGCCCATGCCCTGGCCGATCAGTTCTCTGTTCGGGTTGTGCTGCGCGCGCGTTCCCGAGTCGGCCACAAGGGATGTGAGCAGGCTATCGACGGAGCTCACCAGCGCAATAACCAGGGCCGGCTGCACGGCGCTCAGCAGAACGTCGAATGAGATAAGCGGCAGTTGAATCTCCGGCAGGCCTGTTGGCACATCGCCGATGGTGGACGTGTCGGTCAGCCAGAGAACGCCGATTGCGGTGCCGACCGCCAGGGCCGTCAGCGTGGACGGCAAGTATTTGCTGAGCCTGGTTGGCCACAGCACGGCCACGGCCAGCGTCACCGCGGCGATGATCAACGCGTTCGGGTTGAACTCACTCAGCATGTTAGGAAGGGCCGCCATGACATCCCGCGGTCCGCCCGTGACGATTTCAGCGCCCACGAATGGGAGGATCTGCACGATGATGATGATGATTCCAACGCCCGACATGAATCCTGAGATGACCGAATAGGGCGTGTACGCCACATAGCGCCCGATACGGAGAATTCCAATGAGAACCTGGATGAGGCCCGCCATGATGACGATGGTGAACGCTTCGACAAGATTATCCGCGTGGGCGCTGACAATAACCGTCATCGCCACCAGCATCAAGCCGGTAGGGCCGGAAATCTGACCGCGCGTGCCTCCGAAGACCGCAGCAAAGAAGCCCACCGCGATCGCCCCGTAGATACCGGCGATTGCGCCCAGACCGGACGCTATGCCGAACGCCAGGGCAACCGGCAGGCCAATGACTGCCGCGGTGATGCCGCCAAAGACATCACCACGCAACGTGATCAGATCGTAGCGTTGTCCGTTACGCTGTTCCGCCACCCCTTACCCCCAATTCAGGATTGTGGCAGAAAACGATGGCGCGCGGCTATGCGGAGTCCCCGTATCCCCTTGGTCCGGGAGCCTGTTCGATTTCGTAGATGACGCGGGTTTGGCGGTCAAACGTCGCCTTCACCCACAAGCCCTCTTTCATCCAGTCGTAGCCGCCGCGCCGCAGCGGAGCAGGGTCGAGTCGGTACCGGATGCCGCTGATGATAATTACAAGGACTGAGTTGTACTTTGGACCCGACGAAAAGAGCCCTGACGTTGCGCCCTCGATTTCAACGTCTTCGACCGCCATGCGGTCGATGCGCCCCTCAAGCTGTGCGGGCTCAAGGAGGGGCCCGGCGGGCAGCGGCACGGGCGGCGTTTCAGGCCGTGCCCTGCGGAACATGATGATGAGTCCGATGGTGAAGAGGATCGGCAGACCGATGAGGAGGGTGATATAGAGATTGCCGGTTAGGACGATGAGAAACAGCGCCATGATGACGACTGTGGCGAATAACCAGGAGTTCGGTCTCATATCAGTTGCTCTTCTCGCTCACGACTGCGAGAGCCCGCGAATCGTAGTCAACCGCTATAGTTTCATTAATGCTTGACACAGACATCTCCGGAACTGAGACCCGCGAAGCTCCTGCATATCGATTCGTCATTTATGCGCTCGTCGTCCTCATGCACTTCATGCTGGGGATGGCGTTCCTTGCCCCGGCGTCCGTTCTGCCGCTCATCACGGAGTCCTGGGACCTTACCAAGTCTCAAGGCGGCTTTGTCGTCACGAGCATAACGCTCGTGTTCACAGCGGGAACCATCCCGGCTTCAATCATTCTTGCACGATGGAATATCCGCGCAGTGTACGGCATCGGCTGGGCACTGCTGGGAATCACGGCGCTTACGCCGTTTCTAACGGGGTTCTGGTGGTTTATCGCCCTGCGCTCGGTGCAAGGAATCGGGGCGGCCGCGATTACGCCGCTAACGGCAGCCATCATCATGCGTTGGGCGCCGCCTCGGGAAGTCCCCATTGCGAACGCCGTCGCGCTTGCTTCTATAACCGTGGGTCTCGCGGCGGCGCAGTACCTTGGTCCGGTGTTGGCAGGCTGGACCACCTGGCAGTGGGCCATTGGCATAGAGGGCTTCCTGACAGCCGGCAGCGCAGTCTTGTTCGTGGTCTTGTGGCGGGAAAGAGAGGCGCTGGGCGGCGCGCCGCCGGATCCGGTGAAGATTGGCGCTATCCTGAGTGTTTTCCGGCGGCGAGAAACGTGGTTGATGTCTTTTGCCGTTATCGGGCCGTGGGCGCAGTTCATTACGTTGAACACGTGGCTGCCCACCTTCTACGAGGAAGAGCGAGGACTGAGCCTCGCCATGGCGGGGCTGATGGCGGGCATCTTTTCATTGGCGGGAGCGCCGGCGAATGTCATCGGTGGATTCATCGCGACCCTCATCGGGAAGAGGCGGCCGGTCATCATCTGGTCCGGGCTAATCGTGGGCGCCGCGGGGATAACCACCATCTACGCCCCAGTCGGGGTGCTGCTGTTAACGGCCGTCATCGTGACCGGTTTCTTGCACTGGTTATATGAGCCATCGCTCTTCACCATCCCCATTGAGCTGCCGGGATCATCACCGGAGCGCGCGGTGGCAATCTGGGCGGCAATCCTGACGGCGGGCAACGCATCGAGCTTCATCGCGCCGGTCATTGCCGGGTTCATCATCGATGAGACGGGGAGCTTCGTGATCGGTGTTGGGGTAGTTTGTGCGACATCGTTTACGTTATTCATCGCGGGGATATTGCTGCCGGAGACGGGTCCGGGGCGGCTCAATTCGCCTCGGCCTGTCAACTGAGCCATTCCTAGCTGGAGTGCTACACTACAAACGTTCAATCCGACCCAAAATATGTTGCCCATGGAGTTCATTGCATGACGTCATCGTCCCGTTCGGCGCTGTTGGGGCCGACGCCCGCCGCGCGCCGCTATTTTCAGCAGTTCCTTGGGGAACTCGCCGATATGACCGACGATGACATGCGGCTGGTTGCGGCCATCGAGCCGATGGACAAGAACACTCTGCTGGCGCTGGGTGACGCGGTGTACACGGCCATCGGCAACAGTGATGCCCCGCTATCCCCGGAGGGGGCGGCTGCCGCGCTGCCGGATGGCCTTGACGGGGAGGGTCTCCGAACGGCGCTGTACATCGCCCTGATGAACACCGTTACACGGGAACTGGAGATCGAAACGCCGATTGAGGCACGGGCTATGCAGGGCGTTTGGATTGAGGGCAACGTGCTGCCGCGCCTCGGGCATGACCACCTGGTGCTGTCCGCCCGGTTCTCACTGGACACCATCCAGGCTCCCAAGCCCCCGGACACGTTCCAGGGGATGGTCGATCTGACGGTTGAAAGGCTGTCGTCGCTGGTGGAGCTGGCCTCGCAGGCGATGATGGGCGCTGACGTCGATCCGTTCGAGACGTTTGAGCACAAGGACTGCGAGAAGTGCGGGCACCTGCTGCAGTTGCACGTCGGCTTTGAGAGCTGGGATGACGTGATGGCGGAACACAACGCGTGGTGCCCCGGCAAGGGCGGGGCATGAACGCTCCGTGTGATTCGCCGAGCAGATGACAGAGTCCACCAACGTCCGCGTCACGGCGCTGTTGCTGGGGCAGGACTCATTCCGTGATGAGCGCGGGCGCGCGCACGTCATCGGCATCTTTGACACGGTGGGCGCGCAGCAGTTTCCGATGGCGTTCCAGTTCTCCATCTATTGCCGCCTGCACGGCGAGGGTACGCATGAACTCATCCTGCGCGTGCTGGACCCCAACGGAATGGAGATTGTGCGAAGTGAGCCAATCACGGCGAACCTTCTCCCCATCCAGGGCCACCAATTCTTCATGAGCATCGGCATACAGGCTGAGTCCGACGGGTTGTTCCTGGTGCAGGCTGTGGTGGACGGGAGTGTAGCGCAGGAGGCGCCGCTGCTGGTGGAGTCCGGTGAGAATGAATGGCACCACGACCCGGACCCCCTGCACCTGGGCGGCCCGCCGCCGTCCAACTAGCCGGAGAACCATCCCGTGATCGGGATCGACACCGGCGGAACGTTCACGGACGTCATCCGTGTCGATGATGACGGCTCGATTCGCCTGATCAAGGTCCCGTCAACTCCCGCAGATCCGGCGCAATCATTCCTTGCCGGTGTGCAGGAAATCGGCGGGGGCAGCGAACAAAGCGACGAGGTCGTTCACGGCAGCACCGTCGGCACAAATGCGGTGCTTGAGCGACGCGGCGCGCGGACGGCACTCGTAACGACGCGCGGCATGGCAGACGTCATCGAGATTGGCCGGCAGGCGCGCGATGATCTCTACAGCCTGCAGGTCACTCGCCCTGTGCCTCTGGTTCCCCGCGAACTGCGCTTTGAGATCGATGAGCGTGTGACGGCGGAGGGGGAGATTCTCAAGACGCCGAACCAGGCTGAGCTTGACGCGCTCGCTGAGTTGGTTGCCGCCTCAGGCGCGGACTCCGTGGCCGTCGCCCTGCTTTTCTCGTTTCTTCGCCCGGAGCATGAGCAGCTAATCCGGGATGCGTTGAAACGCCGTTTGCCCGCTGATGTGCCCATCTCCATCTCAAGTGATGTCGTCCCGGAGTTCCGCGAGTTCGAACGAACGTCAACGACCGTCCTGAATTCCTACGTCGCGCCCGTCATGCAGTCCTATTTGTCCCGTATCGACGAGACAGTTGCATCGACAGTGAGAATCATGTCATCGAACGGCGGCAGCATGACCATCGGGCAGGCGAGCAGCTTTCCGGTGGAGACGCTGCTGAGCGGGCCGGCGGGGGGTGTTGTCGGCGCGTTCGAGGTGGCACGCGCGGCGGGCTTCGACCGTATCATCACGCTGGACATGGGCGGCACGTCGACGGATGTTTCACTGTGCGACGGCGAGGTGCAGCGCACGTCTGAGGGCAGCATCGGCGGGTATCCACTTCGTGTCCCGATTGTCGATATTCACACGGTCGGCGCAGGCGGAGGGTCTCTCGCGAGTGTGGACGCGGGCGGGGCACTGTCGGTAGGGCCGCAGTCCGCGGGGGCAGACCCGGGGCCTGCCGCGTATGGACGCGGCGGCGGGCCGACCGTGACGGATGCCCATATTGTGCTGGGTCGACTGCCGGCGGACAGACCGCTTGCAGGACGCCTCTCATTGGACGGGAGCGCGGCAATGGCGGCGATGAGCGCAATTGCGGAGCAGCTCGATATATCGGCGCAACAGGCCGCCGCAGGCGTGGTGCGAATCGCCAACGCCAACATGGAACAGGCGCTGCGCGTGGTCTCGCTGGAACGGGGTCATGATCCGCGCGACTTCACGCTGGTTGCGTTCGGTGGCGCGGGGCCGCTCCATGCCTGCGAGCTTGCGGACGGACTCGGCATCCGCAGCGTACTCATCCCGCGTCTGCCCGGGGCGCTGTCCGCGTGGGGGATGCTGACCGTGGATGTCACACGCGACTATTCGAGAACTGCCATGCGTGACCTGTCGGATACGTCAGCGCAGGAGATTGCGCGGCTGTTGAGTGAGATTGAGCAAGACGCGCGAGAAGACCTGGAAGCCGTTGGCCTCCCCACCACCCAAGCGACATTTTCCGCTTCGGCAGACATCCGCTACCAGGGCCAGGGGTATGAACTCTCGATTCCACTGGATGCGCCGGATGGCCTTTCTCTTGAGGAACGGTTTCATGCAACACACCTGCGCCGCTTCGACCACAGCCATCCCGAGTGGCCCACGGAGGTTGTTACGCTGCGTCTTCGGGCAACGATACCGGCGCGCCGCCCACCATTCGTTGTTGCCGATGCAGAAGGCGGGCCCGACGCGAGCCATGCGCTGCTTGGCGAGACCGCGCTGATAACGGACGGGGGAGAGATTACAGCACCGCTCTATGACCGAAACGTGTTGCTCATAGGAAACCTCATCGAGGGCCCGGCTGTGCTCACGCAGACGGACTGCACTACGTATGTGCCGCCGGGGTGGGTTGGACGTGTCGATGAGCACCTGAACCTCATTCTCGAAAGGGCGTCCGCATGAGCGTTGACGCGATCTCACTGGAGGTTTTCCGACGCCTCTTCGCGGCCATCGCAGAGGAGATGGGCGCGGTGTTGGGGCGGACGGCGTGGTCGCCGAACATCAAGGAGCGGCGAGATTTCTCCTGTGCCGTCTTTGACGCCAACGGCCGGATATTGGCGCAGGCGGAGCACATCCCCGTTCATCTCGGCGCGATGCCCGCCTCCGTGCAGGCCGCCATTGAGCGGTTCGATACGTTCGCGCCCGGCGATCTCATCGCTCTCAACGACCCCTATCTTGGCGGTACTCATCTGCCTGATCTGACGCTGATCTCACCCGTGTTCATTCCCGAGGGCGTTACGGATGGGGATGCCGGCGAACTCGCGGGCTTTGTCGCCTCGCGGGCCCATCACGCGGACGTGGGCGGCATGGCCCCCGGGTCGATGCCCGCGTCGACGACTATCTACCAGGAGGGATTCATCATCCCGCCCATCAGACTGGCGCGTGGAGGCATGCTCAATGAGGAGGCCGTCGAGCTGTTCATGCGGAACGTCCGCACGCCGGAGGAGCGGCGCGGCGACTTAGCGGCACAGATCGCCGCCAACCGTATCGGCGAGGGGCGCTACGAGGCGCTGATTACCCGCTATGGCTGGGCAACGGTGACGGAGCATGGTGATGCGCTTATCGACTACGCGGAACGCCTTGTGCGGGCCGCATTGCGTGAAATACCGGCGGGACAGTACACATTCACGGACGATATGGAGCCATCGACGCCAAGCGATGAACGCCCCCGTATCGCAGTGACCATTACGAGTGACGGTGACGGCTTGCTCATTGTGGACTTCACGGGCACGTCGCCGGAGCAGCCGCTCAGCAATATCAACGCGGTGCGGGCCGTTACCGTTTCGGCGGTTCAATACTGCGTGCGATGCCTTGCGGGGCCTCGCGCCCCCGCCAATCACGGCTCGTTCGCGTCCGTGGAGGTGATCACGCCGGAGGGATCGCTGGTCAACCCGCGGCCGCCGCGAGCGGTCGCTGCCGGCAACGTGGAGACATCGCAGCGCATCGTAGACGTCGTATTTGGCGCGCTTACAGATGTTCTGCCCCACAGAATCCCCGCTGCAAGCCAGGGAACGATGAACAACGTGACGATCGGGGGCACTGATCCGCGCACGGGTCAACCTTTCGCCTACTATGAGACGCTCGCGGGCGGCGTCGGCGCGAGCCCCGACGGCCCGGGAGAATCCGCCATCCACAGCCACATGACCAACACGCTCAACACGCCTATGGAAGCGCTGGAGTACCAGTATCCGTTCCACGTGCTGGAGTACGGCGTACGGCGCGGCTCCGGGGGCGAGGGACGATTCCGCGGCGGGGACGGCCTCGTCCGTACAGTGGAGTTCCTTGGCGATGCGACCGTCTCACTGCTCACGGAGCGGCGATCACGCGGGGCGTGGGGGCTTGCGGGAGGAACTGACGGCGCACCGGGCCGCAACACCCTGCGTAGAATGGATTCCGAGCGGGATGACGAGTTGCCGGCGGTCATCACCATTGACGTTTCGCGTGGTGACAGGCTTACCATTGAGACGCCCGGTGGCGGTGGATGGGGATTGCCCGCCTCTCCCCCATGAACACTGAGGAGACTGACTTGTGAGCTTGCGATTGCAGATGTGGCCCGGCGTGTTGCTCGGCGCTCTATTGGTGGCGGCGCTGATGATGCTGGCCGTTGCGTGCGGCACAGAAACTGCGGATGATGCGCCTGAAGGACCGTCCGGCCCGGCGAGTGAAGCTGCGCCGGAGGTGGGCGACCGTGTCGGCAATCTCGCGCCGGACTTCTCCGTCACCACCACAGACGGAGTCACGCGCTCATTGACCGATTTCAAACAGGCCAATCAGCCCGTCGTCGTCTATTTCTTCGCAAGCTGGTGACCGTCCTGCCGGTCTGAGTTGCAGACCGCCAAGAGTGTTTACCCTGACTACCAGGATGAGGTCGCGTTTATCGCCGTGGATGTCGATCCTTCGGAGAGCGCGGACACGATCATCTCGTACGCGGAACGACAAGGATACCCGTGGGAAATGGCGGTCTATCACGGCGATGTCCAGTCCGCCTTTGGTATCAGTCGCCAGCCCTCCAAGGTCTTTATTGATGGCGATGGCGTGATCACGTTCCGGGCGGCGGGAAGAAGTCATGGCGCTGATCAATGGCGCGAGGCGCTGGACGAAGTGACGGCGTAGTGTGGCCTGAGGCGAATCAAGCAATGAAGGTACAAGCCGTCCGCCCCGTTCTTGCAGCGCAGTTCGTTGTGCTCATTATTTCGGTGGCGCTCGTTATTGGTGCTGTTGCCTGTAATCAAACCGCCGAGACGGGGCCGCCGGCCACAACTATTCCACCAACGCAACCTGCTACAACACCGGCGCCCCCCACATCTGTGTCCGAAGGCACATCACAAGGCTCTGTCAGCCTTGCGACGCCGGATGATGCCGCCTCACTCTCGCTGGAGCCGACCGTTGAGGGTTCTCTTGAGAGGGAGCCGCAAGTCACGCCTCCCGCGTTGCTGCCCGGAACCGCGGAGCCGACCGTGCCCGCGCTGAGAACCGGCTCAACGCCGGAGAGTGAAGGCCCGACGCCGACAGACACGCCAGTTCCGCCGCCGACAGAAGCCCAACCCACCGATACGCCAACACCGGTTCCGCCAACGAACACGCCAGAGCCTCCCGCTCCACCAACGGGCAACCGCGTGGGGCAGTCGGCGCCGGACTTTGAGGTGACGACTATTGAAGGCGACACAAAATCATTAGCTGAGTTCAAGCAGGCGAACCAGGCTGTCGTCCTGTATTTCTTCTCAAGCACTTGACCGATATGCAGTTCCGATTTGCGGAACCTCAAGGATGTGTACGGGGATTATTCGGATCGAGTTGCCGTTATCGCCATGGCGTTCAGCCCGTTCGATGATGAGAGCAGCATTCGCCGCTACGCCTCACGGCAGGGATATACATGGGACATGGCGGAATCCGATGCGAGGGTATCGAACGAATACGGCATCAATTCTCACGCATCTGCAGTCGTCATCGACGGCAACGGCGTCATCACGTTCCGCAAGGGATACCCTAGCAGCGTCTCTGAGCGCGAGTGGCGGGAGGAGCTGGACGAGGCGACGGGCGGGTAGGAGGGGTGGCCTTTACAGCCGTAGCTTTGCGGGGACCAATTCACCGGCGATGGGGTCAACTGCAAGTTCCAACTCTTCAAGGGTGACCACACCAATCAGCGGGTCCGCGGCATCGTCGCCGAAGATCACCGGCGTCATCTGGGCAAAGCCGTTTATCCGAACAACCGCTGCGCCTCGCGCATACTGAACGGTCTCTCCACTCGCGAGTTGAAATTCGGACGTGCGCGTCGGCTCAATCCCCAACTCCCGCAACAGGGAGCCGGGGAGGAATGTGTACGTCGCGCCGGTATCCACCATGGCCTCGATCTCCGTTGATCGAGTGCCGTCGGCGTTCGAGATTACTGCCTGTACCTGTACGTGTCCCATGCGGACAGTATAACGCCGACTATACCCCCAGGAACTCCCGGGTGACGGCGATGAACTCCTGCGGCTTGTCCACCGTGACGACGTGGCCGGCGTCCGGAACATCTACCCATGAGAGGTTCTTCGACCTTGCCATCATGCTGTCTTTGATTGCGTCGTCCAGCAGGGGGCTTTCCAGCCCGCGCACCTCCAGGATCGGCTGCTCGATGGTCTCCAGCGCCTTCCAGTAGCGGTTGATCAGCGTCTCATCCGTGCCGTCCGCGAGCGGGACGTTGAACAGCGCGGCGTCGGCCTTCCACGTCCATGAGCCGTCCGACGTCTGCTTGAGCTTCTCCTCGATATCCTTGCGGAGACGCTCTTCGGACGCCCACGGGTTGCCCTCACGGGCCCACGCGAACGCCTCATCGACGCTAGCGAAGGACATGGGCGTCGGGGGGCGGTCGCCCCACTCCACCTTCGACCGCTCGCTCGGCTCCGGGCCGATGTCGACGATGACGATGCGCTCGACCTTCTCAGGGTGCTTCTCGCCCGTGTAGAGCAGGGAATGCCAGCCGCCCATGGACAGGCCGACGAGGACGAATCGGTCGAACCCCAGCGCGACGACCAGCTCATCCAGGTCCTCAACGAACCGATCCCGCTCATAACCGGTGGAGGCGTGTTCGCTCTCCCCGTGTCCACGCTGGTCAATTGTGACGACGTGGAAATTGGGCGCCATCGCCTCCGCGAACTCATCCCAGATATGAGCCTGCCCGGTGTGGCCGTGCAGGCATACCATGGGCATCGCGCCCTCGTTGCCGTAGTCGAAATAGCGGAGCTTCACTCCGTTCACAGTGACGTGCTTTTCCTGAACCTGCGTGGCGGTCATGATTTTCCTCCTACCCCCGGATATGTCTCCAGTCGCAAAGCGACGCAGACATTGTAGCAAGGAGGAGGAGTGCAGAAACGATGCGCTGACAACGGATGTTAGGGACAGAGAAAAAGGGGGGCGGCACCGCACCTCATGATTAGGTGCCCGCGGAGATCAATTGGTGCGGAGGGAGTATGGGGAGACCTGCCGCCCCCATGGGGGGTAGGACTTGCCCATTGCGGACTGACAGCTTCGACTAAACTTCACCTACCTACTGAACTGATGTCCAGTATAGTCACTCGGCTCACTTTCGAGAATCGCCAACGCGCCGGACACGCCGACAGGTGATCCGGTCGCGATGCCGGCGGAGAAGGGCTAAGGAGGGGCAGGCGAACCCTCCCTATTCGCGCCAGACGGTGGTGTCCGGGAAGAGGTCTACCCACGCGAACCAGAATGAGGGCGTTGTGGGGATCTGGATGAGGCTTGCGCCTTCCAGGGGGCCGGAAATCGCTTCGCCCGTGCTTGCGCTCCAGATGGAACCCGTCTCGCGGTCGCGCATCACTGGGCCGGAAACCGTTGGGGCATCCCCAATCTGTGCCTGATTGGCCTGTTCAAAGGTCAAGACATCCGGCGCGTTCATGCCGAACGGCCCCAGCGCGATGTCGTAGGCCTCATCATCGAGCAGTCGGCTCCACGCCGCCGCGAAACCAGCCTCCGGTTCATGGATGACGACGATTTCACGCCCGCCGAGCGTGTCGTTCGCGATGGGTGTCTCTGCAAGGTCATTGTAGGCGTAGGCGCGCTTGGCCGTGCCGATCTCCACGCCCAGGACAAGGTCTTTGAGTTCCAACCTGAAGTCGCGGACGCGGCGGCCCAGAATGCCAGCGTCGAAATTCGTATAGTACGTTTCGTAGTTGTCCCTGCGGTAGAGACCGCGCTTGTCCAGCACCTGCGTATCGGGATACAGCGCCTTCCACGCCTCCCATGCCATCAGCCGTGATGCGACAAGCTCCAATTCCGTACCCTCAAGCGGGCCGGAGAGAGCCGTGCCGTATGCCTGGCTCCATTCCGAGTCCGTCTGGTCATCAAACATGATCAGGTTGTTGAGGGTGAGCTTGCCGGAGACGCCGAAGGTCAGCAGCTGCCCCTCCACCTCTCGGCCATACACGATGGCCGTATAGCAGAGAGGTCACCACGTTGCCGCAATCGGCGCTCCTCCTACGGTGTCGTTCACAATCTCGTGGCGGCTGAGCATGGCAATGGGATAGGCGCGGGCGTCCCCGTCAATCTCCACGCCGATGATCGGCTCATCCGCGTTCATCCATGCTTCGGCTCCGGCGGCGTCCACGAACTCCGGTGAGCGGATGGCGGGGATGGCGTCCTTGGCGAGGACCGTCACGATGTCCAGATCGCGCTCGATGATGGACGGCGTCGCAGCCGGCTGCCCCGCAGAGGGTGTTGATGCCGCAGATTGGGACGACGACGCTGCAGCAGATGATTCAGGCGTGGCGGTCGGATTCCGTGTTTGGACGACCGGTTCCGCCTCGTAGGTGACCTGTATGGTCTCCTGTTCAACGCCGCCGATGTTGCATCCGGCGAGGATCAGGACAAACAGTGCGGCTACAGTTCCAACAACCGGCGTACGCTGCGTCGATCCGATTCGCATTCGGCTTTGTTGCATGCCTTCAGTTTATAAGGATGATGACGACGACAGCAGCGCTCAGGCTGGCGGCGGAGGTGATGATTGATGAGCGGAGGAGACCCTTTAGCTGTTCCATGATTCCAGTCTAAAAGGAAGCCCAAACGGCTATTTTGGGCCTCGCGGGGGCGTCTGCGTTGACGCTATGCACGGGCGCTCCTATTCTGAGCGTGACTCTGCGGCCAGAACGCGAAATGAGGATGTTATGACAAACGGGACCAGCCCCGCCGGACCGGGAGCGCTTCATGGGCTGACCGTGCTTGACCTCACCGGGCCGCAGGGACAGCCGTGCGGGCGTATTCTCGCTGACCTCGGCGCGGAGGTCATTCTCATCGAGCCGCCGTCCGGCAGCCCGTCGCGCCGGATGGCTCCGTTCGCGCACGGAGAGCCCGGCCCGGATCACAGCCTTTTCTTCGTCCATTTCAATACCAATAAGCGCGGCATCACTCTTGATCTTGATTCGGAGCAGGACAGGGCGCGTTTTCTTGAACTTGTCAGGAGCGCGGACGTTGTTCTCGAATCCGGCCACCCCGGCGAGATGGAGGCGCGCGGCCTCGGCTACGACGATCTCGCCGCCGTCAATCCTGCCGTCGTCGTCACGTCCATCACGCCGTTCGGGCGCACGGGTCCGTACCGCGACTTTGTCGGCGCGGACATCGCCGTCACTGCATTGAGCGGCTCAGTGTACCCGGAGGGCGAAGCAGAAGGCCCCCCTGTCACCATGCCCCGCTACCAGGGCTTCCAGTTGAGTTCCATCCATGCCGCCTTCGGCACGCTTATCGCTCTCTGGCATCGGCGTACCACGGGCCGTGGCCAGCATCTCGATGTTTCCATGACCGAAGTACTGGCCCATAAGACCATGAACCTCATGCGGTATGCCGCGATGAGCGAGGTCATGCCCCGGCGCGGCAGCAAGGGCGGAACCGGCCCCACGCAGTATTTTCAGGCATCCGACGGTGTATGGGTGCAGCTTGCGCTGACATCGCCGCGGCAGTGGGTGGAGTTCGCCAACTGGGTCAACCATCCGATGCTGCTCGACCCGGCCATGCGTGAGCTGAGCGGGCGGGATACCAAGGCGGACGAGATTACGGCACTCGCCGGAGAATTCATCAGCACGATGACCGCAGAGGAGTACCTGAGCGGGGGCGTGGAGAGGCACGTCACCGTGGCCCCCGCCAACTCCCCGGCTGATTTCGCCGAGCATCCGCACGCGGAGGCCTATGGTTTCTTCTCGCCGATGGAGCATCCGGTGCTGGGCAAGTACATGATTCCGGGCGGGACGGCGCGTTTCGGCGCCAGCCCGCTCAGCGTTCGCCGCCCCGCGCCAACGCTGGGGCAGCACAAGGATGAGATCCTCGGCGCTGCGCCTGCCGAGCGCCAGGCCGTTCCGGTCGGAGCCTCGAATGGGGCACAGGAATCCGGCCTCCCGTTGGATGGCGTGCGGATTCTCGCATTCGAGCGTGTGTGGGCTGCACCGTTCGGCACGCGATTCATCGCCGATTACGGCGCGGACGTCATAAAGGTGGAATCCACCAAGTTCCCGGACGGACGGGTTCATGACCGCGAGCGCAACCCGACGGCATGGCGCAGTACCAACGCGAGCTACGGCGAAAACAACCGCAACAAGCGATCCATTGCGATCGATCTGCACACGACTGAAGGGCAAGAGCTGTTCAGGCGGCTTGCGAGGGAGGCGGACGTTGTCGTGGAGAACAACGCTCCCGGCGCTATAGACCGATTCAATATCAACTATGACGTGCTTAAAGAAGTGAACCCGCGCCTGATCATGGTCAGCTGCCCCGGCTACGGCGCGATGGGGCCGATGAGGGATTTTACTGCCGTCGGCCAGTGCCTGACCTCATTCACAGGCCTCGGCTATCTGTGGGCGCAGCCGGACGCCAAATGGCCCGCGCGTGGCAGAAACGCGTATCCGGATTTCATCACCGCCGGCAACCTTGCCCTCTCCATCATGGCGGCGCTGCACCATCGTGAGCGAACCGGAGAGGGGCAGTACATCGAGATTCCGCAGTTCCAGGCCGCCGCGAGCATGATCGGTCTTGCGTTCCTGGAGCCGCAGTTCGGCGCAGGGCCGGCGGAGGCGTGGGGCAACCGCGATCCGAACGCCGCGCCGCAGGGTGTCTACCAATGCGGCGGCGGCGACCGCTGGTGCGCCATCTCCTGCCCGGACGACAACAATACGTCATGGCGCGCGCTGACTGAAGTGATGGGGCGGCCTGAGCTTGCAGACGATCCGCGTTTCACAACGTTCGCAGATCGGCAGAGCAACCACGATGCCCTGGACGCAGAGATTTCCGCGTGGACACTCACACGCTCCGCGCACCAGGTCATGTACGCGTGCCAACGCGCCGGGATTGCCGCGGGCATGGCTGCCACCGGCGAGGACCTGTACCTCGATCCGCAACTGCGCGAACGGGGCTACGTGGTTGAAGTGAACCACAATGTGCCGGGCCCGGTGGAGCATCCGGGCATGACGATTCAATTCAGTGAATCGCCCGGCCGCGTGCGCATGGGCGCGCCCACGCCCGGCCTCCACACCCGGGAAGTCCTGACGGGCATCCTGGGACTCTCCGACGAGGAATACGCGAGGCTCGAGGAATCCGGCGCAATCGGTTAGCGCCGCCGCTCGTGCGACTGCTCGCCAAGCCTCTGCGCAGCCCGCCATGACAGGTCGGCGGCTCCCACGGCAGATGACGGTCGTCCCTGCCTATCGGCTTGAGGGCTATTTTGCCGAGCAGGCGCTGAACCAGGTCGAGCAGCCTCCGCTCGAATCGTTCAAGCAACGGCTGCGGCTGTACATCCACCGCCTGCTTGCCGGAGAGCAGCCCACGTTCATCGACATCGGCGAGCACTGGGCGATGACGCAGACCGGCGATCCTGAACTCAACTCGTTCATCCGCGCGGTGAATGCCACGGACGCCGCCTCGCCTCGCGGCATCGTTGAGGACACACTTTACAAGTGCTCGCAGGCCCTGCCGCGACCGGACCTCATCGCGCGTGTCGTCATCCTGATGGGGGATGGGGAAAGTCGCGGGCTCACGCAGGCCATGCAATACGCGAACGGCGTCAGCCTCGGCTCCGGCGTCACGCTCCTGTTCATATGGCCCGCGCACAATTGGACGGAGACACTTACCTATATCACGGCTCACGAGTATGTCCATCTTGTCCGTAATTGGCTATTCCCGCGCGGCCTGACCGGCGGCCGCATGATCTACGTCAAGAACAATGAGCCGGACACGCTGCTGGACGCCATGGTGACGGAGGGGATCGCGGACGTCTTTGCGAGCGGCATCGTGCCGGAGCATAGGCCCCACTGGATTGATGCGCTCCCGCCGGAGGTTGAACGCGCAATCTGGCCCAACGTGGAGAGCCGGCTGAACGATACCGATCCGCTTGAGATTCGGCAGTACCTGTTCGGAGACGATGACCGCGTTCCGGTGTGGGCGGGCTACTCCATCGGCTACTCCATCGTGCGGTCCTACCTGGAGACGCACCCGGAGGCGCGGGTGGCATCAATCATCGGCCTGCCGGTGCGGACTCTCTTTGAGGAGAGCGGCTACGTGCCGGGCGAGCACTAGGTGAAAGGCGATACAGGTTTCACCCTTCGACAGGCTCAGGGTGAACGGGTGTGGGTGGGGAATATGGATAGGGCGGTTAAGTGAGAGGAGCGCTGCATATGCAGCGCTCCTCTCTGATATGACTCTGGGCGTTCCCTGCCCGCCGTGTCCCGCATCAGATGGACGAAACGCGGGACGGGGAGGGGTGGCAGGTCAGATCGTCACGCCCGTCGTGCTATTTCAGTTGCCCCGGCCGCTGGGTATTGCGGCCGGTCAAAGATAATAACGCCGCGCCGTGTCGAATGGTTAGCACTGTGCGCCGCCGGATCGCGAAGCGAGAAAACAATTTGACCGCCTTTGCGCGGCATAACTAGAATGATTCTCACCCGCAAATGGCCACGGCGATGCGGTTGACGCGGGTACGGTGGGCGGTTAGCTCAGTTGGTTAGAGCGCAGCGTTGACATCGCTGAGGTCAGAGGTTCAAATCCTCTATCGCCCACCACCGTTCGCCAAGTATTTTCTCAGGGTCACGAGGGATGTGACTCCCCAATATGAGACTCAGACTTGTTAGAAGTTGTAAGCCCAGGGTGTAAAATCTCTATAGATGTTCCTTGACAGGGAAGAGAGTTCCGGTCGGCTGCGCCGTCCCCTCTCGAGCTATGTTTCCGTGCCGGAAGAATTGTCGGCAAGGAGGTGGAGATGAAGCATCCATTTGTTGCAATCCTGTTGCTTGTCATGTCCTGCATGCTGGTTATCGGCGCTGCGGCGGGCTGCGACGGAGAAGATGAACCGGAGACCTACCGCATCGGCGTTATGGCGGCGCTCACCGGCCCCGGCGAAACGTACGGGAATCTCTCCCACCGGGCCATGCAGTTGGCAATGGAGGAAATCAATGAGGCCGGCGGCATCAATGGCACGCCGCTTGAGTTGGTTGCCGAGGACTCGAAGTGCAACGCCCAGGACGCAATCACCGCCTACAACAAGCTGACGGACGTGGACGACATCAAGATTATTCTTGGCACGTCGTGCAGCGGGGCCATGTTGGGCGCCGCGCCGCTGGCCGAAGAAGACGGCGTTATCCTCTTCTCCTCATCGGCGACCAACCCGGATATCGCAGATGCGGGCGACTACATCTTCCGCACGGCTATCAGCGACGAAAAACTGGGCATTGAGACGGGGAACCTGCTGTGGGCAGACGGCATTCGAACGCTGGCCACCGTCTCCGAGCAAACTGACTACGCGGAAGGCGTGCGACGTGGAGTGTCCGAGCGATTCGAAGCGCTGGGCGGGGAGATCGTCGGCTTCGAACGGTATCAAACCGAGACGCTGGACTTCCGAGCACAGCTCACCGTCTTGCGCGGCCTGAATCCGGACGGGCTGCTGGTGGCGGCGCAGGGCGAGGCCAGCGCGGGCTCAATTCTCAAGCAGGCGCGGGAGATTGGGTATGAAGGCCCGATCTATAGCGAGGTCGTTACCATCGGGTCGACGGCGCTTGAAGTTGCCGGCGAGGCAGCAACGGGTCTCAAGGCCGTGATTGCAGACCTGGATCCGGCCAATGACAAGGGCCAGAGCGTTCTCCAGGCCTTCCGGGCCAGGTACGATTACCTGACGCTGCCATGGTACCTGGGCTCCGCATATGACAGCGTGTACATCACTGCGGAATGCCTGATGGAGACAGAGGATGATCAGGACGCGGACGCGTTCCGGGATTGCCTCTATGACGTCACGTGGAGCGGCACGATTGGCAATAACTACTCATTTGACAGTCGTGGCGAAGTCGTGGGTCTCTCCAACGTCGTGATTGAGATTCTCCCGCTTGCCGAGCGAACCGAGGAAAACCAGGGCTATCGTGTCCTCGGGCCCGCCCCGACCGGATAGTCCGCCACATTGTAGGAAAAACGGGCGGCGCTCCCTTCAAGGGAGCGCCGCCATTGTTGTCTAAGCGGGAGCCGCGTGATCCTCGGCGGGCTCGATGCGCACATCCGGCAGCCACCTGAGGAACCCCGGCAGATACCAGTTCCGCGCTCCCAGCATCTCCATCGTTGCGGGCACGAGCACGGAACGAACCAGCGTCGCGTCGAGAAGGATTGCGACCGAGAGACCAAAGCCAACCTGCTGATTGATGATTGTCTGGCCGGAGGCGAACGCGCCGAAAACGGCGACCATGATGAGAGCCGCGCCGGTGATCAGGCCGGCTGTCTCCCGCAGTCCGAATGCCACCGCCTCACGGTTATCGCCGGTCTGGTCAAACCGTTCCCGGATACGACTCAGCAAGAAGACGTGGTAATCCATCGAGAGGCCGAACAGGATGGAGAACAGGAACAGGGGAATCCATACATCGATGACAGCCGCCTCCTGGAATCCAAGCAGGTCCCGGCCGTAGCCCTTCTGGAAAACGAGGACCAGCAGGCCGTATGCCGTGCCGACGGATAGAAGGTTCATAAAGACGGCCTTGATGGGGATCACAATTGAGCGGAACACCAGCATCAGGATGAGGAAACTCACGCCCAGCACAAAGGCGAAGACGATGGGGGTGTACTGTTCGACGACATCGAAGACCTCAGCCGCCACAGCGGTATTGCCGCCAACAAGCACCTCCGCATCCACGCCGTCAAACGCGGCCGGAATGTGCGTATCCCTCATGGTGTTCACTGCATCGACGGCTGAATGGCTGGCGGGTTCGCCCGGGATGACGACCCGCAGCAGGCCAAGATCATTGGCGGGGTTCGGCTCGAGCAGGGTCGGCAATGGGAATGCGGGGTCGGCCAGCAGCGCGCCCTGGAGTTGTTGCACCGCGCCCATGACGCCCGGATCAGCCAGGTCGCCGTCAATGACGACCTCAGCCGGGTTTATCAGGCCGAATGAGAACTCCTCCTCCATGACAAAGAAGGCCTCTCGGGTTTCTGCCTCTTCGGGAAAGACGTCCACGCCGTTCAGGCCCGTCTCAATGTCGAAGTAGAAATACGTAGCAACAACCATCGGAGCGCCGACAAGCACGACACTCAGCACGGGATTGCGCATGACGATGTGAGTGATCCGATCCCAGAAGCCGCCCTCGTGTTCGTGCCCCGGACTAGCTTGAGAGCGTCCGAACCTGGGTATGGACAACAGATTGACCCGGTGCCCCAGGAGGGCAATGACTGCCGGTAGGAGAGTCAGGCTGGCCGCCACGGCAATGATGACGACGAGGATGGCTCCGATGGCGAGCGACTGGAAGAATCCGAACGGGACAACGAACATGCCGCAGAGCGCAACAACCACCGTCGCGCCACTGAACAACACGGTTCGGCCCGCCGTCTCGCCGGCCTTTATCGTTGCGTCAAAAGTGGACAGGCCTCTCGCCAACTCTTCCCGGAATCGCGAAATGATGATCAGGGAGTAGTCGATGCCCACCGCCAAGCCAATCATGATGATCATCAACTGGACAAAGAAGACCAACTCGTAGAACTGTCCGATGATCGCCGCAAGTCCCAGCGCGGCGATGACACAGATAAGTGAAAGTCCAATCGGGACAAGCGCTGCAACAACAGCGCCGAAGAGCAGCACGAGGATAATCAGGGCGACCGGGATGCCGACACGTTCACCCTGTTGCAAATCCTGCTCGGATAGTTCGTTGCGTTCGAGAGAGATGCTGGCGTCACCGACTGTCAGGACACGGAATCCGTCCTTGCCGTTCTCCTCTTTTGCAAGGTCAAGAAGATAGTGAACGTTGTCTTCCGCCTCCTGCAGGTCACCCGTCATGATGACCGGAACCAGCGTCGTCCGGCGATCCTGAGAGACGAGGACAGCGGCCTGCAGCGGGTTCTGTTGGCTTAGCGCGTAGTAGTTCAGAGTTTGCTCAACGATGTCATCGCCCAATGCCTGAATCTGTCCTGTTAGCGACGTGACGCGATCCTGGAATGCGGAATCATCCACGGTCAGGCTTTCGGACTGGACAATGACCATCTCCGTAATCGGTTTCGGCCCACGCATCCGATCCTCAAGCAGTTGCTCCGCCCGTTGGGATTCAAATCCGCTGCCCAGCTTCAATTCCGTGGTCAATGCGCTAGACAGGAGCTGCCCGATGAGGGCTCCGCCAATAATGGCAACCGCCACCCACAGGAGGATGGTCAGAATCGGCCTACGGGCGCTGATTCGCGCGAGTCGTTCCGTCATATGGGCCGTTCCTCTCTGGGGGTCTTCGTGCGAAGGGCAGGACACCTTTAATGTGCATCGCCGACTAGCGGCGATGCAAGAGAGGAAGTGAATGCCGGGCGAGCTTCGCGCCTATGCGTCGTTCAATGAGGCCACACTGAATATGACGGAGAACGGCTTGCAATAAATGACGACACTGCCCATCGAGGAAACGTCCACGCCGGCGGGAATCGTGTAATTCTGGTCGCCGCGATTCCCCTTGAGCGGTCCGAGATCCACGTAGTTCCCCTGCTTCATTTCAGAGGGTCGCATGGGATCCGGATGCTGAGAGAGGATGACGTGCAGGGCTGGGCCGTTCGTCACGTTCAGGTCTTCAAGCCGCAGGAGCAGACCGCCCCCGGGCGCTGTATAGATGGTCGCGTCGCCGCTGCCCTTGTGGAAGCTGTCTGCATCACGGAAGCTGCCGACCTTTAGGGCGATGGGCGCGCCCTGCTGCTCCATGACGGCGGCCATCGCGGGAGCCATCATGTCCGCTGCCTGCCCCATAGTGTCCTCGTCCGTTGCGGCTGCTCCCATCGCCAATCCCTGCACCATATCGGACATCATTTCGGTCTCAACGGCTGTGACAGGAGTTCCTGCCATGACCATGGACGATGCGGTCATCGATGAGCCGGACGGCATGTCCTCTGCCATCACCGGGTCATCCACCATCGCCATGCCTTCCATGACCATCTCGATGTCCTCGCGTTCCATGCCTTCGGGCACGATGGCTTCCGCGGCGAACGGGAACTCCTCCTCGACAGTGACATTGATGAAGAGCGGTGATGCCAGCGACCAGGTGAGGAACAGCCCTATCAGGACGATTGGAGCGCCTCCAATCGCGAACGGCACACGATGCTCCCACGCGTAGCGGTGCCACTCTTTCTTCACGACGAGCCAGGCGAAAGCGGCGCCAATCAGTATGGCGCCAACTGCTATGAAGAACCTGTATTCATAAAGGCTTGGAAGAGCTTGTTCGAGGTCGCCGAAGGTGGGCATTGCATCGATCCTTTCGGTGCGTTGGATTCCTTGATTCCATCCTAGCTTGTGAGCCAAAAGGCTCCGACTGTGACGGGCAAGCTGTTGCGCCGCTGTTTTATCATTAAATAGTCGTCAGGGTGACGGCGGGAAGCGCGTGGGAAAGCGGGATGTAGGAGGCCACAAGTATGGTTGTCGCGTTGCGCCCGGAAACCGGCGAAACCGGTGTTGCGGGTCATACAGTAATCTTTCAGTCTTTGGGCGAGGAGCACCAGAAGAACGTGGTGCGGTGGGCACTCGCCAACAGGGCGCGTGTCTCAGAAGAGGCGCGTGTCGCTCTCAATAACGCCCTGATCGGGAATGTCTCAGTTCGCGGTTTTCGTGAATCGAACGTGCCGGATGCCCCGGCAATCATGCTGATTCAACCTGTTCGAAACGCGGCTCTTGTTGTCGATGCAATTGCCCAGTCTGTGCTGACTGTGTGGTGTGAGTCGCGGATGGAATTGCGTGGAATCGTAGAGACAACCGTCAACGATGGAGACGGAAACGACGGTTCCACGCACGATGCTTCCGGGGAGAATCTGTCGGCAGTTCTTGCATCGGCGCATCCCCAGTATTCATCTGACGATGTGAACCTGATGATTGCGCTGATGGGTAGCGAGCGTTCCATCGTGGAGGACGAGGAAGCGCAACAAGACGAGGAAGCGCAAGAGGAAGAGCCGGCCGATTCGACGACCGACGCCCAGCGCATTTTCGACGACTTTTTCGCTGAGCTCCGCTCTCTGCCGGCGAGTTATCCGGAGTGGGATGGGCCGCTAAGCCGGCTCATGGAAGAGATCGCTGAGCTCAAAGCCAACAAGACCAGGGAATTGGAACAGGCAAACGGTCCCGGCAGCCGCATTGTTGAAGTCGTAGACGCCCATGCCGAGACCCTTTCGTTCTTCGAATGGAGCGTGGAGGAGAAGCTGCAAAACGCGAAGGGCCCATGGGACGATGCGGAGTCCGTCAGCGAGGCCATCGAGAGTCTCGCCGAGGTCCTGGAACGATACGAGACGGTGCGGGAGCCGGGCGCAACCTACAGCGAGGAAACACGCCGCGCGACGGAACGCGTTGAATCCCAAGAGAAGATCATGGAGGCGCTCGCTGCGCTTGAAGAGGCAGCGGTTATGCCGACGCCGAAACCCGTCATCGAAGAGATTGTCCCGGTGGAGGACTCGCCTGTAGAGGATGAATCCGAGACCGAGACGGCCATGACGGGCGAAAGGGCCGAGATCACCGACGTCACGAATGACGTGGAGAGGCAGTATCTGCGTGAGTTGGTGGAGGCGCTGCAGAGAGAGAATGCCGACCTGAAGGCCGCGCAGGACGCGGCTCATCAGCAGATTACGGAACTGAATACGGCTGCAGAAGCGGCGGAGAAGGGTTACCAGGAACTCAAGCAGGAACACACCGATCTTCAAGACGAGGCGGAAGAGACCGTCCGCAGATACGCCGAGGCGCAGGAGCAGGAAACGCTTGCCTCCCCGCCTGACTTCGGCGATGTGGCTTCCGTCCTGGACTTCGTTGAGAATCGCTGGCCGAACGAGTTGAAGCTTGCGCTGAATAACAACTCGGACCACAAGCTGTATTTCGATCATCCGAACCAGGTGTACTGCGCGCTGGAGTGGCTGGCAACCACATACCGCAATTCCAGGACGGGTGAAAAGCCCGTGAGCAACCTGGATGTCTCGCTGTTCACCACGTGCGGCTGGCGGTACCGCCCGTTCCACTCCGACGCCGTGCCCGGCAAGTACCGCTCCGATTACCAGACCACCGATGGCGAGAGCAAGTACGTTCTGGACGAGCATATCGGCCGGGGCACCGGACGCACACCGGGGCAGATTCGCGTCGCCTTCGCCTGGGACGAGGAGCGCGGGATGGTGGTTGTCGGCTACATCGGCCGCCACCAGCGCCCCAACGCCACCTAGCAGGAAACCACTTCCTTGGACAGAGGATGAGCACCTCGGGGGCGGCCCACGGCCGCCCCCGAGTTTCTTTTTGGTTTACAAGCCAGAAAGCACCGACTCAAGAGATCGAGTGATTGAAGGATTGTGCGAACTTCACGAAAGCTTGCGGCGCGGTCATGGCGGGTTTACCATAAGCCGTCACCTTTAGTGTGGGTTAGGTGACAGACGCGGCGCGTCGAGGTGCGGCCGCGCATGGTGTGATGATCTGGGGAGAGGGGATGAGATCATGGATCGGTTGAAGTCACCGCTGACGGATATGCTTGGAATCAAGTACCCGATTCTGCTTGCCGGCATGTCGCTTGGCATGGATGACCGGATGCCCAGCCCGCCCCGGCTCGCCGCCGCGGTCACGGAGGCAGGTGGTCTGGGCGTCATGGGATGCGGCAGCCGCAAGCCGGACACGATTGACCGATGTATCCGTGAATTCAAGCAGCTTTCCAGCGGCCCATTGGGCATCGACCTCCTGCTGCCCGCCACCATGGCGGAGATGGGCGCGCAGGACACCAAGGCGATGGTGCGGGAGCGGCTGGAACGCGACCATCAGCTGCACGTCGGCTTCATCAAGGAGTTGATGCAGGAGCATAACCTGCCGGATGTGCCTCCTGCGGACGATGACGCAGAGGCGATGTCGCCGGATTTGCTGCGACGCCAATTCGAGGTCGTCGCCGACCACAATGTTCCGATCTTCGTCGCCGGTTTGGGCGATCCCGCCATGATCATGGACGTGGCGCGGGCGCACGGCATGAAGGTGGGCGGCGTCGTTGGCGCAGTCCGCCACGCTCAGCGGCAGAAGGCCGCAGGCGTCGATTTCATGATTGCGCAGGGCACGGAGGCCGGCGGACACACGGGCAATATCGCCACGTTCCCGCTCGTGCCACAGGTTGCGGAAGTCGCCGCGCCAACGCCTATCCTGGCGGCAGGGGGCGTGGGTTCCGGCAGGCAGATCGCGGCAGCGATGGCCCTTGGCGCGCAGGGTGTGTGGATCGGGTCCGCTTTCCTCGTCGCGGAAGAGAACGCTATTCCAACGGAACACCAGGATCAGATTCTCGGCGCGCGATCCGAGGACTTCACGCTGACTCGCTACAACTCCGGCAAGCAGTCCCGCAGCTACAAGACTCCTGTCAAGGAGGCGTGGGCCGCATCCGGGATCGAGCCTCTGCCGATGCCGCTGCAGGGCATCCTGATGGAGCCGCTTTACGCGGGTGCCCGCGCGGCTGGCCGCCTCGACATCGACGCGGCGAGTGCCGGGCAGGTTGGCGGAATGCTCAAGGCGCGCCGACCCGCACGCGAGATTCTCCTTGATATGGTCAATGAGGCTGAGGAGACCATCGAGCGGATGCAGGGCAATCTGCGATAACGAGATTTTTTGGAGACCGTTCACATCAAGCGAGATAATGACCAAGTTGACTAGTTCAAGACAGTGAGACTGAAAAGAAAGGGATAGGGGAGGACACAATGGCAAACAGGTTACATACACCGCTGTGCGACATGCTCGGCATGGAATACCCGATACTCCTGGCGGGCATGGCCGTGGGCGGCAGCCAGGATCTTGCGCCAACTCCCGTCGAGATGGTCGCCGCGATCAGCAACGCGGGGGCGCTCGGCGTGCTCGGCGACAATTTCCGCAATTTGGATGAGATGGACGAGGGCATCCGGCGACTTCAGTCGCTCGTGGGCGACAAGCCGTACGGCGTGGACTTCCTCGTCCCCGCCACCCGCGCCGAAGTGACCGCCACGAGCAACAGGGAACTGTATGCGCAGGTTGCGCCGCAGTACCCGCAGCATGTCGCGCTCGTGCAGGAACTCATCGAGGAATACGGGTTCGAGGCTGAGGAAGTCTCGGAGCAGCCGCCGATGTCCACTGAGCTGCTGCGCAAGAAGATCGAGATTGTGCTGGACAACAAGGTGCCGCTGTTCGCGGCGGCGACGGGCGAGCCGCCGGAGTGGTTCACCCAGCAGGGCCATGCGCAGGGCATGAAGTTCATCGGCATGACCGGCGCGGTGCGCCACGCACAGCGCCAGGTGGCCGCGGATGTGGACATCATCACGGCGCAGGGCACGGAGGCGGGCGGTCATACGGGCAACATCTCAACGTTCGTGCTCGTTCCGCAGATCGTCGATGAGGTCTCGCCGCGACCGGTTCTTGCCGCGGGAGGCATCGGCACCGGTCGTCATGTTGCCGCGGCGCTCGCGCTCGGCGCGCAGGGGGTGTGGGTCGGCACGGCGTTCCTGGTGGCGGAGGAGAACAACATCCCCGACGCGCACAAGGACCAGATTCTCGGCGCACGCTCCGATGAGTTCACGACGAGCAAGTTCTCGTCCGGCAAGCAGCAGCGGGCGTATCAGAACGCCGTGAAGCTGAAGTGGGCGGCCTCCGGTTTGGAGGCGCTGCCGATGCCGTTGCAGGGCCTGATCCAGGAGCCGTTCACGAAAGCGGCGCGCAAGGCGGGCAGGCTTGATCTGATCGGCAACCCGTCCGGCCAGATCGGCGGGATGCTCAAGGAGCGCAAGCCGGCTCGGACGATCCTCATGGACATGGTCAACCAGGCAGAGGAGACCATCGAGCAACTGCAGGGGAACCTGCGGTAGATACCGGTTCGATTCCGACTTGGAAGAAAGCCCCCGCCACGCTCAGGCGCGGCGGGGGGCTTTCTTATTTTGCGAGTCGTGCCTCTTTGGCTAGAGCTTGACAGGCTCCCAGTTTTGAAGATAATAAGTGTACAGAGTAACAGTGTAAGGAGGCTGGAGTTATGGTACCGGTTGTGAGGATAAGCGAGGAGTCTTATGAGCGGCTTAAGAGTTGGGCGGAACCGCTTGAAGACACGGCAGAGGATGCGCTACGCAAGGTTTTGGACGCTGCTGACCAGCAACGGACTGGGCAAGAGCACCAGGAAGATGTCGTCCATGATGTGTTGGTCGCGTACGCTCCCGAAGTGAAAGCGGTCGCTGATGTCAAAACGGAAAGCAATTCGAATCCGGCTGCAATTACACCTGACAATTCGGCTGGAACCGCCGGACGGATGTATGTGTCCTTGCCGGATGAATTCAAATCTCTGGCTAAGGGTCAAGGTAGAATGAGGGGCCGGATTGCTCGCAAAGCCTATCTCGAGAGAATCGGCGTGCCGGCTATTCGGCCAGGTCAGTGGGTGCGAACCACGAATGGGCAGATGCAATATCTTGGCTATTCATCACAGAACAGCCCCGACAACTGGTTTTTTGGAGCGGACGAAGATCTGGTAGAAAGGTACCTCGCGGATAACACCCTAGCGGCCTTTGTATTCCTGTGTGGCCTGTCGGAAGACATGATTATTGCTGTACCTTTGGGTATCTCTCAGTTAGAGCAATTAATCCAGTTGGGGATCTTTTCCAAGAGCGGTGGTCAACTCAAGTTCAATATTCGTAGAGAAGCTGGCGATGTCTTCTACTTGGATGGAAGGCTGATTGAATAATGGACGTTCTGCACCAACTCAATTGGATTGCTTTCCAGTGTTAGCCCCAACGGTTTGGTGAGGTTCGAAAAGGAGACTAAGTGACTAATACTCAGCATGCTGAGCGTGTCCGGCAATCGCCGAGGCTTTCTGTCCATGCCTTGCGACGCTGCCAGCAAAGAGGAATCTCACAAGAGGTCGTGCTGTTGCTCGTGAAATATGGTGCGAAACACCGAAGCGGGGACGCCTACAGTTACAACGCTACGTCAAGAACCCATCAGCTTGCGCGTGCAGAGATCGGGCCTGACCAACACGCCAGAATTTCAAGAGCCCTAAGTCAGTGCTACGTCATAGTCTCGTCTGACGGTTCAGTTGTGGAGACGGCCGCATGGCGTGAGCGTCATTGGAGGCGACGCTAACTGGCGATTGCGCCTCGTTGCCAAGTCGTTGTCAGAGGCGAAATGGCCCGGTGTCGTGTCTTAGGCGCTCGTTTGGAACGTCGACGACTAGCTCCAACTGTTACGGGTTTACAGCTCGTCCTACATCCGCTCTAGGCCGAGGGTGATTTTTTCGCGGGGGGTGAGGTCTGTTGAGGCGTCGTTGGGGGTGCGCGGCGGGGCGCCGGCAGGGATGCCCGACGATTCCGATGGATTCCGGCTGTCGCCGGAATGAGGGGAGGGGGTGGACTCCATTCCTTCCAAAAGACGATTTCGCACCTGCTCGACGACGCCCTTTGCCTTTGCCAGCGAGGATTCCAGTTCCTCCGCTGTTGCTCCACTCACCAGGTCGCCGGGCACCTCGGGCGCGGCGTCCAACAATGCGAGTCGGTAACGTGAGACCGTCGTCGAGAGTTCTCGCTCCAGCGTGATTATGTGCTCTTCAAGAGATGCAACACGCTCGTCACGCTCTGCCAGTTCTGCCTGCATTGTCTCGGTGGTTGGCTGCTCATTTGCCGGTGTCTCATCGCCGATCTCGACGTTGTCGGTATCCTCAACGGCTGTGGCCTGTTCGTGCTCTTCGGCGGCGGCGTTTGTCTCATGGTCATGCGTCGTCATTACAGGTTCCCCCATTCGGTCTTGTGATTGGTGTCCGTTGGGGTTGTAGCGCGTATGGGACGCATGGCGCAAATGGATGTGGCACATGGCTCACCCTTCGACAGGCTCAGGGTGACCGGAGGTGGAGGGGCTCAGGGTTCTGGATTCCCGCGAAAGCGGGAATGACGTAACTGATCTAGGGCGAGACGGGGAAGGAGGTGACGGTGATGGAGCGTTCGCCGTCCGGGTCTGAGAGCTCTACGATGGAGGACAGGCCCACCCACGTTGGAGAGCCGGGGTAGTAGGCGACCACATCGCCCTCGCTGATGTTCATGTGCGCGTCCCAGTGGCCCAGCGCGACATAGTCGCGCCCACAGGCGGCGATCTCCTCCGGGAAGATGGGGTATGAACGGCCGGCGTCTGCCTGGTCTCGAACATAGTGGCCGTGCCCGATGGCGATCTGCCACGGCTCCGGCCCGGGCGGGGGCGGCTCCTTGAGCGGGTAGAGCGAGACGTCGTCGTAGCTGATGTGCGGCTTGCCCCATACGGCGAGGCCGAGTTCAGGGTATGTGACGGTTTCGCCCTCGGGGTCCTTGATCAGGTAGACATTGGGCGTGCGGCCCTCAAGGTCCATGCGCCAGTAGACGGAGTTGTTCTCGAGCGGATCGTGATTGCCGGGCAGGATGACCGTCGGCATCGGCAGGCGTTCCAACTGCTCCATCACATAGTCGGCCACGTCCGCCCGGATGCGGTTGTGGTCGAAGAAATCACCCGCGATGAGGACGGCGTCCACCTTCTCCTCAAGGGCGCGATCCACCACGATCTTGAACGCGTGCAGGCATTTGCGCGGCTGCGGCGACCACCGTTCCGTGAACGCGCCGATATGCACGTCAGATGTATGGAGAATCCGTATATCTCTGGACATCTTTTGTCGGCGTGAAGGCGTTAGTGTTCGGTCTGATTATCGTTTGAGTGGTGCCGGGGGAGGGACTCGAACCCACACTCCTTTTTGGGGAAGCGGATTTTAAGTCCGCCGCGTCTGCCATTCCGCCACCCCGGCACGTGATTCTGCTCACATAACCGGGGAGTCCCGTCGGTGTAGTTGTCCATCCCTGTCACCGTGGGCGACTCAGGCAGCCTGCGCCCTGTTCAACAGGCGGACGAGGCGGCTCTTGCGCCGATCTGCGTTCCTGCCGTGCAGCGTCTTGCCCTTCGCGCGGTCCAGGGCGACCATGGCGCGGCGCACGGTGTCCGGCGCATCCTGCGCTCCGTCCTCGATGGACTCACGCGCGCGGCGGATCAGCGTCCTGATTGTTCGATTCCGGTGGCGATTCACGTCGCGCTTCCTGAGAGAGCGCCTATGCGCCTTCGCCGCCGAGATTCCCTTTGCCACGTCCTGCTACTCCTCTGTATCCCTTGCTCTTACTTCTTGTCTTTTGACTGCTCTTTTGCCGTACCGCTAGCGCGAGCGGCTTTTCCGCTTTGCTGTCCGGCGCTGCGGCCGCGAGCGATGTGAGTCGATGTCCGATACACGTTGAAGACGCCCGGCAGATCCTCCAAACGGGATATCATCCGGCTGATTTCCGGAAGGCCGCTTGCCTCAACCGTGAGCGTTATCGTAACTGTGCCGTCCGCGTTGTGTCTATCTCGCACCCCTGTGATGTTGATGTGATCCGCCGAGACCAGCGTCGTAATATCCCGCAAGAGCCCCACACGATCCTGTGACGAAATAACGACACCGGACGGGTATTTCTGCTCGAAATCCGGCCAGGTCACGTCCATGAGGCGCTCTGGCTCGTCCTCGTTCAGCATGTTCGTGCAGTTGCGCCGATGCACGGAAAGACCGCGATTACGGGTGATGAATCCGACGATCTCCTCGCCCGGCATCGGGCGGCAGCACGGGGCTGACCGCGCCGGCGTTGGGCCGAGTCCCTGCACGATGACCGAAAGCTCGCCACTGGACGGTCGAAGCTGGATCGTTTCCGGCTCTTCCTTTGGCGGCTGAAGCCGGACCGCAATCTGGTTGACGCCGACTTGTCCCGTTCCAAGCGCGAGGATGAATTCATCCGCCGTTTGGTAGCCGAAGAGCGTCGCCAAATGCTGCGGGTCAAGCTGCACGCCAAGCCGCCGCGCCTCCCGTTCCAGAAGCTGTCGGCCACGCGCCGTGCTTTCTGAACGCTCCTGAACACGGAACCAGTGGCGAATCTTGGATCGCGCCAACTCCGTGCGCACGTAGCCGAGATCCGGGTTCAGCCAGTCAAGGCTCGGCCCCTTTGGGCTCTTGGACGGGATGATCTCGACCGTGTCGCCGTTCTTGAGCGTGTAGCTCAACGAGACCATGCGGCCATTGACTTTCGCTCCGGCGGTTCCATAGCCGACATCCGTGTGAATGCGGAAGGCGAAGTCGATGGGTGTGGAGCCTGCCGGCAATTCTCGAATCTCGCCCCTTGGCGTGTAGACATAAACCTGGTCGACAAGAATCTCGTGCTTCAGCTGGTCGACGAATTCCTGCGCGCCGATCACGTCACGCTGCCAGTCCAGAAGCTGCCGCAGCCACGCGATGCGCTCATCGAACTCGCCGCCCGCCGCGCCCTCCTTGTAACGCCAGTGCGCCGCGATGCCGTATTCCGCCATCTCGTGCATGTCCGCGGTGCGTATCTGCACCTCCAGCATGTTGCCGTCCGGCGTCACCACCGTCGTGTGCAGCGATTGATAGCCGGTTTCGCGCGGGTTGGCGATGTAGTCGTCAAATTGGCCGGGCAGGGGGCGCCACATGCCGTGGATGATGCCGAGCACGCCGTAGCAGTCCTGGACGTCCTTCACAACTACGCGGACGGCTTGCAGGTCATTGATGTCCTCAAAATCCCGCCCAATCTCGCGGTAGCGCTCCATCTTCTGGGCGATGCTGTAGATGCTCTTTGTCCTGCCGGAAATCTCAATGTCTTTGTATCCCTGCGCCGTGAGCGTCTCCCGCAGAGCCGTCAGCGCCTCGCTGACTCCCGTCTCGAGCTCCGTCAGCCGCACGGCAACCAGGTCCGCAACACGTCGATGCCGCGCAGGCTCAAGGTGGATGAACGCGAGGTCATTGAGTTCCGACTCGATGCTGTCGATTCCAAGCCGATGGGCGAGCGGGGCGTAGATATCCCGGGTTTCCAGGGCGATGCGGTGACGCCGATCCGGCGCGAGGGCGTCAAGCGTCCGCATGTTGTGGAGGCGGTCGGCCAGCTTGATGAGGACGACGCGGACATCCTGCGCCATGGCGAGCAGCATCTTGCGGAGGCTCTCGGCCTGGTAAACGCTGGCCTGTGACGGGAAGGCGGCCGCCTCACCGCCTGTGCCCTGCTGCGGCTGCGCCGCGAGGCGAGACAGCTTCGTGACGCCGTCCACGAGTTCGGCGATCTCCGCGCCGAAACCCTTTCGCATCTCATCGAGCGTCATGGGCGAGTCTTCGACGACGTCATGCAGGAGCGCGGCCTGCAACGTTGGCGCGTCCAGCATTTCGATGTCCGTCAGGATGAGCGCGGTCTCAAGCGGGTGGCAGATATACGGGTCGCCGGACTTGCGGAACTGACCGTCGTGGGCGCGCTCAGCCGTATCAAACGCCTCACGGATGGCATCGATGCGCTCCGGCGGGAGCCGATGCGCCTTCAGGCGCGCTTCAAGCTCGTCGAACGCGACGCGCGCGAAACCAGCTCCTGCGCTGCCGTCGGTCGTCAGAGCCGGGGCATCCGCAGAGGCATCATCGTCTATAGCGGAATTCGCGCCAGTCATTATCGGTATAGTTTACCGCTTTATGGCTAGTTATCCGCTTAGGTGGGGGGAAGGAGAAAAGCGGCGTGCCTATGCAAAGGGCGGTTCAAGAGGCTGCGTCCAAGGTTTCGCCAAGTATTTCTTTCAGTACATACCGTTTGAATGCGTCAACACTTGTGAAGCAGCGGTAACCGGCGCTTGCGCCAACAGAGAGTGTCTCAATCCCTTCATCAAGCAGAACCGCAACAGGTTGGCTCAAGCCCTCTTGTAGGCCATTTGGCCATGCCAAATCGAATATCGCTAGTGGAGAGTCGTTTTCGGGGTCAGTGTAATCAAATCCCATTTCGCCATGTGCGAGCCCGTGAGATTCCACCCAGTCATTGAGGTTCACTAGCTCAGCCTCCTCGTCCGAGCTAGCAATCTCGCCCGGAACCTCAATCGGTTGGCTGGCCGACGGTTCCTGCGTTACCGGCGATGGCGTTGGCTCCGAACTCTCGGTGAGAGTGCTCATCAACTTATTAGTCTGGGCGGCCATTAGTTGTGCCCGCTCCTCGAGAAAGCCAGGATAATTGTCTAGGTGCCAAAGATTACGATTCGTAGGAATCCACTGTGATTCGAGTGCGCCGGGATGATTAGCGGCAACTTCTTCGAGATACTCCTGAGGATTACGATTGCTAATCTGCAGATTGCTGTCCTTTGTCAGGAAACAAAGATTGCCCAACGCATTGACTTGGGCGCGCGAGTAACCGTGCTTATAGAGCAAGGATTTAGGAAATATGTGATGAACCTCAAGCTGATTCATTTTCCCAACATTGCCTTGCTTGAGAGGCAAACCGGTTCCCAAATCTCTACTGTCGGACATCCTCGTGAGCATATATAGAACGGGGTAAAACCTTGCGCCGAGCCCCAGACCTTCTGAAAAGTGCTGGGATTCGACTGTTGGACGATTCCAAATCCTGACACGTTCCACGAGTGACTCAAGCGGCGATTTGGTGTCATTGTCGAGTGTTGCCAGATCCTGCTCAAGCGATGTTTCTGTGTTGCCAGAGTACCGGCCCCACATACCAGCTTGGGCATAGTAGTAGAGCAGATTTCCTTGTTCGAGGGCATCCGGCGATTTATTGTATCGATCATAGAACCGTGCCATGACTGGCACTGCGTGGCGGGCAAAAAATACTCTGTCGTGATCCAGACCCAAGCGGCCATCAATCAATGCAATGATGGCATCAATTGACCTTACGGCTCTGCCAAGCCCATCCTTCACTTCTTCGGAAGACTTTTCGCTTAAATATCTGAAATCGGCTCGCCCGGTAAGGATGGAGTTGATCGACCGAAGAAGCCATACAAGGTCGAAATAGTAGCCTTTTTTATTCCACTCATCCAGTGCGTCCTTCATTCTTTCTCTAGCCTCGGGCCAACCGGCGCATATCTTCGCTAGTGCCAGATCGCCTTTAGAGAGCTTGGTGCCACCACTGTTCACGCGGTTGAAAATATCGACCACAATATCAAGATCAAGATCTTTGCTCGCCATTATCTCTATTGGCAACTCGACCTCCCGAATCCCCAAGAGGCGACTCAGACGGCCATAGATTTCAGATGTCCGAAGAGTGTCGTTCTCCGGTAAGTCAACGTGGTCGAGGTAGCTAGACCCTGCACGCATAACGTCCGTGACGTTTACCCAGAGCGGATCGTCGCGCATTCTTATCGCTTGATAAAACTCGAACCTCTCGGTACCAACGTGGAACATTAAACCAGTGAATGTTCTTTCATCGCCGTCAAAGAATCCAGGAGGTCCTCCCCTGACAACGCCATACAATGTCGTGACTCGCTGCTGACCATCCAGCAACAACTGCACGACGCCCGGCGGGGGTGTATTTGAGCCTCGAAAGTCCGCAGTACTTGCGGATGTCTCCCAAATGAGCAAGCCTCCCACGGGATGCTTGCGATACAGTGAATCGAACAGACTTCTAACTTGTTCTCTGTTCCATACGTAACTTCGCTGAAACTTTGGCAGACTTATTTGCCCGCTGTCGACTCGGTCAAGGATTGTGGATATCTGCACGTATTCTGGTCTCCTTGATAGGCATCATGTTAGTAGATAGCGACAACCTGACTCAGCCTAACACGATGGTGGCTCAGCACGGAATGATGCCTAAGCAGTTTCGATTTCAGACTCTACGTGCTCCCGCAGCCGCCGCGATGTACTCATCCCAGAGGCGAGTTTCTTCTGTGGTGGTCATTGTTGAACTCCTACTTCTGGACGCTTATACGTCGTCTGTATGCCTCCATCTCCTCCTCGCGCCTACCAGGCCAAGCAAAAGGCCGCCGAGGAGGAGGATGTCTGCGGTGGGGGCGCCGGCGAAGCAGCCGCCGCCGGAGTCGCCTTCATCCTCGCCGTTCGTTGGGATCGTCGTTGTGCCGTCGCCGCCCGTCGTTGTGCCGGTGGCGGACGCTTCCACGGTCAGGACGCGTTCCGAAACGGTCGAAAGTTGATCGCTGTAGGCGGTGATGGAGAGGCGGTAGAGGCCGGGGACGAGCGCGGCCGTCTCACCTGCAGAGAACGGCACGGTGAACCCGCCGCCGTCCGCCGTTGCGTCGCCGGATTTGACGACATTGCCCGTCGCGGGATCCGACCACACGTAGCGGACACCCAGCTCGCCGGGGCCGTCAACGTTCACGCTTACGTCCAGCGACTGCCCGATGACGATGCCGCCGACGCTCTCCGGTTCAAGGCTGATGGGCTCCGCCGCGCCGAAGTGCCAGTCGCCCGGCTTGAACGGGTAGTTCTCATCGCGGAATGCCTTGAGTTCGGCGAACTGCGCGGGCGGATCGAATCGCTCCAGGTAGAACGGCCCGTTGCTGATCACCATCAGGCTGCGCTCATCGAACCACGACTGCGCGGCGCGATAGCGCTCAAGCGCCTCCTGCTCCGTCACGAGGGCCTGCCCGCCGATGGTCAGCGCCGCCATGGGCACGAAGCCATCGCGCTCGAACTGCCCAAGCGCGCGGTCGACGGTGCGGGCGTCGCGGTCCTGCACCAGGCTGAGCCAGGGCACGCCGAATCGCTGCGCGGACGTATCGCTGTAGGCGGCGCGGCGCTGGTTGAACACCACGTCATCCATGGCGGCGAGCACCTCCCACGGCATGGTCATGCCGCCGGGGACGGCGTATTCCGCGATGTAGTCGTCCACGAAGTGCCAGTAATCGACGTAGACCTCGATACGGTTTTCATCCAGCACGCGGAAGCCGCGGATGGTGTCCAACAGCGGCTTGGCGGTTGTTGAGATGGCAAACTCGACCTGCGACTTCTCCGGCCCGTAAACCATGTCAAAGGTCTGGTAGATGTCATAGACAAGGTCGGCCATCGTGATCTGCTGGCCGTGATGCCACGGGGCCTGGAAGAACTTGCTGTAGTCGAACGTGACCTTTGAGGTGGCCTCCACGCCATCGCCCACGCTCGCCCACTCTCCTGCATCCGCGTCCCATCGCTGGACGTTGGAGGGCACGGGCATCTTTGCGCCCGGCCCCGCCGTTTCCACCTGGTAGTTGGCGCGCATGGGGATGGGCAGGCCGGTGAACGGATGTCGCGTCATTGCCGGATCGGCCAGGTTGCGCCACACGTCGGCGCTGTAGACATCGCCAAAGCCGGAGACAGGGTTCCATGTGCTGCGCTCTGTCCATACCCACAGATGGCCGACGGTGAGCGTGTCCTGATCCGGCACATATGCCTCACGGAACGTCCACTGGAGCTTCGGTCCCGCCGCCACGTCCTCCGTCACTCCGACGATGTTCGAGTTGGCGGGGAATGTTGTCAGGATTGTCGCGAGCCAGACGCGAACGGACTCTTCGACGGACAAGCGCGTGACCTCCTGGTACAGCGCGTCGCGCTCCTCGCGGTCGTTAAAATCGCCGCGGAATATGCGTTGTCCGAGGTCATCGATTCGCGCATTCTCGTACTGCCAGAAGCCGGTTTCCTGCCAGCCGGGCATGCTGCCCAGCCACGGCGCGGTCATCTGGTTGATGGTGGCGGAGTCATAGCGTTCCGCCGCGCCGCGCCCCCATCCTTCCGTGTAGGCGTGCCACTCAAACAGTTGCGGATCAGTGCTGTAAACGGTGAGGATGGCCGGGGCGAACTGGTGATAGATGGGAGCAATCAGGAATCCCGCCTGTTCCAACTCGGCGCGGATCAGGTCACCCACCTCGCGGCGCTCATCCTCCACGCGGATGATGAACCGCAGGCGGATCGGCTCGTCGTTGTAATTCCACGCGCCGTCCACCATCGTTGCGCCAGCCGCCGTCATGGCGTCGGCGATGGCTGCACGTGCCCGTTCCGGGTCATAGGACAGGTCCTGCCGCGCCAGCATCTCCGCAACGACCGTGTAATCAAAGTCGAACGGGTTGACGTGCGTTTCCATGGGACGGGCGAGGCCCTTGTAGATTTCCTGCGTGATGAACTCGCGGTTGACGAGGTGTTGGACCGCGCGCCGCACCTCCGGCAGGGAGAACGGGTTGAGCTGCCCCTCCGGCGCGGGCGCCGGGTTCAGGATGAGGGAGATCGTCGATGCCGGCGCCTCGTACAACTCGATGGAACCATCGTCGCGCAGGGCCTGCGCCGCGTCCGTCTTGAGATTGAAGATGTACATGTCCATCTCATCTCGCTGGATCTCCTGCGGCGCGAGGTCAACGTTGAATGAGCGGTAGTGGAGCGTATCCACGGCTGGCCCGGGCAGGTCATGCGGCGGGCGGTAGTCATCACCGCTCTGGGCGAGCACTGCGCCGCTCCCGGCCACGAGGCCGGCTACCAGCACAAGACCGAGGATGAGCGGGAGACGGAGCTTAAAATTACGCATCGGACTCGACCTCGTCATTGTTGTTCGCCCGGCGGCGTCTGCGCACGTTGAGCTGCACCGCGCCGATGATGCCCAATGCAATCAACCCCACCAACGCCATGTCCGCCGTCGCGTTGCCCGTGCCGCACCCGCCGGACGCACCATTATCATCTGTTTCGCCGGACTCGATACGCTCCAGCGCCTCCTGGATGCTGGCCAGGGCCTCTGAACTCAACGCAGCCTTGATGTCCGCGATGTCCGCGGCGGTCTCCTGAAGATTATCGAAGCCGAACTCATTGTAGAAGGACGCCGTCGCGGAGTTGCCGGAGGCGTCGAAAACGGCGACGCTCTGCGGCCCCTCGCCGGCAGTCGGGAAGAAGAGCTGCGTCGTGAATCGCCCCTCATCGTTCGACTCGATGGTGGATACGAGAACGCCGCTGACGAGGATGAAGATGTCCTGATCGGCCTGGAAATTGAACCCCTGGATAGTCACCGTTGTGGCGGACGCGCCGCGCGCCGGTGAGAGGAAGATCGACGGGCTGGGCATCTGGCGCATCCGCGCAAACCCGATCTTCTGGTTCGTGCCCTGGAACTCGCCGAGACGGGTGTCAGGCCATACGAGGTACACGTCCTCATCAGTGGCAGCTATTGCCATGTAGTCACCAATGAACTGACCACCGGGGAATCCGAAGTTGGGGTTGGACGCGGAGTCCGTGACGCGGGAGTTGATGCTGAACGACTCCCCGTTGTCCTCGGACACGGCGTAGTAAATGTGATAGCGAAGGTCGATTCCCGGATCGTCCCGCGTATCCGCCCACATGACGTGAACCTTGCCGTCCGGTGAAACATCAATCGATGGGAAGAACTGGATGCCGGACGTGCGGTCATCGTTGATTCGGAGTGGTGGGCGGCTCCACGTCCGCCCCTCGTCCATGGAACGGATAAACATCACGTCCGCGTCATCAGACGGGTCGCCGGACGGCGCGGCGGAAAACGTCACGTACAGTTCCTCATTCGGCCCGACGGCTATTCGTGAGAAGGCTGACCCCCAGAATCGGTAGAAGCTGCTTCTTGGCGAGAAGCCCAACTCCAGGTAGCTAGCGGCCTGCCGCCCGCTTTCGAACGTGTCGCCCCCGTCCTCGGACTTCGCGACGTACATCTGTGCCAGCCCTTCGAACGGGCCGTCGTCAGAGGAGTCCATCCACGAAACGTAAACGGTTCCGTCGTCATGCGTCGCCACATAGGAGCCCTGGACGATGCGCTTCAGGCTCTCAATGACCTGCCCGCCGGGGATTGTGTCCGGCGATTGCAGCGCCCCAGGATTTTCCTGAATGGTCACCTGCTCCGCGCCGCCAAACTCGAAGACCTGCCGGATGATCGGGCTGACGACAACAGGATCGGACCAAGTGATGCCGCCGTCCTCTGAGCTAACCACTTCGATGGTCGTCTGAAGGACGGGATCGCTGAGGAAGGCGAGCTCATCCGTATAGCGGATGCGGTACGTCGTGTTGAAGTGGGTGTAGGAGATGTAGATGATGTCCGAGTCCGGGTCATCCGGGTTTGGGCCCACGGCCAGCCACGGCTTGTCCAGGAACCCGAGAGATATGGTTCCACGGGTTCGGCCAAGCGAATCAATCTCAAACTCGGATGTTACTCCGCTCCTGACCGCCGGCGTGCCCTGCGTCCACGTGAATCCGCCGTCACTGGACGAACTCAACGCCATGCTGGAGACAACCGCCGACCCCAACAGGTTGCCGACCGTGAACTCTTCGATGTCAAGGGAGATGAAGGTGTTGTAGATGGAACCGTCCCGGTCGAATGCCAGAACAGGGTCGCCGCCCGCACCGAGTTCCTCGCGCGGGCGCTTGATCACCGCAGGCCCCTCCCACGTCACGCCGCCGTCATAGGTCACGTACATGGTGGTGCCCGGGAAGTTGTAGTCGATCATGCCGGCGACGATGTGGTCCGGGTCGTCCGGATCGACGGCCAGATGCGGCTCCGTCTGGAGCGGGGCCGCGCTGAAATCCGTCGGGATCAGGATGTTGCGGCTGAAACGCGCCGAGGGATCGCGGTAGGGGACGAGAACGCCGCCCTGCGAATCAGGCGCGCCCTGCGCGGAGGCGACGGGGCCTGTCTGCCCCTCGCCGGCGATACTTTCCGAGTCCGCGTCGATGCCCTGGGCCATCAGCGAGACACGCCCGGACAGGTACCGGGCAGTCTGATCTCTAAAAGCGAGCACATCAGGCGCAAGGTACGGATAGTCGGGTGTGAGGATGCCCGGAGAGCCTGTCGTCTGCCGCTCGCCCTCCTGCGCTCCGGCAAAGCCTGCCGGGGAGACAGCTAACACGATCACAGAGATAGCCGTTAGTACTAGTAGTCGGGTCAGATTCCGCTGCATGTGTCTAATACCTCCGTGGGGTTGCCCCGGCGCTTTATGAACGTCTGTGAAAGGTCGGCCCCGGAGTGCAAGTTTGGTCGCGGAACCCGACTCGTATCATAATAGGAATACTGCCAATTCCGCATCGCTTGTTCACTCTCCAAGTGTTGTTCCGATAGGAGGAACCAGTCAGTGTCACATACCCTTGGTCGATGGATTGCGCCGCGCTTCGTAGTCCTCACCCTCACCATCGCGCTCGGCCTCGTTCTCATTGTTGCCGCATGCAACGGTGATGAGGCCACGCTGACGCCGGAGACCGTTGAACCGGCGACTCCCACCCCAGCGGCGACGCCGCTATCGATTCCTACCGCTACTGTTACCCCTGAGACGACCGCCGCTGCGCCCACTGCCATACCAACTCAAACGGATGACGACGATGAAACGGAAGCACTTATTCCATCCGATTTGGAAACCTATACGGATGACCTCTATGGCTACACGGTGGAGGTACCCGAAAACTGGACCGGCGCGCGACCGGAAAGCGGATCAGTGAGCGTTGCCACGGTCTTTGACACTGATAATGAGGACATCATTGCCCAGACATTTGTCCTCTTCACCGCCGAGGAGGCGCACGCGGCTGACATTGCCCGTGAACAGATAACGCCGCTGGCCGGACTCAGCGGATTCCGCACAATCACAGAGTCGGACATCATCCTGGACGACGGCTTGGAAGCTCACCAGGTCTTCTACGGTTACGGCACCGGCACCAACGAACACCGCGGCTCGGTTACCTTTATTGCTCGCGGAACAATGGCCATGGGCATCCAGACGCAGGCTCCACGCACCATCTATGAGCGCAACTTTGACGTACTGGATTCTGTTTCCACCAGCATCCGCGCCGTCGCTCCACAGCCTTTTGGCGCGCCTTCTGACGACACCCTTGTCCTCTACCTCGACCGAGGGCCGCTGACACTGGATCCCGGGGTATCAACAGATGCCCAGTCCTCGCAGTACATTCGCCAGATATTCAGCGGCCTCGCGCGCCTCGATGCAGACCTGATTCCGGAGCCTGACCTCGCCACATGGGACGTTTCGGAAGACGGCACCGTTTACACGTTCACCATCAAGGACGGCGCCCAGTTCCATGACGGCACTCCCGTAACGGCGCAGGACTTCATCTTCTCGTGGGAACGTGCCCTGAACCGCAACCTGCCGCCTGTCGGCGGAAGCGCAGGATCGTATCTTGATGACATCGTTGGCGCAAAGGCATATCACGCGGGTGAGGCCGACTCCGTCACCGGCCTTGAGGCGACAGACGATTCAACCCTTGTCGTCACCATCGACGAGGCCAAGAGCTACTTCGTCTCCAAGCTGACGCACCCATCCGCCTACGTGGTACTGCAATCCAACGTACCGGAGGTTCCTGACCCTCGCCTCGTTGAAGAGGAGGATGAGAACGGGGAATCCTCTGAAGATGAGCAAACGGATGACGCCGACGGTGAAGACCGGCCGGATCCGTGGTACTACACCGCGATCGGGACCGGGCCGTATCGCCTCGCGCACTACGAGTCGTCCCGAGCGGCGCATTTGACCGTGTTTGAGGGCTACCTTGGCCCCTCACACTCCATTGGCAACCTGGTCTTCCGTTTCCACGCGGGACTCTCGACGGCGATGGTTGAAGAGGGATTTATCGACGCAACCACGCGGATCGGATCGGGGGACTACGATTCCCTCGTTGAAGAAGAAAGCCCGTTGGTTGAGCACATCACACAGACGGACGCCCTGAGCGTTCAGTACCTGGCTTTCAATACGGTGACGGGGCCTAATGACACTGAGGCGCCGTTCAGTGACCCGGACGTTCGCCGCGCCTTCCTGATGGCAGTGGATCGGCAAGCAATCTTTGAAGAGCATGCCGCCTCCGGCGTAAAGATTGCGCACGGGTTCATGCCGCCCGGCCTCCCCGGCTATGACGAAAACATTGAGGAAATCACGTACGATCCCGTGGCCGCAAAGGCACTTTTGGACGGCACCGAATTTGGCCAACTTGGAGACGAACAACCCCCAATCTTTGTTGCGGATTCCGGCGACGCGGGGGAGATTTACCGCGCCATCTTCAGTCAATGGCAGGACAATCTTGGCGTCCGCATCCAGTATCGACCCATCGGCCGCACGTACTTCTACCAACTGCCCCAAGTCGTGGAGGCGGGTTTCGGTATCTACGGCTACGGATGGCTTGCCGACTACCCCGACCCGCACAACTTCCTCGATGTTCTCTTCCATACCGAGTCCCCGAACAATGACGGCAAGGCGGGTTCTACAGCAATCGACGAACTGCTGGAACAGGCCAGAATCGCCGGAGAGGGGCGCATGGAGCAATATCAAGAGATTGAACGCAGGATGATCCAGGAAGCCGTAGCCCTCCCGCTCTACTTCGGCAGTGACTACATCCTTGTCTCCGAGCGCGTTGGGAGCCTTTCGCTCGATGCGCAGGGCTTCCTGCGGCTGGAAGACGCTGCGCTGAACTGAGAAGAGCAGCAGGGCGTTTCCCAAAGACACGTCGATATTGACGAATCGAAAAGGAGAATCCTATGCCCCGTCCGATCGCGCATTTTGAAATCGCAGCCCGCGACGCCCAGACACTGCAGGCGTTCTACGGCGCGCTGTTTGACTGGGATATCAACGCGGACAATCCCATGTCCTATGGCCTCGTCACCGCGAAGGACGGCGACGTGGGCATCGACGGCGCGATCTATAACCATGATGCCGAGGACGAGAATGACCGCCCCGGCATCCGCCTCTACATGCAGGTGGATGATGCCGACGCCTACGCGGCCCGCGCGGAGGAACTCGGCGGCAAATCCATGGGTCCCGCGCAAGAGGTGCCCGGCTTTGGGATCAAGGTGGGCGGCATCATCGACCCTGAGGGCAACATCATCGGCGTCATCCAGGCACTGGACGAATAGAAAAAAATATGGAGGCGACGGCGGGATTCGAACCCACGAATAGGGGATTTGCAGTCCCCCGCCTTAAACCACTTGGCTACGTCGCCCCGGTTCCGTCTGATGCCGTGTGACTGACAGAGTACCCATGATAGCGCCGTTGTCCAGCGGGTGTGGTGCCGAGGAGGAGATTTGAACTCCTACGAGCTTTCGCCCACTGCCCCCTCAAGACAGCGTGTCTACCAATTCCACCACCTCGGCAAGACCTGCCCACTGCGCGCGCCCTGCCCCGAATGGATGGAGCGCTGGCAGGAGCGGAGGGATTCGAACCCCCGACCGACGGTTTTGGAGACCGTTGCTCTTCCGGACTGAGCTACGCTCCTACCACTCGCGCCACGCAATTATGCCGAGCGTGGTGCAGAGCGTCAAACGATTTCAGCATCATCAGATACGGATTCTGCCGTATCCTGTTGCACCCTAGCCTGCCCCTCTTCGCCATACAAATGGCACTCCACGGTACGATTAGGCTCCACCTGCACCAGGGGGGGTTCGACCACGTCGCACAGCCCGGCCATGAACGCCGGGCAGCGCGGATGGAAACGGCACCCGCTGGGCACGTTGGCCGGGCTGGGGGCCTCCCCGGGCAGCACCGGCCTCTCCGCGAGTCGATTCGCCGGATCAGGCTCAGGCACCGCGTTTAGAAGCCCCTGCGTGTACGGGTGCAGGGGGTTGCTGATCAGTTCAGTGGTTGGCCCCTGTTCAACGACACGGCCCAGGTACATGACAGCCGCCGTCGGGGCGAAGTGCCGCGCCGTTGCGATGTCATGCGTGATGTAGAGATAGCCGATGCTGTGACGTTCCTGCAGTTCCCGCAGCAGCGCCAGGATCTCGGCGCGGCTCGAGGCGTCGATCATCGAGACCGGCTCATCGGCAAGGATGTACTCCGGTGTCAATGTCAGTGCCCGCGCGATGCCGACACGCTGCCGCTGACCACCAGAAAGCAGATGCGGGAAACGGTCAAGGAAGTCTGACGCCGGCCGCATCCGTACCTCGTCGAGCGCCCACTCCACGCGCTCCAGCCGCTCGGACGCCGAGCCTTCCCTGTGGATAACGAGCGGCTCTTCAACGATCTGACGAATCGTCATATATGGATCGAGGCTGGTGAACGGGTCCTGGAAGATGCCCTGCGCCTGCCGTCTAAATTTTTTGAGCTGGGCCTCCTTGAGAGGCGTTATGTCCTCTCCGTCGAATATTACGCGCCCCGCCGTCGGTTCCAGCAGGCGCAGTGAAACACGCCCCAAGGTTGTCTTGCCGCAGCCGGACTCTCCCACGATGGCGATGGTCTCGCCGCGATCCAGCGCCAGAGACACGCCATCCAGCGCTCGTACAGTCGTTGTGCGGAAACCACGCCCGCGCGACTTGAAGTGCATCGCCACGTCTCGAAGATCGAGCATCGGGGCGGCGCTCATTTCCGTCTGGGCAGTCGTCATGGTGTTTCCTCGTCCAATAGCCAGCATGCCGCTAAAGACTGACCGCTTGGTGTGGTGAAATCGCGCGGATCCTCGACGCGGCACTTATCCATGGCGAACTGGCAGCGCGGATGGAATCGGCAGCCCGTCGGCGGATCGGAAAGGTCAGGAGGCGCGCCCGGGATGAACTCCAGCGGGGTGTCCGAACGGAGGCGTGGGATAGCCGCCAACAGCTTCTGCGTGTAGGGATGGGACGGCGCGCCGAGAATGTCCTCCGACGGGCCGATTTCCACCAGCCGCCCCGCGTACATCACGGCAATGTGATCCGCCAGATCACTGGCCAGCGCGATGTCATGGCTGATGAAGATTGACGCGATGTCCAGATTGGCCTTGAGCCGCTTGAACAGGTTCATGATCTGCGCCTGCACGCCCACGTCGAGCGCGGAAGTCGGCTCGTCCAGCAGAATCAACGTGGGGTCAAGCGCCAACGCGGAAGCCACGGCGATGCGCTGCTTCATGCCGCCGCTCAGTTCATGCGGGTAGCGGTTGAACGTCTCCGGCGGCAGCCGCACCATGTCCAGCAACTCGCGCGTGCGCTCGTCCGCCTCCTGGCGTGATTGGCCGCCGCGCGATGTCAGCACTTCCCGAACCTGGTGCCCAACCTTGTAGATAGGGTTAAGGGACTCCGTCGCGCCCTGGAACACCATTGAAATCTGCCGCCAGCGCACGCGGTCACGGAAATCGCCGTCCGAGAGCGCCATACAGTCCGCGCCGTTGAGAGTTATCTGCCCATCGAATTGGGATGTGTTGCGCGGCAGCAGGCGCAGAAGCGCAAGAGCGAGACTCGTCTTGCCGGAGCCGGACTCGCCGACGATGGCAAGGGTCTCCCCCGCTGCAAGGTCGAACGACACGCCGTCCACCGCACGCACGTCGCCCCGGTCAGCCGCATAAAACAGGCGTAGGTCGCGTACTGAGAGAAGAGGCTTGTTGCCCGACTGCCGCGCGTTCATGCCGCCGTCTCCCGCAGGCGTGGATTGAGCACCGGCTCCATGGCCAGCGCGAGAAGGACGAAGGTCATGGCAGTGATGACGATGAGGATGCCCGGCGGTAGTATCCACCACCAGTAGCCGATGAAGATCGCGCCCGTACGGAATCCCTGCTCGAGGATCTGCCCCCACGTTGGCAAGGAAGGGTCGCCGAGTCCCAGGAAGCTCAGCCCCGCCTCGGCGAGAATCGCCGCCGGGGTGAAGAAGATCATCTGCGCGACGATGAACGGGGCCATCTGGAAGAAGACGTGCCTAAACATGATGCGCCACCGCGACGCGCCAAGCGCCTGCGTGGCCTCCACCAGCTGCCCGGACCGCACCTGCAGCACCATGGAGCGGAGGATGATGGTCAGCCCCGGCCAACCGAATATCACGAGGATCGTCATCACCAGCCAGAGTTTCTGGCCGAGAACGAATATCAGGAAGATGAGGATCGGCAGCAGCGGGATGTTCGTCATCACGTCGGACAGCCGCTGGATGACGGTGTCCGTCCTGCCGCCTGAGAACCCGCTCAGGATGCCGAAGAACGTGCCAAGGATGGTGGCAGCCACGCTCGTCGATATGCCGATGATGAGCGCGACGGGAAAGCCGAACATCAGGCCCGTCGCGAGATTGCGCCCCTGCGTATCCGTTCCCATCAACCCGAACACGCCGCCCGCCGCCACGAATCGCACGCTCTCAACCGAGTCCCGCGCGTCGTAGGTAATGACGCGAATCGTCGCCGTGTATTCACCCGTCAGCGGTTCGAACTCGGCGGCATCATTCGATACGGGCGTGCCGAACAGCGCCGCCTCCAGGTTGCCCTGCATCTCTGCTTCGCTGAGGCGCAAGTTGAACTCACGTTGGAGGAAGTCGGTTGCTGCGGTGAGCGCGTTGGTGTCTCCCGTCAGGTAGATGCGGCGCGGTTCATCGGCGAATCGCGTGATCGGCGGTGTCTCGTCGGGACGTTGTCCGCGCACCACCTCCTGCAGGATCGTTGCCGTGCGTCCGTCAGGCCGCGCAAGCGTCATCGAGATCACGGGAGGGCGGTCATAGAAGGTCACCTCGCCAACGGAGACGGAGAGGAATGTGGGTGGCGACTCAGACTCATGGTCGAACGTGAACGAATACAGGCGTGTTGTCGCAGGGCCGGTCTCGACGGTTTGCGTGGGCGTCTCGGCATCGAAAACGCGATGGCGGGGAGCCTGATCGCCGACGAGGTTGGTCCATGCGGGCGGCGCGGCTTTGGGGTTGTCCGCCCAAGCGATGGGGTTGTTCCAGAACCGCAGGCCGAAATCCAGCGGGTAGAAGAACGGCACCAGCAGGGACACGAACACGAGCACGGCCAGCAGGCCGATGCCCAGCCTGCCCGAGCCTGATCGGAGTACGACGCGAAGCGCCTCGCCCGGCCTCATTGCGCCGTATACCTCACGCGCGGATCCAGAACGACGTACAGCACCTCAAGCACGAACCGCGCCGCCACGTACATCAGCGTGAACATGAACGTCAGCGCGACGATGACGGCCTCATCCGCCGTTGTGATTGCGTCGAAGTAGAGCCGTCCCATTCCGGGCCAGTTGAAGACGGTCTCAGTCAGGATCGCGCCGCCGATGGAGCCGGTGAGGGCGAGGATGATATTGGTGGCGATGGGCGGCGCGGCCACGCGCAGGATATGCCGCCGCATCACCTGTCCCTCCGGCAGGCCGCGTGCCCGTGCCGCCGTCACGTGGAACTCCTGCGCCGTGTTCAGCAGCATCGTCCGCACCACATACGTCCACGCGCCCACGGAGACCAGCACGAGCGTCAGGATGGGCAGCGCCGCGTGCCAGAGCAGGTCCATGAAGCGCAGCAGTTCCCCTTCCGGCGGCGGCGAACTGTACAGCCCGCCGGAAGGGAATATCCGCAGCTGGAAGGAGAGGACGAGGATCAGCAGGATGCCCGCCCACCACGCGGGCAGGGCGTTCGACGCGGCGGCAAGGTAGGACGCGAGGCGGTCGCTCCGCGTGCCCACGCGAGTTGCCAGCTTTGCTCCCAGCCATAACCCGATGATTGCCGTGATGACGAGCGACGTCGTCACCAACATCATCGAGTAGGGCACTCGCTCCAGCACGATGTCCGTGACGCGTGACGAGCCGTCGAAGCTTCGTAAATTGCGCGCTGATCCGAGGTCCAGTGTGAGCACTCGTCCAACCATTGCGGGCAGGCGTGTGTACCAGGGATCGTCCAGGCCGTAGAACTCCTCCAGGTCGACTCGCCGTTCCCGCAGCGTCTCTTCAAGGCGTTCCGGGTCTCGAATCGTCTCGGCGAGTGCCTGCCGCTGCCCCCGCATCTCCTCGGAGACGATGGCGGTCAACATGCGATCGGAGAATCCGGTCGCGCCAAGCGTCACGACAACCAGCACAAGGACAACGAGAACGACGCCCACCAGGCTGAGGGCGCGCAATCCGAGTGTGTACGCAAGCGCCATTACGAATCAGGTATAAGCATTGGGCCAAACCGTGCTACCAGCATACGCCAGACAGCTTCTACTGCCCGCGTCCACGCCCTCAATTAGTGAAACGGCGCACAATGTTGACACGTTATCGACACATGCGTAGAGTGCCGTCTACAGGGGTTGCGGCCCCGAAAAAATCGGCCCCCCGGGGAGCCGGCGTAAAGGAGGGAAGACGGAAAGATGCGTTTGTACGCGGAATACGTCACACGGAAGTTCCCTTACGCGAGCCTCGCTGTGGGGAGGACCGGCTGAGCCGCTGAGCGGCGCCAGATCAGCCACCCCAACATAGCGAGGCAAAGAGGGCGGTGAGTGGCGCCCGCACAATGCCCGCCGCGCAAAGCCAGAATGACGGCCGTCAGGATGGTGGAGCGGGTGGAACAGAAGGAGCGCCCGGGTAAACCGCCCGAAACAACGGTGCGATCGCATGACAGGCCCGGGCTTTGAAGGAGTCCGGGCCTGTTGACGTATTGGGTTCAGTCAGCCAAATGGCCGGCTAGTCGGTGCTGCTGAGGGAATCGCCCTTGTCAAATGCCGCGATGATCAGCAGCAGAACGATGAGGACAACGCCAACCCACATGAGGGTCTGCGTCACATCAGCGCTGCGCCTTCGATAGATCATGCCGCGCCGCCCGCGATTGCCGGAACGATGACGATCTCATCGCCGTCGTTCACTTCCGTTTCAAGCCCGCGCAAGTACATGATGTCGTTGTCATTCAGGAAAATGGAGACGAACGGGTGAATGTCCCCCGTCACGTCGTCCAGGACGCGCGCCTTGATGCCCGGAAAACGGGATTCCAACACTTCCAGCGCTTCGGTCAGCGGACCAGACGGCACGTCAATACGGTCGACGCCTTCAGTGATGCGCCGCATTGCTGTTGGGACTTTCAAGCTCGCAGGCATGCTCGTGGATACCGCCTCTCGTATTGATTCCGCCGCGTTTAGTATATCGCCTGCCGGACGGCGTTAGTCAGACTCGGAGTCGAGTCTGAGCGAGGCGGAATTGAGGCAGTAGCGAAGGCCGGTTGGAGCTGGGCCGTCCGGGAAGAGGTGTCCGAGGTGCGCGCCGCATTCGCCGCACATCACTTCCGTGCGGACCATGCCGAACGAGCGGTCCTCTTCTTCCTTGATGACCGCGCCCTCCAGCGGCTGATAGAAGCTGGGCCAACCGGTGCCGGAATCGTACTTGGTTTCGGAGCTGAACAGCGGGGTATCGCAGCAGATGCATCGATAGATGCCCGGCTCATGCTCGTTCCAGTAGATGCCGGTGAAGGGCGGCTCCGTGCCCTTCTCACGCGTCACGTGATACTGCATGTCCGTCAGCTTTTCGCGATACTGTGTGTCGTTGGTGGAGTCCATGGGCGATCCTCCCCAATATCCTTTCTCTTACACCCGCAGGTCTGCGAGGTACTTGTCCCGGAACTTCGCCACCTTGGGCTCGATGATGACCTGGCAATAGGACGCGCCCGGGTTGCTGCGGAAATACTCCTGGTGGTAGTCCTCCGCCTTATAGAAGATGTCCAGCGGCTCCACCTGCGTCACGAGCGGGTCTCGATACAGGCCCTGCTCCGATACGCGCTTGATGGCGGCCTCCGCCTCCGCCTTCTGCTTATCATCGTGATACAGGATGATGGAGCGGTACTGCGGCCCCACGTCATACCCTTGCCGGTTCAGCGTCGTGGGGTCATGGATCGTGAAGAAGATGTCCAGCAGGTGGCTGAGCGAGACGACCGACGGGTCAAAGGTGACCTGCGTGACCTCGGCGTGCCCGGTTGTTCCCGTGCAGACCCGCTCGTAGCTCGGGTTCGGCACGTGTCCGCCCGCGTAGCCGGAGACGACGCTCTCCACGCCGTTCACCAACTCATACACGGCCTCCAGACACCAGAAGCACCCGCCGCCAAGTGTGGCCGTTTGCAGCTGCCGTCCGCTGTCTCCACTCCCGTTCACCATGTCATTTGTCCTTTCGCGCCGGCGTCGACGGGTCGCCGATCTGTTCGTTGGTATGTACGTCCATGATACGAATCAGCGGAAACCGCGAGACGCCGGGCTTTTCCTCAAACACGGAGGCCGGCGAGAAGGTCCCCGTGCTCCTTGCTCCCCTCTTCCAGGGCGGCAAGTATCGCATTCACCAGTTGCCGCGCCGACTCCGCGCTGATCTCCACGGCGACCCGATCTCCGGTTCCGCCCTTTTCGTTGACGAAGTCGATGTTCACGCTGTGCTCCATGAGCGCGTGGGCGGGATGGTCATAACACACATTCGCTTTCGTCACCGGTATCCAGCCGTCCGCGGACTTTCCGCTGCCGCTCACTTCTGCCGTCTGAACAATCCATGTACACATGTCAGTTGGTCTCCTGTTGCCCTGCCCTTACGCTGCCAGGTGTTCCGAGAGAAAGTGGAATAGTTTCTCCCACCCGTCCAGCGCCTGTTCAATGCGGTAGTTCAGGCGATCATAGTAGAAGAAGCCGTGCCCCGCGCCGTCGTAGCGGTGGAACTCATAGTGCTTCCCGTGCTGCTTCAAGGCCTCTTCCAGCGCGTTCACATGCGCTTGCGTGGGATTCATGTCATCGTTGCCGAACAGCCCGAGAATCGGCGCGCTCAGGTTCGGGGTGTAATCGATTGGCGCAACGGGCATCTTCTCCGACTTCTCGTCGTCGGACATGACGATGCGCCCGCCCCAGCAGTTGACGACGGCGTCGAAATCGCCCGCGCATGCCGCGAGGTAGGCGTGCCGTCCGCCGGAGCACGTGCCGAAAACGCCGACCTTTCCGTTGGTCTGCGGCAGCGAGCGCAGGAACTGCATCGAGCCTAGGATATCGCCGGTTGCCTGATCGTCCGCCACGCCTCCCGCGGCGCGGACGGCGGCGGCAACATCATCCGGGCTGCCGGTCCCCTCGCGCTCATAGAGGTTCGGGGAGATTGCCATATAGCCGTGGTGGGCGAACTTGCGAGTCGCCTCCCGGTACCACTCATCCCATCCGGGCGCGTGGTGAATCACGACCACCCCCGGAAACGGCCCGGGGCCGAGCGGCCGTGCGAAATACGCCGGGATATCATCGCCGTTGTGCCCCTTGACCGTTGTGATGTCCGCGATCATGCCCTCGTAGTCAGCCATGTAGCACCCCCACACTCCTATTGGTTGTCAGTAACGGTCTCCTCTTTCCGGCCCACCGGAGGAAGCCGCCCGCCCATGTTGCGCCTTTTGCCCATGACCACGCAAGCGGCAGCGCTGTTGCGTTAGACTCAAATTGTGCTGCGTGACACTGCTGCGATAAATCTATCGTCCGGCCGGGAGGCGCTATGACGACCGAGTACAAGGTGATCGGCAAATCCGTCCGGGCAGTCGATGGTCCGGACAAGGTCACGGGACGCATTCAGTACGCGCTGGATGTCGCGCCGCCGAACGCGCTCCGGCTCAAGTATCTGCGCTCACCCGTCCCACATGCCCGCGTCACCAATATCGACGCCTCTCGCGCCCTCGCGCTGCCCGGCGTCCACGGGGTACTGACCGGTGACGATGTTCCCGATATCCGCGCTGGAAACCTCTATGTGGATGAGCCGATCCTGGCGTCGGCGGACCGCGTCCGATTCATCGGCGACAAGGTCGCCGCCGTCGTCGCGGACGACGCTGACATCGCGGATGCTGCTCTCGCTCTCATAGATGTCACATATGAAGAACTTCCGGCCCTGCTTGACCCCGAAGAGGCCGCCAAACCCGATGCCATGCTGCTCCATCCGGAATACAACTCCTATCGGGGAGTGGAGCAGTTGGACGAGCTCAGCAATAACTACGGCCGCATGGTGCACGAATGGGGCGATATAGAGGCCGCGTTCCGTGAGGCGGACGTCATCATCGAGCGAGAGTTCCGCACCCCCCGCGTTCACCAGGCCTATCTTGAGCCGCATGCCTGCGTTATCGACGTGGACGAGCAGGGGCGCGCCCATATCTGGATGTCATGCCAGATGCCGACGGGACGGCGTCCCCACCTCGCTCGCGTGATGGGCCTCCCGCGAGAAGACGTAATCATCCACCCCGTTCCTCTTGGCGGATCGTTCGGCGGCAAGATGGACCCGACAGGCGTCGTTGTCGGCTATTTCCTCGCCAAGCAGACAGGACGACCCGTCAAGTGGGTTATGGACTACGCGGAGGAGTTCTCCGCCATGAATCCACGGCATCCGTCAGTGGTGCGGGTGCGGGTTGGCGCGCGGAATGACGGCATGATTATCGCATGGGATGCGGAGGGGTTCTTTGCGACGGGCGCCTATGCAGCCTACGCTCCCGTTCCCGCGTACGGCGGCTTGCTGCGGACCTCCATGGTGGAACCGTACCGGGTTGAAAACGTCCGCATCATCTCGAACCAGGTCTACACGAACACTGTTCCATGCGGCTACTTCCGCGGCCCCGGCCTCATGCAATCCGTTTTCGCCTCCGAGTCCGTCATCGATGAGCTTGCCGCCCGGCTGGATCTTGATCCGTTGGACCTGAGGCTGCGCAACATCGTTCGCGCTTCAAGCGAGGCGCATCCGGACCGAGGATGGAGCCCTGTCACCCGACCAGGTCTGCCCGGCTACCAGGCGCTTCGAGCCGAGGAAATCCTTCGCGCCGCGGTTGAGGCGGCAGAGTACTCACGCCCAACGTCCCCAAACGTTGGGCGCGGCATCGCCCTGCATGGCCAGAGCGATACGGGATTCGATTCCCCAGCCGCCGTGACGCTTCATCCCGATGGCCGCGTTGTCGTCAACACCATGACCTACGACCCCGGCGTAGGCACGGGTACAATCCTTGCCCAGATCGTCGCCGAGGAACTCGGTCTGCCAATCGAACGCGTCACCGTTGAGGCATGGTCGACGGAGGCCGGCGTGCGCGACTGGGGCATCGGGGGTCAGCGGGGGGCGCGTGTCTCAAGCCGCGCCGCATTTGAGGCCAGCCAGGAGGCAAAGCGCAACCTCCGCCGATTGGCCGCGGAGTTCTACGGTTGGACGGAGGAATCGATCAAGTTCGAGGACGGCAAGGTCTCCGGCGAGGGTCGCGCCGCCGCGGTTCCGCTGGAGGAGATTGCCGCGCGGGCGGGGGAGCCGGTGGGTGGCCAGGTCAGCGTGGATGAGGGCGACAGCAGCCCCTATATCTCATTTGGCGCGCATATTGCGGAGGTGAGGGTCGACCCCGAGACGGGCAAGGTGACGCTGCTGCGCTACACCGCTGCGCATGAGACGGGGCGCGTTCTGAATCCCATGGGATTCGTGGGTCAGATCGAGGGCGGCTCCGTGCAGGGCATCGGTCACGCGCTGTCAGAAGAGCTGGTCGAGCAGGACGGCAGCATCACCAATCCCTCATTTGCCGACTACAAGCTGCAGACGCAGCAGGACGGCGCGCGCATGAATGTCGTGGTGCTGGAGTCTGAGACCGGCCACGGCCCCTACCAAGTGCGCGGTATCGGAGACACGCCCATCGTCCTGTCCTCGCCTGCCATCGCCAACGCCGTCGCCGCCGCATCCGGCGCGCGGATCCAGCAACTTCCCATCACGGCAGAAAAGGTGTACCGGGCGCTAAACGACGCCGAGTAGGCGGGGGATACTCTCACCCAGCACGACCGGGGTTCTCGGCCCGGCCATCTTTGACATATGTATTTAGCCTGATTAGATTGCCGAAATGGATGGGGCCCGGGGAATCAAGCCAATGGTTGATGGAAAAGCGCGTGGAATTTTACGTGTACTGCTCATCGCCATGTCCGTCTTTGTGATGGCCTTCATCGCCTGCGGGGAGCCGCTCCCCACTTTCACACCCGTCGCCACTCCCACTGAAACCCCCGGCCCATCGCCAACACCGTCCCCGACAGAAACAGCCACCCCATCCCCCACCCGCACCGCCGTACCGACAGCCACGCAAGTGCCACCTCCGCCCACACCGACGGGAACACCCGTACCCACACCGACGCTGGTTCCATTCAATGACAGGGCGGCGCTAGAAGCACTCTACCATGCGACCGACGGCGACAATTGGGTCCGCAATGACAACTGGTTAACTGATGCTCCTCTTGGTGAATGGTACGGCGTGACGACCAATGAGGAGGGGCGGGCTACCCACTTGGTTCTCCATGAGAACCTGCTTAGCGGAGAGATACCGGTGGAACTTGGCTTATTGGCAGAACTCAGAAGATTGTCGTTCAACGCGAATACGTTGGGTGGAGAGATACCGGCGGAACTCGGCAATCTGTCTAACCTTGAAATTTTAAATCTCAGCATCAACAAGTTGAGTGGAGGGATTTCACCGGAACTGGGTGATCTTACGTCCGTTAGGTGGTTGACACTTGCGAATAACGAACTAAGTGGAGGGATTCCAGCCGACTTTGGCAACCTATCCAGCCTTGAAGGATTGGATCTCGCTTACAACCTGTTGAGCGACGAGATTCCAGCCGAACTGGGTAAACTGTCCAACCTAGAATACTTGCGGCTAAGCTTCAATCAATTGAGCGGTAATATACCACCAGAAATGGGCAATTTGTCCAACCTTGAAAATGTCCAGATCAGGGGCAACCAATTGAGCGGCGCTATTCCTGCAGAACTTGGCAACCTGTCCAATCTTAAGTCTCTACATCTCCCACAAAATGATTTGAGTGGTGAGATACCGCCGGAACTGGGTAGGTTGCCCACCCTTGAAAGTTTACATCTCTATGATAACCGGCTCAGTGGCATGATACCGCCGGAACTGGGTGATTTGACGTTGAAAGGGATATCCCTCTGGGGCAATCGGCTAGTGGGATGTATTCCCGCTGACTTGCGAGGCGTCCCGTCCAACGATTTTGAGGCGCTTCAGCTACCATTCTGTCAAGATGCCCAGTGACCACTGCGGTCAGCGGGCGACGCAAGGCAACTGGCACACAACCTAATCAACCACAAGGAGCAACTAACTCATGAAAGCAGTCCAGATTAGTGAGCACGGCGGGCCGGAGGTGCTGGAATTCACGGACGTTGATGATCCGATCGCGGGGCCGGGCGCGGCCGTTGTTCAACTCGCTGCCTCCGGCGCGACGATTTCCACGTCACTGTTGTAGTCGGAGAGCACGATTACGATTTGGGTTGTGATGCTGTCCACGTCGTCGTCCCCTTGCTCAGAGAGAACTTCAACCTTACGAACCAGGTAATCGTCGACGCCGATCCAATACGAGACTTTACCCTCCGTGTCGAAGAGACCCTGGCCTTCTACCAACTCCACCAGGTCCGGGCCCGACATCGTTACTCGTAGATGGTAGACTCTTTCACCTTCGAGAGACTCCACTCCCACCAACTCAAACTGCGCCGCGCTATCAACTGGGAAGTCGGTATTGAATGCCGGGGCCGCCAGGAAGTCGTGGAGAGAGTCAGTGGCGTCAATGTTGGCTTCCCATTCACCCGTCAAAGGGTTCTTGATATACGACTCAACTCCTATCGAAATGAACTCCAGTTCAACGGTGAAGCCCTGGGTCTTGACTGCCATCGTTGCCTGAGTTCGATCCGGGAGCTGGAAATCTCCCGATACATGGATCTCTGCGGTAAAGCCATTCTCACCCTCGAATGCGCCAGTTGTATTCATCTCTAAATGACCGGATTGGACAGTTTTCATCGCCGCGGTTGTCTCGCGAAGAATTTCAACGGCTGATGGTAACGAGGGAGTCGCAGTCGGGGCAGCGGAAGGCGTGTTTGTCGGAACGGGTGTTGAAACAGAAATGACGAATGGTGTTGGCGCGAATTGCGGTGTCTGCAAGAGTGGAGCAGTTGGTTCAGGTAAATCACCCTCGCAGGCCGTAATCGTGACTGCTAAGCCGGCCAGCAAAGCGAAGCTTGCCAGTAGTCGGATAATTCCTGATACCGTCATACTCCGTAGGATACAGATTGCCGGAAGGAATGGAGCACTGAAATGAAAGCAGTCCAGATCAACGAGTATGGCGGGCCGGAGGTGCTGGAATTCACGGATGTTGATGATCCGGTCGCGGGGCCGGGCGAGGCCGTTGTTCAACTCGCCGCCTCCGGCATCAACTACATGGATGTGTATGGCCGCACCGGGCTTTACGGGCAGGGCCCGCTGCCGACGATCCTCGGCGGCGAGGGCGCGGGCACAGTTGTTGAGATTGGGTCGGACGTGGCGACGCCGTCGGTTGGTGATGTTGTCGCTTATACGGGCGCGTCGCGCTCGTACGCGGAGCGCGTTGTTGTTCCGGCGGATCGACTCATCGTACTGCCGCAGGGGATCACAGCGGAGCAGGGCGCGGCGGCGATGCTGCAAGGCATGACGGCGCACTATCTGTCCCATTCCACGTATCCGCTTAGCCCGGACGATACGGCGCTGGTTCACGCAGGCGCGGGCGGCGTGGGGCTGCTGCTGATCCAGATGGCCAAGATGCGCGGCGCAACGGTCATCACGACGGTTTCGACGGAGGAGAAGGCGGAGCTTGCGCGAGAGGCGGGGGCAGACCATGTGGTTCTCTACACGCGGGAGGATTTCCAGGAGGCCGTGATGCGCATCACGGACGGCGCGGGCTGCCAGGTGGCCTACGATTCCGTCGGCGCGACGACATACGAGGGCTCGATGGCCAGCCTTGCGATTCGTGGATGCCTGGTCATGTACGGCCAATCCAGCGGCGTGGTGCCGCCGATCGCGCCGCTGGCGTTGAACGCAAAGTCGCTGTTCCTGACGAGGCCGTCGTTGTTCAACTACACGCTCACAAGAGATGAACTGGAGTGGCGGGCAGGCGACGTGCTGGGCTGGATCGCGGACGGGAAGCTGTCGCTGCGGATCACAGAGCGATTCCCTCTGCAGGATGCCGCTGAAGCGCATCGGCGACTTGAATCCCGCCAAACCACCGGCAAGCTGCTGCTGATTCCATAGACGCTCTTGAAAGAATCCGCTCCCTTTTTGGGGAGGGGATGTGGATTCCCGTGTCAAGCACGGGAATGACGTGAAAGTGGCGGCATGACGACAGAGGAACTCATCATCTCGGCGGCGCGCATAGCGGGGGCGTTGCTTGTCCTGCGATGGGCCTCTGCCGGCTCCATCGCCGCCATCCTGATCGACTTCTCGGACCTGTTCATGATGAACCTGCTCGATCTGGGCGGCGTTCGCAACTACCAGGCACTCGATAAATGGCTCGACCTTGTCTATATGGTGACGTTCCTGTGGGTGGCCCTGAGGTGGGAGGGCCCACCGCGCGCCATCGCGATTGGGCTGTTCGCCTTTCGCATCGTTGGGGTCCTTGTGTTTGAGGTTATCGGCGAGAGGTGGGTGCTGCTGTTCTTCCCCAATGTCTTCGAGTTCTGGTTTGTCTTCGTGGCGGGGGCGATGCTATTCGCACCGGGTTATGAGTTGACGTGGCGGCGTTCAGTCCTGTGGCTGATTCCACTCACGGCGCTCAAGGAGTTCCAGGAATACGCGCTGCACGGGGCGCGGTGGCTGGACAACTATGTGGCTGTGGATGTTGTCGTGGACGCGTGGAAGTGGGTGACGGGCGGAGAGTAGGCGCGCCGCTTGTGACTAGCCGCCGCCGCGCCTACACTGACTAGCAGGGGCTAAAAGGGAGCGCATTCGGTTCATGTCCACATCAGTCATTCACGTCAAAGGGGCGCGTGAGCACAGCCTCAAGAACATTGACGTGACCATTCCACGAGACAAGCTCGTGGTCATCACCGGCGTCTCCGGCTCCGGCAAGAGTTCCCTCGCATTCGACACCCTCTACGCCGAGGGGCAGAGGCGTTATGTCGAGTCACTTTCCGCTTACGCGCGGCAGTTCCTCGGCCTCATGGAGAAGCCGGATGTCGACTATATCGAGGGGCTTTCACCAGCTATCTCCATCGACCAAAAGGGCGTGTCCCACAACCCTCGCTCCACTGTCGGCACCGTCACGGAGATCTATGACTACCTCCGCCTGTTGTACGCCCGTATCGGCCATCCGTCCTGCTACAACTGCGGACGCCCCATCGAGAGCCAGACAGTGCAGCAGATCGTGGATGCCATCATGGACTCTGATCCGGGCAAGCGCATCATGCTGCTGGCGCCTCTCGTCCGCCGCAAGAAGGGTGAGCATTATGGCCTGCTGGATGAGGCGCGACGCGGTGGATTCGTTCGAGCGCGAATCAACGGCGAAATCCGTGACTTATCAGAGGAGATACGCCTCAACAAGCAGCAGTGGCACACGATCGAGGTTGTCGTTGACAGGCTGGTGATCCCTGAGGATCGCGGTGAGATTCGCAGCCGCGTGACGGATTCTGTCGAGACGTCGCTGCGGCTTGGTCAGGGCGTCGTGCAGACCCTGGACGCGGATTCGGGAGACGAGGAGCTCTACAGCGAACAATTTGCCTGTGTGCATTGCGGTATTTCACTGGGTGAGATAGCGCCTCGCACGTTCTCCTTCAATAGCCCCCATGGCGCGTGCCCGGAGTGCACCGGCATCGGTTACAAGCTTGTGATTGATCCCGAGCTTGTGATTCCGAATAAGGACCTCGCGCTGTCCGAGGGAGCCGTCTTGCCATGGGCGCGGTCCGGCACGATGGCCGGCTGGTACACATCCATGCTTGCGTCGGCAACATCGATGGTAGGCGCAGATATGAATGCGCCGGTTCGTGAGCTATCTCCGGAGCAGCTTGATTTCGTACTGTATGGCCCGGATTCCGGAACGACCATGGAGAGGATCCAGGTGCGGCATCGAACCCGCAGCGGCCGCGTTGTCCGCTATGGCGCGCGGTTTGAGGGTGTGATTCCCAACCTGACACGCAGACACCGCGAGACGGAATCAGACAACCAGCGGCAGGAAATCGAGCGGTTCATGGCCCGCCGCCCCTGCGCCGCGTGCGGGGGAAAGCGGCTGCGGCCTGAGGCGCTTGCCGTCCGTGTTGACAATAAGACAATCGTGGAGGCGACGGAGCAGAGCATCGACCGTGCGCTGGAGTGGGTGCAGCGACTTGCGGACACGGAAAAGGGTCCGCTCAACAGCCGCGAGTCGACCATCGCGCGGCAGATTCTGAAAGAAATCTCGGCACGGCTTGAGTTCCTGGTGAACGTGGGGCTGGAATATCTGACCCTGGACAGGACTGCCGGAACCCTCTCTGGCGGCGAGGGGCAGCGCATCCGCCTTGCCACGCAGATCGGCAGCGGTCTGATGGGCGTCGTGTATATCTGCGATGAGCCGTCAATCGGCCTTCACCCCGTCGACAATGCGCGGCTCATCGAGACCCTGAAGGGTCTGCGCGATCTGGGCAATACTGTCATCGTCGTTGAGCATGACGAGGCCGTTATGCGTGCATCCGATCATGTCATTGACATGGGGCCGGGCGCAGGGGAGCACGGGGGCGAGGTTGTCGTAACCGGCACGCTGGATGACGTGGCCGCAGCAGAAAAATCGATAACGGGCGCCTATCTCAGCGGCCGCCGCGAGATTCCCATGAGAGAGACACGGCGTGAGCCGCAGGATGGGCGTGAACTGCTGATCCGCGGCGCGCGGGCCAACAATCTCCGCAATCTTGATATTCGTATCCCGCTTGGCCTGCTCACGTGTGTGACGGGCGTGTCCGGCTCCGGCAAATCGACGCTTGTGTATGAGGTGTTGTTCAAGCGCCTTGCACAGACGTTGTACAACGCGAAAGATATCCCCGGCGCATCCGACGGCGTGGATGGGCTTGATCTCATCGATAAGGTTGTCAACATCGACCAGTCGCCCATTGGGCGCACGCCGCGCTCCAACCCCGCCACATACACGGGAGCCTTTACGCCGATCCGCGAACTCTTCGCGAACTTGCCGGAATCCCGCGTGCGCGGATACAAGCCCGGCCGTTTCTCATTTAACGTGAAGGGCGGACGCTGCGAGGAGTGCAAGGGCGAGGGCTATCAGCTTATTGAGATGCAGTTCCTGCCGGATGTGACCGTTCCGTGTGATACGTGCAAGGGCGCGCGCTACAACCGCGAGGCGCTGGAGATCACCTACAAGGGCTACAGCATCGGTGACGTTCTCAACATGACTCTTGATCAGGCTGTCGAGGTCTTTGAGCCCATCCCGCGCATCGCCAACAAGTTCAAAACGATGCAGGATGTCGGGTTGGGCTATATGCGTCTTGGTCAGCCCGCGACGACGCTCTCCGGCGGTGAAGCGCAGCGCGTCAAGCTGTCTGCCGAGCTCTCCAAGAGGGCAACCGGCAAGACACTCTATATCCTCGATGAGCCGACGACAGGGCTCGCATTCTCCGATGCCGAGATGCTGCTTGCGGTGCTGCATCGACTCGTCGACGGCGGCAATTCCGTACTTCTTATCGAGCATCACCTGGATATGATTAAGAACGCCGATTGGATCATCGACCTTGGCCCTGGGCCAGGCGACCGTGGCGGGGAACTGGTTGCCGAGGGCACTCCGGAGGAGATTGCGTTGGCCGGTGACAGCTATACCGGCGACTTTCTACGGGAGGCGCTTGGCATTACCGAGGCGGTGCGGAACGGCAACGGACGCAAACCCGCCCGCGCGCCGCGCCGCAACGGCAAGTCCAAAGATCCAGGTAAACCCGCCAGCAAGAGGGGCTCTCGTTCCCCACGCCGACAACGCGCAGGCGCGGCGGCGGATACAACGTAGCTGTCCATGCCTGAAGCCGCCGGGCCTGAAGTCGCAACCGGAGCGTCACTCCTCGACGAACTAATACTGACGTATATGCCGGAGAACCTGCCGTGGTGGATCGCATGGCCGTCCGCCGCACTTGGTCTCGCGCTTTGCTTGCTCGGGTACTATGCCTATCGACTGGTGATTGCGCTGGCTGCGGGCGTGTCCGGCGGCGCGGTAGTCGTTATTGCCGGCCCTGAGCTGCTTGCGCTGGAGGGAACGGCGCTGCTGACGACGGCGGGCGGCGCGGGAATCATCCTGCTTGTGCTTGGATCAGTCTTCTACCGAGCGTCCGTTTTCGTGGTCGGCGCGGGGATAGGCTTCGGAATCGGCGCCGTGTTTTGGTTCCTGGTATCTGGCGACGTGGAGCCGGGCGGCGCGGGACTGACGCTCAGCGGATGGAACCGATTCCAGATATTTGTCGGTTCGCTCGTGCCCGGGATTGTCATCGGCATCATCTTCCTGAGCTGGGAGCGTCGGCTGATGACGCTGACCGCCGTGATCATTGGAGCGGCCCTCATGCTGTTTGGACTGCGGTACAGTGGGCTGCCGCTGGGCGTCCGTGAATGGACGCCCTTGCTCGCAGGCGCGGCTATTGCCGCCGGCCTCTGGCTCGGTCTAAGGAGTGGGAGTGACGAGCCGGACGAGCCGGATGAGGCTGATTACTCCTATACGTATCACTAACCACCACAATGCCCCCACGCATCCTGTTGGGATCGACGAACCCCGCCAAGATTGAGCGCCTCCGCGACTGCCTTGAAGGCCGGTCGTTTGATTTCATAACCGTCAATGAACTGCCGCCGCATGAGCCGCCGGAGGAGATAGGCGGCACGCACATTGAGATTGCCGAGGCAAAGGCCGTCGCTTGGGCGCAGATCAGCGGTGGACTGGCAATCGCTTCCGACGGCGGCATCGATATTCCCGCGCTGGGCCCGAATTGGGACAGCCTGCTGACGCGACGTGCAGCGGGGCTTGAAGCGACAGACGAGGGACACATCGAGCATCTGCTAGCCCTGATGGCGCACCTAGAGACTGATGGGGAACGGGCGGTCACCAGACATGAAGCGATAGCGATCGCCGCCCCAGGCAGGCTTATTAGCTCATGGGAAACGGAGGGGCTGAAGGCCGTCCTACGCCGAGAACCTGTGGAGGCACGCATTGAAGGCTTCTGGCTCGCCCCACTTCTACAGATTCCCCAATATGACAAGCCGTACACAGACCTAACCCCTGACGAACTGCGAGAAATCGGCGCGCCTTGGGCAACCCTCGCCGAGGACATTCAAACTTGGCTTACAGACGGGGGTTATGAGACGTTGCGCGATCTGTCATTCTGAGCGCAGCGAAGAATCTAAAGGCTCTATTTTCAAAGACAAGTTGGGCGGGTAATCAACTCTTTAGATTCTTCACTCCGCTATCGCTCCGTTCAGAATGACAATTGCGGACTCCGCTCATTCCGGCAGCGCGGCTGAATCCTCTTTGACCATCACCAGTCCATCCCTTTCCAGTGCGGCCAGCAGTCCCCGCAGCCACTCTGCATGTTGGACGGCGGTGTACTTATCTCTGACCTGAGGCCCGAGTTCATCCAACGGCATCGCGCCGTTCACATGGTTCCGCAGTGCCTCTACAATGCGGCCGCGGTAGTAGCGAGTCGTGCCGATCCAGCCTTGCTGTGATTGCCGAGGGCGTTCGGCAACCTTGAGCGACGGCAACGTATTGGAAAGCTCTGCGTATTTGATTCGCGGCTCGTTTGCGCCATCAAAGAGCGGCCGCGCCGCGCAGAGGTCGTTCACGGGGCACTCGCCACACTTGGGACGACGAGCTAAGCAGACTGTTGCGCCCAGATCCATCAGGGCCTGGTGCCATGCCGATGCGCGCGCCCCATCGCGCGGAACGGCGGCCTCTGACAACGTCCAACCTGCGTCGGCGTCAACGTCACTCCGGCCTGTTATCAGTCGGCCCAGCACACGGCGGATGTTGGTGTCCATCATGGGGACGGAGCGGTGAAAGGCGAAACACGCAATTGCCGCGGCGGTGTAGCGGCCTATGCCGGGGAGTTTTTGGAGGTCCGCGGTGTTCCGGGGGACGTTGCCGCCGTGTTCGTCAACGATGGTCCGCGCTGCGCGCTGCAGATTGATTGCGCGGCGGTTGTAGCCCATACCGCTCCATGCCCGGATAACGTCTGAGACAGGCGAATTCGCCAGTGCCTGAAGTGTCGGAAAGCGCTCAAGGAACGCCGAATACACCGGGAGCACACGTCCCACGCCTGTCTGCTGCAGCATGAACTCCGCCACCATGGCGTGGTAGGGATCGTTCGTCCTGCGCCACGGGAGATCGCGGCCATGCCTGCGATACCACGCCAGCAGGCGTCGGCGCAGTTTGGTCAGCGTGGGGTCAGTTGTAACCGAGGTCATGCAGGTGGTCCTCTGAGAAACCGAGGTGGTGGGCAAGCTCGTGAAGCACCGTCTTGCGTATCTCCTCAACCGTCTCGGCGGGGGTGAGTCGCAGCGCCTCGAGCGGCTTCTGGAAGATGGTGATTTTGTCCGGCGCGACCATGTTGTAGCCCTCGCCGCGGTCCGGCAAGGCAATGCCCTCGTACAGCCCAAGCAGGCCGTATCGGTCACGAATGTCGTTCTCCTCCATCTGCTGCGGTGATGGCCAGTCCTGGATGATGATGGCGAGGTTATCCAACGCCGCCTCGATCTCCGGGGGCAGTGAATCCAACGCCTGCCCAACCAACTCCTCGAACTGCTCAGTATCCATGACTAGACGGTACCATCAACCCCTGCGCCTCATCCCCAAAAGTGCTATCGTGTACTGGCTGGTATCGACACAAGCGTATAGGTTCTTCCCGCCGCAAGAGGGAAACCGACTGAAGGAGTGGGGCGATGACAGAGGGGCAGACGATACCCAAGCCGGTTCCGACGCCGGATCAGGTCACAGAGCCATTCTGGGAGGCCACCAAAGAGGGCAGGCTGATGATTCAGCGGTGCCGAACCTGTGGCAACCGCTTCTTCTATCCCCGTGAGCGCGATCCGAATTGCCTCTCCGATGACCTGGAGTGGATCACCACCAGCGGCAAAGGGCGCATCTACAGCTTCATCGTGGTGCGCCAGCCCGGCCATCCCGGCTTCAACGACGACGTGCCGTACATCTATGCCGTCATCACGCTGGATGAGGATGTCCGCATGAACGGGAACGTCAAGGGCATCGACATTGAAGCCTGCGAGATCGATATGCCGGTGGAGGTCTACTTCGAGGAGCGCGGCGACCAGATGCTGCCGCAGTGGAAGCCTCTCGGGGCTGCGGATCCGTCCTAATACGCCAAGCTGGTTAGCGGCAGTATCTCTACCGTTGCCTGGGCGCCTTCGATGGTAAGGATGCCGACGTGGCCTGGTTCGCGGATGTTGCGCGGCAGGGCGGGGCTGCCGGGATTGACGATCAGTACCCCTGACTCCGTGCGCTCCACGTGAGCGACGTGGGTGTCGCCGCAGACGATCACGTCCACCGACCCGCCGAAGTTACGCTCCATCAGCGTCTCCGTCGTGGTCCAGGGCGTCTCTGCCGGCAGCGGAAACCCGTGAATCAGGCCAATGGTGACGCCTTCGGCCTCGATGACGTGGGCGTGCTTGACGCGGGGATCATCATCGGGAAATGGCGGTCGGAATCCATCGCCGTCGCCGTTCCCCCGCGCCCCAATCACGGGGGCAATGACCTCCAGCCAATCCAGCACGTCGATGATGTGCATATCACCGCCATGCATGACCATGTCGACGTTGGCAAGCAGATCGAACACCTCGCGCGGCAGCCGCTCTCCGGCCTCCGGCACGTGCGTATCTGAGATTAGCCCGATGCGCATCTATCTTCGTTCGGTGAATGCGCCTACGGCAGGATGATGCCGCCGGGGGAGACGCCGGGTGTTTGGGAGTCTTGTGGCGGGAGGACGCGGGCGACCCACTGTGAGAGATCACGCAGCTCGGTTGGGGTGATTTCATGTCCCGCGCCATCGTATTCGTTGTAGATAAGGTCGCCGTAGCCCCACTCTTGCAGCTGTGTGTTGGCGGAGCGTCCGCGGTCAATCGGCACGACAGGGTCCTGGTTGCCGTGGCCGACAAAGATAGGTTGAGTTCGCTCATCAGGCAGCTGTGCGGCAAGCTCCTCCATGTCGTGGATGGACGCGCTGAGCGCGCCGATGCCGGCGAATACGTTGGGCCGCGGCAACGCATAGCGATAGGCCAGTCCGCCGCCCTGTGAGAAGCCGATGATCAGGATCTTGCCCGGCTCGAGCTTGTACGGCTCGCGCATCTCCTCCATGAAGGCGTCAAAGGCTGCCTCCGTGCTCTTTGCCTCCTCCGGGTCATTGAAGCCGCCCGGCGTCGTCCAACCGAATCCGATCTGGCCGCCGCCGATGTCCAGCGGAACCGTGCCGTTCGGGCAGAGATACAGATAGCCGGTCTGATGGATTGCCGGCGCAAGGCCCGCAAGGTCATACATGCTCGCGCCGAACCCATGCACAAGGATGATGACGGGGTAGGCGCGGGATTCGTCATAATCCGTCGGTGTGATGCTCACATAGTCGAGGGCGCTGCCCTTGTTTGCCATCCCTTCCATCGGGCCGCCCCTTTTCCTCAGTTGCCGCGCTGCGCCGCCCGCCGCGTGCGAGAGTTCAGCTCCCGAGCCAGCAGCAGCGCTCCGCGCAAGCCGTTGTCGTCCCCCAGCTCAGTCACTTCAAATCGGACGGTGCGGTTCTGGAGTTTGAACGCGCGCTCCCTCGCGATACTGATTCCGTGCTCCACGTATTCATCCTGCCCGCGCGCCAGCCCGCCGCCCAACACGATCAGCTCCGGGTTGAAGATGTTGACGATGTTGGCAAGGCCGACGCCGAGCGCGTAGCCTGCCTCATCGACCACCGCCCTGGCGAGGGCGTCGTCCTGCTCCGCCGCGTCGAAAACGTCGCGCGCCGTGATGCTCTCGCTGCCACGCTGTGATGTCTTCTCAATGAGAATCGAATCTCCGCCGGCTTCGATACGCATACGGGCCATGCGAGCGATGGCTGTTCCGGAGGCCATCGTCTCAAAGCAGCCGGACATCCCGCACGGGCATTGGATGCCGGTATTCATGCCGATGGTCATGTGTCCAAACTCGCCCGCCGCCCCGGCGATACCCCGCAGCAGTTTGCCGCCGGAGACGATGCCGCCGCCGATGCCCGTGCTGATGGTCAGGTAGATCATCTCCTTCGTGCCGCGCCCCGCGCCCATCTGGTGGACGGCGTGCGCGGCGGCGGTGGCGTCATTCTCGATCTCGATGGGGATGTCCAGATGCTCCTTGAGCGCGTCTGCCATCGCAAACTCGCGCACCATGGGCAGATTCGGCGATTCCACGATGACGCCGGTTGCCGTGTCTACGGTGCCGGCGCAGGCGACGACCCCGGCGACGATCTCGCCATTCGTCTTGGAGATAAGGTTATGGGCAGTCTCGACGATGCCGTCGATGAGCAGCTTGGGATCAGAGCGGGCGGGGGATGAGAATGCGGTGCGCCGCATTGCGCCGCGCGGCCTGCGAGCGATGGCGACCCGTGTCTGCGTGCCTCCAACGTCAACGCCAAGCAGGTACGGATTGGCCATGATTATGCGCGTTCTCGCTGCCTTATGCTGACGGCGGGGCCGTTATGCCTTGCCGGTGTCCTTGCTCGTGCGGTTCGACTCAAAAAAGAAACTGGCGACCCGGACGGGATTTGAACCCGTGATCTCTGCCGTGACAGGGCAGTATGTTAAGCCAGACTACACCACCGGGCCGCGCTTGCTCATGCTACGAACGCGCCAATTCCGTGTCAAGGAGAGCGGACGCTGCCGCGCGCGTCCTTGACGTCGAGCGCTCCCGCCCGATTGCCTCGAGCGTGACGAAGAGGGGTGGGGCCGCCGTCCGCCCCGTCGTTGCGACACGGATCGCCCCGAACAGCTTGCGGCCGGACGTGCCAAGCTCCTCTACGAGCGCCCGGAATCGTGTTTCGATTGACTCATGATTCCACGGCTCGATCTTCTCAATGGCATTGGCGGCGGCGTTCAGCCATTCATGGACAACGTTCGCGTCCTCCGGCAACGGCACGCGCCAGAGGTCGTCGCCCGCGTCCGCCATCCGCTTCATCGCCTTGTCCCCCATGCCGGCCCAGATGAGCGCAGGCGGGAACGGGACCTCATCCGTGAAGAAGAATTCGCATAGTTCCGGCATTTCACTCAGCACCCGGGCCCGGTCCTGCGTGAGCATGGCTGCCTGCCGCGCGAGTTGATCATCGAGCGGCCGCGGGATCTCGGGTGGCAGACCGTTATCCAAGTACGGGCGCGCCGCCTCCACGAACGCCTCCGGCCCCATCTCGCGGATATACACGCCGTTCAGCCATTCCAGCTTCTCGCGGTCGAACATCGCGGGCGATGCTGAGACACGGTCAAGCGAGAAACCCGCAATTAGCTCTTCTCGTGTCATCTGCGTGGTCTTGTCGTCGAGCGACCACCCAAGCAACGCCAGGAAATTCAACATCGCTTCGGGCAAAAACCCCTCATCGCGGTAGTCGAGCAGCGAGACGGAGCCGTGCCGCTTTGACAGCTTTGTCCGGTCTGAGCCGAGGATCAATGGCAGGTGCGCAAATGCGGGCGGCGTGTAGCCGAACGCTTCATAGATCATGGCGTGGCGCGGCGCAGATGACATCCACTCATCGCCACGGATTACATGCGTGATGGCCATGGCGACGTCATCAACCACGTTGGCGAGATGATACGTCGGGAAGCCGTCCGACTTGAGGATGACGAAATCGTCGATCAGCCGGTTCTCCCATGAAACGTCGCCGCGTATGACATCGTTGAACGTTGTGCGTCCGCTGAGCGGCGTCTTGAAGCGGACGACGCGGTGTTCACCGTTCTCGGCCTCTTCCCGCTCGCGCTCCTCCGCGCTCAGGTTGCGGCAGCGGCGGTCATAGCCTGTTGGCACGTTGCGCTTCTGCTGGGCGGCGCGGATGGCGTCCAGTCTTTCAGAGGTACAGTAGCAGTAGTAGGCGGCGTCCAATTCGACGAGTTTCTCCGCCGCCTCGCCGTAGCCCTCAAGGCGCTGGGACTGCACGTATGGCCCGTAGGGGCCACCGATGTCCGGCCCTTCATCCCATTCAATGCCGAGCCATCGGAGGGAATCGAGGATGCGTTCCTCGCTGCCCGGGATGCGCCGCTCCTGGTCGGTGTCCTCAATCCGTACCGCAAAAACGCCGCCCGTACTGCGCGCAAAGAGCCAGGCGAACAGCGCGCTCCGGATGTTGCCCACGTGCGGATCCCCCGTCGGGCTTGGCGCGTAGCGTGTTCGCGTCTCTGACATCGCAATCTCATTCTAACCCAGCGAATCGACGAGCCGCGCGTCCGGCGTTCCCGCCGTCAGCTCTGCTAGGCATTCCGAAAGGTCAGCTGCAAGGGGTGATCGAACCTCAACCGTTTCCCCGCTTGCAGGGTGCTTGAAAGTCAGCGAAAGCGCGTGCAGGAAGAGGCGCGGCACCGGATCGCGACTGCCGCGCGCGTAGATGACATCTCCGGCGACCGGATGTCTTAGCGACGCGAAATGAACGCGAATCTGGTGCAGCCGCCCAGTTTGCGGCCTCGCCTCCACCAGCGTATAGCCGCCTTTCAGGTGCGCCAGAACGCGGTACCGGGTTGTGGCAGGGCGGCCCGATACAACGACGGCCATTCGTTGTCGATGCCTCGGATCACGTCCCAGCGATGCCTCGATTACGCCGGTTGGCGGTTCCAGCAGCCCTCGCAGCAAGGCGACGTACACTTTCTCAACGCTGCGTGACTGGAACTGCCGCGAAAGCGCCGTGTGCGCCGCGTCGTTCTTCGCGATCAACATCACGCCGGACGTGTCCTTGTCCAGCCGATGAACGATCCCCGGCCTGTCATCGCCCCCAATCGTTGAGAGCGGCCCCTGGCGACCCAACAGCGCGTTCACAATCGTTCCCGTCGGGTGGCCGGGTCCGGGATGGACAGCGACGCCGGGCGGCTTGTCGATTGCGAGAATCCCGTCATCCTCGTAGAGCACGGGCAGAGGGGAATGTTCGGCGGAGAGCCCTACTGCTTCCCCGGGTTCTATCGCGCCGGTAATCGTGATTTCGTCGCCGGGCTCGATGGCATGCCCACGCTTGCGCGGCACTTCCCCGTTGACGCTGACCCGTTCATCCTGGATGAGCCGCCCGATCGCCGACCGTGAGATGTCGGCAGAGAGCGCGGCGGCCAGGTATCGATCAAGCCGCCTCTCAGATGTCTCAGGCGGGACGGTCAGACGAGTCTCCATCCTCAGCCTTCTGTTCTTCCACCAGAGATTCGTCATTCCCGCGAAAGCGGGAATCCGGCATCCCCTCCGCCTCCTGCCTCTTCTCCGTTGCGCGATTCCGCAGCACATAGAAAGCCAGCGCGAACAGCCCGATTGTGAGCGCGGAATCCGCCACGTTGAACGTCGGGAAATAGTAGTCGCTCCATACCTGCACGCTGATAAAGTCCACGACCGCGCCCCGGAAAAGGCGATCTGTCAGGTTGCCCAGCGCGCCACCCAACAGGAGGGCGAGGGAGTAACGCAGCAGGGCGCTCTCCCGCCCGTTCGCCCGGTAATAGAACAGCACGCCCAATACCCCGATGATGCTGACCAGGATCAGGAACTCTGTATGGCCGCGCAACAGGCCGAACGCGCTCCCGGTGTTCGTTACATGGGTCAGCCGGAGCAGGCCGCTCTCGGGGATTGATTCATACAGGCGCAGATTGCTGACGATCAGCAGCTTGGCTGCCTGGTCGGCAATGTAGATGATCAGCGTGACCGCGGCGAACGGCAGGAATTGGCCGCCGAATCCCCTCGACGCGGTTGGACGCGAGCCGCCGTCCTCTACCACCAGATCTTGCGCCCCATCTCGGCGTCGATCTCATCAAGCGGGCGCGTCCACAGGCCGGTGGACAGGTATTTCCAGCCGCCGTCCGCGAACAGGCAGACGATGTTGCCGTTGTCCATCCGCTCCGCCAGCCGCTGCGCGCATGCCAGCACCGCGCCGGATGAGATGCCCGCGAAGATGCTTTCCGTCTGCAACAGTTCCCGCGTCTTCTCGAACGATTCTCGTGAGGTAATGATGAACTGCCCGTCCAGCACGGTGGTGTCCAGGATTGGCGGGATAAAGCCGTCCTCCAGCGACCTCAGTCCCTGGATGCGCTCCTCCGGGTGCGGTACGACGGCGATGATTCGCGCGTCCGGGTTGTGCTCCTTGAGTCGCCGTCCAACGCCCGTCAGCGTTCCGCCCGTGCCGAGACCGGCGACGAACGTATCCACTTCAGGCAGTTGTTGGATGATTTCCTCGCCTGTGCCGTCGTAGTGTGCGCGGGGATTCGCCTCGTTGCCGTACTGGTACAGCATCACGTACTTGTCAGGCTCTTTCTCGGCCATCTGCTGCGCGACCTCGATGGCCCCGTTGGTGCCGTGACGGCCCTCGCTGAACACGACGTTCGCGCCGAAGGACTCAATCAGCGCCTGCCGTTCATCGGTTACGTTGTCCGGCAAGACGACGGTGACGTGATAGCCCTTGTAGCGCGCGACCATGGCGAGAGAGACGCCGGTGTTGCCGCTGGAGGGCTCGAGGATAATGCGGCCGTCGCCAAGCGTTCCGTCCGCCTCCGCGTTCTCCACCATCAGCAGGGCGATGCGGTCCTTAACGCTGCCCGTCGGGTTCTGGCCTTCCAGCTTGGCAAAAAGGCGGACGCCCGGCTTGGGTTGAAGCCGTTTCAGTTCAACGAGGGGCGTATTGCCGATTGTGTCCAGTATGCTGCCGGTCATGTGCCTAGTTTATCGTGTTGCGGACAGCAGGCGGGCGGGAATGGCAGCGAGGGTCAGATCGCGATTTCTCGCAGATGTTCCTTGAGGTTCCTGGTCATGCTGCGCAGGGAGACTGCCGTAATGGATGCCGAAATGCCACCACCGGCAAGGGGAACCAGCTTGCTGATCCCTTTCGCGAACGAAGTCTTCGTCAGCCGCACGCCGATTGTGCGGAAGAGCGCGTACCTGAGAGGAATATAGAGCGGCGCAGCAGTCAGCCGGATCCTGGCGATGCGGTACGCGGCGTTTGACTTTGACGCCTCTGCAATCTCTTTCAAGCTGTCAGTCGCCTGGCGCACTCCGAAGACCGCGCCGACCAGCAGCCATATCCTGATCTCCGTTTCCTCATTCAGCTGCAGATCGCCGTCCTCGAACAGGTCGTCCCATCCGTACAGGTACATCAACTTCTGCGCGCATACCACCGCGTGCCAATTGAGTTGGGCAAGGTCCACCGGAAGCGTCGCCGCCATCAGCCATCCTCCCGGCAGCCCCGCCGCGAAGGAAACGCTGGATGCCTTGACGATGTGCGACATGATGATGGCGTCGGCCATCCTGTCGAGCGTTTCCATGGGCACGCCGGCCGCCAGCGGCGTTGTCGCGATTGCCCGCCCGACCTCGATGCTGTTCTGGGCGTAATGGCGATCCAGTTGTTTCCCCAAGAATGTTCTGCGGTCCACCTTCAATCCCGGGATAGCGGTCATCGCAGGCAGCAGACGCCGCAGAATGGGATGCGGGTCTCCGGCCCCGCCCTCGCCATTCCACTCACTGTCGTCGGCGCCGTCTTCCTCACGCGCCCGTGTTGGTGTATCGGTCACTCTTCTTCCCTCCGCGCTGTTCTCACTCATTTAGTTTAACGTGCGAGTCACGCGCCTATTGGACAACAGAGCAGAACACGTCATTCCCGCTCGGCCTGCTTATCACCGCTTTAGATTCCTCGACTGCGCTCGGAATGACAGTGAGTATTCTACCCTTCGACAGGCTCAGGGTGAGCGGGTGTGGGCGCGAGCCGAGAAAAGCCTATTCAAACGCGGGCATGCCGCAGAAGGCTTCGTAGTCGATGAGCTCCGTGACCGTCGGGTTTTCGCCGCAGGCGGGGCAGTTGGGATCCTTGCGGATCTTGACAGTCCGCATGTCCATGTCCAGCGCGTCGACCATGAGCAGTCGGTTCACGAGTGGCTTGCCGACGCCCAGGATGAGCTTGATGGCCTCCGTCGCCATGAGGGAGCCGACGATGCCCGGCAGCACGCCAAGCACGCCCGCCTCCGCGCAGGAGGGGACCATGCCGGGGGGGGGCGGCGCGGGGTAGAGGCAGCGGTAGCAGCCCTGCCCGGGCAGGAACGTGGTCACCTGGCCGTCAAACATGAAGATGGAGCCGTGCACGACGGGCTTGTCCATCAGCACGCCGAGGTCGTTGATGAGATAGCGCGTCGGGAAGTTGTCCGTCCCGTCGATGAGGATGTCAAACTCCTCCGCGATCTCCATCGCGTTTTCGGAGTTGATGTGCTTGGCGATCTTGACGATCTCCGCATCCGGGTTGATCTCGCGGATGGTGTCCTCGGCGGAATCGACCTTGGGGCGGCCGATGTCGTCGTGCCCGTGCAGGAGTTGTCGATGCAGGTTGGTGATATCGACATCATCGAAATCGACGATGCCGATCTTGCCGACGCCGGCGGCGGCCAGGTACATGGCGAGCGGGGAGCCGAGCCCGCCGGCCCCGACGAGCAGCACGCTCGCGTCCATGAGCTTGCGCTGCCCGATGCTGCCGACCTGCGGCATGATGATATGCCGACTGAATCGCTGCACCTGCTGGGGCGTCAGGGTGCGCGGCGCTTGAATGATTCCGTTCGCCGCCGCTCCGTTCGTGGTCGTTGTCGTTGTGGTCGTCGTAGTAGCCATCCTCAGAGTCTCCCTTGTGGTGGTATCCCGTTCAGACAGTATAGGGGATTGGGGGTGGGTGGGTTACTCCACCGGCTCCCGTGCCGAGTAGAGCGAATTCAGGTCATCTGGCCTTATACGGAACTTCGTGCCGTGGTCTCGGGCACTGCCACTATCCTGCAAGAAGGCGTCAGAATCGATGACTATTGTTCCATCTGCAATAAGTCGGATGAGTTGGGTAATTCTCGGTTCCCATAGGAACTCCGCAGACCTATAGGTCACCAGACGCGCTTGCCGATTCCATGACCCGCGAACGAGGACCAAGTAAACGGCGTTACGCGCGAATTCATTGATCAAGGCATCATGTGACCAAGATTGCGCAAATCTAGCGCCTGCTTCACCTCCAACCTGAATCGAGCCCTCCGTGTCGGTGACGGCATGCGGCCCGCCAATATCTGGTTCCATGTCAAATAGCGCCAAATCTGAGGTTCCATCGGTGAACGCTATTTTCCATGCCCCTGCATCAGGCAGCGCCCGTTCGGACGCCTTTAGTTCGCGCAGGAGATGCACCAGATATAGCCTAGGAGCCTCCGACCCCTCAAAGCGGTCATCAGGTGATATGTCGTATTCCCGTGTTGCGAGAATCTCCTTCAATTTTCTTCTAACGCTTGCCCGTGGTGCTGCCATGTTCTTTCCGATAGGCCACCCTAAACCGCCACTCGCCCCGTCACCGGCATGACCGGCGCAGTGATAGGGAAGTGGGACAAGTGGCTTACTCGGCCTCCTCGTCGTCTTCCAGTTGGGTCGAGTCAAGCAGGAAATCCCATTCAGATGCCAGATGGTTCTGAATCACCTTTCCCCGTTTGTTGATGAATTCGAGATAATCCTCTCGAGTCTTGTCTTGTCGCTGCATTAGTTCTAGGCACTCAGCATCAACAAAGAAAGTGTCAAATAGGGTGGTCAGCTCGTTTGGCCAATTGTCCCTAACGTCTTTGACTTGGTCAGAGGGGTTCATCTTGGCCCATCTCCGATTCGTATCACCTGTAATTGGCATCACATTAAGTGCCAAGTCAGAATCAGGTGCCCTTCCGCCACTCCCCAAGAAGTCAGCCACGAATGCTCTGGGGAAGATGTGGTGACTATGCGCTGACACAATGGCCACGCCAGTCCCCCCGACAGGCTCTTTGTTCAGCGGATCCTTGGGCTGTCTCCTGCTTATCAGCATCGAAATGAGTTTGCCGATCGCGCTGGAGGGCTTAATGGTGTCCAAGGACCCTACGCGAACGTTCTTTAGCCAAGAGGGCTCGTTCTCTCCCTTAGAGTCAATCCACTCCAGCAACTCACGTTCATCTCTTGCCTGTGTTGTCGGCTGCGCCTCCGTATAACGTTGACTGATGACTGTACCCACGAACCACCGCTCAAGGCGGTCATGCCATCTTGCTTTCTCGTGGCTAGGACCACTGTAGGCGGATTCAATTTTGGCGAGTGCGATACCGAGCGGGGGCAGAATTGCAGGATACGGAATCAGCTGACCTGTGTGGTCTAACCCGGCCCCAAGGCGATTCGTCAGGAATTCTCCGACTCTGTCTAGCGCGTCAATCGCATCATTCTTCCGTTTTCTGTAATTGACATGCGTTATCGTCTTTGGCAATAAAGATCTCTTAGGATTCTCTTGTTCCAGCAATGCTACCGTTTGCAGGAGCAATTCACCATTTGCGTCTATGTGCCGGTAGTAAGCCGATAGCTCCTTAAATTCATCTATGTCTTGTCTCAGGTGAATACCATGTGAATAGAGAACCGCAACAACAATTTCAACAGGAGTCAATCGCTGGCCAGAAGTGTTGAGAGTCGCGAACACGCGAGTTATCGCCTCAATTGGCATTCCCTCATCAAGTTCCGTCAGTGGAACTGTGGGTTGAATCCCGATTTTGAAATAAGTGTCAATGAATCTCTCCAAGAATTTGCGACGATTCGGATGTTGTTTCAGATACCTCTCTTTCGCATCCCCAAACAAATCGTTATCAGCAAGTGCGGCAGTCCATAGCAAGTGTGAGTCGACAAGGTCAATCGGATTGTTGTTGCGACGGCGGGCAACGAGGTACTTGTCGTCTTCGTCAAGATCCTCTGCCAAAGCGCGCAAATTCTCCCGGGAGTGGTCGGCGGTTGGAACATCCGGGTCGGCAATATCAGGAGCTACGTCGACTGCCTTATCCCACAGGTAACCTAGATTCAAGAAATACTGTGACGATCCAAGCCCCCTATAAAGCGCGAGCCCAGCAGTAATACGCTGCTGTCCATCAAGGACATATGCGTCGATTGGGTCAGTGGCTTCAACAACGGGGTCAAAGAGCCTAGGCGACGATTTAATCTGTCAGATGACTCAAGCGTAAGAAACGCTCCAATCGGATAGTTTTTTCGGATTGAATCGTAAAGGCGCATGACCTTCGCCCGAGTCCATTTCCAATCTCGTTGAAACTCAGGAAGCCTGAGCTTGCCCGATGCGGCGTGGTCAACTAACTCCTTGAAGCTAATGGTCTCTGTCTTCAATATCTCACTCCAGCACTAGCCCGTAGCATCTTGTCCTCATTGTGACACGAAGCGGCTGCGGAGTCGTTATTCGAAACCCTTATCAAGTGTGGGAATAACGTGGCGCGCCCGGCAGGATTCGAACCCGTGACCCTCGGTTCCGAAGACCGACTACCCTCTACTCCGTTGAGCTACGGGCAGGCAGGGGCGTTCGGAAGAACTGGTACATGCGGCCATTTGCGCCCGTGGACTCGGCGACAGGAATCCGGGGACGGTATTGGTAAGGTGGGGGCTCGTACTCTACTCGGACGTTATATTCGCGCAGAAAGTCATTCAACGTGTCCATGTCGGTGAGATTTTCCAGTTGTAACTCAATGGCCTCCGCAAGCATCGCAAACGCTTCCTCAACGGTGTCGCCGCAGCTGGCCACCCCAAGTTCCGGGCAGATTGAAACGTATTGATCGTCCTCGCGCTCAACCATTCCGGTCAGCAAAATGTACGCGCCCGATTGCGCCTTATCCCGCTGGGCCGACTTTACCATCTGACCTTTCCTCCCCGTCCGCTTGCTGGCGCCATCATCATTGTATCCGTGGGAACAGAATAGTGGCGCGCCCGGCAGGATTCGAACCCGCGACCCTCGGTTCCGAAGACCGATGCTCTACTCCACTGAGCTACGGGCGCACGCCATCAATACAGACCAGTATCCATCGTAACGCTGATTGGGGTGGGGGTGCATGAGCGGTAGGGAATAGAGAGGGGCGCCCACCGCGGTGGGCGCCCCCTTCAACTCGATTATTCTGCGAGCCTGCGATGGCTCGCGTTTGTCGGGTTGTCCGTTTTAGCTAGTTGTCCTCCAGCAGGTAGGTGTGCGCGTGGCGGTAGAAGTTGCCGTAGGACTGTGAGGGTACCGTCGGCATCACACCAGCCACCCGATCGGAGAAGACCGGAATCGCCAGCTGGAAGCCGCCAAGCGTGCGAACCTGGTCGCGCAGGACGATCTCACCTGCCTGCCAGGCCAACTCTCGCCGCTGCTCAGGATCAAGCTCCACGGACTGCGCGTCGATCAGCCTGTCCAACTCAGGGTTGGAGTACTGCCCGTAGTTCCTGCCGGAACCGGTGTAGAAGTACTCATATAGGATGAAGTCCGGGTCAAACCCGCCGATCCATCCTGCGTGGCCGCCCAGGTCGAAGTCGCCGGCGTTCATGCGGGTGTAGTAGTTGCCTGTTTCCATCTCACCGCTTTCGACGGAGATGCCGACCTCGTTGAGGTCCTCAAGCACGGTGGGCGCGTACACGCCGTAGAACGGGGCGTAGATCATCGTGGCCTGCAGCTCGCCCGGCTCATAGCCGGCGTCCGCCAGGATCTGGCGCGCCTGGTCCTTGTTCGCCTCGGGATCGCTGTAGTCGTGGCCCGTGATGGCCTTCAGCCGCTCCTCAGGCAGCGCGAAGTAGCTGCCGGGGAGGAATGGGCCGCCGGTCCCGGGGGCAATCCAGTCGTTGTAGCCGAGCTTGATGAGCCGGTTCCGGTCAATCGCCAGGCTGATGGCGTCACGCACGGGCTGCGTGTTCCACGGCTCCCGATTGAAGTTCGGGATGACGGAGAACATCATGCCGGGGTGGACGGCTGACGCCCACTTCTGGCAGATGTCGCATTCGCGCAGCAGGGTGTTTGCATTCGCTCCGTTCCACCCGCCGGCGCTGCCGCCGATGTGGATGCGGCCGGAGCGGAGGCCCGCAACCTGCGCCTGGTTGTTGAGAATCAGGATCTCAATCGAGTCAAGGTACGGGAACGGCTGGTCCCAGTAATCGTCCTTGCGCTCCATGACCATCTTCTCGCCGGGGATCCAGTCTCCCACAACGAAGGGGCCGGTGCCGATCGGGGGCTCTTCACGCATCCGATTCATGTCATCGGCATAGAGATGGCTGGGCTTGACTACGTGGTACGGCAGCCCGATCACTTCAAGCAGCGAAGGCTTCGGGCGCTCCAGATGGAAAACGGCCGTCAGGTCGTCGGCGCATGTCGTGTCCGTGAGGGACGCGAAGTGTGCCGAGCGCGGATTGCGCAGCAGGCCGTCGCCCGTGCGGAGCGTGTCATACGCAAACTCGATGTCCGCGCACGAGAAGGCGACACCATCGGAGAATGCGACGCCATCACGCAGATTGAACGTCCACGTCAGGCCGTCCGTCGCCTGCTCCCAGTCAGTGGCAAGGTCAGGAACGATGGTCCAGTAGTCCCCGTTGATGAAGTTCTCCTTGTTGCCCCAGTCCTGCTTGGAAACAAGCATGTTGCCCACCGGGTGGCCGTAATGCGGCGCGCTTCCGGCTGCTTCCTCCCAGTTGCTGAACGTTGGGCCTTCGGACGTCGTCGCGATGATCAGCGTCCCACCGTAGCGCGCGTTCGGATCAACCGGTACGCCGCTCACGGAATGGGTCATCATGTCATCGCTCATATCATCGTCCATGTCGTCATCCATGGACGTGTCTTCGCCGGATGTGTCGGTAGATGTGTCGTCCTCATCATCCGATGCTGTTCCGCACGCCGACGCAACGACAAGGAACGCTGCCGCCACAAGCGCGAGCAGTAGAAACGTGATGCGATTCGTCATTAGCCAGCCTCCTCCCCGTCTGCATGGCTATCCGTCTGCATGTGTATTAGTACTAGACGATAATGAACCGCTTACAGACGGGGGTCAATACCTAGTTATGCAAAGTAATGTGGGCCGGCCACCCCCATCCTGACCTTCCCCCGTCAAGAGGGAAGGCTCAGCGGAGGGTTACATGGATTCCGGCGCGTTCATCCCCATCAGGGTCAGCGCGTTCCGCAGAACCGTCCCCGCCGCCTGCGTGAGCCGCAGCCGCGCCAGCGTGACGTGCGGTTCTTCTCCCAGAACGCGATGTTTCGTGTAGAAATCATGGAATGCCGTGGCGAGTTCATAGGCATAGTGCGGCAGATGGTGCGGCTCCAGGTTGCGTGCGGATAGTTCCACGACTTCCGGAAAGCGGAGCATGGTGCGGGCCAGTTGAAGCTCTGCCTCCTCAGTCAGCGCGTCGAAGTTGGCGGCCTGGGACGCATCGTCCGGGTCGATGCCGTTCTCGCGCGCGTTGCGGAGGATGGATGAGATGCGGGCAAAGGCGTACTGGATGTAGTAGACGGGGTTGTCCGGCGCCTCTTTCTTGGCCAGTTCAAGATCGAAATCCATCTGCGAATCCGCCGACCGCGCCAGGAAGAAATAGCGGCAGGCATCCGGGCCCACCTCGCTGATGACCTCCGCCAGGGTGATGATGTCGCCCGTGCGTTTGGACACCCGCACGACTTCATCTCCACGCTTGAGGGTGACGAGCTGAACGAGGATGAATTGCAGTCGTTCGGGGTCCACGTCCAGCGCCTTGACCACCGCCTTCATGCGCGGAACGTGTCCCTGATGATCCGCGCCCCACACGTTGACGACGCGGTCAAAGCTCCGGCCGAGGAACTTGTCGTAGTGGTAGGCGATGTCCGAGGCGAAATACGTTGGCGCGCCCGTCTGCCGCACCAGCACGCTATCGCGCTCGTCTCCCAGATCAGTGCCGGTGAACCAGACCGCGCCCTCGCGCTCGGCCGTGTAGCCGTTTGCGCGGACCTCGTCGATTGCCTTCTCGTATGTTCCGTCCGCGAACAGGGAGCGCTCGCTGAACCAGCGGTCAAAGCGAACGTCGATGCGTTCGAGGTCTTCGCGGATGGAGTCGATCATGCGCGCCATGCCGATTTCGCCGATTTCACGGATGCCGTCCTCGCCGTCGACGAACTGCTCGCCGTACTCCGAGGCCAGCTCCTGACCAAGTTCCACGAGGTACGCGCCGTGGTAGCCCTCCGTGGGAAACTCCGCATCTCTGCCCAAAGCCTGGAGATACCGCGCGTGGAGGGACTCAAAGAAGTTGTCCATCTGGCTGCCGGCGTCATTTATGTAGTACTCGCGCTGGACGGTGTAACCGGACGCCTCCAGCACGTTCGCGACAGCACTGCCCTGTACCGCGCCGCGTCCGTGGCCCACGTGAACGGGGCCCGTTGGGTTCACGCTGACGAACTCAACCTGTGCGCTGACGCCCGTGCCGCGGGTTCCGTGTCCGAAGCGGTCTCCCTCAGCGAGAATCGTCCCCACCTGCTGCATAATCCAGCGGTCATCCAACCCGAAATTGACGAATCCGGGCGGCGCGACGGTCACGGACGTGACCTCCTCCTGCTCCGGTAGGCGTTCCCGCAGGATCTCCGCGATAGCCAGCGGAGACATACGCGCGGATCGTGCCATCTTGAGCGGCAGGCTGGAGGCGTAGTCGCCGTGCTCCTGGTTCTGGGGCCTCTCGACGGCGGGGTCCTGGTGCTCAAGCGCGGGCAGCGCGCCATCGGCCTGCGCGCGGCGCAGCGCCTCGGAGAGCATGTCAGAGATGGTGTCCTTGATCATGGGAACTTAAAGTATGCCACCACCCGTCATCCTGAGCAGGACGCTTTCCCCATTCGGGCACAGGCAGTAACGGTCAGGCGCTGTCTCCCGTGTCATTGGCCCGTTCCCAGAAGCGCCGCAGCTCCTCCTTCAGCGGCGCGTGCTTGTCCTGCAACAAGTCCGGGTCATCCGCCGTGACGGCCAGCGCATGACGCCGTGCCTCTTCAATAAGCGCCAGATCGGCGAATGTCGCGACCTGCAGGTCAGGCAGCCCGCTCTGCCGCGTGCCAAGCAACTCTCCGGGCCCGCGCAACTGAAGGTCCGCCTCCGCCACCTCGAACCCGTCTCGCGTCCTTTCCATCACCTCCAACCGCTTGTTGACCTCCTCCGTGTCGGACTCCGAGACGAGGATGCAATAGCTGTTCTCCGTGCCGCGTCCCACCCGTCCCCGGTATTGATGCAGTTGAGACAGGCCAAAGCGGTCGGCTCCGTCAATCATCATCACTGTTGCATTGGGCACGTCGATGCCCACCTCCACGACCGCCGTCGAGACAAGTACGTCAATATCCCCGCCGTGGAGTTCTTCCATGACGCGGTCCTTTTCAGCCGGCCGCATCCGGCCATGAAGCAACCCGACGTTGAGATCAGGAAAGACATCCCGTGAAAGGCGCTCATGTTCCACCACCGCAGCTTTGGCGGCCACGGCCTCGGACTCCTCAACGAGCGGGCAGATTATGAACGATTGCCGCCTCTCCGCCGCCTCTTTACGGATGAACCCATACGCTCGCTCGCGCTCATGCGGCGGGACGATGGCAGTCCTGATAGGCGGCCTTCCCGGCGGCATCTTGCGAATCGTTGAAACATCCAGATCGCCGTAGATGGCGAGCGCCAGCGTGCGCGGAATGGGCGTTGCGGTCATGACGAGCAGATGCGGAGCAAAGCCCTTGTTGCGGAGTGAGGCCCGCTGCTCCACGCCAAACCGGTGCTGTTCGTCCACCACCGCTAGGCCGAGATTATTGAACGCGACCCCCTCTTGTATCAGCGCGTGCGTACCGATGACGATATCAACGTCGCCCCGCGCGATGAGATCGTGCAGCTGCGACTTTGCGCCCGCCGCCATGCTGCCCGTCAAGCGAGCGATGCGGAGCGGCCTGTCCGGCAGGATTCCGCTGAAGCCCCGATAGGGCCCCCCGTCGTTTGCCTCCCGATTTCCGTGGCTGAAAACGCCCGTGAGTGTACGGAAATGCTGTTCCGCAAGCACCTCGGTCGGCGCCATCAGCGCGCCCTGGAACCCGTTTGCCGCGGCTGTTACGAGGGCCAGCGCCGCAACGACCGTCTTGCCGCTGCCCACGTCGCCCTGCAAGAGCCGCATCATGGGCGCGCTCCCACCGATGTCCGTGAGTATTTCCTCTACAACACGATCCTGGTCCGCTGTCAGCGTGAAAGGCAGGGCGCTCAGCACGTTGTCGACGGTCTCGCTATTGCGCGGGATCGGCGCGCCGAGCTCTCGCTGTTGCTGCTTCCGCCGTTCCAGCAGACCGAGTTGGAGGAGGAAGAGTTCATCGAATGCCAACCGACGGCGCGCCCGCTCATCATCAGATAGATCCGAGGGGTGATGGATAAGACCGAGAGCCTGCTGCAGCCCCGGCAGTTTCGCCGTTCGAATGATGTCATCGGGCAGGAATTCCTGGACGAGCGGCAAGGCCCGTTCCGCCGCCGGGCCGATAAGCCTTCGCATTCCGCTCTGCGTCACCCCCTTGGTGAGCGGGTAGATGGGCACCAACTCGCCCGCATCCATGCTGTCCTCAGACCGAAGCTGCTCATACGTCTCTACCTGGAACTGCGCACGGCTGCGATACTCCCCCAGCCGACCGATTAACAGCAGCCGCGACCCCTTCTTGAGGTTCTTCAGGACCCACGGGTTGCCGAACCACACCGCCTTCACCTGCCCTGTGGCATCGCTGACCGCCGCCTCGACGCGCATCACCTGCCGGCCCCTCGTGTAGCCGCCTCCGCCCGCTCTTTCAACACGGACGGAGATCGCCGTCTGCTCTCCGTAGGACAGCTGCGCAATGGGTGAGACGGGCACGTACCGCCGAGGAAAGGCCCACAGTGCATCGCGATACGTCTCAACGCCCAGCTTCCTGAGGCCGGCTTTCATGCGTGATGGCGCATCCAGGGGATCGTCGAGCGATTTAACCGGCGTTACCTTTTGGGCAGGCTTCGCGGCTTTGCGCCGCGTTGGCTTGGGAGGCGCGATTCTTTCTGCCGGGGATCGATGCTCCGTTCTCGAACGAGTAGTCGAGACTTCTTCCAATCGATCCCACCCCGGGTCGGGCGGCACATCCATGCGTGGCGGAGGCTGCCGATGTTCCACGTTGTCCGCCATGGCAGGGCGCTCCGAATCCGTGTCCGGCTCGGAATCTCGCAATCGTTCCAGTGTTTCGCGCACCCACGCGGCGCGCCCGTCCGGCCGCAGGCCGTCATAGCTCGGCAAACCGATGCTGGCGTCTTCCAACGCGCGCTTGATGTCCGGGTCTTCAATCCATCTCTCAAGGAACGCGTCCAGACCGCCGATGACGGCGCGGTTCGCATAGTTCTGGTCGCGCTCGAGGCGTAGAACGTGACGGATTGTCTCCACTTTGCGCGCGACACGGTCGTCGAGTGCCGCAGGGGCAGATGACGACTCGTTTCGGGATGCGTGGCCGGGGCCGACAGGCAAGCGGCCCTGTGTCATGGTTGAATCCCCGTCACTGTCCCGGCGATGAGACTATAGCAACGCCGACGCACCCCGGACCCGCGTAGGTCCCCACCGCCGCGCCGATGGTATAAACGGGCACGTCATCAAGGCTAAGGCGCTCCTTGGCGCGGTCCGCCATCTCGCGCGCCCGATCGTGATCTGTCGTACTTGCATAGGCGATTTGCTCAGGGGTTCCACTCTTGAGGGCGAGTGATTCAAGGAGGGCGTGGGCCTTCGCGCGAGAGCGTACGCGCTCCAACGGGTGAACCTCGCCGTCGCGGAACTCCAGGACCGGCTTGACGCTAAGCAGACCGCCGAGGAACCGCTGCGCCTTGCCGATTCGGCCCCCGCGTGCCAGGTACTCCAGGGTATCGACTGCGAAATAGAGGCTGGTTCGGCTAGCAGTATCGCGCGCCCACTCAGCGAGCTCCTCGATTCCCATGCCGTCTCGCGCCCTTTGCGCCGCGCCTTGCGCGAGAACGCCAAGGCCCATCGCGACAAGCAGGGAGTCCACCACCTCAATGACGGCGTTGGGATGATCCTTCAGAGTCATATCCCTGCCGATTAACGCCGAATTGTATGTTCCGCTCATCTTTGATGAAACGGTCAACGCCATAACAGGGCCGTTGGGCGCCAGCTTTCCAAATGCATCCGCAAAATCTTGCGGCGAGGGCTGCGCTGTCTTGGGGAAAGCGCCTCGCTGTTGCAGACGGCGATAGAACTCTCCACCGCCGATGGTGACACCGTCGCGGAACTGTTCTTCGCCGAAGAAGACATATGCCGGAACAATCGTGATTCCGGCTCGCTCGGCATCTTCCTGCTTGATATCGGACGTGCTGTCGGTCACGATCTGCACCGTGCCCTGAGATGCGCTTGTCACATCAACCTCCGAATGGTCCCCGCGCGTCCGTTCGGACGCTATTGGCACAATGCCAACAACCCCGTCCCCTGTCAACGCACGTGGGACCCGGCCGGTTGAGACAGCGCTTGAGTAGATTACTTAAGCTGCGCGGCGGATTCCGCGTCGGCGCTCCGCCGGCGATGGCGTCTGCCTGAGCCCCCACTGGACTTCGCGCCGATACCGCCCGGGGCCGTACGTTGCGGGATTCCGTGAGGCTGTGCTGCCGGCTGACGGCTTGCCCTGTGACCTCGTTGGTGTCGTCGTCATGTCTATCCTCTGTTTCCCTTTGAGCGCCCCTTACTGCCATTGAACGCAGACATGCAAATGAGTCACGCTCTTTTGTTCTACTTCATACAGAATAGCACGAACGTTCCATAATGCAAGCCCTGTGGCGACGGGCCCTGCCACGGCATTCTGCCGGATGTATAGTGGGCGAGTCGGAGACTAGTAAGGATGCAGTCGTGATTGAATTGGAAGGTATTGCCAAGCGCTACGAGGTTGGCGCGATTACCGTCACCGCCCTGGAAAACGTGGATCTGACCATCAATGAGGGTGAATTTGTTGTCGTTCTCGGCCCATCCGGCAGCGGCAAGACGACGCTTTTGAACATGATTGGCGCGCTGGATACGCCCACCGAGGGACGCATCAGCGTCGATGGGCAGGAGGTCACGGGCGCGTCAAAGGGCCAGCTCTTTGCCTATCGACGCTCAAAGGTGAGTTTCATCTTCCAGAGCTTCAACCTGTTCCCCGGCCTAACTGCTCGCGAAAACGTGCAATTCGGCATCGATGCCGCCGAGAAGCGCAACGGCAATGGGTCTAGCGCCGTCGATGTTCTGACCGATGTTGGCCTGGGCGAGCGCGTCGCTCATTTCCCGCACGAACTTTCCGGCGGCGAGCAGCAGCGCGTTGCCATCGCTCGCGCCCTTGCCACCGGCAATCCTGTTGTTCTTGCCGATGAGCCGACCGGTGAACTGGATTTCACCACCGGCGCGCAGATCCTGGAACTCTTGCGCCGACAGTCGGAATCCGGAAAGACGATCCTGGTGGTCACGCATAACAGGGAGATTTCCCGCATGGCGGATCGGGTTATCGAGTTGAGCAGCGGCAACATCGTGCATGATGGGCCGCCTGAGGGCGGACGCGCCGCCATCTCCGATCTGCGCTGGTAGTCGGGCCTGATCAATGACACTCCGCTTGCTGATCAAATGGTCTCTGCGCGACCTGCGTTCGCGCTGGATCCAGACGGTCACTATCGCCCTCGTCATTGGCCTGGGCATCGGGAGCTTCGCCTCGTTCAACAGCATGGCGGAGTGGCGAAGGGCGTCCAACAGCGCCAGCTTTGAAGCCACCCGGATGTATGACCTCCGGGTCAATCTCAGCGACAACAGCTTCGTCCCAAAGGGCAATCTCACCCGTGCTATCCAGGCCATCCCCTCCGCCGATGCTATCGAGGGCATCGAGGAGCGGCTGTCCATCCCCACTCAGCTCAGACTGGATTATGAAGTGGAGAACGCCGAGACCGGAGATGTGACCACCGAGAGACTGCTCGTGCCCGGCCTTCTCGTCGGTATGGACTACGCCGACCCGAACGGGGTCTCCGTCAACAGCGCGCACATAACCGCAGGCCGGGACCTCAATCCCTCGGACTCCGGCCAATTCAACGTTCTCCTTGAGCATAAATTCGCGCTCGCCTACAACCTGCCTGCGGAGGGAACGGCATCCATCGCAGGAGGCCGCACTGTCAACTATGTCGGCCACTTCCTTGCGCCGGAGCATTTCATTGTTCTTACGGAAGGCGGCGGCTTCTTTGCCCATGCCAGCTATGCCGTGGTATTCGCCTCCCTGGAAACCGTACAGACCGTTGCCGAGCGCCCCGGGCTGGTCGACGAGGCCATCATTCGCATCAGCGATGATGCGTCGCGTGACAACGTCATCCGCGAGATTGAGGCTGCCGTCGGCGGCGCACTGTCCGATGTTGGGTTCGATGTGACCGAGGACATAGATGATCCGTCATTCCGCGTCATCACGGAGGATGTAGAGGGTGATCAACAGACGACAAACATTGTTGCCTTTGCCATCCTGATCGGCGCGGTGTTTGCGGCATTCAACTTGACGTCCCGAATGGTGGAGACACAACGGCGCGAGATTGGCGTCGCGATGGCATTAGGGGTCACGCCGCGCAGGATTTCTCTCAGGCCGCTCATCGTTGGGATGCAGATTGCCGTTTCCGGTATCGTCTTTGGCGTCATCGTGGGGTGGCTCTTAGCCCAGATGCTCAAGGGTATCCTGAACGAATTTTTGCCCCTGCCCATCTGGGTTTCACCCTTCCAATACGGCATCTTTGCCATCGTCACCGCCGGCGGCCTGCTCGTCCTCCTGTTCGCGGTCGGCTACCCGGTGTGGCGCGCTGTCCGTGTCAATCCGATTGACGCCATCAAGACCGGCCACCTTGCAGCGAGAGGGGGAGGCCTCGCGCCTCTCATCACCCGTTTGCCCGCTCCGGGCTCAACCTTCGGACAGCTCCCGTTTCGCAATGTCGCCCGGGCCCCACGCCGGGCATTCCTGACAATCATGGGAATCGCGGCCGCCGTCGCCGTCACCGTCGTCCTTGTCGGCATCTTTGATTCCTACCTGGAGACCCTGGGGCAAGGCCGTGACGAGGTCTTGAGTTCAAATCCGGACCGTTTGGAGATCGACCTCGTCCTGCCCTTGCCGATCGATTCAACCGTCGTGAACGAAATTAGAGACGCCGATACGATTGACACCGTTGAACCCGGTCTCCGCGTTTTCGGCTCCCTCTCATCACCTGACTCGGATGAGGAGTTCGATGTCCTGATCCGATTTATGGATTTTGGAAGTGACATCTGGCGACCGACCGCGGTTGAAGGCTCGTTGGACTCGGCGGAGCCCGGGCTTGTCATTGCGAATAAGGCGGCGACGGACCTGAGCGTCGAAGTCGGTGATTCCGTCGTCTTGACTCATCCCGTGCGTGAGGGACTCACGTCGTTCTCACTCCAGGACACGACACTCCCTGTGATTGCCATTCATCCGCATTACGTCCGCAGCACCCTCTACATGGATAACGCGCACATGGGCATCCTCAACGTCACCGGTGTCACCAATCGCATTACGGCTGTCGCCGCCCCCGGAGCGCCCATCATCGACATCAAGGAGCAGCTCTTTCCGATCAACGGCATCGTGTCCGTTGCCACTGTCGTGGAGGAGGCGAACCTGGCCGAAGACCTGATTAATCAATTCATCAACGTAATTCGGCTGATGCAGCTGGTGCCGCTGCTGCTGGCGATCCTCATCGCCTACAACACCGCCAACATCGCCATGGACGAGCGAAGGCGCGAACACGCCACGATGGCGGCGTTCGGCGCCCCCTACCGGACCATCATGCGTATGGCCGTCGTGGAGAGCATGATCCTCGGCGTCATTGCCACCGTAGTTGGATCCATCCTGGGATTCGGTCTGCTCCTGTACATCGTCGAGGTGATATTCCCGATGACCTCGCCCGACCTCGGCCTGGTCATCACCTTCACGCCAACCTCTGTATTGACGGTCATCATTTTGGGCGTGATAGCGGTGGGCCTGGCCCCGCTCCTAACGTTCCGCCGCCTCCGCCGCACAGATATTCCCTCCACGCTGAGGGTGATGGAATAGGGAACTGCATCTATTCCCCGTTGCGCTTCTCCTGTAGGGCCGCGTAGACCTTTTCAGCAGTGATTGGCAGCGACGTGATGCGCACGCCTACCGCGTCTTCGATGGCATTCGCGATGGCTGGGGCAGTCATGATGTTGGTGTGCTCGCCGATGCCGCGTACCGCGTACGGACCATCGCCCACGTCCGACTCCAGCACAATCTCGTTCAACTCCGGCAGGTCGCGAACGGTCGGGAGCTTCATGTCTGCGAACGACGGGTTAGTGACGCGGCCGGACTCGTCATAGACCGTCTCCGTCATCACCGTCTCGCCGAAGCCGTACACGACACCGCCCTCGAGTTGACCATAGAACGCGACCGGGTTTAGCACCCGTCCCGTCTCATGCACGGCGGTGATCTTCAGGACTTCGAAATCACCCGTCTCCGGGTCGACCTCAACCTCTGCGATCTGCGTGCCGAAGGCCGTGTACGGGCTTGTGCCCTCCTGGATATCGACCCGTGTGACGATAGGCTCGCCGGTCCGCGTAGCAATCTCGCCGAATGCAATTGTCTCGCCGCTGTCGTTGACCACGTTCCCGTCACTCAACTTCAGCCGCTCCTCATCCCAACCCTGGAACTCTGCGGCCAAACGTCGAAGCTTGTCTGCCGTATCAGAGGCCGCCATGTGTCCGACGGTGCTCGTGACGCGCGCGCCGCGGCTGCCGCCGATTCCCTGCAACGGCCCAAGCTGATTCGATGAGAAAGACAGCGCCTCAACGTCCTGCGGAGAAACGCCAAGCTGCTCCGCCACTACCTGCGCGATGATCGTGAACGTGCCGCCGCCTGTATCGAACGTGGAGAAGTGGGCGGTAATCGAGCCGTCCGTCGTGATCGTGACCTGGCACACCGCCGCGCCACCGCCCTGCGAATGATGGCCGGTGCCAATGCCGATTCCGACGTTTTCCGGGCGATTATTGGAGTAGTTGGCCTCGCGCAGCGCCTCCTCAAGGGTTGTGTCGGCGCGCAGGGCCTGGTACTCGTCACCGTTCATCAGGGGCTCACCGTCGTGGGTGATGTTCTTCGTGCGGAACTCCGCCGGGTCCATGCCGATGGCACGGGCACAGAGGTCGATGTGCGACTCTCCCGCCCACAGCCCTTGTGGCATCCCGGGCGCCCGGGCGAAACCGCACGGCACCAGGTTTGCGTAGGTATGTGTGATGGACATGGCGACGTTCTCGCAGCGGTACGCCCCGCCCATCTCGAACACGCCACGCAGGCCGTTGGGAACGGGCGCATACGACACATACCCGCCGATGGCCAGGTACGCGTCTGCCTGCCATGCGGTGATCGTCCCGTCGCGCTTGACGCCTGCCTTGATGGTAATTTCGGACGGATGCCGTGGGTTGGATGCCATCAACTCCTCGGAATAATCAAAGACCAGCTTGATGGGGCGACCCGTCCGCTTGGCGAACTCGTACATGATGTAGACGCCCACCGCGTCCGTCTTGCCGCCGAACGAACCGCCGATGTACGACGTGTTGATGACAACCTTTTCTTGCGGCAGATCCAGAACGCGCACCAACTCACCGATGTTGGCGGCGGGCAACTGGCATGACATCCATATCTGCGCCGTGCCGTCCTCTTCAACGTCAATGAGAACGGAGTGCGGCTCCAGGTACGCCTGGTGCTGGTGCGGCGTCGAGTAGGACTCCTCAACGATGACGTCCGCCTCAGCAAATCCCGCCTCGATGTCGCCGCGCCCGCGATCCAGTGCCACCACAATGTTTGTCGGCGTCTCCGGCGCGTCCTTGACACCGATGTAGTTGGCAAAATCGGGATGCAGGATGGGGGCGTCCGGCTGGGCGGCTTCCCGAGCGGACAGCACGGCCGGCAACTCTTCGTATTCCACCTGGATGAGCTCAAGCGCCCGTTCGGCGATGTCCTCGTCCTCTGCGACGACTGCCGCCACCTTGTCGCCCACGTACATCACTTTGTCCCAGCACAGCGCGGGCTCATCCTTGATGGGGGCTCGATTCGTCCGCACACCCTCCAGGTCTTTGCCGGTCAGCACCATGTGAACGCCGGGCAACGCCGACGCCTCCGTTGTGTCGATGTTCACGATGCGCGCGTGGGCGAACGGGCTGCGCAGGATCTTGCACCACAGCATCCCCGGCAGTGTGCGATCCATCCCGTACTTGCCGCTGCCCGTCACTTTGTCCGGGCCCTCTGCCCGCGGTGTTGCGTGGCCGACGATGTTATAAGACGCAAGTTGTGTCACGAGTTCATCCCCTCCCAGGTGGATAGGTCCGAATCACTCGGACCGAGATATAAACAACGACGCCGCAGCGCCGCATGTGAATCATACCGCGAAACTAGATTCTCATCCTTATCTGGCCGCCTGCCGCCGGCCCCGTCTCTGTCTGCTGTGGTTGATCAAGCGCAGGCTCCAGGGACGCCACCGCAACACCGATCAGGCGGAACTCCCGCCCCGGCTCGAGTTCCCGCCGCAAGAGCTCATCCGCCACGCCAAGCACTGCCGCCTCATCATCCGTGGGGCGGGGCAGGGACTGCTGCCGCGTGAATGTCGTGAAATCTGAAAGACGCAGCTTGAGGCGGACGGTTCGTGCCCGCAGTCCCTTATTCCGCATCTGCTGAACCACATCCGCTCCCTGCTCCCGCACCAGCTTGAGCAAGATTTCCTCGTCAGCAGTGTCCGTTCTCATTGTTGTCTCGCTGCTGATGGACTTGACCTGCCGCTCGTCCTCGAATTCAAGCTCCGATGATCCTCTACCCAGCGACCGCTCTTTCAGCCAGGCCCCGCGCGCACCAAACTCCCTGGCCAGCCAGTCGTCCTCCGCCGTGGCAAGGTCTCCCATGGTGCGAATACCACGGGCATTCAGCGCGCGGAGCGTCGCCGGCCCGACACCGCTCAGCAGCGAAACGTCCAGTGGCGCAAGGAATTCATCCTCGGTCGCGGGGGGAACAATCAGCAGGCCGTCCGGCTTACCTACCTGTGACGCTACTTTCGCTACGGTCCGGTTGACGCCGCCGCCGATTGTCACGGCGAGGCCTGTGGCGCGCCGCACACGCCTCTTGATTTCCTTGCCGAGCGGCTCCAGCATCTCCGGCCCCGCAACGTCCGTCACGTCCATGTAGGCCTCATCCACAGAGAGCTGCTGCACCAATGGCGTCACGCGTCGCAGGATGGTCATCACCTGCCGCGAAATGTTGCCGTATCCCCCGGGACGATGTCCGACACGAATGATGTCAGGGCTGAGACGCAGCGCGGTTGCCATCGGCATCGCGGATCGTGCCCCCAGCTTGCGCGCCTCATAGGACGCCGCTGCTACGACGCCGCGTGATTCCGGCGGCCCACCCACGACGATAGGCTTGCCGCGCAGGCTGGGATCATCGCGCTGTGCGACAGATGCGAAAAACGCGTCCATATCCGCGTGGAAGATGTATCGCCACGGCCGCGGCCACTCACTCATGCCCGCATTCTACGCTCAGGTCGCGAAAATCAGCCGAATTGCGGGCGTCGTAGCGTGAGTATGAGCACGATGCACAGGAACAAGGGAAGGAACAGCAACAGGATCGGCATCTTGTAGTCGTCGTATGTGTCAAACCACCAGCCAACGAATATCGGCGAGAGGATGGACCCGATTGCGGATGTTCCCGTCTGGATTCCCATCAATCGACCGAAGATGGCCCGACCCCAGAGCTCGCCCTGCAGCGCCAGCCGGGAAGGCGTGGTCATTCCCCAGCCGATGCCGTGCGTGACACCGTACAAGATAGCCCCGCTCAGATTTGTCGTCGTCAAGAAGAAGAACAAGCCGACAAGCTGCATGATGAACGCCGCCGCCAGCACAAACCGCTTATCGAACTTGTCGGCCAGAAAGCCCGAGGCGAGGCGGCCCGGCAGGCCGCCGATTGTCCAGATCAGGACGGCCAGACCCGCCTCACGTGCCGAAAGTCCAAAGGTCAGCAGCGCCGGAATCTGGAAGATGACCAAGGCTGAGAACCCCATCTGCTGCATTCCGAGCGCAAGGACGTATTGGTAATAGCCAGGGCTCCGCAGGACGCTGCCGATTCCAATCAGCCCCGCCTCTCCGACCGGCACCCCTCCGCCTGTAAGTTGTACCGGCGCTCTCGACGATTCTTCAGTCGGCGGATCACCGTCCGGCCGCTGTCCGTACGCCTCCGGAGCGCGCCGCGTTATCAGCGCCAATGGGATGCAGAACACCCACATGGCAACCCCGATGCCGGCCAGCGTGTACCTCCAGTCGAACATCTCGATCAACTCGACAATTCCGTACACAAGAAAACCCGCAAAGCCCGGCCCGAGGAACATGAATCCCAGCGCCCGGCCACGCATGCGGTTGAACCAATTCGTGACCGCTGTGCTGATGATTAGGAACGACCCCGCGCCGAGCCCCAGGGCCAGGAGCATATATGCCGCGTAGAACTGAACCACGTTCTGCGTGAGGGACACGAGGATGAAACCTATCCCGCCGATCACGAAGCCGGCAATGAGAATGATTCGAGGGCCTATCCGGTCGACAAGGAACCCCATGATCGGTCCCAGGATCCCCGATTCGGCGCGCTGGATCGAAACCGCCGTCGCCACGATTGCCCGGCTGCCGCCCGCAATTGAGTCCGCAATGGGATTCACGAAGGCCGAGAAGCCGTAGAAACCAACGCCCGTTGAGAAAAGCATCAACAGGAAACCGGACAGTACGATCCGCCAACCATAGAACGTCGGGTTGGGCACAGCCGCCAGCAGAAGTCGGAAGACCAAAGAAATCATGCGCACATGTTAGGCTATTCGCCCGCTGATCCGTTGGCGCCGTCGGAAGAGTAGTGTCCCGCGCCCTCCGCGTTGCTGGCGTGAGCGTGAGCGCAACGCTAACCCCTGTCAAGCGGCGCGCGTCTATTCGACAGAGATGAGGTACGGATACAGCGGTTGGCCGCCGTTCTGGATTTCCACCTCTACGTCATCCGGGCAGACGGCGCTAACGGCCTCGGCGGCGGATTCAGCTTGCTCCTCCGTGATTCCCGCGCCGTAGTACAGCGTGACGATCATTTCGCCCTCCGGCGCGATGCGCTCGACCAGTGACTGCGCCACCGCTTCCGGTGTCTCGCCCGACACGACCAGATCGCCTTCAAGCAGGCCGATTGGCTGTTCCGCCGCGTACGTTACGTCGCCGGATTGGCCGTTCCGCACTGCGTATGTCACTTCCGCCCAGCGGAGCTCATCAACCGCGTCTTGCATCCCGTCAAGGTTGTCCTGGACGGTGTCAGTTGCCGAGTACGTCAGGAGCGCGGCAATGCCCTGCTGCACGGACTCAGTCGGCAGCACGGTGACGGTCTTGGTATGAATGAGGTCCCGTGAGACCTCTGCGGTTGCCGCGATGTTCTTGTTGTTGGGCAGGATGATGATGTCCGGCGCAGGGATTGACTCTACAGCCTCGGCGATTTCCTCCGCGGACGGGTTCATGGACTGCCCACCCCAGATGATGGAACCCGCGCCCAGCCCTCGCATGATGCGTACAAAGCCGGGGCCGGCGGCCACCGACACAACGCCGCAGACCACGTCCTCGATGTCCTCTCCATGACCTGCCAGGAACTGCTGGTGCTGCTGGTCCATATCGCGGATGGATACTTGCTCAAGCCGCCCCATGCCCTCTGCCTCTGCCAGCACGACCTCCGGCTCGGCGGTGTGCAGATGCACACGCACCAGCGCATCGCCTTCCACGATGGACTCGGACTCGCCGAACAGCGCCATCGTCGCGCGGATTGTGTCCATGTTGGACGTGGGCTCCATCAGCACAAACTCCGTGCAGTAGCCCCACGCCTCTCCTTCTCCTCCGGCGTACAGGCTTGGATCGATGGCAGAAATGGTCGGAGCTTCCAAAGCGGGGCCGGGGTCTTCTCCCGTCAGCCGCGCGAGCGCGCCCCGCAGCAGCACCGCAATGCCCTGTCCGCCTGAATCAACGACGCCTGCGCTTGCGAGAACAGGCAGCAGTTCAGGTGTGCGCGCGGTTGAAGCGTCAGCTTCATCAGCAGCGGCGCGGAGGGTGTCGATGACATCCGCCGAGCCGCTCGCGTTTGCGGCCTCGCCCGCCTCGCGACCGACGGTCAGCATCGTGCCCTCGACGGGCTTGCTCATGGCTCCGTACGCGGCGGCGGATGCGGCCTGCAGCCCCTTGGCGAGTGCCGGCCCGTCCATCGTGTCAACGCGATCAAGTCCCTGGGCAAACCCCTTCAGATATTGTGAGAGGATGACACCGCTGTTGCCGCGCGCCCCGCGCAGCGCGCCCTGCCCGATGGTGTAGGACATCGCGCTAACGGTGCCGTCGCCGGGGTTTTCCTGCGCATCACGCAGGGCCGTTTGCAGCGTGAGCATCATGTTCGTACCCGTGTCGCCATCCGGCACCGGATACACGTTGAGCGCATTCACGGCGTCTACGTTGGCTTGCAGCCACTCCGCACCGCCGGCTAACGCATCAAGCAGCCCCTGCCCGTCGAGAGTTCCGTCGCCGCCGGAAGTCGTCATCACTCCTCCCCGCCTTATTGCCTCTCACACCTGACTCTGGTAGCATACGTCCTCGCGTAGTAACGATGCAGCCGCCCCTTTGGGCGCGCGAGAATCATCCTAGAAGCAACGATTGATTAGCAACCATGGCAAAGTGTCAACTCTGTGGCCGCGGCCCCCAATTCGGTAACCGCGTCAGCCACTCGAACCGCAAGACGCGTCGACGCTGGAATATCAACGTCCAGAAGATTTCCCAGTACGATTCCGACGGCATCCGCACGCAGGTTCGCATGTGCACCCGCTGCCTGCGCACCGCCGCCAAAGCCGCGAAGTAGCTCGTTCAGAGCTTTCGTATCAGCCGCCCACCATTCCACGCTAGAATGACCAAGTGCCTTGGCTATTGGGGCTAAGGCGTTCTAGTGCAGGTACCAGAGTGGGGGTTCAATGGCGGAGAAACTTGTTCTTGCGTATAGCGGCGGACTGGATACGTCCGTTGCGGTGCGGTGGATCCAGGAGAACTACGGCTACGACGTCGTCACGCTGACGGCGAATCTCGGCAACGTCGACAACCTGGATGAAATCCGCCAGCGCGCGCTTGAGTCCGGAGCGGTCGGTGCGCACGTCGCCGATGTCCGCGATGAGTTCATCCGCGAGTTCGTTTTTCCCGCCCTCAAGGCCAACGCCCTCTATCAAGGGGTCTATCCCGTTGCGACGGCGCTTGGCAGGCCGCTTATTGCCCGCCTGATGGTTGAGGCGGCGCGGCAGGAGGGCGCGACGGCTGTCGCGCACGGCTGCACCGGCAAGGGCAACGACCAGGTTCGTCTAGATGTTTCGGTCGGCGCGCTGGCTCCCGATCTCAAGGTGGTTGCGCCCGCCCGCGAGTGGGGCATGACGCGCGTCGAAGAGATTGCCTACGCCCGTGAGCACGAGATTCCCGTCCCTTCGACGCTCGAAAAGCCGTACTCGACCGATGACAACCTGTGGGGGCGCAGCATCGAGGCGGGTGTGCTTGAGGATGCGTGGCGTGAGCCACCGGAGAACGCATACGAGTGGACGGTTGCGCCACATGAGGCGCCGGATGAGCCGCGCTACGTGGAATTGCAGTTTGAAGAGGGTTTGCCCGTCGCGCTGGATGGCGCGGAGATGTCGCCTGTTGACCTCGTCGAGACGCTGTCAAAGATTGGCGGCGAGCATGGTGTTGGGCGCATCGACCACATCGAGGACCGCCTTGTCGGCATCAAGTCGCGCGAGATCTATGAGGCTCCCGCAGCGACCATTCTCATCAACGCGCATAGGTCACTGGAGGGCATGGTTCTCACGAAGGACCAGGTGCGGTTCGGCGAGACCGTTTCCCGCGAATACGCCCAGCTTGTGTACGACGGCCTGTGGTTCAGCCAGCTGCGGGAGGACCTGCAGGCGTACGTCGACAGCAGCCAGCGGGCGGTGACGGGCGCGGTGCGGGTCAAGCTGCACAAGGGCCACGCGACGGTGGTGGGGCGCAAGAGCGAGTACGCCCTCTACCAGCACGCGCTCGCCACCTACGACGAGGGCGATGTCTTTGACCAATCAGCCTCGCCGGGCTTCATCCACCTGTGGGGCCTGCCGATTCGCACACAGGCACGGGTCAGGCCGGAGGAATGATTACCGAGCCGGTCACAGACTAAGTGACGCTACCCGCTATCCTGTATGTATGGCGGAGCAATCAAGTACGAACCCTGCGGATTTCCTTGCGTCCCTGTCGTTTGATCGGCGGTTGGCGTCGTATGACGTGCGCGGATCAGAGGCATGGGCGCGCGCGCTTGGGCGGGCGGGGGTGCTGACTGAGGATGAAGTAAGCGCCATTCTCGGGGGGCTGGAGTCTGTCCGGGCGGAACTTGAGTCGGGCGAGTTCCCGTTCAGGCCGGAGCTTGAGGACATCCACTTCAACATCGAGCGGCGGCTGATCGAGCTCATCGGCCCTGTTGGCGGCAAGCTGCATACGGGCCGCTCCCGCAACGACCAGATCGCGACGGATACACGCCTCTATGTGAAGGATGTTATTCAGGCTGCACTTGACCACATGAACGCCTATTGCCGCGCCCTGCTGGATCAGGCCGAGCGGGGCATCGAGGTCATTCTGCCTGGGTACACGCACCTGCAGCGCGCACAGCCGGTGTTGTTGGCTCACCATCTATTGGCCTATGTCGAGATGGCGGAGCGCGATGCGGGCCGTTTGCGCGATGCGCTCACCCGGGCTGACGTGATGCCGCTTGGCAGCGCCGCGTTGACGGGAACGGCGTATCCCATCGACCGTGAGGCGCTGGCGGCCGACCTTGGGTTCGCCGCCGTCAGCCGCAACAGCATGGACGCCGTCGCTGACCGCGACTACATCATTGAGTTCTTGTCCGCCGCCGCGCTGACGATGACACATCTTTCCCGCCTTGCGGAAGAGATCATCCTGTGGTCGTCGGATGAGTTCGGCTTTGTCCGTGTTGGTTCTGATTACGCCTCCGGCTCCAGCATCATGCCGCAGAAGCGCAATCCGGACATCGCAGAGCTGGTGCGCGGCAAGACGGGGCGCGTGATGGGTGACTTGGTTGCGCTCCTGACCAGCGTCAAGGCGCTGCCGCTTGCCTATAACCGGGATCTGCAGGAGGACAAGGAGCCTCTGCTGGATGCTGCGGATACCTTGCTCGGCAACCTGGAGATGATGGCGGGCATGGTTCCGACGCTGGAGTTCAACGCAGAGAGGATGCGCGCCGCCGCGGAGAGCGGTTTTCTGCTGGCAACTGAGCTGGCCGATTATCTTGCTGCGAAGGGCGTCCCTTTCCGTGAAGCGCATGGCATCGTCAACGGTCTCGTGGAGAACGCTATTGCAAGCGGCAAAGAACTGCGTGACTTAACTATTGATGATTATCACCGCGCCTCGGAGCACTTTGAGCAGGATGTGCTGGACATCACAGTCGAAACGGCTGTTGCCAAGCGGGATGTCATTGGAGGAACAGCGCCCAACCGGGTGCGCGAGGCTATCGCTGCCGCGCGCTCGTCTCCAATCGGACGAAAGCTGACCGCCTGAATGTCGCATCACGACCGCATCAAGATTGCGCCGTCCATCCTGGCGTCGGATTTTGCCCGGCTTGGTGAAGAGACGGCCGCAGCGGTGCAGGGCGGGGCGGATTTCATCCACGTCGATGTCATGGACGGCCACTTCGTGCCGCCCATTACTATTGGCGCGCAGATGATTGGCGCGATCAAGCCTTACGCGGACGCTGTTCCACTTGTTATCCACATGATGGTTGAGGAACCTGCGCGGCATATTGAACACATCGCCCGAGCGGGTGGCGACATCATAGTCGTCCATGCCGAAGCGTGCGCCGATCTGGCGGGCACGGTGGCCGCAGTATGCGAGACCGGTGCAAAGGCGGGCGTTGCCGTCAAACCCGAAACGCCTATTGACCCGATTCTGCCGTTCCTCGACGACATCGCCATCGCGCTGCTTATGACGGTCAACCCGGGCTATGGTGGACAGCCTTACATTCCGGAGGTCGAGACAAAGATCACGGAAATGCGCAGGATTATCGATGAGCGCGGCCTCGACGTTGAGCTGGAGGTTGATGGCGGCATCAACGATAGCACTGCGGAACAGGTCGTCCGGGCAGGAGCCAGGCTTCTGGTAGCAGGTACTGCCGTCTATGGTCGTGAACAGCCCGTCGCGGAAAGGATAGCTACGCTGCGAGCTATTGCCGGCAAGGGACTTCAGGGCTAAGCCGCTCTAGTTGGGCGGATTTTCTCCCGGGGGCCAGGAGCCGAGGCCGTCGGCCTGGTACGCCTCGGCGAGGCGGGCGTAGTACGCTCCGCCGCTCTCCTCCATCTGCGCGCGACGCGCGGGCTCCGTTTGCCACAGGACCTCGGTCGGCACGCCCGCCGCGAATGAGTCGTCCGGGATGATTGCATAGGGCGCAACCGCTCCACCCGCCGCCACCACGCAGAAATCGCCTATCTCCGCACCCTCCGACACCGTCGAATTGTTGCCAATCAGGCTATGATCGCCGAGCTTGCGGCCATGAAACGTGATTGCGTGGCCGAGTGTATTGTCCGTGCCAATGGTGATGTCGCCGTTCGCGTGGACGACGGCGTTGTCCTGCACGTTCGTGCGGTCACCGATGACTATTTTTCCCCTGTCGCCGCGAATCACCGCACCGGGGAATACGGTGCATTGCGCTCCGATCTCCACGTCTCCGACGACATACGCCGCCTCGCTCACCCATGCCGTCGGGTGGATTTTTGGCGTCTTGCCATTGAAAGGTCGAATCATTGATGAGCCTCCATCAGCCTCGGCAGCGCGATGTTCCGCTGCCCGAGCGTTCGTATTGTGACCTTGCACGGAGAGGATCCGCTGCTCAAAATCGTTGATTGTGCGAATGGCAACGCCGGGGATGCCGGACACGCGTGAGTAGTGTGGAATGACGGCTCGCGGCAGGACGACGGCGCGCGGCTCAATCCAGCACCATTCCCCAACCGTCGCCGCCTCCAGCACCGTTGCGTTGTCGCCGACGCGAGTGAAACGTCCTACACCCATGGAGTGAACCATCGCGCCGACGCCGACGTGCGCGCCCTCGCCAATCTCCGTCGTACTGGAGATTGCGCCAACTCCACCGCCGTGAATGACTGCGCGTTCCAGCACCGCCGCGTTTCGTCGGACGATAATGCGTCCACCCTCCGCGCGGAGGACAGCGCCCGGCCAAATGCTCGCGCCCTCGTGGACCTCAACATCGCCCATCAGGTAGGCGTTCTCAGCGATCCACGCGGACGGATGAATTTGGGGTGTGCGGCCCTGAACAGTGCGTACAGCCATGAGATATTGCCGCATTATCAATGGCGCGGCGATTGAGGGTCAATTCGATAGACACCTTTTCAAAAAAAGTCGATGATGAATGTAGGGGTAACGACTGCTAACAGGAGGGCATTTCGATGGGTGATGTCGCAACGTGGGAGAGTCTCGCGCAGCAGCTCAGGGTGGATTCCGTGCGCGTGGCTGCTCAGGCCAATTCCGGTCATCCGACGTCCAGCATGTCTGCGGCAGACCTGGCCTCAGTCCTGCTCAGTGATTACCTCCGTTACGACCTTGAGCGCCGGGACGCCCCCAACAACGACCATCTCGTCTTCTCCAAGGGACACGCCTCCCCGCTGATCTACAGCATGTTGAAGGCCGCGGGTGTCATCGACGAAGAGGAGTTCCTGACGTATCGATCCATCGGCAGTCGACTTGAGGGCCATCCCGTCCCCAACCTGCCCACGGTTGATGTCGCGACAGGTTCGCTGGGACAGGGGCTGCCAATCGCTGTCGGCATCGCATTGGCGGGAAAGCGGCTGGACCAGCTGCCATACCGCGTGTGGGTCTTCTGCGGCGACAGCGAGATGGCCGAGGGTTCAATGTGGGAAGCGGCAGAGCACGCCGCCTACTGGAACCTGGACAACCTGACGGCCATCATTGACGTCAATCGTCTTGGCCAACGCGGTGAGACCATGTACGGCTGGGACACGGGCGCATACGCCGCTCGCTTGCAAGCTTTCGGCTGGCACACCGTCGAGATCAACGGTCATGACGTCGACGCCATCAACGTCGCTTTCCAGGAGGCTGTCGCGACGGAGGGACAGCCCACTGCCATCATTGCCAAGACCATGAAGGGGCGTGGCGCATCCGCGGTTGAGGATAAGGACGGCTTTCACGGCAGGCCCATCACAGACTCGGAAACCGCCATCGCTGAACTCGGCGGGAGCACAGGTGCGACGGTTACCGTGCAGACACCCGCCAACTCGGTTGAGGCAAACGTCTTCAAGGTCACGCCGAGTGGCAGCCTCCCGAAATATGAAGTCGGTTCACGAATGGCCACCCGGCGCGCCTATGGAGATGCCCTAGCGGCAATTGGCGGGCGCAGGGGTGACGTGGTGGCCCTCGATGGCGAGGTTAGCAATTCAACGCACGCGGATATCTTTGGCAAGGCGCACCCGGATCGATTCTTCGAGTGCTACATCGCTGAGCAGCAGGCAGTTGCGGCGGCTGTCGGAATGCAGGTGCGTGGATGGACGCCGTACGTCTCCACGTTCGCAGCGTTCCTGACACGCGCTTACGACTTCATCCGTATGGCTGCCGTCAGCCGCGCCAACATCCGGCTTTCAGGCTCCCACGCCGGCGTCTCCATCGGAGAGGACGGGCCGTCACAGATGGCGTTGGAGGACATCGCCATGATACGTGCTATCAACGGCAGCACCGTCCTCTATCCGTCCGATGGCAACCAGACCGGGCAGCTTGTCGCCGCAATGGCCGATCTTGACGGCATCTCCTATATCCGCACGACTCGTGAGGCGACTCCGGTTCTCTATGAGCCCGATGAGATCTTCAGGGTAGGCGGCTCCCGAGTGCTTCGATCCTCAGACGATGACAAGCTCACCATCGTTGCCGCCGGCATCACCGTTCATGAGTCTCTCAAGGCCGTTGACGCGATGGCCGCTGACGGGATCAACGTCAGGCTGATCGATCTGTATTCCGTGAAGCCTATAGATACGGCAACGCTTGAAGCAGCCGCAAGTGACACGGGCACGATCCTGACGGTCGAGGACCATTGGGCGGAAGGTGGAATCGGCGACGCAGTGCTCAGCGCGCTTGGCGGACTTCGAAACCCGCCGCGCGTCATCAAGATTGCCGTGCAAGGGATGCCCGGCTCCGGCAAGCCTGCAGACCTGCTGTCCCAGGCGGGCATCGACGCCGCCCATATTGAGGCTGCCGCGCGCCTGCTCGCGCAGAGCTAGGAGGAACAACAATGGCCACCGTAATCCGGGACACCATCATCGTCACTAGTGATCCTGATGGGCGCATCATCTACGATGGCGCGATCGCCATCGGTGACGATGGCAACATCGCTGCCATCGGCCCGACGGATGAGGTGGTCAGTGCCCACCCCAACGCGGAGACAGTCTCGGCCCGCGGCAAGGCCGTCTTCCCGGGCTTCTTCAACTGCCACACGCACCTGACCGCCACGCTGAGCAGAGGAATCCTTGAGGACCTCGGTTTCCCGTCACCGCTGCGCTTTCCGGAGCAGGTGGCAGCGATGCTCTCGGCTGAGGAGATGCAGGTGTTTGCCCTACTCGGTGCCATCGAAGGCATTCGCAGCGGCACAACGACGTTCTTCGAGCAGGGGCGTGGTATATCCAACTACGCGCAGCAGTTGGCCGACACTGGCGCCCGGTTCGTTCTTACCGAGTCCATGACGGACGTGAACTACAACGTCATCAGCGCCGGAACGCTTCTGAAGTCGTCGTCGGACTTCTCTGAAGAATTGGCCGAGCAGGCATACCAACGCGCCGTGGACGTCTATGATTCCTGGCATGGCAAAGCGGATGGTCGCTTGACGGTCTATTTCTCACCGTCCACTACGGACTCCGTTTCTCCGGCCATGCTGCACCGCTCACGTGAATTGGCGGAGGAGCGTGGCGTCGGCTATACGATTCATCTGTCACAGAGCAAGCAGGAGGTGGCGGGAGTGATGGCCGCGTGGGGCGTGCTGCCTGCCCACTACTTGGAGCAGAATGAGTTTCTTGGTCCTCGCCTCGTTGTGGCGCATTGCCGCGAGATTATCGAATCCGAGATACGTGCGCTTGGGCGGCACGGGACCGGCGTGTCCAACAACCCTGCCATCGCCGCCCGACGGGGCGCGGCGGCACCTGCGCTGGACCTCGAAGAGGCCGGCTGCGTGATAGGAATCGGCACGGATAATATGGCCGAGGACATGGTTGAGGCTGTCCGCACGGGCTACTTTGTCGAGCGTGTACGGCGAGATGACCCGTTCAGCCCATCCCCTGAAAAGCTTATGGATTGGGCGACAATCGGGGGCGCGCGCATCATGGGCATGGATGAGACGCTCGGCTCGCTTGAAGTGGGCAAACAGGCCGACCTCTTCATTGCGGACCTGCGACGCGCCCACATGGTTCCCGTGCTTCGCGTCATCTCCGATTTCGTGAACAACGGTCAAGCGTCAGACGTTGAGGCGGTCATGGTCGCGGGCAACTGGGTCATGCGTGACCGCAAGCTGCTGCACATTGATGAGGACGATATCCTGCAGCGCGGCGAGGAGTTGGCACATCGGGCATGGAAACAACTCCAGGAGAAATACCCGGACGTCGCAATGCCGTTCCCATTGTCGGAGGGCCCGGCGTTCTAGCCCCGCAGTCGTCTCCATTCATGTCGACGCCGCAAGGCTCCCCATCCGGCAGCCTCCGCCTCGGTGACAACCTGCCTATTCTCCGCGGGCTGCCGAACGAATCAGTCAACCTGATCGCAACTGATCCGCCGTTCAATACCGGACGACACGTCAGCACGCAGTCCGGACGCCCGGCCGCTGGCGCCGAATTCAGTGACCGATGGTTGTGGGAACAAGATGTCGATGCTGAATGGCTTTCGCATGTCCGCGAGCATTGTCCCTCTGCCATGCGCGTCGTCGAAACATCCAGGGAAACCGCCGGCGAGAGCATGGCAACCTATCTGTGCTTCATGGCCGTGCGTCTTGTAGAGATGAGGCGCATTCTCAAGAATGATGGCAGTATCTATCTGCATTGCGATCCCACGTCCAGTCACTATGTGAAGCAGTTGATGGACGCCGTCTTTGGCCTGGGCAACTTCAGGAATGAGATCATCTGGAGCTATGGCCTCGGTGGGTCGTCGCCCAGGCGCTATTCCCGCAAGCACGACGTGATTCTCTTCTATACGAAGTCGGATCGGTACACGTTCAACAAGCCGCAGACACCCGCAAAATCGCAGAGACTCAAGGGGCGCATGAAAGGCGCGACGGATGTCTGGGATATCCCCTCGCTCAACAACATGGCGAAGGAACGGACCGGCTTCCCGACGCAGAAGCCTCTTGCTCTTTATGAACGCATCATCGAAGCCAGCACCAATTTTGGCGATCTCGTCCTGGACCCCTTCTGTGGCTCAGGCACGACACTCATCGCCGCGCAAAGGTTAGGTAGGCAGTGGATTGGAGTAGATACCAATTCGACGGCCTTGGAGACGGCGCGGGAGCGGCTAGTAGCGGAGGGGGCCAAAGCCCCTTAGTGCCGCGGGCGGGCAGTGGTCCGCCCGCTGTTGTTCCAGAGTTGGTCTGCCGTTATCGCGGCAGCCCCAGCCCGCGCTGGGCGATGATGTTCTTCTGGACCTCCGTTGTGCCGCCGGCGATGCTGATGCCGATTGTACTGGTGGCGTTGGAATTCAGGAATCCGCCCACCGGCAGCTGGAGCGGCAGCTCGGTCGTCGGCAGGATTTGCCCGTACTCGCCGAGCACGTGGGAGAAGTAGCGGTACACCTTCTGGGTGATCTCGTCGCCCCAGAACTTCGTCATGGACGCCTCGCGCACCGGAATCTCGCCCTGACTTTGCATCCAGCCGACGCGGTAGGAGAGCATCCTCATCGCCTCGATTTCGAGCCGCAAGTTGGCAATCTGATGCCGCACGACGGGATTGTCTAGCGGACTATCCCCGTGCTGCCGCACGTTCTTCGCGTACTCGATGAAGTCCTCCATGATGCGGATGAGCATCGCAGGGCCCTCGATGTTGGAGCGTTCAAAGCTGAGCGTGGTCATCGCCGCGTACCAGCCGCGATTCTCCTCGCCGATGATGTTGTTGGAGGGCACGCGCCAGTCCTCAAAGAAGACCTCGTCCCAGCGATGCCGTCCCAGCGCGTCCGGAATAGCGTTCACCTTGATGCCGGGGAGGTAGTTGCCGTCCTCATCCTTGAGCCGGGCGAGAAGATACGTGATACCGCGGTGCTTTGGCTGCTCCGGGTCCGTCCGCACAAGGATATGAATGAACTCGGCCTTGTACGTGCTCCAGATTTTCTGTCCATTGATGACGTAGTCGTCGCCGTCCCGCACGGCGCGTGTCTGCAAACTGGCTAGGTCTGAACCGGAGTCCGGCTCGGAGAACCCCTGCGAGATGTAGGAGATATCCGCGTTCGCGATGCGGGGCAGGAAATACTCCTTCTGTTCGTCCGTGCCGTGGACCATCAGAACCGGAGCAACCAGTCCGCCGCCAAGCGTGGCGGGCGCTCCCGCATAGACCATGGCCTCGCGGTACGCCATCTGCGTCTCGATGCCCGCGCCCTTGCCGCCGAATTCCGTCGGCCAGTGCATTGTCCACCAGCCCTTTTCGACCAACTTCTTCTCGAAGCCGCTCATCATAGCTTCAAGCTCGTGGTTCTCATGATCCCAGGAGAGGGCGTAGTAGATGCCCTGGCCGTCGCCCATTCCCTTGGAGTCCCACTCACGCCGGGTGAACTCTATCGCCTCTTGGCGGAGTGCCTCATCCTCGGCTGAAAATCGAAAATCCATTGCCTGCCCCTTCCTGCTCTACAACGATAAGCAGCGCCACACCACATCCTATCCGCGCAGCTCGAGTAAACGCAGCTTGCCTCGCCGTCAAGCTTAGTGAATGCTGTCTGTGGGGGCAAGACGACGTTATTGCATCGTCATCCGCGCCGCTTGCGTCACCTCAGTCTGCTATAATTCAACTGATATAGGTGTTTCAGGACACTATCGACCGCACAATCGCCTGAACCAACCACTGAGTCGGCCAGAAACCGCCACAGCATCCTTGGGCGCTGAGAATCGGGGCAACCTACGTGGAAACCCTATGGGCGACGGGCCCCGACTGGTGATCACGTGCGAATCGTGGTCGTCGGATGAATCAGCGCACAGGAGGAGAGTCACAGTATGACGATGGCCGACAAGACACTGACGTGTCGGGATTGTTCAAATGAGTTTGTTTTCACAGCAGGGGAGCAGGAGTTTTACGCGAGCAAGGGCTTTACGCGTGAACCGTCTCGATGCCCTGAGTGCCGAGCCGCCCGCAAGCGTGACCGCGAGGGCGGCTATGTCGGCGGAACGTACACCTCGGGTGGGCCAACCTCAGGGCAGGGGCCTGCCGGTAACTTTGAGAGGCGAGAGCGCCGTATGTACTCGGTGATTTGCGCCGACTGCGGCAAAGAGGCAGAGGTGCCCTTTCAGCCGCGCGGCGATCGGCCCGTCTACTGCTCAGACTGCTTCAGGAACCATAGTGCCAACAGATTCTAGGCGCATGACCGCGCGCCGCAGCATCCGCCCCACACGTGGGCCCCTAGTTCGATACGATACTCAGCCGAGAAAACACCACCGTGGGTGGCGGCTTCTCCGCTTGGACAAGAGGAATTTGTGCTTCGAAAATTCTTAGGCCGCACGTCGGCCCCGCCGTCCCCAACGGCGTCTACCATCACCCTCCCGCCTCCCCCCCAATCTGACATCTCCGCAGCGCCGCCGGTGCCCACGGAAACCCGGAAGATAGAGCGCACTGACGGCATCCCCGCGCGCAGACGGCCGCGACGCCGTCGCAAGGAGAGGCCATCGCCTGAAAACGGTCGCAGCGAGCATCCGCCCCGGAACGGCGCAACCGAGCCCCGTACCCGTAAGCGCAAGGCCGCCCCACGTATTCAAGTGCAGGCGGGACCGTTTGAACGAGACAAGACCTTCGGGACTGTCGCCGTGTCTGAGCCGATTCGACGAGCGCTTGATGACATGGGCTACGAGAACCCCACACCCATCCAGGTGGAGGCCATTCCCGTCATGTTTGAGGGACGGGATGTCGTCGGACGCGCCCAGACGGGCACCGGCAAGACCACAGCATTCGGCATCCCGATGATTGAGCTTCTTGACCCGACACGCCGCGAGGTGCAGGGCATCGTGCTTGCGCCGACACGGGAACTCGCAGTGCAGGTCACGGGCGAGCTGCGCCGCCTCGCAAAGCACCGTGGTATCAAAGTCGTCACACTCTACGGCGGCCAAAAGATCGACGTGCAGCTGAAGGCCCTGCGGGAGACGCCGCAGATCATTGTTGGCACGCCGGGCCGCGTTCAGGATCACATGCAGCGCGGCACGCTCAAGCTCAACAGTGTTCGCATCGCCGTGCTCGATGAGGCCGACCAGATGCTGGACATCGGCTTTGCCGAGGATATGATTCGCATCCTCCGCGCCACACCCCGCGGGCGACAGACAGCCCTCTTCTCTGCAACCGTGCCGTTCTTCATCCGGCGGATGATCGAGCGCTTCCTGCGTGATCCGATTCACATCGGCATTGGCGAAGAGTCCGAGGCCGCCGACACGATTGAGCAGGTCTACTATGAGGTTGCTTCTCAAGACAAGCTGGCCGGCCTGGAGGAAGTCCTCCGTACCGACCTTGAAGGCGAGAAAACGCTGATCTTCTGTCGAACGCAGGTGGGCGTTGACCGGCTTGCGCGCCGTCTTCAGCGTGATCGTTTGCCTGTTCAGCCCATCCATGGCGGCATGCGGCAGAACCAACGCGAGGCGGTGATGCGCGCATTCCGCTCCGGTGAGCTCAAGGTACTGGTCGCCACAAACGTGGCGTCACGCGGTCTGGACATCCCGGAAATCTCCCACGTCATCAACTACGATATGCCCGGCAATCTGGAGGAGTACATCCACCGCATTGGCCGCACGGGCCGAATCGGCAACGTAGGCAAGGCCGTCACATTCGTTGGCGAAGACGACTTCTCGATGTTGCAGACCATTAAGGAACACGTCGGCGACGTTCTCACCAAAGGACGCCTCGCCATCTACGCCTACTAGCTCTATCCCTCACACACCAGCCTGAGCTAGCCTGTATGACCAATCAACCTTCGGCTGAGAACGCTCCGGTGACCGGACCTGTTGCCGAATCCGACCGAATCCTCAGCCTCGATCTCATCCGCGGTGTGGCCGTACTCGGCATCCTGTTGATGAACGCCGTGCATTTTCGCTACGGCGGGATTCCGTACCGGAACATCAGTGCCGGCGGGTCGGATACCGGACTCGACTGGGCCGTCGCCATCCTTGGCGAGATCCTGGTCGACCAGAAATTCATGGGGATATTCTCCCTGCTATTTGGCGCGGGCATCTTCCTGTTCATCGAACGCGCAGCACGGCGTGAGAAGCGTCCAACTCTCCTGAACGCATGGCGCAATATCCTCCTGCTCATCATTGGACTCATTCATATGGTCGTGTGGGAAGGGGACGTCCTGACGGCGTATGCCCTCTCCGCATTCGTCCTATTGCTGCTGAGGAGGCTGCCCTCATGGGCAATGATTGTCCTGGGCATCGTCATCTTTCTGGCATCCGTGATTCCGTCGCTTCTTGCCCAAGCCTGGGTCAACACGACAGATGTGTCACTGGCAGGCTTGTGGACTCCTGGGGATGAATCATTGGCCACCGCCAGCGTGGAGACCCAATCGCTTGGCGGACTGGTTCTGCTGGCGTATTTCATGCGCGCGCTGGGGCTGATTCTGGCCGGGGCGGGACTGTACAAGACCGGATTCATGCAAGGGGCGCTTTCCGATCGGTTCTACCGACGAATGGCGCTTGGCGGTCTGGCTGTTGGGCTATCGCTTGCAACGCTGGGTGTCGTGATAACCCACGCGGCGGACTATGGCCGCGACGTTTCATTCATCGGCGAAGTGCCAAATACCTTTGGCACCATTCCCGCCTCGCTCGGATATATGAGCCTGATCATCCTCTGGCAGCGAACGAGAGGACTTGCATGGCTCAAGGAGCGCTTCATCGCCGTCGGTCGAATGGCGTTGACCAACTACCTTGCACAGACGGCGTTTGGTGTCCTGATCCTGACTCACCTCCTGGCGGACGTGGAGATCGGCCGCGCAGGAGTCTTACTCTTTGTACTCGCCGTCTGGGCGCTGCAACTCTTGTGGTCGCCCGCGTGGCTCAATCGATTCCGCTTTGGCCCCATGGAATGGGCATGGCGCACGGGAACTTATCGCCGCCTTCAGCCGCTGCGGCGATAAGCGCCCACCCTAAGCCAGCCACTGAGCGAGTTCGTCCCGGTTCCGCTCCAGCCACAGCCGGTTGAGTTCGATGCGCTCAAGCGACTGTTGAATAGCGCGAGTAGCGGCCGGCGTCGGATGCTCCTCGAAGAACGAGCGCACGTCCTGAGCCGCCTCCTCTGAAGCGAACGCGCCGGTAATGGAAACGAGCCGCATGATGGCGAACCCGCCGCCTGCATACCGGCGTTCAAGTTCCGGCCAATTATGCTTCATGAACTCCCACGTCAGGTTCAGGCCCCGGAGGTTGCCGCCCACCCCCATGAGGATGCGCGGCGCGTCCTGCACGCGTATCTGGTCCTGGTCAACGGACATATCGAGCGCACGTTGCAGCAGCTCCGGCCGGCTGAACTGCGTGAGCGCCATCTGCATGCGGACTTTTTCCTCCTGCAGATCGAACTCACGCTCCAGCCGCTTCATCGTCTCGAATGTCTCATCGTTGCCCTGCTCCGCAGCTAGGTTGTACACGAGGGCGCGCAAGTCGGGTCGCAGCGATGACTCATCCTCCAGGAAACGCGCGAATCGCGCCGCCGCTTCCGAAAGCACGGCCTCATCGCCAAAGCCGCCTGCCGCGCTAAGCGCTACTGCACGCAATAGTGTTCGCAGGTGCGCCTCATTCTCCGGCTGTTCCCAACCGATCTTGTCGGCGATAGTCTGCGTCAGCCCTCGGGCGAATTCCTGGTAGCGTTCCAGATACGGCTCATTGCGAGACAGGGCCTCGATAGCTCCGAGTTGTGACGCCATCGCCGCCCAAATGCTGTAATCCTCGTCGTCCGTGTAGGCCTGTGCCAACTCAAGGTAGTTGCGAGCCGGGATATGGCGTGCGCGGGCCAGCGCGTACGTGTCCTCCAGCAGCGTCAGGCGATCCGGCGCAGACAGTTCGCCCGTCCGAACCGCCGCGATCAGCCGTTCAAGCTCATCCTGCTGGTAGCCGACGCGATAGAAACCGGTGCCTCCCGCGTTGACCTTGATCCACCCATCCCCCGACACCGCCGGAACATCGATCGTCTCTAATCGACCTGTGAACAGGGCCCTTGACTCAACATCGCTTCCCTGGGTCGTGATGCGTACGGGCACATGCCAAAGCGTTTCATCGTCATTCGGCCCGGAGTAGAGGAAACGGCGCTGTGTCAGTGAGACCGCCGCGCCGGAGTCTCCGCGCGTCGTCTCCGCCGTGACGACGGGATAGCCAACCTGTTTGACCCAGGAGTCCATCATGCCGGGGATGTCTTGCCGGGAGGCGTCCCCCATCGCGCGCCATAGGTCAGCCCCCTCCGCGTTGGAGTATGCGAATGCGCGCATGTAGTTGTTCAGGCCGCTGCGGAAGTCGTCAGGGCCGATGTGCTGCTCCAACATGCGAAGAATGGACGCGCCCTTCTCATAGCTGATGGCGTCAAAGAGTTGGCTGACCTCGTTGGGATTCCGCACCTCGGATTCGATTGGATGGGAGTTCTCCAGCCCGTCCAGGCTCATGCCTGGTGCGACGTCCGTGGCGATGAACTGCGTCCAAATTGCCCAGTCCGGGAAAAGCGTGTCCGCTGCCTTGGCTGCCATCCACGACGCGAAACTCTCGTTCAGCCACAGATCGTTCCACCATGCCATCGTCACGAGGTCGCCGAACCACATATGCGCCATCTCATGGGCAACGATTTCAACAATACGCTGCCGCGTGCCGGGCGAGGAGCTTGCCGGATCAAACAGCAGCGCCACCTCGCGGTACGTCACCGCCCCCCAGTTCTCCATGGCCCCCGCCGCAAAGTCCGGCAGGGCGATGTGATCCAGCTTTTCAAGCGGGTAATCTACGCCGAAGTAATTGTTGTAGTAGTCGAGAATACGCACCGACGTTTCCAGCGCGAACCGTCCCAATTCCGCCTGTCCGACGGTTGCCCACACGCGGTTTAGCGTGCCATTGGCTGACCGCGCCTCGATGAATTCCATCTCCCCCACGATGAATGCGAGGAGATAGGTGGACATGATCGGTGTCGTGGGGAAGCTGATTCGCTCTTTGCCCTCACCTTCAGGCTCCGGCGCAGACTCCAGCTTGTTGGAGATGGCCGAGAACCCCTCAGGAATGATCAGGTCAACCTGGAAAGTGGCCTTGATTGCCGGCTCGTCCCAGCAAGGGAAGCACCGCCGCGCGTCCGACGCCTCGAACTGTGTCGCAGCCATCCGCCGTTCAACTCCATCCTTGTCACGGAAAGTGCTCAGGTAGAAGCCGTGCAGTTGATCGTTCAATATTCCCGTGAATGAAATCTCAAGCGTCCCCGCTCCAACGGGCAGCGGCTCGCCAAAGCGGATGGCGGCTGTCTCTTCATCCTCGTTATACGTGATCCCGGTCGATGCCGAAGCATCTCCGCCGCGCGGCGTGAACGTCGCCGAACCGAGTTCCAGCTCAATGGCGTTCAGCACGACCTCGTTCGTGATTTGCGAAACGAGGACGTCAATCGACACGTTGCCCGTGAATGTCGCGTTATGCAGGTCCGGCGTTAGCGTGAGGGCGTAGTGTGACGGCCTCACTGACGGGGGAAGCAGGGTAAACCGTTCAGTTGTGTCTGTCGTCATCTCTCCAACTCTTCATGTGATTGGCCGGAACGCGCCAAACCGCTCCGGCATGCCTGTGATTGCTTCAAGAGTAGAATTGTGGACATTCCTAAGCAAGCGGCTGGGCGTGTTGTTCTCACCGCGTGCTTCGGCGTGCCATCACATCCGAAAGCGAGACGGGTTTGGCCAGTAGCATCGCAAGGGCGCTGAGGAGATAGAGCGCGGCGAAGAGGATGAATGCAGGCAGGTACGTATCGATCAGGTCGTAGGAGAGTGTGCCGATGATGGGCCCGCCTGCCTGCACGATGACCTGGAACGGCGTCGTGAACCCGCGTATCGCCCCCTGGTGCCGCCTGCCGTAGTAATCCGCCCACACGAGGTTCATCAGCATCGGCAGCGAACCGAACGACAACCCATGCACGAGCGCGAAAACCAGTGCCGTCGGCACATCGTCCGTGATGATGAGCAGCCCGGCGCCGGCCGTCGCGAACGAGAACGCCAACGCCATCACGAACCGAACGTGCATCCGCTCGGCAACGAATCCGACAATCAGCGATCCCGTCGCGCCAATGAGCGACCACACTGTGAGGATCATCGCGGCTTGCGCTTCCGACATCCCCTGGTCAGTCATGTACGGAAAGAGATTGAAATTGATGCCGCCGATGTTGAAGGCGAGGGCACTTGTTGCGAACAGGATCATGTAAAAGGCGCGCGTGCGCAGCGCCTGTGCCAAGGTAAACGATTCCTCTTCGTCGGCGGCGTATGACTGAGGTGATCCACTATCGTCAGTGTCCTCATCCGCAGGGCTGTCGCCGTCCGGCCGCAGCCCCATGTCCTCGGGCTGACGCCGCAGGAACAGCGCGACCGGCAGGAGCGTCATCGCCCACACCAATCCTCCAAGGGCGATTGCCGCGCTCTGCCAGCCCGAACGCAGGACGAAAAAGGTCGCATAGGGCGGAAAGATCGCCTGGCCAAAGCGAATGCCCGTGATAGAGAACGACATGGCCCGACCGCGCCGTCGAATGAACCACTTGGCTACCACCACTCCTGCGACGATGGATAGAAAGCCCGTGTTCAGGGCGCGGTTCGTGATGATGACGGCATAGAACTGCCAGATCTCCGAGACCTGGCTCAAGGACATCACGGCTCCGCCGAGCAGCATGAATGCGATCAGCGTCGGTATCCGTGGGCCGCGCCTGTCCAGGACGGGACCGATGAACGGGGCGAGGCCTGCGCCGACTATCCCCCCAATCCCGATTGCGGTTGAGAAAGTCGTGCGGCTCCAACCGAAATCTCTGGTAATCGGTTTGACGAAGATACTGATGGCCGGGTTGTATTGTGCTGTCTGGGCGACCGAGACGATGAACATCGTCGCGACAATCACCCACCCGTAGTAGAAGCGCCGTCCCGTGCGGGGCGGCGCAGGCATTTTCGGCCTCGATTCCATACGCACAGATTAACGGCTAAGCCCGCCCAAAAGCGCGGTGTCCAGTCTCAATTGGCGGCTACAATTGATTGATCATGTCCGACGCGACCTACACCGTCATTCTGGAGCCCGAACCTGAAGGTGGATACTCAGCGCATTGTCCGGCCCTGCCGGGCTGTGTCGCGCAGGGTGAAACACAAGACGAAGCTCTTGAGGCCATCAACGCTGCGATTCAGCAGTCGCTCTCCGCGTGGGCCGAAGACGACATGGCCCCGCCGGCGGATTCAGTCGACTATCTCGGCGATGAGCTGTATGAAATCCTTGCCGCTCGCGCGGATGATAATCTGCCGCTCACGTGCGAGACGGTTGAGGTCCAGGTTGAGATCGGCGACCGGCATCAGAGCGAGTTTGAAGAGGAGCGCCCGCCCGTTCTGGTTGCGCCGGGCGTTCCGGGCGTGGAAATGATCAAGCGAGGCGCCCTCAAGGCCCTCATCCGGCACTCCGGGATGACGCCGGAGGAGTTCGAGATTTTCGCTCGGACGGAGGCCCGCATCCTGGACTTGGGCACCGGCTTTCCACCCCTGACCGTGAGCGATGTGGGGGACACGGAGTAAGTCGAGACGGGTACGGTCCGCTTACTCACCGGTGTCCGACTCTGATTGACCTTTCAATAGGAAAGACGGTATAATCCCCGCTGTTGTCCGTCATGGGACGGACGTTTTTGATACCAGTTTTCGAGTACGGACAGTCACAACAGCGCGGGGAACATGTCCACACTCACCGACGAACTTAAGGACGTTGAGAGCAACGCGCTCGCTGAGCTTGAGCGCATCTCTAACAGGGATGCGCTGGAAGAATGGCGTGTGACGTGGCAGGGTCGGCGGCAGGGTCGTCTCCCGAAGCTGCTGGAGCAGCTGCCGACTCTTCCCATTGAGGATCGGCGTGAGGCCGGTCAACTTGCCAATCGGGTTCGCTCTACGCTTGAGGATGCCTACGAAGAACGCCGCACGATCCTGGAACACGCGAACGTGGCGCAGAGGCTGTCTGCAGAAGCAATTGACGTGACGCTGCCCGGACGAGGAGTCCCCTCCGGAGGACTGCACCCCACGACTCAGACGCTGCGGGAGATCATCGACGCGTTCAGGCCGATGGGATTCCGTGTCGTCGAAGGCCCAGAAGTTGAGTGGGATTATTACAACTTTGAGGCGCTGAACATCCCGGCAGACCACCCGGCCCGTGATCAGTGGGACACGCTGTGGCTGGACATTGAGGACGATGACGGCAAGCGTCCACTGCTCTTACGGACGCACACGTCGCCGATGCAAGTGCGCATCATGGAGGCGCAGCAGCCCCCCATCCGCGTGCTCATCCCGGGACGTGTGTTCAGACACGAGGCGACGGACGCTTCACACGAATCCGTCTTCTTCCAGGTTGAAGGCCTCGCCGTTGACCGGGGCATCACGTTCGCGGATCTCAAGGGAACGCTGTACGCATTTGCGCGCCGCATGTTCGGCCCTGATCGCCGCGTTCGCTTCCGCTGCGACTTTTTTCCGTTCGTGGAACCGGGTGTGGACATGGCTATTGACTGCTTTGTCTGCCGTGGAGACGGTTGTCGTGTCTGCAGCCAGACCGGTTGGCTGGAGATCATGGGCGCCGGGATGGTGCACCCTGAAGTTCTGAGGCGAGTCGGCTACGACCCGGACGAGTACACAGGGTTCGCATTCGGCATGGGGCCGGAGCGCATTGCGATGCTGCGGCACGGCATCGACGATATCCGGCATTTCTATGCCAACGATTTGAATTTTCTTGAGCAGTTCTAGCTCGGTGGGAATAGCGCGCGGGAAGGAGCGAGGGCTCCGATAATTGGAAGGAGGATGGAGATGACGGAACGAGCAGAGAAGGTGATGGTTGACCTGACACTTTCAATTGAAGAGTTCGGTACGATTCTCGGTTGTCTGAGCGCTGCAGCAGAGCAGGCAACCGTGGGTGTAACGTACCTCGAACTCGCGGACAAACTGCGGGACGCGCAGCGTGAGATGCTCGGCCCGATGTCCGTCGGCGAAGGAATGAGCATCGTCAGGGAAATCCAGGATTTAGAGAAGGCTACTGTTGCGCAACTTCGCTAGGAATAGCTGTCGGGCGGGGGACGTGAGGGCCGCATGACGACACACGGCGGTTCCGTCCCCACTCAACAGAATTGCCCCAATTGCAATGCCCTCGTGTACTACGAAGGGCACAGTGAACTACCATCGAACCTGGTGCCGCATCGCTTTCACTGCCATGCGTGCGGGAACGTGTATCTGGTGCGGTCAACCTCCCACAAGCCGCCGCGTTTTCGCATTACCATGCGACACGCGGCAGCAGGGCCGACTGACCTCGCCACGGCGGAGGCCATCGCTCACCAGGGTCACGACCACGGTGAGGAACAGACTGAGGATTCGGGGGATGCCCTGTTAGCGGGCGAGGCCGAATCCACCGCTGACGATGCCGAGGATGATACGACTGACGATACGGATCGAACGGAGTAAGACAACGCGATGCGCGTGTCGCTCAAGTGGCTGCGAGAATACGTCGATTTTGATCTGACGCCTGAGGAACTGGCGCATCGGCTGACGATGGCCGGTCTTGAAGTGGGCTCTATCGAGCGCGTCGGCGGGGACTGGGATAACGTACTGGTCGGTCACGTTGAGCGACTTGGGCCTCATCCCAATGCGGATCGCCTGAAGCTGGCCACCGTCGACACCGGCTCCGAGCAGTTGGAGGTTATCTGCGGCGCGCCGAACGTGGAGGGTGGGCAAAAGATCGTGCTCGCACGCGTCGGAGCGACACTAACGAATCCGCAGACGGGCAATCAGGAGACGCTGAAATCTGCGAAGATCCGCGGCGTCGTCTCGGAAGGCATGATTTGCTCTGAGCGCGAGCTTGCGCTGGGGGATGACCACGAGGGGATACTCGTTCTGCCGGATGATGCCGTTCCGGGCACGCCGCTTGATGACTACCTGGGCGATGTCATTCTCGATGTTGAAGTCACGGCCAACCGGCCTGACTGTCTGTCCATGCTCGGCGTGGCCTGGGAGGTGGGAGCACTCACAGGCAACCCGGTACGCGTGCCCTCTCTCGAATACGCCGAGGACGGAGACCCGATAACGACGAAGGATTTGGTTGACCTGCAAGCGCCCGAGTTCGCGCCACGCTATACGTCGGCGCTGGTTACGGGCGTTTCGATTGCTCCCGCGCCGGGGTGGATGCAGCTGCGATTGAAGTCCGCCGGCGTGCGGCCAATCTCCAACGTGGTTGATATCACGAACTACGTCATGTTGGAGATTGGGCAGCCACTGCACGCATTCGACCGCGACACCATCGCGGGAGGCAAACTCATCGTCCGCCGTGCCATACCGGACGAGCTACTCATGACGCTGGACGGACGTACGCACTCCCTCTCGACCGAAGACCTCGTCATCGCCGATGAGAATGGCCCCGTTGGCCTGGGCGGCATCATGGGCGGGGAGAACTCGGAGGTCTCGGATTCCACCACGGACATCATCCTGGAGTCCGCGTCATTCGGCTTTGCCAGTACACGCCGCACAGTTCAGCGCCGCCGTATCGAGGTGGGTGGCAAACGCGGCACGGAAGCCTCCCAACGTTTCGAGCGGAACCTGCCGATAACACTCCCGCCCGTCGGCCTGCGCCGCGCCGCCAAGATGCTGGTTGAACTCTGTGGCGGAACGGCTGCGAAGGGAATCGCCGACGACTGGCCTGACCGCCAGGATCCTGCAGTTGTCACCATGACCTCTGAACGCATGAAGCAGGTGATGGGGAGCGACCCGGGGCGCGAGGTTTCAGAGCGTACGTTGCGCTCTCTCGGTTTTGAGGTCACGGCCACGGACAGGCCGGATGGCGATTACACTATCGACGCCGTTGTCCCGTATTGGCGGACGGATATCGGAATCCCGGACGACCTGATCGAGGAAGTCGCCCGGATCGTCGGCTATGATGCCATCCCCGTCACGCTGCTTCCCTCAACAGGCGAGCCTGACCTTCCGGATCCCTTGACACAGCTCAAGGACGACATGCGCGACATTCTTGTGCGGCTTGGCAACCGGGAAACGATCTCCTATCCGCTCGTGCCGATGGACTTGCTGCAAGCCACGATTCCGGGGGACGCGCCGCAGGACCCACTGCGCGTCTGGAATCGCATGTCGCCTGACCAGGAGTATCTGAGAACAACACTGCGGGGCAGCCTCCTGCGAACGCTCGCGAACAATGAACGCGGCATCGGCAGGGAATCATACCGACTCTTCGAGATCGGGCAGGCCTATCTGCCGCACGGCCCGCGCCATCAGCCGGAGGAACGGACGTATGTAACCGGCGTGCTTGCGGGAACGCGGGAAAATCGTTCATGGATAGGCGGCAACGATGCCGACTCCGAAGAGATGGACTTCTTTGACGCAAAGGGCCTTGTTGAGAGCCTGCTTGGCGCGATCGGCGTCCGCGCAGTGTATGAGCCCGCTGAAGACCGCATCCTGGCGCACGGCCGTACTGCGCACATCCTGCCGGACGAGGGGGGGCGGCCATTCGGAACCATCGGCGAGGTTCATCCCGATACGCTGGCTGCGCTGGATATCCGCACCCCCCGCGTGGTGCTTTATGAGATTGATCTGCATGCCGCGCTGGATCATCGCCGTGAGGTCGAAAGAACGTGGCAGTCCGTCTCCCGCTATCCCGGTGTGCTGCGCGAACTCTCGCTGCTCATTGATGACGGAGCGCCGGCAGGGATGGTGAGTGACATCATCCGGGACTTTCCATCCGTCGTGCGTTCATCGCTCGTGGACGTTTACCAGGGCCCGCAGGTGCCGGAGGGCAAGAAATCCCTCGCGTTTTCACTTGTTTGGCAGTCGCCAACGCGCACACTGACGGATACTGAAGTAGATGTCGCGGAGGCGCAGTTGCTGGATAAACTGCAAAGAGAGACGGGCGCGACTCTCCGATCACAGGCATGATGTGGATGCGCCCTGCAAATCGAGAGGCGCATGGAAGCAATGACTACCGACACCGGCATGATTCTCGTGGAGGAGGCGCTTGAGCGCGTCCTGGCCGACATTCAGCCTCTGACGCCCACGCGCGTTCCGCTTGCCGATGCCAATGGCCTTGTGCTCGCGGATGACGTGCGCTCCGCAATCTCTATCCCGCCGCTCCCAAACTCCGCCATGGACGGCTACGCCGTGCGGGCTGAGGATGTGGCCGCGGCGTCTAACTCGCCTGTTGTGCTGCCTGTGATCGGCGAGATTGCGGCAGGATCGCCGCCCGAACCCGCCGTCACTCCAGGCGCTGTTGTTCGTATCATGACCGGCGCACCGGTTCCGCCCGGAGCAGACGCAATCGTTCGCTTCGAGGACACGGATGAGGAGAGCCGTCGGGCAAAGGGACAGCCGCTGGACGCCATCACGATTTACGCCTCTCCTCGCGTTGGAACCTCCATCCGTGCCGCCGGTGAAGACGTGAAGACCGGTGAGATGGTGTTGGCGAAAGGCATGGAATTGACGCCTGCGAGGCTCGGGGTGCTGGCCTCCGTGGGCATGGCGACCGTTCCTGTGTACCCACGTCCCGTCGTTGCAATCCTCGCGTCCGGCGATGAAATCGCCGCTCCTGGCGAAGAACTGGGAGTTGGACACATCTATGACATCAACACATACACAGTGCAGGGACTTGTGCAGCAGATGGGCGCCATAGCGCGCCCGTTGGGCATTGCCCGTGATACGGAGGAATCTGTACGCAAACATGTGGAGCAGGCGCGGGAGGCCGATTTCCTGATCACGTCCGCAGGCGTCTCGGTTGGCTATTACGATCTGGTGAAGGAAATCCTGCAGTCGCTTGGCGACGTGCGCGTGTGGGCAGTGCGCATGCGCCCGGGCAAACCTGTTGTATTCGGAATACTACGCGGCACTTCTGACGCGCCATGGGGACGGGACGTCCCCCACCTTGGCTTGCCGGGCAACCCTGTGAGCGCAATGGTCGTCTTTCACATGCTTGCGCGTCCTGCGCTGCGCAAGATGATGGGACACGAGAGGTGGGAATCTTCATCCATCACTGCTGTGCTGGATGATCCAATCCACAACGAAGACGGCCGCCGGGTGTATGCACGCGCCCATGTGTATCGTGCCGACGACGGTCGCATGCATGCGCGGCTCTCCGGCCCGCAAGGCTCCAATATCCTGACAGCGATGGCACGGGCGAATGGGCTGGCGATCTGCCCGGAGGACGTGACCCGCCTTGAAGCGGGCGACGAGACGCGTATCGAGCTGCTGGGAGAGACCGGAATCTCCGGCGGCGCTCCTGAGGACGAATGAGCCTCTTCCTTTTGGGCCGCGTCCTGATGGCGGCCCTGGGCATCATCGTCGCTCTCATCGCTATCGCATCCTGGACGATGGTCTCGCAGGCCGTGGTTGCGGAGCGTGAGCCGGTCGAAGTCACGCCGCTGGACTACGAAATGGCCTATGAAGACATCGAGTTCCCGCCGCGCATGCCGGAAGAACGGGCGGAGGACGAGCCTATAACACTGAAGGGGTGGTGGATTCCAGGAACTGCTCAGACTGTTGGCCCTGATTCGGCGATCATCGTCGTTCACGGTCTGGACTCAAACCGCGCCCGCGACCCGGATCTGTACATGCCATTGATTCGAGACCTCCGTGACAGGGGCTTCTCGGTGATCATGTTTGACCTGAGGGCGCACGGGGAGTCAGGCGGCGAGATAATGTCCGCCGGCTACTACGAGCGCTACGACGTGCTTGGCGCGATGGATGTTGTTGAAACTCGATACGGGATTCCGGCAGAGCGCATCGGCGTGCTGGGATTCTCAATGGGAGGGGTTGCGGCGCTGTTGGGTGCTACGGAAGAGCCGCGGCTGCGCGCCCTTGTTGTCGACAGCGCCTTTGCGAACATCGATGACCTGTTTGCAGTGGAAGTGGCCGACCGAACGCCGCTTCCGGAGTGGACGATAGGGGTACTGAAGCCGGGAATGGAGATTGTGGCCCGAATGCGGTATGGCATATCGCTGTCGGCCCTCAAGCCTGAGGAATTCGTGGGCGAACTCGATATTCCCCTATTGCTCACGCACTCAGCGGACGACGACAGGATCGCCGCTGATCACTCGGAACGTATCGCGGCGTCGGCAACACACCCGGAAACACGCTTGCAATCGTTCCCGTCCGGCGGTCACAGCACTGCGTTCAGCGACCACCCAGAGGAATACCTGGATGCCGTGACGGAGTACTTTCGCTGGCGCTTCGACAGCGGCTCAGCCAATTGACACTTTTGCCCGTCCGCGCCTAGAATAAGCCGCCTTTAGCGGCTTGGGTGGGCTGGATTTTTGGGGGTTAAAGTGACCACACGCGCTTTCATACTGGTAGAGACTTCCGTCGGCAAGACGCAGGATGTCGTCAATGAACTCAAGAAGGTTCCTGAGATGACGTCCGTTGACGCGGTGACGGGCCCGTACGACGTCATCGCGACGATTCAAGCAGAAGACCTCAACACGGTCGGCAGCCTCGTTGCCAGCCGCATCCATACGATTGGAGGTATTCTGCGCACCGTCACTTGCCTCTCGGTCTCACTTTGAATTGACTGAACACGGCCTGGCAGCGTGATTGTGGTGCGCTGATAGCTTCCTGATAGAGGATGTAGAAGCGGGGAGAACGGCGATGGATTTCCGATTTTCTCAAGAGGATGAGGCGTTCCGCCAGGAAGTGAGGGAATTCGTCAATGCCGAATGGGACCCCAAGGGCTATGATTCGGTTGGCGCGTCCATCGCGTCCTATGATCTCCACACCCATGAGGCGATAGACCTCGTCAAGGAATGGCAGCTCAAGCTTGCCGACAAGGGTTGGTGGACACTGCACTGGCCGGAGCAATTCGGCGGAATGGGCGCGCCCATCTCCCGCCAGCTCATTTACCGCGAGGAAATGGCCTATTGGGGGGCACCCGCATCCGGCGCAAGCGACCTCGTGGGGCCTGTCCTCATGTACCACGGCAATGAATGGCACCGCGATGAGTTGCTGCCCCATTACGCCACCGCCGAGATTGAGTTCTGCCGATTGCTTTCCGAACCGGGCGCAGGCTCTGATCTTGCAAGCGTGCAGACGCGGGCCGTGGAAGACGGTGATGATTTTGTTGTCACCGGCCAGAAGATATGGACATCCATGGCGGAGATGGCCGATTACGGCCAGGCGCTTGTCCGCACGGATCCGGAGGCGGCCAAGCATCGTGGCCTGACCTATCTCATCATTGACATGAAGTCGCCGGGCATCATCCTTCGTCCGTTGTATGACATGCTCGGACGCCGCCGCTGGAGCGAGGTCTTCATGGATGAGGTTCGCGTGCCCAAGCGCAACATGGTTGGGGAGCTCAACCGGGGCTGGTACGCAACCATGACGCACCTCTCCTTCGAGCGCTCCAACATCGGCGGGCCGGCACGGATGCTGCGCACCGTCGAGGAGTTTATCGATTACGCCCGTGATGCCAAAGTGAACGGTCAGCTTTTGCTCGATGACGTGCGCGTGCGGCACGTTCTGGCGGACATGCGGCTGCAGATTGAGGTGGCGCGGATGATCTCGTATCGCGTGGCGTGGATGCAGACGCGAGGCGAGATTCCGGTCAAGGAGTCCTCCCAGACCAAGTTGTGGGGAGATACTCTGCACCAGGGAATCTACAAGGGAATTGCCTCAATCCTGAACGACTATGGACAGCTGCGTCCGGAGGACAAGTGGGCGCCCGCCGGCCGATTCATGGGTGTGAACTCCATCCTCGCAACGGGACTTAGCATCGGCGGCGGCACGCGGGAGGTGCAGAAGAACATCATCTCCCAACGGGCGCTAGGTCTGCCGCGGTAGTTCTTTCCGCTTGTAGTCCGGCACGCCTCTAAACCCCGAACGCACAGCGGCTTGCGTGGTATGCTGACGGCAATTCAAATTGCGAATAAGGCCAGTTACGGGACATTGAATCAATAGCGTTGCATGTGTCGCGCTGTTGGGGAGGATTCACAACCATGGATTTCACGTTTGCGCCGGAAGATGAGGCGTTCCGACAGGAGATTCGAGAGTTCGTCCGACGGGAATGGGACCCCAAGGACTACAACACGGACCTGAACGTCTTCGGCTACGACTTTGACAGCGCCGAGTATCGAGAGGACGCCAAGGCCTTCCAGAAGAAGCTTGTTGAGAAGGGCTACTGGACGATGGCGTGGCCGCAGGAGTACGGCGGGCAGGGCATCCCGTTGTCCCGGCAAGTTATCTACGCGGATGAGCTGGCCTATGCAGGCGCGCCGCAGGGCAGCCCCAGCGCTAACATCACCGGCGCGATGATGTACCACGCTGAAGACTCCATCAAGAACGAGTTCCTCCCCAAGATGGCGCAGAACGAGATCGATTGGGCGCAGGGATTCTCGGAGCCCAACGCGGGCACCGACCTCGCCAGCCTGACCACGCGCGCCGTTGAGGACGGCGACGATTTCGTCGTTACCGGCCAGAAGATATGGTCGTCCGGCTCCCACTACGCCAACTGGTACCACGTGCTCACGCGAACGGACCCATCCGCGCCCAAGCATCGGGGCATCACGTACCTGATCATGCAGTTGAAGGACGATGACGGGGCCCAGATGCCCGGCATCACGCTGCGCCCCCTGTATGACATGTTTGGCCGGCGCCGCTGGAATGAGGTCTTCATGGACGAGGTCCGTGTTCCCAAGCGGCAGGTCATTGGCGAGGTCAACAGGGGTTGGTACGCTGCCATGACCACGCTCAACTTCGAGCGCGCGGGCGGCACGGGCGCAAGGAACGTCGCTGTGCTGGAGAAATTCCTCGATATGGCGAGGAACCTCAAGTTCAACGGCGAGCCTGTCCTGAATGATCCTTTGGTCAGGAATCAACTGGCAGATCTGCGCATCCGCGTCGAGACCGGCCGCATGCTTTCGCTGCGCCTCATCTGGCTGCAATCCAAGGGCGAGGTGCCGCAGTCCGAGAGCCTGATTGCCAATCTGTACGGATCGATGATGCAGAAGTTCAACTTCTGGCCGGCTCTGGCGCAGATTATGGGGCCCTACCGTGCTCTCCTCCAGGGTGAGAGTCGCTCCCCTGACAACGGCATGTACGGCACCAACTACGCGCTCTCAATGGTGACGGGTTACGCGGGCGGCGGTGGCATCCTGCTCGCCCCGGGCCTGATTGCGCAACGCGGCCTTGGGCTTCCGCGGTAAGCGCAGCCCATCGCGGACCAACACCATGTCGAGCCTCGTGGTATAAGAGCCCGGGCTTGATGAGGATTGCATCATGTCGACGATGAGCGGTGGTGAAGCGCTTGTCGCCTCCCTCGTTCGGCACGGCGTCGAGGTTGTGTTCGGCATACCGGGTGTCCATATGTCCGGCATCGTCGCCGCCATGCGTGACGAGCCGAGCCTGCGACTGATTACTACTCGCCATGAACAGGGTGCGGCCCATATGGCGGACGGGTATGCGCGTGTCTCCGGCAAGCCGGGTGTTCTCTTTGTGGTGCCGGGCGCAGGCGTCTATAACGCCGCATCCGGCCTGGCGACGGCCTATGCACGTTCCTCTCCTATTCTCACCATCGCCGGGCAGATACCGAGAGCCATGATCGGCAAGGAACTGGGCGCGGTTCATGAGGTCTTTGATCAGGCCGGAGTCGTTGCGCCGGTCACAAAATGGCGGCGACAGGTTCTGCGTCCGAGAGACGTGCCGGCCGCTGTGACGGAGGCATTCCGACAGTTGCGCACGGGCCGTCCGCGGCCTGTTCTTATCGAGGTGCCGCCCGATGCAGGTGTTGAGCGAGAAGATGTGGTTCTGCGTGATCCCGCTCCTGTATCACATATCGTGCCGAGCGCGGATGATTTGCGCCGCGCGGTGCAGGCCATCATGGATTCGCGTTTGCCGATTATCTATGCGGGCGGCGGCGTGGCACAGTCGAATGCGGAAGAGCTGCTCGTGCGGCTTGCAGAGGCGACGAATATACCGGTTGTCACCTCAAGCGGAGGCAAGGGGACGATTCCGGACGATCATCCCTTCTCCTACGGTTCCTGCTTCGGCCCGCGCGCCGAGATGGACGAGATGAACCAGATTTACGAAGTGCTGGCCTCCGCCGACGTCGTCATTGGTGTCGGCGCGCGTTTCTCCATGGGCAATCCTGCCGGAGAATCGTCCACCCTTATCAATATCAACATCGATGACTCGGAGTTGACACGGATTCAGGCGAATACGATTCCCCTTCACGGCGACGCGGGCGCCACGATTGAGGCGCTGCTGCCGTTGCTTGCGGAGGCGGGCGCCCAGGATCGCCCGTCTCCTGAAGAGGCCGTCGAAGTGACGAAGAGGCTCATGGCCTACTACGACGTTCGCGAGGAGGAGCCGCAGTATCCAATCCTGGAGATGATGTGGAATACCTTGCCTGAGGAGACCGTCATCGCCTGGGACGTTACGCAGTTTGGGTACTACGCGCGGTCCCACTACAGGGTGAATAGGCCAAAGACCTACATCGACTCCGGCTATTCCTTCAACCTGGGTTATGCGTTTCCTACGGCCATGGGCATCAAGGTGGCGCGTCCTGATGCGCCAGTCCTGTGCGTGAGTGGTGACGGCGGCTTTATGTTCAACGCGACCGAGTTGGCGACTGCCGTGCAGTACGGCATCAATGTCGTTACAGTCGTGTTCCGGGACAACGCCTATGGCAACGTCGCGCGTGATCTCGACAATTACTTTGGCGGCGCGTACGGCACCGAACTGCTCAATCCTGATATCGTCCAGTTTGCAGAGTCGTTCGGGGCGGTCGGCCTGCGGGCGAGCGATCCGCAGGAGCTTGCGTCGCTGCTGCCTGAGGCGTTGTCTCGAAACGCGCCGGTCGTGATTGATGTGCCGCTGACGGACATATCGCTGCCCCGGGCAAAGATGTTCGCGGGCCAGATGCAGCCCCCGTGGACCATGCCGCAAGAGGGGCTGATAGACAGTTAGCGTCACACGTGTCGATAAGAAGCATTACAGTTTCGGCTGTTCTCGTTTTTCTTCTTGCCATCGGCAGTGCAAGCTGCTCGACCGGCTTTGTGGAGGGCCCGCCGGATCAAAACACGCAGTCATCTTCCCCAGATCTCATTGAAGCTGGGATGAAAGTGTTCACCGTAAACTGCGCCGAGTGCCACGGGGCCGCGGGGCAGGGCCATCCCGATTGGCAGATTCAGAACGCGGACGGCACGCTAAACCCGCCGCCGCTCAATGGCGACGGCCATACGTGGCATCACTCGGACGGCCTGCTTTATCGGATTGTGAGGGACGGCGGCGCGATCTCGAGTCAACCGGACTTCAAGAGCGGGATGCCGTCCTTTGGAGACAAATTGACACACGACGAAATCGTCGACGTCCTCATATACGTCAAGACCCTGTGGGACGGGAAGACCTTTGCAGATGTATCCATCCTCGAACTGCAGGAACGACGAAGCGCCGCTGATCCGTTTCCCGCTTCCGGCAACTAGAGCCGGAGAAGATATTCCCCGCAGTTACCCGCAAATGCACGTTGCGGGGTATCATGACCGCGTAACGTCGCGAGTCGGCGAAAGGGTGAGGGGGTACACGCCATGGATTTCAGGTTCTCCGCAGAGGATGAGGCTTTCCGACAGGAGGTTCGCGAATTCGTCCGGCGGGAATGGGACGACCGCGGCTATGACCTGGTCTCCACGATGAACACGTCGTGGCACCTTGATGACAACGCCGCCCTCGCTTTACAGCATGAATTCGAGCAGAAGCTCGTTCAGAAGGGTTGGTGGACGATGCACTGGCCCAAGGAATTCGGCGGCGAGGACGCCGGCATCGAACGCCAACTCGTCTACCGCGAGGAGATGGCCTACCAGGGCGCGCCCTCCGCGCAAGGCGGCGGCCTTGTTGCGCCTCTGCTGATGATCCACGGGCAGGACTGGCAGAAAGAGTATTTCATACCGCGACTCGCCAACGCGGAGTTCGAGTTCGCGCAAGGCTTCTCCGAGCCCAATGCCGGTTCAGACCTTGGCTCATTGACCACGCGCGCCGTCGCAGACGGCGATGATTTCGTCATCAACGGCCAGAAGATCTGGACATCGACCGCTCATCATCCTCGCGCCAAGTGGGGGCACATCCTTGTGCGCACGGACCCGGACGCTGCCAAGCACCGCGGCATCTCCTACTTCCTCATTGACATGGAATCCCCGGGCATCTCGCTGCGTCCCCTGTATGACATGCTTGGCCGGCGACGCTGGTCGGAATGGTTCCTTGAAGACGTGCGCATTCCTGCCCGTAATCTTGTCGGTGAACTGAACCGCGGCTGGTACGCCGCCATGACGACGCTCTCGTTCGAACGCGCATCTGTCGACATTCCCGCAGCGTTGCTCCGCGAGTGGGAAAAGATTCTCGACTACCTCCGCGCGACGAACATCAACGGGGAACCGTTTACCAACAATTCCATCGTGCGCAATGAGATGGCGGATTTGCGGATCTATGTCGAGTTGGGGCGTATGTTGGCGTACCGCGTCGCGTGGATGCAGACGAAGGGTGAGATGCCGCAGGCGGAAGGTTCGCTTGCCCGCGTGTGGGCGGGGGAGGCGACGCAGCGAATTTTCCGCACTGCGGCGCGCCTGATGCAGGACATGGGCACGCTCATCCCCGGCGGCCCGGCTCGATGGTCGCCGATGGGCGGCTACATCGGCGCGAACCACTACCTCTCGACGGGGCGCACATTCGGGGGCGGCACCAAGGAGATCCAGCGCAACATCATCGCGCAGCGGGGTTTGGGCTTGCCGAGGTAGGCTTGCCGCCTGCCCTCCCCCTCCATCCCTAGGCGGCAATGACCTCTCAGAACCGGACCTACTACGAGATTCTTGGCGTCTCCGAGGACGCCTCGTTCGAGGACATCCGCGCCGCCTTTCGTCAAAGGGCTAGAGAGTTTCATCCGGATGTCAATAAGAGTCCAGACGCCGTTGACCGGATGCAGGAAATCAATGAGGCGTACGACGTTCTGCGTGATGAGGAACAAAGGGCGGCGTATGACCGGATGCACCGGTATTTCAATGTTGCTGAGGACGACTTCTATAGAGCCAGTGAATTAGCTATAACCGCTGTTGGAGAACTGGCTTTTGGTCTGGGATGGAGCATTGGCGCTCGACAAGACAACGAATGGACAAGGGCGGGCATAGGTGATGAACGCACGCCCGATGGGCTGTGGGCGGCGGCTTTTGAAGCGGCGCTCGAAGCGGCCTTGGATCGTGATCAGGCAGACAGCCCACAGGCTGCGGCACGGCAAGCAGCATGGGTTGGTACCCAAAGTGACGCCGCGCGGCAAGCTCGCTTGCATACGCTCCGGGAGCGCGCATCGTCGCCAACCCAGGCCCATGCTACAAGGCTGTCGGTTGAAATCGTTGGAATGTTGGCGAGCGCAACGGGACTCCAACTGGGGAGGATGCGTTCATCAGAACGGCCGCATCCAAGAGCGTGGATTGATGCGTATCTAGCTGCTCATGAGGGTATACTTCGCGGGCTAATGAGGCATATAGCGCGTGTGACCTATCTCGGCGGTGTCACTCAGGCAGTCTTTGATTCAATCGTCGCTGAGGCTGTTTCGAACACCCAAAGCGCCCTACGTCCATACGTCGAACAGATGCGTGTTGGCCGAGAGCGCACACGCGGGGCAAGAGAATCGGGTGGTGCTTCAGGTTGTCTAGGATTCTTCATAGTTATTGCAATCCTGATTGGATTAAGCTTCCTTGTTAGTAGCATATGCGCTTATCTCGAATCTTCCGAACCCTCTCCAGCTTCGACTCCAATATCAACTGTCGAATCCGTGCCCACAATAGCCTACGCCCCAGCCCCCGCACTCCCTCTCCGCGTCGGTGACTGTATCAGGCCATCTGATCTGAGCCGCGTCCCTTGCGGCACAGGTACCCTACAGATCGTTCATGTGTACTCGTACCCGCTCGGACAAACTGCGATATACCCAGGTGCGAACAGATTCGAGATTGATGCCAACGCACAGTGTCCCCCTAGCGCAATATCGTATATATGGCCGGATAGAGCGGGCTGGGACGCGGGAAATACTCGGTTGTTATGTGTCCGGTGATAGGACTGTATGTAGGATTGATGTGGGAATCCGAATAAGACGGGAGTGAACGAAGCAATGATGGAGCGCGAATGGTCGCAGTGCGCGTACTGCGCCGACCCGTTCACCGATTATGGGCCCAAGCCCAACTGGGAGCACGTGATCCCGCTCGATCGCGGCGGGTGCGATCACCTCGCCAACCTGGTGCAGGCCTGCCCGGACTGCAATCGCGCTCTAACGGGACAGAATGAGCGCGGCACGCTGACACCGCTTGAATGGTGGGCGCGGCAGGAATGGTTCCGCGATGGGCCTGAGGACGTGACGTCGTTCGACTACGCGGGCTGGACGCATGAGCAGCGGCAGGATGCGCTCAAGCGCGCCGCCTATTGGGAGGCGCGAGCCCGTTGGCACCTTCAATTCGAGTGCACGACGAATCCGCACTCACAGATTTCGCCCTTACATCACGGAGAGTAGCGAATCCGCCGTTTCTACCCTGGTTCTCCCCTTTACCCCATAGGCGCGTGGTGCTAGAGTGCGCCTAGATTCGTGACAGATTGGCGTTACCGGCGCTCCGGCGTCGTTGGCGAGCCTCGCAGGGGCGGGGCAAGGGGCAGGAGGCGCTCCGATGGATTTTCGGGAAGACCCACAAGATCAGGCATTTCGGACCGAGGTGCGTGATTTCATCAATAAGAACTGGGACGAGAAGGGGTTTGACGGACACAGCATGTCCGTCCGCTCCTGGGACTTCGATACCGTGGAGTCCCGTGAGAACGACAAGGAGTTCGTGAAGAAGCTCGTCGACAAGGGCTGGTACACGATGACCTGGCCCAAGGAGTTTGGGGGTGGCGACTATCCCATCACCCAGCAATTCATCTACAAGGAAGAGCTGGCATACGCCAATGCTCCCAACGGCTCGCCCCAGTCCAACATCACCGGCGCGCTCATGTTCCACGCCTCGGATGAGGTGAAAGACGAGTTCCTGCCTCGCATGGCGAACGGCGACATCGAGTGGGCGCAGGGCTTTTCCGAGCCGAACGCGGGCACGGACCTCGCTTCACTCCAAACTCGCGCCGTCGAGGACGGCGATGATTTCGTCATCACCGGCCAGAAGATATGGTCGTCTGGCGCGCACCTCGCGGACTGGTACCACGTTCTCGTCCGCACGGACCCGGAGGCGCCCAAGCACCGCGGCATCACATATCTGCTTGTCAACCTGAAGGATGAAAACGAGAATCGCCCGGACGGCCTGACGCTGCGCCCGCTATACGATATGATGGGCCGCTGGCGCTGGTGCGAGGTCTTCATGGACGGCCTCCGCGTGCCGAAGAAGTACGTTCTGGGAGAGGTCAACCGCGGCTGGTATGCCGCCATGACCACGCTGAACTTCGAGCGCACAGGTACAGAAGGCCCCGTTCGCCACATCGGCATCCTGGAGCGATTCATCGACATGCTCAAGGAGACGACGTTCAACGGCGAGCCGGTGCTCAGTGATCCGATGGTTCGCCACAAGCTGGCCGACCTCCGCGTAACGATCGAGGCGGACCGACAGCTCGCCAACCGCGTTGCGTGGATGCAGGCGCGCGGCGACGTGCCACAGCATGAGGGCGCGATCTCAGGCCTTCGCAACCAGGTGACGGCCAAGCTGCACTTCTGGCCCGTGCTTGCCAAGATCATCGGCGATTACGGCATCCTGAACCGCGGCGAGGACAGGGCGCCTCACAACGGCTACTACGGCGCGTACAACGCCATCTCCCTGTCATTGGGATTCGGCGGCGGCGGCGGCATCCTGCTCGGCCCGAACATCATCGCCCAGCGAGGACTGGGACTACCTCGGTAGCCACCTATGCGGCCTTTTGGCCGCTCAAAAAGTGAACCAGACTCCCGCGCTGTAAAGGCGCGGGAGTCTCATTTTCTCTGCAAACACGTTTGATAGTGAATTGTTTAGTCTCAGAATGGATATGAAACCTGGAAACGTCTTTACACTAAGACAGTTGCCGGCTCTGTCCTGGCTAAGACAGCGCCCCATAGGACTAGCGAATTGATGCGCTGGGACATTAGAAAGGACTTAGAGTTGAGCAAACTGCCGAGTGCTATCCGAATACGGCGACTGACGCTGATCCTGTTGGCGTGCGCGGTCGCCGTTTCCATCTTTGGGGCGTGCGCGACTGAGGAGCCGACACCGGGCGCGCGAGATCCCGGTCAATCAGCGCCTTCCGTCAGCGTCATTGCTCCCACTGCGACCATCACACCCATGCCCACGGCAACCGCAAGCCCCATCACGCCGCCGACGGCCACGCCGGATGCCGATGCGGGGCTTTCCGTCCCCGATCAACTGAAGGCGAATGCGGAGCAGTTTGGATACGTTACCGGCGAATACGGAGGAGAAGTCACTATCGCAACGATTTCCGATCCGTTGACGTTCAACCTGGCGATTGCGAAGGACGCCTCATCGTCCGGGGTCCTGGGATACCTCTTTGAAGGGCTCACCGAGACCTCATGGCTGACCGATCGCGTTGAACCGTCATTGGCGAGATCATGGGAGGCATCAGAGGATGGAATGACCTGGACATTCCACCTGCGAGACGATGTGCAGTGGCACGATGGCAGGCCGTTTACAGCTCGCGACGTTGAGTTCACGTTCAATCGCATCATCTACAACGATGACATCCCCGCGAGCGCGCGTCCTGCCTTCAATTTCCGCTACCTTGATGAGGAGACCGGAACATGGCGGGAATCCCCCATGACCGTCGTGGCAGTGGACGAGCATACAGTCGTGTGCATCTTGCCGCAGCCGTTCGCTCCTTTCCTGCGGAGCATGGGCACGGCCATCTATCCACGACACATCCTCGAAAAGCATGTTGACGATGGCACGTTCGCCGAGACGTGGGACATTAATACCGCCCCCTCGGACATCATCGGGACCGGGCCGTTCACCATCGAAACGTATATCCCGGGAGAACGCGTCGTCATGGCCCGGAACCCGGACTACTGGCTGAAAGACGACTCCGGCAACAGCTTGCCCTACCTAGATCGGGTTGTGCATCTGATCGTCCCGGAGTTGGCGGATGAGCTTGCGTACTTCCTGTCCGGTCAGACTGATATTCATGGGGTACTCGGTGAGGAATACGCGCAGTTGGAACCCCTGCAAGAGGAACAGAACTTTACGATCTATCGGCGTGGCCCCACCTTCGGCACAACTTTCCTGGCATTCAACATGAACCCCGGGCAAAACCCTGAAACCGGTGAGCCCTACATGGACCCTCACACGCGTGAGTGGTTCAGCAACACACAGTTCCGCCAGGCCGTCGCGCATGTCATCGACAAGGAACGCATCATCGATGAGGCGCAGCACGGATTCGGCTACCCGCAGTGGTCGCCCATCAGCCCGGCCGCGGGCGACTTCCATAACCCGAACGTCCGGCAGTACGAATACAGCATCGATAAGGCGAATGAGATTCTCGATGACCTGGGATGGGTTGATACGGATGGCGACGGGATTCGCGAGGACGGCGAGGGAAGGGCAATCGAGTTCGCGCTGACAACGAACCAGGGCAACCACGTCCGGGAGACCGTTGGGTCAATCGTTCATGAGGGACTGCAGGCTATCGGTCTGGACGTTGACTACACCGCGATCGACTTTGGCGAGATCGTGGGCCAATTGACCACCACGTACGATTGGGAAACAATCGTTATCGGCTTCACGGGCGGGACGGAGCCCCACGGTGGAATAAACCTCTGGCACAGCAGTGAAGGCTTACACCTCTGGAATCCTAACCAGTCGGAACCTGCCACGGAGTGGGAAGCCGAAATCGATGAGCTCTACATCAATGGCAGCAGGGAACTGGATCGCCAAAGGCGTGTGGTGTTCTATCACCGGGCACAGGAAATAGCGGCGGAAAACGTGCCGATCATCTACACGACCTTGGGGGAGAGAATCTCCGCCGTCCGCAACGTCTTTGGGAACAGCACGGCCACGCTTTACGGCCTGTTTGACTTGAGATACGTGTACCGGACGGACTAGCAGGGCTAGTGTCCTTTACACTCTATGGCGTCAGCAGTGGCAGTAAGGACATAGGCTCATGGAATTCAATACGGATCTGAACTATATCGGTATCATTGCCGCGACGATCGTTGCGTTCGTGATTGGCGGGGCGTGGTACTCGCCGATTCTGTTCGCCAAGCCGTGGATGCGTGAGAACGGCTTCACTGAAGACGATCACCGAGGGAACCTGCTCCGCATGTTCGGCGGCTCCGCTGTCATGCTGCTCATCGCGGCCTATGTGCTCTCGCTGGTCATTGGCGATGACTCATCGATCCTTGAAGGCTTGCGCATCGGGCTTACGGTCGGCGCCGCGTTCGTTGCCGCTTCTTTTGCCGTCACCTACCTCTTCGAGAAGAAATCCCCCACTCTGTTCGTCATCAACGCGGGCTATCACGTCGTGACGTTCACCGTGATGGGCGCAATCATCGGCGCAACGTCCACGTTGTAATAGACAAGACTCCGCGTCACCCGTCTTTACCCCACTCCCGCGCAGTGCTACATTGCCCGCATGAAAGCGGCTGCCGCCAGGACGGCATCGCGAATCATCGTTCAACGATGAGGGGGGAGGCAGGATGGACTTCTCAACGAACCCCGCCGACGAGGCTTTTCGGGCCGAGCTACGCGATTTCCTCTCGAAAGAGTGGGACCCCAAGGATTACGACGCCTACGCGATGAATGTGTGGTCGTACGACTATGACAACCCGGGCGCGCGTGACCATGCGGAGCAGTTCCAACAGAAGCTGATCGATCGCGGTTGGTGGACGATGGCGTGGCCGGAGGAGTACGGCGGGCAGGACGCGCCGATCTCACGCCAGCTTGTCTACTCGGAGGAGATGGCCTATCACAACGCGCCGGCCTCTCAGCCGCAGGCCAATGTTGCCGGCGCGATTATGATCCACGGCACGGACTGGATGAAGGACACGTTCCTGGACGGGATGCGAAACAACACCGTCAACTGGGCGCAGGGCTTCTCCGAGCCGAACGCCGGAACGGATCTCGCCTCGCTAACGACGCGCGGCGTGGAGGACGGTGATGATTTCGTCGTCACCGGCCAGAAGATATGGTCGTCCGGCTCCCACTTCGCCAACTGGTACCACGTGCTGGTGCGCACGGATCCGGAAGCGCCCAAGCACCGCGGCATCACGTACCTCGCCATGCAGCTCAAGGACGATGAGGGCAACCAGATGCCCGGCATCACTCTGCGACCGTTGTATGACATGCTCGGCCGCCGGCGCTGGAACGAGGTGTTCATGGACGAGGTCCGCGTGCCGCGCCATCAGATCATCGGCGAGGTCAATCGCGGCTGGTACGCGGCGATGACGACGCTCAATTTTGAGCGCACGGGCATCGATGGCGCTGCCCGCCTGATCGGTGTGCTGGATCGTTACCTGGCTGAGATGCGCGGCGTGACGTTCAACGGGGAGTCGCCGCTGAAGGATGACGTCATCCGCCATATCCTTGCGGACGCGCGGATCACTTTGGAGGCCGACCGGATGCTGGCCTATCGCGTGGCGTGGATGCAGGCGAACGGCGAGGTGCCGCAGGCGGAGGGGGCGATCTCCGGCTATCGCGCGCTGGCGACGGCCAAATTCACGTTCTGGCCCGCGTTGGCCAAGGCGATCGGCCCCTACAGGGCGTTGCTGAAGGGTGAGAGCCGCGCGCCGGGCAACGGCAAGTACGGCACGAACTACGCCCTCTCCATGACGACGGGTTTCGGCGGCGGCGGCGGATTGGCGTTGGGCCCCAACATCATCGCCCAACGCGGACTGGGCCTGCCGAGGTAGTTTCTGTCAACAGACGCCGACAAAGGGGCGGCCAGATGGCCGCCCCTACGTTATTCTGTAAGGGGGATTGCAGCCTCTAAACGTATTGGGAACACAGCGAACGACAAGAGACACGATTGATCCGGAATGAATCTCTCTATCGCTAATCGCACACGAATTGGGGCTGTTCTCATCGGCCTTGTAGTGGCGCTTACTCTTCTTGCGTGCAGTCCGGCAGATGAGGAAGAGCAGGCGGGCCCGTTCACGATTGGGGTGATGGAGTCGCTGACAGGCATCGGCGAAACGTATGGCACGGTGGCGAGCCAGGCCAAGGAGATGGCCCTCGACGAGATCAACGCCGCGGGCGGTATTGACGGCCGTCCGCTTGAGTTCGTCGTCGAGGACTCGAAATGCGCCGCGCAGGATGCCATCGCCGCATACAACAAGCTCACGCAAGTTGACGGCCTGAAGATCATCCTCGGTCCCTCGTGCAGCAGCGCCATGCTTGCCGTTGCTCCCCTGGCAGAGGCTGACGGCGTCATCCTCTTTTCCGGTCTTGCAAGCAACCCCGATATCGCCAATGCCGGCGACTACATATTCCGCACGCAGATAAGCGATGTCTTTGTCGGCATCGACACCGGGAACACCTTGTGGGCAGACGGCATCCGCACTCTCGCGACGATTACGGAGACCACGGACTACGCGGAAGGTGTTCGGCGAACGTCAGTCGAGCAGTTCGAGACACGTGGCGGCGAGGTTGTTGCCGCAGAGCGGTATCAGTCGGACACCCTTGATTTCCGGGTGCATCTGACCAAACTCTTCCAGGCCAACCCGGATGCGCTCCACATCGCTCCCCAATCTGAGTTCTCGGCAGGCTCCATCATGAAGCAGGCCAGGGAACTGGGCTATACGGGGCCGATCTACGCGGAGACCGTGTCAGTCGGCACGACGGCCCTGGAGATTGCCGGTGATGCCGCGACGGGCGTGAAAGCCATAACGGCTGACCTTGACCCCGGTAATGAGAAGGGGCAGCAAGTCCTTGCGGATTTCAGGGAACGCTACGACTACGTGACCCTGCCCTGGCACCTGGGGTCTGCGTATGACGATGTCTATATTGCCGCGGAGTGCCTCAGACAGACCGGCGATGACAGTGACGCCGACGGCTTCCGGGACTGCCTGTACGACATCACGTGGAGCGGAGCTATCGGCGACAACTACAGCTTTGACGCGAATGGGGAGGTCGTCGGGCTGTCCCGGGTTGTCGTCGAGGTTCTCCCGCTTGCGGAAAGGACTGAGGCTGTCAAGTACAGAGTTATCGGTTCTGCGCCACGATCGTAGGGCTTCCTGAGGCTTTACCTTGACGGCGTGCGCGTGCTATCGTTCACGGGTTGACTCAGGGGGGCAACTTGTGCGCCGTCATGCGGCGTCGGACGAGTTGTAGAAAAGGGGGAATCGATTCCATGGACTTCCGTTTTACGCCGGAAGCGCAGCAGATACAGCAAGATGCCATCGAGTTCACCCGGAAAGAGTGGGAACCCGGCAAGTGGGATACCCAGATCCTGGTCAACTGGCACCACCAGGTTGATGAGGCTGAAGAGGCCGTCAACGAATTTGAGAAGAAGCTCGTCAACAAGGGCTGGTGGACGATGCACTGGCCCAGCGAGTTCGGCGGGCAGGATGCCTCCATCGAGGTTCAGCTTGCCTACCGCGAGGCGATGTCCTACGCCGGCGCGCCCGCGTCGCTGGGCGGCGGTCTTGTCGCTCCGGTCCTGATGCTCGCGGCGCCCAAGTGGATGCAGGATGAGTTCCTGCCGGGCATTGCGAGCGCGGATATCGAGTTTTCACAAGGCTTCTCAGAGCCGGATGCAGGCTCCGATCTCGGATCGCTCAAGACGCGCGCCGTCCGTGACGGCGATGACTATCTCATCAGCGGCCAGAAGATCTGGGGCACGTACCGTAACCCGTGGATCCACATCCTGGTGCGAACGGATCCGGATGCGCCCAAGCATCGTGGCATCACATACCTCCTCGCGCCATTGAAGGACGCCGACGGCGAGTTCATGCCGGGCGTGCAGGTTCGCAAGATTCCTGACGCGCTTGGGCGGCATCGCTGGGATGAGTTGTTCATGGAGAATTGGCGCGTTCCCGCGCGGTACATCCTCGGCGAGGAGAACCGCGGCTGGTACACGGCGATGACGACGCTCTCCTTTGAGCGCTCCAACATCCAGGCGCCCGCCACGATGCAGCGCCAGATCGAGGAGTACATCGCATTTGTCCGCCAGTTGAAGGCGACACGCGGCTTCAGCCCGCTGGATGATGCGCCGTTCCGCCACCAGATGGCTAATCTCCGCATCGAGATTGAGACCCTGCGCATGATCGCCTACCGGGTCGGCTGGATGCAGAGCCGCGGCGAGATTCCCCAGAAGGAATCCTCCATGAGCAAGCTCTGGGCGGACGTGCAGTATCAGAAGACGATGAAGACTCTTGCGCGCGGCCTCCAGGAGTACGGCAACCTGCTGCCAACGCAGGAGGGCATCGACATGCCGAACGAAGGATTCCTGAACAATCGCGCGTTCATGTCCGGCACGCTCAGCGTCGCCGGCGGCACAACTGAAGTTCAGCGCCAGATTATCGCGCAGAGAGGCCTCGGTCTACCGCGCTAAGAGGGCAATGCCGGAAACCCCACAATTGGGTTAGAGCAAAGGAGGGGGGAGTGGATTTTCGATTTTCTGCGGAGGCACAGGCCATCCGGGATGAGGCCGAAGAGTTCGTCAAGAGCGAATGGCAGAATCCGGGCTATGATCTGACAGGCGGCCTTGCCGGTTGGCACGGCAACGAAGAAGAGCGAGAGGCAGGGCACGAGGTGGCCCGTCAATTCGCCAAGAAGCTTGTCAATAAGGGCTGGTACACCATGCACTGGCCTAGCGAGCACGGCGGGCAGGATGCCTCCATTGAAAAGCAGCTCGCTTATCGCGAGGTGATGTCCTACCACGATGCGCCGGCATCACTCGGCGGCGGCCTTGTCGCCCCCGTCTTGATGGTGCATGGGCAGGACTGGCAGAAGGATCAGTTTCTGCCGCTTCTGGCCAACGCGGACATCGAGTTCTCGCAGGGATTCTCTGAGCCTGACGCCGGTTCCGACCTTGCCGGACTCAAGACCCGAGCCGTGCGCGATGGCGATGACTATGTGGTCAGCGGCCAGAAGATCTGGGGCACATACCGAAGCGACTGGATTCATATCCTGGTGCGGACGGACCCGGACGCGCCCAAGCATCGCGGCATCACCTATTTGCTGGCGCGGCTCAAGGATGAGGACGGCAACTACATGCCGGGCATCCAGGTTCGCGGCATCAAGGACGGCACGAACAATCACCGCTGGGATGAGTTGTTCATGGAGAACTGGCGCGTGCCTGCGAACAATATCCTCGGTGAGGAGAATCGCGGCTGGTACGCGGCGATGACGACGCTCTCCTTTGAGCGTTCCAACATCGGCCGCCCGGCGCAGTTGCTTCGCACGCTGGAGCAGTTCGTCGACTGGTGCGGCATGGTGCGGAACGAGGGCGGCGATACGCCGGTTGATCGTGCTGAGATTCGCCATCGCCTTGCCGAGTGGCGCATTGAGATCGAGACGCTGCGGTCCCTTTGCTACCGCGTGGGCTGGATGCAGAGCGAAGGCATGATTCCCCAGAAGGAATCCTCGATGGTGAAGTTCTTCGGTGATGAGCTCTTCCAGCACATCTATCGGGGCCTTGCGCAGATCATGGACGGCTACGGCAATCTGCTGCCCACCAACGGCGACCGCTTCCCGCTGCCTGATGAGGGCTTCCTGCCCGCTCGCGGCTGGCAGTCCATCGGCACAAGCATCGGCGGCGGCACCCGCGAGATTCAGAAGAACATCATCGCGCAAAGGGGCCTTGGCCTCCCGCGCTAAAAACGGAATACAGAACGCAGACAAAACCCCGCAGTGGTGGGAGAAACAAGAACGAGTAAGGGAAACAGGAGGGGGAAATGGATCTGGGACTGACTGAAGACCAGGAAATGCTACGCTCGATGGCTCGAGAATTCATTGAGCAGGAGACGCCGCGCACGTTCGTCCGCGACATGGAAGAGGATGACCGTGGTTTCACGGCGGACATGTGGCAGAAGATCGCCCAGGTTGGGTGGCTTGGCCTGATCGTTCCCGAGGAGCACGGCGGAACCGGCCAGAACCTGGTGGATCTCGGCATCCTTCTGGAAGAGGTTGGCCATGGCGTCATGCCGGGCCCGTTCTTTAATACGGCGCTCGTCACCGTCGCCATCCTCGATGCCGGCTCCGATGCGCAGAAGGCCGAGTACCTGCCAAGGATTGCCGCCGGCGACCTGATCGCCACCGCCGCGATTCTTGAGCCGTATTCCCGCCTCGACGCCAATGGCATCAACCTCGAGGCAGCGGCATCCGGCGATGGCTACACGCTGAACGGCACAAAGATGTTCGTGGAGAATGCCCACGCAGCCGACTACCTGCTGGTCGCGGCTCGAACGGGCGGCTCCGGCGAGGACGGCATCACGCTGCTGCTCGTCGATGCACAGTCCGACGGCGTGTCCGTTGACAAGCTTAAGACCATCGCCACGGACAACCAGTGTGAGGTCACGTTCAACAACGTGTCCGTTCCCGGCGCCAACGTTCTGGGCGAGGCCGGCAACGGCTGGTCCCAGCTGCGGCTGCTGCTCCAGAAGGGCGCCGCACTGCGTTGCTGCCAGATGGTCGGCGCGCTGCAGGAGGTCCTGGACATGACCGTTGAGTACGTGAAGAACCGCGTGCAGTTCGGTCGGCCGATCGGCTCCTTCCAGGCCATCCAGCACTATTGCGCGAACATGGCGACGGACGTCGACGGCTCCCGCTTCATCACCTACCAGGCGATTTGGCGACTGGGCGAGGGCCTGCCCTCCGACCTGGAGGTCTCCTCCGCGAAGGCGTGGGTCAGTGATTCCGCGCAGCGCGTGGCGGCCACGGCGCACCAGTGCCACGGCGCCATCGGCTTCACGCAGGAGCACGACCTGCAGTTGTTCACGCGCCGCCTCAAGGCATGGGAGGTCTCCTTCGGTGATGGCGACTACCACCGCGAGCGCGTCGCGCAGGCGATGGACATCTAGCGCCGACACGAGAGATCATACGCAAACGGGGGCGTTGCCGCGTAAGAGGCAGCGCCCCCGTCTTTTGCCCACCCTGCGCGATGGCGGATAGGAGGTAAACAATGCACTACATTCGATTTATCGCGGCGTTTGTCGTCTACCTGGTTATCGATGTGGGATGGAACTTATCACCGGTGGCGGTGGCCATGTACGAGAACTTCTATGAAGCGAGTGGCCACACCGACCTCTTCGACGCCTTCGGAAAGCAGATCGACACGTGGGGCGGGACTGAGATTCTCTTCGCGCTCATCTTCTTTGGACTGATCGCACTCGCCAACAGCTATCTTGCGATCGAACCTGCCGTGAAGGAGAGGGACCTGTCCAAAGCGATGAAGAACAGCTTTGTGCTGGGATTGGGCGCCTACGCGACGTACAGCGTCCCGACGTTCCTGATGCTGTCCACATGGCCGACAGTACTGGTGCCGATCGATATTCTCATCGGTGGACTGCTCAGCTTCATCACGTCAACAAGCATCACGTGGGTTACGCTCCGCCGAATGAGGTCGTAACAACGCGTCGCATCAGCAGGATGCGGTGGGGCTGAATGCGCTAGTGCTTACGCCGTGCGCACACGCTCCAGCAGGTTGCTCGCGCCGACGAGGTAGTTGCCGCTCCACGGCGTGGCCGGAGCGCCGTCAAAGTCGATTGCGGCGGCGTCTGCGGCGGTTTCCTGGATGAAGAGCAGCCCTGCCGCTACGTCCCAAGGCTTGAGTGCCAAGTGGAAGTAGACATCCACTAACCCGGCAGCCGCATACGCGAAACCCAGCGCTCCTGAACCCATGAGCCGTACGCGAAACATCGGCAGGAGCGATTGAATGATGTCAAATGCGCGGACGTTCAGATCCTCCTCCGGACCGATATCGAATCCGAGATTCGCTTCCTCAATGCTCGTGGCGTAATTGGGCTTCATCAGCACGCCGTTCAGTGTCAGTCCCCGTCCTGCGGCCGCATAGAACGTGTCGTTGCGTATCGCGTCATACGTGATACCGAGCACCGGCGCGCCGTTTTTCAGTAGGGCGATTGTCGTTGCGAAGTGCGGGATGCCCCGGACGAAATTCGCTGTGCCGTCGATGGGATCCACCGTCCACGTGTAGTCAGAGTCGCCTTCGGATTCTCCGGTCTCTTCGCCAAGAAACCCTGCAAATGGAAACTCCCTCATTAGCAACCGCCGTAACTCCTGCTCGATGGCAACATCAACGTCCGTCACGACGTCGGCGTGCCGCTTTTCCCGGGCGCCGAGATGATCGCCGCGAAAGTATTGGAGATGGATCTTGCCCGCGTATTGCGCCGCCTCAAGCGCGACGGACTGCGCCGTGCGGCCGGTGACGGCGAGAGGGAGCCCATCCGGGGATGTGGTCACTTAGAAGAACCCGATACGATCCCGCACCTCTTCCATGGTTCGGATCGCAACGGCGCGCGCCCGTTCCGTGCCCGCCGCGAGCACGTCTTCGACGAGATTGGGCTTTGTCGCGAGCTCGGCTCGCCGCTCCCGAAACACTGCGAGATTCTCATTTATCGCGTCTGCAAGGGCGCGCTTGTCATCCACACAGCCAATGGCCGCCGTGGTGCATTGGTCGTACACCGTCTTCGTGTACTCTTCACTGGAAAAAATCTGGTGGAGTGCATAGACGTTACAGATCCAGGGGCGGCCGGGGTCGGTTCGGCGAGCGCGCTGCGGATCAGTCACCATGGACATGACGCGCTGCGCCGTCTCCTCCGGTGTTGCCGCCAACTCGATGTGATTGTCCAGGCTCTTGGACATCTTTTGATCACCATCCGTCCCCTTGATGCTCGGCGTGTCCGAGAGGAGGGCGTCCGGCTCCGGAAAAATCTCGCCGAACTGCCCGTTGAACCTCCGCACAATCTCACGCGAGAGTTCCACGTGCGGGACCTGGTCCACGCCCACGGGGACTTTGTTTGCCAGGTAGATGATGATGTCCGCTGTCTGCAGGACGGGGTAGCCGACGAGGCCATAGTTCATGCTGTCGGCGCGGGCGCGGAACTGTTCCTTGAAGCTGGGCACGCGCTGCAATGATCCCATCGGCGTCACCATGCTCAGGTACGTGTGGAGCTCCAGCACCTCCGGGACGCGCGACTGAATGAACAGGGTGCTGCGATCCGGATCGAGTCCCGCCGCCAGCCAATCCAGCACCATCTCGCGTGTGTTCTGCTTGAGGCCCACGGTGTCTTCAACCGTCGTAAGGGCGTGGACGTCCGCTACGAAATAAAAACAGTCGTAGTCGTCTTGGAGCGACACCCAATTTTTGAGTGCGCCGAAGTAGTTTCCCAAGTGCAAACGACCGGTTGGCCGCGCGCCGGACAGCACGCGGCCTTTCTTGCCGCTGGGTAGATTCACAGGAAGGCTTGAAGTCATTTCAGGTTGGACTCCTCTATCTGAGTTTAGCAGGATGGCGCACGGGCGATTGGTGCGGTAGAAGGGGGGCAGGCGGTACACTATCGACATGAGTCAGGCGAGCACAAAAGCCGGTGTTTTTGTATCGACGCACCCCATACTCCAGGACAAACTGGCGCAACTTCGTAGTGTAGAGACGCCCGCACGTCGCTTCAGAGAACTAGTTAAAGAAATCACAATCTTGCTCGCTTATGAGGCGACATCGGACCTTGCGCTGGAACCCACAAGTGTTACTACGCCGCTCGCCACCATGCCTGCTCAGCGCCTGCGGGGCTCCATCGGCCTGGTGCCGGTCCTCAGGGCCGGTCTTGGCATGGTGGAGGGACTGTGGGAGATGATGCCGGACGCCGTCGTTTGGCACATCGGTCTGCGGCGTGATGAGCGCACGCTGGAACCGATGCAGTACTACGCCAATAAACCGGTCGAGCCGGATGTGCAGTCGTGCCTGCTGATGGACCCGATGTTGGCGACGGGCGGCTCCGCCTCCGCCGCGTGTGACCTGCTCAAGGAATGGGGGGTGCAGCGCATTCGCTATATCGGTCTTATTGCCGCGCCGGAGGGTGTTGAGCGGCTGCAGCGCGATCATCCCGACGTTCGCATCCACATCGCCGGTCTCGACGAGCGGCTGAACGAGAATGGATTCATCGTGCCCGGCCTCGGCGACGCGGGTGATCGCCAATTCGGCACGGCGTAGGGACGCGCGGTGAGGATCGCCGTCTTTGGCGCGGGGGCGGTTGGCGCGTACTTCGGCGGACGGCTGATCGAGACAGGCAAGCATGACGTTTCTCTGATCGCCCGCGGCCCGCATCTTGACGCCCTGCAAACGAGGGGACTCCGCATTGAAAGCCCTGAAGGGGATGCGGACCTGCCATCGGATGCGTTCTCCGCGACCAATAACCCGGAGGACGTGGGGCAGGTTGATGTGGTATTCGTGACGGTCAAGACGTGGATGGTGCCCGAGGCGGCCGTCGCGATTGGGCCGATGCTCGGCCCGAACACAACGGTCATTCCCCTGCAGAACGGAGTGGAAGCACCGGACCAGCTTGTCGCAGAGGTGTCCGGCGGCCATGTCATCGGCGGAACGTGCCGCATCTTCACGGATATCATCGAGCCGGGCGTTGTGCGGCACACGGGCGTGCCGCCGACCGTCACGATTGGAGAACTGGACGGCAGCGCATCAGAGCAGGTGGAGCAGATTCGCGCCGCGCTCGCGGATGCCGGGATATTCGCCACGGCTCGCGCAGATATTCGCGCGGCGCTGTGGGAGAAGGTGCTTTTCGTGGGGCCGTTGGGAGGGGTGGGCGCGGTGACGCGCGTGCCGATTGGCGTCTTTCGATCCGTTCCGCGTTCCCGGGAACTGTTGGAGTCGTGCATGGAGGAGATAGCTGCCGTCGCCGCCGCGGAAGGGGTCACATTGCAGTCCGACGCCGTTGAGGGCGCCATGAAACTGGCGGACCTGGCGCCCGTGGATGGGACGGCGTCCATGCAGCGCGATATCGCGTCCGGCAGGCCGTCGGAGTTGGAGGCGCAGGTTGGCGTGATCCCCCGGCTCGGGCAGCACCATCACGTTCCCACGCCCGCCCACGATGCCATCTATGCCGCGCTGCTGCCCTCGGAGTTGAAGGCGCGCGGGCAATTGTGATGATGGCCCTTGTCTTAGTGGGCATTCGAGAGAGGGGCGGGCCTTCGACAAACTCAGGGTGAGCGGGGGGGGACGCGCGTTAGCCGCCTTGCGTCATTTGTTGACGGACGGTCTCTGCCTTGTCCCTCGCCAAACTCTGTGCGATTCGGGCCTTACTCTCATCGTGCATCCAGCCGTTCTTCTTGTTGTCGGCGTGGAGACCTTTCAACGTCAAACGGTCGCTCTTGTACCCGTTGCACGGTTTGCAGAGCATTATGCGGTTCGTGATGTTGTCCACCCCGCTCTCGCTCTTTGGCTGGATGTGGTCAAGCTCCATGAATGCAGATTCTAGTCCGCGGCCGCATCCCGCGCAGACAACCATTCCCGCCACCGTCTGCGCCTCTGTGAGATGGCCGCGTATCTGACTGTGTGTTAGCTTCTCCCACGCCTCACGCGGACGTTGAATCCTCACTCGGAGCGTCGGCGTGGGGAGCGTGTCGTCGTCGTCCGTCCGTTCAGGCAGGTTATTGCACAGCCCCGATTCATGCGAATGAGACAACGTGCATGACAAGACGTTGATGGGCACGTCTGCGCCAAGCGGGGTTTGCAGCATCCGCTCACGGACTTGCTTCAACGCCTCCGGGCTGATGTCTACGCCGATCCATTGCCGTTTGAGATCCTCTTCCAATTCATTCAGATTCTCGGCCGCCACAAGAGTAGTGGCGCATCCGGCGAATGGATCAAGGATGATATCGCCATCTTTGCTGCTCGCTTTGATGATGCGCTCGTATAAGGCGAGAGGCTTCTGTGTGGGGTAGCCGCGGCGCTCTTTACTCTGACTAATCACAGGACGGGTTTCATCGTGATCCCATACATCTCGCAAGTAAGTGTCCACGTAGTGTTTACCTTGTTCGTCAGTCTTTGTGTGGCGGAATGGCTTTGCGTAAATCTGGCGCTCCATCTGAGGATGGAACACCCACTCGTCCCCTTTCGTGTAGAACAATAGCGTGTCGTGTTTCCTCGGCCACCAACGCATAGCCACGCCCTGCGTCCGATACCCCCAGACAATCTCATTACGGAAGTTGTCACGCCCAAAGATGGCGTCCATGAGCACCTTGACGTAGGCGTGCGCTGTGTGGTCGAGATGCAAGTAGATGCTGCCATCCGGCGCGAGGACGCGGTGCATCTCGATGAGTCGGATACTCAGCCATGCCATGAATGCCGCAATATCGTCATTCCCGAACGTCTCTCGCGCAAAGGATATTGCCCGAGCAACGGCAGGCCAGTTGTCCTCAATCTGGTCTACCCATTCTTCTTGAACGTCCGATTCCCACCGCCAGCGGTCTTTGAATGATGCGCCGCTCTTGCCCACAAACGCGTCCACGTTCTTGTTGAACGGCGGATCGGTGGCGATGAGGTTCACGCACTCATTATTGAGGGCGCGGAGAAAGTCCAGGTTGTCCCCGTTATAGAAGGTGCGGTTGGGAACGTTGAGCGTAGGCACAGGTTTCTCAAACTGGGTAAGTAGACTTATAGTCTATGGACGGATAGTCTATGTCTTGGTAGCGTCCGCGTCAAGTGGACGATTATCAGACCGCTTTTGGTCGACACATACGCGAACTAAGGACGCGACAAGGTTCCACACAGGAAGATGTGGCTCACCGGGCCGGTGTCCACGTAACCTATTTGTCCGGTATCGAACGAGGCGTTCGCAACCCGTCGCTTAAGAACATCCGCGCCATTGCCAGAGCCATGGATGTCCCCACTGCCGCGTTATTTACGTTTGAGTCGGAAATTCGACCTCTTTAACCGTTTCGTCGCTTCCCTTACCGCTCCCGATGGATTCCCGCTTTCGCGGGAATGACGGGAGTGCTGTCCGTTCATGTGACCCTTCGACAGGCTCAGGGTGAACGGACGGGACGAGGCTCGGGGTGAGGGGACGGGCGACGGGCTCAGGATGAGCGGAGGGGATGTGGCCCTGCGGGCCACGCGGTGGATTCCGGCCTACGCCGGAATGACGGAGGGAGCGGCCCCTAATACATGATCAGTTCACGGGGGACGAGGGTTTCTGCGCGGGGGTCAACTGCCAAGGCAAAGACTTCAAGGGTCAGCGCGCCCAGCAGAAGGGGCGAGTCATCGTCTCCGAAAGCGACGTATGTTATCAGGCTCTGGTCGCCAATCGTGGCGACGGCGTATCCAATGTCGCGCTCAATGCGCTGCCCGTTCGCGATCGTGAACTGCTGCCTGGCGACCGGTTCCACGCCGAGTTCTCGCAGCATCGGCGCGGGCAGCGTCGTCATGGACGCCCCCGTATCGACAAAGGCGTCGATGTCCATCGAACGCTCTCCGTCAAGGTTTGTAATCCGCAGGGGCCATGTGAATGTGCTCATCCGTCAGCGCCTCCACGCTCATTGTACGCCCTTCGACAGGCTCAGGGTGAACGGGGGTATTGTGGCCCTGGGGGCCACGCGGTGGATTCCGGCCTTCGCCGGAATGACGGAGCGGGGAGAGGCTATAATCCAGAGGTGAGCAAATTACACGAACGACTTGAGCGCGCGGCGTCCGGCCCCGCGCGGCCATTGGGTTTCAGCGCCGGTTCTCGAGAACAGATTCCCGCCCTCGCGATCATCGCGTCCATTGCGAAGCCGACAAAGGCAACTGTTGAGGCGGCCATCAAGGCGGGCGCAGAGTTCGTCCTGATACCGATCGGCGCCACGCCCAAGGCCCCGCCCGGCATCGGCTCAACGCCGTGGGGTGCGCGGGCCGAGGCGCTGACCGAAAAGGCCCATACGGTATTGCGTGACGCGGGCTGTGATTTCCTGTTCGTATCAGCAGGCGATACGCCGCTGCGCCTGCTCAACGACGATTCGATCGGCTATTACGGCATCGTGCCTGCCGATACGGACGAGCGCCGTCTGCGCGCCCTTGAACGCCTGCCCTTTGAGGGGAACGTCATCGAGGCGGACGCAGGTGACGATCTTACGGTCGGGCAGGCCGTCGAGGTTGCCGCGGCTGCCAGTCGTTTGGCAGGTCCTCTGCTGACACGAGCGTCCGTCGACTGGGGCGCGGGAGAGATGGAGCAGCTTCGCGATTTGGGCTTTGTTGCCGTTGTTGTCGAGGTTGCGGATGCTCGCGCCGCTGCCCGAATCGCAGGACTGCGTGAGGCCATTCTTGCCGTGCCCTCGCAATCGAGGCGTCGACGTGGCCGCGCGTCCGCAACCGTGCCGACGGTCTCGGATGGGGCAGCCGCTCCCCCACCTGATCAGGGTGATGACGACGACGATTTTGATGAGTAGGGGACTATAGATTCTCTACTTTTCGGGCGGGGTTCTGTAATTCCCGCTCGATGATTTCCCAGGTCTCTTTGACGGCCTCTTCCAAGAGACCGTCCCTGTTCACGACAATGTAGTCGAACTCATCTTGTCGCTCTATCTCACTACGCGCCTCCTGCAGCCGTCGTTCCATCGTCTCCTGGTCCATGCCGCCGCGAGCCCACATCCGGCGCTCAAGCGTGGGGAAATCGGGAACGGTGATGAAGAGCAGCAATGCCTGCGGAATCAAGGCTTTGATGGAGGCTGCGCCCTGCACGTCGGTCTTGACCAGGGCAATGGGCGTTCTGTCCAGCGCGTCACGGACGGATGCGCGGGGAACACCGTATCGAAAGCCGTACACGGTCGCGGATTCCAGCAGCTGACCGGACTTTTCCAGTTCAGCGAACGCGTCCGGCGTCAGGAAGTGGTAGTGAACGGCGTCGACCTCTCCCGGGCGCGGCGGACGTGTGGTCGCGGTGATTGCCGGTGAGATGCTGTCGGGGTGGTCGCTGAGGATGCGATCGGCGACGGCGTCCTTGCCGGATGCGGAGGGGCCCGACCGGACAACGATCATGGGGAGCGTGCGGCCTCTATTAGTCCTCGAATTCGCCGTCCGCGCGGTTGCCCTTGGTGGCGGAGACACGGCCGGCAACGGTCTCAGGGTTGATGGGGGCGAGGACGACGTGGCCGCTGTCAGTGATGAGCACGGCCTTGGTGCGCCGCCCGTTGGTCATGTCAATGACGGCGTTGCGGCTGCGGGATTCCTGGATGAGGCGGCGAGTGGGCGCGGAGCCCGGTGAGACTATCGCGATGACACGGTTCATGATGACGTGATTGCCAAAGCCAATATGAAGCACCTCAGGACCTAGCACAGCCTCCCCCATTCCCTCGTCGTGGGGAGGCCCCGACATCACGTTACGTCGGCACCCAACTGTTCGAAGAACGCCGGATATGAAACGTGAACCGCGTCCGCCCCGTGGATAACCGTTTCGCCTCGGGCCGCCATGGCTGCAATAGCCAGAGTCATTACGATGCGGTGATCCCCGTGGCTGCGAACGACCGCCCCCGCCGGTCGTTGACCGCCGTAGATTACCATTCCGTCCGGCATTTCCTCAACCCGCGCGCCCATCTTTCCAAGCTCTCCGGACGTGGTGGCGATGCGGTCTGTCTCCTTGACACGGAGTTCCGCTGCGTCTCGAAATCGGCTGACGCCGTTGGCGTGCATGGCGGCGACGGTCAGCACGGGGAGTTCATCGATCAGGCGCGGGATTATCGGTCCGCCCACCTCAACAGGGCGCAGGTCACTGGACTCGACGGTGATGTCGGCGATAGACTCGCCGCCAACCTCTTTCTCGTTGGAGATGGTCATATTCGCGCCCATCTCCCGGAGGACATCAAGGATGCCGGTGCGGGTGGGGTTGATGCCGACGGCGCGGATGGTGATGCGGGCATTCGGATGAACGAGGCCCGCGACAAGCCACGGCGCGGCGGAACTGATGTCACCGGGGACAATGACGTCCGTGGCCGCCATTTCGGATGGTTCGATCTCAATCGTGTTGCCCGCGCTTCGTATACGCGCGCCCATGGCGGACACCATGCGCTCCGTGTGGTCGCGGGACGGAGCGGGTTCGATAACGGTCGTCTTGCCGGACGCGGAGAGGCCGGCGATGAGCAGACACGATTTGAGTTGCGCGCTGGCGACGGGCATTTCATACGTGAAGCCCGTCAGGTCGGAACCACGCACGGTGAGTGGCGCGAGCGCCCCATTGTTTCGGCCCCAGATCTGCGCGCCCATTGCGCGGAGCGGCTCAACGACACGTGCCATGGGCCTGCCGCGCAAGGAGCTGTCTCCGTTCATGACGGCAGTGAGGGGAGCGCCGGCCAGGAGGCCGAGCATAAGCCGCATCGTCGTGCCGCTGTTGCGCGCGTTGAGGATGCGGTCAGGCTCCGTGAGGCCCTGCACGCCGTTGGAGCGGACGCGGAAAGTAGACGAGTGCCCGTCCTGCGAGCGTTCAAGCTCCGTCACCCGGACGCCGAGCGCGCGGACGATTGCCAAAGACGCGAGGGTGTCCGCGCCGCGCGGGAATCGCGTGACAGTGGCCTCACCAGTGGCGGCGGCGTTCAGGATGAGGGAACGGTGGCCGATGGACTTGTCGCCGGGCGATTCGATATCGAGTTCGAGACGCGGGGGGGCGGTGAGCCGAACGGTGTCCACAGTGCGCCTTTCTTATCGGCGGCCGCGGCGGAAGCGGCCGGCGATGCGGGCAAGGCGTTCGCCGCCGAACACGCCGATGGCGCTCTCACTCGCGGTCGGCACTTCGTCGTAGAGTCGATCCTGCTCCGTCTCGCCAACCCGACCCCGCAACCAGGCGTCGCGGGCGTTGTACGCCTCCTGCAAAGCCTCTTGCAAGGCGTCGCCGCCCTCGTCCACGAGCTTTCGCATCTCCTGGAGCTGTTCGACGTACGTGTCGATCCAGTGGAGGATGAAGTCCTTGTTGGTGGCGAAGATGGAGTGGTGCATGTCAACTGAGCCGGATGCCAGCCGCGAGACATCGCGGAAGCTGCCCGCGGCCATGCGTGCCATCTCGCGCCAACTTGGCGAGGAGACGGCGGTTCGCATGAGGTTGATGGACAGCGCAATGGGCAGGTGGCTGATGGCGGCGACGAGGCTGTCATGCTCAACGGAGTCGGCGAAGTACGGCTCACCACCGAGCGTCTTGATGAGGTTGACCGTGGTGTCGATGGACTTGGGCTGCGTGCGTGGGAGCGGGATGACCGCCCACGTCGCGCCCTGGAACATACCGGACTGCGCTCCCTCGATGCCGGGCGTCTCGACGCCCGCCATAGGGTGTCCGCCAACGAAATCGACGCTGTGCGGCAGGATTTCCTCCGCCCACTGGAGCACGGTCATCTTGGTGGATGCGGTGTCCGTGACGATTGCGCCGTCGGAGAGGTTGGGGCTGATGACGGTGAATACCTCGCGGACGGCGGTGACGGGGACGGCGACGATGACGATGGACGCGTCCTCAACAGCGCCGGGGAGCGTGTAGGCGACCTCATCCACCGCGCCGCGCCTGCGCGCCAGCCCGGCGGTCTCGGGGTCTTTGTCATGGCCAATGATGTCCACGCCCTTGAATGATCCGCGCATGTCCATGCCGATGGACGCGCCGATCTGCCCAAGCCCGATGATGGCTATGCGATGCCGTTCCGTTGTCATGACCGCTCCTCTCGCGAATCGCGACCCTACAGCAGATCCTGTCCAATCAACGCTCGCCCAATGAGCTGCACGGGCGGGATGAGGATGCTGCGCAGAATCCCCACATTCAGGATAAGGTCAATGCCAATTATTCCAAAGAGGACGGTAGGCGCGTAGGGCTGGAATCGGAGCATCATTCGCGCGATTTCCCGCGGAGCGATGCCGAAAGCGACCTGCGAGCCGTCAAGCGGAGAGAGCGGAATCAGGTTGAAAACACCCAGCAAGAGGTTGTAGACGACGATGTAGGTGAGCGCTGTGCCGAGCCACGCGCCCATGGAAAGATCGGGATTGGACAGGATGATACCGGTGGTGGGGTCCACACTGTAGAGTCGCATCAGGATGCCAAAGGCGGCGGCGGTGATGAAGTTGGACGCCGGCCCCGCGAAACTCACGTATGCAACCGAGCGTCGGCCCCCGCGCAGCATTGAGGAGTTGACGGGCACCGGCCTGCCCCATCCGAAACCGACGACGAAAAACACGAACGTCCCCGCCGGATCAAGGTGCTTGAGGGGGTTGAGCGTCACACGCCCCATCTCGCGCGCCGTCTGGTCGCCGAGTCGGCTTGCCACCCACGCATGTCCAAATTCGTGGACGCTGAGCGCGATGAGCAGCCCCGCCCCGAGCGCGGTCATGATGAACGGCGCGACGCGCAGGGCTGCACCGGGGTCCTGTCGAATGAGGTCGATGAGAAAGAAAAGCATAGCGGCTTGGGGTTAAGTATAGGGAAGGGCGGTTGGCTGTAGTAGGAATGTCTGGATTCCCGCTTTCGCGGGAATGACAGGGGTGTTCTGCTTGACACGTTAGCGGCGTGGCATCCATAGTCGCGGTATCTACGGCGACTCTGCTTGTTGTCGCTAGATGAATGGGCGGCGCTGGGTCGCCTGCAAAGGGAATCCGGGGAGGGAAGGACAATGGCCGATTACGAGAACATCATCTATGAGACGAAGGACGCCGCCGAGGGCAAGGTCGCGTATATCACGCTGAACAGGCCGGAGCGCCTGAACGCGCTGAGCCGCCCCCTGCTCGCCGAGCTTGAGCAGGCGCTGGACGAAGGCGCGACGGACGACGACGTTCGCTGCATCGTCATCAAGGGCGCGGGGCGCGGGTTCTCCGCGGGCTATGACATGAACGTGCAGACGACGGGCCGCGGCGGTCCCCGCCCGGCGCTCGATTCCGTCCTGGAGGACGGCCCGGCCAATATGTATCGCCGCGCCATCTGGAACAACCCCAAGCCGATCATTGCGCAGGTACATTCGTTCACGCTCGCAGGCGGCGGACAGCTCGCTTGCCACTGCGACATCACCATTGCGGCGGACAACGCGCTGTTCGGTTATCCGCCCGTCCGCTACGCCAGCATGATGATGCCGATGGTGTGGCCGGAGCTGGTCGGCATGAAGAAGGCGAAGCTGATGGCGTTCACGGGCTCCATGATCACGGCGGATGACGCGCTGCGGCACGGGCTGGTCAGCGACGTTGTTCCGACGGACGAGCTTGAGGAGCGCGTGTGGCAATTGGCGAACACGATTTCCAAGCTGCCGCCGGCGTCCACGAAGCTGAACAAGAAGGCCATCAATTACTACTACGATCGACAGGGCCTGTTCGAGGCGATGGAGTTCGCCTCGATGTACACGTCCATCTCCTACGCATCGTCGCCGGAGGAGCTGCCGCGCGGCCTGCAGGACGTGAACCGCATAACGGCAGAGCAGGGGATGCGCGCGGGCTTCCAGTACATGAACGACCGGTTCATCGAGGAGGACAAGGTCGCGCAGGAGCAGATGGCGAGGCCGAGCCGCGCGCCATAAGGGCGATTGAGACTCGTTTCTGAAACTTTGGGCGGGCGGTCATGACCGCCCGCCCAATATTTATTCGGGAGCAAGAGACACGATGACTGAACAGCCGACCAGCCTAAGTAATGATGTTCCAAGCAAGAGCGAGTTATACAATCCAATCTTGCGCGCTTTCCGAGAGCTTGGCAGCGCCACAATGCCTGAATTGGTGGCGCAAATTATCGAGAGCATGCATCTCAGAGAGGACATCCTCGACGACTTGATACCAAGCGACGGTACGCCGACATTACAAAAGCGCATTGGCTGGGCGAGGCTTGAACTAAAGCACTGTGGTTACGTTGAAAATGTCTCGCGTGGTGTCTGGACGATAAGCGAGTCGGGTCAGAACATTGGGGAGGTTGACCCAACTGAAGTCCTGCGTCGCTCTCTCGATGTCCAACGCACAAGTGGGAAACCTAGCCGCGAGGAGCCCGAAACTGACGACGACTATGCTGACGAAGGTGACGATGGAGACTCGGTTTGGCGTAGACATCTGCGAAAGATTCTACTTGAGATGGATCCCACTGCATTTGAGCGTTTGTGCGGGGTCATTCTGCGTGCATTTGGTTGCACAGATGTCAACGTTACGCGTCGCAGCAGCGACGGTGGAATCGATGGTACCGGAACCCTCCTTATACAAGGGATGATTTCGTTTCCAATTGCTTTCCAGAGCAAGAAGTATCAAGGAAGTGTAGGGGCCCCTGAAGTACAACAACTCCGGGGATCTTTGAGCAGACCAGGAGAGCGTGGCCTGTTGATTACAACCGGCACGTTTACTCCACAGGCACGGCGCGTAGCACAGGAGGGCGCAAGTGTCATTGACCTGATTGATGGTGACGCGCTTCTGGATAAACTCAAGGAACGCGAACTTGGCGTCAAAGTTGAAATGGTTGAGCAAACAACCGTTGAGACTGGCTGGTGGGAATCCAATTATGGAGTTTCCCTTTCAGACGCATTGGACGAAGACGCAGAATGACAGGAGCCCCGATGGATTCCGGCCTTCGCCGGAATGACAAGATGAAGTACAGAGGGGAATTCTGGATTCCCGCTTTCGCGGGAATGACGGAGCGGGGCGGGATAACGGGTAGGGACGCGTTACGCGGGTTGGTTGGGTAATGGCGTCTTTAGATTCCTCGACTGCGCTCGGAATGGCATGGGGAGTGTAAATGAGTAGTGATGGTGGGCATCCCGGGCCGCTTGCGGGTCTGCGTGTTCTTGATCTGACGTCCTATACGGCTCAGCATTGCGCGCGGGCGTTGGGGGATATGGGCGCGGACGTTATCAAGGTGGAGGCGCCGGACGGCGATCCGGCGCGGATGCTGCCGCCGTTCGCGGGAAATATCGAGCATCCGGAGCGCAGTCTGCGCTTCATCCACGCCAACCGTTCCAAGCGCGGTGTCACGCTCGACATCAATGCTGAGTCGGATCGGGAGGCGATCGCCAAGCTGGCTAACCGGGCAGACATTCTCGTTGAGGATTTTAAGCCGGGTGTTCTGGCATCCATCGGGCTTGGGTATGAGGACCTCAAGGCCGCGAATCCGAACCTGGTCTACGTGTCCATCACGCCGTTCGGTCAGAACGGGCCTCATGCTTCATACGAGGGCGGCGATCTGATTGCGCAGGCGAGTGCCGGGATGATGTTCGCGAACGGCGACGACACCCGACCGCCCGTCATGGCCCCGTTCGAGATGGTCACGCAACTGGCGTGCATGCACGCGGCGTACGGCGCGGTGCTGGCTATCCGGGCTCGCCGCGTCATCGGACATGGCCAGCACGTGGACGTGTCTCAGCAGGAGGCGAGCCTGTGGGCTCAGCACAGCTATATCTCACGCTATTCGTACATCAATCAGATTACCCGTCGCGAGGGGCATCACTCCGCGTTCGGCGCGGTCAATACGTTCCGCACGCGCGACGACGGCTACGTGAATCTGTCCATCTACATGCGGCACCATTTTGGGCGCATGGCCACGGAACTCATGGGCAACCACCCTGTGCTTTCCGATGAGATGTGGTGGGAGCGTGAGGTGCGGCAGGAGAACCGTGAGGTCATCGACCAGTTCGTCCAGGAGTATATGGAGACTGTCGACCGCGATGATGTCGCGGAGCGTGGGCAGGCCATCGGGATGCCGATCGTGCCCGTACTGACGCCCGGCGAGTTCGCAGACAGCGCGCATGCTCGTGAGCGCGAGTTCTTTGTCGACATGGAGCATCCCGTCATTGGGCGGTACAAGACAGCCGGGCCGCCGCTCAAGTTCAGCAAGACGCCGTGGCAGCCAAGTCGCACTGCGCCGCTGCTGGGTGAGCATACGGAGGAGGTGCTGGCCGAGTTGGAACGAGAGCCGACGCCTGCCGGCGCCGCATCCAACGGCGCGGTCGCCTCCGGCAGCGTCAAGCCGCTGGATGGGATCCGTGTTGTGGACTTCACACGCGCATTTGCGGGGCCGTTGGCGACGATGTTCCTCGGCTTCTTCGGCGCGGAGGTCATCAAGATTGAGTCAGAGGACCTGGACGACAACCGCGCTCCGGGTCAAACGACCTTCCAGGACCTGAATCGCGCCAAGATCAGCGCGACCATCGACATGCGGACTCCGGAGGGCCAGCAGTTGATCCGGGAACTGGCCGCCAAGAGCGACGCGGTCATCGAGAATTTCAGGCCCACCGTCATGGACCGCCAGAACGTGGGTTATGAGGGGCTGATCAAGGTCAAGCCGGACATCATCATGCTGGCGATGCCGGGCATGGGGAACTCAGGCCCCCTGAGCACGTATTTCTGCTACGGCCAGCAGATCATGGGCGTGTCCGGCATCACGAATCTCTGGGGTCACCCCGACGCGCCGATGGATACGCGGATCAAAATGCCGTTCCCGGACTATATCGCGGGCATCTTCGGGGCGCTGTCCGTTGCCGCCGCACTGGAGTACCGCGACCGCACGGGCGAGGGACAGTACATCGAACTCGCGCAGGTGGAGGGCGGCGGACACCTGCTCACCGTCGCGTACATGGACTACATGATCAACGGCCACAACCCGCCGCCTGCGGGCAATCGCAGCGAGTTTTACGCGCCGCACGGCGTGTATCCGTGCATCGGGTTCGATGAGTGGTGCGCGATCGAGGTCCACACTGAGGAGCAGTGGTGGGCGCTTGTTGGGGCGATGGGTGGTCCGGGGTGGGCAGGCGATGAGCGATTCGCCACGATGCAGGCGCGCATCGCCAACAAGGAAGAGCTTGACGCGAATATCGGGGAGTGGACGAAGCAGTACACGCCGCGCGTCGCGATGCGCATCCTGCAACAGGCCGGTGTTCCGGCCACATACGTTGCGAACGGAGAGACGCTGTACGTCGATCCGCACTTACGGGGCCGTCCGGCGGCTATCGTACCGGCTGAACATGCCGACGCGGGATTGATGGAGCATCAGGGCATCGACGTCAACTTGCCGGACACACCCGGCAACGCAGGCCAGCCGTGCCCGACAAAGGGGCAGCAAAACGACTACGTCTTCAACGAGGTTCTGGCGCTGCCGGCGGAGCGGCGAGCGGAACTGGAAGAGAAGGGCGTGTTGCGGTAAGAAGAGACGCGCTTGGCTTACCGCCTGCGGGAGAAGGATCCGCGGAGGATGACCGCCGCAAGGGTTGCGGCGACGGCCCATGCGGTGGCGATCCAGAAGAGTTGGCGGGCGTTCTCTATGTCCTCTTTCTCGATGTAGCGCCCCTCGGGGTTGGTATCGCTGTCCCAGTCCGTGATCTCCGGCTCCGCGTCCAGCTTGACGCCCAACGCGCCCGCCATCGCCGCCTCTGTCCAGCCACCCTCAAGCACGTTGCCGCGCGCGCCGGCCTCTGAGCGGCTCGTTTGCCACGCTTCCTGACCGCGCTGCGAGGTCAACTGCGCACCGGCGGCCAAGATGAGCCCTGATGCTACGGACGGCGCGATTGTTGCCGCGGTGTCGACACGCTTGGCCGCCATCGCAAGCGGGTCGTCGCCGTGCCTGCGCCATCGCGCAGCAAGTGTCTTGACCACCCGATAGGCCACGGCTCCGGGGATGCCGAATATCGCGAAGTACAGGAGAGGACCCACGACACCGTCACGGAAATCGTTGCCCAGCTTGCGCAGGGCGTGGGAGCGTTGCTGCTGGAGCGTCTCCGGAGAGACCTCCTGCGCGGTTCCCGTGACGGACTCGCTCATGCCCGCTTCGCGCATCAGCCGCTCGACGTCGTCTGAAACGGCCTCTTGCCCGGTTTCCTGCTCGTTCTGCTGTTCAAGATCGCGCAGGGCATTCAGGCCGCCGCGGATTGAAATCGCGCCCTTGAGCAGCGCCGTGGCGGCCTCGCGGTAGACGGCGCGGTGGATGAGGCCGGCCGCGCCAAGGACCCACTTGGAACCAAGCCAGGCGGCGTAGGGCAGGGCAAATGCCGCTCCCACGGCGTAGACGGTGCGGGCAACGTATGAGTTCTGAGGGGCGCGGGCCTCCAGTGCATCCGCGGCTCGCGTGGCGATGCCGACGGGATCAGCCTCTTCAGGAATATCTCCCAGCAGGACATCCCATCCGACTGCCCAAAGAAGTGTGCCCGGCTCTTGTCCACGCGGCATTGGCATCCTCCACTCCGCGGCGCGCTGCGCCGACGATGTCAGGTTGCCTTCATTGTGCCATCAAACGGGGTTCGTTATCGACTGTAACGCCTGCGCTCAATCATGTAGCGAACGATGATGAGGGCGAGAACGGCCAACGCAATGACGACAAAAAGCAGGATGGCTCGAGGCCCGAGAATGCGCACGGCGATGAAGGCGAAGGCCAGCCCGACGGCCAGGCGCATGAGGAATAGCAACAATGCGGCTCTCATGAACGTTCCTGTCGCAGGGCGCGCGCCATCGCCGCCCCTGTTGCCAAAGCTGCGGAACATCCCGGCCATGCTGTTGATCGGGCCGCCGTCACGCGCTCTCGGGGGGCGCGGCATGACGGGCTTTTCACCCTGCTCACGCAGGATTTCCTCGATCTCGTCGCGGAGGCCATCACCCTGGTGTTCCGCCTCACTGTCCTGGTTGTCCCGGGGTGTGCTCATTGTGCTTCCCCTTACCCCCGTATCGCGTACGGCGCAGCCTCTTAACCGGCTCCGGGGGGAGCAGGCGCTGCGATCATGCCCTCACTTTACTCCCTTCTACAAGAGAGTGGGGACATTTAGCCGTTGTCCGGCGCGGCCCACCCTTGCCTTATCATCAGGGCGGGCAGCTCATTCACGCTGTCCAGGAAGTAGTCCGGCGCCGGTTCATCGTCCATTGGGAAAGGGTAGGACTTTCTGATGCGGATGGCGACAATGCCCATGTTGTGCGCGCCGACAACGTCCGCTTCGGTGCGATCGCCCACATAGATGCACTCGGACGCTTTAACGTCCAGCCCGTCCAGGCAGTGCTGAAAGATCTTTGGGTCCGGTTTGTGCGCGCCCACCTCTCCGCCAATGGCGATACAGCCAAAGCGATCTTCCAGCTCCAGTACGTCGATCTTGCCGCGCTGGAGATCCGTCGGCCCGTTCGTGATGAGCCCGAGTTTGAATCGCGCTCCGAGCCATGAGAGCGTTTCCTCCACGCCGTCGTACAGGCTCAGATTGTCCATCAGAACCTTGTTGTAGACGCTCCGCATGAATTGAGTTGCCTCGTCGTCCAGACCAAGCCGTTCCGCCATGCGCGACATCCGATTCAGGAATCGGCCCGGGACGCCGACCGAGTCCCAGTTCAATGCCTCGCGCATGACCTCCGAGAGCAGTTTTGGTTCGACGGTATCCGCCAGCGCCTCATGGACTGCTTGCAGGCGGATGGGCGTCAGGCCCTCTGAATCACAGAGAGTATCATCCAGGTCCAGCAGCACAGCCCGGATGGATGCCATCTACCCGGCCTCCGTTCCGGCCGGCCGCATGAGGATGATTGCGCGCCAGTCTCCGCTGTCGTCTGATACGGCATCGATGAGTCTCAGACCGGCCTCCATCAGGGCGTACGCCGCCATATCAAACTTCTCTGTGATGATGCCGGAGCCGATGAGCATCCCGCCCGGGCGTGTTGCGGCGGCAAGCGGCGCGGCCAGTTCCTCCAGGACTTCGGCAGTCAGGTTGGCGGCGACAATGTCCCAGCCGCCATTCTCCCGGACTGTATCCGGCCAATCCTGTTGTGCAGTTGAAAATGGGTCTTGACCGGTGCGGGGCAGAGTTCCTTCACGGATATCGATAACGTCCGAAAGGGTATTGTGCGCGACGTTCTCCTGCGCTGCTGCGACGGCAACGGGATCAATGTCGATGCCCCGCACAGGGCTTGCGCCAAGCCGCGCGGCAATGATCGAGAGGATGCCGGAACCGCAGCCGACGTCCAACACCGTTTCTCCCGCCTGCACACGCTTCTCAAGTTCCCGCGCGCAAAGCTGTGTGGTGGGATGCAGGCCGGTACCGAATGCCATGCCGGGGTCGAGACGAATCACAATGTCATTCGGCTCGGGGTCATAATCGCGCCACGTTGGAACGACAACGGATCGATGGCCGACGCGATGCGGGTGAAAGTGCTCACGCCATGCGGACTCCCAGTCCTCATCGGCGATTGTCCGTTCATGCAGCTCGCCGACGGATGTGATCATGTCCAGGTAAGACAGGCCGTCCCGCAGCCCTTGCCGCGCCGCCAGAATCGCGCCATCCTCGCCATCCTGCGGCAGCGGGGCGTAGGCTGCCACGCGAACGCGGCGGCTCTCCGTGATGGACTGCGGGCCGATGCGAATCTCTTCCGGTTCGGCCACTTCCTGTATTGCAACCCCGCCCGCGTGGCTGAATTGGCTGAAGAGATCGGTGACGGCTTCCGCCGTCTCACCGGTGACGACGATGCTGAATTCGATCCATTTCATGGAGTCGGGGTGGCGTCCTCACCGGGCGTCGGCGTCGGTGTGCTGACAAAGACGGATGTCTCCGTGATGAGGCGCGCCATGTGCTCGCCCCACGTGCGGTCAAGGAGATAGACGCTGTCAATGCCGTCGATTCGCGCGTAGTTTGTGATGCGATCCGGCGTCAAATCGCCAACATAAACGGTGTACGCCTGCCCGTCCTCCATATGGAAACGCAGGGTAATCTGCGGCGAGTCCAGCCCGTAGAGTTCAAGGTCTGCCTGATCGGGATTTTCCACAATGAGGCGTGGAGAGCGAGCGCCGCCCGCAATGAAGGGCGTTCCTGCAAACTCCAAACTTACGGGCGGGCCGCTCAAATCCCCGTAGTGCCAGACACGCTCGCTGTCTCGAATGAACGAGGCGTCCGCGCCGAAATAGGTGACGTCGAGGCGGTTGATCAAGCTGTCGTCAACCAGGTAGAACCAGTCCTGTGATGTGGGATCGTTGCTTTGCTCAGGCTCGGTCAAGGGCGGTCCAAACCATAGGTAACCGCCCATGAGGACTGCAACCACGACGAGGACGAGCGTGATTCGGAAGTTCATGGAACGCGCCGTTCCGCGGCGGCACTATCTTGGAGGGCGTGACTCAGCGTCGCCGCCACCACGTCCACCCCGCGACCAGGATCATGAAAGCCGGAAAGACGCCGACGGATGAGTAGAGAATCCAGTTCGCCTGCCGTTGTGTGAGCGTGAGAATACGCGGCACGTTCAGCCGTGCCCGTACGCCAATAAGCCCCTCTTGTTCCGTGAGCCAGTTGACGGAATTCATCATCAAGTCCAGGTTTCCAACGGAGTTGATGAACTGATTTGTCGCGAACGCCGAGTTTCCGATGGCAACGATGCGCCAATTTGGAAGCTCTCTTAATCTGGGATCTAACGTAGGATCATCGTTAGGAAACTCTGAGGCGGAAGCTACAGAAAGTGGCCCTCGCAAGTCACGCTCTGCATCAAAACGGGGTTCAATCAAACTGTCTGCATTGCTTTCTAACCAGCTTCTGTCCGTCGTGAATGCAAGCGGATAAACCGTGCGTCCAGAACCTTCCAATAATTCAGTTGGCAGAGGGGCTACGCGGGTGACGAGTGGGAAAAAGGTTACGAGCGAGTGATCGATTAGGGGGCCGGTGATTGGATGGCCTGGCAAGTATCCGTCGGATCGGATTGTGGGTGTTGTGACGTCAGGCTGCGCGTAGCTGGCAGGGTCAACAACAGTTCCCCCACCAACCGCAAATCCGGCTTGGGAAAGAAATTCCAGCCAAGTGCTGGGTGTTTCACTGTTCACGAGGAATAGCACGTTGCCGCCGAGGGCGATGTAGTTCCCCAGCAGGTCCCGGTCGCTTCGGCCCTCCTCCTCGACAAGATCGCGATCAGGGCCCGCAACGACGACGACGGAACATTCCTCCGGCACCTGCCCGGCGGACGCAAAGCCAAAGTCCCGCACCACGTACAGTTCGCGTTCCATCGCCTCTTTGGCGCGGCTCATGCCAATGTCGGTCGTGCTCAGGATGCTGTGTTCTCCGTGTCCCGTCAGGAAGCAGACGGTTCGGAGTTGCGTGCCCGTTGCGAGCAGGAGATTTGATGTGAATTCCTGCTCAGAAATCTGGCGTGTCTGCGTCACACGGTCACGCGAGGCAAAGACGACCACGCCGTTCTGATCGATGTTGAACCTGCTGGCCTTGGCAGGGTCTGTTTCCGGATCGACGATTTCATATGTGAAGTTATTGCTTAGCAGATCGTATTCACGGAGCAACTGTTCCGTTGCCGCCGCAGCCTCGTCGCCGGGCGTGAAGAAACCGAAAGCCTCCACCGGCTGGTCAAGGCCTTTGAGCACCTCCTGGGTCTGTGTCGCGAGTGTGAAACCGCGGTTGGCAGTCAGATCGACACGGGCGTTTGCGGCGGCGCTGACGATGTTGACCAGAGCCAGGATGACGGTGAAGGCAACGATCATCACGAGCGTGTTGACGCCGTATCGCCCCTGTCGTGTCGACATGATGCGAACGACCTGCTCGCGGCTGAGAAACGCTCCGACAAGCAGCGAAACCGCACCGACGGCCACAAGGACCAGCGCCCACGTTCTGAGCTCGGCAACGATGGCGTACAGGAGCGCTCCGCTGATGACGGCGACCGCGCCGACGACCAGCAGCGCAATGCCGATGTCTTCGGATACCCGCTCCCCGCGGAGGGCCAGGCGCTCACGCATTGACGGTTACCGCCAGCGGCGGGTCTCTACGGCCCGCACAGTCAGAAAGAGGAAGAACACAACCAAAGAGAGGAAGTAGATGATATCTCTCGTGTCGAACACGCCGAAGGCCATGTCCCGGACGTGCTCACTCATCGCGAGGAATGTCACAACGTCGGTCCACGCATGGTCGGGATCGCCCAGCGCTGCCGTGGCACTGAAAAGCCACAGCACGAGCAGGATTGCAAGCGAGAAGATTGCGGAGACAATCTGGTTGGCCGTGAGTGCAGACCCCAACATCCCCACGGCGATAGCCACGGCGCCCACGAGGAACAGGACAAAATACCCTGTGATGAGGGGAATGACATCCGGACTGCCAAAGAAGAAAAGCAGCAACGGGAAGTAGAGAGTGAGTGAGTACATACCCGTGAGAATTGTCAGCGCCGCGAGATATTTCCCGAAAACGATCTCGATATCCCTGACGGGGGCTGTCAACAAAAGCTCCATGGTGCCCAGCTTCTGCTCCTCTGCCAGCAGCCGCATGGTGAGCGCGGGCGCGATGAGTATTGTCAGGAAGAATGCGCCGATGGGCCCGATGGGGCCGAAGAGGAACCCGCGAATTGTTGCCTCCGGGTAGCGTCCGGTGACGCTCAGCGCGAATGCGAGGCCGGTGAGGCCGAGAAAGATGGCGGCAATGACCCAGGCGTTGGGCGAGTTCGCATAGGAGCGCAGTTCACGCAGCCAGATGGTGCGGATTATTCGCACGTTCATGCGGCCGTCTCCTCGTCCTCGGTGGTCAACCTCAAGAAAATCTCTTCAAGAGAAAGGCCCATCGCGCGCAGTTCTACAAGGCCCCAGCCTTGATCCGCCACAGCGCGGGCAAGCTCAACGCGTATATCCCGGCTCGGCGCGCATTCCACGACGAACTGTTGCCGCCCGCCTGCGTCTGAAAGCGTTACCTCCGTGACTCCGTCCACCCTGGAGAGAGCCTGCTGAATCTGCTCACGCGGGCCGCGCACATCCATCACGACACGGGAGACACCCCCAAGCCGAGCGGACAGCCGCTCCGCCGTGTCCATGACCACGATCCGTCCTTCGTGGATGATCAGCACGCGGTCACAGACCATGCTGACCTCCGGCAGGATGTGGGTGGAGAGGATGACGGTGTGGTCGCCGCCAAGGCCGCGGATGATCTGACGTGTCTCGACGACTTGCCGCGGATCGATGCCGATTGTCGGCTCGTCAAGCACGAGCACGGGCGGCTCATGGAGGATGGCCTGCGCGATGCCGACACGCTGGCGATACCCTTTGGAGAGCTTGCTGACCAGGGAGTCCGTGTATTCCTCAAGGCGGCAAAGCCCGAACACGTCCTCCACGCGAGCGCGGATGCGGGACTTGGTCATGCCGCGCAGCTCCCCCATGTAGTGCAGGTACTCCCGCACGGTCATGTCCGTGTAGAGCGGCACGGTTTCAGGCAGGTAGCCGATGGATGCGCGGGCGTCCAGTGGTTCCTCTTGCACATCATGGCCCGCCACAACGGCGGTGCCGGCGGTGGGTGGCGTGAATCCGGTGATGATGCGCATAGTGGTCGTCTTCCCTGCGCCGTTCGGGCCGAGGAAACCGATTACCTCGCCCGGTTCGGCGGCAAAGGAGACGTCCTCAATTGCCGGAAAATCGCCGTAGAACTTTGTTAGGCCACGTGCCTCAATCATCGCCCGCGCCCCCGTAGGTCGGAGAATAATGAATATCTAGTGTAACGCACGTTGGCGACTTGAGGTTAGAAGACAAGGTTGAACAGCTAGTTTTTTGCGGCGTCTGCCGCCTGCGCCGTTTCCACCTCATGGACGATGCGGCGCGTATGGTTGATGACGTCCGGCGAGACGCTCACGGAGGTGATGCCCCACTCAACCAGCTTGGCCGTCAAATCCGGGAAGAAGCTCGGGGCCTGTCCGCAGATGCCGCAAGTAATGCCCAGCCGCGCAGCCGTTGTGACGATGGTCTCCAGCGCCCGCATGACGGCCTCGTTCCGTTCGTCAAAATCGTCCGCCAGGATGGCGCTGTCGCGATCCACCCCCAGGACGAGCTGCGTCAAATCGTTTGAACCGATGGACACGCCGTCGATGCCGACCTTGATGAACTCCTCCAGCAGGATCACGTTTGAGGGAACCTCCGCCATCATCCACAGCTTGAAGCCGTTGTCGCCGCGCCGCAGGCCGTACTGCTCCAGCAGCGACTTGGTGTGTACAAGCTCATCCACGGTGCGGACGAACGGAATCATGACGTGCAGATTGGGGTGCCTGGCGCGCACCCGGCGCACGGCTTCGATCTCAAGCGCGAAGATATCGGGCTCCTTGACGTAGCGTCCAGCGCCCCGGTACCCGATCATCGGGTTCTCTTCCTCCGGCTCGTAGCGGTCGCCGCCCCGCAGATTGCGGTATTCATTGGTCTTGAAGTCGGTTGTGCGGTAAATGACAGGACGGGGATCAAAGGCGGCGGCGAACTTCATCAGGCCGTCAACCACCTTCTGCGTGTACTCCTCACCACGTCCCTCTTCAATCATCAGGCGAGGGTGTTCGCCGATACGCGCGACGATGAACTCCGCCCGGAGCAGCCCGACGCCGTCCACGTTGCGGGCGGCAATGACATCAGCCAGGTCCGGCTCTGCAAGGTTGACGTAGACGTTAGTCTTGGTTCGCAGATTCTCCGCGGCGTCGTCCGCGTTGATTTCCTGGCCTGCCCCCGGCACCGCGCCCTCATAGACGCGGCCGGTGGACCCATCAACCGTGACGATCTGGCCGTCCGTCAGGGTGGTCGTCGCCGCCCCTGTTCCAACGGCGCACGGTATGCTCAGTTCGCGGGAGATGATAGCAGCGTGGGCGGTTCGGCCGCCGTGATCGGTGATGATGGCGGTGGCACGCTTCATGGCAGGGACATAGTCCGGTGTGGTCATCTCCGTAACGAGGACGTCTCCGTCCTTGACCCGCTCAAGCTGATCAAGAGAGGTCTCATCAATCTTGGGAAGCACCACGACTGTGCCGGTGGCGCTGCCCGGGCTGGCCGGCGTGCCTTGCAAGAGCAGGGGATAGGCTGATTCGTCCACCTCCAGTCCCTCGGTCTCGCCGACGCTTCCGAGAGTAGTGATGGGGCGCGTCTGGGTGATGTAGAAGGCGTTGCCCTCCATAGCCCACTCGATGTCCTGCGGGTGGTTGTATGCCTCCTCGAGGTTCAGTCCGAACTGGGCAACTTCTGCAATCTGACTATCCGTAAGCTTGTACGTGCGTGACATCTCAGCGGGGACATCCACCTCGTGGTTAAGGTCGTCCGCGCCGACGGCGTCCGGATTACGCGTGAGCATCCTGCTCTGCGGAACCAGCCGCTTTTCCAGGATTCCCATGCCGTCCTTCTGGATTAAATAAGAATCCGGCGTCACTGCGCCGGATACGACAGACTCGCCGAGGCCGTAGACGGCCTCAATAAGAATCTTCGAGCGGTCGCTGCGATTCGGCTCGGCGGTGAACATGACGCCCGAAATCTCCGATTGCACCATGCGCTGCACGGGCACGGCGATGCCGACGCCAAGCTGGTTGAAATTCTGCTCCGCGCGATAGAAGATAGCGCGCGCCTCAAACAGGCTCGCCCAGCATCCCTTGACGGTTTCCAGGACCTGCTCGATGCCCTCCACGTTTAGGTACGTGCGTTGCTGCCCGGCAAACGAGGCGTCCGGCAGATCCTCCGCCGTCGCGGATGAGCGAACGGCAACGGGCCCCTCGCCGAGTTCGCGGTAGGCCTCCGTGATTTCCGTGGCGAGATCGGCGGGCATGGGCGCGGACAAGATCGCCTGCTGAGCCTGCGTGGCAACTTCAACAAGGTTGGAGGAGTGATACACATCGACGCCGCCGAGAATCTCGCTCAGCCTGGCATCGAGGCCGTTGTCCGTGAGGAATTTCTGGTAGGAGACGACGCTGACAACGAACCCGGGCGGAACCGGCGCACCCCTGCGCGTCATTTCGCCGAGATTGGCTCCCTTGCCGCCGGCAAGCGCCAGATCGCCGGAATCGACTTCTGAGAACCATAGCAGGGATGCCTGCCGCTTCTGTATTTCAGTGAGTTCGCGTTTCGGCATCTGCCGAATGTCAACGACCCCTTCTGACATGCCTGTACCCCCCTCAGGACTCTTCCGCGTCCGCCCCACCCGGGGACGCCGAACGGCCCCTCGTGCGGGGCGCGTCATGCCGCTGAAAGTATACCATCCGAGAGCCGCGCCGCGTGGGGATGGGGAGGATGGGGGTGGAATGAGACTACGGAGCGAGCAGACTGGGTTATAGCAATTAAAATGGAGCTGAGGGGAGTCGAACCCCTGACCTCTTCAATGCCATTGAAGCGCTCTCCCAACTGAGCTACAGCCCCATCGCGGCAACCTGAGAATCGGGCACTTTGGCCGCCACGAAGCGACTTGCGCGGCGTGCCGATGCGATTGCGTCCTCCAATTGTACAGCAGCGCGCCGGCCGGCCAGCAGTTTCTCGCCCCCGCCCATAGCGCGAAACACTACAATAGATAGACGTAATCAACTTCAGTCGCCGTCATGCCGGACGGCGCTATGAGTCGCGAACGGAGACGGAGATCGTCACGACGGATAACAGAGAGGCGCGGCTTGCGCGCTTGCGAGAATTACTGACCGAACGCGTCCTCGTTGTGGACGGCGCGATGGGCACGCGCATCCAGTCGCTTGGCCTGAGCGCGGAGGATTTCGGCGGCGCAGAGCTTGAGGGCTGCAACGAGTATCTGAATATCACGCGCCCTGATGCCATCACCGGGATCCATCGCTCTTTTCTCGATGCCGGCGCGGACATCATCGAGACGAACACGTTCGGTTCAACGCCGCTCGTGCTGGGCGAGTTCAGTGTTGCGGATAAGGCTGAAGAGATCAGCCGTATCGGCGCGGAACTCGCGCGCGCCGCGGCGGACGACGCCTCCACCGACGAGCATCCCCGCTTCGTGGCGGGTTCAATGGGCCCGACAACGCGCTCAATCTCCGTTACGGCCAATGTCACGTTTGATGAACTCGTTGAGCACTATCGGGTGCAGGTGCGGGGGCTGATAACCGGCGGCGTTGATGTGTTGCTGGTCGAAACTTCGCAGGATGCCCTGAACATCAAGGCCGCGCTGGAGGGCATCGACCGCGCCAATGAGGACCTCGGCCTCAGCGTTCCCTCTGCCGTGCAATGCACCATCGAGACGATGGGCACGCTGCTCGCGGGGCAGGACATCGAGGCGTTCTACACGTCTTTTGCTCACCGCGACCTGCTGTGGATTGGTATGAACTGCGCGACGGGGCCTGAGTTCATGCGCGACTACGTTCGCACGCTCTCGCAGATATCACGCTTTCCTGTGGCGGTGATTCCGAACGCCGGCCTGCCGGATGAGGACGGCAACTACCACGAGACGCCCGAAGATATAGCCGCCGCTCTTGGCTCCTTCATGGATGCCGGTTGGGTCAACATCATCGGCGGGTGCTGCGGAACCGTGCCGGAGCACACCGAGCGAATGTGCGCCGTGGCGCTGAATCGTCCTGCCCGCGTGCCAGTCGACCCTACCGCGACGGTCGTTTCCGGACTGGAGACCCTGACCATCGACGAGGACACGAAGCCGGTTCTGATTGGCGAGCGGACGAACGTACTTGGCAGCCGCCGATTCAAGCGCCTCATCGGAGAGGGCAGCATCGAAGAGGCGTCTGAGATTGGGCGCGACCAGATTCGCAACGGCGCGCACGCGCTGGACGTTTGCTTACAGGATCCGGACCGAGATGAAATCGCGGACATGAATGTGTTCCTTGAGCGGCTCGTGCGCAAGACGCGCGCGCCTCTTGTGATCGATTCGACTGATGTGAACGTCATCGAGGAGGCGCTCAAGCGCACGCAGGGCAAATCGATCATCAACTCCATCAACCTTGAGGACGGCGAGGAACGGTTTGCCGCCGTCGCGCCGCTTGCGCGCCGCTATGGCGCGGCGGTCATCGTTGGCTGCATCGACGATGACCGGGAGCAGGCGCAGGCAATCACGCGGGAGCGCAAGCTGGAAATCGCCCAACGCTCGTATCAACTGCTTACTGAGAAGTACGGCCTGCGCGGCGAGGACATCATCTTTGACGCGCTGACGTTCCCCGTCGGCACCGGCGATGAGAACTACATCGGCTCCGCGGTTGAGACCATCGAGGGCATCCGGCTGATCAAGCAAGAGCTGCCGCTGGCCAAGACAACGCTCGGCATCTCGAACGTCTCGTTCGGACTGCCGCAGGCGGGACGTGAAGCGCTCAACGCGGTGATGCTGTATCACTGCGTGCAGGCCGGTCTCGACAGTGCAATCGTGAACACGGGCGGCCTCGTACGCTATGCGGCGCTCTCAGCAGAAGAGCGGACGCTGTGCGACGACCTGATCTTCTGGCGGGGCGACGATCCCATCGCCGCCTTTGCCGCCCATTTCCGCCAGCAGCGCGCATCCGCCGCCGAGCAGGGCGTTGACCGCATGGAAGGGCTGTCCCTGGACGAGCGCATTGCGAAGCGTGTCGTTGAAGGGACGCGCGAGGGCATGCCCCCAGATCTTGATACGGCACTTGAGGAACGGCCACCGCTGGAAATCATCAACGGCCCGCTGATGGCCGGCATGGACGAGGTTGGGCGGCTGTTTGCGGCCAATGAACTGATCGTCGCGGAGGTGCTTGAATCGGCGGAGGTGATGAAAGCCGCCGTCGCGCATCTTGAGCCGCACATGGAAACAACTGAGACGAGTTCGCGTGGCAAGGTATTGCTGGCCACCGTAAAGGGTGACGTGCATGACATCGGCAAGAACCTCGTCGATATCATCCTGTCCAACAACGGCTATCGTGTGATCAACCGCGGCATCAAGGTGCCGCCGGGGGAACTGATTGAGGCGTACCAGGAACACAGGCCGGACATGATCGGCCTTTCCGGACTGCTTGTGAAGTCCGCGCAGATGATGGTCGAGACCGTGCGTGATTTCACGGAGGCGGGCGTTGACGTGCCGATTCTTGTTGGCGGCGCCGCGTTGAGCAATCGCTTCACGCGGCTTCGGATCGCGCCCGAATACGAGGGGCTTGTTGCGTACGCGCAGGACGCGATGACGGGCCTTGATCTCGCCAACCGCATCCGCACACAAGAGGACAGGGAGCGGCTTGAGAATGAGCTGCGAGCGGAGACGGATACCATTCGCAGCCAGGACGCGGCTCGTTCCGCAGCGCCGTCTCCCGACGGACGCGCACCCGCAGTCATCACGCCCGTGGATGCGCCGCCACGCCCGCCGGACCTGATTGAACACACCCTGTTGGATTACGATCTCGACGAGGTCTTTTCCTACATCAACCCGACCATGCTCTATGTACGGCACCTGGGATACCGGGGCCGTTTCCTTGAAGACCTGGAAATCGGCAACGAGCGGGCAATCGAGCTGCATGAACGCGTCTTGCGCGTTCAGCGTGAGATGGCGTCACGGCCTGATATCCGCGCCTCTGCAGTCTTCAGATTCTTCCGCGCCGCACGTGACGGTGACGACGTGCTGATCCTCTCATCGGACGGAGGGCACACGCTGGAACGGCTGCAATTCGGCAGACAGGCCGCCGGAGAGGGGCTGAGCCTCGCGGACTATGTGCGTTCGGATGGCGCGCCGGACTATCTCGGCGCGTTTGTCACAACGGTCGGGCCGGGCGTGCGCGACCTGGCCGACGAGTGGAAGAACAAGGGCGAGTATCTGGATTCACACATCCTGCAGGTGCTGGCGTTGGAAGGGGCAGAGGGCTTTGCCGAGCTGCTTCACCAACGGATGCGCGCGATGTGGGGATTCGCCGATTCAAATGACATCACAAAGCCGGACCTGTTCCGCGCTGCCTACCAGGGCAAGCGGTACTCGTTCGGGTATCCCGCCTGTCCGAGGCTGGAGGACCAGGAAATCCTGTGGCGGCTGCTCGATCCGGCGGAAACAATCGGCGTCAATCTGACTGAGGAGATGATGATGGAGCCGGAGGGCTCAGTCAGCGCGCTCGTTTTTCATCATCCGCAGGCCAAGTATTTCAACCTGTCCACCGAGGATTCGGAGCGACTGGAACGGCGGATTAACCAATCGGCAGCGCCTGCCTAGCACCCCTATAATCACTGGACAGGCCCTGACAAGAGGACGGTGTAATCACATGACTCTTTCTGATTCGGTGCGAGCCGCTTTGGAAGACGCCGCGCAAACCATGGTGGAGGCAACGTACGTTACTGCGCTTGCCGGCGCCGGCATGTCCGCTGAGAGCGGCATACCAACGTTTCGCGGCCCCGGCGGTCTCTGGACCAAATACGGCGAGCCGGACAATCTCGGTTATCAGCGGTTCCTCCGGGACCCACAGCAGTGGTGGGAGGAGCGGCTGAACGACAACCAGATGCCGGAAATGCGGGAGGCGCTTGAGTCAGCGGAGCCGAATCCCGGCCATCACGCGCTGGTCGACCTCGAGCGTATGGGCGCGCTGCGCCACCTTGTTACGCAGAACGTCGACAACCTCCACCGCGCTGCCGGCAGTGAGAGCATCTCCGAGATTCACGGCAACCACACGCTGATCCGGTGCATCGAGTGCGTGGATCGCTTTACGCGAGATGAGATTCCGCTCGATCAACTGCCGCCCCGGTGCCCAAGCTGCGAAGGCCTTCTCAAGACGGACACGGTCATGTTCGGAGAGCCGATTCCGCCGGATGTTCTCCGGCGCTGCCAGGAAGAGGCCGCCCTCAGCGATTGCGTCCTGATCCTGGGCACGTCGGCAATCGTCTACCCGGCCGCCGCCCTGCCGGAAGTGGCACGGCGGTTGAACGGCGCGACGCTGATTGAGATCAACCCCAATGAAACGGCCCTCACGGAGGTGTGTGATATCGTCGTTCGCGCTCCAACCGGAGAAGCGCTGCCGGAACTGGTGAAGGCCGTGCGGCGGGTGAAGGGGCAGGGCGAGGTTTCCGGCGGCATCCTGGAGGCGACGTAGATTGGCTGAGGCCCTCTTTCGTCCCTTTCACGGCTGGCGCTACGATCCAAACCGGGCAGGAGGCCTGGGCACTCTTGCCGCGCCGCCGTATGACGTTATTGCGCCGTCTGACGTAGAACGTCTGCTTGAGTCCAGCCCTCACAATGTGATCCGGCTTGAGTTGCCGTCCGCCGTGGATGCGGACGATCCGTACGGTTCAGCGAGCAGGACGTGGAACGAGTGGACGTCAAACGGTTTTCTGCAACGCGATGAGGCTGCGCATTACTACCTCGTGCGCCATACGTTCACGCTCGGCGGTGTAAGAACCGGCCGATTCGAGATCCTCGGCGCAGTACGGTTGGCACAGTGGGAGCAGGGCGCCGTGCTGCCGCATGAGCACACACATGAGGCCGCCAAGCGCGATCGCCTCATGTTGATGAATGCGCTCCATGCAAACATCAGCCCAATCATGGCGCTGTATGAGGACGATGACGGCGCGATTCGGACACTGCTCCGGGCTATATCGTCGCGTCCGCCGGATTCGTCGTTCACAGACCTTGCGGGGGACGATTATGACATCTGGCACGTGTCTGATCCGGGAGAGGTTGGGGCGATCAGGCTGGGAGTCTCCGGCCCCCTGTTCGTCGCGGACGGCCATCACCGCTATGAGACGGCGCTAACGTACCTCGGCCAGCAGCCCGACGAGGCGAACGATGGCGAACACGCCCCCGGATATATCATGGCCGCGCTCACGTCCATCGAAGATCCGGGTCTGGTCAGCCTTCCCTATCACCGCCTGCTTCGAGGGCTGCCGGATGATGCCCGCGCGCGGCTGATGAGGCAGGTGGAGACGTATTTCAGAATGGAAGAGGTCACGATTGACGGCCTTTCCGACGCCGAGGCGGTAGAGAGATTCGCTGCTGCAATTGAGGTGGATGACGCGCCGATGATGGCTCTGATCGAACCGCCCGGCGATGTTCTCAAGTTGCTCCGCCCGCTGGAGGCCGGAATCTTTGAGGGGCTGCTGACGGGAGAGTCAGAGGCGTGGGGGCGGCTTGGGCCGTGTGTTTTCCTGGATGTGCTCCTCATGCACGGAGTAGGCGCAGACCAGCACGAGGCGGAGACGCGCGGTTGGCTGTCTTATCCGCGTGATGCCGCGGAGGCGATAGAAGCCGTTCGCGCAGGTGGGCATGACGCCGGCTTTCTCCTGCGGGCAGTGAGCATGACGGATATGACAGAGGCGGCGGAGGCCGGTGAGCGCCTGCCGCCCAAGTCAACCTACTTCTTCCCAAAGGTTGCTACGGGAATTGTCCTTAACTCTCTGGCAGGACGACTCGAAGACTAGTACACTGTCTGGACTTTGGGGCACCCTGTTCGGCCAAACCGGCCCCACACAGCCCACTCTCAGATTGGAGTTTTCTATGACCACGGATAGCGCATCGACAGACAACAGCGTGTATATCAGCGCCGAGGGACTGGAGCGGATGAAGGAGGAGCTTGAAGAGCTCCGGAACATCCGCAGGCCTGAGGTTGCGGAGATGATCCAACGCGCCAAGGAGCTTGGCGACATTACGGACAGCGCCCAGTACGACGCCGCGAAGAACGAGCAGGCCTTTCTTGAGGGCCGAATCCGCCAACTTGAAGACAACGTGCGGCGCGCCGTCATCATCGAAGATCAGAGTGATCAGTCCGATGGGCAGGTCCGCGTTGGCTCAACCGTAGTGGTTGTCGATTCCGACGGACAAGAGGAGCGCTGGACCATCGTTGGCCGTGCCGAGGCGGACGCCGCGCGCGGCCGCATCTCCAATGAATCGCCGGTCGGAAGCGCATTGATCGGCAAGAAGAAGGGTGACACGTTCGAGATCGACATCCCCGCCGGCAAGCTCGGCTTCACGGTCTCCGCCGTAGAATAAGCCGCCTCCATCAAGATTCCCGTGTCAAACACGGGAATGACGGTATGTTCGTTACCCGGGCCTAGACCTGGCCAGATAGCTGGAGTTGCTTGCCCTCGGTCTTGATGGCAGGAGCGATAATCATCTCCGCCTGCTGCAGGTCGCGGATAGTCTCCGCGCCGCACATGCCCATCGCCGTGTGGATAGCTCCAACGAGATTCTCCGTGCCGTCCGTGCGATCCGTGGGTCCGAACAGCAGGCGCTCAAGCGTTGCGCGGACGCCCACACGCACGCGGGTGCCGCGCGGCAGGGCGGGATGCGGGGTCGCCATGCCCCAGTGATAGCCCTTGCCGGGGGCTTCTTCCGCGCCCGCGAAGATCGATCCGAGCATCACGGCGTCCGCACCCGAAACGAGGGCCTTGCACAGGTCGCCTCCGGAACGGATGCCGCCGTCCGTGACGATAGGAACGTATCGGCCGGTGCGCCGGTGGTATTCATCACGCGCCGCAGCGGTCTCGATCGTTGCGGTGACCTGCGGCACGCCGATGCCTAGAACCTCGCGGCTGGTGCAGGCCGCGCCGGGGCCGACGCCGACCAGGATGCCCGCCACGCCTGTCTGCAGCAGTTCCATCGTCTGTTGATAACCAACGACGTTGCCGACGATGACAGGAATCGGAATGCGGCCCACGAGATCCTCGAAATGCAGTCCGACCGGGCTCGATGAGATGTGTCGCGCGGTTGTGACCGTTGACTGGCAGACGTAGTAATCCGCGCCCGCTTCGACAACCGCGCCAATCAGCCGCTTGGTGTTGGCCGGGGTAGCAGAAACGGCAACGGTTGCGCCGAGCGCCTTCATCTTCTCAATGGTGGCGGCGACATATTCTTCCTTGAGCGGGGCGGAGTAGATGCGCTGGAGCGTGGCCGTGACGGAATCCGCGGGGGCTTCAACCACCTCCTGCAGGACTTCCTCGGGGTTGGGGTAGCGCCCGTGGACGCCCTCAAGGTTGAGGACGGCAAGCCCGCCATAGCGTGTGTACGTGGCGGCAAAGGCGGGGTCAACCACGCCGTCCATCGCCGCCGCGAGTATCGGCAGGTCGAATATGCGATCCCCCATTGCGAACCTGATATCCGTCTGCTCCGGGTTCAGTGTGACCCGCCCGGGTACAATGGCCACCTCTTCAAAGCCGTAGGCGCGCCGCAGCGGCTTGAACTCCGGCAACTCGTCTTCAATGCCAAAGTCCACTCCCCGCTCGGCGATTTCTGTTGCGACCATCTCGACCTACCCCCTTAAACGGCACGGCGCCGCATCGCGGCGCCGTTTAGCCCTGCTTTGTGCGCTACATAAAGCAAAGGGACACGCGCAATCGTGCCCCTAACATAAACCCCTGTGGATCGCTCAGCGTCCATGAACCATTGTTGTCCCGACGGCGCTCAGCGTCAAGCATTTTCGGGTGACTTTATCCGCCGAAACCCCCTGATGCGACGAAGCCCGGATATTCGCCGCCGACACGGTCCTTGATGGAGCCGCGGAGCAGTTCCAGCTGCTCCGGCGTCGGGGCAGTTGTCACCGGCACTTCGTCGGGAATGAGGAGCTCGAATCCTGTGTTTTCCACCACCTCATCGACGGTGACGCCGGGGTGGACGGACTCAAGCTGGAATCTCTTCTGATCCTTCTGATACATCATCACGCAGATGTTTGTGATGAGCATGGAGGGGCCGCCGGGGCGCTCAACGCGTTCCCCGCTGGAGCCGGCGGATGTGATGAAATCAACGTTCTCAACAAAGACGCGCTTGGTGTGTTCCAAGCGGAACAGGATGATGCGATTCGTCATGAAGTAGAGCATCCCGGAACCGGCCGCGCCGGGGAGGCGCACGTCCGGCCTGTCATGGTCGCCGATGGTGGTCAGGTTGATGTTGCCGTGTCCGTCGATCTGCGCGCCGCCGAGGAAGAAGATGTCCAGCCTGCCGCGTTGAGCGAGGTCAAAGACCTCCTTTCCACTGATGAGGTTGAGTTCAGGGTTAGACGCGCCAATGGGGACATAAATCATGTCCGGCGCGTGCGTTTCCTGCGCCAGAAGAACACCCGCCATCGGCACGGGCGATGCCGCGCCGGAACTGACGTACGTGTCGTCTCGGACCTCCCGCGAGATGCGGGTGGCCATCAACTCGCCGATGGTGTAGTCGTCCGACTGGAACGGCATCGGGCCGGTTGTCGCTGAACGTACCTAGGCGGGAACGGCGACGCGTGTCACCATCTCGCTGTATTCGTCCTCCGTGTGCCCGCGCACGAACTCATCGAGGTATGCGTTGAAGCCGTCCGCAGTCTTTGAGGATTCCATGTACCGCGAGAAGTGGTCATTGTCCGCCTCGTAGTACGGCTTCATGCCACCCGGGTGAGATCCCTTTGGCGTGTGGATAACGAGGCTGATGAACGGCCATGGAATGAGATGGCCGCCGCGCGGATCCTCGGAGAGGTCATAGTCGACGATTTCTTCAACCGTCACGAGCACCTTGTCGCTTGCCTGCGCCACCATCCGATCCTCGAAGCCTGGCGCAAGGACATTGCCGTTCCGGTCCGCCTTGAAGGCGTGAATCATAGCGATGTCCGGGCGAATGGCCGGCACGAGCAGGATGTCATGGCCCTCGTTGTAGGGGTCTTCGATGATCTTCCAGTTGGGATGGAGATTGACGAGATCGGTGCCGATCACGCCGCGGGACGGGATGAACGGCACGCCGTTGGCTCCAGCCTGGAGCCCTGTGAGTGTGACGGGTCAGGTGCTGTCCAGCGCGGCGATTCCTCCCTCTTTGGCCACGCGGCGGTAGTTGGGCGCGAACCCGCGCTCGCCGAACGTGAGAGAGCCGGTATCGATGGCCTTGACGGCGCCTGCGCCGATGAGCATGTCGCCCTGGATGCCGCCCGCGGGCGTAAAGACGAGGGTAAGATCCTTGATGCCCCGCCGGACGATCTCCCGTGTCAGCGCCATGGAGGATCGGTCATTGCCGCCGGTGGTGGCGATGAGCATCCCATCCTTGAATCGATTTCCTGCCTCTTCAATGCTGACGATTCTCGTCATGACTGTTCCTCCACATATTCAGGCGGTTCCGTACCGCCCAACCACACAGAATGAACCTACGCCGAACAGGGTAAAAGGTCAAGACAGCAGGCACCTTACGCAGCCGTTACCGTTCCCCCGCGCACGTTGAACATCGCGGCTTTAGCGCGAACCTCTGCGGGAATGAGTTCAACGTCGGCGGTGGTAATCAGAACCTGCCGGCCGGGCGTCAGGCAGTGGCGCAGTACGCGCTCGCGGCGATCCGCGTCCAGTTCAGATAGCGGATCATCGAGCAGGATGACCGGTTCATCGCCGAGCCGCTGGCCGATGTACGCCGACTGCGCGATGACCAGTGCCAACGCCGCCGTCCGCTGCTGGCCGCGAGAGCCATAGACACCAAGATCGACGTCGCCGGACACCACACGCAGGTCATCACGGTGCGGCCCGACGGATGTCGTCGCCGTGGCTGAATCACGCGCCCACGCACCCTCCAGGGCATCGGCGAATCCCTGCTGCAGGTCAGGTGATGCGCCCTCAACCTCACCGCTAGCGACCGTTGAACGGTATTCGAGCGCAAGATGGCCGGTGCGGCCCGTGAATTCGGCGTGGGCGGCCAGCATCTCTTTCTGTAAGACGTTGATCATCGCAATCCGGTGGCCCAGGAGGAATGCGCCCGCGCCGATGAGTTCCTGCTCCCACAGGCGCATTTCCTCAGTCCTCTGTGTAGTGCCGCGCTCGCGAGCATCTCTGAGCGCCGCATTGCGCTGGGTGACAAGGCGGTCATATCGCCGGAGTGTCTGCGCGTACTCCGCGTCCGTCTGCAGCGCCGTTGAATCGATTGCGCGGCGCCGGGCAGCGGGAGGCCCTGCGAACAGGTCGACCTCCTCCGGCCCTGCGAGAACAACCGCAAGATCCCCAATGCTGCTCGCCGAACGCTGCCGAACGCCGTTGACCTTGTAGCCCTTCTGGAGCGTGCCGCCCTTGAGACCCGAGGGTCCGATTGCCCTCTCAGCGACGGCGGAAGGTTCCCCTCCTTGTCCCCGCGGTGCGAGCTGCATAACGAGTTCCAGCTTGCGTTCCGCGCCATCGCTCGCCGTCACATCCGCAGCGATGCGTGAGTACGGGATCGGCTCACGGGCCGCGCTCCAGCCAATGACCTCTCGATCCGTGTCAGCGCGATGGGAGTGGCCCGTCGCGAGAATGAACAAGGATTCCAGCAGGTTCGTCTTGCCCTGGCCGTTATCGCCCGTGAGCACCGTGACGCCGTCCGCCGGCTCAAAGGCCAACGAGGCGTAGTTCCGGAAGTGGGTCAGGGAGAGAGTCGTAACGCGAATGGCGCTCACCTGCCAGGCACTCGAATCGCCGCGCTATCCAACGGCAAGCCGATTGTAGCAGTCGCGGCGCGAATGGCGGCGATATACTTTTAAAGACCGTTCATGTTGGACGACGGATTATCGTTGGGCCGTATTTCCGGGACGCCGCCGAGGGCCGGCAAGAGAGCGATTGTGACCAATCACGCCGAATCAGACATGCATCAGGGCGCGGCGCTGCCGCGTAATCAACTGATTATCGCCAAGCTCGGCACCGGCGTGCTGACGGGAGGCGGTGACCAACTCGATGAGGGCCTCATCGCGTCGATTGCGAAACAGGTCGCGGAGATCGTGGCTGCCCAATCGCAGGTGATTGTCGTCACGTCCGCCGCAGTCGCTCTTGGGCGCAGCATCATCGGACTGCAGGGCAGAGGGCGAGGTGTCGCGACACTGCAGGCCCTCGCGGCGATAGGCCAACACCGCCTGATGCGTTCGTGGGAGGCGGCATTCGCGGATCAGGGACTCATCGTCGGCCAGGCCCTTATCACCCGCGCAGACTTCACCGCCGGCCGTTCCGCCGTCAATATTCGCCGCACCCTGCGTGAACTGCTGGGATTCGGCGTGATTCCCATCATCAACGAGAACGATGTCGTTGCGTCTGAGGAGCTGAGCGAGACACTCGGCGACAATGACACGCTGTCAGCCGCTCTCACGAACCTCATGGCGGCGGACATGCTCATCCTCCTGACGGACCGCGACGGGCTCTATGACAGTGATCCGCGCACGAATCCCGATGCGGCGCTCATTCATCGCGTGGACCGCGTGACGGACGCCACGCTCGCAATGGCCGCCGAGATGCCGAGCGAACTCGGACGCGGCGGCATGGCGTCAAAGATCAGGGCGGCCGCAGAGGCCACGTCATGGGGTACATCGGTCGTGATCGCCAATGGCAAGGCCCCGGACGTGTTGCTGCGCATCGTACGGGGCGAGGATATCGGGACGCGGTTTGAGGCGTGGGGACGACGACGCCCCTCCGCCCGCAGGCGTTCCTTAGGCCCCCTCTTCGTGCGCGGGCAGGTTGTTATTGATGAGGGCGCCGCAAAGGCGCTGCGACGGGGTACATCGAGCCTCCTCGCAGTCGGGGTTCGCGAGGTGCGCGGCGAGTTCACGACCGGCGACATCGTGGAGATTGTGGGGCCTGACGAGACGGGCGTGGCGCGGGGGGCGGTCTCCTATCCCGCGGGCCTCATGCGCCGCCTGGCAGGGCTGCGCTCGCCGGAAGTACGCGCATACTTTAACTCAGAGGACAATGCCAACGCCGCCTACCACGGCGAGGAAATGGTCCACCGCGACCACCTGACGCTGCTGTGAAAGAGGGTAGCCTGTTTGAACAGCCCCACCTGCGCAACTACAATTGCAGAATAGATAGACGCTAACTAACGACGGCTCGCCACGCCATTGCCGTCGAAGGGAAGAGTGACCGCGATGACGGCAACCGCGACAAGAAAAACGGACGCAGGAGAACTTTCTGAAGAGCTCGTCAGCAAGGCGGAGGCGGCGAGAAAGGCGAGCCGACCGCTTTCGCGCGCGTCGACGGAACTGAAGAACCGAGCGCTTGAGCGCATCGCGGCGCTGCTGGAGGAACGCGTCGGCGAGATCGTCGCCGCCAACAAACGGGATTACACAACCGCACAGGGAGACGGCATGTCGGATGTCCTCCTGGATCGGCTGCTTCTGAACGAGGAGCGCGTGCGGGGAATGGCCGCTGACGTGCGCGCCACCATCGCTCTGGCAGACCCCATCGGCGAGGAGTTCGATGCGTCGACGCTGCCCAACGGCCTCCGCATCTGCCGCAGGCGCGTGCCGCTCGGCGTCATCGCCGCCGTCTATGAAAGCCGCCCCAACGTGACCATCGACATCGCTGCCCTCTGCATCAAGTCCGGCAACGCCGTCATCCTGCGGGGCGGGAAAGAGGCCATCAACTCCACGACGACGCTTGCGGGCATCGTGCGTGAGGCGTTGGAGAATGCGGGCCTGCCGCGAGACGCCGCGCAGATCATCGAGTCCACGGACCGTGCCATCGTCGGGCAGATGCTTGTGTACGAGGGCGGGATCGATCTGCTCATACCCCGTGGGAGCGATACGCTCATCCGCTTCGTGCGGGACAACGCGCGGATCCCCGTCGTGACCGGCGGCATCGGCGTCTGCCACACGTATGTTGACGCCGACGCGGACGTTGAGCAGGCCGTTGCCATCGCCTACAACGCCAAGGTGCAGCGCCCGACGGTGTGCAATGCGCTGGACACGCTGCTTGTGCATGCCCAGGCCGCTCCGAAACTGCTTCCCGCCGTTGTTGCGGCGTGGGCGCGGGACAACGTGGAGATCCACGCGGACAAGCGCTCGCTCGCGTTGATCGGGCCTGAGCCTCCCACCCGGGTCATCACGGCCGTTGAGGACGACTGGGGCCGCGAGTTTTTGTCTTTGACAGCCGCCGTCAAGGTCGTGGACTCAATCGATGAGGCGCTGGACCATATCGCGGAGTACGGCTCCGGCCACACGGAGGCGATCCTGACGACGAGCGACGAGAACGCGGCACGATTCCTGGATGAGGTGGATGCGGCGGCGGTCATCGTCAACGCGTCAAGCCGGTTCACGGACGGTGGGCAGCTGGGGCTTGGCGCGGAGGTTGCCATCAGCACCAACAAGCTGCACGCGCGGGGGCCGATGGGGCTGCGGGAGTTGACGTCGTACAAGTGGACCATCGTCGGAGACGGCCAAACCCGTACCTGAACACATGCGCTACAATCCTGTCATGCGCGGGATTGATTCAATAGCTGGCGCCAGACCGTCCATACGATCCCGTATTCGTGACGGAGCGGCGCATTATGCCGTCGGTGTGTCCGAGGCGCCGGGCGCGTGGCCAAGTGAGAAAGACCTCTGCGGCGCATGGGAGTCCGGCTCGGCGAACAGGCGGGGATGGCGGCTGAGAACCGTCACCGGCGCAGCCGTTGACGTCGTTCAGGCCGGTACACGCAATTCGGGTGACGGTCCCGATTTCTTGGGCGCGGTCATCGTGATTGAATCCCCCGGACAGCCCCGTCGCGTCATCCGCGGTGACGTTGAGATGCACCTGCGCGCCGCGGACTGGTTTGCGCACGGGCACGAAACGAATCCGGCCTTTGCGAGCGTTATCCTGCACGTCGTTGAGGACGCGCAGGGCATGGCGGAGATTGCCGAAGCGCCTGTGCTTGAGATGCGGCGCAACACGCGCCAAAGGCGGCGTAAGGCCACGACGGCCACGCCCAGGCTGTTGGATCTCGACACGGGAAAGACGCGCGATGCAGGCGCGATGCTCGATGCGCTGGGCGACGCGCGGCTTGAGGAACGGGCGGCGGCCATGGAAGGCGATATCGCCGTCGTCGGATCTGAGCAGACACTGTATGAGGCTCTGTTCAGAGGACTTGGCTATACGCGCAATATGACCCCGTTCCAGGAGGTCGCGCGGCTCATGCCGATCGACACGCTGCGCGGCTTGACGGACGGCGCACCCAATGACGGCGCACCCAATAACGAAGCACACGTGGCGCGTCTGACGGGTCTGCTGTTCGGGACGGCAGGGCTGCTGCCGTCACAACGGAGCGGAGGAAAGCAGGGACGACTGCCTTTCAGCGAATCAATGCCGAACGACCGCGACAGCTTCACGGCGTCTGCGGAGACCGAGCGGGCGCGGCACGCGGGGCTGGAATCGCTGCCGGGCGGGTCATGGCAGACGTTTCGGGTCAGGCCGGACAATCACCCTATCAGGCGAATGGGTGCTGCGGTGGGACTCATGCGACGGTGGCTTCACGGGCCGGGGCTGCTCAACGATCTGCGTGGTGCAGTCAGTGGGGCTGAAAACCCCGGGGACGCGGTACGGCTGCTGATTGATGGACTTGTCATCCCCCCAGAGGGTTACTGGGCGGTGCATAGTGATTTCGGAAAACTGCGACGCAGCAGGCCGTCCGCGCTCATCGGCCGGGGGCGCGCGCTGGACATGCTGGCGACGGCCGTCCTGCCGTTCCTGCTTGCCTTGGCAGATTTTGAGTCCGACATGGACCTGGAACGGAGGACGCGGCAGGTTTATGCCGTCCTGCCCAACCCGGGAGAATCCGAGGCTGCCCGCCGCGCGCGGCATCTCATCACGGGGAGTTCAGGCGGGCAATCGCAGCGGCTGTCCGCTCGACGTTACCAGGGATTTTTGAGCCTGACGGCCTCCTCACTGAACGGGGCGCGGGAATCTCTTTAGCCATCCGGGGGATAGCCGCCCGGCCGATGGCGGCAGCGTGTCCGTCTCCCTAGTATCATGACTGGGCACGGCGTAGCTTTCGGGACGCAGCGCCGACCAATCACACGACAACAGGAGGATGATGTCTCGATGCGTATCGAACGTGACTCAATGGGCGAGATGGAGGTGCCGGACGAGGCCCTCTGGGGAGCGCAGACACAGCGCGCCGTGCGCAATTTCCCCATCAGCAATCTTCGCTTTCCCCGCAGTTTCATTAGGTCGCTTGCACTGATTAAGCGCTCCGCCGCCGAGGTCAACGAGGAACTTGGCGGCGTGACGCCGGAATTAGCCGTTGCCGTCAAGACCGCCGCACAGGAAGTGATGGATGGCGAGCTTGATGACCACTTCGTCCTGGACATCTTTCAGACGGGCTCAGGCACGTCCACGAATATGAACGCGAACGAGGTCATTGCCAACCGCGCGACGCAGATTCTCGGCGGCGAGGTCGGCTCCCGCATGGTCCATCCCAACGACCACGTCAACCGCGGCCAGTCGTCGAACGATGTCATACCGACGGCCATACAGGTTGCCGCCGCGCACGGCATTGCCATGGAACTCGTGCCCGCGTTGGAGCGCTTGCAGAAGGCGCTTGCGGACAAATCGGCGTCCTTCTGGGATGTCATCAAGACGGGACGCACACACCTGCAGGACGCGACACCCATCCGCCTCGGCCAGGAGTTTTTGGGGCATGCGGGTCAGATGGAGCGGGCGGTGCGGCGGCTGGGGCACGCCGTCGATGAGCTGTGCGAGGTCCCCCTTGGAGGGACGGCGGTCGGCACGGGCATCGGGCGAGATATCGAGTTCTCGGAGATGGTCTGCGCGCGCCTCGCATCCTCTACCGGCCTCCCCATCCGCGAGACGGAGAACCATTTCCAGGCGCAGAGCACCCTGAACGCGGTCACGGAGGCGAGCGGCGTCCTGAACACGGTTGCGGTCAGCATGTTGAAGATCGCCAACGACGTTCGTTGGCTCGGCTCGGGCCCGCGCGCCGGCTTCGGCGAGATCGCCCTGCCGGAGGTGCAGCCAGGCTCGTCGATCATGCCGGGCAAGATCAACCCCGTCATTGCGGAGTCCGTTGCGCAGGCGGCGGCGCAGGTGATGGGCAACCACGTGACCGTCACAATCGCCGACGCGCAGGGCAGCAATTTTGAGTTGAACGTGATGATGCCCGTCGCGGCGTACAACCTGCTTCAATCCATCGATCTGCTCGCCGCGGAAGCGGACAATTTCCGCGAGCAGTGCATCGAGGGGCTTGTGTCCACACAGCGCGGGCCGGAGACCGTTGAGCAGGGGCTGGCGATCTGCACGGCGCTCGCTCCGGTCATCGGCTACGATGCCGCCGCCGCAATCGCGCATGAGGCCTCGGAGACGGGCGAAACCGTCAGGCAGGTGGCACTGCGCACGACGGAGCTCGGCGAGGCAGCGCTGGAGGAGATCCTGGACGCCGCCAAGATGACAGAACCCGGCTTCTCCGGCGGCGGAGGCGGGTAGTTTCAAGGTTCGCGATCCGGCTCTCCTTTCAGAAGAAGGTGGTTTACCGCGTTCCAGCGAGAATGGAATTGAGACGTCTGACAATTGCCTCTTCCCTTGCCATGAGTTGCCGCCACTCCGTAGAATGGCAACACGTATGAGCCATCCGATTGGGCAAATGATGGCACAGTGTCACGCGCGTCGAGTTTTCGATACAATTGCCAATTCCGATCACGCACGCAGGGGGCGTTAATCAGTGTCAAGCAAAAACGGAAATGCTGTTATGGTCGTTGAGGATCTCCACGTGGAGGTGGACGGCAAGGAGATCCTGACGGGCGTCAACCTGGAGATTCCCACGGGCAAGGTCAACACCGTGATGGGCCCCAACGGCTCCGGCAAGAGCACCCTCGCCAACACGCTCATGGGCAATCCGCGCTACGTTGTCACCGGCGGGCGCATCCTCTACAAGGGCAAGGACATCACGCTCGACCTGCCCGATCAGCGTTCGCTTGACGGCATCTTTTTGGCGTCGCAGTACCCCGTGGAGATTTCCGGGGTTACGTTGATCAACTTCCTGCGGCAGATGGTGAACGCCCATCGCGGCGAGGAGATGCCGCTCGTCGAATTCCGGCAGATGGTGAACGAGAAGATGGACGCGCTGGGCATGGATCGCGCATTTGCGACCCGCTACGTCAATTCCGGTTTCTCCGGCGGGGAGAAGAAGCGCAGTGAGATCCTTCAGCTCGCCGTGCTCGATCCCACGCTCGCAATCCTCGATGAGACGGACTCCGGCCTGGACATCGACGCGCTGCGCACCGTTTCGCACGGTGTCAACCAGCTGCGGCACGAGGCAATGGGCATCCTGCTCATCACCCACTACACGCGCATCTTCAACTACATTGAGCCGGATACCGTCCATGTCATGCTGGACGGCGCCATCGTCAGGTCGGGAGGACCGGAGCTCGCCCATGACCTCGAGGAACACGGCTATGACCTCATCCGGTCCGGCGCAGGCAGCGCGGTCGCGCCGGCGTCGCAATAGCGCGGCCACATCGCGCAAGGCCGGTCACCGTGCCTGATCACCCATCACAGCTTGACGTCGAGGCCATTCGCGGCGACTTTCCCATCCTGTCCCGCGTTATAAACGGCAACCCGCTCGTCTACCTGGACAGCACGGCGACGTCGCAGAAGCCGAAGCAGGTCATTGACGCGCTGGCCGACTTCTATCGCACGTCCAACGCGAACGTCCACCGCGGCATCTACACCCTATCCGAGGAATCGACCGCGGCCTACGAGGGCGCGCGCGAGAAGACTGCCACATTCATCAACGCCGAATCCTCCAGCGAAATTGTGTTTACCCGCAACACGACGGAATCACTGAATCTGCTGGCCTATTCGTGGGGACGAGCGAATCTGAACGAAGGGGATGAGGTGCTCGTCACGCTCATGGAGCACCATTCCAATATCGTGCCGTGGCACATGGTCTGCGAGGAGCGCGGCGCAGTGCTCCGCTTCATCCCAATCACGGATGAGGGCTTCCTCGATCTCACCGACATCGACACGCTCATCACGGAACGCACGAAAATCGTCTCCTTCACACACGTCTCCAACGTGCTGGGCACCGTTAATCCCGTGCGTGAACTCGTGGACAAAGCCCATGCCGTCGGTGCGATCGCCATCCTGGATGGCGCGCAGGGAGTGCCGCACGTCGCCGTCGATGTTCGCGGCATGGACGCGGACTTCTATGTGTTTTCGTCCCATAAGATGCTGGGGCCGACGGGCGTGGGAGTCCTCTACGGCAAGCGGGCGCTGCTCGATGAGATGCCTCCGTTCCTCGGGGGCGGCGAGATGATCATGGAGGTGCGTGAGGACGGCTTCACATGGAAGGATCCGCCCTGGAAGTTTGAGGCCGGCACGCCGAACTTCGCCGATGTTGTCGCGTTCGGCGCAGCCATTGACTACCTGACCGAACTTGGTATGGACCGCGTGCGACAGCATGAGATCGAAATCACGGACTACGCGCTGCGGCAGATGCGGTCGCTTGGCGAGGGCGTCACGCTCCACGGCCCGCCGAACGCAGAAGACCGCGGCGGCGTCGTCTCGTTCGCCATCGAGTCCATTCATCCCCATGACATCGCCCAAACGCTGGACTGGGAGGGCGTGCAGATTCGGGCCGGACATCACTGCGCGCAGCCGTTGATGCGCCGCCTTAACGTGCCCGCCACGGCCCGCGCAAGCTTCTACGTTTACAATACGAACGAGGATGTTGACCGACTCATCGATGCGCTAAAGAAGGCTGGTGAACTCTTTGGCAGGCAGTGAACCCGAGCCGCATTTTGACCAACTGTACCGGGACCTGATCCTGGACCACTATCGGATGCCCCGAAACAACCGCGTGCTGGAGTCCGCGGACGCCGATCTAACGCAGTTCAACCCGGTGTGCGGAGATGAGGTTCGACTCACGGCCCGCATCCGCGATGGCGCGATCGAGGAAATCGCCTTTGTCGGACAGGGCTGCTCAATCTCGCAGTCGTCCGCGTCGATGATGACGGAGGCGATACGAGGACGCTCACTTGAGGATGCGAACACGCTTGCCCACGATTTCCGCGCCATGATCCTTGGCGAAGAGGTTGATGAGATGGCGATGGGCGATCTGATGTCTCTGCAGGGCACGTCCCGCTACCCAACGCGCGTGAAGTGCGCCGTCCTCGCGTGGGACACGCTGCAGAAAGCCCTTAGCGGCGCGTCCGGCCGCGAGGATGTCGGCTCGTCAGACCCGGATTCGGGCGGTTAATATCTCGGTTCGCGACTCGGCTTTGACCGGCCAAAAAGTCAGGACTCCGCGTTCCGGCTTAGTGGGTCCGTGCAGTTGAGCTTTCTTCGTTCGCGGCACCCAATCACATCAGGGGACGCCGCGCTGCCGCTGTGCCCGACTCGTAGACCTCATCGGCTTGTAGATTCTTGCCCTGCGACGCTTCCACGGCGAGGCGGTCGCAGCGTTCATTCTCGGGAACGCCGGAGTGGCCGCGCACCCATCTGAACTCGACGTCATGGGCATCACAGAGGTCCAGCAGCCGCCCCCACAGGTCCGGGTTGATGGCCGCCTCTCTCTTGTTCCGCATCCAGTCGTTGGCACGCCACCGTTCCGCCCACCCCTTCTCAATGCCATCGATGACGTAGCGCGAGTCGCTGTGCAGCGTCACGCGGCACCGTTCCTTCAGTGATTCAAGCCCCCGGATGACGGCGAGGAGCTCCATGCGATTGTTGGTTGTGAGGCGATAGCCTTCACTCAGTTCCCTGCGTGCGCCGGCATGTAGCAGCACGACGCCGTAGCCGCCGGGGCCGGGATTCCCCTCGCACGCTCCATCCGTATAGATGATCACCTGCTTTTCTGATGCCATGTTCCGGGGTTCTCCCTGTTTGTAGAGCCGCTGTGGGGCATGGATGAATCGTAAGGACTCTCATTCGAAAGTATAGGCTTCTATTCCAGACGCCCTGCCACACGGCATAATAGAGGGACAGCGCGGGGACAGAAATGAGGGCAAGGCCGTGGCAAGAGATTCCGAGGGCACAGGGAAGCGTCGGCGCGGGTTCGGGCTGCTTGAACTAAGCATCCTGGTGACGGCCATCTGCGTTTCCGGGGCGATCATCACCCTTGCCATCATCGGCGCAACGGCAAGTTAGAATAAACAGCCGTTATTCAATCGTGGGGTCGTAGCTCAGTCGGGAGAGCACCTGCTTTGCAAGCAGGGGGTCAGGGGTTCGAATCCCCTCGGCTCCACCACCCCGGATAGTACTGCGAACATCACCACTCAGGGCGAGTTCAGAGCTGTCCGCCGCCCCTATCGGCCCAACCCTGCCCGAGGGGCTCTATTGTTTTTGGATAAATGTGATGGTCCGGGTGTCGGAACTGGTTATGGTCAGCTGCCCATCCACATAAGAAAGGCCTTCCTTCAATACTGACCCTCATATCGTTGCTGCGTCCCTGCCTGTGACGAGGCGCGTCACAGGCAGCCCAACCCTTTCGGTGATCAGTGCGCGATGTGGTCCAGGCCGACCTCAAATGTCACCGCGTCCCCTTTCACCGTGATGAGAGTATTTCTAAGGTTCTCAACGTTGCGGGGATAGAAGGTGTGTAGGAGAGCGGCGGGTACCCCGTCGGCGACAGGAGTCCTCACCGAGACTCTCCAGTAAGGGATGTCGGCGGGCTTGACCGGCTGACCGTAGACCTCAATGGTCGTGTCACACATGGGCTTGATCCTCGCGTTTGCCGCGAACCTGAGAGAGCCCATCCAGGCATCGTTGAGGTACAGGCCGAACCAGGACCCGTGCTCGTCTGTCTCTTCTGCCGATACCCGCAAGGTGTACTGACCTTCTGTCCACTCGTAGGGGCTTCTCACACTGAGAAAGGAACCCTCGTAGTCTCCCGACTCAATCCAGGAGCCTTCAGGACCACGAGCCCATGTCTCGTCGGGAGCGTCCCACACGGAGAAGATGGCTCCCTTGCCGATACTTTGCCAGCCTCCCTTTGGTCCTGTGTTCACGTCCGTTTGAAGACCGAAGTAGGCGCCATTTTCGCCGATGAGAAAGGGTGTGCAGGCTATGAGATAGAGGCCGTTGTCCCCGCGATACTCGATGTCGTTGTGGATGTCGACTGTGACGGCCATCTCCTCGAAGGAAAGGCCAAGTTCCCAACCCCGCATCGCGTAGAGCATCGCCCTCGGCGCAGGCGCAAGGGTGTTCAGGAGGGTCGCCTCGTCTTCAGTCTGTAGTGGAGTCGTCGCCGGCATGGCCGTTCCGGCCTGGTCGCCTGAGCTAGATGTGCCAGGTGTCGCCTCGGGGCCGGCAGCGGATTCGTTGGAACAGGCCGCCACCACAAGGAGCAGTAAAGGGGCCATGGAAAACGTCAGGAGGGGCACAAGCCCGGCTGGGCGGGTGGCCGTCCACACCGATCGTCGGACCTGTTTCAACTCATTTTCCCGATAGGAAGCCATTACACTGCTCTTCGGTACAACACGGGTGGCCGCCCCCGGCACTGACCAAAGCTAACTCTCCCCAGGCGGCGTGGATTTGCCGAGAGTGTCCTCGCCCCAGCAGGCCACGGCGCCGTCCTTCCTCACTGCGCAGGTATGCCGCCACCCGGCACTGACGGAAACAAACTCCCCCTCCGGCGGAGTGGATTGGCCGAAACTTTCATCGCCCCAACAGGCCACGGCGCCGTTCGTCATCACTCCACAGGCGTGGCCGGCCCCGGCACTGACTGAGGCGAACTCCCCGTCCGGCAGCCTGTCGTCGCCCCAGCATTCAATGGAGTCGTCGGTCCTCACCGCACAGAAGAAGACGCCTCCGGCACTGACCGAGGCGAATTCCCCCTCAGGTATCCAGAATTCACCGGAGGTGGCAGCGCCCCAACAGACGGCGGCGGCGTCGCTCCTCACGCCGCAGGTGGTGTCATCCCCGGCGCTAACGGATACGAACTCTCCCTGCGGCGGCGTGGACTGACCGTCATCGTCATCGCCCCAACAGACCACGCCGCCGTCCCGGCGTATCCCGCAGGTGTGGACGCTCCCGGCGCTGACTGAGGCGAACTCCCCGTGAGGCGGGGTGGCTTGACCGACATTGTCACGGCCCCAGCACTCAAGGGAGCCGTCGGTCCTCACACCGCAGGTGTGGTTGCCCCCGGCGCTGACGAAGGCGAACTCTCCTGGGGGTGGCGTGCCTTCACCAAAGTTGTCAGCGCCCCAGCATTCAACAGTGCCGCCGGTTTTCACGCCGCAGGTGTGGTTAGTCCCGGCGCTAACGGAGGCGTACATGCCCGTCTTCATATCAGAGGGCGCGGCTGCGCCGGACTCGCGATCATCGTCGTGGGTATCGTCCGTTTCGGTCTCGCTGATCCGCTCCAACAGCGTTGAGCCGTCGGAGCCCGGTGATTCGTCAGACTCATCGGACTCGCCGGAGCCGCAGGCGGCCGATAAGAGAAGGAGCGTCGCGGCCAGGATGAAAGCGCCAAGGATTCCGGTGATCTTGAGGGTTCTCATAGTATTTCCCCAGTTTTCCCGCAGTGGAGTTCCACGTTCTTCTCCCCTCCAGGGCGGCGAGGCCTGGCCGTCGCCATCCTGGCCCCAGCAGAAGATGGTGCCGGTCACGACCGCCAGGCAGGAAAGAAGCCCCTTATCCCCCTTCATGCAAAGCGCAGTCCTTGTCGAATGTGCCGAACTCGAACCAAAAGGAATTGCACCACCGCTGGAACTCCGCGACCCGCCCTCCACTCACGGAGACCTCATAGCTACCGTCGTCGTTGCGGGACACCTGGAGGCGAACGCCGCCGCCTATATCACGGGTCTCGCCGTCCTGCATGACCGAGAAGTCGTCCCGGCCCCAGTTGGCATCATCGGCGACGTCAGGGTTGCGCTCGTCGTACAGCGCGGGACCGAAGCGGGCGTTTATCCCCGTCCCGGTGGACTGGTCGTACCGGCTCACCAGTACCCCGTCGTAGCGAAAGGGACGCTCGGAAGATGGGGTGTACACCTGCGGCGTCCGGTCCACATAGACGGGATTGCGCTCGTCCAGCACCTCGACCGTGGTGAAAGCGTGCTTCCTCCCGGACGAGATCACCAGGAACTGATTGCCCCTCTTCCGAGGCGGTTGCAGCGTGTACGTCCCGGAATCGGCCAGGTGCAGCGCGACCTCCGACGGGTCGATCCATCCCGCCGCGTAGCGGTTCACCGCGAGGGTCGATGGCATGTCTTGGTGCCAACCCGGCGTAGGATTCAGCGATAGCCCTGACATGAAGTCGAGAGAATTGCTATACGGGTTGGGGATTCCGTCCTCCTCTGCGGGCCACCGCACCTCGGCATAGGAGTGAGGCCAGCCCATCCAGGCATGGCCCATCTCGTGCACCAGCGCTTCCATGTTCGCCTCGCGCAGGCTCACCAGGCCCATGCGCACACTGCCGTTGTAGGCATCGCCGCCCCGGTCGGTCGTTACGTCGGTCAGCAGGAGGCGGTTCAGACCGCCCGGAGCGCCGAGGTCGCAGGGGTAGGTGTCCGCCGCCTTGCCCCGGCAGTCCATCACATTTGCAAGCCGCAGTTGCTGGCCCTGCACGTCATTGGGAGAACCCTCTCCTTCCAACTTGAAGTCGTTCCCAGCACGGAAGCGCATCCTGAGCTTGCCTTCCGAGATCTTCTCGAAATAGGCGGCGACGTGAGTGTTCAGGATGTTCACAGCCTCATCCATCCCCATGGTCTCCCGCTCCCCGTCGTCCTCGAACCATCCGGGCGCGTCCGGCGGTACGCGTACGATGTCAACCGCAATGTCGAGAGCGCCCAATGAGTAGTACGTCGGGTCGACCGGCGGGTCCAGGTAGGTACTGTCCGGGTACGTCCCAGTCGGCGTACACCCCCCGAAGCCCATGAAGCCGTAGCGCAGGTAGCTGCCGTTGCCGTAGTACCGGATCAACGAAAGCGGATCGGAGCCTCCGAGGTCGGTCATTCCCGCATCTATCCAGGGGGATGTGTCGTTCTCAGGGGACAGGCAGGAGTACGGCTCAGATTCCGTCCACCAGTCCTGGGGCTCCATGCCGTTCCACCTGGCGAATGGGTCGGCGCCCAGCGGCCTCGCTACGCCGGGAGGCGCGACCGTCGGCCATGGCGTGGAGCTCTCCTTTACCGTCGGCGATGGTGTGGGGCTCTGCGTGACCATGGGTGTAGGGGTATGGTCGGAGCTGTCCCCAGGTGCCGTCGACGTGCTGTCCGGCTGCCCATTGCAGGCGGCCAGCAGGAGCAAGAGAGTGGCCACAAGGATGGAAAAGCCTAGGACTCCGATGGGCCTGAATGTTCTCATGAGGTCTCCTAGCCCCGGCTCCGGTTGAACCGGGGGATGAGTTGGAACACGATAATCACGATGCAGCAAATAGCGGCGAGGATAGCGCCGCCGCTCGGTATGGCGAGCGCGTCGATACCCATCCCCAGGTCGGCCCCATCAACCTCCTGGTAGATGTAGTAGTACGTGGCAACGTTGAGGGCCAATCCCGCGGCGGCCACGAGCCCCACCACGATGCGGGGTAGAACTACGGACACGACGGTTGCCACCGCCAATGCGATCAACGCAAGGGCCAGCGAGCCGATGTGCTCCAGGTCTTGCCTGAACGCCTCTTCGGTCTCCGAGAGGGTGAGGGTCAGGCTATCCCACTCACCCCAACCCTGTGCCAACAGGCCGACCCACGGCAGTGTCAAGACGCTCATAAGCACCACTAGGCCAAGGAGGGAGCTGCCGATGCCGGCCACGTTCAGCCGCACGAACCCGGGTACGGTGGCGGCCGGAGATGCGGCCTGTAGCCTGTTCTCGTCATCTCCAGCCGGAGTCGCTGTTTCAGCCTCTTGCGTTTCGCCTCCACCGCCAGTCCTGCCGGACCGGCGTGCCTGAACGTCTTTCAGCACTGTGCTCAGCCATGCGATGGTCGCCGGGTTCCGCTGCAGCATATGACGATGCTGGAACTGCAAGGCGGCAATGGCCCCGAACGACAATAGGGTCAGCCAGAAGGCCGTGGAGCTGACGATGAGGAGGATGATCAGGCCCAATGCGGCTATCGCTGTGCGTGTCTCCACCTGAACCTGCTGGGGCGCGTAGTATGTCCCCGCTGCCGCCAGCCCGAGAAGCCCCAAGAGCAGCTTGTAGACCAGCGGCACACCAAGGATGAAGGCGGACAGTAAAATCACGACGCCAAGGCCGGGAACGATGAGTCTTTCCTGGATCTGCATTAGTTCACCTCCAGACGGTAGTGATTCCCACTCCTGTTGCTATACGGGTGGTGATGAGAGCAGGGCTATGGTCTCTTCGGCGGCAGAGATGCCGCTGGCCAGCGCCCCGTTGACCAGGGGAACTCGCGTGTAATCGCCTGCCAGGAACAGGTTGGGGAGATCCTGTTCCAGCTCGCGACGGGCGTTCGCCACCGCCCTGAACATCCCGGGCGGCCCCTTGCACACCGCTATCTTCCATCGGTAGACACGAGTGAACAGTCCCTCATCGTCGCCGGGAAGAGCCGAACCGGGGGGCGGGTTGCGGCGCGCGTCCCGGAGCATCTGGCGCTTGACCTCCTCATCGTCCATATCGAGCAATTCCTTTGCGCGCTCCCGCCCTGAGATCAAATCCAGCGTGCTCTTTCCCGGCGGCACGCAACCCGGCAGGTTGATAGACCGATCCAGCATGAGGGGAGTCTCGTCTTCCGGGTAAATCGCGCCGTGCCAGCCGGGAGGCAGCGGCGGATGGTCCAGTCCCATCACCAGTCGGCACGCGGATGAGTAGGTGACGTTGCTCAGGGTCTCGCGGACCTTCGGTGGTAGTCCGGGAATGATCTCAAGCGCTACCGGAGCGGGAACCGCGCATATAACGGCGTCGGCCTCAATAGTCTCGCCGTCAATCACTACGCCCGTCACGCCCCGCTCCCCAACCAATACCTCCCTTACGGGTGTCGAAACCCGGGTGACGTCTGCGCACGCATTGCGCAGAGCGCGAGCAAGTGCGCCCGCTCCCTTCTCTGGCTGCATCAACCGGTGTGGTCGCAAGAACGTGTTGGCCAGGTACCCTCTTATGTAGGCTTGGCTGGAGGAAGCGACATAGTCCAGCACGCCATTCTCAACGAACCCGCTGAGCGTGACCCGAAGAGATTCGGGCGCGCCCGTCCTCTCCAGGTACTCGCCGAAGCTCTCATCCCCGTCGATTTCGGCCATGCGGCTGTGGCTGGCGAACGTCAGGTAGTCGGCTTGGCGAAGGACCTTCCAGACCAGCTTCATCGCTCCCCACGACAGCAGTCCCAGGCCATGGAACGCCCTCAGGTTGGTGATGACGCCGGGAATGGACGGAGCAGCCGTGGTTACATGCCACCGTCCGTTTCTGTGCCAGCCGAGCTTCTGCCGCGAGGGGACCAGCGGCACGTCCAGCTCTTCGCAGATGCGAAACACCTCGTCGTAGGAGTAGCAAAAGAAGTCCACCCCCGTATCAATGAGAAACCCGTCTACCTCGTCGGCGGCAAGTCGCCCTCCGACATGATCCTCCGCCTCCAGCAGAATAGGGGTGATGCCATGTTTCTTAAGGGTGTATGCCGCGCCCAGGCCGGCAACTCCTCCGCCAACTATGACGACCCGCTTCATGTCCTTTCCCAACCCCTTTGCATCTCAGTCTGCTAGTCGTAGGCCCTTGCGCTTCATACCCCTGCGGCGGGTCAGCGCGCCCAGCCCAACAACGCTGTCTAAGCTGTCGATGACGCGTCTAATACTTGTCGGGAACAAACGGGTTCCCGTCCTTGTCACACTTGATGCTGTAGCAGACTACGTAACCCGCCTCGTCTTCCATCAATGCGTGTCCATGCCGTTCCCATTCACGGCGATGGTCGATGTTCAGTTGGGGGATAGTCATGTAATGCAAGCCCAGTCTTCGATGTTCCCGGATTGCATTATCCAGATGACGGCCAAACACTCTGCCCCCGATTCGATGGTGATAATAGATATGGTCATCCCCGGGGTAGCTGTATGACTGGCCCAACCGCACTTCGGTAATCAACCCCGTTCCAACTCCCTCCCTCTTCACGCCGTTCCAATGTTCAATGGGAACGTCCGGGCTCCAGTCAACCCCCGTCATATCCTGCGCCATCCTCAGCAACGCCGAACATTGGGTGTGGATGTCCATGGGTATGTCGCGGCTCTGCCTCTTCCTCTTGGGCCAGTATTTGCAAAATCCAGCATCTATGCCGGGGTCCGCGGTGATGCCGGTGATGGTCTTGTTCACCTTGAACCTTGGAAACTCTCCCCTGAGATCGCTGCTGTGGTAGGAACGAAAATCATACAGGCGGTCATATCGCTCCCCGCCCAGGCTCTGGGAATAATTGCTGGCAGCGCAGCCCGATGGGTTGCCCCCCGGATGCTGTATCCCGATACCGCTTGTATCGACGAGGCTACTGCCGCCTGTACCCCCACCGCACTGGGCGGACTCGTCGTCTATGTCGAAGTGGAATACAAGAGTGTTCCTGTTGAGGATGCGCACCAGGGGAGCGCCGTATCTATACCCGCCGTCGAGGGTTATTGTTACGACGGACTCGCCCCGCTTGATCTTGCGCCGGGCGTCCTTGCTGAGCTGATAGTTGTTTCCTGTATCACTGCCGACGCCTATGAGTTTGGCCTTGATATAGATGTCCTGGTCAGACCCGAACGTACCCACGTCCTCACGGCAAATGCTCTTGGTGCAGGTGTCGGCCCAGACTTCCCATTTGGCCGAGCGCTGCAATTCCTGCCAGCTCACTTGGCGGGCGTTGGAAGCGGAGACCGCGTCAGTGGAGGGAAGCCACAGCAGCGCGGCGGCAAAGGCCAGCAGGAGCAGTGCAGACAGGGACAGTCTGGGGAGCCGCCACCGCGGCACGGCCCGCATCAGACCCTCAACCCCGGAAAATCGGGGGGGGTAGAAGCTATTCCGTCCCTGGTATTTCATCTGGACCTCCCGTGCGGTCGTCGTTCTCCCAGCTGTACCGGGACCGGCCTGGCCGTTACCGCTCTATCTGCCGTCCACCTTGTGTCCTCTCTGTACGCTTATCCGGTCGTTCTCCAGCAGCGCGTCGTTGTCGTCGTCTTAGTCCGTCTCGGCGGGTGGCCGCGGGATCTTGATCGGTGTAGCCGACACGCCCACCGGAGCGCCGCGTTGCCCGTTGGCGTACACGGCCCGGACACTGAAGTACGTCTTGAACTCCCCGTAGGAGTTGAGCCGCCCGTCGCTGTTGTGATCGATGGTGAAGGAGACGACCCCATCGGATACGGTGTGTCCCGAGACCGCCTCCCACGGCGTCCAGCCGACCACCGCCCAGCGGGTCTCCCACCCGGTGATGTCGATGCCCGCGTGGGACTCGGCGTCATCCCAGCGCAGCGTCACGCCGCCAAGGATGGGTGTCGCGGTGAGTCCTTTGGGCCTTCGCGATATATCGAACGTCAGCTTTGGAGACTCCGCGCCCTTGACCTCGCCGACGACGGCCCTCAACTTGAACTCTTGGTCAAATAGAGGCCTCAGCCCCGTCACCACGTGGGAAGTGGTCCCGGGGCCGCTGCCGGGGATCGGCGTCCACGTCTTGTACGGCCAGTCGCGGAGGGCGGGCGTCACCCATAGCTCCCAGCCGGTGATCGCGGCGTTGTTGGGGTTGTCCCAGGAGAGGTGCGCCCCGGCAACCTCCCCCAGAATGTTGAAGCGGGTGGCCCGCACGGTGAAACCCGATGGCGCCGCCGGTGGATGCGTGACGGAGACTTCGAGAACTCGAGTGGCGCTTGCCGCCTCGCCGTTCTTGTCCCTGGCGGTAACCGTCAAGGAGACCTGCCCGACGGAGATGGATGTCCCGTCGTAGGACACCCTGCCCGACCTGCGGCCTATGGAGAAGCCGTCGGCGCCTTCGATGGAGTAGCGGATGTAACGCTTGGGGACGCCCCGGGCCAGGGCTCTGCCGATGTCGTCGTCGGCGACGCCGGAGGTTACGGCCACTCCGCCCTCGGTGGACTTGAACCAGAGCTGGTCCGCCGCCTGGGCGCTGTCCGGTGCGGCCAGGAGGGCGATGAGGAGGGCGGCGGCGAGGAGGGGAAGGAGGCCAGCGCCTTTCAGGCCAACCGGGACGTTGGCATGTCCTCGAACAGCGGTCAATAACAGCCTGATTAGTAACATGTGCAACCTCCCAGCAGGCACTATAGAGGAAACTACGTGAATAGTCAGTGAATTACTGGTGACAATAGTAGTGAATTATCGGTGACAGTGCGTGCTATACTTGCTCGTAGAGTCACGCCACGAGCGAGGTGAAGCGTTGAACCGAGCGGAGAAACCGGAAGCGGAACCCGAAGGTGAAACCGGGGGGGACCGCCTCTCGCGTCTGAGCGAGGCCACCCTGCGCATCAACGAGAGCCTGGACTTTGACACGGTGTTGCAGGAGGTGGTGGACAGCGCGAGGAACCTGACCGGCTCCCGCTACGGAGCCATCACGGTATTTGGTGAACCAGGACAGCAGCCTGACTTCATCGTCTCCGGACTTAGCCCGGAAGAGCACCGGGGGCTGTGGGAAATGTCGCAGGGGTTGGGCTTCTTCGAATATCTCAGCGGGCTCGAAGCGCCCCTGCGCGTCTCCAACATCGCCAGCCATCTGAGCGCATTGGGGATGCCCGAGTTCTCGCCCCCGGTGGCAGCGTCGGCCCTGCTGGTGGCGCCCATGCGCCACCGGGGAGTTGGTGTTGGCACGATCTATCTCGCTCACGAGGTAGCGGGTCGGGAGTTTAGCCAGGAGGACGAGGAGACCCTGGTTATGTTCGCCTCTCAGGCTGCGCTCGTCATCGCCAACGCCCGCCGCTACCGAGAAGAACAGCGGGCCCGGGCGGGCCTTGAGACGCTGGTCAACACCTCGCCGGTGGGAGTGGTGGTCCTCGACGTAGGTACGGGGACGGTTTCCTTCATCAATAGGGAGGCTTTGAGGATCGTAGACGAGCTGCGCGACCCGGACCAGGAGGCAGAGCAGTTGCTGGACGTGGTGACCTTCAGGCGTGCCGAAGGGCCGGAGGTCTCTCTCAGAGAGTTACCGCTGTCGCTGGTGTTGAGCTCCGGGGAGACGTTGCGGGCCGAAGAGATTGTCATCCAGGTCCCCGACGGACGTCGGGTCAATACCATCGTCAACACCTCGCCCATCGTGTCGGAAGAGGGGGACGTGGTATCGATGGTAGTCACCCTTCAGGATCTGGCGCCCATGAAGGAGTTGGGTCGGCAGCGGGCTGAGTTCCTGGGCATGGTGAGCCAGGAACTGCTGGCGCCCCTGACTTCCATCAAGGGTTCCGCCACCGCCGTGCTCGAGGACCTGACCCGGCTGGACGCTGACAAGACGCGCCAGTTCTTCAGCATCATCGAGGGGCAGGCCGACCGGATGCGAGGCCTGATCTGGGACCTACTGGAAGTGGCGCGCATCGAGGCGGGGACGCTGGTGCTGACTCCCGAACCGACGGACCTCGCTTTTCTGGTAGGCCAGGCGCAGGCGTCCTTCCAGGAGGGTGGATCCGGGAATCCTGTGGAGATAGATATTCCCTCGGACCTCCCCCTGGTCGCGGCGGACCGACAGCGAGCGCTCCAGGTGTTGGACCGCCTGTTGTCCAACGCCTCCAGCCACTATTCTGAGGGTTCGATCATCATCGTAAGTGCTCGTCGGGAGGACTCGCACGTGGCGGTGAGCGTTGCCGAACTGGGCCAGGGCGCAACGTCCCAGCCCCTGCTGTTTCGCAGGCTCTCCCGGCCGATGACGGGGGACGACGCAAGCGGGGCCGGGGGAGAAGCCGTGGGTTTGGCGGTGTGCCGGGGCATCGTGGAGGCCCACGGAGGACGCATCTGGGTCGAGAACGATGGCCCGGGCCTGGGTTCCCGGTTCATCTTCACCCTGCCAACAGTGGAGGAGGCCGCGTCGCACAGGCCGAAACCGGCAGACCTGTCTTCCGCAGGCAACCGGGGCGCTGCAAGAGGCCTCGGGCGGGTGCTGGTGGTGGACGACGACCCCCAGGTGCTATGGCACATTCGCAACACACTGACAGAGGCGGGCTACACCCCGGTGGCCACCTGGGACCCGGAGGAGGTGGAGCGGCTCATCGTGGTGGAGCGGCCACACCTGGTCTTGCTGGACTCGGCCCTGGCCGGAGTCGGCGAAACGGCACTGATGCAACGCATATCGAGGGTGACCGACGTGCCGGTGGTGCTGTTGTCAGGCCACGGTACGAACCAGGAGCGAGACCTTGCCCTGGCCTTCGAGATCGGCGCGGATGACTACATCGTTCGGCCATTCTCGCCCACAGAACTGGTGGCACGGGTTGGGGCGGCGCTCAGGCGGCGAGAAGCGTCGGAATCGGAAGTCTATGGAGTGCCATTCCAACTGGGAGAGCTGGACATCGATTACGCCCAGCGCCGGGTGACGGTTGCCGGGCAGGTGGTGACGCTAACCGACACGGAGTACCGCCTGCTCTGCGAGCTTGCGGTGAACGCAGGTCGACCACTGAGCCGGGAGCGCCTGATGAACCGGGTTTGGTCTGCGCGGGACCCTGGCGACACCGGCGTGGTCCGGGCCTATGTGAAGCGGCTGCGCCGAAAGCTGGGGGAGACAGCCGATAACCCCAGGTACATCTTCAACGAGCCTCGCGTTGGATACCGGTTGGGGGAGGCCGAAGAGCAGAGCGAGTGAGGCTCCTCCTACAGTAGGACGTAAGCGAGAACGAACGCTGAGAGCAGAAGCGCAGCCACCATTCCGCCGGACGCTGCCATAACAGCCAACCCGATGGGTGTCTCGGCCGTCCATCGGATAGCGACCACTGCGGCAAGCGCAGTCCACATGAAGGCCATGAGAGCCGCCGCTTCTCCCACGAACGGGATGGGCGTCAGGAGGACGAGGAGGCCGGGCGCGAACACGAAGCCGAACCTGCGGACGAACTGAAGATATGTCACCCTCTCCACATCGACTTCGAAGTAGACGGCCAGCAATCGCGTGAGTGCCCATGAGGACACGCTGAACAGGAACCAGTACAGCATTCCCCACAGCGCCATCATGGTGAACCCGCTAGCTGCCCCGCTAACAGCGCCTCGCACGACATCGTGAATGGCTGATCCGGCTCCCCACGCAGCCGCGACAATGAGCACTGCCAGAAGGGACTGCCGTATCGCGCCCGCGTCGAACGCGAGTTCCCAATAGAGCCCTTTGTCGCCAAACGTGGCGCGGGCCATGCGACTAGATAGTTGGCGTAGGGAGTTGGTCATGGCACTAGTTTAAGCAGACTCAATAAGTTTCGGCGATTCGAGCTTCCACAATCACTGCTACGTAGGGTAGCGCCGGCAGTCTTGCAAAGAGCGGGCACCTGCTGGCCCCTCAAGCCATTGAGTACATCGGATAGGTCCAACTTGTGAGGTCCGTCCTCACAACCCCACGTCTCACCGGGATGTTCGCAGCATCATCCCTTTAGTCCCAGCACCCCTTAGTCCCACCACCCCGCGTAGTCAGTGCAAAATCTGGGACAGGAAGAGTTTGGCGCGGTCGCTCTTGGGGTTGATGAAGAACTCGTTAGGCGGGCCTTCTTCCGCAATCATGCCCTCGTCAAACATGATGACGCGGTCCGCCACCTCGCGGGCGAACCCAACCTCGTGCGTCACAATCAACATGGTCATGCCGGACTGTGCCAGTTCCGTCATCACATCCAGCACGTCCTTGATCATCTCCGGATCAAGCGCCGATGTCGGCTCATCGAACAGCATGATTCTGGGTTGCATCGCAAGCGCCCGCGCGATTGCGACGCGCTGCTGCTGACCACCGGACAACTCTGCCGGGTATTTTTCGGCCTGCTCCGGGATGCCAACCCTTTCCAGCAGACCCATGGCCATGTCTTCCGCCTCTGTCCGCGGTGTGTGTCGAACCTTCATCGGCGCCAGTGTGATGTTGTTCATCACGGTCAGGTGAGGGAAGAGGTTGAATTGCTGGAAAACCATCCCAACCTCGCGACGAATCGCGTCAATGTTGCGGACATCGTTCGAGAGGGTTATGCCGTCAACGATGATCTCGCCGCGCTGATGCTCCTCAAGCCGGTTGATAGTGCGGATGAACGTCGACTTGCCGGAGCCGGACGGGCCAAGGATGACGACCTTTTCGGCTCGTTTGACGGTGGTTGAAACTCCGCGTAACGCGTGGAATGCCCCAAACCACTTGTGAACGTCACGAGCGATGATGATGTCTTCAACGCCGTTGTCCGACGCGTCCCCATTAGTCATCCAGGCGCCTCCTTGCTTTGCGAGGATACCTCATGTGCGACAACCTATCTCTGGCCAACGCCCAGGTTATGTTCCACCCTGCGACTCACATATGACATGCCGTAGTTGAACACCCAGAAGACCAGCGCAATGAACAGGAAAAGCTCGCGGCTGTTTGCGAGAAACTCTCGATTGCTTCCAATGAACGCGTTGCCCATATGCAGGATATCGAGCATTCCAATGATGAAGACCAACGTGGTGTCTTTGAACAGGCTGATGTATTGACCCACGATGGCGGGCACGACGTTTCGAAGGGCTTGAGGCAGCGTGATGAACGTCGTTGTGTTCCACGGCGGCAGGCCAAGGGCGCGGGCCGCTTCCGTCTGGCCTCGATGCAGCGCTTGCAAACCGCCCCGGATGTTCTCAGCCATGTAGGCGGAACTGAATACTGTGATAACGATGCCGGCTCGCGTCACCTCATCCAATGGGAAATCTCGCGGGAACGCCAGCGGCACAAGCGTCTGGGACATGAAGAGCAGCGTAATGAGCGGCACGCCGCGGAAAAACTCGATAAAGCCGATACACAGAATCTTGACGACCGGCAGGTTGCTGCGTCTACCCAATGCCAAAAGGATGCCTATGGGCAGGCTGGCCGTAATGCCGCCCGCCGCCAGCAGGATATTCAGCATCAGCCCGCCCCAGAATCGGGACGGGACGGGATAAAGGCCGGGAACCCCTTCTATTCCTCGCAGCAGGAAATACACCGTGATGAAGCCAACAAACGCGATGATGATGAGATTCCTCGTGGATCCGACGGGGGTGTTTCGGCCAAGCCAACGGCCGATGAAGACTGCCGGGATGTTTCCAAGCAGCAGGAGGCGCACGTCCATGCCCATCTCGTCGAAGGGCAGGGGGATAAGGGCCATAGCTGCTGAGGCGAACGCAACGGTCAGCGCCACGCCTCTCACGAGCGGCGTCGCTGCAACGGCCCACAAGATGCCGAAGTACGTCACGGCGATGAGGAGCGAGGCCTGGGGACGCCAGAAACAATCGTTTGAAGGGCATACCGAGTCAGAGTTGTATTGGCCGAGGATCAGCGTTCCGCCAAGCGTTGGAATGACCGACCAGTCGGCCGGCCCGAACGCCCAACTCACCAGCAGCCACAAAAGGTAGAGGGTCAACGCCGCCACAACGACCGTTGTGGCGCCGTTAGCGGGTGAACTGAACAGGTTATTCCTGACCCAACCGGCCTTGCCTGTGGTCATCCGTGGGGGCGGAAGGCTGGCGCCGGGCATTGTTGATTGCTGAGATGCCATCGTCTATGCCCCCACAATCCGCGTGCGCCAATTGTAGAAATTGCCGACAGCCGACCAGGTCAAGCTCATCGCGAGGTACGCCAGCATGATGACGATGAAGATGTTGATGGCGGGCGCGGTCTGCGTCATTGTGATGCCAACGTTGGTCAGATCGGCAAAACCAACCGCTGGGGCAAGGCTGCTGTTCTTCGTCAGATTCAGGCATTGGCTGATAAGAGGCGGAATGATCACACGCAATGCCTGCGGGAACGTGATATTGCGGAGCACGCCCATCGGTGTGAGGCCCACTGCCAGCGCCGCTTCAGTTTGCCCCTTGCTCACTGATTGGATGCCGGCGCGCACAATCTCGGCAATAAACGAAGCGGTGTACATGACGAGGCCGATCAGCATCACGATTGCGCCGGACCGAACACGCAACCCACCTTCAAGCCGACCAAATCGATCATCCTGTTCCGGCGTGCTCCAGCCCATCGGCGTGTCGCCGGACATCATCCAGACGACCAGCCAGGCGATCAGCGCGACGCCAACTGCAACACCGAAACCTGTGGCGACCGGATATGAGACCTTTCCTGTCAATGTCTCGCGTTTGACGAGGTAACGATGTATGGCAATTCCGATCACGATGCCTGCCAAAGCGGCAATCAACCAGGCAAGGCCCGGAGTAATTCCGTGATCCAGGGTCGGTTGAGGTATTGCCAGCCCGGCGTTGTTCAGGTAAACGGTGTCGAAGAGATTGTAGGTCTCAGTGATTGGCGGCAGGATCAGGATGAAATAAAAGATGAAGAGGAGCTGTACGAGCAAGGGCACGTTGCGGAAGAACTCCACATAGACGAGCGCGAGTCGTGACAGAAGCCAGTTTGACGAAATACGGGCGATTCCGATGAGGATTCCAAGGATGATAGCGAGGATGACTCCTGCCACTGCCAGCAGGATCGTATTGGTGGCTGCTACCAGCAACGCATATGCGTAGCTATCATCCGAATCATTGAAGGGCAGGGCGTGTTCAGGAACCGGCGTTCCGTAATCCCGGGAGAAGAACCGCCAACCAAAGGGAATGTCTCGATCACTTATCGCGAACGCGACGTTGGAGAAGAACCACAAGACAAGGGTAACCACCATGATGGTGGATACGATCTGCAGCGCCCACTGAATGAGTACCGCGTGGCGCCATACGGGAATTCCCTGGTATGTCAGAAACCCTTGTGGTCGGTCGGCCATCTTCCGATTCCGTCCCCTACCCTCAAAGCGGCGCTGTTCGTTCAGTCCTGACTATAGCGCAAGACGCGACAGAGACGGGTCATAAAGAGGGGCGGGGAGTTCGCTGCCTCTCGACAGCGGACTCCCCGCCCTTGTATTTCGATCATCGCGCCTGTGGGACGCTCTACAATCGAGTACTTTCCTTACCGCAGCGGCGCGGCGTAGATCTCTCCACCCTTGGGGCACATGCTGCATGGCGCGGAAATCCACAGCGCATTGCGGCTGCCTTCTCGCGTGACACCCAGCGGCGTCAGGTGGCGATCGTAGATCTCGCCATAGTTGCCGACCTGCTGGATCACCGTCTGAGCCACTGTCTGATCCAGGCCGAGATCCGCCTGCCCCCAGTTCGTGTCGCTGAGGCCAAAGAGCCTGTCAATGGCGGCATTTCCTGTCGCGGATGTCGGCACGTTCATCGAATCAATCTCGAACGCCTCGGCGTAGATCAGGATTGCGATGACGGACTTGACGACGTCATACCACTGGTCGTCGCCGTGCGGAACGACGGGCCCGAGCGGTTCCTCGGAAATCGTGGCTCCCAGGATGACGTGATCATCCGGGTTGTCGTACGTGGTTCGTAGTGAGACCAGACCGGACTTATCAGTCGTCTCCGCCTGGCATTGACCGGCCAGGTATGCCTCAGTCAGCGGTGGCTGCTCACTGAACGTGATCACTTCAATATCGAGCCCGTTCTGGCTGATGAAGTCCTGCAGGTTCTGCTCTGTTGTCGTTCCCGACAGGACGCAGATTGAGGAACCGTCCAACTCAACAGGATCGCTTACGCCCAGGCTGGCAGGCACCATGAATCCCTGGCCGTCATAGAACGTTGTCTGGGCGAAGTTGCCCCACGTTGCGTCACGTCCGGACGTCCACGTTGTGTTCCGGACCATCAGATCGACTTCGCCGGATTGCATTGTGGGTCCACGCTGTGCAGCGGTTGTCTGACGGAACTCAACAGCGTTGGCATCTCCAAGAACTGCTGCCGCCACTGCGCGGCACTGGTCAATGTCAAAGCCGACGTTGTTGCCGTCCGCGTCCAGCGCGCCGAAGCCCGGCAAAACGGTGTTGATGGCGCAAACAAGCGTTCCGCGCTCCTGCACCGTCGCCAGACGACTCATCATCTCGTCATCCATCACCTCTTCGGTGTCGGATGGTTCAGGAGTGTCCTCCTCTGTTGTACAGGCCGCGAAGATCATCAGGCCTGCGACGATGGCCAAAGCGAGTATAAATAGTCTGCCTGTCATGTGCTCCTCCCGGTGGTTCCTTGTCGACTCGTTAGATTCGTCGTTATTGTGCCACGAATTGGATATAGACGCCAATGAACTCTCCTCAAAATCGAGCATTTCCACGCCGCGGGGAGCAGCAGTTTTTTGGGGTTCGGTGGGTGATTGGACGACTGCGGGCTAATCGGCTACAGTGGGTTGTCGCCGACAGGGGGGGGATGAACGGCGTGGTTGACTTGAAGTCAGTACTATCGTCCCGCGCCGATCCACCGAAGAAACGGGTGCTATGACTGAGACCGAACACCAGATTGAAGTCAAGAACGTCTGGAAGGTATTCGGCAACCATCCTGAACGGGCTCTTGATTCAGAGCACGCGGAGAAGACCCGCACGGAGATCCAGGAAGAGCTTGGGTTAGTTACTGCTCTTCGCGATGTCTCCTTCAATGTGGACTTCGGGCAGGTCTATGTCCTTATGGGCCTGTCCGGGAGCGGGAAATCCACCCTCGCCAGAGCTCTTATCAGGTTGGCCGACCCCACCGCCGGGGAAGTTTTCTTTGACGGTGAGGACATTCTCCGGTTTTCGACGGATCAGTTGATTGATTTCCGTCGGTCAACAGTCGCAATGGTCTTCCAGAACTATGCCCTCCTGCCGCATCGCCGTGTCCTCGAAAACGTGGCATACGGCCTTGAAGTTAAGGGCATGGAAAAGGAGGAGCGGCTTGACATCGCGCGCGACACGATTGAAAAGGTCGGCCTCAATGGATGGGAGCGTTACTTCCCTCGCGAGATGAGCGGCGGAATGCAGCAGCGTGTGGGTCTTGCCCGCGCACTCGCCGTCAATCCGTCCGTCCTCATCATGGATGAGCCTTTCAGCGGCCTGGATCCGCTCATTCGGCGGCAGATGCAGGACGAATTGCTTACGCTCCAGGCGGATTTGCACAAGACCATCGTTTTCATCACGCATGATCTCAATGAAGCGATCAAGCTTGGAAACCGTATCGCCATCATGCGTGACGGAGAAATCATCCAGGAGGGAACGCCGGATGAGATCGTCGCGCTGCCGAGCGACGACTATGTGTCTGAATTTGTGCGCGATGTCTCGTCGACGCGGCTCATCCAGGCGCGCACTGTGATGAGCGAGGCCGAGAGATGTTGTGTCACTGTGCGACAGGGTCCCGGAGCGGCCCTCATTATCATGGAGAATACGAGCAGTGAAGCGCTGTTCGTTGTCGGCGGAGATTCAAGACTGCGGGGGATGCTCACCAAGAAGGAAGCGGAATCACTCGCCAATCGACGTAAGCAAAATCTGGAAGACGCTAGACTTCAGGATCCCGTCATCGTCGACCCGGACACCTCGCTGGATGAAATCATTCCGTTGGTCGAGGAAGCTCCATACCCGGTTGGAGTCGTCGAGGAAAACGGCGTGCTCATCGGGGCAATTCGGCGTGATGAACTGCTGTCGGGTGGAGTAGGGATCGGAGACAACAGTGGCTAGCACCGACGATGTAGTGATGGACAAGGCCCCGCAGGCCGCTGAAACCAAAACTGAAACCAAGAAGGAAACGTCGGCCCCCAATGGGCGTGAATTGCCTCGGCGGCGTTGGTTGGGACTTGCCGCTGTTCTGATTGTTCTCATCGTCTCCCTGGTCATCTGGGGCTCGAACATGGGATTCCCAACGACTGTTGCACACGAGCAATCGTCCGATGGATCCGTGATGCTTCCGGTAAGTGCGAGGGAAGTAGTCGCGAACGTCATTGACGATGGCGTCTCCTGGCTGACTCGAGAAGCGGCTTGGGCCTTTGATGGGCTAGGAACAGGAGTCACATACGCCCTGGTCTATATCGAAAGGGGCCTGAAGTGGACGCCGTGGCCTGCTGTGGTTGTAGGGCTTGCGCTCCTGGCGTATGCGGTCGGGCGGGTGCCGCTGATGGCCTTCGCGCTGTCTGCGTTGTTCTTTATCGGGTTCATGGATCTGTGGAATCGCACAATGGAAACCCTCGCACTTATGATGGTGGCTGTCGCCGTGTGTATTGCGATTGGCCTGCCAATTGGCATAATCGGGGCTCGAAGCGACTTTGTTGATCGCTTGATGAGACCGATTCTGGATGGCATGCAGACGATGCCCAGCTTTGTCTACCTGTTGCCGGGTATTCTCTTCTTCGGATTGGGAAAGCCGGGCGCGATTTTTGCCACGTTGCTCTACGCCATGCCTCCTGTTATCCGCCTGACAAACCTGGGCATCCGGCAAGTCGCGCCTGACGTTGTCGACGCCGCGAGGGCATTCGGCTCATCGCATTGGCAGATCCTGACCAAGGTGCAAGTACCAATGGCACTGCCAACAATCATGGCCGGTGTTAACCAGACCACGATGATGGCGTTGGCAATGGTCGTCATTGCGAGCCTTGTCGGCGCGGGCGGACTGGGTGACAATGTCAATCGTGCGCTCCAGAAGAACGAGCCGGGGAACGGCCTGCTTGCCGGCCTTGCCATCGTGTTCCTTGCTATAATCATTGACCGCCTTACGCAGGCTGTGGCTGCCAGACGCACGGAGGCTGTGACTGCAGGGTAACGGCCTCAAACGTCCCGCACTGAAACATCTGTTGAGATTCGATAAGATATAATCGCGAAAGGAATGGGAGGTACCCAATGAGAAAGTTTGTAATTCTTGCTCTCGCCATCGCTGCGTTGGCTGTGGCAGCCGTCGCAGGATGCACGCAAGAGGAAGAGAAAGATCCTATTGTGTTCAGCGATCTGAACTGGCCTAGCGCGCAGATCCAGAATCGTATCGCACAATACATCGTTGAAGAGGGCTACGGATATCCGACGGATGTCGTCTTCGGCGCAACGCTGCCGCTGCTGCAGGGTCTGCGTGCCGGTGATACGCACGTGACCATGGAGATCTGGCTGCCGAACCAGGATGCCGCCTGGGTTGACGCGCTGGCCGAGGGAACCGTGCAGGAAGTCGGCTTTAGCCTGGGTGCAGACTGGCAGTCGGCATTCGTGATCCCTGCTTACCTGCAAGCACAGTACCCCGATCTGGATAGCATTGAAGACCTCAAGGATGAGCAGTACAAGGCACTGTTCGCCACGGCGGAGACCGATGGCAAGGCACGACTGGTTTCCTGCGTCATCGGATGGGCGTGTGAGAACGTCAATGCCGCGCAGATCGAGGGCTATGGGTTGGTGGATCACGTCCACGTCGTGAACCCCGGTGACGGCGCTGCGGCCAACGCAGACCTCTATGGCGCGTATGAGCGCCAGGAGCCGTGGCTTGGCTACCAGTGGGGCACGAATGATCCGGCGCTCCTCCTTGACCTCGTTCGCCTGGAAGAGCCTCCGTACGACGAAGCCTGCTGGACAGCGATGCAGGCCTTCAGTGACGGCGGCCCCGCCCCAACGGCGGGCTGCGGCTACCGCGACGCCGAGATCAAGATTGCCGTCCGCACGGACCTCGCAGAGCGAGCTCCTGAAGTCATCGACATGTTCGAGCAATGGAGCTTTGACATTCCGCAGTTCGGCACGGTCGTGGCATGGCAGCAGGACAATCCCAATGCTGACACCGCCGATTCCGCGCTGTGGTGGCTCAATAACAACGAGGACGTCTGGAGCGCGTGGGTTCCGGATGACATCGCTGACGCCATCCAGGAATCCCTCGATGAGGGCGTGATTCCGGCCGGCTGGCCAACTGAATAGATCCGATTCTTAGCGTCCCCCGAGGCCGATTGGCTCACAGTCGGCAGCGGGGGACGCTTTGTGCTACTCTCCGCGCAGCGTGGTGGTTGACCGCGCGATGGGGAATGAGAGGCGGAGGGCTTATGGGCAGCATCGACTATTCCCGTTTTTGGACGGTGCCTGAGAGGCCCGTACCCACGTGGCAGGAAGAGGTCTTTCAGTACGACTTCGGCGGCGCTAATCCCGGCCCGGACGTCATGCCCATCGAGGAGCTGGCGGAAGCCGCGCGGGCAGTCATCCACGAAGAGAAGGAAATCATCGCCCGCTATCCGCCCACGTATGGCCCGGTCCGCACGCGGGAAATCATCCTCCACAAGATGGCAGCGCACCGCGGCATGACGTGGCCGACCATCACTGAGGTGCTCACCACCAACGGTTCCGCGCAGGGCATTACGCTCTGCCTTGAAACCCTCACCAACCCGGGCGACACGATCATTACCGATCGGTTCTTCTACCAGGGCGCCGTGCGTGCATTCATCGCTCGCGGACTCCGCATTGTCACCATCGACAGAGATGAAGACGGGATGCGGATGGACCTCCTTGAACAGAAGCTCAGCGAGCTCAAGTCCGAGGGTGTGACTCCCAAGTTCATCTATACGATTCCAAGTCCGCAGAACCCGGACGGTTCCATCATGCCGTCCGACCGCCGAGAGAAGATGCTCGCCCTCGCGCGGGAATACGACACGCTGATCCTTGAAGATGACTGCTACGTGGATCAGATGCTGGACGTCGACGAGATGCCCCCTGCCATCGCGTCACTTGACGGAGCGCAGGAACGCGTCATCTACGTCGCCACGTTCTCCAAGATTCTTTCCCCCGGCGTCCGCGTGGCCTGGGTGACGGGGGACGAGCGCCTCATTGAGCGGATGGCGGCGTACAAGCAGGATGTTGGCAATGACTACCTCTCCGGCCTCATCGTTGCCAAGTTCATGGAAGACCACATGGACGCCCGCATCAGCCACCTGAACGACCGCATGAGACACAAGCGAGACACGATGATTGCCGCGCTCGGAGAGAACTTCGGACCGCTTGTGAGCATGACGATTCCCAAAGCGGGCATGTTCGTGTGGGCGGAATTCCCAGAGAACATAGACATGCAGGCGCTTGAGCCGGTAACTCAGGAACGAGGTGTGCGCTACCTTGGCGGGCACCAGTTCTCGCCTATCGGAGAGGGTTCGCAGCGGGCGCGACTCAACTACAGCTTCCCCACACCCCAGGAAATCCAGGACGGCATTGGCCTGCTTGCCAACGTGATGCGGGAAGAGGGGACTCTGCCGGACTAGATCACAGGCCAGCGGGGCGGGAATGACGTATGGGTGCGCTCCAGCATGGACTCTCCATGACGCTGCACCCGCTGTGCCAACTCCCACTCATCGACGAATGTCGCCTCTCCGCCCTCCACGACTGTTCGCCCGTTCACAATCACCGTGTGGACGCTGCGACCGTCTGCGTTGTACACGAGGCTGTTTACCGGATTGAACAGTGTTCGCCATTGCGCCCGGCGTGTATCGAACATCACAAGATCAGCCTTCTTGCCCGCCTCGACGGAGCCGATTTCATCATCCAGACCGAGAGCCGTCGCTCCGCCAATCGTCGCCATTTCCAGCGCGGCCTCTGCAGGAACCATCCGTGTGTCCGTTCGGGCGTCCTTGAACAGGATGGCAATGAGATACATGGATCGGAGTGTTTCAATGAGGTTCGAGTTATTGCCGGCATCCGTGCCGAGTCCCAGCGTCACACCGCTCCGAAGCATCTCCGGCGCCATTCCCTGTTGTGAAAGGCCGGAGCCCATCTTCATCGCTGCCGTTGGGCACAAGATGCCGTACGTGTTTGTACGCGCCATGGAGGCAACCTCTTTGCCATCCAGACCTATGATGTGCGACAACACGACGTTGTTGCCAAGGATGCCCTGGTCCTCCAACCATATGGTTGGGCGGACATTGTAGTTTTCAAGGAACGCGCGCACTGTACCCGGGGCGTTCCCGTGATGCAGAGTGAGCCGCGTATCCATTGAATCGGCCAGCGCCTTTAGCTCCCGAAGCAGTGCCGGCGAGCAGTAGTCGACGGAGAACGGCATCGCCCAGGCGTGAACGCGCCCGTCAAGGCCGCCGTCGTAGGCGTCGATTGTTCGCCCCGTCAGCGCGACTGCCTCTTCGGTTTCATAGACGGGCAGGTTGAGTGGGTTGGCCCGATCCGTGACCTGCCTTCCGACGACGATGCGGCAGCCGGCCCTTTCATAGGCGTCCATGCAGGCATCGAGGAATCGAGTGCTTCCGGGATCCACGAACGTCGTCGTTCCTCCACGCAGCAATTCCGTAATGCCCAAGAGGGACGTGTCGTGCTCTTCCTCCTCCGTCATGGACTGCTGCAGGGCAAACACGTTGGACAAATAATCGCGGGGGCTGAGATCATCGGGGAAGATGCCGCGCGTCGCGTGCGCATAGGAAATGTGCATGTGCCCGTTGACGAACCCGGGCGTAATCACCATCTCCCGCGCGTCAATGACCTGCTCGGCCGGCGCGTTCGCCAGGTCTCCCGCCTTGCCCACGTGCGTGATGCGGTCGTCATCGAAAATGATCGTCCCGTCGCTGATGATGCGGCGCGACTCGTTCATCGTCATGATGAACCTGGCGTTGGCGATTTTAACGCGTGCCATTGAAGCAGCCGTCCGTACGGTGTCAGTTACCGTCCCGTGCCTCAAAGTCCGCACGGACCGCCTGGAGGAAATCCGCATCTGTCAGCGCGTCTATACCGGTCAGCGCCAGCGATTTCGCCACGCCCAGCGCGCTCTCATGCGCCAGATCAGACAGCGCTGCCTCCGTCATCAGGAGTGAATGCCCCGGTATGGGCGTTTCGCTTACCGCAAAGCTCACTGCGAATGACGGCATCCGCTGGCTCACGTTTCCGAAATCCGTCGATGCGCCGCCGCGAGAGCCGGGACGTGGGTCGTTGACGTGCATACCCACAGCCTCTGCGTACTGCCGTGCTACACGAGCGAGAGGCTCGTTTGGCCGCACGTTCTCATACATCGGATGCGCGTCCAGGATTTCAAGCGTTGCGCCTGTCAGCGTCGCCGCTCCTTCCGCCACCTGTTTCACCTTCTCTACCACCTCACTAAGGTAGTCACGGTCACGCGAACGCAGCATGAAATTCGCGGCGGCGAAGTCCGGGACGATGTTCGGCGCCCGGCCGCCGTCCGTGATGATGCCGTGAATACGGACATCCTCTCGAAGGTGCTGCCTGAGGGCATCGATTCCGGTGAAAAGGTGGATGACGGAGTTGAGCGCGTTGATGCCGTGGTGAGGGGAAACCGCCGCGTGGGCGGCCTTGCCGTGGTAGGCGAATCGATAGCCGACCATCGCCAGGCTCCAGCTCTCTTCAATTGGGATCGAGTTGGGGATGACGGTGCGGTTGGCCGCCGGATGCGATGAAAGCGCAACGTCCACGTCACCGAATGAGCCGGCATCGATCATCCGGATCTTTCCACCGCCGCCTTCCTCCGCTGGTGTTCCGAGCACTTCTATCGTGCCCGGCAGTCGCGGCATCAGTGCCTTGAGGGCAAGCGCCGCGCCGATATTGGAGATTGCGATCAGATTATGGCCGCAGCCATGGCCGATCTCAGGGAGAGCATCGTACTCAGCCAGAAACGCAACAGTGGGCCCCGATCCGGCGCCGCCCTCGAGCGTCGCCCGGAAAGCGGTTTCAACGCCTCCGGTCCCACGCTCAACCGTGAACCCGTGCCGTTCCATGGCATCTGCCAACAGCGCGGACGAATAGTATTCCTCGTAGTTGAGTTCAGGGTGCGCGTGAACGTCCTTGCTGATGCGGATGAGTTCATCGCTCAACTCGTCCACCGCCGTTGATACGGCTGACACAAACTTATTCGGCCTTAAATCAGACGTCGCCACAGGATGCCCCCCGGATTCCGCTATGTGTTTTTACCTATTGTGGCACGTTGCCGGATGCCTCGATTGCCTTGACCTTTTCAAGGCGTCTCGCATGCCGTTCCTCTCCCGTGAACGCGGCAGTGACAAATGCAGCGACGACGCTGTCGGCAAGCGCTGAGCCGATGATGCGTGAACCGATGCAGAGGACGTTCATATCGTCATGTTCCACGCCTTGCCTTGCGGAATACGTGTCATGGCAGACGCCGGCGCGCACGCCTCGTATCTTGTTGGCGACGATGCTTGCTCCAACACCGCTTCCACATAGCACGACGCCGCGGTCTGCACGGCCCTCTGCTACCTCTGTGGCCACGGCCAGGGCAAAGTCCGGGTAATCGTCATCCGCGTCAAATTCGTGCGCGCCGAGATCGACAGGCGCGTGTGCCAACGCCTCAATGCGCGTGATTACCACTTCCTTGAGCGGGAAACCCGCATGGTCAGTCCCGACGGCGATCTTCACGGGATGGCGCTCCTTTTACCCCAGGAAAGTTCCTGCGATGTCCGGGGCAAGCCGCCCAAGCCATGAAAGAGCAATCATCTTGATGATTGAGGCAATGATGATGTAGATGAAGAAAGAAATCACCGGGAAGCGTGAGATGCCTGCGATGGCGCTGATAGCGTCGCCGGGCGCAAAGGGAATCAGGTTGCCGAGGAACAGGATGACCGCGCCCCATCTGCTATGGAAGAGGTCTGTCATCCACTGTCTGATCCTGTTCGACTCTCCCATCGCGCCGCGACCCACCACTCCGGCAAGGTATGCCGTGCTGCCGCCGAGTCCGGTGCCGATGCCCGTTACAACGCCCAACCGCCACGGATCGATGATCTCCGCCATGCTGAGGATGATCAGGATACCGGGCGCAGGAAGCACGACCGTCGCACTTGACGTGAGACTGATAACGAAAGCGCCGATCAGGCCGAATTGTTCAATGCGCGCCTCGTCCGCGTTGAGGTATGCGACGAACAAGCCGCCTGCGACAAGAAATGTGCCGAAAAAGAGACCGCTCAGGGCGATCTTTGTCTGCATTGTCAGACGGAACTGGCTGGGGCGGAACCTGCTGAAGCGACCGCGAAAATGCTCAAGCTCATCGGGACGACGCACGCCGGCGCGTCCACGTCGGCGACCTGCGGTGCGTGCCGGCGCAACACGATTGGGATCCATTTGCGGCGCGTCCGGAGCGCGCCGCGTCACGGGTGACAGACCTGTCCAACGGGTGCTCACTATGAACTTTCCCTTCCTCAGCTCATTCTAGTTTATGACATCTCCACTGGCGACTTGTCAGAGGGCGAACGCCCCATCAGCCTTGTCCAACAGGCTCGTCGGTTCGATGCCAAATGCCTTGCGCATCACAGACGGATCAGTCCGGTTATCGCGAGTGAGCTGACGCAATTCAGATGCCGTGACCACTGCTCTCTTTCCCACCAACCGCGGGAGACCCGCCCCGGCTAACAGCAGGGGGGCTGGAAGCGGCAACATAATCCGCCTAAGCCTGAGTTGGCGCAGAGCCAGCCCGACGAGTTCCCTGTATGTCCATGTGTCCGGCCCGCCAAGTTGGTACGTGCCGCCCAGCAAAGTCTCGTCTCGCAGCGTGGCGGTGACACACAGCGCAGCATCATCACGCCAGATCGGTTGATACAGCCCGTCCTGCCGCGGCACGACTGCGAAAGGCCACGTGCTTTTCAAGCTCCTTGCCATGCGGTCGAACATGCTGCCGCGCACGCCGAAGATCACGGATGGCCGCAAAATAACCCAATCCAGACCGGACTCGCGCGTTTCGCTCTCCGCCAACCCGCGCGTCCGCTCAAACGCGTCAGGAGAATCCGGGTTCGCCCCAATACCCGTCACGTGGATGAACCGCCGGACACCTGCCTGGCGAGCCGCCTGGATGACAGCCCTCGTGCCGTCAAGGAACACCCCGCCAAAGGTCTGCGTGCGTCCGGTCTCGCGCAGGACTCCGACGAGATGCACGATGGCATCCACGCCACTGAGTGCTGCTGCCAGAGCGTTGATATCGCGGATATCGCCGTCAAAGGGCTCTATACCCGGCGAAACATGCGCTTGCGTGGCTCGCCGTGAGTAGACGCGCACGGAATGACCCTCTGCGAGCAGGCAATCTGCCACCACAGTGCCCATAACCCCCGTTCCACCCGTCACAAGTACGGTAGAATGGAAGTCGGCGCGGGGAGACCGATCGACGCGGCTGCCTGGAGCGGCCATTGTCAAAGTATATCTGCCATCAGGCAGGAAATACGGCTCTCGCGCTAGTCAACAGGAGAAGAGTGGGCACCAGTCTATGATGTCGGAGAGTAGGGGCGGTAGTGGTTTGCTGAGACTTGTGCTGCTCGGCCTGGTTACAGTGGGCATCGTGCTTGCCGTTGGGTTGAGTGGCGCCTGCAATGGGGAGCCGCCGACTCCTACAGCCACGGCAACGCCCATACCCACGTACACTCCTCTCCCGACCCACACACCCACCGTGACGCCCACTCCAACCGTCACGCCGACGCCCACCGCGACGCCACGCCCGCCTCTGCCGACGGCAACACCCCTACCAACTCCCACCGCAACGCCAAAGCCAATCCGGACTCCGGAAGAAGTGGTCGCGGAGGTGGGGGATTCCATTGTTCGCATCAATGTTGGAAACCTGCAGGGGACAGGGTTTGTTCTCGATGAAGAGGGGCACATTGTCACAAGCTCTGAACTGATTCCACTGGATGCCAGAGAAATCCAGGTCACGCATGCGACGACCGGTTCCGTGCTCGCCACTCTTGTCGGCCGGGACGAACTTCGGGATGTGGCCCTCCTCCGACTGGCCGTTGATGGAGAGATTCCACCGCTAAGCCTGGTGGGGGACGCGTTCGTTCCCGCCGGTGAGAGTATCGTCGCTGTTGGCTACCCCGGCGGCGCCGGCGGACAATTTCCAACCGGCGCGAGTGGAAGGATCCAGGCCCGGCACGAGATCGGGGAAACGTTGTTCTTCCAGGTCGATAGGCAATTTGCCGAGGGCCTAAGCGGCGCGCCCATCTTCAACCTGAATACGGATGTTGTCGGCATCGTCTCGCCGAGAATCGTCGAAGTGCTTGGGCCCGGCTCCGCCGCGTCCGGACTGGGCGTTGCTATCCGATCGATCCTGTCCAACGCAGAAGATCTCAAGCGAGGCGCCACCTGCTTCCGTCCACACAATCCTGATGCCGTCAGTATCAATCCCGTGCCGCCCTTTGGGCAGTTTTATCAGGGGACCGTCACAATAAACGGTGAACCGGCGCCGTTGGGCACAAGGATTCAGGCGCGGGTAGCAGGGTATGTTGCCGAAGTTAGACCCGTCATTGAGGTTGGGAGAATGCCGTTCACCGAAGTTCAACCGCCGGAGGAAGACGGGTATGCGAATAGGGAAGTTATATTCTACGTCAACTGCTTTGAAGCTCCGCAACGGGGAATCTATGTCGCTGATATAAGCAATCCCATTAAGGACATTAATCTCACCGTAACCACTGAGTAGCGCCGCCGCGTCTCCCGTTCTGCATACTTTGCGATCGACAGTACATCTTCAGCAAGCACATGTTCGTGCGTTTAACCGGCGCCCATAACGCGGAATCCGCCGCGACGAGGCTGGCGGGAATCATCATTGACGGCCGTGTCGCGCTGGATGCCGGCAGTCTGACTCGCTCCCTGACCCTTGAGGAACTGCAGGATTTACGCCATGTGTTCCTCACCCATCGCCACTATGACCACATTCGCGATCTTCCTGCGCTGGCGTACGCGACTCCTTCAGCGGGCACGCTGCACGTCTATGGCCTCCGGGACACGCTTGATGCTCTCTCTGCTCACCTGATGAACAACGTCATCTATTCCGCGTACCAGGAGCGGACGGGCCAGGACGGCAACCCACGCGCCCGATTTCATCCGTTGGAATCCGACAAATCGGTTACGATTGGCGATCTTGCCGTCACGCCGCGTGCCACCACTCACACCGCGCCCGCGCTCGGCTTCCTGGTCTCCAATGGTGAGCGAAGCCTCTACTATACGGGCGACACCGCCCCCGGTTTCTCTACCCACCTCGCGGCGTCCCCGCCGGACGTCCTTATCTCTGAGGTCACGTACGCCAACGCGGGCGCAGAGGACGCATCCCGCAATGGACACATGACCCCTGCGCTGTTGCACGGAGAGATTGCGAGCATCGTTGACGAGTCCGGTTGGACGCCCCGCGTCATCGTCGTTCATCGCAATCCGGCCCATGAGCAGGAGATCGCTCACGAAGTCGATGCCCTCTGTTCTGAAACAGGCTGGGACATCACTCTTGGCGCTGCGGATATGGCATTGACTGTCTAACCCCACCGCCGCCCTGTACCATAGCGACAGGGGAGACAGGGGAACGCGGTACTACCGATGACAGCAGGATTCATGTACAGCCCGGAGCTCACACGGAACATCCTTCATGAGGATCACGTGCTGCGTCCCATGCGCCTGCGCCTCGTCTACGAGCTGCTGCAGGCGTATGGCGTATTCGAGCGACCTGATGCGGTGGTGATCGAGCCGCGTGTTGCCAGCGAGCAGGAACTGATGACATTCCATGGACGTGATTACGTGGAATCCGTGCAGGCATTCAGCCGCGGCGAGGACCTCCATCGCCAACACCGTTACGGCTTCAGCGATTGGGGCGATAATCCCATCTCGGAGGGTATGTACGAGGCTGCTGCGCTTGCGGCGGGCGCCTCGCTTGTTGCAGCGGAATCCGTGTGGAACGGAGAAGCTGACGTCGTCTTCAACGCGGGCGGCGGCTACCATCATGCCGGTCCCGATTTCGCCTCGGGATTCTGCGTGTTCAATGATGCGGTCATCGCCATCTTGCGCCTGCTTGCGCTCGGCGCGGAGCGCGTTGCGTACATTGACATCGATGCGCACCATGGCGACGGCGTGCAGAACGCCTTCTACGCCAGCAATCGTGTGCTGACGATCTCCATCCACCAATCCGGGCACACGCTTTTCCCCGGCACGGGAGAGACGACCGAGATGGGCGAAGAGGCCGGGCTCGGCTACGCCGTGAATCTGCCACTCGCGCCCGGAACGCATAATGAGGCCTACAGGCAGGTTCTGGAAAACGCCGTCGCGCCCCTTATTCGTGCGTTCAATCCAGATGTCCTTGTCACGCAACAGGGTATTGACACACACATAGATGACCCGCTCACTCACCTGCGACTCACTTCAGCAGGGCACACATCGGCTGTCGCGGCTCTGGGCGCAATGTCACCCGGCAAGTGGCTGGCCATGGGGGGCGGCGGATATGATCTGTCCGCCGTCGCGCGGTGCTGGGCGATAGATTTCGCCGTGATGGCGGGCGTGGAACTGCCGGACGATATACCCGGCTCGTACCAGGAAGCGTACGGACTCAAGCAGCTACGGGACGCACCCGCTCCTGACCTTCTGGAAGCCGATGAGGCGCGTGTCTGGCGGGAGGTGGAGGAGACCGTCAAGCGTGTGCAGGAGCTCATTTTCCCCATCCATGGATTGGAGGCCGCAGGATAGTGACAATTCCCCCCCAATCTCAGATCGCCTTTGGGACCGACGGCTGGCGGGCGATCATCGCGGAAGAATTCACCTTTGAAAACGTGCGCTATTGCGCGAAGGGAGTCGCGCAGTATCTGAAAGCTCAGGGGACAGCCGGGCAAGGTGTCATCGTCGGCTATGACACGCGCTTCGGCTCGGAGCGATTTGCCGCCGCCATTGCGGAGGTGTTGGCTGCTGAGGGCGTGCCGTCTTATCTGTGCCAAACGTGGGCGCCGACGCCGACCGTCAGCTACAACGTCATCGCTCAAAAGGCCGCGGGCGCCATCATCGTCACGGCCAGCCACAACCCGCCTGAATGGAACGGCTTCAAGTACAAGCCGGACTACGGCGGCTCTGCATCGCCGGAGATTATCGCAGCCGTTGAGCAGGAGATCCATGAGGCTGAGTCAGCCGGCCCGCCGCCTGCGATGCCGCTGGCTGACGCGCAGCGGGACGGGGTCGTTACCATGATTGATCCCCGCCCGGTCTACATCGACCAGCTTCATACCCTGGTGGACGTGGAGCGCATCCGGGCCGCGGGTCTGCGCGTGGTAATCGACCCGATGTACGGCGCGGGCATAGGCTACCTCACTGAGTTGCTTGGCGGTGGCAAGACGGAGCTGATAGAGATTCACGGCGAGCGCAACCCCGACTTTCCCGGCATGAGGCAGCCAGAGCCCATCTCCCACAACCTCAGCGAACTACGCGAGGCCGTCGTTCGGTACGGCTACGGCGTGGGGCTGGCGACCGACGGCGACGCGGACCGCGTTGGAGGCGTGGACGAAAGGGGTCGATTTCTCACGCCCCTGCAGTTCTTCGCGCTGCTCGCCTTCTACCTGCTGGAGATTCGCGGCGAACGCGGCCCACTGGTCAAGTCCATCACGAGTTCGCGCATGATCGATATCCTCGGTGAGAAATATGGCGTCCCCGTTTATGAAGAGCCGGTCGGCTTCAAGTACGTTGGGCCGCGCATGATGGAGACGGACGCGTTGATTGGCGGCGAGGAGAGCGGCGGCTTCGGATTCCGCGGGCACGTGCCGGAGCGTGACGGCGTGCTTTCCGCTCTCTATGTCCTGGATGCAATGGCGCAGACAGGCCGTTCACTGTCCGGTCTGATCGATTGGCTCTACGAAACCGTCGGGCCGCACCAGTACGACCGCCTTGACCTTGAGTTCCCTGCCGCCCGCCGCGCCGAGGTGATGGGCAGCGTTGCGGAGAGTCAACCGACAGAGCTTGCGGGGGTGGCCCTCACGGAGGTTTCAACCAAGGACGGCTACCATTTCATGCTTGATGACGGCTCATGGATGCTCATCAGGTTCTCCGGTACGGAGCCTTTGCTGAGAATCTATGCTGAAGCGCGGTCGATGGAGCGCGTGCAACGCCTTATCGGCGCAGGCCGAGACCTGACGGGAATCTGAACTTCCCTTAGGCGTTAAAGCCGGAACGCGGGTCGCAAACAGGAAAGGCCCGACGAGACTGACCGCGAACCGGGAAAACTAACGCTTCGAGTACTGTTGCTTCTTCCGGGCGCGGAACAGTCCGTACTTCTTGCGTTCCTTCTCACGGGCGTCACGCGTGAGAAATCCCGACTTCTTGAGCACAGGGCGCATCGACTCATCGAGATTCACAAGCGCGCGGGCCAGTCCATGGCGGATCGCCTCCGCCTGACCCGTCACGCCGCCCCCCGTGACCTTTACTGAAATCGCGAAGCGTCGCAGGGAATCCGTGGCGACCAGTGGCTGCAAGATCGAGCGGCGATGAATTTCCAGCGGGAATCGTTCCTCAAGCGGTTTGCCGTCCACGACAAACATGGACTCGGTCCCCGGCGTCACGCGTACGCGCGCCACCGCCCGCTTACGCCGCCCCGTTCCCTGGAAATATCGACCTGCTGTCGTCATGCCTTTCCGTTCTCCTCCCCGGGAGTCGCTCCGTTCTTATCCCTGCTCCTTGGCCTCGTCATTATCGTCCGCCGCCTCATCTGCCGAATCGTCCGTTTCGGGTGTTTGCTCGTTCTCCGCAACGGACTCCTCTGACGGGGTTTCCTCGGCTGCCTGTGCGGCAGTACGCCGCCGTCTGCGAGTCGGGGTAGCAGCCGGTGCTGCCTCCTCGGTTGCCTGCGCCTCAGTGGTTGCCTGCGACGGGGTTTCCTCGGCTGCCTGCGCGGCAGTGCGCCGTCGTCTGCGAGTCGGGGTAGCAGTCGGTGCTGCTTCCTCGGTTGCCGTCGTGTCTGACGGGGTTTCTTCAGCTGCCTGCGCGGCAGTACGCCGTCGTCTGCGGGTCGGGGGTGCAGCCGGTGCTGCCTCCTCGGTGTCCTGCGCCTCTGCCGTCGTTGCCTCCGGCGGGGTTGCGTCCTGTGATTCCTGCGCGGCAGCGCGTCGCCGTCGGCGGGTTGGCGGCACGACCGGCGCCGCCTCTTCCGGAGCGGCAACCGGCTCAGGCGCAGCAGCCTGCGCCTCCAGCTCAGCCTGCTTACGGCGGCCCGCCGCTCCCATACCGGCGCGTACCTGCGCCTCATGCGGGTGCTCAGGCCCGGCGTAGATGTGTAGACGGCGAAGATTCTGCCTGCCAAGCCGATTGTGCGGAAGCATGCCCTTCACGGCGTTCTGAATGATGCGCTCCGGGTGCTTTTCCCGGAGTGTGGACAGCGTGACCGCGCGCAGCCCGCCCGGGTACTGCGTATGGCGGTAGTAGGTCTTCTGATCCTCTTTCTGTCCCGTCACGCGCACCTTCTCGGCATTGATGACGATAACGTTGTCGCCGACTGACATGTGCATCGTATACGTCGGCTTGTCCTTGCCGCGGAGAATGGCTGCGATGCGAGTTGCCAGACGCCCAAGCGTCTCGCCTTCCGCGTCAACGACGCGCCACCCGCGCTCGATCTCGCTCTTCTTGGGGCTGTATGTTCGTACGCGTGCCATGGAGATTGCCTCAGTCTTCAAGAATTCCGTTGTCATAGGTGACGCTCATCAGGCAGAGACCGGCGGCGGGCATCGTCCATGTTGCTTCCCCCGGCACGCCCTCACGCGCGAGCCGATGAAACTCCGCTGCGCTCATCTGTCCCGTGCCCACCTGCACGAGAGTGCCCGCGACGCGACGAACCTGGTGGGGCAGGAATCCGCTCCCGCGCAGGTCAATCGTCACAATATCATCGTCACGCGCCACTGCGGCATGGTCGTAACGGCGCAGTGGGTTGCGGTCTGCCGGCAACGGACCTGTAAAGGGCCGCGCGTCCAGCCAGCCGTCTAATGCTGTTATCGCCTCCGCCATCGCCGTCTCATTGAGACGCTCCTTGACGTGCGCGGCCTGCTGCCGTAGAAGCGCGGACGGAGACGGGCGATTGATGATGGTATAGCGGTAGTGGCGTGAGCGGGCGTCCCTTGTCACGTCAAATGAGCCGGGCGCCCATTGTGCCTTCGTCACGCTGATGTCATTCGGCAGATAGTAATTCAGCCCTGTCACATAACGATCAAAGGGCAGTTCAGTCGTCGGCTGAAAGCTGATGACCTGTCCTCGCGCGCTCGCTCCTGAATCGGTGCGTCCTGCCGCGGCAATGCGATAGTGCTGCCCCGTCAGCTTCAAGAGCGCGTCCTCGATCTCGCCCTGGATCGTCGGCACACCCGGCTTTTGCAGCTGCATCCCCCGGTAGCGCGCCCCCGCGTACTCGATTGTGAGTACGACCAGACGATCCGCCACGGGAAGTGGCGGCGCGACATCGTCGCCTGGCTTGCTTAGGGCGGCAGTCTGCATCGTTCGAATACCTAGACGAGTTCCAGCCGCACCATCGGCGCGGCATCGCCCTGTCGGGGCCCGATCTTCGTGATCCGTGTGAATCCGCCCGGGCGGTCCTGGTACCGCTCTCCGTATACCCGGAAGAGCTTATCCACCACGTCCTTGTCCGGGATGAACTTGAGTGCGCGACGACGCGCGGGGAGACTCCCGTCCTTGCCGAGCGTCACCATGCGCTCCGCGAAGCTGCGTGTTTCCTTGGCCTTGGCCTCGGTGGTCACAATCGCTTCACGCAGGAGCAGGTCCCTCGTGAGATTGCGGTACATCAGCATCCGCGGTGCGGTTTTTCTACCGAGCGTGCGGCCTGAAACGCGGTGTCTCATAGTCGGGGTTTCCTATTCCTCGTCCTCATCGTCCGGGGCAAATGAGCGGCGCGAATAGTGGGTGAGGTCCACCTCTGAGACGTCCTCATCCGGACGCATCGAGAAGACGGCCCGATCATCGGATTCCTCAGTGTCTCCCTCCGCGCCCTGCTCGGCCCCGGCGCCCACCATACCCTCGGCGCTCGGAACAAGCGTAGCCAGCGGGACGCGCCGCCATGCGCGATCGTCATCGTCCTCCGGAATTGCCACGCCCATCTCCCGCAAACGCTGGACGAGTTCATTGAGAGACTGTTCACCAAAATTGCGCAGTTCAAGAAGCTCCGTCGCGGACTTCTCGAGCACATGTCCGACTGTTGCCAGGTTGCCCCGGCGCAGGCTGTTCTGCGTCCGTGTGGAGAGATGGAGATCCTCGATGGTCACCGCGGACAGTGCAGGCGGAACGCTGAGGCCGGGCTGCTGTCCTCCGGGAAGAGCTGCCGGCTCTCCGAGGGAGGCGAATGGCTGCAGTTGATCGATGATAATCTGCGTTCCCTTGCGAACGGCGTCCTCGGGCGTGATCGTGCCGTCCGTCCACACCTCAAGCACTAGCCGATCAAAGTCCGTGACCTGGCCGACGCGCGTCGCCTCGACCTCGAAGTTTGCCCGGCGGATAGGCGTGAAAATGGCGTCCACGGGCAGAATGCCGATGGGATCCTCTACAGAGGTCTCCGCCGCCCGGAAGCCGGTCCCCTGCTCGACGGTGAACTCGATGGACAGCTGAGCATCCGTGCTGTCAGCATTGAGCAGCACAAGATCGGGATTGACGACTGTGTAATCGCCGTGCCGCTGTATGTCGCCGGCCGTGATTGCTCCCGCCTGCCCGCTCACATCAAGCCGCATGGTGCCGGGGCGTCCCGTGATGGACTGGATGCGGATGTCCTTCACGTTCAGCAGGAAATCCACCATGTCCTCACGAACGTGGGGCAGGGTGGAGTATTCATGCTGCGCGCCCTCAATGCGCACCGCGGTAATAGCCACACCGGGCAGTGAATTCAGCAGAACGCGCCGAATGGCGTTGCCGAGTGTCACGCCAAAGCCCTGTGTCAGTGGCTCAATGATGAACCGGCCGTATGAGTCCTGCGACCGATCGGTCGTGATCTCAGGAGCAAGGCTCGCGCCCGGTTCCAGTTGTAGTTCTGCCTCAGTCATCAAGGTCAAGAGTTTGGCCTCCCTGCCGTACAGGTATGCGTGTAGCTGCGTCCTCGCGTTCCACAGTCTCTACCGCGAATAGAACTCAACGATCAAGCGGTCATCGATGCGGATGTCCATATCGGCCCGCTCAGGCTGCCGCAGCATTCGCCCCACCATGTTCCGCGCATCCATTTGCAGCCACTCCGGCGCCTGCCGCCGCTGTGCCTGGTACTGGACGATTTCATATTGCGTCGTGCTGGTGGAGCTGGGCACCCACGTGATCTCCGCCCCCTCCTTCACGCTGATGGAAGGCGTTCGCGCGCGGCGGCCGTTCACGGCCAAATGCCCGTGCGACACCATCTGGCGCGCTTCCTTGCGAGAGTTGGCCCATCCAAGTCGATAGACGACGTTGTCCAGCCGCGTCTCAAGGATCTTGAGCAGATTCTCGCCCGTCGCGCCGCGCTGCCGGGCGGCAACGGCATAATGCCTGCGGAACTGGCGCTCAAGCACGCCGTAAATGTGGCGGGCCTTCTGCTTCTCTCTCAGGTGGATGCCCCACTCCGAGAGCCGCCGTCGGCGCCGGTTGCCCGTGGTCGATTCGCCGGGGGCGCTGCGACGCCGCTCAATGGCGCATTTCGGTGTATAGCAGCGCTCTCCCTTGAGAAAGAGCTTGATTCCCTGTCGCCGGCATAGCCGGCAGACCGGCCCCGTATATCGAGCCATCCCTTACGTGTTCCTCCTGGTTGTCCGCATGACCGCAAACAATCCGTGTGCCGCTGTTCGCGTCATTTGACTTCTGATATCCACTCAGGCGACTAGACGCGGCGGCGCTTTCGCGGTCGGCAGCCGTTGTGCGGTATCGGTGTGGTATCCCTGATGGCGGTAACGACAAGACCGGTGGCTTGCAGGGAGCGGATCGCCGCCTCACGGCCGCTGCCGGGGCCCTTCACACGCACTTCCACGTGCTGCAGGCCATGCTCCATGCCGCGCCGCGCCGTCTCTTCAGCGGCACGCTGCGCCGCGAAGGCCGTCCCCTTGCGAGAACCGCGGAATCCAACCGCGCCGCCGCTGCCGGAGGCAATCACGTTTCCAACGGGGTCCGTCAGCGTGACGACCGTGTTGTTGAACGTGGCGTAGATGTACGCGCGGCCATAGGGCACGGACTTGCGCTCCCTGCGGCGGACTCGCTGGCGTCCTCGTCTCGCCATGTGTTGCTATTGCTCCTTTCGGCGGGCAGGCAGATACTCGCGCGTCCTGGCGAGTCGGCCCTGTTTTGCTGTTCCTAGTGGGCCGTTTCTTACTTGCGAGCAGCCCGTCGCTTGCCGGCCACCGTGCGCTTGGGGCCCTTGCGGATGCGCGCGTTGGTTCGCGTCCGCTGACCGCGCACAGGCAGCCCCACTCGATGCCTGACGCCGCGATAGCTGCCAATCTCAATAAGCCTGCGGATGTTCATGGCGATCTCACGTCGCAGATCGCCCTCAATCAGATAACCGCCCCGCTCGATGGCCTCACGAAGCAGCGCCATCTCCTGCTCGGTCAGATCATGCACTCGCCGGTCGGGGTCGACCCCTGACCGCTCGAGGATCTCGCCTGCCCGACGCGGACCAACGCCGTAGATGTAACGAAGTGAATAAGCAACCTTCTTGTTGTCCGGAATATCCGCCCCGGCTATTCGTACCATCAGTCCGTCCCGTGCTCCCTGTTTAGCCCTGTCGCTGCTTATGCTTCGGATTCGCGCAGATCACGAACAGGCGACGCTTGCGCCGAACGATGCGGCACTTGTTGCATCGCGCCTTAACGGACGCTGATACTTTCATGTCGCGCTATCCCTTTTCTCTGCTGTTTTCCCCGACGTTTGTTGAATCTAGCGGAACCGGTACGTCACCCGTCCCCGCTTCAAGTCATATGGCGAAAGCTCAACAAGGACGCGATCCCCGGGCAGGATGCGAATAAAGTTGAGCCTGATCTTTCCGGAGGCATGCGCCAAGACGGAATGCTCATTGGGCAAATCAACACGAAACATCCCGTTCGGGAGAGCTTCCCGCACGGTGCCCTCAACCTCGATAGTTTCCTTCTTGTTCTTTTGAGTCATACCTCGCCCATCAGATAGGTCACACGAACTACAAGTATGCCATAGCGCGAATACAAAATGCTACGTTATGGCTGTCCCGTCCGGCTGGTCAGAACCTCCGGCCCGTCTTCCGTGACAAGGATTGTGTGTTCCCAGTGGGCCGACAAACTTCCGTCCGCGGTTGAAACCGTCCAATCGTCTTCCTCCACGAACTGTCTGCCAGCCACCCAGCGTCAACATCGGCTCCAGCGCGATTGTCACCCCGGGGCGCAGCCGAAAGCGCCGCAGTCCCCGGCGACCCGTGCTGTCGAAATCGGCCATATTGTTGGGAATCCAGGGATTCTCGTGCATTTCCGTGCCAATCCCGTGGCCGCCGTAACCGCGAATCATGCTGTAGCCGCGCGGCTCTGCGTAATCCCTGATGGCGTTGGTCAGGTCCAAGATGCCGTTTCCCGACCGTGCGGCGTCGATGCACGCAATCAGTGACTGGCGCGTGTCCTCGATGAGCTTCTTTACCTGATCGGGGACGTCGCCCACCGCGAATGTAATCGCGGAATCACCGTGATAGCCGTCGTAGATTGCCCCGCAGTCGATGGACAGGACATCCCCGTCTTTGATCTCACGGGGGCCGGGAATGCCGTGAACGACCTCTTCATTGAATGAGGTGCAGATGTGTGCCGGGAAGCCCTGGTATCCGAGGAACGACGGTACGCCGCCACGCCCACGAATCTCACGTCCCGCGATCTCGTCCAACTGCGCCGTGGTCATGCCGGGCTTGGCCGTATCACGCATGATGTTCAGGACATCGGCGACAATATGGCCTGCCTTGCGCATGAGGTCGATCTCACGCGGCGATTTTACCGTTGGCGACTGATTGTTTCGGCCAAGTACCATTGGGGTTTGTAGAGGATTGGAGCCTACTTGAGCGCCGCGAGCAGGTCTGCTCGCACGCCCTCGATCTCCTGCTCCCCGTTGATGCTCGTCAAAATCTCTTGAGCCATGTAGTAGTCAATCAGCGGCGCGGTCTGATCCCGGTATACGCCGAGGCGATTCCGCACCGTCTCCGGCTTGTCATCATCTCGCTGGTACAACTCGCCGCCGTCCGTGTCGCACGTACCCTCAGTCTTTGGGGGGTTGTTGACGGCGTGGTAGGGCGTCTGGCACGCGCGGCAGATCCAGCGCCCGCTCAGGCGGCGAACCAGTTCATCCTCCGAAACATCGACCAACAGGACCTTGTCAATGTTCTCATTGCGGCTCTTGAGCGCCTCGTCCAGCGCCTCCGCCTGCGCCAGGCTGCGCGGGAAACCGTCCAGGATGTAGCCGTCTGCCGCGTCCGGCTGCGAGATGCGTTCAAGCAGCATCCGAACCGTCACATCGTCCGGCACCAACTCGCCGCGATCCATGTACGACTTGGCTTCCAGCCCGAGCGGCGTTCCCTGTGAGAGAGCGGCGCGGAAAAGGTCGCCCGTCGCGATGTGCGGCGCGTTCAGTTGCTCGTGGAGTGTCGCTGCCTGCGTACCCTTGCCCGCTCCGGGCGCTCCAAGAAGAATGATTCGCATCGTGACTCCCTGTTCGTATCAGAATGTGCCCAACTGAATGAATAGCATATGCCGGCGGGGTGGACGTGGGCCCGCTACCTCAAGAACCCCTCGTATTGCCGCATCAAGAGTTGCGATTGCAGCTGTCGCATCGTGTCCAGCACGACTGCAACGACGATGAGCAGGGCAGTGCTTGAAATCGATAATGTGCTTACGCCCGTCGCAAGCAGCAGGAAGAACGGGACGATTGCGACGATCCCCAGGAATATCGCGCCGCCCCACGTGATCCGTGTCAGCACGCGAATCAGATAGTTATGCGTTGGTTGCCCCGGTCTGATGCCGGGGATGAATCCTCCGTTGCGTTGTAAGGACTCCGCGAGGTTCTGCTGCTGGAACGTTACCATCGTGTAGAAGAATGTGAACGCGACAACTAACCAGAAGAGCAACAGCCAGTACATGAAGCCTTCCGGCCCAAGATTCCGGGCGAAGAAGTCGCCGACCCCCGCCACGATGTTGTTGTCCGCCTCCTGGAAATAGCTCGCGACCGTTGGCGGGAAGATCAGGATGGAGAACGCGAAGATGAGCGGGATCATGCCGGCGGAGTTCACGCGCAGCGGGATGAACGTCGATCCGCTCTGTCTATAGACGCGCCCCTGCCGTGTCACGCTTCGTCCATATTGAACTGGAATACGACGCTGCGCCTCCGTGAAGACCACGATGAAATAGATGGTCGCCAGCCCGGCAAAGCCCACGAGCGCAAGTGCAATCGGGTCGTTGGCGAATACGCCCTGCCCAAACAGTGTCGGCAGTCCGGCCACGATGCCGCCGAAGATGATGACGGAGATGCCGTTGCCTATGCCGCTCTCCGTGATCAGCTCACCCAGCCACACCAGCAGCATCGTCCCGCCCGCCATGCTCACGATCATCGCGAGCGTCGGCAGGAACTCGCCGCCCGGGTAGGGCCATAGAGCGCCCAGAACACCAAGCCTGTTCAGCAGAACAAGCTGTCCATAGGCGGACGCCGCGGCGATGGGCACCGTCATCCAGTGCGTGTACTGGTTGATCTTCTGCCGTCCGGCCTCTCCCTCTCGCGCAAGCGCGGACAGGCGGGGAATCACCGGAATCATGATCTGCAGGATGATGCTTGCCGTGATGTACGGATACACGCCCATCGCGGCCACTGACAGGTTGCGCATCGCGCCGCCGCTGAAGATATCCAGGAACCCCAACAGTTGGTTGCTCTGGAAAAGCTGCCGCAGCGCGACAATATCCGCTCCCGGCACCGGAACGTGGGCGATGAACCGGAAAATCACAAGAATCGCGAACGTGAAGAGGATGCGGCGACGGAGGTCCGGCTGGTACCAGGCGTCGATCATCGCCTGGATCAAGGCCGGACGCGGCTGACGCCGTTCGGTCGTCGATGAGTAACTCACGACGCGATCTGCTCCCTCTTAGCGGGGTCGATGAATGACGGGCTTGGGAAGCGTGTCTATGGTGCCGCCCGCCGCCTCGATCTTCTCACGCGCGGTGCGGGACACACGGTGGGCGCGAACGGTGAGCGGCTGCTCGATTTCTCCGTCCGCCAGGATAACGATTGGCTTCCTGACCGACCTGATGATTCCTTGCTCACGCAGCGATTCCGGACTGACCTCCGAACCGGCGGGCAGGTCCACGAGGCTCGACAGATTCACCGGCTCGTATTCCACGCGGAAGAGGTTCTTGAATCCCCGCTTGTGGGGCAGCCTCTTGACCAGCGATAGCTGACCGCCCTCAAAGCTCGCGCGCACGCCGCCGCCTGAACGAGACTTCTGCCCCTTCATGCCCTTGCCGGCGTAGGTGCCGCGGCCGGAAGAGTTACCCCGGCCCACGCGCCGTCTGCGCTTGCGGGATCCGGCAGGCGCTCGCAGTTCATTCTCATGCATCGGCGCTCGCGCCTCCCTCGTCTCTCAGTTCAGTCGTCACCAGGTGGCGCACCTTGATCAACATCCCCCGAATCGAGCGCGAGTAGTCGTGCTCCCGCTCGTCGCCCATGCGCCGCAGGCCAAGCGCGCGCAGCGTCTTGACCTGGTCCGACTTCTGGTTAATCGGGCTCTTGGTGAGCGTCACACGCACCTTTGTCATGACCCTGCGCCCTCTTTGTCATCATCAGTATTGTCAGAGCTTTCGGCATCCTCGGTTGCCTCCGCCGTTGCGGGCTCCTCAGCCTCGGCAACGGGAGTTTCCTCGGTGTCAGCGGTGGATGTGTCCGTCTCCTCGGAATCCGGCTCAGCGTCCCGGTCTCCGCGTCGGCACAGCTCTCCGTCTCGGAGTCGGCCTGCGCCTCGGTCGCGAGTTCTTGTGATTCCGTAGCCGTGGCCTGCTCTTCCTCCTCCGCGTTCTCCGCAAGGAACGTGTCGCTGCTCACCGGCTGCGGATCAATGGGCGTGGGCCCGGAATAGTCGGCAGCTGCCTCCGGCTCCTTCTCGGGGAGCGGCTCCTCGCCCCGCACCATGCGGCGCAGGGAGATAGTCTGGCGCGGGTCACGCATCATCTGCAGGCCCTTGATGGTGGCCTGCACCACGTTGATGGGATTGTTGCTGCCCTGTGACTTCGTCAAGATATCGCGAACACCGGCGGCCTGCACCACGGCGCGCACGGCGGCGCTGGCGCGGACACCTGTGCCGGGCGCGGCGGGGCGTAGAAGCACCTGCGCGCCTCCGAATCGACTGACAACCTGCTGCGGCACGCTGCTTTCGAGCGTCGAGACATCGATCAGGGAACGGCGAGCGATTGCGCCGCCCTTTTGCACCGCAAGCGGCACCTCCGCCGCCTTGCCGAGGCCGTAGCCGATCTTGCCCTTGCCGTCGCCAACGACGACGAGCGCGTTGAACGTGAAACGACGTCCGCCCGCAACGGTCTTCGCCACGCGCCGGATCGACACCACGCTTTCGGTCAGGCCGTCCGATTCCCGATCCGCGTCGCGTTGTCGTTCCCGTGTGCGCCCGCGCGCACCGCGTGTGCGTCCTAGTGTCATCGTTTCTCCGTCCGCTCCTCGTCCCTAGAAAACAAGGCCGTTTTCACGCGCCGCTTCGGCAACGGCCTTGATTCGACCATGATATTGGTACCCGCCCCGGTCAAACACGACGGTCTTTACGCCGCCGGCGATCGCTCGCTGCGCGACTGCCGCGCCAACCATCTTGGAGCGATCCGATTTGTTCTGTCCGCCCGTCCCGTCTCGAATATCCTTGTCCCGTGTCGAGGCGGCGGCGAGAGTCACGCCGCGCGAGTCATCAACCACCTGCGCGTAGATATGGTTCAGGCTGCGGAAGACGCACAGCCTAGGCCGCTCTTCCGTGCCGGAAACCCGCTGCCGCAGCCGCAGGTGGCGTCGGCTTCGTCCCTCTCGTCGTTGTCTTGATGCGTGGCATGTCTGTGTTTACTCCGCCTATCTGCGTCCGGCGCCCTTGCCCGCCTTGCGCCTTACCTGCTCGCCCTGGTAGCGGATGCCCTTGCCGGTATAGACGCCCGGCTTGCGCACCTTGCGGATATTCGCCGCAACCTGCCCGACAAGCTCCTTGTCGATGCCATCGACGTGCAGGCGCGTGTTGCTCTCCGCCTCCAGCGTGATGCCCTCGGGCGGCTGGATCTCCACTGTGTGCGAGTATCCGACGCTCAACGTGATGCCGCGCCCCGTCTGCTGCGCGCGATAGCCCGCGCCCTGAATTTCAAGAGTCCGCCGATAGCCTTCGGACACGCCGATCACCATGTTTGACAATAGGGCGCGCGACAGGCCATGGAACGCCGCGGATGCGCGATCATTCTCGTCCTTGCGATAGACGGTAATCACGCCATCGTCCTGCTCGAACCGCACGGTGGGATGGAACTGGCGCGTCAGTTCGCCGCGCGGCCCCTTGACGGCAATAGCCGTCCCCTGCGGGCCGTCGGTCATCGTGACCTGCACGCCCCCCGGCACCGGTATCGGCATCCGTCCTACTCGTGACATTTTTTGAAACCGTGTTCCTCAGATTGTCTTCACAAATCTACTTTGCGTGTTTGACCGTTCTGTTCGCTTGCTCGGCTACCACACGTAGGCGAGCAACTCTCCTCCGATACCCTTGCGCCACGCCTCCCGGCCTGTCATTACGCCGCTCGAGGTTGAGACGACTGCAATGCCGAGACCGCCGAAGATGCGCGGAATCTCACCGCGCTGCACATACACGCGCAGTCCGGGCTTGCTTACGCGCCGCAGCCCGTTGATGACAGGGCTGTTGCCCTCACGATATGCCATCTGCATTCGCACAATCTGCTGAGGGGATGACCCTTTCAGGATTGAAAAGTCGCGGATGAACCCCTCTTGTTTGAGGATTTCTGCAATGGCGACCTTGGTCTTGGACGCCGGCACAGTGATTGACTCATGCCGTGCCATCAACCCGTTGCGGATGCGGGTGAGCATGTCGCCGATGGGATCGCTGACGGTCATGTTCTTATGCTCTCCCCTCTACCAGCTCGCCTTGCGTACGCCCGGAAGCTGCCCCGTGAGCGCCCTTTCCCGCAGGCAAATGCGGCACAGGCCGAACATACGGTAGTACGCGCGCGGCCTGCCGCAAACGTGGCAGCGGTTGTACGCCTGCACCTTGTACTTGGGCGGGCGCTTCCAGCGGGCAATCTTGGACTTCTTCGCCATCAGTTAGTGATCTCCTCACGCGCGAACGGCATTCCCAGCAGGGCCAGCAGTCTGAGCCCTTCGTCATCCGTCTGCGCCGTCGTCACAATGTTCACCTGCAAACCGCGGATTCGATCCACGCGGTTGTAGTCGATTTCAGGGAAGATGATCTGCTCTCGCAGCCCGACGCTGTAGTTGCCGCGCCTGTCAAACGCCTTTGGAGAGACGCCGCGAAAGTCTCTCGTGCGCGGCAAGGCCACATTCATCAGCCTGTCCAGGAAATTCCACATACGCGCGCCACGCAGCGTCACGGACGCGCCGATGGTATTCCCCTCGCGGATGTGGAATCCGGCGATGGAGTTCCGGGCGCGAGTGACCACCGGCTTCTGGCCGGAAATTGTCGTCAGATCGCGTTGGATGCCTTCCAGCACCCGCGCCTCGTCACGCGCGTCTCCTGCGCCGATGTTCAGCACGATCTTCGTGATCTTCGGCACGCGCATCGTGTTCGTGATATTGAACTCCTGCATCAGGGCAGGGGCCACCTCGTCCATGTACATCCGGCGCAGGCGCGGAATCTCCGCCGGGCGCGCGCCATTCGTCGACGCGGCCTCCTGTTGCCCCTCATCGGACGACTCAGCCTGCCGTCGCCGTCCGGATGAGCGGCGCTGGCGGGCAGGGGCCTTCGCCTCTTCGCCCTCTTGCGCGTCATCCGTGGACGCCCCCGCCGGAACGGGGAACGGCAGAACGCGTTCACTATCGTCGTTGTCTAGTCGATCGTCTCGTTGCATGTCTTGCACCGTCGGACCTTGCGTCCGTCTTCGAGTGTGCCGAAATTCACCCGCACCGCCTTATCGCAGTGGGGGCAAATCAGCCTCACGTTGGAGATATGCAGCGGGTTGGGCAGCTCAATGATGCCGCCCTGCCGCACGCCCGGCTGTGGGCGCTGATGCTTCTTGATGATGTTCACGCCCTGTACGACGACGCGGTTCCTGGACGGAATCACGCGCTCAACCGTGCCGCGCTTGCCGCGATCCTTGCCCGCGGCCACGTACACCATGTCATTCCGCTTGATCTTCGCCGCCATCGCTACAAGACCTCCGGGGCGAGGGAAATGATCCTCATGAAATTCTTGTCGCGCAGTTCTCGCGCGACGGGCCCGAAAATGCGCGTACCGCGCGGCAGGTCACGCTCAGTCAGAATGACTGCCGCGTTCTCATCGAACCTGATATATGAGCCGTCCGGCCGCCGATACGGCTTGACCACGCGCACCACAACGGCGCGAACCACATCTCCCTTGCGCACGCCCGCGTTCGGCTGTGCTTCCTTGACGGATGCGACGATGATGTCGCCCACAGACGCATAGTGCCGCCGCGTGCCGCCCGGCACGTTGATGCACTGGATTTCGCGAGCGCCGGAATTGTCCGCGACGCGAAGGCGTGTTTGCACCTGGATCATTCTGAACCTGCCCTCGCGTCGTCAGGCAGAGCCGCAATAACGCCCCGCTCCAGCACGTCAGTCACACGCCATCGCTTGTCCCTGGACAGCGGCCGCGTCTCCTGGATGCGCACCAGGTCGCCCTCAGCGCACACGCCATTCTCGTCGTGCGCCTTGAACCGTGTCAGACGGCGCATGGCCTTCTTATACAGGCGGTGGGTGCGCTGCCGTTCGACGGTCACGACGACCGTCTTCTCCATCTTCGTGCTGACCACGCGGCCCACGCGTGTCTTCTGACCGGGCATCTACGCTGTCTCCTCCACCGCGAAGGCTTCCAACTGCCGCTCACGGATCACGGTCTTGAAACGGGCGACGGTCTTGCGCGCCTTGCCAACCTCGCTGGTGTTAGCCAGCTGCCGTGTCATCGCGCGAAAGCGCAAATTGAACAGCTCACGATGCGCATTCTCCAACTCCTCCTGGAGCTGGTCATCATTCAACGCGCGTATCTCTTCCGTATCCATCCTGGATTACTCCATATCACGAGTGACGATCTGCGTGCGGATGGGCAGCTTGTCCTGTGCAAGGCGCATTGCCCGTCGCGCCGCCTCTTCAGGAACCCCTGCGATTTCGAACAGGATCTTGCCGGGGCGCACCACGGCCACCCAACTGTCCACGTTGCCCTTGCCGGACCCCATCCGTGTCTCCAGCGGCTTCTTCGTGATTGACTTATGCGGGAAAACGCGAATCCAGATTTGGCCGCCGCGCCGGACGTGACGTGTCATCGCTCGCCGTGCTGCCTCAATCTGGCGGCCCGTGAGCCAGACCGGCTCCATCGACTGGATGCCGAACTCGCCGAACGCCACCGTATTGCCCTTCTGCGCCATCCCGCGCATCCGGCCCCGGTGTTGCTTGCGATATTTGACTCGTCGTGGTTGCAACATATCGGTTAGTCCGAACTACTCGTCGTCCTCGTCAGTGCTCGCCTCTTCGGCCTCGGTGGGTGCGCTGTCCTCAGCGGCCGGGGGTTCGGATTCTGCGGCGGGAGTATCGCTCTCAGGGGCGGTCGCCTCGGCTTCCGAGGGAGTGTCGCTTTCGGGGGCTGTCGCCTCAGCAACGGCTGCCGCGCCATCCACCGCGCCGTCCGCTGAGGATGCCACCGGCGTGGACATCAGGGCGCTGCGCCGCGCCAGTTCCTCCGGCGTCGCCTCCGTCACGATATCTCCGCGATAGACCCAGACCTTGACGCCGATCTGCCCCATCTGCGTCCGCGCTTCCGCAGTGCCGAAGTCGATATCGGCGCGCAGCGTATGGAGCGGAACACGGCCGTCCATCGCTTTCTCCGTGCGCGCAATCTCCGCGCCGCCAAGCCGTCCCGAGACCGCGACGCGAATTCCCTGCGCCCCGGCTTGCATGGACCGCTGAACGGCCTGCCGTGTGGCGCGCCGGAACGAGACTTGCCGCTGTATCTGGTCCGCGATGCTCTGTGCAACCAGCGCTGCCTCAAGTTCCGGTTGACGGATCTCGTTGATGTCCACGCGGACGCGCTTGCCGGTCAGATTCTCGAGCTCCTGGCGGAGTTCTTCAACACGCTGCCCGCCACGCCCAATCACCACACCCGGCCGCGCCGTGTGGATGAGCGCCCGCACTTCGCTCGCCTTTCGCTCAAGCTCCACGCGAGCAACGGCGGCGTCGCGGTGCTTATCGACGATATGATCTCGAATCTGCAGGTCTTCCAGTAGATTCGTTCGGTACTGCTCCGCTCGATCCGCAAACCAGTGCGTCTGCCAATCACGGATGTACCCGAGGCGGAACCCAAACGGGTGAACCTTATGACCCATTAACCGTTCTCCTCGTCATCCACGATGACCGTCAGATTGCTGTGCCTGCGAAAATGCTTGCCGGCCTGCCCACGTGCCCGGGGCTTGTATCGGCGCAGCGTCTCCGCCGGCCCAATATCCATGCGCACGATGCGCAGCATGCTCGGATCCAGGTCGTAATTGTTCTCCGCGTTCGCCGCCGCGGAGCGCACCACCTTTGCGACTTCCTTCGCCCATGGGCTCGCCATGAACTGTAACTGTGTCAGCGCATCGTCCACATACATGCCGGGCAGCGTCTGCGTGATGACGTGCAGCTTTCGCACGGAGAGCGACATACGGCGTGCTCGCGCTGTTACTTGCATGGCGCCAACCCAGTCCTATCGCCTCGCCTGCCGTTCATTGCGAACGTGGCCGCGGAACGTGCGAGTTGGGGCGAACTCACCGAGCTTGTGCCCCACCATGTTCTCCGTGATGAACAGGGGAATATGTCGTCGACCGTCATGCACCGCCATGTTGAGCCCCACCATCTCCGGCACGATGGTTGAAGCGCGCGACCACGTGCGGATCACCGCCCGCGAGTTCGTCTGCTGCGCGACGGTCACCTTGCGCAAGAGCTTGGGCTCTATGTACGGTCCCTTCTTGACTGATCGAGACATCGTTCTTCAGCGTTCCTGTTCTTGTCCGTTCCTATTCAGATACCTAGCGTCGCGAGCCTCTGCGCCCGCCGCGCCGACGGACGATGAACACGTCCGTCTTCTTGTTCCTGCGTGTCCGCTTGCCGAGTGTCGGCTTGCCCCACGGCGATTTCGGCCCCGGCATACCGATGGGCGAGCGTCCCTCGCCGCCTCCATGCGGATGATCCCGCGGAGACATCGCAGAGCCGCGCACAGTCGGACGCCAGCCCTTGAGACGTTTTCTGCCCGCCTTGCCCCATGACAGGTTCTTATGGTCGGGGTTGCCGACCTGCCCGATGGTTGCGTAACAGGCGGAGAGCACACGCCGCAGCTCGCCCGAGGGCAGCCGGAGCAGCGTGTACTTGTCCTCATGCGCCATGACCTGCGCGCCGGTGCCCGCTCCGCGGACAAGCTGTCCGCCCTTGCCGAGATGAATCTCGATGTTGTGCACCGTCGTGCCCGTCGGAATAACCCCCAGGGGAAGCGCGTTGCCGACTCGAATCTCAGCATCCGGGCCGGAGGAGATCACGTCGCCGCGCTGCAGGCCAAGAGGGGCGATGATATAGCGCTTTTCGCCGTCGTGATAGTGCAGCAGCGCGATTCGGGACGAGCGGTTCGGATCGTATTCGATTGTCTTTACGGACGCCGGAACGCCATGCTTGTTGCGTTTGAAATCGATAACACGATAGGAACGCTTCACACCGCCGCCGCGATGGCGAACGGTAATGCGGCCGGAATGGTTGCGTCCCGCGTTGCTCTTCAGCGGCTGCAGCAGCGACTTCTCAGGCCGTACCTTGTCGATGTCGTCAAAAGCATCCAGCACCATGCCGCGGCGGCCGGGTGATGTGGGTTTGACTGTCTTGACTGCCATCACTCTGCCCCTATACGCCCTCGAAGACCTCGATACGCTCGCCTGCCTGCAGGGTCACGACGGCCTTTTTCCATGGCTTCGTCTGGTACGTCTTCAGCCCGGCGCGCCTGGTTTTGCCCTTGACGTTCATCACGTTCACGGCGGAAACGCGCACGCGGAACGCAATCTCAACCGCCTCCCGTATCTGCTTCTTGTTGGCCTTGCGATGCACCTCGAAGGCGTACTTGCTCTGGTCCTGGAGAGCCGTGTACTTCTCCGTGATCACGGGGCGGCGCAGAACCTCCAGCGGATGCAGATCCATAACTACCTCTCCGCCTTTCTGCCGCTCTTCGCCCACAATTCTTCCGCACTGCGGACCGCGTCCAGGGTGATGACCAGCTTGCGGTGCGCCAGCAAATCACCAATGTTCATATAGCGTGCCGGCAGCGTCTTGACCCGTGGCACGTTGTGCGCGGAACGAATCAGGTTCTCCTCGGGCTCCGCCGTCACCAACAGGGCAGGGGAGTTCACCTCGAGGCTCTGCAGCGCTGCCACCACGTCCTTCGTGCGCGGCCTCTCCAACCCAAAGCTGTCAATGATGACCAGATCTCCGTCTGCCAGTTTGCTTGTCAGGACGCTGCGCAGCGCCTGCCGCCTCATGCGAACCGGGATATCCTGCCGGTAGCTGCGCGGCTTGGGCCCGAACGCGACGCCACCGTGCCGCCATAGTGGGGAACGGATGCTGCCCTGCCGCGAGCGGCCCGTGTACTTCTGCCGCCACGGCTTGCGCCCGCCGCCGCGTGCCTCACTTCGTGTCTTGGTGGAATGCGTTCCCTGCCGCGCGTTCGCGCGCTGCCGCACGAGCGCCTGGTGCACCAGGGCTTCATAGATCGGCGCATTGAAGAGCAGGTCGCTTACCTCGACGTGGTCAACGACCTGCCCGCTTGTATTCCGGACATCGACTTCCATATCAGCGGCTCGCCTTCTTGCGCACGAGGACGATTCCGTCCGGTGCCCCGGGCGCGGAGCCGCGCACGAATACAAGGTTGCGCTCCGCGTCCACGGCCACAACGAGGCCGCTCTTCTGTGTCGTTCTCTTATTGCCCATCTGGCCGGCCATCTTGAGTCCCTTGCGAACCCGGCCGGGAGTTGTGCCGGCGCCAACGGAGCCCGGCGCGCGCCATCGGTCGCCCTGTCCGTGCGTCTTTGGACCGCCGCGGAAATGCCAGCGCTTCACGCCGCCCGCGAAACCCTTGCCCTTGGATCGTGCTGTCAGATCAACCTGCTCTCCAACCTCAAATACCTGGTCTGCCGTCACGACGGTTCCGACCTCGGGCATATCGCCCTGCGCCCGCACCTCTCTCAGGTGGCGCAATGGGCTGATGTCATTCCTGGAAAGGTGGCCGAGGCGCGGCCCGTTCAGCTTGCGTTCAGCGACAGCCTCGTAGCCGATCTGCACCGCGTCATAGCCGTCCGTCGCTGCCGTCTTGACCTGCGTCACCGTACATGGCCCGACTTGGATGGCCGTCACGGCTGACACCGTTCCATCCTCATGGATGTATTGCGTCATGCCGAGCTTGGTTCCTAAGAGTGCGGAGAGCATTGTCGGAAATTACCTGGTGTGATCCCTATGAGCTGATTTCGATGTTGACGCCGGCCGGCAGGTCCAGGTGCGTCAGTGAATCAATGGTGCGTGATGTCGGGTCGAGAATATCGACGATTCGCTTGTGCGTCCGGATCTCGAACTGCTCGCGCGAGTCCTTATCGACGTGCGGGGAGCGAATTACGGTGAATCGCTTGATGCGCGTTGGCAACGGAATCGGCCCGGACACCTGCGCGCCCGTTCCCTCCGCGGCCTCCACGATTTGCACGGCAGACGCATCCAGCAGGCGGTGGTCAAACGCCTTCAGCGTGATGCGTATCTTCTGTCGCTGCCGTACGGTCGTCATTACTCTGTCCTGTTGTCCCGCTTATCGCGCCCCGACGCTTGCCGGTCGCCGGGTCAGCGTCTCCACCACGTTTTGCGGGACGTGGTTGTAGTGATCGAACTCCATGCTGTAGCTTGCGCGTCCCTGCGTGGCGGAGCGCAGAGATGTAGCATACCCGAACATCTCCGCGAGGGGAACGAATGCCGTCACGATTCCAAGGTCGCCACGGCTCTCCATCCCCTGAACCTGCGCCCGTCGGCTCTGCAGATCGCCCATCACGTCACCAATTGACGCCGCCGGTCCAACCACTTCAACCTTCATGATCGGCTCAAGGGCTACGGGCCGTGCTCGCTCGATCGCGGACTTGAATCCCATTGATCCCGCCATCTTGAACGCCATCTCGGACGAGTCCACCTCGTGGAAAGAGCCGTCATCGATAGTGATGCGGAGATCAACAATTGGGAAGCCAGTCAGCTGACCGTTCTGCGCCGCTTCCCGAGCACCCTGCTCAACGGCGGGAATGTACTCGCGCGGCACTGCGCCGCCGACGATCTTGTTCACAAACTCGATGCCGCTCCCGGGTTCCAGGGGCTCAACCTCAAGCCAGACGTGACCGTACTGCCCGCGCCCGCCGGTCTGCCGCACGTAGCGCCCCTCCGCCCGCGCCGTCCGCGTTATGGTCTCGCGGTACGCCACCTGCGGGCGGCCTGTTCGCGCGTCCACACGGAACTCTCGCTTGAGGCGGTCGACGATGACCTCGATATGAAGCTCGCCCATGCCGGAGATAACGGTCTGTCCTGTTTCCAAGTCATGTGAGGATCGGAACGTTGGGTCCTCCTGCCCCAGCTTCACCAGGGCATCCACCAGCTTCTCCTCCTCCTCACGCGTCTTCGGCTCAATGGCCACCGACACAACGGGCTCCGGGAAGCGAATGGATTCGAGAATGACCGGGCTGTTCACGGCGCTGATCGTATCGCCGGTGAACGTGTCCTTGAGTCCGACGGCAGCGACAATGTTCCCTGCCGCTGCCTCCTCAAGCTCCTCACGATGATTCGAATGCATCTGGATCAGGCGGCCAAGGCGCTCGCGTCCCTGCCTGCTGGTGTTGAGAACCGTCGATCCCGCCTTGCACGTGCCTGAGTACACCCGAAGATACACCAGCCGTCCCGCGAAGGGGTCTGTAACCACCTTGAATGCGAGGGCGGAGAACGGCTCGGAGGGGTCCGGCGCGCGCTCCATGACAACGTTCTCGTCGCGCGGGTCTGTTCCCTGTACGGGCGGCACGTCCAGCGGGGAGGGCAGATACTCGGTGATGGCGTCGATGAGCGGCTGCACACCCTTGTTGCGGAGCGCCGTGCCGCAGAACACCGGATAGATGGCCATCTTGACCGTTCCGGCGCGAAGTCCGCGACGGATCTCGTCCTCGGTTAACTCTTCGCCTTCGAGGTACTTGACCATCAACTCGTCGTCCTGCTCTGCAGCGCGTTCAATCATCGCATCGCGGTAACGCGCCGCATCCTCGACCAACTCGTCCGGAATCGGCTGCTCCACCATCGTGGCGCCGTCGGCGTCCTCCCAGGTGATGGCGACTTGCCGAATCAGGTCGATGACGCCACGGAAATCGTCTTCCTTGCCCCACGGAATCTGGACCGGGACGGGGATGGCGTTCAAGCGGACGTGAATTGAATCGACCGACGCAAAGAAGTCCGCGCCGATCTTGTCCATCTTGTTGACAAAGACGACTCGCGGCACGTGGTACCTGTCCGCCTGCCGCCATACAGTTTCAGACTGCGGCTCGACACCCGCGTTGGCGTCGAGAATAACGACTCCACCATCAAGAACGCGGAGGCTGCGCTCAACCTCCGCGGTGAAATCGACGTGTCCGGGCGTGTCGATAATGTTGACCGTAAAGCCCTTCCAGTCCACGGTCGTTGCTGCGGACACAATGGTAATACCGCGTTCTTTTTCCTGCGGCATCCAGTCCATGACGGCCGTGCCCTCATCCACGGTGCCCAGCTTGTACGTCCGGCCAGTGAAATACAGCACGCGTTCGGACACCGTTGTCTTGCCGGCGTCGATATGCGCGATAAAGCCGATATTTCGGATCTTTGAGAGTGGTAAGTCGGTGGCCATTACTGTTTTCCCCTGCGCTATCAGATAGTCCGCTTCACCAACGGTAGTGCGCAAAGGCTCGGTTGGCCTCAGCCATACGGTGCATCTCTTCGCGGCGGCGAACCGCGTTGCCCTGGCCCTGCGCCGCCTCCATGATCTCCGTCGTCAGCTTGTCGAGCATCGGTCGCCCCGTTCGCTGACGGGCGGAATCAATGATCCACCGCATGGAGAGCGTCAATCCGCGTTCTCCACGCACTTCAACGGGCACCTGGTACGTTGCGCCGCCCACGCGCCGGGGCCGAACCTGCAGCAACGGCGTCGCATTCCGTATCGCCCGTTCGAAAGTCTCAATGGGGTCATCCCCGTTTGAAGCAATATTGGCCAGCGCGCCGTAGACGATGCTCCGGGCCGTGTTCTTCTTGCCGCGTTGCATCACGCGGTTGGTGAATCGAGTCACCAACACGCTTCCGTAGCGCGGATCGGGAAGAATGGGGCGCTTGATCGCCCGTCGACGTCGTGACATGGCGTTAGTTTCTCTTGGCTCCGTACTTGCTGCGGCCCCGCTTGCGGCCATTCACGCCGCCAGAGTCCAATGCGCCGCGGATGATGTGATAGCGGACGCCCGGAAGGTCCTTCACCCGGCCGCCACGGATGAGCACCGTGGAGTGTTCCTGCAGGTTGTGTCCTTCGCCGGGGATATACGCCGTCACCTCGGTCCCGTTCGTCAGCCTTACACGGGCGATTTTGCGCAGCGCGGAGTTGGGCTTCTTGGGTGTCATCGTCCGGACCTGTGTGCAGACCCCCCGCTTCTGAGGCGAAGGCTGATTCCGCACAACCCTGTTTGTGAGCGCGTTGTAGCTCACCTGCAGGGCGGGCGCCTTTGACTTCGTCCGAGGTCGCTTTCGACCCTTCCGTACCAACTGATTGACTGTCGGCATCCCGTTACGTTCCTCTTGTTCATGCCCGCCGCGCACGCGCGCGGGCAGCCGCATTTCTCTGCTTCTCTTGGCTTCGTATGCCCAGTCCCACGTCCGTGACAGGCAAGGATTGAGACTGCTCTTACTATCCGTGTCGCCAAACACGAAAAACAGGCACAAGTACCCTGCGTCCCACATAGGGGGCGCGACTTCAAATTGTAGGTAGGAACGGAATCACTGTCAACAAAGCTGAATGCTACCTATTTTCACGTAACGACTCGTACCGCCCTTCGTAGTGCAGCAACGGCCGATTAGCGCGTGGATTCACGTCCGCCGCAACGACAGTGCCAACGTATATCGTGTGATCCCCCGCCTCGACGGTGTTCTCAACACGACATTCCACATGAGCCAGGCTGTCCTCCAAAAGTGGCGCGCCCGTTTCACCGTTTCGATGGGGCAGGTTCTCCAGCCGGTGGGCCGCCTGCTGTTCGGGCGTGCCCTTGTGGGACAACTCAATCGCCAAATCTGCCTGCCCCTCGTGCAACACATTGATGGCAAAAACACCGCTCTCACGGATGAGCGCGTGAATATCTGATTCATGGTCGACACAGACAAGAACGAGCTGTGGCTGCAACGACACGGAACAGACTGCGCTCATCGTTGTGCCGTGCACATCATCGCCTGCGCGAGTCGTGACGATAGTAACGCCTGTGGCGAGCCGACCCATCACGCGGCGAAACTCGTCTGGGGTGATGTCCGGCATCGGAAAGCTCTCCGTCCGGCCGCTCGGCGTGGCGCTAGTCGCGTACGGCCACGATTTCGAGCCAATTGCGGGGAACGAAAGACAGCTCCATGTCGCGGAAAGTCTCGCGAATGGTCGCGCGCAGCACCTCGCTCGCCGTTTCTATCTGCACGCCTGGCAACGCTCCTTCGACGAAGTCTGAGAATGAACAGATGGAAAGCCACCCCTCAATCGGCACCTCAATCGGAATAACGCGCTCATCCCGGATGCTGAAACCCGCGTCCGTCAGCAATGCCTTGTATTCCTCCAACGTCAACTGCTGCCGCGCCATCACCTTGTTCTTCACAGGGCTCAAACCGTGTTCCGACTTGAGCAGACGCAGCGAGCGCATCATCCACCGGCGGTAGAACGGTTCTGTGCCTTCCACGATAGAACCCGAATAGAAGGTGCTGTTGAACGCGAACAGGCCGCCGGGTTTAAGCGCGCCCATAATTCCTTCAAGCACGTCCGGCTTGTTGTCCACCAGGTGAATTGCGTTGCAGAAAACCACGGAATCAACCGGCTCCGAGATGATATTCGAAAGGTCTTCGGCGCGGGAATTCTCAAAGGAGACCTCAGCGTCCGTCACGTCCGTGAACTGCCGCCGCGCCTCTTCGAGCGTGTCCGGAGACATATCAACGCCCAGGATCCATGCGCCGTCTCCGCGCACCTTGTCCAGGATTTTCCGTGTGATCTCACCCGGGCCGCACGCAAGGTCAATGACGCGATTCCCGGTCTGCAAGCCGATGAGATCAACCAGCCGGCTGTTCTCTTCCTGGTAGAAGGGCTGCCGGGCGAATGCGTTAAATGAATAGTCCTCAGCGCCGGCCGTGGCGGAAGATGTGGATTGCGAGTGAGTCATGGTCATTCGTCTCAGGCCATGAACTCACGCTAATTGCGTCGGCGCCGCGCCTTGCGGGCCTTCAAGCGGGCTCGTTCCTGCTTGGAGATGAAGTGACGCTTCTCCTTTGCCTGCCTCAGGATGCCTGAACGTTCAACCACGGAACGGAACCGTTTGATCAACTGCTCCTGGCTCTCACCCTCACGCAGGACTACATACGTCATTCGCCACGTCCCTCCGTTTCAATCCTCAATACGTTCTTGTCGCCCACACTATTGGCGGGAGTGATGCCGCGCCCCGCGCGGCCACCCGTCCATTAATAGCACAGTCTCAATAAGAAACGGGACAGAACGGCTGGCCGGCGAGCTCAGTCGCGGAAGCGGCCTGGCGGCGAGTTCCGTTGTCGAGTGAAGCACGTGGCGCAATAAACGGGCCGAATGCCGCGGGGCTCGAACGGCACTTCGGTCTCACGCCCGCATTCCGCGCATGTCGCCGGATACATCTGCCGTCGTGGCCGGTCCTGCTCCACCGGCACCGCATCGCGTGTCTCCCGTCGCCGCGCCATGTCCGCGCGGCGTACAACACGGCAGGCATGGCACCTCTTTGGCTCGTTCCGAAAGCCTCGATCCGAATAGTATTGCTGTTCTCCAGCGGTAAAGACGTAATCGTTCCCGCATTCGGAGCACGTCAGCGTGCGGTCGCTGAACGTCATGACGGTCTACCCCCACTCCCCCTTGGCGCCAGTCAGGCACCGCGTGGACTATAGCACAAGTCCACTCTGGACATAACACCCCATATTCCCCTCCCTCACGCGGGAGAGAGCCAGGGTGGGGGGCACCATTCAGAATACGCCTTATCCACTGGTGGTTATGCGGGGAGTATCTCTCCAGGAGTCATCTACCCCGGTGAGGGAGCGGAGAGGCTCCTCCTACATCCGGCTGATGCGATCGAAGAGGGCGGCGAAATTGACGCCCCACCCGATGCCGGCTACCCGCCCGGGAAAGATGCGCGGGTCTTCCGGGTTCCAATACGTTTCACGCATCTGGCGAAGGCTCGGCGGTCTGAGATCGTAGGGTACGAATCCAAGCACGCGTCCATGCCAGCGTTCACTATCCGGACCCTTCCGCAATTCCTCGTAGAGCACCGCAAGGATGACGACGACGGTGAGAACCTGGGTGAGCCTTCTCAGCATGGCCGCCATCTAACGCCCCTCGATGATGTTCCTGAACCTGCGGTCACTCCGATACGGCCCGACGACGGTAAGGCGATACCGTTCCGGGTCGAAGACACGCCGCGCGACGCGTTGCACGTCATCCACCGTGATGCTGTCCAACTGTTCGACAACCTCCTCCGGCGTTTCGATGCTCCCGAAGGTGATCTCCTGTCCGCCCAGCCAGCTTGAGATGCTGCGCGTATCCTCCAGGCGCAATAGCATCCGCCCCTTGGACAACTCCAGCGCGCGATCCAGTTCGCTCTGAGTAATATCCCGCGTCGCCCGATCCAGCTCCTTGATAACGGCCTCCAACGCTTGCGGCCCCCGTTGCGGCACAGTTCCCGCGTACACCGCCATCGCGCCCGTGTCCTGCAGATACATCACATCCATATCCACTTCGTAGACGATGCCCAACCGCTCGCGCAATTCAAGAAAGAGGCGGCATGCCATACCGTCGCCGAGAATCGAGTTGAGAAGCCATAGCGCGCGCCGATCCGGATCGTGTGCCGACATGCCGGGGAACATCAGGCAGATGTTGGCCTGCTCCGTCTTGCGGTATTCCAGGGCGACACGACTCTCCGGCTGCTTATCGTCCGCAGGCGGCATCGGGCGCGGATTCCCGCTCGGCCACGCCTCCAGCAGCTTCCCGACTGTCTCTTCAATCTCCGCGTGTTCAATCTGTCCCGCCACTGCCATCACCACCTGCGACGGGTCGTACTGCTCACGCATATAGGACATGATCGTGTCCCGCGACAGTGCGCGGACACTCTCTTCCGTCCCGGCAATGTCGCGCCCCAGCGGCTGATCCGGCCACATGATCTTGTCTGCCATGTGGAAGACGCGCTGCGCCGGGGAATCAAATGAGGTGTGTATCTCCTCAAGAATGACGTCGCGTTCCTTCTCGATCTCCTCCGCGGGGAACGTCGAATTCAACAGCATGTCCGACAAAATATCTATGCCGATGGACAGGTGGGGTCTCGCAACACGCGCCCAATAGATCGTCACCTCACGGTCGGTGCTGGCGTTCATGAATCCACCCACGCGCTCGATGGTCTCGGACACGTCCTGCGCCAGTGGGCGCCGCTCCGTGCCTTTGAACAGGATGTGCTCTAGGAAATGCGACGCGCCGGATTCATCGTCCTGCTCATAGCGCGAGCCCGTGCCAACGTAGAACGCGATTGAAACGGCGCGCGTCGCCGGCATTGACGCGGTCAGCAGGCGAATGCCGTTCGGCAGGACGGTTCTGGTATATGGGGCAAGCGCCTCCGTCATCGTGTACCCGCCAATGGTCGTGGTTGAGGGCAGCGCTTGCGCGTCACCGCCACCCTGTGAGCCGGTCACGATTCCAGCCACAGCACGTCACCGTGCAGATCGTCAGGATGCGGCTTGGCGGCAAACACTGCGTATTCCGCCTTGCTCGCGCCGATCGTTGTTCCCGCTCCGTGACCCGGGTAGACGATCGTTTCGTCAGGCCGTACATACAACTTCGTCGTGATGCTCGTGATTTCCTCCCGCAGATTCTCAGGGCTGCGTGAATGTCCCGGCCCGCCCGGGAAAAGGGTATCTCCCGTGAACAGGTGCTGCCCCGTGATGAAACATGCGCTCCCCGGCGTGTGCCCCGGTGTCGTGATCACCTGCAAGGGCGCTGTCCCAATCTGAAGCGTGTCTCCGTCATTCAACAGCAGGGTGGGGGCGACGGGCAGATCCCCGGCATCGCCCGGTGTCGCCGCGACGATTGCATTTGGCAGCGCGGCCGAAACCTCCTCCAACGCCCCCCAATGATCTGAGTGGCCGTGTGTGGTCAGGATATAGAGAACATCCATGCCCGCGACGGCATTCAGGATTTGGTCAGCCTCTGCCGCCGCGTCGATGATCGCCGCTACGTTGCGCAAAGGATCCGCGACGACGTAGAAGTTATTCCCCCAATTCCCGACTTCCTTGCTGTAGATCCGCAGATCCATCTCGTTATGCGTCAGCGTCATTCCTGAAACTCTCCCATCAGTCCGTTATTTACGTTGACACCCCTAACCGCGCTTTCTTAGGATTCTTGCACGCCACGACCAAAATTGCGCGTGTTCGACCCGCCAATTCGTCGCGGCGCGGAGGAATCACATGACTACTGAAGTCGCCCCCGGCGTCGTCGCCATCACACTGCGTCCAGATGATGACGATTCTCCCCATGTCTATTGGGCGCGGGGCGAGAACGGCGGCGTGCTCATCGACGCCGGCCACGATGAGGACGATGTCTCGCAGCGCGTCATCCACGCCGTCAATGAACTCAGAGGAGACAATCCTGCTCCCGGCGTTCTTCTGATCACGGACCGCTTTGGGGAGCACTGCGGCGGCGCGGCGGCGCTCAAAGCGGCGTTCCCGGGCATGGTTGTTCACGCCGGCGCGGCGGACGTAGATGCAATTAATGCGGAAACCGGTGGAGCAGTTGATGTTCCACTGAACGGCGATGAGACGTTTGACCTCGGCGGAGGCAGGACGATCCACGCCATCGCCACGCCCGGCCACGTCGGCGGCAGCATGTGCTATCTCCTCCAACCGGACGGCGTCCTGTTCAGCGGCGACTGCGTCCTGAGCCGCGGCACAACTGCCGTCCATCTGGATCAGGGCGGTGACATGGCCGCCTACGTCGATTCCCTGCAAAGACTCGCCGGACAAAACGCCAATCTGTTGCTCTCATTTCATGGCCTGCCCGTCACGGACCCTGCCGCCAAGCTCGCCGAACTCATCGGGCATCGTAACTCCCGTGATGCATCCATCCTGGAATGCCTGCGTGACGGGGTAACGGGCGTGGACGAAATGCGAGAACGGCTCTACGGCGCGGCCAACCTTGAGGAATGGCGCTGGAATGCTGCCCGCGAGCAGATCGTCGCCCACCTGATCAAACTGACAGGGGAGGGTGTTGTAACCCCTGCCAGCGACGGCTCCTATCGGCTGTCATGATTATTGGTAGTAACCCGATTTGACTGAAAGGTAAACGAAACCAATGAGAGGAATTGACGCCCTTTCTGTTTTCCCCGCGTCTGCGAAGGCGCGCGACAACGGCCACCTTGAAATTGCCGGCCTTGACGCCGTGGAACTTGCCCGCGCGCAGGGCACGCCGCTGTACCTGTTTGATGAGGCCGAACTGCGAGATGCCGCTCGACGCTATCGCTCAGCCCTGGATGCCCACTATCCCGGTGAAAGCTCCATCATCTACGCATCCAAGGCCTTCTCGAACGTCGCCCTTTTCCGACTGCTTGCGGAGGAGGGCGTCGGATTCGATGTTGTGAGCGGCGGTGAGTTGGCGACGGCGCAGGCGGCAGGCGTCGACCCGGCCAGCGTTCACTTTCACGGCAATAACAAGAGCACAGAGGAACTTGAGCGGGCCGTCGAGTCCGGCATCGGCGCAATCGTCGTGGACAATCTCCATGAACTTGCACTGCTTGAGTCGATTCTTGAGCGGCTTGGAAGAACACAGCAGGTATCGTTCCGCGTTTCCCCTGGTGTCGATCCACACACTCACGCCCACACCACAACCGGAGTGTTGGACAGCAAGTTCGGACTCGCTATCCAGACGGGGCAGGCGGAAGAGGCCATCGCCCGCGCCATGCAGTCATCGCGGCTTGATGTAGCCGGGCTCCATTTCCACCTGGGGTCCCCCATATTCGAGATAGAGCCGTATGAAGAGGCCATTCAGATCACGATGGAATTTGCAGCGCAGATGAGGGACAAGTACGGCTTTTCACTGCGCATGTTCAGTCCCGGCGGCGGCTTTGCCGTCAACTACCTCACAACGGACGAAGCCCCCGTGCCGGACACATACATCTCCACCATCTCAAAAGCCATCATCCAGGGATGTGATGTTCACGGCCTTGAACTTCCCGCCATCTCCATCGAACCCGGGCGGTCCATGGTGGGCACGGCGGGAGTCGCGCTCTACACCGTTGGCGCGACAAAGCTCCTGCCTGACATCCGTACCTACGTCTCTGTCGACGGCGGCATGGGCGACAATATCCGCCCCGCAATCTACGGCTCAGAATATGAGGCCGTGTTGGCCTCGCGGATGGGGGACGCGGAGGAGATCACGGTAACCATCGCCGGGAAGTACTGTGAGTCCGGGGATATCCTCGTCCGCGACTGCTCTCTCCCGACGCCCGCCGCGGGCGATATCCTCGCCATCCCGGTGTCCGGCGCGTACTGCATCGCAATGTCATCCACGTACAATGCGAATCCCCGCCCGGAGGTCGTTCTCGTCTCCAATGGCGAGGCACGCACCATCCGCCGCCGTGAGACCTTCGAAGACCTCATGCGCCTCGATGTCTAATCCCTCGTCATTCCCGCGAAAGCGGGAATCCAGAATCCCCTCGAAACGCCCGCTTGGACGGAACGGTCTTTAAAAGTGCCTTGGACGACGCCTGCCGACAAAGACGCCGTCGGTCTCTTGGACCGCAGCATTCAGCAGGGTAGGCTCGCCCACGCCTGGCTGCTGACCGGCCCCGCCGGTGTTGGCGGACTGGCGCTCGCCCGCGAATTCGCGAAAGCGTTCCTGTGTGAATCGGAGCAGGGCAGGCCGTGTGGTAAGTGTCGCCAATGCCAGCGTGTCGCGAGCGGCCATCATGCGGATGTCATGGTCATCTCGCCGACCGGCACGGGCTCCATCGGCATCGAGGCCGCTCGCGACCTCCAGGCCGCCGCCAACCTGCAGCCGTACGAGGCGTCCGGCCGCGTTATCATCATCGACGATGCGGACACCCTTACACGTGAGGCCGCGAACGCCCTCCTCAAGGTCCTCGAAGAGCCTCATCCGAACGTCACCCTCATCCTCGTCACGGCCAACGACGAGGCGATTCTCGATACAATCCGTTCCCGCTGCCAGATCGTTCCGCTCCGCCCGATCCCATTTGACCGGGTTGCTGAGACGCTGCGCGAGAACGGCGCGGATGACGAGGAAGCCAATCGTCTTGCCAAGCTCTCCGGCGGCCGCCTCGAATATGCGCTCAGCCTGCTGGCCGATACCGCCCCGCTGGACGCCCGCCGCGCCGCCCTGGATGACATCCTTGCCGTTCGCGGCGAGTCTGTTGCCGACCGCCTACGGCGCGCCGGCAGGATGGGCGACGATTTCTACGCCGACCGCCAGCGCCTGCTTGCCAGACTTGAAGCATGGGCATCGATATGGCGCGACGCGCTTGTCGTTGCGGCGGACGCGCCGGAGGACGTGACGGACTCTGAGGATTTGGATCGTGTAGGGGAGATCGGCGTCACCTTAGGGGAGGCCCAATCGGCCCTGAACGAGACCCTCTTCACCATGCAGGCGCTGCGTCAGAACGCCAACGCCCGCCTCGCCTTGGAATCCTACTTACTGTCGCTGCCGTAGCCGCTCAATAGGGAGGAGTCGGGCTCCCCCATTCCAAATCTGCCCAAGTTATGGTAGACTGAGCGACGGTGTGTTCGTGTGCGGGATAGCAGCAGATATGTGAACTGTACCTCACTGCTTTCCCCGCGCTGCGCTGCCCCCTCTCATTCGAGGCCGAGCGAATGTCAGGGGGTAGCGTCTTTTTGGGGCTATGCCCCGTCGAGTTCGATGCCCAGCGCGTCTGTCACGGTGGCCAGATCCTTGTCGCCACGCCCGCTCAGGTTCACGAGGATTATGTCATCTGATGACAGCGTGGCGGCCAGACGCGCCGCCTCGTAGATAGCGTGCGACGACTCCAGCGCCGGGATTATCCCCTCAGTCCGCGCCAAAAGCCTAAAACCCTCCAGCGCCTCCGTGTCCGTCACGCTCGTAAATCGCGCCCGCTCCGTCTCCTGGTAATACGACAACTCCGGACCGACGCCGGGGTAGTCGAGTCCGGCTGAAATGCTGTGTGTTTCCGTCACCTGTCCCCATTGATCCTGCAGCACCTGTGAGAACGACCCGTGCAGCACGCCCGGCTTGCCCGCTCCGAGGCTCGCGCTGTGCTCGCCGGTATCGATGCCGTGCCCCGCGGCCTCCACGCCGACCATCGCAACATCTGAGTCGCCGTAGAACGCGTGGAACAGCCCCATCGCGTTGCTCCCGCCGCCTACGCAGGCGACGAGATGTGTCGGCAGCCGCCCTTCTACGTCCAGCATCTGCTCTCGGGCCTCCTGCCCGATAACGGCCTGAAAATCACGCACGATGACGGGGTAGGGGTGCGGCCCGACGACACTGCCGATGACGTAGTACGTGTTCGCCACGTTCGTCACCCAGTCGCGCATCGCCTCGTTGACCGCGTCCTTGAGCGTGCGTGAGCCCGCCGTGACGGATACGACATCCGCTCCCAGCAGTCGCATGCGGAACACGTTTGGCGCTTGGCGGTGAATGTCCTCCTCGCCCATGTACACGACACATTCGAGGCCCAGCAGCGCGCAGACGGTGGCCGTCGCCACGCCGTGCTGCCCCGCGCCCGTCTCCGCGATGATCCGCGTCTTGCCCATGCGCTGTGCCAGCAGCACCTGTCCGAGGGCGTTGTTGATCTTGTGGGCGCCCGTGTGCGCCAGATCCTCTCGCTTGAGATAGATGAGCGCGCCGCCGCTCTGTTCAGTCAGCCTTTCGGCCAGCGTTAACGGTGTTGGGCGGCCTGCATAGGTGCGTGAGAGATGATCCAGTCGCGAAAGAAAGTCGTTATCTTCACGTGCCGCCGCGTACGACTCTTCAAGCTCCGTGACCGCCGCCATCAATGTCTCCGGCACATAGCGGCCGCCGAATCGCCCAAAGCGTCCCGGGGCCTCCGCGTCTGCGCCCGTCTTGACGATGGTCATCGTGTCGTCTCACTGCCGGTCCGCGCTCCGACGGAGCCTGTTGACGCCCGCCGCGCCTCATAGACGAATCGTCCCACCTTGGACGGGTCCTTGACCCGCTCCGTTTCGACACCACTTGAAACGTCCACGCCCCACGGGCGAACTGAGCGAATCGCCTCAGCGACATTGTCCGGCCCAAGTCCGCCCGCCAGGATGAACGAATATCGCCTCGCGAGCCGTTCAGCCAACGCAAAATCCAGGCTGACGCCGGCTCCCCCGGGCTCGCCCTCCACATGCGGCTCAATCAGGCTCAACGAGCCGGTGCGCTGTGTGAATTCAGCCACGACCCCAAGTTCATCCTCAACCTGCTCCGGCGTCAGGGCTGACGATATCCGCCGGCAGACAATCAGAGGCCTCTCCATCTGTTCCCAGTACACCGGGGACTCTGTCCCGTGCAGCTGAATCATGTCCAGCCCGACCTTGTCCGCTGTCGCGTTCACCTCGTCGATTGGCTGGTCAACAAATACACCCACAACCGTCGGCACGTGATCCGCCTCACCCCGCAGAGTGCTGACAATCTCTTGGGCATAGTCGACTGGGATCCGCCGCCACGCGTCGGCGAAGATGATGCCAAGCAGATCCGCTCCCGCGTCGGCGGCATTGATCAGGTCGGTTGCCGACCGGTTGCCGCACATCTTGATGGCGAGACCCATTAGCTGCCCCGCGGTCCGAAATCGCCCGGTATGCCGGGGAATCGCGGCGGCCCGAACCCGCCGATTCCCGGAACGCCGCCGCCCGGCATGGGAGGCCCGCCGCCGAACTGCGGAATCGTGTCTCGTATGACGTCCTCAGGCACAGACGCCTCCATCCCTGTCAGGCGTGGAATGCGGATTGAACTTAACTCCTGCGTCTTTGCAGCTGTGTCCTCGGCAGTGATGAGTGCCTCGCCAACGAGTATCGCGTCAGCCCCTGCGGCCCTCATGCTGCGCGCGTCCTCCGTCGAAGAGATGCCGCTTTCCGCCACCACGCGCGTGCTGCCGCCGATGCGGGGCGCGAGGCCGTGTGTCGTTGCCAAATCCGTTTCAAACGTGCGGAGATCACGGTTGTTGATGCCCACCAGCCGCGGCTTGATGTCCAGCGCGCGGTACAGTTCAAGCTCGTCGTGTGTTTCGATCAATGCCGCCATACCCAACTCGCCCGCCAGGCCCTGGTAATCCTGCAGCTGCCCGTCGGACAGGCTGATCACGAGCAGAAGAATGGCGTCCGCGCCCCACACCCGCGCCTCATAGATCATGTATTCATCAATGACGAAATCCTTGCGAAGGATTGGGGTTCCCGATTCCGCCGTGACTTCTCTCACGGCCTTGAGATCGTCCAGTGATCCCTTGAAGAACGGCCTGTCCGTCAGGACGGAAAGCGCGGACGCGCCGTTATCGATATAGACGCGGGCAAGCTCTGCGGCGTCGATGTCCGGCGCAAGGTCACCCTTGGATGGCGACGCCCGCTTTACCTCAGCGATGAGATGCAGCCGATCCTCCGCGAACGCGTCGTAGAAGCCACGCGTTTCCTCGGCGTCTTTGGCGCGCGCCTTGACCTCGGTAAGAGGCAGCGAGGACATACGATCGTCAAGGTCCTCCCGCGTCTGCGGCAGGATTTTATCCAAATAGGTGCCAGTCGTCATTCCTGTGATTCCTTGACCTGTGGGAAGGCACGTCTATAATGCCATTCATTGCGGCCTGACGCCGCGAGGGAGGCCTCCATGTCCAACTGGGACATGTTTCACCTGAACACCCCGGATCCCCAGGAGGCGGTGCAGAAGCATCGCGAGACGCATGACGGCCACCGCCATCCGGTTACTCTCGAACGCGCCCTCGTTTACCTTGCCATCATCGCGGGAATCTCCGCGCTGCCAATCATCGTGCTTCTCGTGTATGCCGCACGCGCTGCCTGAGCGCAGCCGTATCTTTCTGAATACGCTTTCCATGTTTGACCAAGAACTACGAGAGGGAGAGCGCCGGAACGAGGGCGAGAGTTTCAAAAAGTTCGCGGGCCGGCGGCTATTGGTGGCTATCATCGCCTTGATCGGCGTCGCTGTCATCGCGTACCTGCTATTCAGCCCGTCTCTCTAAACCCTGCTGGCCGCCACCAGCCGCTCCAGCCTGTCTCGCGCGGCGCCGGAGTCGATGGATTCCCGTGCCGCCTCAAGTCCTCCTGCCAGGTCGTCCGCCGCCTCTCCGGCCATTAGCGCGGCAGCTGCGTTGATGAGCACGATGTCGCGGTACGGCCCCGGCTCCCCGTTGAGCACGTTCGTGAAGATGCGATGGCTCGACTCCACATCTTCGCTCCGTAGCTGTTCGACCCCTGCATGAGTCAACCCGAACTGGTCCGGCGTGATCTCTTGCACCGTCACGGAGCCGTCACGGTACTCCGCCATAATTGACGGCCCGCTCAGCGCAATCTCGTCTAACCCGTCCGCGCCGTGCACGACGATGGCCCGCTTGGCTCCCAGCTCGCCCAGCACACGGGCGATGGTCTCCACGAGTTCCGGACGCGGAACACCGACAAGCTGATGTCCTGCATGGGCCGGATTCGTGAGCGGCCCGAGGATGTTGAAGACCGTTCGCACGCCGATCTCCCGCCGCGGCCCTGCTGCGTGCCGCATGGCAGGGTGGTACTTCGGCGCGAACATGAAGCCGATGCCTGCGCTGTCGATGCAGTGCGCCACCTGCTCCGGCTCAAGTTCGATGGTCACGCCCGCCGCCTCTAACACGTCGGCGGAGCCGCATGCGGACGACGCGGCGCGGTTGCCGTGCTTTGCCACGCGCAGACCCGCTCCAGCGGCCACCAGTGCCGCCGTCGTTGAGATATTGAACGTGTGAGATGCGTCTCCGCCCGTCCCGCACGTATCCAGCAGCGAAACGGGATCATCCACCTCAACGCGCAGCGCCCGCGCCCGCATGACACGCGCGAGTCCCGCGATTTCGTCGACACCCTCACCCTTGGTGCGCAGCGCCATGAGGAACGCGCCGAGCTGGGCGGGCGTTGCCTCGCCGTCCATGATCTCCGTCATCACCTGCTCGGCCTCCGCCTGAGAGATGCTGCGGCCCTCAATCAGGTGTGCAATTGCCTCTCGAATCATCGGATGAGCTCCATCTCATTTCAAAACGTGTGCTTGTGCGACCACATGATACTTGGTGAGTCACCCGCGCCTGACTAGTCAGCAACGTACTGGCGTTGCCCCTCCCATCGCGTTACCAGGGCAACAGTCGCGGCGAACATGACGAGCGCGGCGCAGAAAATGAAAGTCGTTGGCAGGTCTTGTTCATCCGCAATCCACCCGCCAATAAGAGGGGCGAGAGAGCCGAACAGCGTTGCAACACCAAAGACCAGTGAAACCGTCGTGGACTGGACGTCGGATGGCGCGAGGTCGGACGCGGACGCGAGGAAAATCGCCATCATTGGGTAGAAGAACAGGCTCGCGACCAGGATTGTGGCGATCAGCGGTAGTCCCTCAGGCACAACGCCGAACAAGAAGTAGGCAATCGCAAGAATAGCCATCGCCGGAACCATCACGGCTTTGCGGCCCCAACGGTCGGAAAGGTATCCCATCACCGGCTGAGACCCTATGCCGGTCACGTGCAGCAGGAATAGGTGGAAGCCCAGGGCGCCCGATGTCAATCCAATGTCCTCGCGCAGATAGACGGGCAGGAACGTGTACATGGTGGCCTGAGCGCCTGCGAATCCGCCCGTAAAGAACAGCACCAGAAGCAGACGGCGATTGCGCAAGAGTCTGCGCAGCGCGACCAGGTATTCGGCAAAGGATGCGGCCTGGCTGATGTCGGCGGGGACGCGTCGCAGCACGAACCAGATGATGAACCCGAGGATCAGACCGGGGACGATCGCGCCCTGGAAGATCACCTGCCACGCAAAGAACCCCAGCAGAAAACCGGCGACAATCGGGCCGAGGGCCTCGCCGATGCTCCCGCCGGTGCCGTGTAAGGCGATGGCGAAGCCGCGGTTTGCGGTGAATTGTCGCGAGAGTGAGCCAATCGCCGCCGGATGCCACAGAGAGATGAATAGCACCATCAACGATGTCCATAGCGTGACGAGCCAGAACGACATCGTTAGCCCGGCGAGAGCGTATGTGATGCCGATGCCTGCAATCGAGATGCCCAGCACAATCGCGCGGAGCTTTGTGAATCGGTCGGCTATGTAGCCGGCCGGGAAGTTTGCCAGCCCGCCCGTTAGAAAGCGAGACGTGGAGAGAACACCGACCTGCGTATTGGTGAGGCCGAGGCCCGTCTTGAGTTCAGGCAATAGCACCGCAAACGCCGCGTTCATCAGGTGCTTTATGCCGTGACCCGTTACGGCAGTAATCAGCAGCGTCCGCCGCTGGCCGAGCGTCAGTTCACGCTCGGCTGGTGCCGATGCCATTGATCCTTCGCCCTGCTGTTGAATGTTCTGCGCCAACGTGTCCTCGCGCCTACATCTTCAGGAAATTGCGGAGCAGGTCCTTGCCGACCTCCGTCCGAATGCTCTCCGGATGGAACTGTATGCCCACGATGGGATACTCACGGTGCCGTACGCCCATCACAACGCCCCTGTCCGTCCGCGCCGTTACCTCAAGCTCCTCAGGCACGGTATCAGGCAGGATGGCGAGCGAGTGGTAGCGGATCGCCTCGAACGGATTTGGCAGACCCTCATAGACTCCCTTGCCGTCATGGTAAATCATGCTGGATTTGCCGTGCATGATTTCTCCTGCTCCGGCCACCGTTCCGCCAAAGACCTCTCCGATGCACTGATGGCCGAGGCATACGCCCAGCACCGGCGTGCCATGCTCCCCGAAATACCGTGCCACGTCCTTGGAGATGCCCGCATTGGCGGGATTCGACGGGCCCGGCGAGATGACCACTTTCTCCGGTTGCATCTCCACGATATTTTCAACCGTCGTCTTGTCGTTCCGATCAACGACAACGTCCTCGCCAAGCTCGGACAGGTATTGGTACAGGTTGTACGTAAAACTGTCGTAGTTATCGAGCAGGAAGATCATTGCACGCCTCCCACCGGTTCGGCCGCAAGCCTGTTGATGCGATCGTTCGTGAGGTCCTCTCCGGCGTCCAGCGCCGCCAGCATCCCACGCGCCTTTGCCAAAGACTCTTCGTACTCAGACCGCGGGACGCTGTCATAGACAAGACCGCCGCCCGCCTGCACGGTCGCCAGACCGTCCTTCATCACGACGGTTCGAATGCAGATCGCCATGTCCATGTTTCCCACCTTGGAGAAGTAGCCTACCGCGCCGCTGTACGGCCCGCGTTCGTGCGGCTCTTTCTCGGAGATGATTTCCATTGCCCGCACCTTTGGAGCGCCGGACAACGTTCCCGCCGGGAAGCAGGAGCGCAGCGTGTCGAATGCAGTCAGCCCCTCTCGGAGCTTGCCCGTCACGTTTGAGACGATGTGCATCACATGTGAATACCGTTCGATTTCCATGAGCTTCGTAACATTGACAGTGCCGGGCTCGCTGACGCGGCCGATGTCGTTCCGGCCGAGATCGACGAGCATGATGTGTTCCGCCCGCTCCTTCTCGTCCGTGATCAGCTCCTCGGCTAGCGCGTCGTCCTCCTCCGGCGTCTCGCCGCGCCGCCGTGTGCCTGCTATCGGGTGCGTCGTTGTCATCCCATCCTCAACACGAACGAGCATCTCCGGCGACGAGCCGATGATGTGAAAGTCTCCCATATCGAGGAAGTACATATAGGGCGAGGGATTTAATGTCCGCAGCGCGCGGTAGATGTCAAACGGAGCGGCAGACGTGCGCCGCGCCAGCCGCTGGGACAGAACCACTTGGATGCATTCGCCGTCCGTGATCAGCTCCCGTGCCTCCTCAACCTGACCCATGAACGACTCCGGCGTGTGATTGGACGTCAACTCGCTCCGGTAATCGTCCGCGTCACCGGGGTCGAGACACGGGTTGCCGTCGAGGCTGCCCGTCTGCAGCCTTAGGATGATGTTGTCGATGTGTTCTATGGCTTGCTGATAGGACTCGTGGATTTGGTCATCGTCGCCCTCAAGCGATGCATAGTTGACGACTTTGATGACGTGCTTGACGTGGTCGAAGATGAGCAGCGTGTCCGTCAACATGAACACGGATTCCGGCAGCTGCATCGGATCGGGGTTCTCATTGCGCGGCACACGCGGCTCAAAATGATGGACGGCCTCGTAAGCGATGAACCCCACCGCCCCGCCAAGGAAACGCGGCAGCCCGGGCACCTGGACGGGCCTGATTCCTTCCAGTTCCTTCTCAATCAGTGTCAATGGATCAATGCTGCCGTGCGGCGTTTCCGGTCCGGTCATGATGACCTTGGTCGGCAGGGTGCCGATGAAACTGTAACGAGCGACCCGCTCGCCGCCCTCCACGCTTTCCAGCAGAAACGAGGGCGCTTCCTGCGCTACCTTGAGGTAGGCGGTGACGGGGGTCTCCATATCTGCGGGAATGTCACGCCAGACGGGCGCGGTGTTCCCCTGGCCGCGCATCGCGCATACCTCATCCACGCTTGGGAAATACGTCGCCATTTCCTGTCCCGCCTTTCCTCTTCTCCTTCGTCCTCATCCGGAATGAGGGACAAACAAAAAGCCCGTCCCTCAAAGGGACGGGTCCTCGTTTCGCGTGGATTCCCGCGGTGCCACCCTTATTCCCCCGCCTGCATGGCGGGAGCTCTCGTTAGGTACTTCCCTTTGGCCTTAGCCTCTGGGGGTATACCGTGGACGTGTAACGGCGTCCCAACCCGTCGGAGCCTACTGGGTTGCGGCTTCCGCCGCCCTGTTCGGTCCGCAGCTCCCGAGTCCATTCCCGTCCGGTTCGGCGTCGGGATTCCACCAATCCCCGACTCTCTGCAGCCTGACGATGGACGGTACTACTCTCGTTCGTCGCCTTTGGTTTTCGTATTCAGTTTTAACAAATGCTACGTTCGGATAACCTGTCTGTCAATCTAACGACGCCCCGCTCCACATACTCGGCAGGCCCCCGCCCTAACCGACTCTCCATAAGCGTCACCGTGTCAACGCGGAATGCGGTCGAGAGGATTGGCGGTGTATGTGCCGGGTCAAGCCTCCATCTGCGCCCGCGCCGTACGCGCCCCAACGTTACATGTGGTTGAAATGCGCGGGACTCCACCCGCAAACCGACGCTCTTCACTACAGCGTTTACCCGAGAATGCAGTTCCTGCAAGGCGTCTACTTTCCCGCCGAGACCGGCCCATACTACCTGCGCGCCGCCTCTGCGCCGTCTGTCACCGAATGTTCCCAAACTGTTTACGGTCAATTCGAAAGGCTCAGTGCTCGCCGTCTCTTCCCGAAGCGCATCGATCAGCGGCACAGCCACGCTTTCAGCAATCTGCCCGAGAAAGGCGAGTGTGATGTGCAGCGCGTCCGTCGCCACCCAGCGCACCGCTTCATCTGCATCGCGCTGCCTGAGCTGCCTGACCACCGCCTCGAGTTCTGTCTTGACACTCGGCGGCGGGACAATTGCAACGAACGCCCGGAAAGAGGGCCCGGTGGGGGAGTCTGCCGTCACGCGCGGGATGCTCCCACTCTCCCCAGGAAATCCTCTGCATTGTGCTGCAGGACGCGCTCCAATTCCTCTGACGTCAGCCCGGCCCTATCGAGGTATTGGATCACCCGCTCCTGCCGCATCAGCGGGTAATCCGTCGCGAATAGCACCCGATCGAGGCCGATTGAGTTGATGAGGGCGCGAACCGTGGCGGGATCATACAGGTACGGCATTGCCGCCGTGTCCACGTAGACATCCGCAAACACGTCCCCAGACGCGCGGAGATTCGCATAGAAAGGCAGCCCCCCTCCGGCGTGCGCAAGGATGACGGGGATGCCACGCAGGTGCTCCAACAGCCTGTACAAGCGCTCGGGTGTCGCCGTCCCCTTGCCCGGATACATCCGCCCAACGGGCTCGGAGGCGTGCATCAACAGACCCATGCCGTGCCCGTGAACACGCTCCGCGAATGCATCTATGTCCTGGGCCTGCATCTCAAGCAGCCCCTGCGTGTCCGGCCGCAACTCGCCCAAGCCCCTGACGCCGCCTGCGGCTAGGCGGTCGATTTCGGCAATTGCCTCCGAAAGAGAGTCGCGCGGCGCAACGGTGCCGAAACCCACCACGCGGCTGGGATAGAGCCGAACGGCATCAATGATCGCGTCATTCCCTTCGCGGCACAGGTCGTTGGTGCTCCATCCGAAACCGCATGTGATTGATCGAGAGATCCCCACCAGATCCATGGAGTCTATTAACTGTTCCGTCACGATGATCTGGGCGTCCGGCGCCTGGTACATCTCATGGAACGCGGCGTCTTGAGGGAAGTAGCGGAATCGATCCTCCGCCACATCAGGGTGGAAAACATGAACATGCGCGTCCACGCGGCCTATCGTACTCATGGGCTAAAGTATAGAGAAAGGAACGGAGTACTCCCCAATCCCAATAGAGAAACAATGACGCAGACAGTTCTGGACAACTCTCCCGCAGATACCGCGCCGCCCTCTCGCTCCCGTGTGGCCGTCGTCTACACGACGCCTGAAACGGTGTTGGACGATGTTGGCCGCCTGATGCGCCTTGCCGGTTACCAGGAGACGCTTGATGCCACCGCCGCCACGCTTTTGAAGGTCAACATTTCCTGGCAGCTCTGGTATCCGGCCTGCTCCACCACGCCATGGCAGCTTGACGGCGTCATCAAGACGTTGAAAGAGGATGGTTTCCAGGACATTATCGCCGCGCACAACGGCACGGTTGTGGTTGACGCAAAGGTTGGCGAGGTCAACAACAAACATTTGCCGGTCATTGAGAAACACGGCATCCCCAACACACACCTCGAGGATGTGGAGTGGATGCAGTTCCAGCCGAAAGCGGAGATGCGCGTGCTGGGCGATATATTTCCCGAGGGTCTGCGGATTCCGGCCCTCTTCCCCGGCAAGAACATCATCCACCTGCCAACCATGAAGACCCACGTCTTCACGACCATGACCGGCGCAATGAAGAATGCATTCGGCGGCCTGCTGAATCACCGCCGTCACTGGACGCACTCCGTCATCCACGAAACGCTCGTCGACTTGCTGGCCATCCAGAAGGAGATTCACCCCGGTCTATTCGCCGTCATGGACGGCACCTTTGTCGGCGATGGACCCGGTCCGCGCGCGATGCAATGGCAAACGAAGAACATTTTGCTGGCGTCAGCGGACCAGGTGGCCATCGATGCCGTCTCCGCCAAGCTCATGGGAATCGACCCGATGTCCGTCAAATTCATTCGTCTTGCGCATGAGGCGGGCTTGGGAACCGGTGATCCACGAGAGATCGAAATCGTCGGTGAGGACGTGTCTAAGGTGAACTGGCATCTCAAGGCGAGCGAGGACACGTTCGCGAGCCGTGGGCAGAAGCTCATCTACTGGGGTCCGCTCAAGCGCCTTGAGCATCTTCTTCTACGTACTGTCATCGCGCCCTGGTCTTATGTCGCATCCAATCTCTATTTTAACGGCTATTGGTACAATGCGATTGGTCGGCGCAGAGCCGGCAAAGCGCTGGAAACGCCGTGGGGAACGCTGTTTCGCTCATACTGACGTGGCGGCGGGTGTGACCGCGTGTATCATAAAAGGGGATAGGTTGGTCGCCCGGGGAGGGCATGATGTCGGAAGAACGAGCCAACAGCGAAGCTCCGACCATTGACGCCGAGGATAAGGCTCACATTGCCGAAGAGCGCCTTGAGCACGAAGCATCCGCGCTTGAAGAAGAGAAGGGCACTCTTGAGCTCGTCGAGTCCGGCCATGATGATCGCGTCTGGCAACGAGTCCTCCACGCTGCGCTCGCCGTGCCCGGTGTCAAAGTCAATCGTGAGGACTTTCTGCGAGCCACTCTGAAGTCGATTGCCGATGAAGAGCAGATTGAGAAGGCCATCGAGTCGCGACCGGCGGTGGCAGGCATCGATATCGCCGAGATTGACGGCCGGGCAAACGTCCTGATCAGGAAGCATGTTGCCCGCGCGTCCGGCATCTCATTCGCAACCGGCATTCCCGGTGGATTTGCCCTGCTGGGCACGATTCCCGCTGACCTCGCCCAGTATTTCTTTCATATGACCGTGATGGCGCAGGAGTTGGCCTATCTATACGGCTGGCCGAACCTGCTGCATGAAGATGAACTGGACGAGATTGCCCAGGCTGACATTACGATGTTCATCGGCGCGATGATGGGTGTGGGCGCGGCCAAGCAGGGCCTCCAACAACTCTCCGCCCGCGCTGTGACGCATCACGCCTCATCAATGCTGGCAAAGCGTGTTGGCCGCTACATCGGTGTCAAGATCACAAAGGACACCTTCACGCGCGGATTCGCCAAGGCTATCCCACTTCTGGGGGGATTCATCGGCGCCGGTATGACGGCGTCTACTATGCTTCCGATGGCCCGCCGACTCAAGCAAGACCTTGCCCAGCTTGACTATGCCCTGGCCGAAGCGCCGATTGAGGGACACGAGAACTAGCTGATTCAGCTGACCGGCGCGGGGTCTGGTTACTTCTGACCGTCCCGCTCCTTGCGGATCGCAGAAAAATCCTCGCGACGCCACCGGTAGGGGGAGTGGACAATTGTTCCCGGTTCCGTGACAGTCTCCAGCAGGTTGAGCGCGTCTTCAACGATTGTTCTCTGTTGATCCACGTTGTCCGGCTGCCCGAACGGCTGCCCATACGGGTGTTTCACATAGAGTGACCGTGGTGGTTTGACCCGCATGGGCTGCTGCAAACCCTGGTTCACCACCACCGTAGAAATCCCGTGCTCCTCAAGCACCCGTGCGATCAGCCCGCCGGACTGATTGCACATCGGTCAAGTTGTCCCGATCAAAGCCGCGTCAACGTCTTCCTCAAGGAGCATTCGGGCTGCTTCCGGCGCCGTCTCTTCCATCAGGCGGGGGATGTTGTCGCCGATGATGTACCCCATGAAGCCGAAGGAATTCGCCGCGATTGACCCAATCCGTCTTTCCTCTTCCATATCCCGCAGACGTTCGATTGGAAAGATGACGTTGATGTCCTTCTCCGCGTTGGACTTGTCATAGTGCTCATGGAAGATCGCTAGGTCGGACACCGGTGTTGTGGAGGGGATCACGCGATACGTGGGGTCGTCATCAATGTATGGTTCCTGCGCGTCTCGCACATAGGCCCCGCCCGTTGTCAGCAGCGCAATACGTGCCTCTGAGAGCGGTTTCTGAAATGCCGTCCATGGTGAAGAATCAAATGAGATGGCGTTGGGATTCACTCGCGATACCAGGTCGCGCTCCCACTCACTCAGGTATGCGTCCACCCGCGACCAATCTCCGTCGTCATGGGAGAGCAGGGCAGCCTCATACAGCCCGTTGAAAAAGCGCGTCGCCTCCTCTTCAGGGAGGCGTTCCATCCTGATCTTGGAGAACGCCATGTTCTCGATAGACGGCGGCAGCCGCGCCAGGTCACGTAGTTCAATTGGCATGTGAATCAGTCCCCAACCGATCGTCCTATCGTTCCAACTTGCACGTAGACATTAGAAAGTGCTGTTATGGCCGCGCGTCCGTCCGTCACCTACTGTGTTTCGGTAGCTAGCGTAGCACGCAGCATAGAAAGCTCATACTCGCCAAGAGGAGGGAGCGATGGCGACAGCCTACTACTCTGAGTTCTTTCCGTTCCGCTCCTTGCGAATCGCAGAAAAATCCTCGCGACGCCACCGGTAGGGGGAGTGGACGATTGTTCCCGGTTCCGTGACAGTCTCCAGCAGGCTGAGCGCGTCTTCAACAATTGTTCTCTGTTGATCCACATTGTCCGGCTGCCCGAACGGCCGCCCATACGGGTGCTTCACATACAACGTGCGGGGCGGTTTGACACGCGTCGGTTGCTCCAATGACTGGTTCACAACCACTGTCGCGATTCCGTTTTCTTCAAGAACGCGTGCGATCAGCCCGCCGGACTGATTGCAGACGGGTCAAGTTGTGCCAATAAGGGCGGCAGTCACGTCGTCAGCCAACAACAGCCGTGCGGCTTCCGAGGCTGTCTGCTCAATCAGACGACGAATATTCTTCCCGTGGATGCTACCCATGAACCCAACGTGGTTCTCAGCCACGGAGCCGATTATTCCCTCTGCCTCCATGTCCCGCAGACGGTCGATCGGATAGACGACATTGATGTCTTTCTCGGCGTGAGAATTGTCATAGTGCCTATGGAATATAGCCAAATCATCTTCTGGAGTTGACGACGGGATTGTTCGGAACGAGGGATCATTATCGACGAAGGGCTCTTGCACTGACCCAACGTAGACCCCACCGGTCGTTATAAGAGCGAGGCGCGCTTCAGCTAGTGATCTTTCAAACGGCGTCCAGGGTGACCAATCGTAAGAAACCGGGGAATAGATCATGCGCCAAACGATGAAGTTGACCGCGGGTTTCGGCACTCTCCAGCGGATAAAGGCTAGCCTGGAAGCAACTGCCTTTCCAAGGTGATGGGCTAGGTCTACCAGTTTCATAGGCGTAGGAGATTCTCTCGTGCATCTCCCTCCTGGGGATCGTTAGACCGGACGCCAATACTCGTAGACCAGCGCCAGTTCCTTCAGGTACGCCTCTTCGTCGTCGCAGTCCCATCCGCGCATCTCGCGGACAAGGTCGCAGAACCGCGTGCCGGGCCGCCTTGTGTGTTGGTTCACCACGACGACGCTGAGCAGGGGGCGTTCATATGCGCCTTCAAGCTCACATACCATCGTTAGCAACTCACCCGCATTGCGAGGGTTGATGGCGGGGTCGCCCAATTGGGCGGCGAACTGCCCGTACGTCATGCGCTGCCCGCTGCGGGCGATTGGGATGAGGATCTGACGCGCACGCTCAATCAGCGCGGCATCAATGGGTACTCCGGTGTTTTCTTCCTCTGCTTCTCTCTCGCGCTGTCGTCCAAGCGCGAGAGAGGTCAGCAACGGATCAGGCTCATAAACCATGGTTCTCTCGTGAACATCTCTAGTCGCGCCTCCGGCCAACTATCTTCCAAATATCCTCGCAAGGCCACGTATGAAAGCCCGGAGCGGATTGCTTTTCTCAGGCGTGGACGTGCCGGGTTCTCCGGCCGGTGTGCCATCAGATGCCGTGAACTCCTTGTCATCTGAGCTGTAATAGAGGCGCTCCAATTGCTTTATGACAACGTCGTGGAGAATATCCAATTCCTCCGCAGGGCGTCCCTGCCACTGCGCAACTACTCTCTCAGACTCCTCCAGGTAAAAAATCTTCTCGTTCTCGAATTGACGTCCCAGTTCACGGGCGAGATTAAAGAATGCGGTGCCGGGTGTTCCCTGGCGCTTCCGGACAACCAGCACCCCCAACAGGCCCCGGCCTGCCGCCTCCTCGGTGCGTGACAGCTCATTCAATGTCTCGGTGAATTCGCCGCTCTGAGGGCTGAGAACCAGTGCTGTTGCCATTTCACCGTAAGAGATCGTTCGGCCCTCTCTCGCTCGCGCGACAAGGATTTCCCATGCTCGCGCAAGTGCTCCGTGGTCACGACCACCGCCATCGTTTTGGGCACCACTCATCTCGGTTCCCCGGCGATTACTACTTCAGTTCCTGGTACACCTTCTCCGCTGTGATTGGCAGGCTGTCCACACGCGCGCCGATGCTGTCCGCAACCGCGTTGGCGATGGCCGGCGCAGCCATGCTGTTTGCATGCTCTCCGATGCCGCGTGCTCTAAGGGGGCCGTGACCGTCATCGGACTCCATCACGACAACGTCAAGGCTTGGGATGTCACGAGCCGTCGGCAGCTTCATGTCCGCGAACGACGGATTCATGACACGCCCGCTCTCATCGTAGAATAACCCTTCCATCAACGCCGAGCCAATGGACTGTACGATGCCGCCTTCAATCTGGCTTGTGAATCCCATGGGGTTCAACACGCGGCCCGTCTCATGGACTGCCGTGTATCGCAGCGGCGTCACCTCCGCCGTGTCAGGGTCGACGGATACATCCACGACGTGGACGCCGTAGCCGTTCCACGGGCTGTCAAAGCCCTCCATCTCATCCGTCCGCGCGCCAACAGGCTCGCCGAAGCGCCGGGCAATGTCCTCAATAGCAATTCGCTCATCCGAGTTCGCGCCGTTCACTATATGGCCCGCCTCGATGGTCAACCGCTCCTCATCCCAACCCATGAACTCTGACGTTAGGCGCTGAAGACGTCCCTTTACCTCCTGCATCGCGTTGAAACCCGCCGTGCTGAACATCCGCGCGCCGCGGCTCCCTGCAATGCCCATGTCTCCTGTCTTGCCCTCACGTGTCGACCATGTCACGACGTCGATCCGGTCGATTGGAATGTCAAGCTCGTCGGCGACGATCTGCGCGATGATGGTGCCCGTTCCCGTTCCGGGATCGAAGACCGGATGATTGATCTCAACGCGGCCATTCTCCATGACCTTAACGGCCACACTGCCGGTCACGCCGATCTGTGAGTGGCTCCCAATTGCCACGCCGCGGCCCACGCCCTCCGGCTTCGGCTCGTAATAACCCGCGGCCTCCGCCGCGCGTCTGAGCGCCGCGCCGGCCTGCACGTTCTGCCACTCTTCGCCCGTTGGATACTCCTCGCCGGGCTCAACCACGTTGTGCAACCGGAAATCCATCGGGTCCATACCAATGGCCCGCGCCAGCACGTCCATGTGCGATTCCCCGGCAAAGTGGCCCTGAACGTGCCCGGGCGCCCGCGCGTATGTGCACGGGGACGTATTGGTGTACACCTGGTGCGAGTCCACCTTGACGTTCGCAATGCGGTACGGCCCGACGATTTCCAGGATGCCCATGATGGCGGGTATGGGAGCGTAAGCCGCATAGCCGCCGCCCGCGAAGTGAATCTCTGACTCCCATGCTGTGATCGTGCCGTCGTTCTTGACACCCGCCTTTACCCGCATCGTTGCCGGGTGGCGCATCGTCATGTTCTGGAATTCTTCGTCGTATTCAATCGTCCACTTGATCGGCCTGCCGGTCCGCTTCGTGAACTCGTACGCGAGCGCAACATCCGTGCCGGACGACTTGCCGCCGAACGAGCCGCCAACATAGTTGAAATTGAAGTTGATTGCGTCATCATCAAGGCCGTACAGCCGCTGCATCTCTTCCAGCGCACCGGTCGGAGTATCGTTCGCATTCCATATCTGCAGCACGCCCTCATCGTCGACGTAGACAAGGCAGGCGTGCGGCTCCAGGTAGCCTTGGTGGAGCAGAGGAGTGCGGTATGTTCGCTCGATCACGTGATCCGCGTCGGAGAACCCGGCGTCCATGTCGCCCTTGGCAAAGTGCACGCCCGCATAGCGGTTCGGGTGCTCGTCCCGCGGGGGCATTCCCTCGTATGAACCGGCGTCCGGATGCAGGATTGGCGCATCCGCCGTCATGGCATCCTCCGGCGCGAAAATGGCCGGAAGCTCCTCGTAGTCGATGTCAATCAGCCCGATGGCCTGTTGCGCGATGTCCTCATCGTCCGCGACGACGGCTGCAACCTTGTCGCCGACCAGCATGACCCGATCCCATGCCAGCAGCGGCATGTCCTTGATCACTGTGCCCGTCAAGGTGCCCTTGACATCCTCGCCGGTAAGAACGAGCTGCACACCCGGGAGGGCGCTGGCGGCCGACGTGTCTACGGATACGATGCGCGCATGGGGAAACGGGCTGCGCAGGATCTTCATCCACAACATGCCGGGCATCTGCGCGTCAAGCCCGTATACGGCAGACCCCGTCACCTTTTCCGGCCCGTCCACCCGTGGAACTGATGTCCCGACCAGTTTTGAACCACCACTCCCTGCGGTTGATGTCACTGTAAGACCCCCCGAATAAACCTCTTGCAACTGTGTTCTGCATTGTAACGCAGGGATGCCGTTTCTGCGCCCGTAGCATCGCTCGTTTGAGCACTGTTACACTCTAGAAAGTTCGCAGTATCTGACAAATCCAGGGCAGGGGGAAAACGCTAATGCCGACCGTCCACACCAACGGAATTGACACAGCTTACACAGACCAGGGGCAGGGTGACGGCCCTCCGGTCCTTCTCATCCACGGCTTTCCCTACAACAAGTCCATGTGGGATGACCAGGTTGCGGCGCTCTCCGGCAGTCATCGTGTCATCACCTACGATCTCCGCGGCCACGGTGAGTCCGGTTCGACCGAAGGGCCGTACACCATGGAAATGCTGGCGGATGACCTCCACGCTCTGGTTGAAGAGCTGTCTCTCGGCGAGGTTGCCCTTGGCGGTTTCTCCATGGGCGGCTATGTTGCGTTGGCCTTTGCCGCCGCATATCCGGAGCACCTCTCCAGCCTGATGCTGCTTGATACGCGCCACCTCCCGGACTCCGAACAGGCGGCGGAGGGGCGTGAGAATCTCGCCAAGCAGGTTGAGGCAGACGGCGTCGGCGGTCTTGCGGAAGCGCTGCCCGCGCGAATGTTGACTGAGGCCACTGTCAACGGCAAGCCGGATGTGGTCGCAAAGGCATCGGACATGATTCGAGCGGCGTCGCCAGAGGGTGTCGCGGGAGCCGCGCGCGGCATGGCGGTGCGACCTGACCAGACTGATACGTTGGGCAGCATCCACGTGCCCACGCTGATTGTCGTTGGCGATCAGGATGGCATCACTCCGCCTGCGGATGCCCAGACGATGGCGGACGCGATCTATAACTCAACACTGGTCACAATCGCTGATGCCAGCCATCTCTCCAACCTGGACAAGCCGGACGAGTTTAACAGGGCATTGATTGACTTCCTCAGCGCCTGAGCCGCACGCCCGTGTAGGGCTTGAAACCGTTCACGCCGGGCAGGAATTCACGCCAACCCCGCTTGACCTCAGCCGCAAGGCCGTCGGCAGCCTCCTTGACTCCATTGAGGCCGTCCTGCCTGAGGATGAAAATGGTGTGGAACTCGTTCCGCCGTCCGTCGTAGCGTCCCTTTCCCTCGGCGTACTCCTGCAATACGTCTCACTCCCCCCTGGCTCCCTCCATGCCTCGCAGGAGATCCGCATTTGGCGTCCGATCTCCGTGGGCACGCGGGCCGTGTGTGAGGGCGTCGTTGCCAATGTCTCGAACAGGGCGGGCATGACGCTGGTCTCGCTGGACTTCAACCTTGAGAGCCATCCCGACGAATCCGGTGGTAGTCAGCAGCTCGCCACGGGCACCGGCACGGTCATGTTCCCCGCTGGAAGCGAGTGAGGGCGGCCTCATGACGGAGAACACCGCCCTGGTTCTCACACGAACAGTGACACAGGAGCGCATAGCCGCCTATGCCGAGGCCTCAGGGGACCACAACCCGATCCACCTTGATGCCGAATTTGCAGCGGCAACGCAGTTCGGCGGCACGATCGCTCATGGCATGATCCTGTTCGGGTACATGTCTGATGCTCTTTCACAGGTATACGGCGTGGCGTGGGCCACAAGCGGCAGGATGCGCGGCCGTTTCCGTGCCCCGGCCCGCCCGGGCGATGTCATCGAGGTATCAATGGAAGAGCGCACGCGTCATCCACGAGACGATGGCACAATAGACGTGCATTGCATCGTAGAATGTTGGAAAGCCGACCCCCGTGAGCGCCTTGCAACGGGTGACGCGACACTGACTGTGACAGAACAATAGATGCACCGCCCCCGCATGGGCGAGCCTGATCGGAGGATGGAATCGTGACGACCCCCCCGCTTGATGGACGCGGATTCCGCGTGGCGCTGGATGCCATGGGAGGCGATCATGCCCCCTCCGAGATTGTCAGTGGCGGCATTGCAGCGGCGCGTGAGGGAGTAACCGTCTTTCTCGTTGGCGTGCCGGAGCGCGTGCAGGCAGAGTTGGACAAACAGGACGTCAGCGGACTCGCTATCCAGGTTGTCCCTTCCGATGACGCTATTGAAGAGACGGAACAACCTGCGCTCGCCCTGCGCCGCAAGCCAAAGGCGTCCGTTCTTGTCGCCACCGGCCTCGTTAAGGAAGGCATGGCTGACGCCGTCGTCAGCATGGGTTCCACCGGCGCGCTGATGGCCAGCGCTCACTTCCTGCTTGGCACCCTTGAGAATCTTGATCGCCCGGTGTTGGGCGGCCCTGCGCTCGGCTACGCCCCCAATACCATCTGGCTTGATATGGGCGCTAATGTTGATGCGCGTCCTGCCCAGTTCCTGGATTTTGCCGCCATCGGCGTCGCAATTGCCAGGGCTTACCTGGAGATTGAAAATCCCACCGTCGCTCTGCTCAACGTCGGTGAGGAACCAACCAAGGGCAGCAAGCAGGTCAAGGAGGCGTACACGGCTCTACAGGAGCGTTCCGGCCTGGACTTTATCGGGAACGTTGAGGCGCACGAGGCCGTGCAGGGCAAGGCGAACGTCCTCCTTGCGGACGGCTTCGTCGGGAATGCCCTCCTCAAGTACAGCGAAGGCCTCGGTCAGGCCATCGCGCACGATCTTGGCGAGCGCCTTGCCCCGGAGATCGGTCCTGACAAAGCCCGTGACATCGCCATGAGCATCTTCCGGAAGATCAACCTGATGGAGACGGCGGGCGGACCGATTCTCGGTGTCAACGGCATCGTAATCGTTGGACATGGCCGCGCCCGCGCGCCCATGGTTCATGGCGCAATTCGCACTGCCCAGTTGATGAAGGATCATGATGTCGTCGCTGCCGTCAAGGACGAGTTGAGCGCCATTCATGCGCGGAACCAGGCCGCTGAGCCGGCCGCCTCGTCGGGAGTCTAACCACATGCAGACCCAGGCTGAATTGGCAACACAGGAATCCAAAGAACTCGAAGGCCATGTCGCCCTCGTCACCGGTTCCGGTCGCGGCATCGGCAAGGCAGTTGCCCTCAAGCTCGCCTCAATGGGCGCCAACATCGCCGTCAACTACAACGCGAGTGGCGACCTTGCCGCAGGCGTGGTCGAAGAGATTAAGGGCCTCGGTGTCGAGAGCGCTTCATTCCAGGCCGACGTCTCACAGACGGATCAGGTTGAAGCAATGGTCAATGGGGCGGTGGATGCCTTTGGTAAGGTAGATATCCTTGTCAACAACTCCGGTATCATCCGCGATAAGCTCCTTCTCCGCATGACGGACGATGACTGGGATACCGTCATTGGGACGGATCTGCGCGGGCCTTTCCTGTGCACGCGCGCCGTCATCCGCTCCATGATGCGCGAACGCTGGGGACGCATCATCAACATCTCCTCCGTCGTCGCGCTCGCCGGCAATCCCGGCCAATCCAACTATGCCGCCGCCAAGTCCGGCCTCACCGGATTCACCTACAGCGTGGCCAAAGAGCTGGCTGCGAGAAACGTCACGGCCAACATTGTCGCGCCCGGCTACATCTCCACCGACGTTACTGAAAACCTGCCTGAAGAAATCAAGCAGCAGTTGACGGACCACATCCCGCTCGGGCGACGGGGTCATGCGTGGGAGATCGCGGAGATTGTCGCGTTCCTGTGCACCGACCGCGCCTCGTATATCACCGGACAACTTATCGCCGTCGACGGCGGCCTTGCTCTGACAGGCTGACGCCGGAGCGCCGTCCGCCATCTCGGATACATCGTGCGCGTCATCGACATCTCCGTCCCACTGAAATCCCTCAAGGAGGGTATGCACGTTTACCCTGGGGATGCCCCCTATTTCGTGAGCACGGAAAAGACCATCCACAAGGACCGCATGAGGCTGTCCCGTATCGAAATCGGCTCTCACAACGGCACGCATATCGACGTGCCCGCGCACTATATCGAAGGCGGCGCAGAGACCGAGACCCTGCCCCTTGAGATGCTTGTTGGCCCGGCGTGGGTCGCGGACCTCACCGGGCTGACCATGGGCACGGGCATCACCGTCGAGCACCTTGAAGCCGCCATGCCCGAAACGCCCGTCGAGCGCCTCCTCCTCAAGACACGCAATTCCGCGCTCTGGACACGGGACTACTTCCAGCCGCGCTTCGTCTTCCTGACTCCGGAAGCCGCCGAGTGGCTCGTTGAGAAGGGAGTGCGGTCAGTCGGAATCGACTATCTATCCATTGAACGTTTCGGCGGCGACGGCCCCAGGACCCACCTGGCCATCCTCGGCGCGAACGGCGTCATCATGGAGGGCCTTGACCTCACACACGTCGAAGCCGGCCGTGAATACACCCTCGCCTTTCTGCCCCTCAAAGCGCCCGGCCTCGACGGCGCTCCCGCCCGGGCAGTCCTCATAGACAATACCGAATAACGACCTCCCCACCCGTCATTCCCGCCCCCGCAAAAAGAAGAGAGGGGCTCCGCTTCTAGACGGAACCCCTCCATGGGGAGGCGGGTAAGGATTACTCCCGTGCGCCGATCGCCACCTTGTGCGTCTCCGAACCGGACGCCTTGGGCAGGCTGATGGTCAGCACGCCGTTCTTGAACTCGGACGTGCCGTTGGCCGCGTCGACCGCCCCGGGGAGGATGAGGCGTCGAATCAGCGAGCCGCTGTACCGCTCACGCAGGACATAGCTGTCCTCCGTCTTGTCCGTCTTCGCCCTGGACTCAGCGGACACGGTAACCGTTCGGCCCGTGATGGAGATGTCCACGTCATCCGGCTCGAAACCGGGTAGGGAGGCCGTCAGGCTGTAGCTGTCCGGCTTGTCCTCCACGTCGATCCGCAGATTGCCGCTGTTGCGCCACCACGCGTACGAGGGCGTGTCATTAAAGAAGCGATCCAGGCTGCGCCCGAACGAGGAGCGAACCGGCCAGGGATTCCATCGCATCATCGTCATTATTCCTAACCTCCTGCACTAAACTTGATAATGATATTATAAGACTTAGTGCGTGACTGTCAAGAGATTAGACATGGCGTGTCATTCTGAAAGGAGCGTAGCGAAGAATGACAGTGTGGTTATCCGGACGCCCTCAGCACGTCAAAGAACTCGGCCAGGATTCCCGCCGTTGCGCCCCAGATGCGATAGCCGTCGTGGTGGAACTCATACGCCATGATGGTGTTCTGGCCGTAGGTGAAGGGTTGACGGCCCTTCAGGTACGTCTCCCATAGATCGGCGAACGTGACCTCAAAGATCTCGTTCACCTCGAAACGGTCGTGGTCGTAGTCGGCCCCCGGCCTCACGATGCCCACAAACGGCGTGATGTGATATCCCGTCCGCGTTTGGTGGTCGTTCAGCCTGCCGAGCACCTCGATCTTGTCCGGCTCAATCCCGACTTCCTCATGCGTTTCCCGGACAGCGGTGGACTGAATTGACTCATCCTCGAGGTCGCGCGCGCCGCCCGGGAAAGACACTTCTCCCTTGTGGTGCTCCACGCGGGACGTCCGCACGGTGAACAGGATGCTCGGCCCCTCCACCCCCTCGATGATGGGTATAAGCACCGCGGACGGCATCAGGGACTCATCGTTGATGAATTCGGGCTCGTACGAACCAAGCGCGGCGCGGACGCTGTCCGGTCGGAGCGAGGGCGGTTGCTGTGAATCGGTCATCGTCAGAGTATACTGCCAACGATGGCGTTCCCTCCGCGTGCGCGTCGTTGCTACGCGGAGTAGAATGCGACCATAGAGCGCCTGGGGCACAGGGAGAGACACACATGAGTGATCGTCTCGAGCGTGAGATTGAAGATATTGTCGAGAAGGCGGGCAGCCTGCCGCCCCCGCCCCGCCGTTCCCGCCGACCACAGCGGCGGCGATCCCCGGACAGCCCCCGCCGTTCACTCATGGGCGGCGTGAAGTACGCCGCCGTTTTCGGACTCCTTCTCCTTATCAGCGGCGCGTTGCTCTGGGGCATGTCGGGGTCGCTTGGCGCGGGCCTAGCTCTCGGCGGATTGGTCCTGCTTGGCGCGGCCTACCTGAGCTACTTCAGGAACGGCTCTCCGGCCAACCTGCCCGGCGGCTATGAAAAGCGATGGCGCGGGCAGTCCGTCTATGGTGATCGGCCCCAGGGCCCGTCTCTGTGGGATCGTATTCGCGGCCGCAACCGCCCCCGTGACTAGCTAGGCCGTCACTGCCGCCGCCTTTCCGCTCATCCGCCCGAACTCCTCCATCAGCTGGTGGAGTTGTTCGCGCCAATCACTCCCGGAGCGCGCCGGCACCCGTATCTGCAGATGCCCCACGTTCGCGTTCGGCAGCGCGCGGCGGATCGCCTCACGGTCCAGCCAATAGACGTCCCTGAGCCGCACGACAATCTCCGTACCCTCCGTCGCGATAGCTCGCACCATGCCACGCAGCCGTCCCGTCTGCGCCCGTACCTCGACAGCCAATAGCAGATCATCCACGTGCTGCGGCAGCGGCCCGAACCGATCTCGCAGTTCCCCGCGTATGGTCTCAACCTCCGCCGGATCGACGAGATTCGCCAGCCGTTCGTACACGGCCAACCGCGTTCCCGTGTCCTCTACATAGTCCGGGGGGATGCGGGCATCGGCAGGAAGATCGACCGGCGCGCGAGCAGCCCCCGCCGCCAAAAGCGACCGCCCCCCCGTCAGCCCCGGTTCGTCCGGCACGTGCGTCGACTTGCCCTTGCGGATCTCCTCGATGGCCTCTGAGAGCAGCCGCGTGTACAGGTCGAAACCGACCGCCGCCACGTTGCCGCTCTGCTCCGCGCCCAGGATATTGCCCGCGCCGCGAATCTCAAGGTCCTTCATGGCGAGCCGGAACCCCGCGCCAAGCTCGGCGGCGGACAAGATGGCGCGCAGGCGACGCTCCGCCGTCGGCGTCAGCACCCGGTCCCGCCTGAACAGGAAATAGGCGTAGGCGCGAATCGAGGAACGCCCAACACGCCCGCGCAGCTGGTAAAGCTGTGTGAGCCCCAGCCGATCTGCGTCGTCCACGATGAGCGTGTTGGCGTTGGGCATGTCCAGCCCCGCCTGGATGATCGTCGTGCAGATCAGCACGTCGAACTCCTGCGCCGCAAACGAGTTCATCACGCTTTCCAGCGATTCCGGCGGCATCCGCCCGTGCGCCACGCCGAAGCTCGCCTCCGGCACAAGCTGCTGCAGATGTTCCAGTACGCGATGGATGTCCTGTATGCGGTTGTAGACGAAGAAGACTTGCCCGCCCCGGTCCGTCTCGCGCAGGATTGCCTCGCGGATCGTCCGGTCCTCCTGCTCCGCGACGAACGTGGTCACCGGAATCCGGTCCTCTGGCGCGGTGTCGATGCGGCTCATATCGCGGATGCCGAACAGCGCCATGTGCAGCGTGCGGGGGATGGGCGTGGCCGTCATCGTCAGCACGTCCACCGTCGCCCGCATCTTGCGCAGATGCTCCTTGTGCCGCACGCCAAACCGCTGTTCCTCGTCGATGATGACCAGCCCCAGGTTGCGGAAACTCACGTCCTTGGACAGCAGGCGATGCGTGCCGATGACCACGTCCACCTCGCCCCGCGCCAGCGCCGCCACCGTCTCCTTCTGCTCCGCGTCCGTTCGCAGCCGTGACAGCATGTCGACCCGTAGAGGGAACGTCTCAAGCCGCTCCATGAACGTCCGATAATGCTGCTGCGCCAACACCGTCGTCGGCACCAGCAGCGCCACCTGCGAACCGGCCGCTACGGCTTTGAAGGCGGCGCGCACCGCCACCTCCGTCTTGCCGTAGCCCACGTCGCCGCAGATCAGCCGATCCATTGGACGACCCGCCTCCATGTCTGATTTCACGTCGATGATGGCCTGCTGCTGGTCCTCCGTTTCCTGGTACGGGAACGAGCTTTCCAGCTCCCATTGCCATGCCGTCTCTCCTCCGAACGGCGCGCGGGAGCTTATCTCCCGCTCTGCGTACAGGCGAAGCAGTTCCTCCGCGAACCTGAGCGCGTCCTCCTTGACGCGACGCTTGGTATTGGCCCATTCGTTGCCGCCAAGCCGCGTCAGTGTCGGATTCCCGCCCGTGCCCGTGTAGCGCGCCACGCGGTCCACCTGGTCCGTCGGCACGTACAGCGTGTCGCCGCCCGCGTAGCCCAGCGCCAGGTATTCCCGCTCCGCGCCCTCCGTTGCCCGCTGCAGCGTTCCTTTGAACCGCGCGATGCCGTGCTCAACGTGAACGACGTAGTCGCCCTCCACGAAATCAGATAAGAAAGCGTCGCGTCGCACAACACGCCGCCGCACCGGACGCGGCCTCTTGATGAATCCAAAGATCTCCGTGTCTGAAAGTGTGATGATTGACCCGCTGACGCCCGATTCCCCGCCGCTTAGTTCCCACCCCTCCGCCAGCGCCGTTTGCACAATCACAAGGCTCCCCGGCGTCGGCACGGCGTCCATGTCCGTCCGTAGGGACAGTTCATGGCCGCTCTCCCGGAGCATCTCCGCCAGTCGTTGCGCCTGCAGCGACGCTATGACGACTGCATTCCCACGATGGCGCGCGCCGAGTATATCGCTGCTGAGACGATCGATCCGCCCGCCATAGGTCTCCGGCGGTGAGAATCCTAAGCTCCCAAACGACCGTGTTCCTTCCTGGACTTCATCAGGTGATGCCTGCGCGAACGGCTCAAGGTGCAGTCGCCGCGGCACGTCCGCCAGTGACATCTCAAGACGCTCCGACGTGGCGACGGGGCTTGGAAAGCCGCGAGGCAGCTTGCCGCGTTCGATCTGCCCGTCGCGGATCTCCAGCCCCCGCCTGATCACCTCATCAAGCCGGGTGCGTACACTGGCGGGCCGGTCAACGATCACGACGGTCTCATCCGGCAGGTGATCGATGAGCGTCGAGCGATGGAAATACGGCGAGAAGAACCCGACGCCCGGCACGGCTGCGCCCTCAGAGAACTGCCGCAATTCTTCCGCGAAAGCTGCCGCCTCCTCGCCCCCAAGCCCGTCCATATTAGGCGATGGCGCACCCCGTACCGCGGACGGCAGCAACTCCAGCGCCGGCGTCACGACAACCTCGTCCACTTCTGTGGTTGAACGCTGCGTTGCCGCATCGAACGAGCGGATGCTGTCGATGATGTCCCCGAACAGCTCGATGCGGGCGGGGCTTTCATCCTGCGGCGGCCAGATATCAATGATGCCGCCCCGACGGCTGATCGTCCCGGGCGTCTCGATTGCCGCTACCGGCTCATACCCCAGTTCCACAGCGTCCGAGAGAATGCCGTCGATGGAAATCGCCTCGCCGATGCTTAGCGTGAACGTTGTCTCTTTAAAATCTTCAGGCGGCAGCGTCACCGCGGCGGCGGCGTACGCGCTCGCGATGATGAACGGGGCAGGGCGGGCCATGAGTTCCTGCAGACGCGCCTCTTGCGACCCGGCTCGGAAATCAGCGAGTGAAGAGAGCGCCCGCAGCCGCTCCCGTGTTGTTGATGCGTCGTTGGCGAGTTGCTCGTAGGGCAGGGCGTCCGGCTCCGGGTAGGGAATGACGACGTTCGCGGCGGACGACGACACATAGGCGCTGACCTGCTCATGCGCCCGCCGCGCGTCCTCCGCGCCCGCGTGCAGCCATAGAACCGGCCGCCCGAGGTCGCGCCACAGGCTCGCGATGATGAACGGCGTCGCCCCCTCCAGCGGATCGAGCAGGATCGGCTCCGGCTGCCCCGCGCGTAGCGCCTCCACCAGTTGACGATACGCATACCGCCGCCGCAACCCCTCAGACAACGCCGCCAGACTCACTCACTACCTCCGCCAAATCCCCTCCCCCTTGATGGGGGAGGGCTGGGATGGGGGTGATGCCCCTTAAACGCCAAAACCCCCGCCTGAACGGGCACATACCAGTGTAACGAGGTTGTGGATTTAGGACAGAGAGTTTTTTCGTCATTCCCGCGAAAGCGGGAATCCAGAACTCGGGACAGCCTAATCGTCAATCAGACCGCGCATCCTCTGCACGAACCCGGCTATCTGGCCAAGATGGGTATCAACGTCGGTCGGCCCCATCTCGCCCTCGTAGAAATTCTCGTGCAGATTCCGAGACATCCCGAATGCGACCCAAAGATCGGCATCCCCCGTCCCTTCGACGATGCGCCGTACTATACCGATGAGCTGCGCGTGACGGCTATGATCCCACCCGCGCTCCTCAGCCACGGCCTTGATGATCTGTGCGGTCGCGCCCCACCCCTTCTCGCTGGCCTGCAAAGTATCTCCACCGGCAAGCTCCTCTGACGCCTGCGTCAGATAGTGGGCGCTGCGATCAACGTATGGACGCGTTTCAACATTCATAGGAATAGTGTAATGGGATGTAGTAGTGGCTACTGCTTGACTTGCACGTGCACGGTGGCAAGGTCGACTCCGAGACGGTTCAAGATAGCCTTGCACCGTTGCACTTTCGCAGTTAGATCGCCATGGGTTTCGACAAAGAGGGCCTCATTCCGGATCTGGTGCTCATCTGCCATTGCCTTGCCACGCCTACTGACCGCGTGCGTATTGATATGGCCAGTTGGTGAGTACTCAATGGGCGCATCCGATTTCTTGAGTCGCCCGGAATCATAGAGCCAGTTAGCCACTTCACTAACGAATGATCTCCAATTTGTCACTTCACGAAGTTCATTGTTCGGGAAACGGATGCTGGCGGGAGCCTTGGTACGTGCTCGAGGACTAAATTCCGAGAGCGGCACCCAACCGGCATCCAAAGTCTGGGGAGGAGAGGGTTGGGTTTGCTCCTGTGCGGTTGAAGTACTTGAAACTAGGGCAGAAATGGCTGATTTGATATAACCTCTGAATTCCTCGATTCGCCCCCCTGTTTTCCTGCCGGCATTCACCTTGTCCATCATGAATCGTACGAATCCATCCGACGGGTCAGCCAATTCGCTCTTCAACCGATCTGTTATAGCACCCTGCCATTTACTCAAATGCTGCGTTCTCTTGGCCCAATCCCAAACTCGGTTGGCATCAAAGTCCTTCTTGCGGAACCGCTCGATTTCAGCGATACGAGGCTCATCGGCATTACTCAGGTCAATCTCCAAGAACGGCTCGGTGTCCAAGCCTTTCGAATCATCAAGGTCAGCGTAGAACCTATATTTGACACCATCCGTCAGAATCCCAAACTTTGCATCTGGAATGGCGCTGAAATAGCCTCGCAGCTGTGTGAGCGGGTCGCCGTCCAAAGACCTTCGAGCCATCTTCACTTCAATAATGACCAATGGCTTCTCGTCGAACATGAGGGCGTAATCAACGGCCTTGTGATTCCTGTCACCCCAGTCGGCCGGGTATTCCGATCTCAGGTCGTGTGGGTCACGGGATTGAATACCAAGTACATCCTCAAGGAACGGAATGACCAAGACACGTTTCGTGTCCTGTTCATTGGCGACCTTGTCGACATTTAGCTTGACGAACTGTGAGTGTTTGAGAATGTTCTCTCGGATGTCCATGAACTTCACCTTCTCGAACAATCCTACCATTCCGCCCCTCCCAGCCCCCTCTCTTGTCCCCATGCCGCGCGTCCCCGTATCATCTAGCCAGCCGCCCAGATGGCAGCAGGCGCGGAGAATCTTCTACAGGAGTTATTGAGAGTGACTCGAATCGTTGTGACCGGCGTCGGCATGGTGACGCCCCTTGGCCTTGATACGCAGACCACGTGGGAATCCCTGCTCGCCGGGCAGTCCGGCGCGGATACCGTCTCCCTCTTTGACGTGGAGCCGTACCCCACAACCATCGCCTGCGAGGTCAAGGGCTTTGATCCGTCCACATTCATGGATCGCAAGGAAGTCCGGCAGACCGACCGCTACATCCAGTTCGCCATGGCCGCCGCCGACCAGGCTGTCGCGGAGTCCGGCCTTGAGGTCACGGACGATAACCGCAATGAAGTCGCCACGATCATCGGAAGCGGCTACGGCGGCATCGGCACCGTCCAGAACGCCGTGGAAACCCTCTCCACGCGCGGCCCCAACCGCGTCAGCCCGTTCCTCATGCCCATGATGGTGACAGAGATGGGCGCGTCCAAGGTGTCCATCGCGCTTGGCGCGCGCGGCCCCGCCTACTCCGTCACGTCGTCCTGCTGCTCCGGCTCCGATTCCATCGGCGCGGCGGCAGATCTCATCCGACGCGGCGACGCCAGGGTCGCCTTGGCGGGCGGCGCGGAGGCCACCATCACACCCATCGCTTTCGCCGGTTTCAGCCAGGCGGGCGCGTTGTCCACCAAGCGCAATGACAAGCCCTCACAAGCCTCCCGCCCCTTTGACGTCGATCGTGACGGCTTTGTCATGGGCGAGGGCGCGTGCGTGCTTGTCCTGGAAGACCTTGAACACGCGAAGGCGCGCGGCGCGAACATCATCGCTGAACTGTCCGGGTTCGCATCCACGGCAGACGCGTATCACATCACACACCCCGCCGAGAACGGCGAGGGGGCGGTGCGCGCCATGCGCAAGGCTCTCGACAGGGCAGAGCTTTCCCCCGGCGAGCTTGGCTATATCAACGCGCACGGCACATCAACGCCCATCAACGACCGCGAGGAAACCAAGGCCATCAAGACCGTCTTCGGCGAGGCGGCCTACTCCGTGCCGATCTCCTCAACCAAGTCGATGCACGGCCACCTGCTTGGCGCGGGCGGCGCGTTGGAGGCCGCCATCTGTGCGCTTGCCGTCGCGAACGACCAAATCCCCCCGACTATCAACCTCGAAAACGCGGATCCGGATTGCGACCTGAATTACACGCCGCATGAGGTTCGCACCGGCCCCGTCAACAGCGCCCTGTCCAACACGTTTGGATTCGGCGGCCACAACACGGCAATCATCTTCCGCAAGTTCGCGGACTAGCCGCCGCCTGCCATGACGGTTGAACGCCGGTGGGCACTGCCGGAACCGCCGTCGCCACAGGCGCGTGAGTCCCTCACCGCGTTCCCGCGAACACTTCAGCAGATCCTCGTCAACCGCGGCATCGAGACCGCAGATGCCGCCGATGTTTTTCTCCGTCCTGATGAGCGCCTGAACGGCGACCCCAGCGACATCCCCGGTATGGACGCAGCCATTCACCGTATCCGTCAGGCTATGTTCGGCGGCGAGAGAGTAGGAATCTACGGCGATTTCGACTCCGACGGCGTCACCGGCACTGTGCTCCTGAGTGAGGCGCTGCAGAACCTCGGCCTCTCGGTGACCACCTATATTCCCTCGCGCTCCGAAGGACACGGCGTGAATCGCGCGGCACTCAAGTCGCTCCATGATGACGGCTGCACGCTTGTCATCACGGCAGACTGCGGGGTCGGCGGTGTCAATGAGGGAACTGCGCCGCCCAAAGGCATGGATATCATCGTGACGGACCACCACATGCCCGGGGATGCTCTGCCTGATTTCACCGCCGTCGTTAACCCCATGCGGCGAGAGTCCGCGTACCCGTCGCCGAAACTTGCCGGTGTCGGCGTGGCCTATAAGCTCGCCCAGGGTCTCTATCGGGAACTCGATAAGGAAGTGCCGGATGCTCTCCTTGAACTCGTGGCGCTCGGCACCGTCGCGGACGTTGCACCCCTGATCGAGGAGAACCGCTACCTGGTCAATGAAGGCTTGACCCAAATGCGGGACACGCGACGTCCCGGCATCCGCATCCTCGCGTCGATCGCCCGCCGACCCCTTGCCGGTCTCACATCCGAGGACATCGCCTTTCAGATTGCCCCGCGCCTCAACGCCCCGGGCCGCCTCTCCCATGCGAATGATGCGCTTCGCCTGCTTTCCACAATAGATGAGGAGGAGGCCCGAACTCTCGCCGTCCAACTGGATGAACTCAATCAGCGCCGCCGCGAACTCACCGAAGAGGCATACAACAAAATCCGGGAGCGCATGACGGACGACGATATGGAGGCGCCTGCCATCGTCGTCGGCGCGCCCGATATTCCCGCCGGGATTGTCGGCCTTGTTGCCGGTCGACTCATGGACGAGTTTTATCGCCCGAGCTTCGTCTATTCCACCGATGGCGATGGGTTGATCCGCGGCTCCGCCCGCAGCATTGAGGAGTTCGATGTCGACGACGCGCTAAAGCAATGCTCGAACTTGCTCACTCAGTTCGGCGGACACCATCGCGCCGCCGGTTTCTCCGCCCTCGAAAGCAACCTCCCCGCTTTCCGCGACAGGCTGCGTGATCTGGCCGCCAGTGCCTTGGACGGTGTCGACCTTCATCCCGTGCTCGCCATTGACGCTGAGGGAGCGCCCACACGCATCGCTGCGGAGCTCAACTCCCACATGACAAGGCTCGAACCATTCGGTGAAGGCAACAGGAAACCGATTTTTCTTGCAGGGAAAATGCGCGTCATGTCAGCCCGTAGGGTCGGGGACGGCTCACACTTGCGCCTCTCACTGGCAGAAGCGGATACGGGTATAGAGTGGAACGCGATCGCGTTTCGACAGGGCGGCAAGGCAGGGCAGGCGAGGGGAGAGATCGATGTCGCTTTCCAGTTCCAGGAGAACGACGGCGGCCCCAACGCAAACCGCCCACCCACCCTGGAACTCAATGTGCAGGACTTCCGCCCCTCAGCCTAACTCCTGCCATTCCGAGCGTAGTCGAGGAATCTAAGCCGGCTGCGGCGGCGCGTCCGTCTGGCCGTCCTCCGCCTCCTCTGAGTCATCGTCCGACTCGTCGGATCCGTCATCTCCCGAATTTGCCAGTCGCACCCGTGTAATAAGGAATGCCAGCGCAATCACCACCAGAAGGATAGCTAACAGATGCGCCTGCTGGAGCCCCGCAAACCACACGGCGTCCCGGCGCATGAACTGGATCACGAATCGGCCAAGCCCATACATCAGCAGGTACATGAAGAAGACCGAGCCGTCCGGGCGCAGCCGTCCGATCAGGAAGTAGGTGACGATTCCAATGAAGGCGTCCAGCGCCATCTCATACACAATCACCGGGTGCATGGGGCCCTCGCCGTTCGCCGGGCTGCCCGGATGTGTGTACAGGAACGCCCACGGCCTCACCAGCGTCTCGCCCAAATGCTCGCCGTTGATAATGTCTCCGAACCGTCCGAGGAACATGCCAAGCAACAGCCCCGGCGTGACCAGGTCCACCATGCGCCCCACGGGATAGCGGTGCCGCCACGCGTAGAACGTGCCGGCGAGCGTCGCCCCAAGGATGCCGCCGAGAAGACCGATTCCGCCTTCATAGATGCGGAGAATGAGCAGCAGATCGGTCGCGTAGTAGTCCCAGTTGTCAATCACGTGGACCAGCCGCGCGCCGATCAAGCCGCCCAACACGGCCCAGACGGCCGTGCCGTAAACGGCGTCCTCATGGATGCCGTGTTTGCGGCCCATGTACACGGCCCAGATAACGACGGCAACAATGCCCACCGCCGTAAAGAATCCGTGCCACGTCACGAGGAACGGGCCAATCTCAAAGATCGTGGGGTCAATCCCAATGTTGATGGCGGCAAGAACGTTCAAGCTGTGCTACCTCGCTGGTTAGAATTGGCTGGGTCATGCGCCCTGCGGCTGCAACCTGCCGTCTCACTATTCTATGCCCACGCCGTCACATCTGACGAATCGATGAATCACGGCAACGAAACGCCTTACTCGTCAGACTTTGTGATATTCTTCTCTAGACGTGACGTAACGCATCCATAACTATTCAAAAGGACGGCCCCGGAATGCTTGATCAGGGTGTACGAGATTTCCTTGTGTACCTCACCACTGTCAAAGGCTTCTCTGCCAATACATCAGAGGCTTACCGCAGTGACATGACCCAACTGACAGAGTGGCTTGCCGCCCCGTCGGAGGATCTGGCGCCTGCGGAATCGTGGGCGGACGTTTCACGTGACCATCTCCTTGGATTTGTTAACAACCTCAAATCCCGGGAGTACGCCACCACCACCATTGCACGTAAGGTTGCCGCCGTGAAGTCGTTCTTCTCCTTCATGACAACACATGACCTTCTTGAATCCGACCCCTCTGAGGGACTCAGTTCACCGAAGGTGGGCAGGGCGCTGCCGTCGCCGCTCGGTGTGGATGAAGTTGAATCGCTCTTGAATCAACCGAGAGGCAAATCAACGCCGGAAGCCATGCGCGCATCCGCCATGCTTGAACTCCTTTATGCGACGGGGATGCGTGTCTCGGAACTCGTCTCCTTGAGCGTTGCCGACGTCAATCTCGACGAAGGTTATGTACGATGCAGAGGCAAGGGGTACAAGGAGCGGATTATTCCCGTCTACCCTGAGGCCATTCGTGCCTTGCGCGCCTACATTGATGAAGCCCGCCCGAGGCTCCGCCGCCGGCGTGACGAGCCTGCTTTGTTCCTGAATCGGCGCGGCAACCGCCTCACCCGGCAGGGCTTTTGGCTTCTCCTCAAGTCGCTTGCCGCCGAGGCCGGCATCACGCACAGCATCACGCCGCATACACTTCGTCATAGTTTCGCAACACACCTGCTGCGCGGTGGCGCAGCGCTCCGCCACGTCCAGGAATTGCTCGGGCATTCAAGTATCTCTACCACCCAGATTTACACGCGTCTGGCCCATGACCAACTGCGTGATGAATACGACCGCGCCCATCCTCGCGCCCGCTACGGCCGTGAGCGCGACGCCGTCACCGCCGGATAGCCTGTCCTGATACGTTCGGCACTCCTATCGCCTAAAGCTGCCCATCGTGGCATGATGTGAGCGTTCGCTGGGCGAAGGCGCACGCGGTAGAATCCGCGGGGGATAGGGGGCGTCATGGCTGTTGTAGCGATTGCAGGACAGATCGGCAGCGGCGGTCAGGATATCGGCCAGGAAGTCGCTGCACAGCTTGAAGCTGAATTCGTTGATAACTTCCTCCTCAGCGAAGCTGCGAGCCGCACTGGTATGAGCATTGAAGAATGGGATGCGCGTGATATGCGCGTCGATAGCCTGACGGATCGCATCGCTCGGGTCTTTCAGACATTCATCCAACGCTCCGCTGCCAGCTACACCGCCGATCCATACATGAGCGGCGAGCCGATCCTCTCGCGCACCTATGAGCAGGCCGCCGCGGAGCCGCGCACTGATGAACAAACCCTTGATGATCAGCGCTTCCTTGAGGTAACAACGGAGATAATCCAGGAGCTTGCCCGCCTGCCCCGCGTCGTCATCATCGGTAGGGGAGCAACATACATCCTCAGGAACAACCCGCGTGTCTTTAACGTCCTCGCCTTGGCGCCCCGTGACGCGCGAATCGAACGCTGGGCCAACCGGAACAGCTTGTCGGAGGACGAGGCACGTCGGGAGGTCGACGATCAGGAACATCACCGGCAGGCGTTTCTGAGGAAATTCTTTGGCGTGGACCCGTTTGACCCCAGTTGGTTCGATATGGTGCTCCGTGTCGATCGACTCGATATCAAGCACTACGCGCAAATGGTTGCAACAGGCGCACGCGCTCTGGACGAACAGCTCCTTTGCGATGAAACTTAAGGTGAGTAACAGCGTGGGAATGGAGAGACGAGAGTAATGCCAGGTAAACCAAGTAGAAAAGATAGAAAACGACGCGGCCCTGCCGCTGAGCGACGGCCTCGTCCGGCCCCGCCCGTCTCACCGGGGCGCATCGTGAGGGCTGCTCGTGGCAGCGCTCCTCCTGCGACACCCGAAGATACACCAACGGTGGCGCCTGAGCCTGCCACGGCCGCGGCCTCGCAGACGCCCGCTGCCGCGCAAACGGGTGTGCGGACAAGAGGCAGAGGAGTTGGCGCTCTTCGACGCGGAGCGACGTCATCCGCACGGGCCCTTGAAGCGCAGCGCGAAGAGCGAATCCGCCGTGATTCCGTCAGGGATCTTCGTTCCATCGGCCTTGCCGCCGTTGTCACCGCTGCCGCTCTCGCCGCTGCCGCTGTCTTTCTCTAGCGGCTGGCGTCATTCTGAGCGCAGCGAAGAATCCCCCCACTCATATCGTGTCGCGGCGCGATAGAATGAGCGCACGATGAGCATTGATCTCGCCAAGGTCGCCCGCGGCCTGCCCATACAGCCCGGCGTCTACATCTTTCGTGACGCGCGTAACAAGCCGATCTACGTTGGCAAGGCCGCCGTCCTCCGCAATCGCGTGCGCTCCTATTTCGGCTCGGACGCCCTGACGCCGGGAACCAAGGCTTTCCAGATCGCGCAGCGTGCTTCTGATCTCGACTGCATCGTCACGACGACTGAGGCGGAGGCCTTGATTCTCGAAAACACGCTCATCAAGCGCCACAAGCCGCGGTTCAACGTCCGCCTGAAAGACGACAAGACCTACCCCTATCTCAAGATTGACGTGCGTGAAGAATGGCCGCGTGTGTACATCACACGGCGGATGCAGGATGACGGCGCGCGCTATTTCGGGCCGTATGCCAGCGCATCGAGCGTCCGCAAGACCCTTGACCTGCTCAACAAGCTGTTCCCCTACCGCTCCTGCACCAAGGAGATTACCGGCACAGACCCGCGTCCGTGCCTTGATTACCACATCAAACGCTGTCTCGGCCCGTGCATAGGCGCGGTATCCAACGAGGACTATCGCGAGGTTATCGGGCAGGTCTCCGCGTTCCTGGAGGGTAAGCAGGCCACCATCGCGAAGGACATCAAGCGCAAGATGATGGACGCGTCGGACAGCCTTGAATACGAACGCGCGGCATTCTTCCGCGACCAGCTCAACGCCATCAACCGCGTCTCTGCTGAGCAGAAGGCCGTCTCCACACATGCCGTCGACGAGGACATCATCGCCATCGCCCGCGCCGGCAACGAGGCATGGGCCGAGGTGTTCTTCGTCCGCGGCGGCAGATTGCTTGAACGCGACAATTTCCTGTTGGACGGCACACTCGGCGAAACGGATGGTGAGGTTCTCGCCGGATTTATCAAGCAGTTCTATGTGAACAGCCCCGTCGTGCCGCCGCGCATCCTGACGCAAGCGGCCGTTGCCGACGGCCCCGCTATCACGGAATGGCTTGAGGAGCGGCGGGAAGGCCGCAAGGTACGCCTCATCGTGCCGCAGCGCGGCGAGCGCAAGAAGCTGCTGGAACTCGTTGCTGAAAACGCCCTACAGGGCCTTGAAGCCCTTCGCATCAAGGTGCTCGCGGATGAGGCGGCCACTGAGACGGCGTTAGCGGAACTCAAGGAACAGCTCAACCTCCCCGAGCTCCCGCGCCGTATTGAGTGCTATGACATCTCCAACACGCAGGGAACGAACTCTGTCGCCTCCATGGTTGTGTTCCAGGACGGGCAGCCGCTCAAGGACCACTACCGTCGTTTCAGGATCAAGACAGTGGAAGGCGCGAACGATTTCGCCTCGCTGCAGGAAGTCATCCGACGTCGTTTCCAGCGCTCAGGAGCGCTGGGCAGCGCCGCGCGTGGGCTTGCATCAACAGCCGAAGACGCTGAAGAGGTCATCGCGCAGTTCAAGTCCGCCCCGTCTCGCAACAAGGACGAACGCGGCGGCACGAAGAAGGAAACGGAAGACGGCTCGTTCATGACGCTGCCTGACCTCGTGCTGATCGATGGTGGAAAGGGACAACTCAACGCCGTCGCTGAAGTGATGCGTGTCGAGCTGGGTCTTCACCAGATTCCGCTCGCATCATTGGCCAAGCAGGAAGAAGAGGTCTTTCTGCCGGAGATGGCTGAGTCAATCATGCTGCCACGCACCTCGCCCGCCCTCTACCTTGTTCAGCGCGCTCGCGACGAGGCCCACCGGTTCGCCATCACGTTCCATCGCGGCGTCCGCCAGAAGAAGGGGATGGAATCCATGCTGGACGCGGTGCCCGGCATCGGCCCGCGCCGCAAGCGCATGCTCATGCGCCATTTCGGCAGCCTCGACGCCATCCGCGAAGCTTCAATTGACGACCTCTCCGCCGCCCCCGGCATGACCAAACGCCTCGCCGAACGCGTCAAGGAATACGTGTAGTCCCTACAGTTCGCATCAGCCAGTAACGTATACTCAATGAGCGGCTGAGGATGGCCGCCACGTTCATTCTGGGGGAGGGATATTCCACATGGCTGATTTTGAAACCCTGCTGTATGAGGTTGGAGACGACGGGGTTGCTCTCGTCACGCTGAATCGACCCGAGCGCCGCAACGCGCTCAACCCGCAGCTGCTCCATGAGCTCGAAGAAGTTTTTGATGCGGTTGAGAGCGATGACAACGTGCGCATCGGCGTCATCACCGGCGCAGGCCCAGCTTTCTGCGCGGGCTACGACCTCACCCCAAACCAGGAGAGGGCGAGCTACAGCGCGACGGAGCGATGGGAGCATACCCATTGGCAGGCGATTCTTGTCTCGCGTCCGTGGTACTCGCGTGTGCCATGGATCGCGGCGGTGGACGGTCCGGCGGCCGCGGCGGGCAATGTCCTCGCCATGAGCTGTGACCTTATCGTCGCGTCAGAGCGGGCGCAGTTCGGCGAGCCGGAGATCCGCCACGTCGCGCACTCGCCCCATGTTCTGCTGCCGTTCATCACGAGCAACCGCCACTTGCGGGAGTTCTACTACACGGGCGATTTCATCGACGTGGAGACCGCAGAGAAATGGGATCTGGTCAACAAGGTTGTTCCGGCGGGAGAGGCACTGAACGAGGCGATGGCCATGGCCCGCCGCATCGCGCAGGTGCCGCCGTTCGCCCTCCAGATGATGAAGCGCTCCATAAACGCCGTCTATGACGCGCAGGGCTTCAAGAAAGGCCAGGACGACCACCTCATGCTGCGCATGATTGAGTCGCTCACTCCGGATGTTCCCGAGCGGGAGCACCTTGGCAACGTGCGGCAGGAGCAGGGCATGAGAGCGTTCCTCGATGCGCGTGACGGCCCGTTCCGCTAGGGCAGAGACGCATTCGAGACGAATTGGCTCAGTCGTGAGGCTGATGGATGGCCGATAACCAGCAGGGCGGTCACCCGCCCATTATGCACGGGCACGGTCAGGCGAAGTTCTGCCTGAACTGTGGTAAGGAACTCGTTGAGCGCGAGATCGATGGCTCAATGCGCCCCGCCTGCGAGGACTGCGGCTACGTCCACTACACGGATCCCAAGGTCGCCGTCGGCGTGTTGATCGGTGACGAACAGGGACGTGTGCTCCTCATGCAGCGCGCCCACCATCCCCGCAAGGATCTGTGGTCATATCCTGCGGGATTCGTCGATGCCGGTGAGAAGGTGGAGGACGCCGCAATCCGTGAGACACAGGAAGAAGTCGGCGTAACCGTCGAACTGGACGGCTTGCTGGGACTCCATTCAGAGACGGGCAACCGCGTAATCCTCGTCGTGTATCGGGGACACATCGTGGAAGGAGAACCGAGGCCGGGTGATGAAAGTCTCGCGGTTGACTACTTTCCTGCCGATGACCTGCCGGACCTTGCCTTTGACCGTGACCGCGGCATTATCCATGATTGGCACCGGAGATTCGTTGCGGACGCCGCGCCGCGCTGACAGACAACAAGTGAACGTGAGAGGATTGGGGAAGACTGGGGGATAAAGGAGGAGAGAAGAGATGACGGACTACGAGAACATCATCTATGAACTGCGTGAGGCAGCAGGCGGCAACGTCGCCTACATCACGCTGAACCGCCCTGAGAGGCTGAACGCGCTGAGCCGTGGGCTGCTCGCAGACCTCGGCAGCGCTCTCGAAGAGGCGGATAAGGACGAGACCGTCCGGTGCATCGTCATCAAGGGCGCGGGCAGGGCATTCTCCGCGGGCTACGACATGAACGTCCAGTCCGAGGGCAACCTGCCGCGCGATGCCCTGACCATGATTACCAGCGACCACCCCACGACGATGTATCGCCGCTGGATCTGGAACAACCGCAAGCCGGTCATCGCTCAGTGCCATTCATTCAGCCTCGCCGGCGGCGGCCAACTGGCCTGCCACTGCGACATCACTATCGCGTCTGACGATGCGCTCTTCGGCTACCCGCCCGCGCGCTACGCCAGCGTGGCGACGTACATGATCTGGCCGGAGCTGGTTGGAATGAAGAAGATGAAGCAGCTTGCTTTCACCGGAAACATGATGGACGCGCAGGAAGCCTTGCGTGTTGGCCTGGTGAGCGAGGTTGTTGCACGAGATGAGCTTGACGACCACGTCTGGACGCTCGCCAACACCATCTCCAAGCTGCCGCCCGCGTCCACGGAGCTCAACAAGCGCGCCATCAACTACTACTACGAGTCGCAGGGCATGTTCCAGGCGTACGAGTACGCGGAGAACCTGATGTACGTGTCCTACGCGTCCTCTCCGGAGGACCTGCCGAAGGGCCTGCAGGACGTGGATCGTGTCACGGCAGAGCAGGGGATGCGCGCCGGGTTCCAATACATGAACGACGCGTTCACCGACGAAGATCAGGCCATCGCCGCTGAGCAGATGGCCCGCCCAAGCCGCGCGCCCTAACAACAAGGTTGGCCATGACGCCCGTCCGCTCCCTGTGCTACATTGGGCGGACGGGCGATTAGCCGCGTCGCGGCCATAGCCCGACGGGTGGGGTAGGTGAAGATCAACTTGTTTCGCGCGCCCCTGAAAAGATATTGATACATCGTCGTGCGCCGCACTGACGGTAAGGGAGGGAAATTGGCATGAAGGCACTCGTCTTCGATGAATATGGCGGACCCGAAGTCCTCCAATGGAAGGACATTGAGGACCCCAAGCCAGGTCCGAATGACGTCGTCATTGAGGTCAAGGCAACCGCCATCAATTACAACGATGTCTGGGGACGCCGCGGAGCGCCCATGGAAGTGGCTCTGCCCCATATCTCCGGCAGCGACGCATCTGGCGTTGTCGTTGACAAGGGCAGCGAGGTCACGTCGCATTCTATCGGTGACGAGGTGGTCGTCCACTGCGGCCGTCCGGCTTTCAATAATCGCACCGGACAGGAGTGCAACATCTGGGGATATGACTGGCCCGCGCTCGATGGGGCGCACGGCCAGTATGTGAGGGTGCCGGCGGAGAACGCCGTTCCCAAGCCCACCAATCTCACGCATGAAGAGGCTGCATCATTCCCGCTTGTTCTCGTCACCACGTGGCGCAAGCTGGTTGAAAAGGCTCCAATCAAGCCCGGCGACCATGTCCTGATCTGGGGCGCGGCGGGCGGTCTGGGCGTAATGGCCATCCAGATTGCGAAACTGTTCCGGGCGCATCCGATTGCTGTTGCCTCCAGCGACGAGAAGCTGGAGTTGTGCAAGGAGCTCGGCGCGGAGTACCTGATCAACCGCAAGACGCAGGATGTCCGGCAAGAGATGCGCAACATTGTGGGGCGGCGCGGCGCAGAGATCGTGTTTGAACACCCCGGTCAGGCCACCATGGGACTCAGCATCCAGCTCGCCAGTTGGGGCGGCACCGTGGTCACCAGCGGCGCAACCAGCGGCTACGACGCCAACATTGACCTACGCCACATCTTCTTCCGGCAGGTCAAGCTGGTTGGTTCCACCCTGGGCACGGTTCACCAGTTGCAGGATGCTCTGGACCAGGTGCAGGAAGGTCACATCAAGCCGGTCATCGACCGCGTCCTGCCTATGAAGGACGCAGGCGAAGGCCAGGTCCTGCTTGAGACCGAGGCCGTGGCTGGCAAGGTTGTCCTTGTTCCCAACTAGACTTTGAAATACGGTCGCGAATGGGGGCGCCCGCAAAGGGCGCCCCTTTCATTTCCCCGCGTGGGCGAGAATGAGAAACTGGACGCATGAGGCCTCCGGATAAGCTCACGCGCGCCATCATCCTGATTGACGGTTTTGACCCACGTGCCGTCCTGCCCGCTGCAGGCCCTCATCCGGCCTTTAGGGACGTGAACGGCATGCCCGCTGCCGACGCGCTTCTCCGACATCTCGCAGAGCAGGGAATAACCGACGTGTGGCTCGTTTCGCGCGCCTTGCCCGGCATGGTCGTTCACTACTTTGGCGACGGAAGCCGTTGGGGAGTCAGGGCGACACATATTCGACAGGACGGCTCGCCTGGCTCAGGCGGCGCGCTTATGGCTGCCCGTCACCACATAACCGAGTCAACTCTCGTCATTGACGGCGCTCTCGCCACGGATTTCCGGCTCACTGCCATGTACGATGCGCATCGCTCCGTGGACGCAGATCTCACCATGTGCCTGGCCGACGAAATAGGGGAAACAGCAGGATTGCCCCGCGCGCAAACGGATTCCTCCTCAGGTTTCGTGCAACAGATTCTGACTGATCCACCGTTCCCGGCCGACCCGGAGATCTTTGTCGGAGTCGGCGTCTACATCATCGAACCGGAGGCAGTGGAACCGTTGCAGCAGGCAGGAGTGAACGCGGATTGGGTGACGGATATCCTTCCCGTCCTGGCCCGGCAAAATCGCATCCGGGGATGGCAGGCTCAACAGGGCGCCCGATTCGATCTTCCGCGCCGTGTCCGGGTGATGCATTCGCAGACCGGCCGCGCGCTTCCCACAATCTGAACGTCTGAGCGATTGACCAGAGCACCAAACGGGCTTATAATTCAAACTCGGTTCAAAACAAATTCTCGTTTTGTTTTGGGTATGGTGACCCTTCGAGGGTCAAAGCGCGGGATACGGGAGCAGTTGAGAAAGTGGGCTAAGGCCCAAAGAGGAGTGGTGTGTCATGCCATGGACACATGCGGGCGTGAGCAGACGCCTGAAGTTGCTCGGCGTGCTGGGAATCGTTGGTGGACTGCTGTTGGCCTCCATTACCGTCGCCCTGGCGCAAGAGACCCCAGCGGGCGAAGCAGATAGCGTCAGCGCCAGTTTTGAATATGACTCAGGGATCAACCTGAACATTCCGGGATCATTCTTCCCCGGCTTTGATGCAGCGGGATCCCTCATGATTCAGCCTCGCGCGTTGCAAGTGGACGGCAATGAGATGCCGTCGGCCTCCATCACGATTGAGCCGCTTGATCTGGAAGAAAGCCAGACGATGCCCACGCTGATTGCGCCCAATCCGAGCAAGCCGAGCGGCAGTACAGCAGAATACCTGCGCCGCGCCGTTACGGTGTCCGTCACCATTGACGGCGAGGATGCGAGTGAAACAGCCCGCTTCAACCCCACCATGATGCTCAATCTGGATCTGACGGATGCCGAATGGGAAGAGGCAGAGAATGACCCGGACGCGTTCGTCGTTCGCGCATGGGATGCCGGCAGGAATATGTGGTTGACTGTCGAAACATCCACTAACCCGTTCGATATGGTCGTTACGGCCAAGGTCGCCCGGGCCGGTCAGTTCGCCCTGTTCAGGGAGGAACCGCCGCCGCCTATTCAGGGTGGAGACGTTTCGCTGAGCTCCATGACCCTGCTGTTCATCGCCATGCTTGGATTCGCCCTAGCCGGCACCGGTGTCATGTTGGCGCGCGGCACGTTGGGTCGACGCTCCCGCTAGATTCCGACACTCAAAGACTTACGGGGCGTGGAGGGCCGCCCGGCCCACCGCGCCCCGTTCCGTTATTGTGGGTAGGTGCAAACTGATCCCACCGCAGTCATCCGTGTCGCCCTGCTCCGCGAGGGCGCGCGTCTGCCGTTCCGGGCCACACCCGGCTCAACGGGCTTTGATATCTACGCCTGCCTGCAGGACGGAGAAGCAGAGATCATCGTTGGCCCTGACCCGGTTATGATTCCAACCGGCATCGCTCTCGAGTTCCCTCCAACTCTGGATGTCCAGATCCGCCCACGCTCCGGCCTCAGCAGCAGAGGAGTGATGAGCACCGTCGGGACCATCGACAGCGACTATCGGGGAGAGGTCTTCGTCACCATGTACACCGTGGGAAACCGGTCGCCTCACGTTGTTCACAGCGGTGACAGGATCGCGCAGATGGTTGTCGGAATCCGCGCTGACGTGTCACTGGAAATCGCGGAAAACCTTGGAGCGACCGAGCGGGGTGGCGGCGGACACGGCTCTACCGGCGCCTAACCCTCACCGCCCATCCTACAGCGCCTCCCCCCACCGCTCATCCTGAGCTTGTCGAAGGAAGCCTGTCGAAGGACATGAGCGCCCTCACACCTCAAGCGGCGTATCGTCTCGATTCGCCCATTCCCGCATGGAACCGTCGTAGTTCCGCGTGCTTTCGTAACCGACAAGCCGCATGACGAATACTCCGTGCGCCGCACGGATGCCGCCCTGTCAATATGTATAAACATTCTTGTCCGGCGTGATGCCGTGTTCTGACAGCAGTCTCCGTATCTCGGACGCCGACTTGAACCGGTGCGTCTCGCGGTCCATCAGGTTCAGCCATTCAAGGTGAACGGCCCCGGGAATATGCCCGGCTCGCGCGTTGGCGCGATTGTTAGATCCGTCCCATTCGCCGTCGGTGCGAACGTCCCAAACAACGGAATCCTCGAGCGTGCATGCCTCCTTCAACCCTTCCACCGTCACCAGCAGTGAGTCATCAAGGTTAGGCGTGAACGTCACGCCTTCCGCCCGCGCCGGTCGCTGGAAACTGATCGTGTGGCCGCCTGTGACCCAACCCCGCCAGCCCCCGTTCAGTACCCGCGCGCCCTGATGCCCGTACGTGTTGAGCACCCACCACAGCCGAGCTGCCGTCACACTCTGTGCGTTGTCGTAAGAGATCACTAACGTGTCATCGCTGATGCCGAGTCCCTCGCACATCTCCTTGAACTGCGTGGGTGTCATCATCAGCGTGCGATTCGTGTCAGGGTCTTTCACGAAGTTGTCCGGGATCAGAACCGAACCCGGGATATGGCCCCTGTTGTAGCCCGCGTCAACGTCGCAGTCCACGACCACGACGTTGGCATCGTTCAAGTGCTCTGCCAGCCAATCCGCCTCCACCAGGTACTCCGGATGGGCATAGTCCTCGGTAGTCATCGTGTCCCCCCTCGGCGAGCCTTCCTGCCCCAGGATTCCTCATCGACAGTATGCCATCAGATTGACACTCACCCGTTTGCTTTCATGCCGCGCATGTAGAATTGGAACATGGGCATTATCGACACGGCACAGCGGATGTTCGGCGGCACAGCAGCAGTGGACAAGGATCGCGTTCCACCCGGCCAAACCGTCACGCAGAAGTTCCCCGTTCTCTCCTACGGACAAATCCCCCAGATTGACCTCTCCACGTGGACGTTTGAGGTCATGGGTCTCGTCGATAACCCGATTTGCCTCACATGGGAGCAATTCCTCACTCGCGCCAACGACGCCGTCACCACGGATTTTCACTGTGTCACGGGATGGTCCCGCCTCGACAACCGCTGGGAGGGCGTCTTTGTGCGCGATCTATTCGACGAGGCCCGCATCCGTCCAACCGCAACCCACGTCATGGCCCACTGCTACGGCGGGTACACGACGAATCTGCCGCTAGCGGCATTGTTGAATCCCGACGTCTTGATCGCGCACCGGCATGACGGAGAGCCATTGGAAACTGAGCATGGCGGTCCCGCCCGTCTCATCGTGCCTGACCGCTACGCCTACAAGAGCGCCAAGTGGATCAAGGCGTTGGAGCTCATGCCGGAGAACAAGCGTGGGTTCTGGGAACTGCACGGCTACAACGGCAACGGAGACCCGTGGCGCTCGGAACGCTACGACTTCTAACCCCGCTATAATCCCAGCACCGCGATAGAAACCGCCGCCAGCGCCAACAGCACACCGAATCCGACAACGTCCGTCACCGTCGTCCCGAATATCCCCGCCGCCAACGCGGGATCAACACCGAATCGGCGCAGAATCAGCGGAATCAGCACCCCTGCCGCTCCTGCCACCAGCATGTTGATGAGCATTGCGATACCCAGCGCGATCGACAGCACCAGCTCCTGAGACCATAAGAAAGCTGCGACAGCGGCGACGAGTCCCATTGCTGCCCCGTGTGCCAACCCCAGCGCGACCTCCTTTGCCAATACCTGTCGTGCATTCCGCAGGGTCAATTCACCCAGCGCAATGCTGCGTACGGCGATGGTCACCGTCTGGATGATTGCGTTGCCGCCCTGTCCACCCACAATGGGCAGGAACGCAGCCAGCACTGCCGCTCTGGCAATCGTCGATTCGAACATCCCAACGACGGCGGCCGCCGCGAAAGCCGTAATCAAGTTCACAAACAACCACGGCATCCGGAGACGCATCGACCGGGCTATGCCGGTTTGGACGGACTCCTCAGCGCTGAGGCCGACAATCATGTACATGTCCTCGGTCGCCTCACCCTCCGCCACGCGCAGGGCCTCTGGCAGATCAATGAACCCCAGCAGGCGACCGTCCTCATCCACGGTCGGCAGCGTGTCCAGTCGATACCGCTCCATGATCCGCGCGCACTCTTCCTGATCCGTGCCGGAAGGTACGGAAATGGGGTCGCGCTCCATGATGCGGCCAAGCGCCAGATTCTGCGGTGACAACAGCAACTGTCGAAAACTGACACTTCCGACCAGCCGATCATCACTGTCCACGATGAACACATGCGAGAGTCTACGGGTGAGACTTTCAGATGTCCGTATAGCCGCTTGTGCCTGCATGACGGTCATCCGCTCGCGCAAGGCGAGGAACTCCGTTGTAACGAGTGCTCCCGCCGTTTCTTCTTGTTGAGCTAGGAGATTCCGCAGAAAATCCTGCTCGGAGAGCGTTTCAACGATCTCTGAGCGAACCTCTCCGGGCATCGCGCGCAGCGCGCGTGCCGCAGTGCCAAGCGGCGTCCGATTGAATATCGTGGTGAGGCTTTCCCTTGGAAGCCGCGCCAGGGGCATAATTGCGCTCTCACCGTGCCGCACCAGGTACTCCAACAGTCGGCTAACGTCGCGGGCAGAAAGATGTGAAAGGATATCCGCCCGTGTGTGCTCAGGCAGCTGATTGATGACATCGGCTGCATCTGCAGGCAGCTGTTCACGGAGTTCTGCCGCAACAGAGGCAGCATCGCCTTCAATGACGCGTTGGACTAAAGTCTCGGTGTCAGGTGATTCGGGTAGGGTCATCCGCGTTCCTCCTCAATCACCGCCGCCGCGTTATCTCTACCCAGGCGCTGTCCAGCGTCCCCCTGATGGGTACGGACGGCTTGCTGACTCGAATACGCACCTGCTCAATTGGTAACTCATCGAGCAAGCGTTGAGCTGATTCCTCCGCGAGGCTCTCTAATAGCGCGTGAGGCGGCCCCTCCACCACTCCCTGCACAATCTCGAATGCCCGCCCATAGTCAGCCGTGTCGTTCAGATCGTCGGAATGTCCCGCGACAGAGAGGTCCATGGCCATTTCAAGATCGACGACGAATCGCTGTCCAACGGCCTGTTCTTCCGCCGTCGCGCCATGATGCCCGTAGAAAACCATGCCCGCGAGGCCGATGAGGTCCTGCGGCTCATACTCGTTCACGGTCTTCGCCTCCTGAAACGCTAGCGCCGCCGATAGGGCGGATACCGCGGCGGCATCGGTGGATAGTAGTCATCATCATCGTCGTCATCGTACTGGTACAGCCTGGATCGTCTCGTCTCATACTTGTTCGGCTGCCAGATTCGCTCCCGCCTCAAGATGCGCCATCCTGCAACGATTCCGGCGCCCGCAACAAATCCGCCCACGTGCGCCCAGTACGCCACGCCGCCACCGCCTCCGGCCACGACAAGCCCGCCGACGCCCTGGAAAAGCTGAATCACCATCCACATGACCAACAGCCAAACCGCCGGTATCTCCATTACCGTGATCAAGCCCATCATGAACAGCGTCCGAACCCGACGGCGCGGGAACAGCAGCAGGTACGCGCCCAGCACTCCGGCGATCGCCCCGCTTGCCCCGATGGCCGGAATCGTACTGTCCCAGTTGAACAGGATGTGCGTGGCGGAGGCGAGAACGCCGGTCGCCAGGTAGAAAACAAGAAATCCGACCCGCCCGAAGTGGTGCTCGAGGTTGTCGCCAAACACCCACAGGAACACCATGTTGCCAAGGATGTGCGCCCATCCACCATGCAGGAACATCGACGTGAACAGCGTCATCCATGACGGGACAAGAGGCGCGACTGCCGCATACTCGGGCAGCGACATTATCTGGTCGAATAGCTCTCCGTGCGTGAATTCGTAGGGAACCACCCCGAATCGGAAATGGAATATCGCCCGCTGCTCCGGGTCGAGGATGATCGTGTACAGGAACGCGAGAGCATTGATGACGATCAGCGTGATGGTCAGCCACGGCGCGCCGTGCCGCTCGCCCGCGTTGTCCGAAAGGGGAATCATGCCATTCTCGCGCCGCTGCGGTGGCAGCGCGTCGGCGGCGCTCCCCCGTCTACAATGAAATCCGATGCGCTTTGGCGCGCGACTCTAATGATGGAAGGCATACACGTATGAGTGGCCCACTTGAAGGTCTCCGAATCGTCGATTTAACCCGCATCCTTGCGGGTCCGTTTGCAACCATGATTCTATCCGACATGGGTGCGGAGGTCATAAAGGTTGAGCGCCCCGAAGGCGGCGACCTCTCCCGCGGCACAGGCCCGTTTTTCGAGGGAGAAAGCTATTACTTTGTCAGCGTCAACCGCGGCAAGCAGAGCGTCAGCATAAACCTCGCTCACCCGGACGGGCAGCAGGCGCTCAAGGATATCGCCGCTGAGTGCGACGTGCTCGTGGAGAACTTCGTTCCCGGCACGATGGCCAATTTCGGCCTCTCCTACGATGACCTACAAGCCGTGAACCCCCGCCTCGTTTATTGCTCCATCTCGGGTTTCGGCCAGACCGGCCCCTACGCCCAGCGTCCGGCATTGGACATCATCGTTCAAGCCATGGGCGGCATCATGAGCATCACCGGCGAGCCTAACGGCGGCCCCGTTCGCCCCGGCAGTTCGCTCGGCGACATGATCGCCGGACTCTTTGCAACAACCGCCATCCTCGCCGCCGTACAGGAACGGGAGCGCAGCGGGGCAGGGCAATACATCGACGTCTCGATGCTGGAGTGCCAGTTGGCAATCCTTGAGGCCGCCGTCGGCCGATATGTCTCAACCGGCCACGTTCCCGGCCCCATCGGCACGCGCCATCCCTCGTTCACGCCGTTCCAGGCCTTCAAGACGGCGGACGACTGGATCGTTGTGGCGATTGTCGGCGGCGTGAACGACCAGTGGCCGCTGTTCTGCGCCGCCATAGACCGCGTGGACATGATCGACGACGTCCGCTACGTCGATGGCTACCACCGTACTCTGAACTACGATCAACTGATTCCCGAATTGGAGGCCGCGCTTGCCTCCAAGCCTGCCGCCACCTGGCTGCGCGAATTTGGCCGACTCGGCATTGCATGCGGGCCCGTCAATCGCATCGACCAGGTGCTCGCGGATGAGCAAGTGCAGTACCGTGGAGCGATAGTGGATGTCCCGCACCCGCGCGTCAGCAACATCCCCGTCGTCAACTCCCCCCTGCGATTCTCCCGCACCCCCGTCGGCGACCTCGGCCCCGCCCCCGACCTCGGCGAACACAACGAAACCGTCTTGCAAGGCCTAACCGGCTACACGGAAGAAACGCTGGAACGCCTACGCACGGAGGGCGTCATCGTCGCGGAAGAGGAAGAGGGATAGGGGTGTAGAGTTACTCTCGATTTGCTGCGTGGTACGCATCAAAAAGAGCATCAAGGGCATCTTCGGAGAACGTGTCATAAAGCCAGGCGTCCGATTTATCGCGTGGTTCAACATCGAACTTTTCCCATAGAGTTTCAGAGTGCCCAGGAGCGTACCTATCGAAGTACGGCTGATAAAGATAGACAAACGGTCGACCGTTGTCGCTCCCCACAATTGAGAGGTGGGTACCATGTTTCGGCATGAGAAGCTGTAACCCTGCGCCACCGCGCTTGTATCGATAACTCACGAAACGAACCAACCCGCTGCTTTCCAGTCGTTTCACAAAGGCTAGGAGTTGGTCGAATCGTGATCGTGACTCTTCGGGGAGTTCACTGATTGATTCCATGAACTCTGATGCGTCCGGCACCCGCTCCGGTGCCTGATTGACTTCCGCTGCCCGCGTCTCCTGCTCTCGGCCTCTTGCCGTAACTAGATAATCTTCTGCCTCCGGCAGGGGGATGACTTGGTCGATGTCCAGGAGAAGTTTGCCTTGATGACGGTACGCTCGGGCGCGGACGCAGCGAATATCTAGCCCCATCTCATTCAGCCATAGGACGGACGTCGTGATCTCCCGGTTAAAATCCTCCGAAACGAGAATGATACGCGGGCGCTCAGTCGCGATGGATAGTTCGTCGTCGGCCGCCAACCTGAGATGTTTGCGGATTCGCTCCTCAGCGGTTCCACTGATACCCTTGACGCGCAGATACTCAGCGTGTCCCGCGATGATGCGCTGGGTAGTGGAGTTCGCCAACATCGCCGCATACCGAATAGCCTGCAACTCCATATGAACACCGTCGCCACGTTTCAACTCAACGACGACCAGTCTCCCGGACGAATCGATGCAGAGTAGGTCGATATACCGCCAGGCATCCTCCCAATCAGTGAACTCATCCGCGATGACGAGCAGGCCCTGCTCAATGATTTCAGGATGCTCCCGCAACGCTTCCTGCAGATCAGCCTCCAGGACGCCTTGCTCATGAAAAGAAGTCCTGTCGATTCCGGTCAGGCTCTTATTGCTCATCTCGTACAGCATTATTCCCCACCAAGCGCTCAGAGCTGTTTAGTTTCGATTATGTCTCCATAAGGATACTGGCGTCCCCGGTGGGACTCGAACCCACAAAGGCCTCAAGAAACTTCAACGCCCTCCCGCGGCCGTATCTCCTGCAACTGCTCCGCCTCAGCGTGTTCAGCATGGAATAGATCCCAACGCAGTTGCAGGTTCATCCAGAAACCGGGCGTATTCCCAAAGAACCTTGCAAGCCGAAGCGCGGTACTCGGCGTGATACCACGGCGGCCCCGCACAACCTCATTCACTCGTTGATACGGCACCCGAATCGCCTCGGCCAGATCATGCTGGGTCATCTCCATGGGCTCGAGGAACTCATACAACAGCATCGCGCCCGGGTGCGTCGGCTCCCTATCTGTCGGAATCCGTACCATGTCTGAGCCTCCTCTCTAGTGGTAGTCGGTTATTTCGACCCTTGTAGGCCCCGCGTCCGTCCATTCAAAGCAGATTCGATATTGGTCATTGATGCGAATGCTGTGCTGACCATTGCGATTACCTGCTAGTCGCTCCAGGCGGTTGCCCGGAGGAATGCGAAGGTCGCTCAAAGTCATTGCGGAATCGAGCAGGTCGAGTTTTCGTTGTGCCACTGTCCACATTCCCTGAGGACATGCTCGCCTAGCCGCCGGAGTCGACCGTCCATTGAAGATGTCCTCAGCACCATCATTCCTGAACGAAACTATCACTCTAGCATAATAGCACGGATATCATGCTATAAACTCTCCTGGTTTGTATCGAGAAGTGGCGTCCCCGGTGGGACTCGAACCCACAACCTGCGGATTAGAAGTCCGCTGCTCTGTCCGGTTGAGCTACAGGGACGCGCTGAGGTCGCGGCATCTCATCCATGATAGCGCCGCGAATCTATGGGCGAAGCCACGTGCGTTGCGCAGCCTGTTAGTGAACGAATAGGCCCCAGCAGTCTTAGGCGCTTATGCTCTAGGTTCGGCAGGCCCGTTCTGTGGCGGAGGAGTGTCTACAACATCCGGCAGCCACGTATAGACGCGGTGCAAGGGGCGATACGCTCCGCTCACCTGTGAGACGCTCTTGATCTCCAGTCCGCCGATGTCCGCCTTTGTCGTCCACTTGCGTTGAACGACCGCGCCCGCCCTGAACGAGCCGATGAGCGCCAGCGCGGAAAGTCCCATCGCCTGCGGCAGCCGCCCAACGCGGTTTCGCGTGCCGAGAATCAAGCCCGTCAGCAGGGCAGTCGTCATGCCGCCCAGCAGGAAATTCGTGCCGCAGAACGGCGAAATGGCCAGGTCGGATTCTCCCGCCCTCAGCCGCTCGACGGCTTCCTTCGCGGCATCCTCGATGCGGTCTGCCGTCGTCGGACCATAGACGAAGAAGCCATCCTGCTTGGCGCTGCCGCCGAGCCGGCCAAATTGGTCATGCTTGCGGCCGAGCACCGCGATCGTCGCGTGCTCAATCGCGTGATTCTGTCGGATGCGGTCTATCAGCTCAAGAATATCCATAACACTTTCGAGTATGGGAACCGCGCCAAACAGGGTCAAGAATAACGACAATATCTCGCCACTATCGCCCCGCGTCCGCTATGCTTTCCACATGGCCTCCGGCACAGAGAAAACTCGGCGGAATAATGGCCTTGAGGGCCCCGCAGCCAAGGGCGTCGACCGCGTCCTTATCAGCAAGACGCGCCTCCAACGCCGCGTGAAAGAACTGGCGGCACAGTTGAGCGCCGAGTATGCGGACGGAGAGGTGGTTTGTGTCGGCGCGCTGAATGGCGTCATTTGCTTTCTCGCGGACCTCGTGAGGGAGATGGACATCCCCGCGCCGGTGGAGCTTGTCCACGTTGACCGCTTCATCGATGAACGCGGCCATACCGTGGAGATGCCCAACCCGTTCCGTGAGAGCTTGCGCGGGCGCGACGTCCTCATTGTCGAAGACATCGTGGACACCGGCGTCACGCTCAAGCTGCTTGTCGATAAGGTTCTCGCAGAGAATCCCGCCTCTGTCAAAGTGTGTACGCTCCTGGATAAGCCAGCCCACCGCGAAGTTGAAGTTCAGATCGACTATGTCGGTTTCTCCATAGACCCGGTCTTTGTCGTGGGCTACGGCCTCGACTATGAAGGCTTTTATCGGAACCTGCCGTTCGTTGGTGTTGTGGACAGCGCCGTCTGGCCGCCCGCGTTGCTTGAACGCCCCAAGATTGACTCCTCGTAACCTTCTCCTCCATGGCGAGGGTTGGGGTGAGGGCGGAACATCGTTGACACAGCGCGTTGCCATTGTCCACACTCGCGGTACAACTGATGAACAGGGAAAGCGCCTTAGCGGCGCGGGGAGAGAGGGAGACGATGATCACCGATATTCGCTACAACGCCGTCATGGTGGAGGATCTGGAAGAGGGCGTGCAGCTGTGGAAAGACCTCTTCGGTCTTGAGGAACTCAACCAGGCTCGCGGCAACCAGTTTGGTATCCGCGCGCAGATGCTTGGCTACAACGGCCAACCTGTGATCGAAGTCATGACGCCTGCCGGCCCGGACACCGCCCTAGCACGGATGATGGAGGAGCGCAAGAACGAGCGAAACCCCAAGGGCGAGGGCATGTACATGGTCTGCCTCGAGGTCGATGACATTGAGGCGACCATCAAGAACATCGAGGAAAAGGGCGGCCGCATCCAGCGTGAAGAGGGCAATGCCAACGTGGCGTGGGTTCACCCCCTTGGCACAAAGATGGTCTTCATTGAGTTGCAGCAGCGCGGCGCGGGCGGCATGGGCGCAGCCGGCGGAGGCAGCTAGGCACGGCTGGGCCGGCGCATGGCGTCGGCGTTGGTGTTGATCATTAAACAAGCTGCCTTGGCCTCCACGATTCTCCGGAGGCGTGAACGTGCGGAGTGAGAATGCATTCCCTGAGCGGGGAATGAATGAACTCTTTGCGGAGCTCTGGTCAGTTTATCTGGCGCGCATTGTTCGCCTGCTTCTCATCTCGGTTATCAGTGCCGCTGTCATCTTCGGTGCAACGTTCGGTATCGATGCCGCTTTGCCCGAGGGAAATCAGCCCGCAATCGACGAGATTCTCACAAGCGTGCCGGAGGACGAGACTCCAACCAATGAGCAACTCCAGGAGATTGCCGAGCTGCAGTTGGAGGATTTGCCGCTCGAACTCCTCGGAATGTCACTCGTCGTTGCTGCGGCTCTACTGGTTTCCGCCGTGGCCGCGGGCGCCTACATGTTCGTCATCGGCGCGCATTATGTGGTGGGGCGCGTCCTGATCTCGGAAGCCTTGACCTTTTCCTTGCAGCGTGTTGGAGGCCTGATTATCACGACGTTGATAGCACTGGCCGTAGTCTTTGCCGTCTGGATCGTCTTGTTCATTGTCCCGTTCATGATTGCAAACGCTGCTATGGATGCCGCCCTGGTTGCCGCTCTGTTCGGATTGCTGTCCTTCACCGGTTTTGTTGGCGCGGTGGTCATAACCGTGTATGTGGCCGTCCGCTGGACGTTCATCTGGCCCGTCATTGCCTTTGAGGGCTTGACCGGTGTCGCAGCCCTCCGTCGAAGCTGGGAGCTGACGGAGAATTTCTGGTGGCGGATATTCGGTATCGTCATCATGGTTACGCTCGCCGTCTTCGCCGTCGGCTTTCCCGGCCTCATTGCAACCGGAGCGGGGCTTGAAACCGTCGGTAACTGGTATTCGAGCCTCATCGCCCCCACGCTTACCGGACCGATTCAGGCAATTATGGTATTCCTGCTCTATTCGGACCTTCGAACACGCAAGGAGGTCTCGCCCGGCTACGGCCCCGACCAAATCGCAAGCGAGCTTGGCTTCCAGCCTCCAATATGGGACGACGCGCCGTAGCGCAGCTATCCGCCGATCACCACGTTCCACTTCCTGATCCGCCATGAGGCGACCAGACCGTTATTGATGTACGGGTCCTTTGCAACAAAGTCATCGATGACGGACGTATCGTCAGTGTGGAAAACGATTGATGCCCCGTCGACAGGATCATCGTATGCCCCGGCAATGGGGACGATTCCGCGAGCATGGAGGTCTCTCAGAAGACCCAGGTGTTCATCCCGATGCGCCGGCCGCCGCTCCAGCACATCCGCCACATATTCATAGATCAGGATGTAGTACATCGCTCAGCCAAGTCGCGCCAGTTGGTCCTCGATGCGCTGCATGCGCTGGCGTGATTCTTCAAGCCGCTCCTCTTCCTTGGCCACAACCTGCGGCGGCGCCTTGGAACGGAAACTCTCGTTCGCCAGCCGCTGCTCGAGGCCGGCCAGGCGTCCACGTGTTTCATCCAATTCCTTTGACAGCCTTGACCGCTCCGCGTCAGTGTCCACCAACCCTGCCAGCGGCACCATGACCGTCACGCCGTCAAGGATGGCCGTCATCACGGATGCTGGATCAGGCCGCTCATCCTCAGGCGTGAGCACGCTGAGAGAGGACACGCGAGCCAAAACGCCGATTGCCTCACGGGAATCCGCGATGGCCTCCTGTGATTCCGGTACTGCGTCGACGATTGTTTCGATCATTCGCGAATGTTCAACGTTGCCCTCGGCGCGCGCGTTGCGGATTGCCCGTACGACGTTGATAACGTCGGCGACCTCAGACTCCGCCGCCCCGTCGACATGAACTGTGTCCGCCTCCGGGTAGGCGCTGATCATGATGGAGTCCACGCCACGCGCCAGTTCGGGAGCTCGGGCGGTAAGGCTTTGCCAGATCTCCTCCGTCACGAACGGCATGAACGGGTGGAGCAGCCGCATCGACTGCTCAAGCACGCCGACCAGGTAGTGAACCGGCCTGACATCCCCGTTGCGAATGCGAACCTTGGCAAGCTCGATATACCAATCTGCGAATTCATCCCATAGGAAATCACGGATTATCTGCTCCGCCTGCCCAAGCTGAAAATCTTCAAGCAGCCGGTTAACGTCGGCTGTCACGCTTGCCATGCGGGAAACAATCCACCGATCCTCCCGGTGCTCCGGCGCGGGCATCTCACCGCCCACCTGCGTGTCTGCCTGCTCCATCGACCGCACGACGAACCGCGCCGCGTTCCACAGCTTGTTCGCGAAATTACGCCCCGCCTCCATCCGGCCTGGCGTCATCGCCAGGTCATTACCCGGACTTGTAGCGATAGTTAGAGCCATGCGCAGCGCGTCCGTGCCGTACTCCGCGATGCTTTCCAGCGGATCGATCACATTGCCGCGCGTCTTTGACATTTTTTGTCGTTGAGCGTCGCGCACCAACCCGTGCAGATAGACGGTGCGGAAAGGAATGTCGCCGGTGTTCTCGATGCCCAGCATGATCATTCGAGCGACCCAGAAGAAGAGGATGTCATATCCGGTCTCAAGCACGGATGTCGGATAGAAATAGAGGAAATCCTCGGTCTGCTCCGGCCAACCCAGCGTGGAGTGGGGCCACAACCCCGAAGAGAACCATGTGTCCAACACATCGGGGTCCTCTAGGAGATTTGTGGAGCCGCAGGAGGGACAGGCGGACGGATCCTCCGCCGCCACGATTGGTGTTACGTCTTTGTCAGCATCCACTCGGTCCGAACGTGAGACAATTTCGTCGTGGGTCAGGCCCATGCGGGTGAGTTCCGCGTACGTGCCCGACCACACATCCTGTCCGTCCGCCCCCGTGACGGGCTCGCGCAGCACCATCTCCAGCCGGTCGCCGTCACATCCACCACAGAACCACGCCGGGATGCGATGCCCCCACCACAACTGCCGTGAAATGCACCAGTCGCGGATGCCGTCCATCCAGTTCAGATACGTTCCCGTGAATCGCTCAGGGACAATATTGATCCGACCGTCCCGTACGGCTTCCGCCGCGCGCTCGGCCAGAGGTGCAATATCGACAAACCATTGGATGCTGACACGCGGCTCGATGACTGACTGGCAACGATAGCAGCGGCCAACACGGTTCTGATACTCCTCTGTCTTCTCCAGGAATCCCCTCGCCTCAAGATCTGCCACGATCTGTCGCCGTGCCTCAAAACGGTCAAGTCCCTCATACGGTCCGGCCTGTTCATTCATCGTGCCGTCCGAATCAATGACTTCGATAAGATCCAGCCCATGCCGCTGACCGATTTCAAAGTCGTTTTGGTCGTGTGCCGGTGTCACCTTGAGCGCGCCCGTCCCGAACTCCATGTCCACGTAGTCATCGCCGACGATGGGAATCTCGCGGTCGATAATGGGAAGGCGCACCGTCGTGCCGATGGTGTTCGCGAATCGTGGGTCGTTCGTGTTCACCGCGACGGCCGTATCGCCCAAATACGTCTCCGGCCTGGTTGTGGCAACCGTCACATAGCGCCCTGAGCCGTCGGTGTATGGATAATTGATGTGCCAAAGCTTGCCCTCGGCGTCCTCGTATTCGGTTTCGAGGTCAGACAGGGCAGTGTGGTCGGTCGGGCACCAGTTGATCATCCGCTCGCCACGGTAGATGCGTCCCTTGTCAAAAAGATTGACGAACGTCGTACGGACAGCGAGCGAGGGCCCCTCATCCAGAGTGAATCTCTCGCGTGACCAATCGCAGGACGCGCCAAGGCGGCGGTGCTGATACTGGATTAAGTCCATGCACTCACGCACCCAGTCCCAAACGTGGTCGGTGAATTGCGCGCGTCCGATCTTGCGTCGATCCGTCTCCTGAGACGCGAGTTGATTCTCAACGACATACTGAGTTGCGATACCCGCGTGATCCGTCCCCGGTAGCCACAGTGTGGGGTCGCCCCGCATTCGGTGCCATCGCACCAGCGTATCCTCGATGGCCGCCGTCAGCGCGTGTCCGAGATGCAGCTGCCCCGTGACGTTGGGCGGCGGCATGATAATCACAAATGGCTCTTTACCCTCGACGATGGTCGGTTTAAAGTAGCCGCGCTCTTCCCACCACCGATACCGCGCCTCTTCAAACAGGGCTGGATCATATGCGGGCGGCATTTCAGCCGCAGGGTTCGAATTGGTCGACATTAGCGGGCGCTCCGAAGGCTCAATAAAACAGGGCGATAGGGACAGTCATTCATAGTGGTTTCTATTGTAGCGAATCGCGATCCCCCTCCCCCACAAGGGGGGAGGGTTGGGGTGGGGGTATGACTATCCCGCCGCCTGCCCGGTCACCACGAGCGCCCGCTCATAGTCCTCCGGGCTGTTCATATTCACGATAACGATTGGGTCTGCAAACTCGACCCTGTTGACGCGCGCAGGCTCGCGTTCCGTAATCTCACGCAGGCCGCGCTTTGCCTCCGTGATTGCTTCAATCTCGGAAAGCAGTGAAGAGTTCATGACCGGGGGATGCCCTTCGATGCCGCCGTGCCAAGGATACGTGATCGGCAGCCCGCCTGCGTGATGCGCCTCCACTAGCATGTCCGTGATATGCGCAGGCTTCGGCGAGTCCATCGCGAGAAAGATCCACTCAGTAGCGCGTGGGTCGGCGGCGGCCAGCCCGGCCAGCACGGACGTCGTCTTGCCGCGTGCGTAATCCGGGTTCTCAATGATTTTGTAGACAGGCACTCGTTCCAGCGACTCGGGCAGCAGTGGCCGATAGTCCGCGGCGTCCTCGCCAAGCACGACGATTAGCTCGTCCACGCCTGAAAGCCCGCCCTGCTCAACCTGGTAGGTGAGAAGGTCCTTGCCCATCCAGGGCAGCGTCTGCTTGGGACGGCCCATGCGCGACGAACTGCCCGCGGCGAGAATAACCAGGGAAACGAACCGGGTACCCGTTTCGGTCACGCGAGTTCCTTGTTGATCACCCGCTGAAAAGGACGCACACGCGATCCAGCACAGTGTCAGCCACCTCGCGCTTTGACATCAGCGGCAGGTCCTCTTGGCCGCCGGACTTGTCGAGGATGACGACGCGATTTGTATCAACCGCAAAGCCGGCATCCGTCGCCGAAACGTCGTTAGCGACAATCATGTCCAGCTTCTTGCCCTCCAGCTTGGCGCGGGCGTTATTGAGCAGGTCCTCCGTCTCGGCGGCAAAGCCTACCTTGATGCCCGGCAAGCTGCTCACCTGCGCGAGGATGTCCGGCGTCTTCTGCATCTCAATGGTCAGGCGGTCCTGTCCCTCGACCTTTTTCATCTTCTGACCCGCCGCAGAGATTGGCTCCCAGTCCGCCACGGCAGCCGCCATGACGAGCGCATCCGCGGCGTCGTTCAGCGCGTCGGAAACCGCCGCAAGCATCTGGCGCGCGCTTTCCACCTTGACCACTTTGATGCCTGAAGGGTTGGCAAGGCTTGCCGCGCTTACTAGCGTCACTCTCGCGCCGCGATCTCGCGCCGCCTCCGCGAACGCATAGCCCTGCTTGCCGGATGAGCGATTCGTCACCACGCGCACCGGGTCGATCGGCTCCTGTGTGCCGCCCGCCGAGACGACGATGTGCCGCCCTGCCAGGTCCTGGTTCGCCGAGAGAATCCCTCCCAGCACTTCGAGAATATCCGTGGTCTCGACGAGCCGGCCGCTGCCGACCGCGCCTGAGGCAAGCCGCCCCTCGTTGGGCCCGGCGAATTCAAAGCCGCGCTCTTTCAGAGCCGCCACGTTTGCCTGAGTCGCCGCGTTCGCCCACATATGGTGCTCCATCGCGGGCGCGATGAGAACGGGGGCCTCCGTTGCGAGAACGATGGTCGAGAGCGCGTCGTCGGCAAGGCCGTGCGCAATCTTGGCCATCACGTTCGCCGTTGCGGGCGCGATGACGATGGCGTCTGCCTGCCGCGCAATCTCCACGTGCTCAAGCGGGTCCTCGGAGTTGGCGTCAAAGAGGTCAGTGATGACAAGGCGGTGCGTCAGGGAACGGAACGTGAGCGGCGTGATGAACTCCTGCGCGGAGCGAGTCAGCACAACGTCAACAAGCGCCCCGGCCTGCATGAGCTTGGAGGCGATGTCCGCCGCCTTATAGCTCGCGATGCTGCCGGACACACCCAGCACGATTCGTTTACCGGCTATCGCGTCTGCGCCATCCATCTGCTACCCCTGATTCAGTTCCCAGATTAACCGCAAACCCTGCAGCGTCAGGTCCGGCTCCAACTCATCGATAATCGTCGTTCCCTCCGCAATCGTTTCAACAAGCCCGCCTGTCGCAATTACTCGAGCATCCGAACCAATCTCAGCGCGTATCCGCTGAATCACACCCTCCATCAGACCAAGATACCCATACATCAGCCCTGAGCGCATCGCCTGATCCGTATCGCGCCCGATGACTTTTTCGGGAAATACCGGCTCGATGGGCGGTAGTTGCGCCGCCTTTCGCGTCAATGCCTCCGACGCCAACGTGATCCCTGGAGCGATCACGCCGCCGATGAACACTCCGTCCTTCGTTACCACGTCAAACGTCGTCGCTGTACCGAAATCGACCACGATGCCCGGCCCGCCGTACAGCCCGTACGCCGCCGCCGCGTTCACGATCCTGTCCGTGCCCACGCCGTCCGGCTTGTCCACGTCCACTGTCACGCCTTGATGCTTCACTTTCTTGGCGTCCAGTGCCGCGACGCCGAACGTGTCCGCCGCCGCCCGCTCCATCATTGTCGTCAGGGGCGGCACGACGGAGCAGAGTGAAACGCCGTCTATATCGGCTTCACGAATGCTGTGTCGCGCCAACTCGGCGCACATGTACTCAGCCGTATCGGACGGCGAATAACTTTCACCTGTCGGGAGGCGGGCAGACACGAGAATCTGCTCACCGTCAAAAACGGCGAACTTCATGTTCGTGTTCCCTATATCAACTGCCAGCAGCATCCGTCACTCGACTCTCTGATAGCCGTTGCTCCCGAAAGGCACACGCAATTATACGCGTCAGGTCTATCCATCAGAGCCGCGAATCTGAAACAATCTGAAAACAAGGAGATTCACATATGACCAACCCGACCCGCACAACCCTCGTCATCGGCGCAACCGGCAACCAGGGCGGCGGCCTTGTCGGCCACTTGCTGTCGTCCAAGGACTGGCACGTGCGCGGCCTGACACGCTCCCCGCAGGGTGAGAAAGCGCAGGCGCTCGCCGCGCGTGGCGTAGAGATTGTCGCGGGCGACATGGATGATGTTGCATCGCTCGATGCCGCCATGCAGGGCGCATACGGTGTCTTTTCCGTGCAGGGAGAGGCAAGCGGGGACGATCCCATGCACGAGGCGCGGCAGGGCATCGCCGTGGCGGACGCTGCGAAGAGGGCAGGGGTTCAGCATCTTGTTTACACCTCATCCTGCGGCGCGAAAGAGCCGAACAGGGGCGTCAGTTACTGGGATGCAAAGCGAGGGGTCATTGCCCATATCCGTGAAAACGGCGTTCCCTATACCATCCTCCGCCCCGTGTCGTTCATGGAGAACTACATCTCCGACCGCAATGGCCTCGCCAACGGCGTTGTGCGCGGCCTGCTGAAGCCGGACAAGACGTTGCAGGTCATTTCCGGCCACGACATCGGCGCATACGCCGCCGCAGCGTTCAACAACCCTGCCGAGTACCAGGGGCAGGAGATTGATATCGCCGCTGAGACCCTCACGATGACCGACATCGCCGCCGCACTCACCCGCGTTGTGGGCCATGAGATTGTCTACCAGGAGATACCGGCGGAGGCGCGAGCGAACATGCCGGCGTCCGGTATCGCGATGGGCAAGTGGTACCAGGCCTATGGCTACGACGAGGACATCCCTGCCTTGGAAGCCAAGTGGGGCATCCCGACCCTCAAATTCGAGGAATGGCTCCGCGCCATCGGCTGGCGTTAGGCAAACAGCGGCGGAACAGGCCCCTCTCCCCGCCCAATTAGTGCCATCGCCGCCGGAATCTTCTCAATCAGGTCGGAAGCCAACAACCCCGATGTCATGTTGCCGTTGCTCTCAGCCGCCAAAGCCGCCGCCGTTCCATGCACGTACACGCCCGCACGCGCCGCGTTATGCGTGGAGAGCCCTTGTGCCAGGAATCCCGTGATGATTCCGGCAAGCGCGTCACCCGTTCCGCCTGACGCTAGCGCAGGCATGGCGAGCGGACAGATGGACGGCGGCTCATCAGGACTCGCGATGACCGTGTACGCGCCCTTGAGCACTACAGTCACGCCCCACTCCTTCGCGCTTTCATCTGCTATCTCAAACCTGTTCTGTTGAACATCTTCAACCGATGTTTCGCACAGCCGCGCCATCTCACCCGGGTGGGGCGTGATGACCGCTGGGCCGGGCAGTGATTCCCACCAGTCCGATTTCTCGGCCAACATATTCAGACCGTCAGCGTCGATGAGTATTGGCTTATCCGCAGGAAGCTCTCTCAGCAACACGTCGACAAACATATCGCTGCCGACTGATCGACCCAAACCCGGCCCAACGCAAAACGCATCCGGTGCTTTCGTCTGCAACGAGGCCATGAGTTGTGACACTGCGCCTGCTCCGGTCAGACCGGTCTGCGGATGACTGGTAAGAGGAATATGTGTCGCCTCCGGCACGGTAGTCGCTAGAGAAGCGGTGATCGAATCGGGCGCGGCAATAGCAACAGTTCCCCCGCCCGCTCGGGCAGCAGCCCGCGCAGCCAGTGCCGGCGCACCTCGGTACGACTCTGACCCTCCAACAATGAGGCTGTGGCCGAACGTTCCCTTGTGACCGGTAGCTCGCCGCTTCGGCAGGAGCCCTTGGATATCCCCAGCGGTTAGAACGTGGACGCCGCCACGGTCATCCACATCTCCACCAAGCCCGATTTCGGCTACGCCGATGGCCCCGCAATACTCCGCGCCTTTCACGGTCAAGCAGCCGATCTTTATGCTGCCCAGTGCCACCGTGAAATCCGCCGCAAGCGTGGCCTGATCCACCTCTCCCGAGTCCGAGTCGAGGCCCGACGGCAAATCAACGGCTACCACAGTGGCTCTGCTTGCACCGCGCGCCGCATCCAGGGCATTGAGAATCGGCCCTTCGATGGCTCGTGACCGTCCAGTACCGAGCAGGGCGTCAACAACAAGTTCGCCTTTAGCAAGAGTCTCGCCTAAATCAGCTAGGTCACTCTGCGTGATTGAGCAACCGTCTGCTTCACATTCTTCCAACAGTGGGTCGCCCGCTCGCGGAATGGGACACACAACTGAAACGTTCGCTCCCCGTTGTCGCAGTATCCGCGCCGCAATCAGCCCGTCGCCGCCGTTCTTTCCCGGCCCGGCGAGAACAAGAACTCGCCGCCCGGCAACACTACCCTCAAGAACATCAACAACCGCATCCGCAACCGCCCGCCCGGCCCGCTGCATCAACTCGTCAACGGTCGTGCCCGCCGCTATAGCGTCCTCTTCAATACGCCGCATCTCCGCGGCTGTGACGGCTCTCATGTCGCACCGCTGAACTATGAGCCCGCCTACTCCGGCGCGTGATAGGGCGACGGATACTCCGCCGTCCCCACGACGATCGACAGCGCATATTCAATCGAATGTGTCTGGCTCACGGTTAGATCAGTTAGCCCAATACGCTCAGCAACGGCTTTCGCGCGACCGTGCAGCCGCACCTCCGGCTTCCCGCCGCGCATCGGCAGGATCTCAATATCCTTCCAGCCCACGCCGCGCGCCCCTGTGCCCAGCGCCTTCATCACTGCCTCCTTGCTGGCGAATCGCGCCGCAAGTTCCGGGTCTCTCCCACGGCTAGTTCGCTGTTCCTCCGGTGTATAGACGCGATCAAGAAACCGCTGTCCGAACCGCTCGCGAGCCTCTCTTATTCTCCATACCTCACACATATCGATTCCGGTGGTCAACATTACGGATAAATGCTCCTCTGTTGAATGCAGTCCCCAGATTATCGCAGAACGGAATATGCGCCGTCCCTAACGCTATACTCAGAGAGGGGCAGCTGGAGACGGAGTACGCCATTGACTGCACGCATCATCGACGGCCGGGGCATCGCGGCAGACATTCGCAAGGAAGTCGCGCGTGATGTGGCCGCGCTCAAGGCGAAGGGCATCATGCCCGGTCTCGCCGCCGTCGTTGTGGGGGATGATCCCGCCTCCCAAACATATGTCGCCAACAAGGAACGCGCCTGTCGCGAAGTAGGCATCTACACCGAGATTCACCGTATAGACTCTTCCGTGTCGCAGGACGGCCTGCTGGACCTCATCGAGTCGCTTAACCGCGCAGATCGCGTCCACGGCATCCTCGTGCAGTTGCCGCTGCCGCCGCACATCGAGGAGCACGCCATCATTGAATGCGTCCGACCCGACAAGGACGCGGACGGCTTTCATCCGCTCAACATCGGCCATCTCGCCATCGGCGACTCCCAGTTCGTGCCGGCCACGCCGTTCGGTGTCATGGAGATGCTGCGGCGAGAGGGTGTGCATCTTGGCGGTAAGCACGCCGTGATCGTTGGCCGCAGCAACATCGTTGGAAAGCCTATCGCCACAGCGTGGATGCAGGGTGATCCGAAGTTTTACCCGCGTGTCACCGTCTGCCACAGAACCGATCCGAATCTCGCTGAGGTCACAAAGCAGGCGGACATCCTTGTTGTAGCCGTCGGTATTCCTGAAGGCGTTACCGCTGAAATGGTCAAGCCGGGTGCCGTTGTCATCGATGTGGGCATCAATCACATCGAGGACAAGAGCCAGAGAAGAGGCTACAAGATTGTCGGTGATGTTGACTTTGACGCCGTGTCTGAAGTGGCGAGCGCCATCACGCCCGTGCCGGGCGGTGTCGGTCCCATGACCGTCGCAATGCTGCTGCGCAACACGGTCTCTGCCGCTCAGGCGCAGATAGAAAATAGGTGAAGGGGAGCGATGGGCAGCGCAGCAAAGACAGCCCATTGGGACGCTTGGGATACGGGCAACTGACGGCCCAATGGCGCGCATCAACGCGGCTGGCTGCCCTTGCGTGCCTACTCCTCACCCTGGCGCTCGCAGTTGCCTGCGGAAACAACAATGACCTTGGCGCGAGAGGCCTGCAGCCCGATGGCACCTATATCATCGTCGGGACGGAATTCGCCTTTGAGCCGGACACGATCGAGATCCCCGTGAACGAGGAAGCAGTCATCGAGTTCAGGAATCTTGGCACCGTCGACCATGATCTCGTCATCGAGGAGTTCGGCGTTGCAACGGGATCGATGCGGATCGGTTCGAAGAAAACAGTCCGGTTCACGCCCACTGAACTCGGCGAATTCGATCTCATCTGCTCGATACCCGGCCATCCGGAGGCCGGTATGACGGGAACCGTCTCCGTTGTAGAATCACCAGTACAGACTGTTGCGCAAGGCTGATATATCTCATGACATCTGACGATAACGGCAACGACGGCTCTACACCCTTTATGGTGGCCGATTACGAGTTTGAACTGCCGGAGCATCTCATAGCCCAACAGCCTGCTGAGCCGCGTGACCACTCTCGTCTCCTCGTCATTCACCGTGACTCCGGCCTGATTGAGCACAAGCATTTCTATGATCTCGGCTCAGTGCTCACCGAGGGGGACGTCCTCGTTGTCAACGAAACCCGTGTCATCCCCGCCCGCCTCTTGGGGACAAAGCGAGACGGCGGGGGACGCGTCGAGATTCTCCTCATCCGCCCCGTCGCGGGAAGCGGGGAGGGTGTTGAGGCCAACGAGCGCATGTGGACTGCCATGGTGCGACCCTCGCGCCGCGTCGCCGCAAACACCATTGTGGAGTTGGACGCTCCCGGCGCGCCCCGGGTTCACGTTGGCCAGCAATACACGGACGGCACCCGGCTCATAACCCTGCCGGAAGGGTTTGTCCTCGATGATGTCGGGCAGGTTCCCCTGCCTCCATACATCCGGCAGGAGATTCCAAACCTTGAGCGGTATCAGACCATCTACGCCTCCAAACCCGGCAGCGTCGCTGCCCCCACCGCCGGTCTCCATTTCACCCCGGAGTTGATGGACGGATTGCAGGAGCAGGGTGTCCGCATCGCCCGCCTCACGCTGGACGTCGGCCCTGGCACATTCAGGCCTGTTAAGGTCGATGATCCGCGCGAGCATGTCATGGGACAGGAGCGCTACGAGCTCCCTGAAGATGCCGCAGAGACCCTCTCACAGGCGCTTGCAGAGGGCCGCCGCATCGTTGCCGTCGGATCAACCCCTGTCCGCGCGCTTGAATCAATCGCCATCAATCAGCATTTGACCAACGCTGCGGGCGGACCGAGGACTATCGAGCCCGAGATAGGCGAGACGGAACTCATGATCCTACCCGGGTTCGAGTTCAAGGTGATCGGCGCGATGATTACCAACTTCCACCTCCCGCGCTCCACCCTGCTCATGCTTGCCGCTGCATTCGCCGGCAAGGACCTTGTGGATCGCGCCTACCGTGAGGCAATCGCCCAGGAATACCGCTTCTACTCCTTCGGCGACTCCATGATCATGCTTTAGGAGGTTCAATGATCGACCGAGACCGCCTCGTCCGCACCTTCACTGATCTCGTCCGTATTGACAGCCCATCCGGTGAAGAAGCCGCCATCGCGGATGTTCTCACCGGCCGTCTCTCCAACCTTGGATTCACCGTCGCGCGTGATGCTTACGGCAACCTCATCGCATCCGAACCCGGTGACTCTCCCATCCTCCTCTCCGCCCACATGGATACCGTTGAACCCGGCCGCGGTGTGAACCCCATCATCGATGGCGACGTTATCCACACGGACGGCTCCACCGTCCTTGGCGGCGATTGCAAAGCCGGCCTCTCCGTGATCCTTGAAGCGCTTGAGTCTCTGCAGAACGATGGCGCGCCGCGCCGCGCTGTTGAAATCGCTCTCACGCGTGAGGAGGAAATCGGTCTCGTCGGCGCGAAGAATCTCGACTTCTCCATGCTTCGCGCCAAACAGGCGATAGTCTTTGACGGCGAGGGCTCCGCAAGCCAGGTAACGACGGGCAGCCCCACCTACATCGCCTTTGACATCGACATCACCGGTCGTGCCGCCCACGCCGGCGTTGAACCGGAAAAAGGCATCTCCGCCATCCAGATTGCCGCCGAGATGATCGTCCAGATGCGGCTTGGTCGCCTCGATGAGAACACCACGTTCAATGTCGGCCTGATCGAGGGCGGCAGCGTTCGCAACGCTGTGCCGGAACACGCAATGTTAAGGGGCGAAACGCGCAGCCATGACCCGGAAGCCCTTGAGCGCGTCCGCGCCTATCTCCTCAACATCGTCCAGGACACGCAAGGGCGGTGGACGGAAGCCACCATCAACTGTGAACTTCAGGAGCAATTCGTAGGCTATCGCCTGGACGAGAGTGCCGGCTTGCTCGCTCGCGTCAAGGACACGCTGACCGGCCTCGGCATGACGCCTGAACTTGCCCTTTCCGGCGGCGGCACGGACGGAAACGTCTTTGTCCTCAACGGCATTGAGGCCGTGGTTGTCGGAGCGGCCATGCATGACGCCCACACCGTCCGCGAAAGCGTCAGGATTTCTGAGCTCGAGCAGGGCGCACAATTCTGCCGTGCCTTGCTGGAGTTCTAACCCGGCTTCCGCGCCAGGAAACAATACAACGGCGTGAAGATCCCAGTCTTCCCGCCCGCCACATAGGCGTTGGCCGTTCGATCGAGAAGTCCGATTACGTCCGTAGATCCTTTGGGGAATATCCTGGCCAACTCGGCCAGCTTGGACCCCCACATGATTCCCTTGCGGCCCAACGGAGTCCTTCGCAACGCGGTGCCCAGCGTGCCGTGCCGCGCCTCCATTGGCTTATACCACGGCGTCGTCAGGTCGTCCTCCACGACGCCCAGATCCTTTCCTTCAATAACCTCAAAACCCGTTGCTTCCAGCGCCTGGTTCACCTCGCCCATCGTCGCAATACCGTTGAGCGCGATGCCGCGCATCAGTTCATCCTTGATAACACGGTGCCGATCGTCGTCGGGGTCGAACGTGTCCGTCATGCACATTTCCTGCCCCCATAAGAGAGCCCCCGGCTTCAGCACTCGGTAGATTTCTGCGAATGCCCCTGCCTTGTCCGGCGCATGGCACGTCGACTCAATCGCGTATCCCCGGTCAAAGGTGTCGTCCGTGATGACGCCCATGTCCATGAAGCTGCACGCTAGGTAATCGACCATGTCGTTGATTCCCGCCTCGGCGTTCAACGATTTCGCCTTCTCCAACTGGAGTTCGTTGTTATTGACGCCAACAACTCTAACGTCACCCTCGTTGACGACCCGGCGCATCGGCCCGCCCAACCCGCAGCCCACGTCGATAACCATCATCCCCTCGCTCAATTCCAGCTTGGAGATCATCAACCGCTGGTGCCGAAGCTTGGATTCCTCCAGGCTCTCCGTGGGCGATAGCGGGGCGAAGTGCAGGGACTCGCCCCAGCCGTATACCATGAACTCACTGCACAGGTCGTAGTATTCCTTGACTGTTGCCGCGTGATCGTAGCCTGCCCCGTCGGCATCGTCAGCGGAGGCCCTGTCCAACCATCGGTCGAAATCGCGCACGCGCCCGGCGACGTTTGAGCCACGGTACGCATTCTTGAGTCCACCGGATAGTTTGCGAAACTGCACACACCCTCCCTCACCGCCTGCTCACCGTCAACCACAATTGATTCTATCAGCGCCCCCGCTCGCCCTGAGCTTGTCGAAGGGCCGCCCCGCCCCTTCAAAAACCCCACTTTTCGCATTGACACTCCGTTTCCCGCGTCCGTATAGTGGTAGTTCGCGCCCGTCTTCGGACGGGTGCTGGATGGTTGGCGCCTTAACAAGTGAATAGGTCAAGAATGGTCAGTATTGTACTGACCGCGGTTCTTCAATGAATAGAAACGAGTTCAAAAACGATAGTAGGGTTAAGCTACTAAGGGCGCGTGGTGGATGCCTTGGCGTCAGGAGCCGAAGAAGGGCGTAGCTTGGCTGCGATAAGCCCGGGGGAATTGCCAAGCAAGTTGATCCCGGGATGCCCGAATGGGGAAACCCGGCCCGCTTTATCACGGGTCACCGCCGGCCGAACACATTAGGCCGGATGGAGGCAAGTCGGGGAACTGAAACATCTAAGTACCCGGAAGAAAAGAGATTATTCCCTCAGTAGTGGCGAGCGAACGGGGAACAGCCCAAACCGGAGAGGCTTAACGGACGCGGGTCCTATGTCTGTCCGGGGTTGCGCGACGTGATGGGAGAGATCCCGCGATCTCTCGCGGAGTTACCAACCGGACTCCAGCCGAAGGTCCGTGGAAACGGCCACCAGAGAAGGTGATAGTCCTGTAGGCGAAGGGGAATGGCTCCGTGCATCGCGGACGAGAGTACCACGGGACACGGGAAATCTTGTGGGAAGCCGGGGAGACCACTCTCCAAGGCTAAATACTCCTGACGACCGATAGCGTACTAGTACCGTGAGGGAAAGGTGAAAAGCACCCCGGGAGGGGAGTGAAATAGATCTGAAACCGCGTGCCTACAAGCGGTCAGAGTCTCTCGCAAGAGGGATGATGGCGTGCCTATTGAAGAATGAGCCGGCGAGTTAATCCGTGTCGCAAGGTTAAGGATGTGGCCATCCGCAGCCGTAGCGAAAGCGAGTCTGAACAGGGCGCCAAAGTGGCACGGATTAGACCCGAAACCTGGTGAGCTACCCATGGCCAGGGTGAAGCGAGTCTAAAAGCTCGTGGAGGCCCGAACTGGTGAACGGTGCAAAGTTCTCGGATGAGCTGTGGGTAGAGGTGATATGCCAATCGAACCAGGAGATAGCTGGTTCTCCCCGAAATGCATTGAGGTGCAGCCCCATGGGTTCACCTCCGGAGGTAGGGCTCTGAATGGGCTAGGGGGCGAGAGCTTACCAAACCCAATCAAACCACAAATGCCGGAGGTCCAGACCATGGGAGTGAGTCGGCGGGGGATAAGCTTCGTCGTCGAGAGGGAAACAACCCAGATCACCAGCTAAGGTCCCTAAGTGCGGTCTAAGTGTCCAACGAGGTGGAGTTCCACAGACAGCCAGGAGGTTGGCTTAGAAGCAGCCACCCTTGAAAGAGTGCGTAACAGCTCACTGGTCGAGGGACTCTGCGCGGACAATGTACCGGGGCTTAAGTCCGCCACCGAAGCTGTGAACTTCCTCCCTTGGAGGGAGTGGTAGGGGAGCGTTGCCTGTGCTGTGAAGCCCAACCGTGAGGTTGAGTGGAGCGCAGGGAAGTGAGAATGCCGGCATGAGTAGCAATGAACCCGGGTGAGAATCCCGGGCGCCGAAAACCCAAGGGTTCCTACGCCACGGTTGTCGACGTAGGGTTAGCCGGGCCTAAGCTGAGGGCGAAAGCCGTAAGCGATGGACAGCTGGTTAGTATTCCAGCGCCGCCGGTGTGTCGTTTAAAGCTGCGGAGTAACGCAGGAGGATAGGCGGGGCATGCCTATTGGACATGGTGTGTCCCTGATCCCAGCCGATGCCGGGATAGGCAAATCCGTCCCGGATATAGGTAGGTGAGGAGAGGGGAGAGCTTTCTCGCTACGGCGATAGGGCAATCCCGCTGAGTTCACGCTGTCCAGAAAACCTTCGTATGCTATGGCACACAGGCGCCCGTACCGCAAACCAACACAGGTGGGTGCTCCGAAAACGGAGAAGGCGTTCGAGATAACCCCCCTTAAGGAACTAGGCAATCTAACCCCGTAACTTTGGAAGAAGGGGTGCCTTTGGGCGTGGCAGCTTCACGCCGCTGCGCTCTGGAGGTCTCAGAAAACCGGCCCGAGCGACTGTTTAACTAAAACACAGGTCTCTGCGAAGGAGTAATCCGACGTGTAGGGGCTGACGCCTGCCCAGTGCCGGAAGGTTAAGAGGAGAGGTGCAAGCTTCGAATTGAAGCCCCGGTGAACGGCGGCCGTAACTATAACGGTCCTAAGGTAGCGAAATTCCTTGTCGGGTAAGTTCCGACCCGCACGAATGGCGTAACGACTTGGGCGCTGTCTCGAGGGGGGACTCGGTGAAGTTGAAGTACCCGTGAAGATGCGGGTTACCCGCGGCAGGACAAAAAGACCCCGTGGAGCTTTACTGTACCCTGGCATTGTGTTGGGGCCAGAGATGTGTAGGATAGGCGGGAGACTGTGAAGTGTCGGCGCCAGCCGGCATGGAGTCAACCTTGAAATACCGCTCTTCTTTGGTTTTGATGCTAACCCCTGATCAAGCAGGGAGACCGTGTCAGGCGGGCAGTTTGACTGGGGCAGTCGCCTCCCAAAAGGTAATGGAGGCGTCCAAAGGTTCCCTCAGGGTGGATGGAAATCACCCGTGGAGCGCATTGGCACAAGGGAGCTTGACTGTGAGGCCTACAAGCCAAGCAGGGACGAAAGTCGGGCAAAGTGATCCTACGGTACCGTGTGGAAGGGCCGTGGCTTATCGGATAAAAGCTACCCCGGGGATAACAGGCTGATCCTGCCCAAGAGTTCACATCGACGGCAGGGTTTGGCACCTCGATGTCGGCTCAACGCATCCTGGGGCTGAAGGCGGTCCCAAGGGTTCGGCTGTTCGCCGATTAAAGCGTTACGCGAGCTGGGTTCAGACCGTCGTGAGACAGGTCGGTCTCTATCCGCCGTGGGCGTAGGAGGTTTGAGGGAAGCTTTCCCTTGTACGAGAGGACCGGGAAGGACAGACCGCTGGTGTGCCAGTCGTCTCGCCAGAGGCGCCGCTGGGTAGCCATGTCTGGACGGGATAAGCGCTGAAAGCATCTAAGCACGAAGCCCCTCCCAAGATTAGACCTCCCACTCGGTTAACGAGGTAAGGCCACTGGAAGACTACCAGTTTGATAGGCCGCATGTGGAAGCACAGCAATGTGTGGAGCTTAGCGGTACTAATCGGCCGAGGGCTTAATCGCCTACTACTTGCCTCGTTTCTACCCCACAATGGATGACCGCAATGGTCAGCACATGAAATCCCTTTTCTTGACCTATTCACTTGTTTAGGCGCCAACCGCCGTTATTCAGCCCCCACACCAGCGCCCATCTCCTTTGCCACCGCACAACGCGGCGCGTATACTTGAACCCACGTTTCATCACAACGCGGGGTGGAGCAGTGGCAGCTCGTTGGGCTCATAACCCAAAGGTCGCAGGTTCGAGTCCTGCCCCCGCTACCAATCTCTTTTGATATATGCCCCGCTCCGTTCGAATCTTCACCCTGTTCGGCACTCCGGTCCGCATCTCCTATACGTGGCCCATCGCCCCCATATTCATCACCGTCGCCCTCGGCGCGACCATAAACAGCAACTACTTCTTTGCCAGCGGATTCCTTGCCCCGTACTCCATCGGTGCAGCCGTCGCCCTTGCTATCGTCGCCTCTATCCTGCTCCATGAATTCGCCCATGTCCTCGTCGCGCGCCGGTTCGGCATCCGGGCCAGCGGCATCACCCTCTTCGCCCTCGGCGGCGTCTCCCACCTTGATAATGGCGATGCTGGCAGAGCCCGCACCGATCTTGCCGTCTCAATAGCAGGCCCCCTCACAAGCCTCGCGATTGGGCTGGCTCTTGGGATGAACTCCCTCATCCCAACAGTGCTGCTCGATCCGGCCGATATCGAATACCGGTACGTGAGCATGGCGGAACTAGCGACGCTTGGCCCGGACTTTTTCTTGCGCCTGGGGATTGAATACATCGCCATCGCCAACATCATCATCGGAGTATTCAACCTCCTGCCCCTCTTTCCCCTCGACGGCGGCAGAATCCTCAGCGCCATCCTCTGGGCGACAACTGGAGACCGACGACGTGCCCTACGAAACGCCTCACTCATTGGCCAACTCGGCGCAGCTGCGATGATTGCCTACGGCGCCTACAACCTCTTCTTCGGCGAGCTGCTCGTCGGCGTCTGGCTCATTGCCATCGGCGTCTTCCTCATGGAAGCCGCGGTAGGGTCTGCACGGCGTGAATGACTGATAAGAGGGAGCAACTCCCGTTCACCCTGAGCCTGTCGAAGGGTTAATAGCGCGGCGCCGACTGAGTGGCTACCGAGTCACTGTTGAGACCGAAGTTGGAGTGAGGGAGTCAAGAAGTGCCGAGGAAACACGAGCGACGTCCTGAACCGCCTGATCAAACGCCACTCGATTGCGCTGAGAAGGAACGCGATACCCGCTGATCTTCCGCACGAACTGCAGCGCCGCCTCTCGGATCTCATCCTCGGACGCCCCCGGCCCGTCGCTGACCCTCAAGCGCTTGATACTCCGGCACATCACCCAATCTCCTCACGGTGTCGAGGCGGGCAAAGGTTCAGGATTCATTACACGCTCAGGATATAACCTGGACATGCCATTCCACTCGTGCCGAACAAGCTGCAAACTGACCGTCTTTCCTCGAATCGCTTTCCGTAGTCGTTGGTACACTCTGGATCGAGCTTCAAGACTATCGAGGACATCTTCGAGACCTTCCGTGTCTACGCCAAACTCATCCATCAGAATTGCGAGATAAGGGATGGACTGCGGCAAAAGAGAGTAGTTTCGAAAGACCAACTCTCCGGTTGCGCCGTGCACAAAATCCACTTTGAAGTAAGGTTGGCCGCTATTCGACGCCTCTTTTTCTTGTATCCAGGCAACCTTGAAATCATGGTGGAGACCTTCGGTAAGTTCTTTAGGGGCATTATCTTGATCCGATTGCTCACCTGATTCGCTTTCGGTGTCGCCAGATTCTTCACTGGACGTCGCCATTTCCGACGGCTCAACTTCGTCCTCAATAGTCTCGTCGACTTGCTCAATCTCGCCCATAGAATCCTCAGAGTTGAGTGTGTTGATTTCGCTCTCAATCTCTGCCTGCAAAGTCGACTCATTGATGCTTCCAAGAACTCTGGCCATAATCGAAAGGAATTCTAATGCAGCTACTGTCTTGAGGTTCTTGAGCTTTCCATGTGCCAAAGCATTGCGAATCGTACGCAATTGTCGTGTATCGTGAGTAACTTGCGTATAATCTCCAAAGTACTCCGCAAAAACGCGATTCCAGTGGTGCCTAATCAGTTCTGGAAATTCTCCAATATCGAATGTCTCGCTAATATCCTCCCCCTTGCCGATGGCGTACTCGAATGATTCGAGAGATCTACCATTTAGGGCTTGGCGAATAGCGTCTTCCAAGCTCAGTCCCGGCACCTTCTTCAGCATCCGAATGAGGAATGGCCGCATGCCATCTCGATAGATGTCAAACGCGTGACGCAGTACATCCTTGTTCCGCCTATCCTGCTCATCGTTAGTCATGGAGCTCCCTCAACGAACACATCATTCAGAATGTGTAGCGTAAAACCAGATTATCTTATGGTCAACGATTGCCTCTCAACTCACCGCCCCCCTCTGCTATCCTGTCCACATGACGGCATCCAATCGTTCTAACGGCGCCAATCCGGACGACGCCCGCCAACGCGCGCGCGACATCATCTCCGGTTACGTCGGCCACAAGGGCGCGCTCCTCATGGCCCTGCTGGACGTCCAGTACCAGCTCAACTACATCCCCGAAACAACCGTCGATGACGCCGCCGAAATCCTTGGCTACTCGCAGCCGGAAGTCTGGGGCGTCCTCTCCTTCTACTCTGATTTCTCCGTGGGGCAGGGCAGCGACCACTTCATCGACGTGTGCATCGATGCCCCGTGCCACGTCACCGGCGCGCGATCCATCGAACGCGCCATTCGTGACGCGGTGGCTGATTCAGATGTGGAAGTGCGCCCAATCTCATGCCCGCGCCTCTGCAACCAGGCCCCCGTCGTCGCCTACGACCAGCAATGGCGAGGCCAACTAACCCCGCAAATCGCCGCCGAATTCGCTCGAAACATGGGAGTAGTTTCCTGACCATGCCGTCTGATACCTACACCACCCTCAAGCAAGAGGCGGATGCCGCGTGGGCGGAGTGGGATGACCCGTCCGTTGCCCGCGTCAGTGTCGGCATCTCCGCCGCCGCCCTCACCGTCGGCGCAGACGAGACCCTTGAGGCAATTCGGTCGACAATAGGGGAACTCGATATCGACGTTCGGCTGCTGGAAGTCGGAGACATCGGCTTCTCGTGGGCCGACCCCGTCGTTCACATTGCCCCGCCCAACATGCCGCGCATCACCTACGGAAACGTGACGGTGGACGCCGCGCCCCAACTCATCCGTGATGTGCTTGTGGACGGCAACCTCAGGCCGGATCTTGCGCTCGGCGTACAGGGCGATGCGCCCATACCAGGCGCAGAAATCCCTCTCCTCAATGAACAAAGCTGGATGCGCGATCAACTCCGACTCCTGATGACCAACTTTGGCCACATCGAGCCGGGCAACCTGATGCACTACGTCGCCCGCGGCGGCCTGGAATCGCTGGACAAGGCCCTCCATGAGATGTCGCCGCAGGACGTTGTCGATACGGTTCGCAACTCCGGCCTGCGCGGGCGCGGCGGCGCGCTGTTCCCCGCCGGCGTCAAGTGGAGCTTCATGGGCCCGCCCGGCCCCGGCGACCGCTATCTTGCCATCAACGGTGAGGAGGGAGACCCCGGAGCGTTCACGGACGCCGCCATCGTCGAGAATGATCCACATCGTTTGTTGGAGGGCATCCTGATCGCCTCCTATGCGATGGGCGCCAACAAGAGCTATATCCACATCCGCGCCGAGTACCGGCTGCCGCTTGAACGACTCCGCCGCGCGCTCAATGAAATGGAAGAGCGAGGACTGGTCGGCGATAACATCATGGGCACCGACTTCTCCCACGAGGTCGAGATTGAGGCCACCGGCCACGCCTATATCTGCGGTGAAGAAACGGCACTGATGGAGTCCGTTGAAGGCAAGCGCGGCGCGCCTCGCCCACGCCCGCCGTTCCCCGCCGCCTACGGCATCTTTGGCAGACCAACCACTATCAACAACGTCAAGACGATCTCCTACGTTCCGCACGTGCTCGAAATGGGCGCAGAGGCATTCGCCGCCATCGGCACTGAAAACGCATCCGGCACCGCGATGTTGTCACTTTCCGGCCATATAAATAAACCGGGAATTGCAGAAATCCCCGTTGGAATTAATCTGGCCGAAGTTATTGAAAACGTTGCGGGCGGCATACGCGGCGGCAAGCAAGTGAAGGCCCTCCAGTGCGGCGGCCCGCTCGGCGGCATCATGCCCGCTGCCGAGATGAACATGCCCGCTGAGTTCCAGGCCATGACCGCCAAGGGCAGCCCGCTCGGTTCCGGCGGCATCCTCGTCCTTGATGAGGACACCTGCATCGTGGATGTCGTCAAGAACATCGCCGAATTCATCGACGCGGAATCGTGCGGCAAGTGCTTCCCGTGCCGCAAGGGCGCGACCCATATCTCCCGCCTGCTCGCCACCATCACCGAGGGCTATGGGCAGGCGGACGACCTCGCCAAGATGCAGAACGTCGGCACGTCCATGGTGCAGGGCTCACTGTGCGGCTTGGGGCAGCTCGCGCCCGGTGTCCTGAACAACGCCATCCGCTACTTCCGAGCGGAATTTGAGGAGCACATCAACGACAAGTTCTGCCGCACCGGCTCATGCGCAGCACTGACTCGCCGCGAGCAATCCGTTGCCTAGCCACCACTCGTCATTCCCGCGAAAGCGGGAATCCAGATCATGAGAGAAACGCCATGCCCACCAAAGTAATCCTCGATATGGATGTCGGCGTCGATGACTCCCTCGCCATCCTCCTTGCGCTCCGCTCCCCGGAACTGGAAATCCTCGGCATCACGGCTGTCGCTGGCAATGCCCCACTGGAAAATACCTCTGTCAACGTCTTGCGTGTCCTGGAAGCGGCGGGACGGACGGAGATTCCGGTGGCAAAAGGCGCGGCCAAACCGCTCACCCGCGAGCCTGAGGCCGCGTTACACGTCCACGGCAACGATGGTCTTGGCGGCGCGCCCGTTCCACAGCCGACGCAGATGACCTTTGATGAGCGCCCCGCCGTTCAGTTCATCTCTGACATCGTCATGGCGCACGAGCCCGGCGAGATCACCCTCATCCCAACCGGCCCTATGACCAACGTCGCCCACCTTATGCGAGAAGCCCCCGACGCTTTCGCGCGCCTGAACAGCGTGGTTCTGATGGGCGGCGCGTTCGCGCTCACCCCGTACGGCCACGGCAACGTCACCACCGTCTCCGAGTTCAACATCTGGGCCGATCCCGAGGCCGCCGCCGAACTCGTTCAGGCAGACATCCCCATCACCGCAATCGGCCTCGACGTCACCACAGATCCAACCGGCTCCATCAACCCCGAGCGCCACGAGATGCTCCGCAACAGCAGCGATTCGTACGCGCAAACTGCCGCCCTCATCAGCACGCAGGTGCTCGAACGATTCGGCGTCGTCAACATTCATGACGCGCAGGCCGTCGCGTGTGTCATCGATCCCTCCTTGTTCGACTTGCAAACCTATCCGGTTGAAATCGTTACGCAGGACGGTTCCGTGCGTGGCCAGACCATCGTAGACCGCCGCCCCGGTTCCCGTCGTAGTAGCGGCCCGGAGATTGCCGTTGCGGCCGCCGTTGACGGCCCGCGCTTTCTTGAACTCTTGTTGGGGCGGCTGACGCAAGAAGCGTGACCGCCTCAGCGCCGCCCCTCGTCGTTGCCGTCGGAGCCATCAACTGGGACATCACCCTGTTCGTGGAGTCGCTGCCGACGCCGGGACAGGAAGTCACAGTATCTGAAGTGGCCCGCGTTCCGGGCGGTACTGCTGCCAACGTTGCCGTCGCTGCCGTGCGACTGCTCCCCGCTGACGCCGTCGCCTTTGTTGGTGCCCTTGGCGATGACGTTATCGCGGAGCAGCAGCGTGAAATTCTGCGTGGAGAGGGAGTATCTACAGAGGGCATAGTAACTATTCCTGAAGCTGAGTCCGGGCAGGCGTTCATCCTTGTCGACGCTAACGGCCAGAACGTCATCACCAGCGCGCTCGGCGCAAACGCCATGCTCAGCCCGGAACATATCCGCGAGCCAACTATCCGCGACATGATTGTCCGGGCCCGCAACTGCGCCACTACCGATCCACCGCTCCCCGTTATCGAGGAAATCCTGAGCATCACAGAGGCAACGGAGTGCCGTGTCTCATGGGATCCCGGCGTGCTGGCAACCGACCGTGACGCCGTCCGGCCTCTGGCGCAGCGTGTCGATACTCTCCTCCTGAATGAAGAAGAAACGTCGGCTCTCTTTGGCGAATACAACCCTACTGCCATCGCCCAACGGTTGCGGGATGAGGGCTGGACCAACCGCATAATTCTCAAGCAGGGCGGGCAGGGGGCAACGGTCATTGATCTTGCGAACAGTCAACTCATTGAAGTGCCGCCGCTCCCGCTCACGGAGCTTGGGATGAATCCGGTCAACAGCGTTGGGGCAGGGGACGCTTTCCATGGTGCGCTCGCTGCTCTCGAGGCCGAAGGGCAGGAATTCACCGATGCCCTGCTCGGCGCAACGGCCGCCGCCGGCATCAACGTCTCTCGCCCGGAAACACGCGACGCCCCCACGTCCGATGAACTGGCACAGGTTCTGGCTGCATGGCGTGAGATGGGCGGAGCCGTCAGCACAAGCTCACTTTGAGGTGGCACTATAGTGGGAGAAGCACGAGAGCCTGAGAATACCCCCCTGGACACAGGAGAAAATCATGAGGGTAACGACTGAATTCGATCCGGCGTATTCGTATCTGACGGTGGAACTGGATCAGGGCGAGTCGATCAAGGTTGAACCCGGCGCCATGGCCACGTCTCAGGGCGTCGATATGCAGACGGGCATGACCGGCGGCGGTCTTTTTGGGAAAGTACGCCGCATGGTCGCCGGCGAGTCCTTCTTCGTCAACACGTTTACCGGCGGCCCCGGCGGCGGCTGGGTGGGAATTGCCTCAACCGTCCCCGGGGATGTGAAGTCCTTTGATATTGAGCCGGGCCAAAACCTGTACATACAGGGAGGCTCGTTCCTCGCGTCCGATTTGAACGTTGAACTGGACACCAAGTTCCAGGGAATGCGCGGCCTGTTCAGCGGGGAGAACCTTTTCTTCTTGCGCGCGTTCACGGAACGTGGCACCGGCACGGTCTTCTGCAACTGCTACGGCGCGATCAAGGAACTGACCGTCTCGGGTGACCAGGAGCTGGTCGTGGACACCGGCCACCTTGTCGCGTTCACGGATGGCGTCGAATACTCCATAGGCAAGGTCGGCGGACTCGTCTCGCTCATCGGTGGTGGCGAGGGTCTGGTCATGAAGTTCCGCGGCAATGGCAAGGTGTGGGTGCAGACGCGCACCATCGCTACGCTGGCCGATTTGCTGAACCCCCTCATCTCCAAGAACTGAACAACGTCCAACGGGGGAGACCAATGAGTACTAACGGACAACACGCCGCTCACCCTGAGCCTGTCGAAGGGCGCACACGCCCGTGGGATGCATTTATCAGCGACCGAGACCGTGAGATCTACGCCAAGAGCGGCTTCGGCGCAAGTGTCGGTGTGGGAGAGCGCCCCGCGCTCCTGATCATCGACGCCCAGTATCGTACAACGGGCGAGGGCCCCGTCCCCATCCAGGAGGCGATGGAGCAATACGCCACCGCCGTCGGTGAGGACGCGTGGCGTGCCGTCGACAAGATTGAGCAACTGGTCAAGGTGTTCCGAGGCAAGGGCTGGCCTGTCATGTACGCGCAGGGTGAGCGCACAGGCGTGCAGGAGGGCGCGCGCTACACGGACAAGATTCCGTCGCTCTCCGCCGACTACAACCTCCCCGGTAGCCGTGGTGCGCAGATCGTTGAGCCGCTCACGCCGGAGCCCAGTGACGTCATCATTTACAAGCGGTTCCCCTCGATCTTCTTTGGCACGAACCTCGTCACGCAGCTTGTCGCGGCAGGCGCGGACACCCTTGTTGTGGTCGGCTGCACTACCAGCGGATGTGTGCGCGGCACCGTCGTTGACGGCATGAGCTACGGCTTCCGGTGCATCGTGCCGGAGGACTGTGTGTGGGATCGCGGGCAGGTGTCCCACGCCATCAACCTGTTCGACATCGCCCAGAAATACGCAGACGTTATGCCGCTGGACGAGCTCGAACCCATCCTCAACGCCGTCCCCGCCCGCAATGAAAGCGCCGCCACCGTCTAATGGCATTGCGGGTTAATGTCATTCTAAGCGTAGCGAAGAATCTAAAGCCGCGGAAGTAGAATCAACCCGTCATTCCCGCGAAAGCGGGAATCTGAATCATGACCACTAAACCCAACACGCTCCGCAGCCTCCTAAACGAGAAGCCCCCGCTCGTCGTCCCGTTCGCCTATGACGCCTTCTCCGCCAAGCTCATAGAGGCTGCAGGTTTTCCCGCCGCAGGCATTAGCGGCTCTTCCGTTGCGGCATCCGCATTCGGCCTGCCGGACGTTGGGCTGCTTTCACGCGAGGATGTTGTGGGACAGGCGCGCCGCATCGCCGCAGCCGTGAATATTCCTGTCATCGCCGATGCTGACACCGGCTACGGCGGCCCGCTGCAGGCTGCACACACGGTACGCGCCATGGAGGACGCCGGACTTGCAGGTCTGTTCATGGAAGACCAGGAGGATCCCAAACGCTGCGCGCATCTCGCAGGAACAACTGTCATCCCGGTGGAGGCGATGCTGGGCAAACTGAAAGCCGCGCTCGGGGCGCGCCGCGACAACGACTTCCTCATCATTGCCCGCACGGATGCTGTTGAGACCGAGGGAGTCGAGGGCGCGGCGAAACGCGCCCGCGCCTATCTTGACGCCGGCGCAGACGTGGCGTTTCTGGCAGGCCCAGGCACGGTAGAAGAACTGGAGAAATTCCCGAAACTGGTCGGGCAGGGCAAGTTCATGGTCGTCTTGACCGAAGGCGGAAAGACGCCCCTCCTCCCCGCCGCCCAACTAGCTGACATGGGCTACAGCCTCATCTGCTACTCCGGACTCGCCATCGGCTCCGCGGCAAAGGCCGTGCAGGACAGCCTGAACGCCCTGAAAGAGCAGGGCAGCAATGCCGACCTCATCGACCACGTCATGCCGTTGAGCGACCGTAATGAGATTCTCGAACTGTCGAAATGGCAGGCCCTTGAGGAAGACACCTTGACTGAACTGTGAGCGAGCCGAGACCTCTTACTGGATATCAGCTTTGATGTTGTTGTGCCAGCGGAAGGCGAACCTTGACCCGCAAGCGATTTGCATACAAGATGGGTGCGTCGGTCAGTTAAGTTAGTGTCTCGATGGAACCTACTCCGCTACTAGAAGCCAATAGTCTTACCAAGCGATATGGCAGGGTTCTCGCCCTTGATAGCGTTAGCTTCACGGTTGGCGACGGCATAACGGGCCTTCTTGGCCCCAACGGCGCGGGTAAGAGTACCGCGATCAAGCTTTTTCTTGGCCTGCTCCAGCCCACGGAGGGCGTTGCCCAGGTCATGGGCGCCCAGCCCTATCACGATGTGAATGCCCGATCCCTGATTGGCTATATGCCGGAGCATGACTGCCTACCCACGTCCGTCAACGCCTCAGAGTTCCTCACACACATGGCGCAGGTCAGCGGCCTGCCGCCTGCGCAGGCTCGCACACGCGCTGCGGATACCATGCGCCACGTCGGTCTTGATGAAGCCCGCTACCGCAGCATCGGCGAGTATTCGACGGGCATGAAGCAGCGCGTCAAGCTCGCGCAGGCCATCGTCCATGACCCGCGCCTCGTTCTGCTGGATGAGCCGACGGCGGGTCTTGATCCGGGCGGCCGCGACGAGATGCTCGATCTTGTCAGGCGCACGGGGCGCGACTTCGGCATCAGCATTGTCTTTTCCTCGCACCTGATGGGAGAGGTGGAGCGCACCTGCGACAACATCATCGTCCTGGAGGCGGGCCGGGTTACGCACGAGGGCAGTGTTTCCGGATTCACGGAAAACACCGATGTCCTTTCGGTTGATATCGATTCCCGCCACGATGAATTCATGGCGGCTTTGACTACCCGCGGCATGGAGGTACAGCGAGACGGCAACTCCGTGCTGGTCGGCCATGAGAGCGGCGAGCATCTTGCGGCCATCCAAGATGCACTCATCGAGGTTGAAGCCCCGCTCCGCCGCATGGGGTACAGGCGCCGCATGTTGACCGAGATCTTCCGCGACGAACCGACGGACTAACAGGTATGGAATCTCGTCCTTCAGGCCAACTCTTTGACATCGGCTATCAGCGTTATGACGGCCCCCGGCAGGGTCGAAATCGCGCGCGTCTTGCCCTGTTCGTCAGCGGCGTCCGCCAATCCCTTGGCCTCGGGCGCGGAGCGCGCTCAAAGATCCTGCCCGTCCTCATGGTTTCGGTATCTGTCGTTCCCGCAGCGGTCATCCTTGTCATAGCGACCATTACAGGAAATCTTGGAGCAGAGAGCCGGCCGGTTGGGCTTGGCGACTACTTTCCCATCAATACGCTGCTCCTCATGATTGTCGCAGCCATCCTCGCGCCGGGTCTCATCGTCCCTGACCGAACGGAGAACGTGCTGAGCCTCTATCTTGTCAGACCGATGGGCGTATTTGATTATCTTGCCGGACGCTGGCTTGCGTTCTTCCTTGTGACGACCGTCATTATTTTCAGCGGTCCTCTGCTATTGCTCCTCGGCTATATCCTCCTGTCGGACAACGCGGCGCAGGAGTTCCGCGATAACTGGCTCGATTTCCCCAAAGTGCTTCTTGGCGCTGCCGCTATGGGCGCATTCATTACATCGATACCAATGGCAGTCGCCGCCTTTACACCCCGCCGGGTCTATGCTGCGGCAGTCGTCATCGGGGGCGTCCTTGTCTTTAGCACAGCAATTGCTGTGCTCGTTGAAGACCTGGGAACCTCTACAAACGAGCGACCCATGACGACGGAGGAACGCGCAGATGCAGAATCGTTCCGGGCGGCAGTGGAAGATTTTCCTACGGATGATCCCCCCGAGATAGAGCATTTCTTCGACATAACCCTTGAGTCCGGTGAAACAAACACGTATTTGATGAGTCGTGAAGAAGTGCATCTGGCGCTTGATGGTGATGGTCCGGTCAGGGAATTTGAAACAACCAGACTCCTCGACCGGGAGGCATCAAAGTGGGTCGTTTTCGGTGATCCAACCGGCGCCACCGTTTTCATCACAGATCTACTCTTTGAGGATGTAGAAACGAACACCTACCGCGAACTCGTTGCAGAGCACCCGGATTACTATCCTGTAGCCGCCTATCTCGCCTGGATTCTCATTCCCCTCTCGCTCATGTGGTGGCGGTATCGGAGGTATGCGGCATGAGCATAGATGAGGCCAACATGGATAACAACGCGGAGCCCTCTTCGGACGCCACCATCGTCGTTGACAACGTGTCCAAGTGGTTCGGCAATGTCGTTGCCGTCAACGAGGTGTCGCTGGAATTCGGCCCCGGCATCACCGGCCTGCTTGGCCCGAACGGCGCGGGCAAGACCACGCTCCTGCATATGATGACCGGCCTCTCCGCCACCTCGCGCGGCAACGTCACCATCCTTGGCCGCCCTGTCCGTGGTGATACGCAGCTGTATCGCCAAATCGGGGTGATGACGGAGCATCAGGCCGTTTACGATTTCTACACGGGCCGCGAGTTCGTTGAACTGTCCGCCCGCATGCACAGGCTCGACAATGTCGGTGATGCGGTTGACAAGGCCATCGAGGCCGTCCGTATGGCGGATGCGCAGGATCGACGCCTCTCCACGTATTCACGCGGGATGCGGCAACGGATGCGCCTGGCCGCCACGCTTGTACACGATCCGCCCATCCTTGTGCTTGATGAGCCGTTGAACGGCACGGATCCCCGCCAACGGCTGGAGTTCCATGATCTCGCGCGTCGGCTAGCTGCCGAAGGCCGCACGATTGTCGTTTCTTCGCACATCCTTGAAGAGGTGGAGACGCTTGCCGACAACATCGTTCTCATGGTGAGTGGCAAGCTGGCGGCGTCCGGTGATTTCCGTTCCATACGCGCCCTGCTGGACGACCGCCCGTATCAGATTCGCGTCACATCCACCAACCCGCGCGCCCTGGCCGGCGGCCTCATCGGCAGTGATGCCGTCACGTCCGTCACCATGGAGGATGACGGCTCGATCCTCTTCCTGACGAATGACCTGCCGTCCGTGCAGGTGCGGCTTGCCGGCGTGGCACGTGACGCGGGTGCGATCCTTCAGACCGTTGAACCGCAAGACGAATCGCTGGAAAGCGTATTCACGTACATCGTGGAGCGTTAGCCGATGTTCACCGTCTTTTCGCTCACCCTCCGCCAACTCACCGGAACGCGCCGACAGGTCATTCTGTGGCTCTTTGCGCTCCTGCCATTGGCTTTCGCCATCCTCATACGTAACCTCACGGATGATTATGTTGACGTGATCCTGGGGCCCGCTTTTAGCCTGCTCCTCATTCCCGTTGTTCTGCCTCTTGTCGTCGCAATCCTTGCGACAACTGCCCTCGGTGAGGACGTGGAAGACCGTACGCTGTCCTACATCGTCCTGAGACCCGTCCCCCGTTGGCAGATCATTGCAGCCAAGTACGTTGCGGTCGTCATTCTTGCCGCCGTCCCACTGCTTCTGCTGGGCGCGGCAACCGCTGCCGTGGCATTCATAGGCGACCTCTCCGGCGAATCGGTCTTCGATTATGAGAGCGTGATCAAACCAATCCTCGGAGTGATTGCCGGCCTGGCGATTGGAGTCGTCGCCTATTCAGCCGCTTTTATGTGGCTCGGCCTGATCTCCGGACAAGCCCTTGGAATCGCCATCGTTTACGTCTTCGTCTGGGAGGGTGTCGCCGCCGGCATCTTTGGAGGCATCAGATACCTGAGTGTTCGGAGTTATAGCATTACCACCATGAAAGAGATTGGCGGAGAGCCGCTTGACCTGGTCGGCGCTATCGCCGGCTCGGAGATCGCACTTAATGTTGCGCTAGGCAGCGCAGCAGCCGTCGTCGTCGCCTTCCTTGCCCTCACCCTCATCCAACTCCGCAACATGGACGTCCCTTAAACCTAAATTGTCCCCCGCGCTCCTCCTCACAATCCCCTATCATTTCCGATAGGAATTCACCAAAACGGAGTAACGCATGCCTTTCGATACACTCATCCGCGGCGGCGACGTTGTGCTGCCATACAGCGACGGAGCCCGCCGCATCAACCTCGCCATCACGGACGGCCGTATTGCCGCCCATCTCGAACCCGGCACGGACGCCGAGGCGTCGGAAACCATCGACGCCACCAGCAAGGTCATCCTCCCCGGTGTCATTGATCCCCACACACACCTCAACCTCGGTGATGCCGAGACCGCCTTTGAGACCGAAACACGCGCCGCCGCACTCCACGGCATCACCACCATCCTCCATTTCCTCATGTCAAACGACCCGTATGAGGCCGAGTACAAGCAGTACCGCGAGTGGGGCGATTCCCAGAGCCTCATCGACTACGGCCTCCACGCCGTTATCTCCACCCGTGAGCAACTCGCGGAAATCGACAAGTACATCGATGAATTCGGCATCGGCAGCTTCAAGTTCTTCATGAGCTTCCGAGGCGAAGAGGGCGCCTACATCGGCCTGCCGCCAATCGATGACGGCCTGATGTACGAGCTGCTGGAGAAACTCGGCCAGCGCCCCGGCACAGTCCTCTGCGTCCACACGGAGAACATCGAAGTCGTGTGGTCAATCCGCAAGCGTCTTGAAGAATCGGGGAGAGATGACCTCAAGGCATGGCATGAGTCGCGCCCGCCGTTCACAGAAGCGGAGGCCGCTGTCCGCGTCATGCTATTTGGCCGTGAAACCGACTCCACGCCATACATCGTTCACACAACTTCTGCGGATACCCTGGCAGCCGCCCGCGCATTCCGTCGCGACGGCGGCAGCATTTACATCGAGACGTGTCCACACTATCTGTCCCATACCTATGAATCCCTGGTCGGTACATTCGGCAAGCAGAACCCGCCGCTCCGCAGCCCGGAGGACCAGGACGCGTTGTGGGAGGCTATCGCCGACGGCACGGTCGACACCATGGGTTCAGACCACGCCGCCCGCCTCGGCGACCGCAAGCAGGGCACAATCTGGAGCGCGTCGCCGGGCCAGCCCAACATGCCCATGCTCCTGCCCGTCATGCTCAACGATGGTGTCCTCGCTCGCGGCCTACCGGTTGAGCGCGTTGCAGAGGTGACAGCCGCCAACGTCGCGCGCATCTTCGGCATGTGGCCGCAGAAAGGTTCTTTGCAAGTCGGCGCGGACGCCGACATCGCCATCGTTGATATGGATGAAACCCGAACCGTCACCGCTGAGAGCCTGCAGGGCCGTGCCGACTACTCCATCTATGAGGGCATGTCCTACACCGGCTGGCCCGTCCGCACCCTTGTCCGCGGAAAAACAGTCACTGAAAACGGCAAAGTTGTAGCATCTGGGGGTAACGGTCGTTATATTTATCGTTCAGTAGGGTAGGCCGACGAATCCGGCCAAAGGGGGCGATATGTCAGGTCCGCTAGCGCATCTGCGAGTTGTCGATGTTACCGCATCACTTGCCGGAGCCTATGCCGCCCGCCTCCTCGGTGAGTTGGGCGCGGACGTCGACCGCGTCCGCCGCATGAGGAATCTTTATGTTCGGCTCAATGGACGGGAGATGCCGGAGTGGGATCCCCTCCTCCATCGCTCCCTCAACGCCAATAAGGCTCACCGCTCCGATACCGACGCCGAAACCGTCACACCCGAATCCCTGCTGGCCACGTTAGATGGACAGGACGTCCTTATCGAAGACGTTGGTATGTTCGACGGCGATAGCCCGTTCCTTGATTGGGATGCCGTCCACGCCCGCTATCCTCACCTGAGCGTTGTTTCCCTCACCCCCTATGGCAAGGACGCCCCGTTGGCCGATCTGTCGCCAAGCGACCTCGCAACGTGGGCGCTCTGCGGCATGGCGTGGACAACACCCGGTCCGCCCGACACCACCTATGACCTCCCCAATGAGCCGCCGCTCATGCCCACCGGCGCGTCCGTTCCCTCGTTGATGGCAGGCGCGGTCAGTGTCGTGGGAACCCTTGCCACGCTGTATGCTGACTCCGGCAGCGGCAACGGCGCAGGGCCGGGAATAACAGGCACTCGTATCGAAATCGCCGAACTGGAGGCCATCACGGCCCTCAACTACCATCCGGTCACGCAGCGCGAATACCTGGAGTATGTGCTTGACCGCGGCCCCAACATCCTTGCGCGGCAGCCGAACTGCTACATCCCGTGCAAGGACGGCTACATCGTCATCGTCGCCACGAGTCCCCGCCACTGGGAGCAGTTCGCGGAGGTCATGGGTAGCCCGGAGTGGGCGTACACCGAGGACTATGACGACGGCACAAAGCGTGCCATGAACTGGGATGCCGTCAGCGTTCTTATGACCAACTGGACGATGGAGCGCACAGGTGAGGAAATCACCACTGAATTGCAGGCGCGCAACATCCCCGCGTTCTGGGCAACCTCCCTTGAAGAGGTCATAACCCATGAGCACGTCAAGGCGCGGCGCTACGTTCGCCACGTAAAGACTCAGGATGGACAGGAAGTCCCGTTTACCGGCGCGCCGTTCATCCTGACCGGCTACCCGCGGAACGAAGACGGCAAGCCGGAGGCTGATAATTCTGTCCCCGCGCCAACGTCAGTCAACGGCGCGGCTGCGTCGCACATGGGCTCAACACCCGGCCTTCCGCTCAAGGGGCTCCGTGTTGTCGATTTTGGCCAATACATCGCGATTCCTTACTGCGCGAAGTGGCTGGCGGCCCTCGGCGCGGACGTGATCCAGGTGGAAAGCCGCGAGAACCCTGCCGATTTCCGCAACTCCCCGCCGTTCGCCGCCCAGACCCCGGGCATGAACCGAGCTGGTGCATATAACACGCTCAGCATGGGCAAGCGAGCCATCCCCATCAACCTTCGCACCGAAGCGGGCAGGGACGTCGCCCGCCGACTGTGCGCGACCGCGGACATCGTGCTCGAGAACTTCTCAACCGGCCTGATGGAGCGATGGGGCCTTGGCTACGCCGACATCGCCCCCCTCAACCCGCGCGTCATCTACACGTCCGTCGCCGCGTTTGGCCGCTCCGGTCCGCTCAAGGACTACAGCGGCCTCCACAGCATCATCAACGCCTTCTGCGGCTTGGCGGACGTAACCGGTTACACGGACGGCCACCGCCGACTGCTCGGCTCCTACTTCCCGGATGTTGTGTCCGCCACATACGCCACCATGGCCACGCTGACTGCCCTCCATGACCGCAAGCGCACCGGCATGGGACACCACGTTGACGTCGCTATGACGGAGGCCCTGATGACGCTCATCACCGAGCCGATGGTCGCTCGCGCCATTGGCAGCTATGAACCCGTCCGCGACGGTTCTCACCACCCGTTCCACGCCCCGCACAACGTCTATGCAACGAGCGGCGATGACCAGTGGATCGCCATCACCGCCCGGACCGATAGAGAATGGGGCGGCTTGTGCAGCATCATTGACGGCCTTGCCAACGATGATCGCTTTGCCACGCCTGAATCCCGCAAGCAGAACGAGGCTGCGCTGGATGAGATCCTCGCGGCGTGGACGGCATCGCGGGGCAAGTACGAGACGGCCGATCAGCTGGCCGCCGCGGGCGTGTCCGCCGCTCCCATCCTGGACCCGCTTGAGGTTGTTGAGCACCCGCACCAGCAGGCACGTGGCTTCTTTGCAACAATCGATCACCCCGAGGCCGGCCCACGGCGCACCGCCAAAGTGCCTTGGCAGGTGAACGGCGAGTACGCCGGTGAACTGCGCCGCGCCCCCATGCTCAATGAGCACACGGACGCCATCCTCACCGAGATCCTCGGCATCGGCCAGGAGGAAACCCAGGAACTGGTAGCCGCCGACGCGCTGAGATAGAAACCGCTCATGTCATTCTGAGCGCAGCGAAGAATCCAAAATCTCCTCTCCGAAGGGAGGTGGTCAGGATGACAAATATCGTCAACGTTGACGGTCTTGACCTTGTTCAGCCTCCTTGGGGCCATCAGATCTGCTATTGCCTGGAAGGTTTCCGAGATCACCGAGAAACTCCTTAAATGGCTCAGATACTGCGCTGCTGAATATAAGCCCGGCAAATATACCTGCAATCGCCAATGCGATGTCACCGAACGGAAGCGCGCCTACAATCAGCATTGCCAATGCCACAGAGGGTGCGGCCAGAAAGAACATTGCAACGCTCTCAAGAAGTGGGCCCAAAATGTCCTTCTTGCGCCACTTATCAACCCCCATGAACAGGACCCAGACCGGAAGTGTCCATAGGGCTGCGATGAGTGCCACTGGAGCCAAGGGAAGCGATACGACATTCAACTCTACGCCATCTGGGAACATGGTCACAATGAGATACAAGAGCAATATGAGACTGGCAGGAATCATACCCACTGCCAATACCCTCTTTCGCGAAACCATGTACACAAACATGAATGCCCAGGGAAATGTTGCCAGAATTACTGCTGCATTGGTTGCTACTGCGTCAAGATTGGAACTCACGCCGATCGTCACAAGCATAAGAAGCCCAACGCATATCACAAGGCTGAGGCTCAACCAACTAAATCGGCGTCCCGCGTCACCGTGACGGATCGGACGGATCGCTTCAGTGAATGCCGCCACAGGAATCAGGGCGGCAGCGAGATTCAACGCGATGCTATCGTACAGTCTGTCGATATGGTCAAACCCCCAGATGAGGTACGTAAGGAGAGCAAAGGACGATAAGCCCAACCAAAAATCGATGCTCAAAATCCCGGCCTTGACGCGATTCATGAGGGGCCGTTTCGTCTCCATTTCATGTTGCATTCTTCGCTAACTCCTGCGTATCAGTTCGCCCGCGGCACCGGTGAACTCGAATTGCCGCGTGATTCCACGTTGCACCTATTCCGACCGTGCATTCCGCATCTGTCCTACCTCCCTTCGAAACCGTGTCCTACTCCATGAGCCTAATGTACATCCCGGATTGACAGACCATCTTTCGTGTCACTCTACCCATTGCGCCATAATGACGGCATGAGCACGGCACCATCTTCGACAACGGCAACGATCACCCTCATCGGCGTGGACTTCAGCGGTGCGCAGAATGAAAGTGGCACGTGGATCGCCATGGCCAATGTCGGTGACGATGACCGCATCGACTGGCAGACACCGTTTCCCATTCGCCGCGCCGACCTTGAACAACTGCTGCTGACCATCGACGGCCCCGCCGTCGCCGCGCTGGATTTCCCCTTTGGACTGCCGGTTGACTTCGCCGTCACGCAAGGCTTCATCAGGTGGGGCGAGGGTCAGATGGACTCTTGCGACCGCATGTCGCAGATCCCCCAGGCCGAATTCGAGCAGGTTGCGAGGGAGTACGTCGCCGCGTATGGAGAGCCCCGCCGCGCCTGCGATGTCCCGCCCGCCGTCTCTCCGTTGCATGGAGTCCGACCGAGTATGCGCCAAATGACCTACCACGGCATGAGGATGCTTGGCCGTATTCTCGCTCGTGCCCAGGGGCGATTCCACATCCCGCCCATCCCCGCCAATGCCGCAAATTGGGACGTGACTCTCGTGGAGCTGATGCCGGGCCAGCTGCTGCGCGCCCGCGGTGACAGGGGCGTCGGCTACAAGAACGGCGTGAACAGCCTCCAACGCCGCCACCGGATCCTCTCAATCGTTGAAGAGTGGATCGGCGCAGAACTCCCTGAATATGTCCGCCTTGCCTGCCGCGCCAATGCCGACTGCCTCGACGCCGTCGTGAACCTGGCAGGCGCGCTCCAATGGCATCGCAACCCCGGCGCTTTCAACCGGCCCGATGATGCCCAACGAGGCTTCGCCCACGACGAAGGCTGGCTCTACACCCTCCGCCCCTAACCCCTTCTAACCGCACCCATTCCCGCCCCCTCCGTCATTCCCGTGCTTGACACGGGAATCCAGAATCCCCTCCTCGCTCATCCTGAGCCTGTCGAAGGGTGAGCGCCCCACTGACCCCGACAGGGGGTTGACAGGCTCAAAGAGTCCTCTATGATATAGAACATTAGTTCCATATAAGGGAGGCCTGCCATGCTCATCAAAAGCACTCCGGACGTCTACGAGAAGCTCCGTCACCTCGGCGGAATGGCAACGGATGACATCCTGTCGCCTGCCGAGCGTTCGGACGGGATCACGCGCCCGAATGTTGGCGGAGAACGAGTCGGCCCGCGCGGCGGCGCAACTCCCCACGCCGGCGTTTACAAGGCCGCCATGCCGAACGGCAAACGAATTTCACTGATGCGTGTGATGTTCACCGATCACTGCATCATGGACTGCCACTACTGCCCCAACTCCCACTGGGTCCCGCGCAGGCGTTACGGGTTCAAGGTGGACGAGCTCGCGCGGCTGTTCAATGAGATGCACCAGCGCCACATGGTTGATGGACTCTTCCTCAGTTCGGGGATCTTCAAGAATCCGAACGCCACGCAGGAGCGCCTGCTTGATGTGGTGGATGCGGTTCGCTCGCGATACGGATTCCGCGGCTATATTCACCTGAAAGTGATGCCCGGCACCAATGATGACTCGCTCTTGGAAGCGAGCCAGCGGCTCGGCGCGCGCCTCTCCATCAATATCGAGTCCCCCTCCGCCGAGCACCTCCGCAAGATCAGCAAGATGAAGGACTTCGACAAGGGCATCATCGACCCGATGGGGCGCATCAGCGACCTCATGCAGGAGAAGTACGGCGGCGCGGTCGGCCAGGCAACGCAGATGGTCGTTGGCGCAGCGGATGAGTCGGACTGGGACATCTACGAGCGCATGACAAGCCTCTACGGAAACTACGGATTCAAGCGCGTCTACTACTCGGCGTTCCGTCCCGTTCAGTACACGCCGCTGGAGGAGCACCCCGCCACGCCGCCCGCGCGGGAGCATCGCCTCTACCAGATGGATTGGCTGTCACGTATCTACGGCTATGACTCTGAGGAGTTGCGTCCCGCCTTCAGCGACGACGGCTTTCTTGACACGCGCACTGACCCGAAGCTCATGATCGCGATGACCAACTATGAGCGCTTTCCGGTGGACGTGAACCAGGCGAGCGAACAGGAGTTGCTGCGCGTCCCCGGTGTCGGGCCGTTGGCGGCAAGCCGCATCATCGGGCAGCGGCGCGAACACTCGATCACGCAGAGCAGGGAGCTCAAGGCGATGGGTGTTGTGATGAAGCGCGCCCTCCCGTTCCTGCGCTTCCCGGGTCACAAACCCACCCCCGCCAAGCAAGCCGAGATGCCCCTCTTCCAGGAGCAGTCCACAAAGGCTGCCCAGCCATCCAAACGCACGATGGAACTGCACGCCGAATCGGCGGCCAACTGCACCACGTGCCCCCTCAACCCGGGCACCTGCGGCATGGCGGCTTAACAAGGACGTCATTCCCGCACAGGCGGGAATCCAGGATCCCTTCCCCCCTTGTGGGGGAGGGTCAGGGTGGGGGGGTAAGCGCCGCCCCCCGAGGGTGTCATTCTGAGCGCAGCGAAGAATCTACTCCCACCCCTGCCTGTGTTACGATTTCCCTACGTTTTGAATACGATCTTTGTCCTCATGGCTTACAGGTAGGTGTTCCGACTAAGAAGCGGCAGTCGACTCAATCCCAGCCAGGTCTTCTTCGGCTGGTGGATTGTATTGGGCGCGTTCCTTATCCAGGTCCTCAACGGCGGACTGTTTTTTCAGGCGTTCCAGGTCTACTTCAACCACCTCCAGCGAGATTTCGGCTGGACCAGGGCGCAGATTGCGCTGGCGTTCACCCTCGCTCGCGCCGAAAGCGGTGTTCTTGGCCCGTTCCAGGGTTGGCTGGTTGACCGATTCGGGACTCGCCGCATTCTCCAGGTCGGCGTGCTGCTTTATGCCGGCGGCTTCCTCCTCTTCGCGAATATCGAGGAACTGTGGCAGTACTACGGCGCGTACCTGATCATCTCCATTGGATCGAGCCTCGGTGGGTTCATCACCATCAACGCTGCCATCGCCAACTGGTTCGACAAGAAACGATCCCGCGCGATGGGACTGGCCGCCGTCGGATGGGGCGTATCGGGCTGGGCGGTGCCGGCCGTCGTATTCGGGATGGACGCGTTGGGATGGCGTGGCCTCGCCTTGTGGTCCGGCGTGATTGTCCTTGTTCTCGGCCTGCCGTTAACCGTTCTCTTCAGGCACTCTCCGGAGCCATACGGCTACCTGCCGGACGGCGAAAAACCTGAGGGTGGTGATCAAGAGAGAGACGGAGTTCCGGCGACCGCGCGGCCGATTCTCAGTCTGGTTGCGCGGGGTTTCACCGCACGTGAAGCGCTTAAGAATCCATCCTTCTGGTTCGTTTCTTTCGGTCATGGAAGCGCGATGTTTGCCGTTTCTGCCATCAACGCCCAGTTCATCCCGTATCTCGAAGACGATCTCGGTATCTCCAGGGTGACCGGAGCATGGATATACACGTTCCTCACGACGATTATGATTGGCGCGCAGCTGGCGACGGGCTTCCTCGCGGAGAGGGTCGAGATGCGACTAATCATCGTCGCCTGCATGTTTGGCCATACGCTCGCCCTTATCCTGCTTGTCCTGCCCTTGGGAAATCCGGAATACGCCATTCCGATCCTGCTCACATTTGCAGTCGTTCAGGCCCTTTCGTGGGGATTCAGGGGTCCGCTGATGACGGCAATTCGCGCGGAGTACTTTGGCCGCGGTTCCTTCGCGACAATCATGGGATTCTCCTCGCTTGTGGTGCAGCTTGGGACGATGTTGGGCCCCGTGGTGGCCGCGGGCTTCAAGGACGTGTTCGACACGTATGCAGGCGCGTTCATCCTCATGGCTTTCGTCACAACCGCGGGCGCGTTCCTCTTTGCCGCCGCCCGCAAACCTCCCCTGCCTCCTCGTTCTCCGGATGAGATGGTGGAGGGAGAACGCGGCGACTCAAACGTGTACGCCGCCCATTAACCCCAAACTTGAGCGCGTTCCCCGCGTGGGATAGTCTGAACACAGAAACACGAACTCCCGGGAGGTTTCGGACGTGACGCAGGCATCTCCTGCCAACACAATCACCATCACGATTGACGGGAGGCAGGTCACTGCCCCCGCGGGGTCTACCATCCTTGAAGCTGCTGCGCAGGCCGGTATTTACATCCCCACCCTCTGCTATGACGAGCGGCTCAAGGCCTATGGCGCCTGCCGCATGTGCATGGTTGAGCAGGTCGACCGCCCCGGCTTCGCCGCCGCGTGCGTCGCCCCCGCAACGCCGGACGCCGCCTACAAGACCAACTCTGACGAAACCGTCGAACTGCGCCAGTCCGTCCTCAACCTGCTTATGTCGGAGCATCCGCACGGATGCCTGACGTGCGACCGCATCGTCCACTGCGGCCCCAACGATATTTGCCTGCGCAACGTCTCAGTCACGGATCGCTGCGTTGTCTGCCCGCAGAACCAGCGGTGTGAGCTGCAGGCCACCGTCGAGATTGTCGGCGTCACGGAACAGCTGCTTCCATACAACTATCGTGAACTGCCGATCCGCACCGAAGACCCGCATATCGACCGCGACTACAACCTGTGCATCTCATGCGCGCGCTGTGTCCGTGTGTGTGATGAGGTCATCGGCGCAGAGGCCATCTCAATGGTGGATCGCGGCGACCGCATCCTCCCCGGAACCCCGAACGATGTTCCCCTCTCTGACCCGCTGACCGGCTGCACATTCTGCGGCGCATGCGTGGACGTGTGCCCCGTCGGCGCGCTCACGGAAAAGGACAACAAGTGGGCCGGCCTGCGGATAGCAACGTCACAACCGTCTGCACGGAATGTGAGATCGGCTGCCAGGTGACGGCGGAACTCCAGGACGGTCGTTTGCTGCGTGTGACGCCTGACATTGATGGCGGCGCCAATGGTGGCTTTGCCTGCATCCACGGCAAGTTCGAACTTGCTAATGAGTCCAACAATGAAGCCCGCCTGATTAGCGCCATGATTCGTGATGCTAACGGCGTGCTTGGCGAAGCGTCCTGGGACGATGCGATTGCCGCTGCTGCTGATGGGTTGCGTGGTCGTGGAGATGCGGCTGCCGTCGTGATTTCTCCCCGTGTTGCCAATGAGGACGCATGGGCATTGAATCGTCTCGCCCGAGAATCCCTGCAAACCGACCGTGTGGCGATGGCGTCATCCGCGCCCATTCAGACGGGCAGGGAACTCGCCGCCATGTTCGGCAGCGCCGCGAATGCGAATCCCGTTCGGGACATCGCGAAATCTCGCGCTGTTCTCGTGATCGGCTCGGATATAGAACTCACCCATCCCGTCGCCGCCTACCAGGTCCACAAGGCTGTCAATTACCAGGACGCCATCCTCATCGGCATCGGCCCCGTCGCCTACCCGGAGCTTGGCCGCGCCTCCGAGCGATGGCTCACCTGCGCCGAGGGAACTGAGCCTGCCGTCCTGCGCGGCATCCTCCGCGCGCTGCTGGACGCCAATCTTGTCCACGACGAATTTGCCGAAGAGTCCATAGACGGCCTGTCGGACTTGTCCGAGAGCCTTGAGGGCACGACTGTTGAAGACGCCGCCGCTCAGGCGGGCGTTTCTGCCGATGACCTCCGCTGGATCGCCCGCATCATCGGCACGTCTGCCCCTGCTGCTCTGATCTATGGCGCAGGCGAAAATGACGCGCCCGGCGTCGCCACGCTGATTGCCTCAATCGCTGCGGTGACGGGCAACGTCGCCAACGCGCAGGGCGGCGGGCTCCATGTGCTGCGGCCCGGTGGTGGCAATGTGCAGGGAGTCAGCGACGTGCTTGGCGCAGATGCTGTCACACTTGACGAAGTCATTGACGCCATCGAATCCGATGCCGTCAAAGCCCTCTACTGGACGGGCGGTATCCCCGCCGAAATGGATGATTCTTCCCGCGCGCGGCTGCTCACTGCGCTTGGCCGCCTTGAGTTCCTGGTGGTGCAAGGCCTCGTGATCGATGATGAGCTCGCTGCGCTGGCCAACGTTCTCATTCCTGCCGCGGCTGCTGTCGAGCGCGAAGGTACGTATACCAATGCCGAGCGGCGCGTCCAGCGCGTCCGCGCCATCAAGGACGCCGCGGGTGATGCGCAGCCGGTCTGGCGCGCCCCGGTAGAGATTGCCCGTCACGTTGGCGCATCCGGTTTCGGTTATGACAATGCTGACGCAATCCTTGCTGACATCGCCGCAGCCGTTCCCAATTACGCTGGCATCACCGCCGAGGCGCTGGAATCCCGACTTACCGGCCCTACGTGGCCGCTTCGGGACGATGGCATGGATGAGCGCCTCTATCAGGGCGGCGCGTTCGGCAACGCCAGTGGCCGCATCCGCCTTGCCGCCGTTTAACCGGCATGGTTGCATCTGCCGCAACCTGGTACCTCCGTGCCCATGACGACGGCCGTCCCCTCGGCATACACATCCGCGATGAAGAGCCTCTCGAACCCGCTCCCGGCGTCGTCATCACTGCCGAAAACGCCGGCGGATCGTGGCGCAGCGCTGAGGTTGTCTCCTTTGAAGCTCTCCCTCACGCCTGCTCCATGCCGCGCTACACCGTCATAGTCAGGGTTCTGGTTGCAGCATGACTGACACTCAAACAGAAATAACTCGCTGCTGGCCGGACGTAGACGTCGACCCGCAGATGATCGCCTATCACGATGAGGAGTGGGGCACGCCGCTCCATGACGACGACAAGCTCTTTGAATTCTTGATCCTCGAGGGATTCCAGGCCGGCCTCTCATGGCGCATCATCCTCAACAAGCGTGAGGCCTTTCGTAAGGCATTCGCAGAGTTCGATGTTCAGAAAGTTGCTCAATTTAACGACGATGATGTTGCCCGCCTGCTCGAAGACAAAGGCATCGTTCGAAACCGGCTCAAGATTCTCGGCGCAATAACGAACGCCCGGCGGTTCATTGAAATTCAGAAAGAGTTCGGCTCATTCGACCGCTACATCTGGCAGTTCACCAACTACAAGACCCTGCGCAGCCCCAAGCCTATTACCGGCTGGGAGGACGTTCCTGCCACCTCGCCGGAATCGGACGCCATGGCGAAAGACCTCAAGGCGCGCGGCTTCAAATTCGTCGGATCAACCGTATGCTACGCGCATATGCAGGCTACCGGCATGGTCAATGACCACCGTGACGGCTGCTTCAAGGCCACCCTCGGCGATTGGTAGACCCCACCCCGGCATTCACGCCCTTACGGAATCCGCGGATCCGGCATGTTCACCCACGCGCTCATCTCGTGCGGCGGCGTCACCGGATATCCCTCCGTCACGTAGGCCCCATCAATCTGATCAACCCTGGATACGCCGATCAGTGCCATCGCGCTCAGTAGCTCGTCTTCCATGATCTCCAGCGCGCGGACGATGCCGTCAATGCCGCCCGCTGCAAGGCCCCAGCCCTGCAGCTTGCCAACGGCCACACAGTCCGCGCCCAGCGCGAGCGCCTTGACCACGTCGCTTCCGCGGACAATCCCGCCGTCCAACACGATCTTGGCGCGCCCGTCAACGGCCTTTGCAATTTCCGGCAATGTGTCGAGGCTGCCAAGCGCATGATCGATTTGACGTCCGCCGTGGTTGGACACCCAGATGATGTCGAACCCGCGCTCGACGGCCATCTCCGCATCCTCCGCCGTCTGGATGCCTTTCACCGCGAACGGTAGACCCATGAGGTCTCGGATGCGTTCTGCCAAGTCCCACGTCACCGACGAGCCGGGTGAGACTCGCTGCACATTCAGATTGGCCGGAACCGAGCGTCCGACGATTGGCCGCTCGCGTCGGCTGTACCGGGCGTTGTCCACGGTCAGGACGAATGCGTGGTAGCCTGCGGCCTTGATGCGCGGCGCCATCCCCTCGATCCATTCCCAATCGCCCTGGATGTACATCTGGAACAGCTTGGGGCCGTCAGCGGCCTCCATCGTGCCCTCAAGACCCGGCTCGGACACGGAACTCACTGTCTGGATTGTGCCGAATGCCTCAGCCGCCTTTGCGGACGCGCCCGCCCCCTCGGGGTGCAGTCGCTGCATTCCTCCGACGGGCGCGAGCATGACCGGAATCCGCATCTTGTGGCCCAGGAAATCGACGGACGGATCCATCTGCGAAACGTCACGCAGCACGCGCGGACGGAACGCGACGCGGTCGAACGCGGCACGGTTGCGCCGCATCGTTGTCTCAGACTCCGACCCGCCGACTAGGTAATCCCACCCCGCCTGGTCCAGGTTCTTGCGCGCCGCCTGGATAGTTTCCTCGTTGCTTACGAAATCTACGCCCATCGTCCGCTGTCCTCCGGTCTAGTGAATTGCCCACCACGCGTTTATAGGAAAGGTCACGCGCCTTGTGTCCTCAAATTGTAGCGCCCGTGCCGCCAATTAGGCATCCATTCGTTACGTAGCGCTCCGTTCCGGCGTGATGAACAGCGGAATCCGCCGCCGTCGGAACCCCCACCACGCGATAACCAGCGCTACTCCCGCCGTCAATGCCAGCCCCAGGAACGCCGCCGTGAAGTCCAGCCGCTCGCTTACCTCGCCAACGAACACCGTTCCCGCTGCCGAGCCGAATGAGAAACCGCCCATCATCATCGCCATCGCCCGTCCATATTTCTCCGGTGGTGTCCAGTCTGCGGCGACGGCCTGCAGCATAGGTTGCCCCGTTCCGAATCCCAGCCCGAGCATGAATGCCGCCGCCAGAAATCCGATGGTCGAATACGTAAATGCCAGTGTGATCATGCAACCGACGGTGAGGATTAGCGACGGCAGCAGGATGATCGCCCGGCCGTACGTGTCAGAGATCCGGCCCGTCAACAGCCGACCCGCTATAACCACTACCGCATACAGCACAAAGAACCACTCGTAATTTGGCACCTCCCTCGTCTCGCCGAGGATGGACACGAATGTCGTTGTTGCCAGGTAGGCTGCCGCTATTAGTAGCACCGTGATCCCCGGCACCAGCGCCTCCGGGACGATCAGCTTGTCCACCCACGTCTCCCTGCGCGGCTCTTGAACTCCCTCTCCTTCGAGGTGAGGGCGTCCCCGTCCGCCACCGCCAGTGCCTTGTCCTTGGGGCTGTTGCCCGGCCTTGACGGGGAAGAGAAAGAGGGTCGCTCCCGCCATCAACGCCGCGCAGGCAAGGAACAGCTCCGTCGACCCGAAACCGTGGTAGATCCAAAGCCCCATAGCCGGCCCGAACGCGATGGCGATGTTGTGCGACGTGGCGAAATTCGTCATCGCTTCGCCGCGCCTGCTCGGTGGCGCGATGTCGAGGATCAATGTCCGCGTCGCAGACCCCGTTGCTCCGCTTCCCACGCGTCGCAGGATCGTTGGCAGCAGCATCATCATCGGCGACACGACGATGATCATGACCAGCGCGCCCACCACGTTGATTCCGAGGCCGAGCACCGCCATCCCCTTGCGGCTCCACCGGTCCACGCCCAGCCCATACAGCGGCACGCCGAACGCCGCAATCGGCCCTGCGATCCCGATTACGAGGCCGACTGTGGAATTCGTACCGCCAAGCTCCTTGATATACAGGGGCACCGTCGGCAGCAGCATGTAGAACGTCACGAAGATCGTGAATTCCATCAGGAACAGCAGGACGAAAGAGCTTGTATACAGGCGCTGCCCCACCCGCGCGCCTTGCTCAGCGCCAACCGTCATTCCGTCTCCAATTCCCGTTGCATTCCATCCACGAATCCTAACCCCCTCTCTGTCACCTGTATATCCGCCGCCCCGCCCCGCTATACAATGACTGAACGGGGGTAGGCGGCGTGGCAGACTGCAAAAAGGCTGGGGTCGGTCGATGACGACAAGGGGTTCTCCCCTCAAGCAACAATACGAGCGGATCAAGGCCGAATTCCCGGACGGAATCCTGCTCTTTCGACTCGGCGACTTCTATGAGACGTTCGGCGAGGACGCCGAAATCGTGTCGCGTGACCTCGGCATCGCCCTCACGTCAAAAGAACTTGGAAAGGGCCATCGTGTCCCCCTTGCAGGCGTCCCGACCCACTCCCTCGACGCCTCGCTCGCCCGCCTGCTCGAAAAGGGGCACCGTGTCGCCGTCTGCGAGCAGTTCGGCGACCCCAAAACCGCGAAGGGCATACTCGATCGCGAGATCATCCGCGTCGTCACACCCGGCACTGTCCTTCAGCACGATCTGCTGCCTGAAAGCGCAAACAATTTCCTGGCCGCCCTCGTCATTGACGGCCAACGCGCCGGCCTCTCCTACGCCGATATCTCTACCTCCGAATTCGTCACTCTCGAAATGCCCATCGAAGACCTGCAGACCGAGCTTGCCGCTCTCTCCCCGGCGGAGCTGCTCGTCCCGGAGAACCTGGATGTGCCGCCGATGCTGGAAAACACAGCCCTCGTTTCTATCGATGCATCCACCTTTCAAGAACGCGACGCCCGCCAACGCCTCTTAAAACACTTCGGAGTCCGTTCCCTTGAGCCCTACGGCTGCGACAATCTGCCACTCGCCATTTCGGCTGCAGGCGCTGTGCTTTCCTACCTTCAGGAAACGCAGCGGGGCGCGCTCACCCAGGTTCAGTCCCTCTCCACGCGCCGGTCTGCGGAGACGATGATTCTTGATCCGCAGACCGTCCGCACCCTTGAACTCTTTGAGGGCAGCTCCGGCACACGCGAAGGCGGGTTGCTTGACCTCCTCGACACTACGCAAACCCCCATGGGACGCCGCCTCCTCCGCCAATGGCTCGGTCGCCCCCTCCTCAACCGTGACGCCGTCATCGAACGGCACGACAACGTTGAGGCCCTCGTTCAAGACCCCATGCTCCGCTCACGACTACGTACGGCCATGCACGGTCTCCCTGATCTTGAGCGACTCATCAACTTCATTCGCTCCGGCTCTGCCGCCCCTCGCGATGTTGTCGCCGTCCGCCGCGGCCTTGAAGCGGTCGCCGGCATCAACTCTGTGCTCTCCGCCACCTCGTTACCTGAGATCAACCGGGAAGATACTACGGTCAGCCCTCTCGCGTGGACTCTCAACGACATTGAAACCCATGATGAGATCCGCAAGCTGCTGAACGAGGCCATCGCCGACGAGCCCGGTGCAACCCTCTCTGCGGGCGGCGTTGTCCGCAAGGGCTTCTCGCAGGAGCTCGAAGACCTGCGTGCGATTTCCTCTGACGCCCGTGTCGCCATCGCTGCCCTCGAAACGGAGGAGCGCGCCGCCACCGCCATACCCACCCTCAAGGTCGGCTACACCCGCGTCTTTGGCTACTACATAGAGGTCACACGCCCGCACCTGTCCCGCGTGCCGGAACATTACATCCGCAAGCAGACCGTTGCTGGCGGCGAGAGGTTCTTCACGCCGCGCCTGAAAGAGCTTGAGGTTCAGATTTCCGAGGCGCAGCAGCGCGCTGAGGAACTTGAGTCCGCCATCTTTCGGCAGGTTTGCAGCCAGGTCGTAGAGGAGGGCGAGTCCATCCTTGCCACCGCCCGCGCCGTCGCCCGACTTGATGTCCTTGCAGCTTTCGCCGAGAACGCCGTCCGACTCCGACTGACCCGCCCTGAGATCGACGACTCCCGCGTTCTGGAGGCCACTGCAGCCCGTCATCCCGTCGTGGAGGAAGTCCTCGATGAGCCGTTCGTCCCGAACGACATCTCCCTCATGGAAGACCGACCCATCGCGATCATCACCGGCCCCAATATGGCCGGCAAGTCCACCTATCTCCGCCAGATAGCCCTCATCGCGCTGATGGCGCAGATTGGCTCCTTTGTCCCCGCGGCAACTGCCCGCGTCGGCCTCGTCGACCGCATCTTCACGCGCGCGGGCCTCCACGATGACATCTCAACCGGACGCTCCACCTTCATGGTCGAGATGATCGAAACGGCGGCCATCCTGCACCAGGCCACCGACCGCTCTCTCATCATCCTCGACGAGACGGGCAGGGGAACAAGTACGTATGACGGCCTCTCCATCGCGTGGGCAGTCGTGGAGCATATCCACAACCATCCCCGCCTCAGTGCCCGCACCGCGTTCGCAACCCACTACCACGAACTTGTGGAACTCGGCGAGACCCTCCCCCGCGCCTTCAACCTCCACGTCCTCGTTTCCGAGGAAGAGGGCAAGGTTGTGTTCCTGCGTCAGGTCGTCCCCGGCGGCGCTGACCGCTCCTATGGCGTCCACGTCGCCCAACTCGCCGGGCTGCCGCGTGATGTCGTCGCCCGCGCTCAGGAAGTCCTCGCTCAACTCGAAGACGGGAATGTGGCAGCGACACCCAATCCCGCCCAACCCGCGCTCTTCTCTATGCAAACCCCGCAACACGAATCCGTGCCCGAAGACGCTCAAATTCGTACGGAGATCCTCAGCCTGTCACCCGATCAGATGACACCCCTTGAGGCCCTCGCCAAACTCTACGATCTGCAGCGTCTGGCGGAGCAGGGCAGGAACGGCGCGAGCGACGCCTGATATGCCGATCCAACTCCTCGACCGAGATGTCGTCTCCAAGATTGCCGCCGGCGAGGTCATCGAACGCCCCGCGTCCGTCGTCAAGGAGTTGGTCGAGAACGCGATCGACGCCGGTGCGGGCCAAGTTGAAGTCGAAATTGCTCGAGGCGGTCTCGACCTCATCCGTGTCACGGACGACGCCTCAGGCATCCCCGAGGACGAACTGGAATTGGCCGTCATGCGCCATGCCACGTCCAAATTGCGAAGCGTTCGAGACCTTGAGCGCATCGATACACTCGGCTTTCGCGGGGAGGCGCTCGCGTCCATCGCCGCCGTTGCCCGCATGACAATTGTCTCCCGCTCTCCGGGCTCGGAGGGCGGATGTTACGTGATTACAGCGGACAATGAGATCGTTGAGCGAGGCAAGCAGGGCGCGCCGTTCGGCACTACGGTCTATGTCCGCGACCTCTTCAAGAATGTCCCGGCACGCCTCTCGTTCCTCCGCTCCCCCGCCGCCGAGGCGACGCGCTGTGTCAATGTCCTCACCCAGTACGCCCTCGCGCACCCGGATGTCGCATTGCGCGTCATCGTTGATGGCCGCCTCGCCTTTCACTCCCCGGGCAGCGGCGACGCTGCACATGTCCTGCTCGAAATGTGGGGGCCCGACACCGCATCCGGTATGCTCCCCATCCAACCCACCACTATGGGCGGCACAACCGTTTCCGGCTACGCGAGCGAACCCGGCACGACCCGCCCCCGACGCACCGGCCAAATCCTCTTCGTCAACGGACGCCTCGTCGAGGCCCGAATCCTCTACTACGCCATCGCCGATGCCTACCGCGATATCGTTCAGCGAGGCCGCTATCCCCTCGTCGTCCTCTTTCTTACCGTCCCGCCTGATGAAATTGACGTTAATGTTCACCCAACCAAGGCAGAGGTGCGTCTGCGACGCGAGGGCGAGGTCATCGCAACAATCCAGCGCGCCATCCGCCGCACCCTCGCCGCCCACGGCCATTCCGTCATTCCCGCGGAAGCGGGAATCCAGAACCCCACGATCCCCACAGCGCCCCCTGACGCTGAAGTCCAACTCGAAGCCCCACCCCTCTTCCCGGACCAAACCCCCACGACTGAATCCTCCACCACACCCGCACAACCCGTGCCAACCCAGTTCACCCTCCGCCCCGTCGGACAGGTCGGCCTTACCTACATCGTCGCCGAAGGCTCGGACGGCATGTATCTCATCGACCAACACGCATCCCATGAGCGCGTCGTCTTTGAACAAATTCTCGCCGAACGCCGTGAACAGGCCGCCACATCTCAGGGCCTCCTCACCCCCGCCACTGTTCAACTCACCACGCGCCAACTGGACGCAATCGCTCCGCTGAGCGACCTGCTATCCTCTTACGGTTTCGAGTGGGAGCCTTTCGGCGATGACGCCGTCCTCCTCCGTGCCATGCCCGCAACCCTCAAGGAAGCGGAGGCTGCGCAGGCCTTTCTGGAAGTCCTTGACGAGCGTTCCGGTGGCGAAATCGACGACTCAGATAGCATCATCGCATCCGCCGCGGACGCCGTTGATATGCGAGAGAGACGCATCGCAGCCACCATCGCTTGCCACTCGACCGTCCGCGCCGGACAGACCCTCTCCCTGTCGGAGATGGAGTCCCTGATTGCCCTTTTCCGAGACGCCAACTTCCCGCGGCTTTGCCCCCACGGCCGTCCCACAATGGTCCACCTCAGCTCCGCCCAACTCGAACGCCAATTCGCCCGCCGCTAACCCCCGCCCAACTCCCAAAAGGCGTACAATCCCCCCATAGCCCATGGCTAAAAGGAGTAATCCAATGGCAACAGCAGACCGCGAATCAGCAGCCGACTACCCGCCGTCTCCCGGCCCCGTTCAACCGGTGAGCCGCCGACTGCGCGTCGAATTCAACGGAGAAGTCCTCGCAGAAACGACGCGCGGCGTCCGCATCGTTGAAAAGGACATGCCGCCCGTGTACTACTTCCCGCCTGAAGACGTGCGACAGGAGTTCCTTGTTGCTGAAGACCGATCCTCCACTTGACCCTTCAAAGGGGACGCCAGTTATTGGGGCGTCCGTGTTGGGGACCGCGAAGCTGAAACGGCAATCTGGAGCTACGTGAACCCGAAAGACGAGTACGAGGGCATCAGGGAGTACATGGCCTTCTATACGTGGAAGCTCGACGCCGCATACGTCGATGACCTTCCCGTTGAGTTGGTTCACGGCGACTTCTACGGAGGCTGGCGCACCGAGGACATCATCGGCCCCTGGAACTCCTAGCCGCCGCGCCCGTCACTCCCGAGACTCCTCCTCCCACTTCTCAAGGAAGCCCACCGCCTGCGCCCACGATTCTGCCCGCACCATCACGCGGCACGGCTGTCCCATCACGCCCAGAAAGCTGCTTGTGTCTCCCTGGTTGACCAGCGCCTCGATGCCTTCTTCAAGGAGCGCCTGCACAAGAAGCTCCGCGCTCAACTGGTCGCCGGTGGTCGTCAGGTGAGTCCAATCCATGGCTACCAGACTACAAGAGCTCCAAAGTCTCTGGACGAGTAACTACATCAACATCTGCTGTACGGACAGGTAATTGCCGCCCAGGATGCTCGAAACCTCCGCCTCCAACTCCTCCGAGTGGGCTGTCTGGAACGGCATCGTCATTATGGACTGCTCGCCCTGCTGCATGATCACCAACTGAACGGGACTTTCTCCCGGATGGCTCCTCAGAGTCTGTACTACCCGATTCAGCCGGTCCACGTCGGCCTCCTCGTCCGCGGTCTCGTGCAGCATCACGGAGATCAAGACCCGCCGCTCCGCTCCGTTGCCGGAGCCGTTCGATGACGCCGCTCCTCCGTTCCCATTGCCGCTCTGAACTTTTGGCGCTTCCTTCGCCGTTTCGCTGGGCGAGTCCGTCTTGCCGGCCCCATCGCCTCTTGCGGGCGCCTCAGCCGGAGCGTTTTCAGCCACCTTCTCAACAGACGCAGTTTCCTGCTCGGCAGGAGTTTCGACTTCAGCAGGCGGCTCAGCTACCGCCACGGCGCCATTCGTGCTCTCAGCATTGGCGGCTCGCTCGGGTGAGTGCCCGTTGCGGCCATTCGAAGCAGGAGAGCGGGCAGACGGAGATCCCTGCGTCGCCCCGTTCTCTACCAGCACCTCGTATTGGCGGCAATCGACGGACGGCTCCTCCTCGCGCACACGCACGGAACCCGTCACACGCACCGGCGTATTGATCTGCCACGTATCTATGGACTTGCCGTACACGTCCGGCCACACTGTCACCGCAACTGAGCCTGACTGATCGTTCAGCAGCAGGGATGCCGCACTCTCCCCGCGCACCATGAATGTTCGGACTGACGTGATGTTCCCCGCCACCGAAATCTGGTCCTTCTCCATTTCGACCGAAACCTCGGCGCAAGGAGTGATGTTCCCGGTGAGATTCACCGAGCGCAGTACCCGGTAAGGATCGTTGGAGAAATGGATGCCCATCAACTCCTTCTCCCACATGCCCTTCTCTTCGTTGGATGCCGCATCTGCGGGTGTCAACTCAATGGTCGGCAGCTCCAGGGCAGGGTCGCCCGCCAGCGCGTCGAACATGCTGGACTGCGACGAGTTTCGTTGCCGCTGTTGCTGCGACGCGGATGAAAGTATCCGCTCAACATTGGCCAACAGCGTCGCCCGGTCGCCAAGCTCGTCCAGCGCCCCGGCCTTGACCAGGTTCTCCAGTCCGCGCCGATTGAGCGAAGTCAGGTCAGCCCGCCCGATGAAATCGCCCAGGTCTTTGAACGCCCCGTTCGCCTTGCGTTCCTCCACCAGCGCCTGCGCCGCCCCGTAGCCCACGTTCTTGATTGCCGATAGCCCCACGCGGATCACAGCGTCGTCCGCCGGAGACTCGTCATTCGGGTCATGAACGTCTTCGATGGAAAACTCTTCCGTGCTTGCGTTCACACTCGGTGGAGTAACCGTGAGTCCCAGGGCGCGGCACTCCTCCGCGTCCGCCCCTGCCCGGTCCTGCGATCCCAGGTGCGCGTTCAGCAGTGACGCCATGTATTCACGCGGATAGTTCGCCTTGAAATACGCCGTCTGGTACGCGATGTAGGCATAGCTCACGCTGTGCGCCTTGTTGAACGCATACCCGGCAAATGGCTCAATAAGTCTGAAGATTTCCCGCGCATCGTGCTCCGAGTAGCCCTGATCCAGCGACCCTTTGAGGAACCCCTGCTCCTCCGCCTCCATGATTTCCCGCACCTTCTTGCCCATCGCCTTGCGCACGATGTCTGCCTGCCCAAGCGAATATCCCGCAAAGCGCTGCGCAATCTGCAGTACCTGGTCCTGGTAAACGATGACCCCGTACGTCTCATGCAGGATGTCCCTGAGGTCGTCGTGCGGGAACGTGGCGGAAATCTCACCCTTCTTGCTGTCGATATAGCGCGGTATATGTTCCATCGGCCCCGGCCGGTAGAGCGCGATCATCGCCGAGACCTCATTCAGCGACCGCGGCTGCAACCTCTGAATCCACCGCGTCATCCCCTGTCCCTCAAGCTGGAACAGTCCCATCGTCTTGCCCGAAGACAGCAGGTCAAAGGTCTTCGAATCATCGAGCGGGATTGAGTCGATGTCGATGCGCTTGCCATGCCGCTGTTCAATCAAGTCGCGTGTCCGCGCCAGCGTCGTCAGGTTCGTCAGGCCCAGCAGGTCAAGCTTGAGCAGCCCCGCCTCCGCCACGCGGTGCATGTCCCACTGCGTCATCGGCACGCCGTCGTCATCCGACCCCGCGCTCTTCACCGGCCGCTGGAGCGGCACCACGTTGACCAGCGGTTCTCGTGAGATGACAACCCCTGCCGCATGTGTGCTCGCGTTCCGTGAGACCCCCTCCAGCTGCATCGCCGTCTCGACCAGCTTCTGTACCTGCGGATCACGGTCGTAGGCGTCCCGGAACTGCGGGAGCCTGTCCAGTGATTCCCGCAACGATGACGGATGCGCCCCTGCCGGCAGCAGCCGCGCCACCTGGTCCACTTCGCCGAATGACATACCCATCGCCCGCCCAACATCACGGATGCCCGCCCGCGCCCCGAACGTCCCGAAGGTGATGATCTGCGCCACGCGATCCTGGCCGTAACGTCGCGTCACGTAGTCAATCAGCTCATCCCGCCGCTCGTCCTCGATATCAAGGTCGATATCCGGCATTTCCTTGCGCTCAAGGTTCAGAAAACGCTCGAAGACGAGGTCATATCTGAGCGGCTCGATATTCGTGATGTACAGGCAATACAGCACCGCGCTGGCCGCCGCGCTCCCACGCACGCCCACGAGGATTCCCTGCTTGCGCGCATACGCCACCAGGTCCCACACGACGAGGAAATAGTCGGCGAAATCCATCTGCCGGATTACGTCCAGCTCATAGGCGACGCGCTCTCGTGCCCGCTCCGTGTCCGCGTATTCCGCGTACCTTTGGTCAAACCCCTCATAGCAGAGCCGCTCCAGGTACTCGAACGACGAGAGCCCGTCCGGCAGGTCGATCTGCGGCAGCAGCAGCCGGTTGAACTCCAACTCAAGGTTGCACTCGTCCGCGATGCGTCCCGCGTTATCGATCGCCTCCGGCAGATCCGCGAACAACTCCCGCATCTCCGCCTCGGACTTCAGGTAGAACCCGTCGTCCTCCATCCGCATCCGATTCGTGTCATCGACTGTCGAGTTCGTCTGGATGCACAGCAAAACATCGTGTGCCTCTGCGTCTGCCTGCCGCGTATAGTGCAGGTCATTCGTCGCGACAATGGGAATATCCAGCTCTTGCGCCAGATCGAGCAGCATGCTGTTCAGCCGGTCCAGCTCCGCAATGCCCGGGTGCCGCTGGATTTCAATGTAATACCCGTCAAACGTCTTCTTGTGCCACAGCGCTGCCTCTCGCGCGTCGTCACGGCGGCCCTCCGTCAGCGCCCGTGCCACTTCGCCCGCCATGCACGCCGATAGTGCAATCAGCCCGGAACCGTACTGCTCCAGCACCTCGCGGTCCATCCGCGGACGGTAGTAGAAGCCCTCCAAATGTGCGATGCTGACCAGCCGCAGCAGATTGTGGTACCCCTCGTCATTCCTGGCCAGCAGCACGAGATGATACGGCTGATTATTGCCCGGCGTGCGGTCCGTCCTGCTCCCCGGCGCGACGTACGCCTCCACGCCGATGATCGGCTTGATTCCCGCCTCTTGTGCCTCTCGGTAGAAATCGACAATTCCGTAGAGGCTGCCGTGATCCGTGAGGGCGAGCGACTCAAATCCAAGCTCGCGGGCGTGTCCAACGAGGTCGGGAATGCGGCACAGGCCATCCAGCAGGCTGAACTCTGAATGTGTATGCAGGTGCGCAAACATCACAAGATATGCCGATTATAGGCGCCCGGCGTAGAGATAGGCGAACGATTAACGCTCATTTCCGGGCACTTTCACGCATACAAGTCAATTCTGCGCGAGTAGAAACAGAAACTCAGGGAAAACTCAGTCGTAATCGACGGTCAATTGCGGCGTTGTGGGGAGAGCCTGACAGGTGAGGATTGCGCCCCTGGAGATCTCAGCGTCCGTGAGGGCCATGCGCGCCCGGAGGTGTACTTTCCCGCGCCGCAGCCTTGCCCGGCAGGCTCCGCAGACGCCCGATTCGCAGGAATAGGGGGGAGTTCCATTCGCGGCCCGCACCGCGTTCAACACCGTCTGTCCTGCCGAGACCATCACCGACGAAGTTGTGCCTCTGAGCCGTACTGTGGCCTCCGCCGAGATGCCCGCGACCGAGTCATCGGGCGGCGTGACGGCGCCGTAGTTCTCCATGTGTATGCGCGTATTCGGCACGTCCATACCTATGAGCGCGCCCCGTACGGCGGCGTTCATACCTGCCGGCCCGCAAACATAGTACCGGGTGTCCTGCGCGTATGGCGGATGTTCCTCGATGAATTCGGCCACGCGCGCGGCGTCGATCCGTCCCCGCTTCCAGTACCGGAAAGATGACAGCCAGGAGGGAGAAGACAGGACGTGCCGAACTGTCATGCGCTCCCCGAACCCATCCTCCATCCGGGCCAGTTCCTCGTGGAAAATGGCGGAGTCGGCGTTGACGTTGCCGTAAACCAGGCGCACTGCCGAATAAGGCTCGGTGGTCAGAACTGAGCGAATCATGGCGAACAACGGCGTGATGCCGCTGCCTGCGCCGAAGAAATAGTAGGTGCGCCTCGCTCGAGGATCCGGATCCACATAGAAGCCACCGAAGGGCGGCATCACGTCGATGATATCGCCCGCGGCCACTTCCTCGTTAACGTGGTTGGAGACAAGGCCTCCCTTGTGTCGCTTGACGGTAATGCGCAGGGGAGTTCCGGCCTCCGGCGCGTCGGAAATGGAATAGGGGCGCCGGACCTCTTCCCCGCCTACGTGAAAGCGCAGGGTGATGTGCTGCCCGGCCTTCCAGCGGAACGTCTCGCGCAGTTCCGGTGGAACATCGAACACTATGCTCGTCGCATGCTCGGTCTCAGGACGGGTCTCGATTACCCGCAGGCGATGGAATTCACCGATCACCTTTCACCCTCGACCCAGACCTTCACGAGCTCCTGATGCCCTCGCACGCCGGCCTCGCCAACTGACGAAGGTCCGTGCTCGAAATAGGGGCTCTTGAGAGACTTCTGCTGCTGCTCGCAGGCGTAGATGTCCTCTGCCATAAAGTCGCCGGATGCCATGGGATCGTCCCCATCACCCTTGTACTTGCCCGAAACCCGATTGGTCCAGAAACCGTACGAGCGAAACTGCTGGCGTACGAAAGCCCAGGAAGAGGCGGCGGCCACTCTGGTTCGAGTGACCACCCTGGTGCGGTCGGGGGCGAGGGGGATTATGTGGAATAGGGACCAGGAACTCTCCGACTCCCCCAGCCCTATGCCGGGAAACAACATCGGCACCCATGCGCCGACCTTCTCTACAGGAATGACCAGGGGATAGGGAGCGTTCTTCTCCACGTTCTCGGCGTACTCCGGCGCAAGGGGCTCCCAAAAAGCGAAATGGGGTCCTACGAAGCCCGATTCAATACGTGAATGGTCGTACATCGCCAGCGTGCCGGAATGGAGGTGCGCAAGATGGTAGGCATCGATGTAGTTCTCCACCACGATCTTCCAATTGGCCTGGATGACGTGCTCGGTGCGGCCGTCGGGGTACTCTACCAGCTTCTCCACATCATGCGGCCCCAGATAAGGCTCCACCTCGCCGAACCAATCCATGATTGAGCCCGCGTTCTCGTCCGGGTGCACCCACAACATCCCCCGCCACATATCGACGGACGCCTTCTTGAGGTGGATGCCGTCAAAGTCTACATCCGGGAAATGACTCTCCCTGGCGGGCACGGAAATCAGACGACCTTCGAGGTCATACGTCCAGTCATGGTAGGGACAGACGATGGCCCGTTGAGTCTCGCCCACGGCCCGCAGCAGTTGCGTTCCCCTGTGGCGGCAGATGTTGTGGAATGCCCTCAGCCGCCTGTCTCGCCCCATTACGATGAATATGTTGTTCAGTCCTGCCTGAACGGATACGTACTGCCCCGGCTTGCTTATGTCCTCAGCAAAGCCGGCGCAGGCCCACGTGCGCGAGAATATGCGCTCCTGCTCCCGGTCGAACCACTCCTGTGAGGTGTAGGCTTCAACCGGCAGGATGGGCATTCCTCTTTGATTAGCCATTGCCATCTCCCAACCAGATTAGTGCGGTGTCGGGGAAGAAATCGTAGAAGATGGTGAGCCCGGCGAGAACCACCCATGAAACGCTTATCAGCCAGAACAGGATCGGGCTTTCGTCCCGTGAAACGGGTTGCACCACGAAGGCCTCTCCCCTCACGATTCCGAACACGGCCCAGTACAGGAAGAAGATGCCCCAGACCCAATACCAACCGACAAATGTAGCGCCGAGTAGTACAGCCAGGGCCAAGACCGTCGGCGCTTTCGATTGAATGTTCATGTCGAGATAATATCGCCTGGTGAGGCATCGCGCTTTCTCCGTCATTCCCGCGAAAGCATGTCCCGTACTCCGATACGGGGCGGGAATCCAGAACCCGGAATGCAGCCTGGCTCAGCTCTGCTGCCCTCTCTGTCATTTTGAGCGCAGCGAAGAATCTAAAGACTCTCTGCCACCGCCACCCTCTCCAAAAACCCCGCCGCCTCCCGGTTGAACACCTCAGCCTGTTCCACCTGTGGCCAGTGCCCGGACGGCGATAGCTCCATGAACTCCGCCTCCGGCCATGACACCAGGTGTCCTTCCTGCCTCTCCGGCGACGGCACGATAATATCCTCCCGCCCCCAGAAAATCAGGGTAGGGCAGTGAATGCCGCGCACGCGGTCCCGCAGATCATACTTATGCTTGAGCCCCTGCACGGTGAGCCCCTCCCGTAGGAGCTTGAAGAACGCTTTGCGCTGCTGCGAACCTCGTTGCCGGGATACCCACTCATCCATGATCCTGCGATTCACCAGGTCTTCATCGGCGAAGATCGTCTTGCTCGCCCGGTGCCCGGACAGTAGCCGTGGTTGCCACAGCACCTCGCCCAAAAACGGAATAGTCACCAGTCTCAGTGGCCATCCAACCTTCCGCGTTAGGCCCCCCGGCGAGACGAGCACAAGGCCCGTCACCCGTTCGGGATTCTCAAGCGTGGCCAATATCGCCGATATTCCACCTGCGGAGTGCCCGATTAGCGAAGCTGTTTCGATTTCCCACGCGTCCAGCAGCGCCATGATTGTCTTGCCGCTTTCCGCCGGATTCCAGCCGTCATGCGGATAATCGGACGTGCCGTGCCCTGGAGAACTTGGCGCGAGGACCCGATACCCGTGCTCGCCGAAATACCCCAGGTTCGCCCACCAGTCCTCAATGCCCCCGCCGATCCCGTGCAGGAACACAAGCGGCGACCCGTCACTCGGCCCCGCCTCCACGTATTGAAGTTTCATCCCCTGAACGGAGACGAACCCCTCCTCCAACGGATAATCAGTCACTAGACCCCCGCCGCCACGGCTGGCGCCGCAGTGCCAACCTTCGTGAACGTCAACTCCTCGTCACCAACGTCCACCGTAATATCGTCACCTTCGGAGAAACGGCCCTCAAGAATCTCCCGCGCCAGCACGTTCTCAACATGCCGCTGCACGGCTCGCCTCAACGGCCTCGCGCCAAAGGACGGATCGAAACCGACCTTGGCCAGCCACTCGCGCGCCGCATCCGTCAGAGTGATCCGCAGGCTCTTCTCCTCAAGCCGCTCCTGCACCTCCGCCACCATCAGGTCCACGATCTGCAGAATCTGCTCCTCGCTCAGCGGCTCGAACACGATGATCTCGTCGATGCGGTTGATGAATTCCGGCCTGAACGCTTTCTTAAGAGCCTGATCCACGGACCGTTGGAGGTCCTGGAAAGCCTGCGCCCCATTCGTGTTGCGCAGCAGTCCGATCTGCTCCCGCTGCAAAATCTCCGTGCCCAGGTTGGATGTCATGATGATGACCGTGTTGCGGAAGTCCACTGTGCGCCCGTGCCCATCCGTCAGCCGCCCGTCCTCCAGTATCTGGAGAAACATGTTGAACACATCCGGATGCGCCTTCTCGATTTCGTCGAACAGGATGACCCGGTACGGTCGCCGACGCACCAGTTCCGTCAGTTGGCCGCCGTCGTCATACCCGATGTACCCGGGCGGCGCGCCAACCAGCCGTGAGACCTCATGCCGCTCGCCGTACTCCGACATATCGAGTCGGATCATCGCCTCTTCGTCGCCGAAAAGGAACTCAGCCAATGCACGCGCCAACTCCGTCTTGCCGACGCCCGTCGGCCCCAGGAAGATGAAGCTCCCGATGGGACGCGCGGGATCCTTCAGCCCCGCGCGGGCGCGCCGGATCGCGTCGGACAGTGCAGTAACGGCCTGCTCCTGCCCGATCACGCGCCGATGCAGTTCCCCCTCCATCCGCGTCAGCCGCTGCGTCTCTTCTTCCAGCATTCGGCTCACCGGCACGCCTGTCCACTCTGCGATTAGCGTGGCGATGTCTTCCGCCTCCACCGTGTTTCGGATTTTCTTTTCCTGCGTCCACGTGGAGAACGCCGTGTCGTAGTCGTTCTGCAACTGCGCCCGCTCCTGCTTGAGGCGCGCCGCTTCCTCATAATCCTCCCGCTGTGATGCCGCCTCATCTTCGATCTTAAGCTGGCGCATTCGCTGGTCCATCTGCTTCAGATCCGGCGTGAACGACTCCGCGTCGATCCGCAGACGCGACCCTGCCTCGTCGATGAGGTCGATGGCCTTGTCAGGCAGCTGCCGATCCGTGATATACCGCGCGCTAAGCCGAACCGCGGCCTCCAGGGCCTCCGGCGTGATGGTCACCTTGTGGTGAGCCTCATAGCGCGGCGCGACACCCTGGAGAATGCTGATCGCGTCCTCCACGGACGGCTCCTCGATATAGACCGGCTGGAAACGCCGCTCCAATGCCGTGTCCTTTTCGATGTGCTTGCGGTACTCATCCAGCGTTGTCGCGCCCACCGCCTGCAGCTCGCCACGTGACAGCGCCGGCTTGAGCATGTTGGAGGCATCCATCGAGCCCTCAGCGGCGCCCGTGCCCACAACCGTATGCAGCTCATCGATGAACAGCACGATGTCGCCGTGAGCTCTGTGGACCTCATTGAGCACGTTCTTCAGGCGCTCTTCGAACTCGCCGCGGAACTTTGCCCCCGCAACCAGCGCGCCCATATCCAACGCGCGGACGCGCGCGTGGCTCAATGACTCCGGCACGTCGCCGGTAACGATTCGCTGTGCCAGCCCCTCGGCGATCGCCGTCTTGCCGACGCCCGCCTCACCGATGATGACAGGGTTGTTCTTGGTGCGGCGAGTCAGTATCTGCATGACCCGCTGAATCTCAACCTGCCGTCCGATGACCGGGTCTAGCTTGTCCTCTTCGGCCAGCGTCGTCAGATCGATGGTGTAGCGGTCCAGCGCCTGTGACGATCGCTCGGAGCGCCCTTGTCCCGCCTCTGCGCCGCCGTCCGCCTCCTTCAGCGCCGTCTCAAGCCGCGGCTGCGTCAGATTGAACTCCTGGAAAATAGTGTGCGAATCGCCAGTATTCACCCCCACTGCGCCCAGCAGCAGGTGCTCCGTCCCCATTTGCTCGGAATTGAGCCGCTTGGACGCCGTCGTTGCGCCCGTCAGAAGTCCCTGGGTTCGGGGCGTGAGATACAACTGCGTCGCGCCGCCCGCCACCTTTGGTGCGCTGTTCAGCACACCCTCGAATCGGTCCGCCATGGCATCAACGTCGACGTCCAGGCGCTCCAGCAGCATGATGGCTTGGCTGTCCGGCTGCTGGAAAATTGCATAGACGATATGCTCCACGTCCAGTTGGCTGTGGCTCATGTCCATCACCGTCTGCTGCGCCACGGCAAGCGCCTCCTGCGCTCCGTCCGTGAAGCGATCAGGGCTCATCATGACCGTGTTTCCTCGCTTTCATTGCGATTGATTCTCTGTGTTTCAGTACCGTCTGCCGATCCATCCGCCAGCGCCCTGGCGCCTGTCAGTCGCTCCAGCGCGCCCTCCAGGTCCTTGATGCGCTGCTCCATCTCCGCCATGCGCCCGCTCATCCGCATAATCACCTCTGCGCCGGCGAGATTGACGCCAAGCTCATCGATGAGCGACTTGATCTTCTGGATTCGCTCCAGGTCCGCATCACTGTAATAACGCACGTTTCCGCGGGAACGTTGTGGCTGCACCATCCCGTTCCGTTCGTAATAGCGAAGCGTCTGCACGTGCAGGCCGACCAGCCGCGCGGCAACGCGGATGGAGTACACAGGATCGCTCGGATTTCGGAAGCTCATTCCGTACCTCCCGCCGTCTCACGCATCCCGCGCAGTTGCGTCAGCAGTTCGCGCTCGGATTCCTGCAAGCCTTTCGGCAGCGTCACGTTCACCTTGACGAGTAGATCGCCGGAGCCTGAACCTCGCATCTTTGGCATGCCCTTGCCCGCGATGCGAAACGTCTGACCGTTATCCGTCTCCGGCGGGATGCGAAGCGCCACGCCGGAACCGCCGATCGTCGGCACAATCACCTCGCCGCCCAGCAGCGCATCAAGCATCGGAACCTTGACCTCGGTCGTCAGGTCCGCGCCCTTGCGGCTGAACTGAGAATCCGGCTTGACCGTCACTTTCAGATACAGATCGGAGTTGCCGCCCGAGGGTGTCCTGGGCCCGGCCCCGCTCATTTTCACGCGAGAGCCGTTATCAACGCCTGCCGGAACCTGCGCCTCGATTGTCCGGGTTCCACCCTCTCCATTCTGCACGCGTATCGAACGCCGGGTGCCGTGAAATGCCTCTTGGAGCGTGACTTCTACCGGAATGTCTCGTGGACGTTGGGGTTGAGGTCGCTGGCGGAATGCCGACTCACTGCCGCCTCCGCCGCCCCTGAAGAACTGCCCGAGTATATCGCCGAGGCCGGAGAATCCCTGTCCCCCTGCGCCGCCAAAGCGAAACGCGCCGCCCATCCCGGACCCTGCGCCGAATCCCCCCTGCCGTTGCATCTCCTCGATGCGGTCGGCATGCTCCCAGTTCTCACCGTACTTGTCGTACTTCTTGCGATTGTCCGCGTCGCCGAGAACCTCGTGCGCCTCGTTGATCTCCTTGAAGCGCTGCTCCGCCTCCTCGTCGCCGGGATTCACGTCCGGGTGATACTGGCGGGCAAGCTTACGGAACGCCGACTTTATCTCCTTGTCGGATGCTGTCCGCGAGACTCCAAGAGTCTTGTAATAGTCCGTCGCCGCCATTCCAACAGCCTTATCCGCCCGTCCCTTCGTTATTCCCGCGTTCGCGGGAATCCAGAACCTACCAACAAAATCATCATACCTCTCACAATACCATTGTCAACTTTCTATTGAGCCTTCCCCCTCATTCCGGCGAAAGCCGGGATCCATCCGGCCATGTCATTCTGAGCACAGCGAAGAATCCAGAGTCGTGGTTACGCCAACAGATTCGTGAGGCCTATCCCGCGCTACACTATCAACAAGAGGAAAACACTGGAACGCGGATCAAGCCGGAGCGGCCTACAAAAATGCCTAACGTCTACACAAGATACGGTGACAAGGGAGAGACCGGTCTCCTCTACGGCGGGCGCGTCCCCAAGAACGACCCGCGCGCTGAAGCCTACGGCACCGTCGACGAAGCCGTCTCGGCCATCGGGCTCGGACGCAGCCACTCCGAAGACGAGCGCGTCCGTGAAATCGCCATAGCTCTCCAGCGTGAACTCTTTACCGTCGGCGCTGAACTCGCCACGGACGTCGGCCACTTCAACACCTTCCTCAAGCACTTCTCACCCGTCACGCAAGAGCACGTCGACGCCCTGGAAACACACATCGACTCCCTGCAGGAGGAGTTCGAACTGCCCCGCGCATTCGTCATCCCCGGCGCGACTCCGGCCTCCGCTGCCCTCGATCTCGCCCGTTCCACCCTCCGCCGTGCTGAGCGCCGCGCCGTTGGCCTCATGCAGGATGGATACCTGCGCGAAGAATCGCTCGTGATCCCATATCTCAACCGCGCCGCCGATCTCCTCTTCATCCTTGCCCGCTACCAGGATCGACATCTGCCCATGGAGCTCCTGACCGGTGAGCAGTAACGCCACAGCCCCCCTCATCGCCGTCGTCGACTACGGCGCAGGCAATCTCCGCTCCGTTGCCAAGGCGCTCGAAACCGTCGGGTTTCGCGTCAACGTCACGGACAAGGCCGCCGACCTCAACAACGCGGACGGCGTCGTCTTTCCGGGGCAGGGCATCGCAGGCCCGTGCATGGAAAGGCTCCGGGCTGCCGGGATGAAGTCCGCTCTTGAGGACCTCATCGCGCGGGAAACCCCCTTCTTCGGGGTGTGCCTCGGGCTCCAACTCCTCTTTGACCGCACCGAGGAGGGAGATGCCGAATGTCTTGGCCTCATTCCCGGCGCGTGCATCCGATTTCCGCACGAACTTACCGTCCCCCACATGGGCTGGAACGATGTGGAGTTCACGCGCGACCACCCCGCCACGGCCAACATCCCGCCGAACTACCAGTTCTATTTCGTCCACAGCTACTATGCTCAACCCGCGGATGAAGACATGACGCTCGGCGTCACCGACTACGGCGGCACGTTCGCCAGCGTCGTCGCGCGTAACAAGCTCATCGCCACACAGTTCCACCCGGAGAAGAGCGGCCGGCCCGGCCTCGCCCTCTACCGCGACTTTTTCAACTGGGCAATCTAGAGGCGACCCATAATCGGGCAATCTGGAATCTGGACGCACAATCTGGAACCGATGATGAAAATAATTCCTGCCATTGACCTCCGCAACGGCAAGGCCGTCCGCCTCTTTCAGGGCGACTATGACCGTGAAACGGTCTTCGACGATAACCCGGCTGCCGTCGCCCGCTCATGGGAAGAGCAGGGCGCGCAGCGGATCCACCTTGTCGACCTGGATGGCGCGCGAGAGGGCAACACCGGGCAGGCGCAGTTGGCCGCCTCCATCGCGCGCGCCGTCAACGTCCCTGTCCAACTCGGCGGCGGCGTCCGCTCCATGGACGATGTCACTGCCCTCATCGACGCCGGCATCGACCGCGTTATCCTCGGCACCGTCGCCGTCACCAACCTCGATCTCGTCCGTGAAGCGTGTGAGCGTTACGGCGACCGCATCGCCGTCGGACTCGATGCCCGTGATGGCCGCGTCGCCGTCCGCGGATGGACCGAGGACTCAGGCGTTGACACTCTTGAACTCGCAAGGCAGCTGATTGAATGCGGAACTTGTCGCTTCATCCACACGGACATATCCCGCGACGGCGCGATGCAGGGCGTCAACGTAGATGCGATGCAGAGTTTCGCCGAGGCCGTCGCCCCCATCCCCGTCATCGCCTCCGGCGGTGTCACTACGCTCGATGACATCCGCGTTCTCGCCGCCACGGATGTAGAAGCCGTCATCATCGGCCGCGCCCTCTACACCGGCGATATCTCCCTCCCGGATGCAATCGCCGCCGCGACCTAATCAACCCCGTACAATGTCACCATGCTCTCCCGCAGAATCATCCCGTGTCTTGATGTGAAAGGCGGCCGCGTCGTCAAGGGCGTCCGCTTCCGGGACCACCGCGACGCCGGTGACCCCGTCGAACTCGCCCGCTTCTACGATGAGCAGGGCGCGGATGAACTCGTCTTCTATGACATCACCGCCTCATCCGATGGACGCGACATCATGCTGGATGTCGTTCATCGCGTCGCTGAAGAGGTCTACATCCCTCTCACCGTCGGCGGCGGCATCCGCTCAGTCGAAGACGTCCGCACCATGCTCAACGCCGGCGCGGACAAGGTGAGCATCAACACCGCCGCCGTCCAGAACCCCGAACTCATTCGCGAGTCTGCCGCCCAGTTCGGCAGCCAGTGCATCGTCCTCGGCATGGACGCCCGCCGCGTCGCCCCTTCCCAAATCGATGCGCCGCCGCATGAAATATCAGAAATAGCCTTTGACGATTCCACCCGCTGGGAGGTCCGTACCCACACCGGTGCTGACGGAGGCCGGGCAGCCGGCATCGATGCCCTTAAATGGACGATCTATGCCGCCGAACTTGGCGCAGGTGAGGTCGTCCTCAACAGCATTGATGCCGACGGCACAAAGACCGGGTATGATCTCGAACTCATCCGCGCCGTCGCCGACGCCGTTACCATCCCCGTCATTGCTTCAGGCGGCGCGGGCAACGTTGAGCACATGTGTGAGGCCGTCGTGCAGGGCGGGGCGGATGCCGCTCTGGCCGCCAGCATCTTCCACTACGGCGAGTTCACTATCGAGCAGGCCAAGGAATACATGCGAAGCCAGAACGTCCCCGTTCGACTGAACGCGAGCGCAGGGGCGTGAACCCTCCCAGCCGACCTCGCCGCCGCTCCCGTTTCCGGCTCCGCGCCGTCCTCTTTGATGCCTTCGGCACCCTCTTCTATTACGGGCCTGATACGATGCCCGGCATCTTTCACAGGGTTGTTGAAACGCTTGAGTTGCCGGTGGAGCCTGAGATGCTCCTCAAGCATTGGCAAGTCCATGAGAGCGCCTTTCGAGGCGGGCGAGTGTGGCGCAATAAGGCAAATGAGTGGGAGGCAACTTCTCCTGAGCAATTCTCAACGTATCGTGCGGCGTGGGAGCAGAGTTTTCGCCTGGCGGCCGCCGAATTGGGACTGAAGGACAGCTTTGCTGAAGCTGCGGCAGAAATCATAGTGGCTGACACCGTCACACGCCACATGTACCGTGACACCCTGCCAGCGTTGGAAGCTATAGGAGCGCGAGTACCGATAATCATCGTCAGCAACGCAGACGACGATTCCATCAATGGGGCGGTCCGGCACCACGACCTGTCATTCGCAGGAGTCATCCACTCAGAAGGCGAGCGTGTCTACAAACCCCACCCCGCCATTTTTCAGGCTGCCCTCGATTTACTGGATATCAAAGATCCAACGCAGGTGCTTTACGTTGGGGATAGGCCATTTGAGGATGTTCTGGGCCCACATAGCTTGGGCATGCCCGCAGTCTGGGTCAACCGCACGGGCGAAGATTGGCCGGCGGACATCGATGATCGCCCTGATTATGAGGTCACCAACCTCCTCGGCCTCGTAGACATCGTCGCCTCCAAAACCCTCTCCGCCCTATAGTCCTTCCGTTCACCCTGAGCCTGTCGAAGGGTGAACCCCCCTCTGCCCCTACCCCATACAATTAACATGTGCCTCCACTGAAAAAGGCAGGAGAAAACCCATGCCAACCCAACTGACAATCGACGAAAAAGCCCTCATCCCCGCCATCGCGCAGGACGCCCAATCCGACGCCGTCCTCATGGTCGCCTACATGAACCATGAGTCCCTAACGCGCACCATCGAATCCGGCCAGGCGTGGTTCTACAGTCGCTCCCGGCAGGAGCTCTGGCACAAGGGCGCGACGTCCGGCGACTATCTCAACATCGTCGAGATCCGCCCCGACTGCGATGGCGACGTCATCCTTCTGCGCGTCAATCCGGAAGGCCCCGCCTGCCACACCGGCAACGAGACTTGCTTCTACCAAGACTTCGATACCTCAGACTGGCAGATGGAACCCGCCGCGCAGGACCAACTCGGCGCGACCCTGACGGAACTCGCCATGACCGTTGCCCAGCGCAGGCAGGACATGCCGGAGGGCAGCTACACGGCCAGCTTGTTCGAGCGCGGCACGGAACGCATCGCCCAAAAGGTCATCGAGGAGGGTGGAGAGACCGCGTTGGCCGCCATGGCTAAGGCCCCGGACCGCGTCCGCGCCGAGGCCGCCGATCTCCTCTACCACCTCACCATCCTCCTTGAGGCCGCCGGCGTCTCCCTCTCAGAAGTCGCCACCGAACTCGCAGACCGCCGCCGCTAACCCACCCGTCATTCCCGTGCTTGACACGGGAATCCAGCCCCCGTTCACCCTGAGCCTGTCGAAGGGTGAACCCCCGCCTCTGTCATTCTGAGCGCAGCGAAGAATCTAAGGTCTCCATTTGCGCCACCAACCCCGTTCGTTGCCCTAGCTAATTCAACTGCGATAAACTGGAACTCCACAATCTGTCGTTGAGTTCTGGGGGAATCATTCATGCCATCACTCGCCTTCTTTGAAGGGAAAGTCGTCCCGCTTGAGGAGGCTAAAATCAGCGTCGTCACGCATGCCTTCAACTATGGCACCGGCGTCTTTGAGGGTATCCGCGGCAACTGGAACGCAGACCAGGAGCAGATGTACCTCTTCCGGGTTCGCGAGCACTACGCCCGCCTCCTCCGCTCATGCGCCATGCTCAACATCAAGCTTCCCTACTCCCTCGACGACTTCGAACGCATCACTCTTGATCTTGTCCAGCAGTGCGGCTTCAAGGAGGATGTCTACGTCCGCCCGCTCGCCTATAAGTCGTCGGATGTTGTCGGGCTGCGCGTCCACGATCTTGAGGACGAATTCCTCATCTACATCGTTCCCTTCGGCAACTATCTCGACTCTGACGCGGGCATTCGCTGCACCTTCTCAAGCTGGACACGCATCCAGGACAATGTGATCCCGCCCAGCGCCAAGGTCACCGGCATGTACGTCGCCAACAGCCTCGCAAAGAGCGAGGCCGTCTGGCGCGGCTACGATGAGGCCATCCTGCTTACGGAGGACGGCAACATCTCCGAGGGCAGCGGCGAAAACATCTTCCTGATCCAGGACGGTGTCATCAGCACCCCGCCGCAGACCGACGGCATCCTGGACGGCATCACGCGCAACACGGTCATTGAACTGGCGCGGGACGTGCTTGGACTCAAAGTTGTCGAGCGCACCATCCCCAAGACCGAGGTCTACGTGACGGATGAGTTCTTCATGACCGGCACCGCCGCTCACGTCACACCCGTGCTAGAGGTGGACGGCCGCCCCATCGGCAGCGGCTCCATCGGCCCCGTCACCGCCGAACTCCAGAAACTCTACTTTGAAGTCGTCAAAGGCGAGCGCGACCAATACTCCCACTGGCTAACCTCCGCCTACACCCCGGCCGCCACCCCCGCCTAAGCCTCTCCCTGCCACTCCCGCCCCTCATTCGTCATTCCCGCGAAAGCAGGAATCTGAATCTCGTTTGGCAATCCAACACCGTAACGCCATTACTCCTCCGGCTCCTCCCACGGAATATCGTCCGCAGAGCGGCACCACCCGCACCGACCGCCGTAAGCGACCAACTCCTCCTTTGGGGACTCATTCCCGCACCGGTTGCAGTAGCGCAGCGCGGAAGTTGAATCGCGGCACTCCGCACAGACAAACGGAGAAGAAGAACCTGACCCCCCTCCCCCCTCGTGGGGGAGGGTTGGGGTGGGGGGGCTCCCAGTATCCGCTGCGAACTCCCGCCGCCCGCATCGCCCGCAAGCGAGAGTCATGCCCCTGGCACGGCCTCCGGCGCTTTCACCGACGGCCGATACGGGACCTCCCGCTCCTCTGTGATCGCCAACGGATTGTCCCGCGCCAGCGCCCACGCCCGGCTCTCATCCGTCAACTCGGCAACCCTGTCGAATCCCGCCCGCATATTGGGCACGCGAGAACCCGTCGCCCCGTGAGCGTCCGTCGCGATGACATGGATCATCTCCTGCCGCAGCAGATATTCGCCCGCCTCGCGTGACCCCGGCCCATAGTGGTCGAAAAGGCTGCCGGTGTTCATCTGCGTCAGCGCGCCGAGGCCAATCAAACGACGTACGATATCCGGCTCCTTCTGGATAATCGTGTTGCGTTCCGGGTGCGCCAGTACAGGACGATAGCCTAGCGCGATTATCGACCGGATCTCCTCTTCAACATACTCAGGCATTGAATTGAACGGCGGCTCCGTGAGCACATACCGCGTCTCGCCGATGGTCACCCCGTTCCCGGACTCCAACTGCTCCGTGAGACCCCGTGTGATGCGAATTTCCTGCCCGGTGAGCAGCGCAACGTCCAGGTCGTGTTCCACTAGGGCATGCCGCAGCAAGGTGACACGGTGTCGGGATTCCTCCAGCACGGACTGATGCGAACGGGGGAAATTGTGCGGCGTCGTCACGATGGTTGCCGTGCCCTGGCCGTGGGCGATGCGCGCCATCTCGACCGCCTCCGCCCTGTCCCGCGCCCCGTCGTCTATCCCCGGCAAAATATGGCAATGAATATCAACAAACCCCGCTCTGAGGTGAGCCCCGTTACGGCGGATTCCGTCAGCGTGATTATCCAACTCCGTCTCCATCCGAGCGCCACGCCGGAACGCGGAATGCAGACTCCACGGGCCAACCGGCGTCGAGCGCGAACCTTAAAATCACCCGGGCCACCTGAACCGATGCACCCGGAACCCTTCCGCGTAACGGTAGCCCGGTGATTGTCCCTGTTCTTCGTGCCGGGAGTGAATACGCTCCATCAACCCCTCCGGGTTCTTGATCTGGCTCTTGTGCTCTCGCAGCGCCGCCACTTTTAGATCAATGGAGTCTGAGATATCGATCCACGTGTCCGGGTCCTCGCTCCACGACCACGCCTCGGAGACGATATGCGGCTCGAAACCCTGCTGTGCCAGATGCGGAAAATGATGCACGTCACGCGCATACGGGTACATCGCATCGAACGCCGCCTGCCCCACGTTCCGGTGGTCTCGGTGATTATGATTTCGTCGATACGGGTCGAACGTGAAAACAACCTCCGGCCTGAACCGTCGGATCTCCCGCACAAGGTGCTCGCGCAGCTCGCGTGTGTCGTCCAATTCCCCGTCCGGGTAGCCAAGGAACGTCACGTCCTCGATGCCCAAAACCTTCGCCGCCGCCCGTGCCTCGGCCTCCCGCGTCTTGATGAGGTCCTCCGGCTTCGTGTCCGGGTCGGCAGTGCCCGCGCGCCCGTCCGTGGCGATAACCAGCGCCCCCTCCCAGCCCTCGCGGATCCACTTGGCAATCGTTCCCGCGCATCCGAACTCCATGTCGTCAGGATGCGCCGAGATCGCCATCAACTTCTTGGGGCGGCCCTGCGTATCGACCACCTGCCTCTGTGTCTCGTCGGTGCTAATTGCCCTAGTCCTCCTCGTCGGTTCCCATGCGACTTATCCCGTAGCGTCGAAAGTCCTCCGCGTACGCCATGCCGTGCGGCTCCCCCTTGCGGGCCGACCATCGACGAATCCAGTCGCCGGAATCCGGCTCAAACTGGCTCGTATGCAGCATCGTCGCTTCAATTTTTGCTTCGATTGTGTCCGATATGTCAACGAACACGTCCGCGTTCTCCGAGCCCCAGAAATAGATCTCCGCCGTCTTGTGCGTCCCCAGACCCTCTGCATCGTGCTCGGGAAAATGGAGCCGATCGCGTGCGAACGGGAACACCGCGTCCATCGTCACCATGCCCGTGATGCGATGATCGCGATGAATGTAGAAGCCTGTGCGGAACGGATCGGTCGTGAGAACGATGTCCGGCTTGATGCGCCGCACATGCCGCGTGATCACTCCCAGCAGTTCGCGACCGTCCACCAGCTCCCCGTCGCCGTTCTGGAGAATCGTCACCTCTTTCACGCCCAGCATTGCCGCCGCGTCACGTTGCTCCTTGTCGCGCATCGCCGCCAGGTCCGCGTTCGTCAGGGTAGGGTCCTCAGTTCCCTTGTCGCCGTTCGTCGCGACCAGGTAATACACCTCGACCCCATCCTGCGCCAGCCGTGCCACCGTTCCCCCGCACCCAATCTCGGCATCATCCGGATGCGGCGCAACCACCAGCACCCGCTCAACCTCCCCAAACTCCTCAATCACTACTCAGTTCCCCCAACTAGTCCATGTCATGCAGCGCCTCTGCTCTGTCATTCTGAGCGTAGCGAAGAATCCAAAGACCCCACTCTGCCCCGTTCACCCTGAGCCTGTCGAAGGGTCACCCGCTCATACATATCCAACACCACGTCCGCGCTCGCCTCCCACGTCATCCCTCTTGCAGCTGCCAGCGCCCCACGGCCAAGACGCTGCCGCAGTTCTCCATCATCCAGCAGCTCACAGATGGTCCGCGCAAGGGCAGGGGCGTTCCCGGCCGGCACAAGCCGACCCGACACTCCATCCTCGATGAACGACGCCGGCCCCGGCACATCGGACGCCACCACCGGCGTCCTGCACGCCATCGCCTCTGCCGCAACGATGCTGAAACTCTCCGAATACGAAGGAACAATCACCATATCCGCCGCCGCGTAATACCACGGCAACTCATCATTCGGTACGACGCCCGTCCACGAAATTCGCTCGGCAATACCAAGCTCTAAAGCCAACGCGCGCAATCCTGCTGCATAGTCCGCGTCCACCTCCCCGCCCACGAACCGCACACGCATCTGCGGCCTCTCGGCAAGAAGCCCCGCCGTCCTCACCAGCACGTCCGCTCCCTTGATCCGGTCCAGCCGACCCACATAAAGCAGCGTCTCCTCATCTCTGGGGATGCCAAGCCGCGACCGTGCCTCTGCTCGATCCAGTGGCCGAAATCGTTCTGTGTCAACGCCGATTGGCGCAACCGCAATCCGTTCCCGCTCAGCCCCCAACATCGAGACCAGCGTGTCTTGCTCAAACGGTGTCCACGCGACGACACCGTCCGCTCCCCGCGCAATCGCCCGCTCCGCCTCATGCCGCTCATGAGGCTCAGGTGATAACTCAGACGCCTGCTCCTTGACGGCGGCTATGGTGTGGAACGTCGTCACGTGCGGAATATCAAACCGTCGTGACACCTCCAGCCCTGCCAACCCTGAAGCCCAATAGTGCGTGTGAATCAGGTCGCAGCCCTCTCCGAGCGCGTCCCCAATCTCGGTGGCATATTGACCGGACCGCGCCGTCCACTCACTCGCGGATTCTGCGGCAGATGAGGGCAGGTGAGCCACTCGCATCCCGTCGCAGCGCAATTCAACTGAATCTGCATCGTCATGCGCCGCAGTCACAATCGTCACGGAAACCCCGCGCCGCGCAAGCTCCCTGCCGAGCCCGAGTACATAGGCGGACATCCCGCCCGCCTTTCCCTCGCCCAATGCAGACAACGGGCAGGAATGCAGCGCAACCAACCCCAGCGAACGAACAGTCACGGAGTCTCGCTCTCTCGCGCCAGCTGCCAGCGGTATAACACGCGATCATTGCCGCCAAGATCGTACTTGTACGGCTCATTCCCACGTAGGAAATCGTACTCGCGCAGCCCCTGTTCAATCGCCCCGCGCAGCCCGTACGCCTTTAGCAAAAGCCCAACCGACAGATGACGATACTCCGGGTCATATCCGCTGTTGTACAGGAGCAGCCGGTCCCCCTCCAGGAAACTCATCGTCGCTGAAACTGGCTTGCCGCCGACATCCAGAAATGCAAGGTGCAGCGAATCCGCTTCCGCCATGGTCCTCGTCAGTGTTTCCAGGAATGAGCGACGCTCCGGTGTCAGGAAATCCGACTTCGCCTCGTTGCTCTTGCCCATCAACGCCACGAAAGCATCCAGGGCATCGGGCAGTTCATCGTGCTCATTGTCATAGACGCGGTATTCCGCATCCCCGCTCGCCTCCAGCCGTCGCAGTTTACGGCGCAACTCGTGGCGGTCTTTCTTGGAGAGACTCTGCACGTGTTCATCCCATGATTGTGGTAATTCAACATATGGAGAAACGTCCCACACGGAGCGGTTTGCCTGCCATCCGTGCTCTGCGGCCCGGGACTCCAATATCTGTGTGGACGGCGAATCATCCCGCACGCCGATCAATTCAATGGATGCCCACCCCGCCGCCACGCCATGTTCCAGGATCGCGTCCCAAACTGCTTCTTCCTCGCCCGGTTTCGACAAAATATCCTGGTAGTCCGTCACGTTGTAGTCCAGCCCAAAGGTGACGGCATCCTTGTCATGGATAAGAGGCGCTATGCCCCGGAGTGAACCGTTGCTATCCTCTCTGACGGTCAGCACCGGATGCTCGTCCACTGAGCCGCAGCAATTCAGCGCCCACGCAGTCTGCCACGGCAGTGAGAGGAAAATCGACTGCGTGGCGGATTTCGCGAACAATTCCGGCCACTCGCTCGTGACGGCCCCAAGCGACTCCCATTGCACCGCGAGACTCATGCCCCGCCCCTTTGTGAAGAAGTCAGCGCCAAAAACTCTGCCCGCGCCGCCGCGTCTTCCTTGAAAACCCCTCGAAATGCCGTCGTGATCACCCGGCTCCCCGCTGCGCGAACACCGCGGATCGTCATGCACAGGTGCTCCGCCTCCACGCGAACTGCGGCCCCCTGTGGTTCGAGCGCCTCCGTCAGCAGGTCCGCAGCCTGGTTCGTCACACGCTCCTGCATCTGCGGTCGCCGCGACAAACACTCAATGGCTCGTGCCAGCTTGCTGATTCCCACAATGCGACCCGACGGTACGTAGGCGACGTGGACCGAGCCGAAAAACGGCAGAAGGTGGTGCTCGCAGATGGACATGAACGGAATGTCTTTGATTGTCACCATGTCCCGCGCGCCCTCGTCATAGGACACCGTCAGGAATTCGCGCGGATCCTGCTCGATGCCGGAGAAGAGTTCGGCGTACATCGCCGCCACGCGCGCGGGTGTCCTGTCGACTCCCTCACGCCTTGGATCGTCTCCAATTGCGCGAAGAATCTCCTCAACGGCGCGGACAATGCGCTCTTGATCAATCATCCGGGAAAGTATCGACCTTCCACTTGCCTTGTAGTAGTGTAGCGCACGCGATAGCAGTCAGTTCATGCCGAGCAGTCGCTGTACCGCCGCAAGGTCGGCGGGCGCCTCCTCAACGTTCAGCCCCTGTGCCGTCGCATTGTCAGGGTCCTTCAACCCGTTCCCGGTGATGATGCAGACCACCCGCCGATCCTGCATCTCCGGGTGCGCCGCCGCATACTTCGCCAGCCCCGCAACCGAAGCCGCAGATGCCGGCTCGCCAAAAATCCCCTCCTGCCCGGCCAGCAGTGAATAGGCATCCATAATCTGCTCATCCGTCACGCTGTCGATCAGCCCGCCGGAATCGTCCCGTGCCGTCACCGCCTCGTTCCAACTCGCCGGGCGGCCGATGCGGATGGCAGATGCCACCGTGTGCGGATCCTCCACAGGATGACCGAGTACAAGCGGGGCTGAGCCGGCTGCCTGAAATCCCATCATCCGCGGCAGATGAGTCGAGTTACCCATCTCGTGGTATTCCACGAACCCTCTCCAGTAGGCCGTGATATTCCCGGCGTTGCCCACGGGAATGAACAGGTCGTCCGGCGCATCCCCAAGCTCATCGATGATCTCGAACGAGGCCGTCTTTTGGCCCGCAATTCGGTCAGGATTGATCGAGTTCACCAGCTTGATCGGCCCCGGCCCGGCAAACGACCGCACGATGTCCAGCGCATCGTCGAACAGGCCGGAAATCGCAACAACCCGCGCTCCGTACATCGATGCTTGCGCCAGCTTTCCGGCCGCGATATTGCCCTTGGGCACCACAACGATGCTCTGCAGTCCGCAGGCTGACCCATACGCGGATGCTGAGGCGCTCGTATTCCCGGTTGACGCGCAGATGACGCCCGTGCAGCCATCCTCCAGCGCTTTTGCTACCGCCACAACCATTCCGCGATCCTTGAATGACCCCGTCGGGTTCATCCCTTCCAACTTGAAGTACAGTTCACCAACGCCCAATTGCGACTCAAGATGGCGCGACCGAATCAGGGGTGTGCTGCCCTCTCCCAGCGTGATCTGCGGGGTAGATTCCGTAACGGCGTCAATCAGGTGGCCGTATCGCGCAAGCACGCCCATCGTCACGCCCTCCGCGTCTTTCGCGCGGCCGGGCGTGAGGCGTGCCGGCTCATGCCATCATCCATGTCAGTCCCCCTACTGACAATGTAACCGTAATTCCAGCCACAAACACCTGCCTAAGGCCGGTCACTCTTCGACGCGGATGATGCTGCCGATCTCCCGGACCACGTCGAGTGCCGTAAGCGTGCCTGTGGCATTGCGCAACGCGGATTCCCGCGCGCGGTGTGTCGTAATCACAATTTCGGCGGAACCGGCCGTTTCATCGACCTCCTGCTGAATCACGGAGGCAATGCTGATTGATGCGTCCCCCAGGATCCGCGCGATCGCCGCGAGAACACCCGGCTGATCCGCTACGGTCATCCGCAGATAGTAACGAAAATCCAGCTCGTCAATCGGTCGCACCCGGCTGCCCGCGCCCGGAGTCTGTCGTGGCTGCGGTCCGCCGCGGCCCGTCAGCCCTCGCGCAACCTCGATGAGGTCGCTGAGAACGGCGCTTGTCGTCGGCCTTGAGCCTGCCCCTCGTCCGTACAGGAGCAGTTCCCCCGCCGAATCACTCTCGAACTGGACTGCGTTGTAGACACCGTCAACCTTTGCCAGCTGTGCGTCCGCCGCGATGAACGCCGGATGCACTCGCACGTCAAGTTCGCCGCCATTGATCTCCTTTGCGATGGCGAGCAGCTTGATTGCATACCCGAGATCATGCGCGTACCGAAAATCTTGCGGAGCCAGGTGGCCGATTCCCTCGCAATAGATAGACTCCGGCGACACCGGCGATCCATAAGCGAGTGTCGCGAGCACTGCCAGCTTGTAGGCGGCGTCAGTGCCATTGATGTCATCGCCGGGGTCCGCCTCCGCGTATCCCTGCGCCTGCGCGTCTGCAAGGGCATCCTCAAAGGCCATGCTCTCCACGGCCATTCGCGTCAGGATGTAATTCGTCGTTCCGTTGATGATTGCGCGCAGTGCCCGAACACGCGCTCCCGTCACGCCCCGTTCCAACGCGGAAATGACCGGAATTGCGCCGCCCACCGCCGCCTCGAACTTGAGGCTGGCCCCCTTCGCCCGTGCCATCGCCAAAAGGCCCGCGCCATGCTTGGCCATGACCTCCTTGTTCCCTGTTACAACGGAGCGGCCTGTTGCAAGCGCGCCTCTGATCGCGGGCAGGGCGGCATCCTCACCGCCCATCAACTCAATGACAATATCGACGTCAGGATTCTCGAGGACGTCTTTTGCCTCGGTCGTGATCAGAGTTGCATCCACCAGGGAAGACCGACTGCGTCCCGCATCACGCACCACGATGCCCTGCAGCTTGAGAGGGAGTCCGACCGACTCTTCAAGAAAAGACGCCTCGGTTGCCAGCGCCTCCCCGACGCCTGTTCCCACGACGCCCATGCCGAGCAGCCCGACGCCGATGTATCCCCGTTCAGTGGGGCCGGCCGCCCCCTTACTCACTCGCGCTCCTCGTTGGGAACAGCTCACGGTCCTGCCTCAACTGGGCGAGAACCCAGTTGTATCTGTCTGAACTCAGTCCTCCCGCCGGACGGCTGAGAGCGTCAACCGCTACAAGCTCGGCGCGGCGTGCCGCAATCCACGACCGTAGTGCCTGATTCTGTAGTGGTTCAATGTGCTCTTCGCGAACGTCGCGCAGCTCAAGTTCCCCTTCCGCAAGGAAGATTGAAACACCCGCGGAAGTGATCACGGGGCCGGACACTTCTCCGTCACGCAGTTGCCCCATGATGTCGTCATATTCTTCCTTGATTCCACGCGGCATCCAGCCGAGATCCCCGCCCTGTTCGGCTGTGGTGCGGTCATCTGACAGTTCGCGGGCCAGGTCCTGGAAAGATTCACCGGCATCGAAACGGTCAAGCGCCGCCCGCGCGTCAAGAAGGTCCGTCTCCGGGTTGGTGAAACGAATCTCGTACAGATGCCGTTGCTCCAGTTTGGCGGGGATGTTCTCCTGTAGTACCGCCTCCAACTTGTCCATCAGAGCCTGCTCTCGGGCGATCTCCCGGAAGAACGCCTCGGAAATCTGCAGGATTTCAAGACGCAGCCGCAGACGATCCCGGTACTCGGATTCCGGTATGTCCGGGCTATTCACGTTGGCAACGCCAACAATCCGCGCCTTCATCGCGAAGTCGATCTCTTCCTCGCTTACCGCCACGTTCTCAAGCGGCGCGTACTGCTTGACGATTTCACGGCGCTCCAGGTCATTCACCATGTCAAATATCAGATTGTTGAGGGAATCCGGCGCCCACGTGCCTATTGCTTGCGCCTCCGCAATAATCATCTTCAACCGTGCCAGGTAGTCACCCCAGGTATAGCGTGTGTCATTGATGACAAGCGCAGTCTCGCGGTGGGGCTGAACGAAAACAACGAAATATCCAGTGGCCGGAATCACCATCGCCGTGATCAGCAGGAGGATGCCGGCCAATGACAGAATCCGCGCGAATCGGTGACGGCGGCGGCGTTCCGTCGCGCGTCGGTGCCCTCCAATGACACTCGACGGCGCGATTTCCTCGCTGTTGTTCTGATCCTGTTCGGTCATCTTCAGAACCTATTGCGGAATTCGCTGCCGCTGTGCGGAAATCTCACCCGTTACGACGCTTAACGCGCCGGCGGCATATCGTGGAGTGTATCGGTCGTGAACGGTAGCAGTCCCGCTTGCCGCGCGCGCTTGATTTCCCGCGCCAGCGCTCGCTGATGGCGGGAGCACGTGCTCGTCTTGCGTCGCGGCTCGATTCGTGCGCGCTCAGAGATATACCGTCGCAGCGTCTCCGGCTGCTTGTAGTCCATCACCACGTCCTTGTCGGCGCAGAACACGCACACACGCCGGCGCGGATAGAAGCGCCGACCGCCCTCGCGACGCCCGCCTGATGGCCTGTCTCCGGGTCCGCGTCCGCCCTGCGGCCTCTCTGAGGCCGGTCGTGGCGGCGGCGCTCCGGCAGGCGCGGATGGTGTCTCAGGCGACGCGGGAGTATCTGTCGTCATTCATTTCCTCCAGGGCTGGTTGCGATTAAGTCTACACGGCTTTGAGAGGGTAGGGGCGGATGCTATCCCGCGGCGTCCCTAGAACGGCAGGTCATCCTCCGCTCCGCCGCCGCCGAAAGCCTCGCCGGGATAGTCCTCTTCACGCGGCGTCCCGCCGCCCTCTCCCGGCCTGCTCATAAACACAACGTTCTGCGCGACGATTTCGATAGTCGTTCGCGGCGTCCCGTCCCGTCCTTCCCAGCGATCCGTCCGCAGGCGGCCGTCCACGTAAACCTTCTGGCCTTTGCTGAGATATTGGTTGCAGCGCTCGGCCAGTTGATTCCACGCAACGATGCGGAACCACTCCGTCTCCTCGTGCCGCTCACCGTCCTGCGTGTTGTACGTCCTGTTGACGGCGATGTTGAACGTTGTCACCGGATTCCCGTTCGGCGTGTACCTCATCTCCGGATCGCTCCCGAGATTACCGATGGCCGTCATCCTGTTCAGAGTCATAAAGAACCACCATCTCCCAACCCACGCCTATGCGCGCGTCACAAACGTCCTTAGGTGATTCTCATTGGCACGGAGCGTGGTGGTCAGTGCGGCAACGGCGTCACCTGGCATGTCGAAGCGGGAAACCACCATCGTACCGTCGGTCTTCGCCTTGATCGGATACGCAAGCCGACGACGACCTTGAACCTCGGTCGCCTCGTCGGACCCGCCTCGATCGGCAATGACCTGCTTGATTCGGTCCACCACTCCATTCAATTCCTCTTCCTGGATCTCCGGATCCAGGATCACCATCAATTCGTATCGAGTCACTCACCCTCCCTTGCCGTTTTTCGCTAGTGAAGTATACACGTGACGCCTCTCGTTACCGTTTCGCCGCGTCGCGTCATCAGGTAGTTGATCAGTCAAAAAGCTGGGGTATTGGATGCGCCCCGGTCAGTTCCTTCACTTCTGCCCGCGCTTCCTCAAGAACGGACTCATCCTCCGCGTTCCTGAGAACGCGTGTGATCAGCCGGGCAACGGAGCGGGCGTCATCCTCATCAAAGTTGCGGCTCGTGATCGCCGGCGTCCCGATCCTGATGCCGCTCCCCACCCGCGGCGGAAGCTCGTCAAACGGAATCGCATTGGGATTCGTGATGATGCCCACCGACTCCAGCAGGTCCGCCGCCGCCTTGCCCGTCGTATCGAGCGTCGTCACGTCCACAAGGAAAAGGTGACAATCGGTTCCACCGGAGACGATTCGCAGTCCCTCCTCTGCCATCTCCGCTGCCATTGCCCGCGCGTTCCGCAGTACCTGGTCCTGGTATGCGCGGAATGACGGCTTGAGCGCCTCTCCGAAGCACACGGCCTTTGCCGCGATGGTGTGCATCATCGGGCCGCCCTGCGCTCCGGGAAAGACGGCTCGATCGATTGCCGATGCGTATTCCTGCTTGCACAGGATGAACGCGCCGCGTGGGCCCCGTAAGGTCTTCTGTGTCGTCGACGTCATGATGTCCGCGTAGGGCGCGGGATCGGGATAGACACCCCCGGCAATCAGCCCCGCGTAATGCGCCATGTCCACCATCAGCAGCGCGTCAACCGAATCCGCTACACGCCGCAGATTCTCAAAATCGATCGCCCGCGGATATGAGCTTGCGCCTGCAACGATGATCTTTGGGCGATGCTCCCGCGCCAGCGACTCCACCTCGTCGTAATCGATCATCTCCGTCTCGCGGTCCACGCCGTATGAGACGAATCGGTAGTACTGGCCGGAGAAACTGACGGGACTCCCGTGTGAGAGATGCCCTCCCTGGTCAAGCCTCATGCCGAGAATGGTGTCTCCCGGCTTCACGAAGGAAAAATACACTGCCATGTTCGCCTGCACGCCGCTGTGCGGCTGCACGTTCGCGTGCTCCATGCCAAAGAGCTTCTTAAGGCGCTCTCTCGCCAGGTCCTCCACAACGTCCGCGAATTCGCATCCCGCGTAGTACCGTCGCCCGGGATACCCCTCAGCGTATTTCTCCGTCAGCGCGGAACCCTGCGCCTCCATCACCGCCCGGCTCGTGTAGTTCTCGGACGCGATGAGGATTATCGAGTCCCGCTGACGCGCCTCCTCGCCCTCGATGGCGGCAAATACCTCGGGATCAGACTGCGACAACAGCGACATGAAAGCTCCTTAATCTACCCCTCGTTTCAGTATAGCAACGGGGCATCCCCCCCGCCCCGTTCACTCTCCGTCATTCTGAGCGCTCCACATGTCATTCTGAGCGCAGCGAAGAATCTAACCGCCATCCCACACCAGCGCCCGCCCGTCCGTCCTCAGCGTTACCGTCCCGTGCATGTCAGTCCGAAGAATCGTTGGCGCGGACGGCAATGACTCCAGCCTCTCAAGCGTCTCGGGATGCGGATGTCCAAACCTGTTGCCCTCGCCCGCGCTGATGACCGCAACGCGCGGCGACACGGCCTGCAGGAACTCCTCGCTTGAAGAATGGCGGCTCCCCTGGTGCGCAACCTTTAGAACCGTCGCCTGCGCGTCCACGCCGGAATCCAGCAGATACTTCTCGCCGGGACTGTAGATGTCAGCCGCAAACAGGAATGACACGTCCTCGTAGGACAATTTCGCAACAACGGAATTGTCATCGTGTTTGGTGGCCGTGTCGAATGGCCTCTCGGACGGAGGATGGACTAACTCCAGGCGCGCCCCTCCTCCCAGATCCAAAATCGCCCCCCGTTCCGCCCGTACCACAGTCAGATTGGTGTTTTCCCTCAGCGCCTCCGCCCACTGCTGCCCGTAAACAGTGCCGGATTCCAGCTGCGGATCCATCACAAATCCCACGTCATAGCGTCGTAGACTTTCTGTCAGACCGATAAGGTGGTCCGCGCTGGGATGCGTCAAGATAACAACGTCGATACGCCGTGACCACCACGGCAGGTGCTCTGCAAGCCGCCGTTGCAGCAGTGCCCCGTCCGGCCCTCCGTCGATAAGAACGCGCCGACCCGTCGGTGATTCAATCAGGATGGAGTCGCCCTGTCCCACGTCCAGGACATGAACCCTCAACTGCTCTTCATGCGAGATGTAGGGAGCCGCCGCTCCAAATCCCGCGGTCGCCGTCATGATGGCCAGTCCTCCCACCACCGGCCATGAGGTCAGCATTCGCCGCCCGCTTGGCATGGAGATGCTCGGCAGAGATACCACTGGCCCCAGCAGCCCGGAAGGGCTCCGCAATATCGGTATGAGAAAAAGAACGGCCATGACAAGGTAAATCACGATCACCGCCTCAACACTCAGCGGCGCTATCGTGATCGCGGCGAAGGTCGGCGACGAAAAGACCGATGACAACCCAAGCAGGAAGGTCAGGAAAGGCCATGCTGCCCACGCTGTCGCGGATGCGAGCGCCCCGTCCGCAAACACCCCCGTCATGCCCGTCGCTGCGGACGCAAGCAGGACGGCAGGCAGGGCCGCTGTCCCCAACAGGCTCGCCGGTATCGTGAACAGCGAGGCTGCGCCGAAATAGTGCAGCAACAGCGGTTTGATGCCGATTACCGCGCCCAACGACGCCGCGACTCCTGTCGCGCCAACCTGCCGCCAACTGCCAACCGGATTTGCGCCCGTGGCGCTGGTGTTGCCGCCCATAACTCGCTGCAGCGGGTCTGTGAGAAAGACGATTCCTGCCATGGCCGCCACAGTCATCTGGAACGACGCAGTCGCCATCACCCGCGGGTCCCAGAGGGCGATGACCGTTGCCGCGAGGACCAGCGCCAACCCTCCGCTCGGCTGCCGTCCAGAGGCAATCGCCCCCAGGTAAACGCTTCCCATGATTGCCGCTCGAACCACAGGGGGATTCAGCCCTGAAAGGATCGCGTATGCCCAAATGATTCCAAGTGGCAGTAGCACGTACAACCCGCGCCGCCGCCCCAGCACCATCGTGCCTGTTATGAGTGCCACGCCCAGCACGACGCTCACGTGCAGTCCGGAAATCGCTAGCAGGTGCGCTGTTCCTGCCCGGCGCCATTCCTCGTTCAACTCCGCAGGCAAATCATCCCGCTGCCCCAAAAGCAGTGCCCGCGCCAGTTCCGCCTGAGGCGATGACAGGTTCTGCTGCAATGAAGTGCTGAGGCGGTTGCGTAGGGAATTGAGAAGAAGCATTGGCGGCGGCGCGCGTTCGACTAGCCGAAGATCAGGCCGCATCAGGATGACGAGATCGTCCGGCCATGACGTGACCGTCTGTTGATCACTCGTGGCAACATCCTCGTCATCGTCATCCGGTACCGGCAGGCTCGGAATCCCTGTCAGCGTCACCCGATCGCCGGGGCCGAGTTCGTACGGCGGAGGGTAGACCCACGCAATTGCATCCCCCTCCACTCCAACTGCCCCGGCCTCCGTTTGGTCAAGCAGCTCTACGTTCTCAATCGTTACTCGAACTCGCGTCAATTGACCCCGACGCGACGGAGCATCCCGCACGACACCCTCCAGGGCCGCCTGCCTGCCTGCAAGGTTTCCCACAGGAATCGTAGTAGGATTCGTATCCGGCAAGGCCCCCCGCGCCATTCCCGCCAGGACTCCCACCGCCAATAGACAGGCCAACAGGAGATTGCTCCGACGTGACAGTAGGGCGGCCAACCCGGCCATTGCTGCGAGTGCGACAACAATTGGGAGCGGCAGTTGAACGACAAGCGATAGTGCCAAACCGCACAGCGTTCCAACGGCAAGGGCAAAAGGACGCATCGCCGACTAGTTCACTGACACGAAAGGACGAATGGCCGCTAACGTGGATGGGCCGATGCCCGGAACGTCCAGCAGTTGATCGACCTCAGTGAATGCACCGGACGCCTCCCGATAATTCACAATCGCCTGCGCCACAGTCCTACTGATGCCCGGCACGGAATCAAGCTCGCCAACTCCCGCGATATTGACGTTGACTGTTGCCCTCAGCGTCGGAACGGCGTACCGCGCGCCATCCTGAACTCGGTGGGCGAGGTTCAGCGCGTGCATGTCCGCTGTCGAGAGCGTGCCGCCGGCGGCCGCGATCGCGTCAATGAGCCGAGACCCGATCGGCAGGATATACAGCCCCGGCTTTGCCACCGCGCCGGCGATGTGAACTGTCACGTCGCCCACGGCTTCCTCACCCATGTAGGGCACGTAGTAGCGCTGACCGTCCTCCAACCGCAGGGCAAGATCGACGGCATCCGTGTCCGCGCCCGCTGAGATTCCGCCTGCCATGTCAATAACGTCAGTTAGGCGGGCCCCCGGGGTTAGAGTGTACGTTCCGGGCTGCTCAATAGCGCCCACGACGTGAACGAAGACGGCGCCGTTCTCTGAATCGGCCAGAACCGGCACGTCATAGCGCGCGCCATCTTCGAGCACCTCGGCAAGGTTTAGAGCGGATCGATCTGCCCGGTCTGTCAGACCGCCTGCCAATGCCAATGCTTCTGTAAACCGTGAGCCCTGCTCCAATTCATAAAGTCCCGGCTCTTGTACTTCGCCCCGGACATGTACAACCACCATGTTGTTCTCAGGGGGGGTGCTCTCTTGGAGGGGAACGACATAACTTGTGCCGTCCTCCAACTCCTCCGCCATGTTCACGGCGTCCGTATCTGCTCCCCCGGCCAACCCTCCGGCCAGTTCTATGGCATTCACAACCCGCGAACGCGTCGGAAGCGAATACACTCCGGGGTTCATGACCGCGCCTCCAACGTGGACGGTAACGGTGCTTGCCGTCGGTTCAGGTGGTGGGAGTTGAATCTCAACCGGAGCGGGCGCAAGTGCCCACTCGCGAGCGATTAAGATGACGAATGCAACCGCAACGACAACCAATAATGCCGTCGCAAGTATTGGCCTCAACCTCGATGAACGAGATTCCTCTACAGCCGGAGGAGTGTTAGCAGGAGCCCGGCGATCCATCTGGTCCAATCCGTACAGTGGCTGACTGGCCGCGTTGATGCGACCATCGAACCTGAATTGTTGAAACCGGCAGGCAATCCGTAAGAGAACTGCACGAGATTGCTAACCGGTAACAGATACATACTAGTGCATCAGTATCGGTAATGAAAACCTGACTCTGTGATAGACCGGATTCGTGCCGCTCCCCCTCTCCCCCATATACTCAAGAGGAACCTCAACTGCCCTGACGAGAACGATTTCCAATACTCTACGGTCCTTGGGAGGTGCAACCGGTTTGTCATCAATGAGTCGTCCTGATGGTCGCGCCGCCGATGAATTGCGCGCGGTCTCCATCACACCCGGCTACCTCGATCACGCCGAGGGCTCGGCGCTGATCGTGCAGGGCAGCACCAGGGTGCTCTGCGCTGCGTCTATCGAGGATCGCGTCCCTGGCTGGCTGCGTGGCCAGCAGAGCGGATGGGTCACGGCGGAATACGCCATGCTCCCGCGCTCCACCCATACGCGCACCGCCCGCGCGCGGGCGCAGGGCAGGGATGTTGGGCGGTCACAAGAGATCCAGCGATTGATCGGGCGCTCCCTCCGCGCCGTCACTGACCTTGGCGCGCTTGGAGAGCGCAGCATCACCGTCGACTGCGATGTTATCCAGGCCGATGGGGGAACCCGTACCGCCGCCATCACCGGCGCGTATGTCGCGCTGTATCAGGCTCTGAGATGGGCGCAGCGTGCGGCGATGGAAGCCGGTGACGAAGACCCCTTCCCGGACTTTCCCCTCAAGGAGGCCGTCGCTGCCGTCTCAGTGGGTATCGTGGCCGGCGCATCCGGAAACCAAATGCTCCTTGACCTCTGCTACGAAGAAGACTCCGAGGCAGGAGCCGATTTCAACATCGTTGCCACGGAATCCGGCCGCCTCGTAGAAGTGCAGGGCACAGCCGAAGGCTCAACGTACACCCGCGGCCAACTCGATGCTGTGCTCGACCTCGCCATGCAGGGTATCGCCGAACTCATCACTGCCCAGAAGGCCGCCATCGCAGGGCTGACCTAACCCCGAACGCGCCTGCGCTCTGCCCAACATGCTCCGCGATACAATGCACTCACCATGACGCAGCGCAGTGCTTCAGATTCCGGCAAGCCTTTGGATGGTGCCGTCGCCCTCATTACCGGCGGGTCACGCGGCATTGGCCGCGCCATCACTTTTGAACTTGCCTCGTTGGGCGCGGATGTCGCCGTCAACTTCTTTCGCAATCCCAAACAGGCCGCGGAAACCGTCGCGACTGTGAAAGAACGATACGACGTTCGGGCGGAATCGTTTAAGGCCCATATTGGTGAGCCGGATCAGGTCGAGGAACTGATCTCCAATGTCATTGAGTCCTTTGGCCGACTCGATATCCTGGTCAACAACGCCGCCTCCGGCATCCAGCGCGCCGCCACGGAGTTGGAGCCGAAGCATTGGGACTGGACGATGGGCATCAACGCCCGCGCCCCTTGGCTTGCCGCCAAGTTGGCCGCTCCGCACATGATTGCTCAAGGCGGCGGCGCAATCATCAACATCTCCAGCCTCGGCTCCACCCGCGTTATGGCCGACTACACAAGCGTCGGCGTCTCCAAGGCGGCGCTCGAATCCCTCACCCGCTATCTCGCCGTGGAACTCGCCCCACAGGGCATCCGTGTGAACACAGTCTCCGGCGGCCTCGTCAAGACCGATGCCCTCGACCATTTTGAAGACAGTGAGAACATGATCGCCAAGGCAACGCGCGACACCCCTGCCGGCCGCATGGTTGAGCCGGAAGATATCGCCCGTGCCGTCGCGTTTCTTTGTCTGCCGGAATCGCAGATGATAATCGGCCAGACCATCGTCGTCGATGGCGGAATGACGCTCACATGGCGAACAACGTGACCAACGGCCAGGGCGAGACCCCATCCACCGACGAACTCCGCGCCATGGCGCAGTCCGCCCGTGAGCAGGACAAGCCGCTGACCGCGTGGGAGCATCTGCAAAAAGCGCTCGAAATCGACCGCCGCGATTATGGCGAGACCCACCCGAACGTCATCCAGGACCTCAATAATCTCGCCACCGTCTTCCAGGAGCTGGGGGACATGGGCGGCGCGCGCCAGCACTATGAACAGGCGCTTGACCGCGCTCGCCAACACTACGGGGATAGAGACGAAGCCGTCGCAATAGTCCACAACAACCTCGGCGGCGTCCTGCAGGAACTCGGGCACTTTAACGACGCAAAGCGCCACCTGGAAACCGCGCTGGAAATACTGACCGCCATCCACGGCGATGATCACGCCATCGTCGCCTCCATCATCAACAACCTTGGTGGGCTCGCCCACGAATCCGGCGACCTGAATGGCGCGAAAGAGTACTACGAGCGCGCCCTCTCCATTGATGAGCAACAGCGCGGCCCGGATGATCCCGTCGTTGCTGCGGAAATCAATAACATCGCAGGCGTCCTGCGTGATCTGGGTGATCTGGAAGGAGCGCGTGAGGGCTACCAGCGGGCCATGGAAATTGATGAAGCTGCCTATGGCGCGGATCACCCGCTAGTTGCCATCCGCGCCAACAACCTTGCAGGCATCCTGCAATACATGGGTGATATGGACGGCGCGCGGGAACTCTTTGAGCGAGCAAGCCGGGTTCTGGAGCAGACCCGCGGCGAGGCCCACCCTGCCACCCAGCTCGTCCAAAACAACCTCGACTCCATGCCGCCGGGGCCGCCCGCAAACTGACGCGGATATACAACTTCGCCTCCCCGCTATAATGGCCGCAAGGGGTAGCAGGGCGACGCGGGACTGATCTGAGTGGCGTCCCCGGGTGGGAGTCGAATGGCGAGGCAAACGCGAAAGCCGCCTGCCGCAGCCGGGCCCGATATGTTCGAACAGCAGCGGGAGGAACGCCTCTCCCATGAGGCGCCGCTAGCTGCCCGCATGCGCCCCACAACCCTCGATGAATTCGTCGGCCAGCAGCACATCGTTGGCGAAGGCCACGTCCTCCGCCGCTCGATAGAGGCCGACCAGGTTCCCTCAATCGTCCTGTGGGGCCCGCCGGGCACCGGCAAGACCACGCTTGCCCGCATCATCGCCCACATGACGCAGTCCCACTTTGAGCCTGTCAGCGCCGTCGAGTCCGGCGTCGCGGACCTCCGCCGTGTCCTTACCGACGCCCGCCAGCGCCGCGGCCTCACCGGTCAGCGCACCATCCTCTTCATTGACGAGATTCACCGCTTCAACAAGGCGCAGCAGGATGTCGTTTTGCCCCATGTGGAGGACGGTTCCGTCACCCTCATCGGCGCAACGACGGAGAACCCCGCGTTTGAGATCGTCGCCCCGCTCCTCTCCCGTTCCCGCGTCTACACCCTCAACGCCTTGACCGAAGATGAGATAAGAGAACTCGTCGACCGCGCTCTTACCGATCCTGAGCGTGGCCTTGGCAATCTCAACGCGCGACTGGACGACAACGCCGAGAGCGCCCTGATTGCAATGGCGGATGGCGATGCCCGCGCGGCTCTCACCACGCTTGAGGTCGCCGTCAGCGCCACGCCTCCCGAAGCAGATGGCAGCCGCGTCGTTGACCTCTCCACCATCGAGGACGCCATGCAGCACCGCGCCGTCCGCTACGACAAGGGCGGCGAGGAGCACTACAACATCATCTCCGCGTTCATCAAGTCGATGCGCGCCTCAGACCCTGACGCCGCAATCTACTGGATGGCGCGAATGCTGGAGGGGGGCGAAGACCCCCTTTTCATCGTGCGGCGCATGGTCATCTTTGCCGCCGAGGACATTGGCCTTGCCGATCCGATGGCTCTCAGCGTCGCCACTGCCTGCCAGCAGGCCGTCCACTTTGTTGGGATGCCGGAGGGCTACCTGCCCATGGCGGAAACGTGCCTGTATCTCGCCGCCGCCCCCAAGAGCAACTCCGCCTATAAGGCCTACCTCGCTGCCCAGCAGGACGTCCGCAACACCGGCGCGCTGCCCGTGCCGCTGCACCTCCGCAACGCCCCGCACCCGCTGATGAGCCGCATGGGCTACGCCAACGGCTACAAGTACCCGCACGACTTCCCCGGCCACGTCGTCGACCAACAGATGCGGCCTGACTCCATTCAAGGCCACCGCTACTTCGAACCGACGGAGCAGGGCCTCGAAGCCGAAATCAAGGCCCGCATCGCCGACTACGAAAAACGCCGCCGCGACAACAATAGGAATGGCGATGATGACTGAGAGCAGGTCTAAGACACCTCGCTGATCGTCATGCCCACCCCCACCCCCTCCATCATTCCCGCCCCCACCTCCGTCATTCCCGCGAAAGCGGGAATCCAGTGCGGCGTATAGCGCCGCCCCTACCTCCGTCATTCCGGCGCAGGCCGGAATCCACCGCGTAGCCGGACAGGGCCACAACCCCACCCCTCCCCCGTGTGCCACCACCCCCTTGCCCCATCCAAAACGCCTGTCCTATAGTCCCTCCATCACGCCATACCCCGGCGGCGGGGAACGTCGACAACCCCGCCGTCACACATCCCCGGGAGCGCGAAAAGGAGGGCGCTCCCTGCAAGGGAACGCATCCGCTATTGAGAGTCCCGGATACCCCTGCGGGTCTACGCCGCTGCGCGACCGCCGAAAAACCCGGCGCGGCAGCGCCCCGTGCAGTTGCCTCGAAACGCCCCCAGGCCAACGCCGCGACCCGAGCGGGGACGTGAGAGAGAAACGTGTTCCACACGGGTCGAGACCCAAAAGGGTCTCAGGCAAGTGGAGCATATGGCGCTCGATGACGCCGTGACAGCGTCAACGGGCGAGCACGGACCGACCGCGTGGCACACCCCCGTGTGCCTCGTGAGGGACGAACTTTCGGCCGCGCCGGGGGCGTGAGCCGGAAGACCCGGCGCGTGACGGTGTCACCACGACGGTCGCGCGCCAATGTGGCGAGTCTATGTTTGGCGCACAGCAGCCCGCCTGTGCGGAGGGACGTCCCCCCACTGCGAAACTGACCCGAGCTCGAAACCCGCGCCTGTCCCGTCGAGCAGCCCTGGAACCGATAGCGGATGCGTTCCCCCAAGTCCCCCGTTCACCCTGAGCCTGTCGAAGGGCGAATCCCAAATCGAAAGGAGTCCACGAGACCACAGTGACCCGTAAAAGACGCACCCGTAACCGCCCCCGCATCTCGGCCAGGCTCAGGGTTCTGATCGCCAAAGCCAGGTACAATAGTCCACACAATGTGCGGGTTCGCAGAAACTTGGTAGTCAGTGGAATTATAAGGAGCATCCTGAGAGTGCACCCGGACGAGAAAGAAAACGCGCGCACCGGCCCGGAGCTTGCCCGCTCCTTGGCGGAGTTGAGCCGCGTCGGCATGACCGAAGAGGAAATCGAGTCGTTCGGCGGCCAGCTTGATGCCATCATCGAGAGCGTGTCCGCGCTGCAGGAAGTCGACACCGAGGGCGTCGAACCCACCGGCCACGCCATTGATGTCACCAACGTTTACCGGGAAGACTCCGACCGCGAATCCTACGGTCGCGATGAGATGCTGTCCAACGCCCCCGCCGCGCAGGAGGGCTACGTTCGTGTCCGCTACGTCTTCGGCGAAGACGAAACCGAACCCTAAACCTCCCCCTCCGGCGGCCCCACAACCTCCGTCAGCCAATCCGCGAGCTTCTCCTTTAGCTCGTCCTTCGCCTCCCGCAGCCCGTGGTTCGCGCCCGGATACAGGATCAGCTCCTTCGGCTCCCCGGCCCACTCATAGATGCGCTCTGCATCCGTGTACGGCAGAACGTCATCCTCGCGCCCATGCACGACGAGCAGCCGCCGCGGCGCTATCTCCGCCACGTCTTGCGCGCCAAACGTTTGGCCTGAGAGCGATGCAACCGCCACGACGTCCGGTGAGAACGCCGCCGACTTTATCGCCACTGCGCCGTTGGATGAATGACCGACGAGCGCAAGACGCCGCGCCCCGATGCCGCGCATGAATGAGATGCCTGCCAGCGTGTCCGCAACGGCCTCGATGAACACCTCCGGTCGGCGTTGTCCAAGCCGCAGTGATGTTACACCCTGCTCGGTGAGTTCCGTGGCCAGTTCCTCGTAGATGCCATCCGCCGGGCCCTTGAGTTCGCGCCCGCCGCCGACAAAGATCACGGCCCCGTCCTGCCCCTCCTTGGGGTGCAGAATTGCCCGAATCTCGCCGCGGTTCGTCCCGATGATGAGGTCGATGGTGCCGTCATCATTCGGCTTGGCAGAAACGCCGGTGAACGTGACGACCAGATCGTCGTCCTGCGGCGGCTCCCCCGGCCCGTTTGCGGTCGGAGGGTTCCCGTGGCCGTTTGACCCCTGCTCGACCATCAGTTACCCCTTCCCCGGAGCGTCAGCGTGCCAGGCTAGCTTTGGTGTAAATGCCGCTCCACAAATCGGCCCATGCGCGTGAGCGCCTCTTCGATGTCGTCCACGCTGGCAGCGTAGCAGCATCGCACGAAACCCTCGCCGGACGGCCCGAACGCGCTCCCCGGCACCACCGCGACTCCCTCTTCCATCAGCAACCTTTCTGCAAAGTCCTCTGATGACATGCCCGTCGGCATGATGGATGGAAACGCATAGAACGCCCCGCGCGGCTCCACGCACGGCAGGCCGATGCGCCGTAGCCCCTCGACAAGCAGCCGCCGTCGCTGATCATAGGCCTCGCGCATCTCCGCAACATCGCGGTCGCCGTCGCGCAAGGCTTCCAGCGCCGCCGCCTGTGCCGCCGTTGGAGCGGACATCATCGTGTACTGGTGGACCTTCATCATCGCCGAGATGATGTCCGACGGCCCGGCTGCGTAGCCGACGCGCCAGCCCGTCATCGCGTGCGACTTCGAAAATCCGCCCAGCACCAGCGTCTGATCGCTGCGTCCCGTGAGTGATGCGAATGACGTGAACGGCTCATCTGGCGAATACACAAGGCGGTCGTAGATCTCATCAGCAATGATCAGCAGATCGTGGCGGGCGGCCATCTCGGAGAGTTCCTCGGTCGTTGCCCTGTCCAGCACCGCGCCCGTCGGGTTGGATGGATTGTTGATCAACAGCGCCCGCGTGCGCGGCGTGATGAGCTTCTCAACCTCCTCAGCCCGCAGCCTAAACTCATCTTCCATCGTCGTCGGCGCCGTGATGAGAGAACCCCCCGCCATATGCACAACGGGAAAATACGCCACGTAGCACGGATCGCCCGTGATGACCTCGTCGCCCGGGTCGAGCGTGGCCCGCAGCGCAAGATCCAGCGCCTCTGACACCCCCACCGTGATAAGCAGCTCGGACTGCGGATCAAACCGCGCTCCGTACAGCCGCTCCAGGTACGCTGACAACTCCTTGCGAAGTTCGAGCGTGCCGTAGTTGGACGTGTAGTGCGTATGCCCCCGCTCCAGCGAATCGATAGCCGCCTCGCGGATATGCCACGGCGTGACGAAATCCGGCTCGCCGACACCCAGTGAGATGATTCCCTCTTGCCCGGCAATCAGGTCGAAGAACTTGCGGATTCCGGACGGCGGAATATCCTCCACACGCCGCGCGATGCGCCGCCGAGCGGACTGTTTCTCTGGCGGTGGGGCAGTATCTTGTCGTGTTGAATTGGTCATGGAAACCCGCCTACATCGACACCGGCAAGCGCTGCGGAGAATCGTCCTCTGTGTCGAACAGCGAGCCGTCCTCCTTGTATCGCTTGAGGACAAAGTGCGTCACCGTTCCCTGCACGGCATCCAGCACAGCCAGTTTGCTCGCCACGAAATTTGAGATCGCGTAGATGCTCTCGCCCGTCACCTGTACCGCGAGGTCGTAGTCGCCGGACACGAGATGCATGGAGCGCACCTCCGGGAACCGCGCAATGCGCGCCGCGACTGAATCAAACCCCACCTCGCGCTGCGGCGCAACGCGCACCTCGATAATCGCGTGCACGTCGCCGCGGCCCAGCGCGTCCCAGTTCACCTGTGACCGGTACGACAAAATGATGCCGTCTCGCTCAGCCTTGACGATGGCCTCGCGCACGTCATCGATCGACCGCCCGGTCATCTCCGCGATGCGTTCCGGCGGCGTCCGCGCGTCCTGCTCAAGAATCCGAAGAATGTCATCCATGACTATTGAATGATAACGACTCTGTGAGAAGGGCGTCGCCTTTACGAAACGCCGTGCCGCCTAAGGGTGGTGATTACCCTCACCCCAGCTCGGGCCGCATGGTGTGCCAATCCGTCGTCTGCTCATACGTGTACGCCGCGCGGATGATGGCCTCCTCCCCCAAAGACGGCCCGATAAGTTGCAGACCCACCGGCAGCCCGTCGACGAACCCGCACGGCAGGCTGACGGCAGGCACGCCGGCGATATTCACGGGAATCGTGCAGATATCTGCCAGGTACATTGCGAGAGGATCGTTCGTGCGCTCTCCTAACCCAAACGGCAGCGTTGGCGATGTTGGAGTCAACAGAACGTCAAACCGCGTAAAAGCGTCCTCATACTCACGGCGTATCAGCGTCCGCACCTGCTGCGCCTTGCGGTAGTACGCGTCGTAATAGCCGGACGAGAGCGCGTACGCGCCAAGAAGGATGCGCCGCTTCACCTCGGGCCCGAAGCCGTGCTGCCGCGTCCGCTCCATCCCCTCCCACATGTCCGCTGTGCCGTCCCAGGAATAGCCGTACTTGACGCCGTCGTAACGCGCAAGGTTGGACGATGCCTCCGATGGCGCGAGGATGTAGTAGACGGGTAGGGCATACTCCGTCAGGCTCAGCGAAACTTCCCAGTCGACAATCGCTCCCGCCTGCTCCAGCACGCGCGCGGCCTCAAGAACCGTGTCCCGCACCTGCGGCTCCACGCCCTCCCCGAACATCTCCTTGACCACACCGATCTTCATGCCCCGCACGTCTGGCACAAGCGCCTGGGTATAGTCGGGTGTGTCGCGCTGAATGGACGTTGAGTCCATCGAGTCGTAGCCGGAAATGGTGTTGAGAGTCAGAGCCGCGTCCGTGACGTTCGACGCAAGGGGCCCAATCTGATCCAGCGATGATGCAAAGGCGATGAGTCCGTAGCGGCTCACTGTTCCGTAGGTCGGCTTGATGCCGACCACACCACAGAACGATGCCGGCTGCCTGATGGAGCCGCCCGTGTCAGAGCCAAGCGCGATGAGTGTCTCACCTGCTGCAACTGTCGCGGCGGAGCCCCCCGATGAACCCCCGGGCACACGGCTCGCGTCCCACGGGTTATGCGTCGGAAAGAACGCAGAGTTCTCCGTTGATGATCCCATCGCGAACTCATCCATGTTGGATTTGCCGACCATCACTGCCCCTGCATCGAGCAGTTTCTGTGCCGCCGTCGCTGTGTAGGGTGGGACAAAGCTCTCCAACATGCGGGATGAGCAGGTCGTCGCGATGCCCTCCGTGCACATGTTGTCCTTCAAAACCAGAGGGATGCCGGTCAGCGGCATCGTGTTGCCCTCGCGGATGCGTTTGTCTGCCTCCTGTGCCGCGCTGCGTGCCCGCTCCGCCGTCACCGTCACCAGACCGCGCACCTGCGGCTCAACTGCCTCAATGCGACTTAGAACAGCCTCAGTCAGCTCAACGGCACTGATCTCGCCTGCGGCCAATAACCGCGAAGCCTCATGAGCGGATAGATGATGCAGGTTGTTGGAAGACGTCATGTCTGTGTGCAATGTGCCTAGAGAAGCCTTTGTGCGGCTTCGGGGTTGAGCAACTGCTCAACACGGTTCAGGATTTGCGCTTGAATCGCGTCGGCGGGCTGCATCGCATCCAGCGTGAGGAAACGATTCGGGTCTTGTTCGGCGATCTTCAGATACCCGTCGCGAACCCGGCGATGAAAATCCCGTGCCTGCTTCTCCATACGGTCCTTCTTCTCCGGCACGCGGGCAAGCCCGTCCTCCGGCGAGATGTCCAGCAGGATCGTCAGGTTAGGCTTCAAGCCCCCCGTCGCGACCTCATTCATCTTGTTGACCTGTTCAATCGACAGTTCACGGCCATAGCCTTGGTATGCCGCCGTCGAGTCCGCAAAGCGGTCGCAGATGACGACGTGTCCTTGGTCGAGAGCAGGTCGAATCACCTCTGACACAAGCTGCGCTCGCGCCGCCGCGAACAGAAACAACTCTGCAATCGGATCCACACGCGCATCAAAGTCTTTCATCCCGTCGAACTGGGCTTGCCCAATGGCGGCCTCACTGATCTCGCCGGAACCGTGGCTTCGCACGTATGAATGGACAAGCTCCCCCAGTGACGTGCCCCCCGGCTCATAGAGCGACAGCACATCGCAGGTTTGTCCGACTTTCGTGGCAAGTAGCTTCGCCTGCGTCGTCTTGCCGGCGCCGTCGCAGCCCTCAAACGTGATGAAAATACCCACGGCTGTGTCAGCGCCCGGCCCCGACGGCTTCGCTCGCACGATAGACCCGAACGCGCCGGTTCGGCTCCCGACCGTTTGAATGCGATTGCAGGCTCGCCTCCTGCGCCATCTGGTGTTGAAGCCTGCGGATGTATGCGTTCTGCGGCCTCAATTCGATCTCATCCACATCCCCGGCCAGGACCCGCTCCAGCGATTCCTCCGTGTCTTCTAATATCGACTCAATGTCCTCCGCGATGCCGCGTGAATGCGCGATGGCCTGCAAGGCCTGCTCAAGCTGTACCGGAGTATTCTTCCGCAGCACGTAAACGGGAACGTGGTTCTCCTCCGCCGACCTCACCGCCGGTGTGCGTCGCCGGTACAACTGCTTCGTCGTCAGCATCACGTCTGCGGAACTGATCGAGTCAACCACACGGAACGGCAGGCTAAGGGTGTACAGGGTCTCTTCAAGCTTTCCCCGGCCAATGCCGTGCGCAAAGACATCCGCAGACGTTCGCCGATAGTCCGCCTCGCGCGTCTCGTCTAACTCCCGTTCCTCATCCATCTGGTAGGCCGGGCGGCCTGCGCCGATTATGCCAAACGACTCCTGGTCGCCCTCCGATTCCTCCACTGCTCCTTCGTCGCTGATCTTTCTGACCTGCGGTCGTGGCGGCGCGCCGCGCAGCATCATGTCCACCGTCCGCGCCACATCGGCATGCACGGCAACCTCTGTGCGGCTGCGGATCTCCACCACCACGTTGAACGTCGGCGGCGCCTTGCGTTCAAGAGCCGTCTTTCGTGTCCGCCGACGCCGCGCCTCCTCGTCCCCAAGCGTCACAGCCTGTATCCCGCCCACGAGGTCCGCAAGCGTCGGATTCTGGACGAGATTATCCAGTCGATTGCCATGAGCCGTCCCGATGAGCTGCACGCCCCGTTCGGCTATCGTGCGCGCTGCCGCAGCCTCCGCTTCCGTCCCGATCTCATCGATGATGATGACCTCCGGCATGTGGTTCTCCACCGCCTCGATCATCACCCGGTGTTGCTGATGCGGCTGCGGCACCTGCATCCGTCGGGCATGGCCCAATGACGCATGCGGAATATCACCGTCACCGGCAATCTCATTTGACGTGTCTACGATGATTACGCGCCGCAGCGCATCGTCCGCCAGGACGCGCGCCACCTCGCGGAGCATCGTCGTCTTGCCGATGCCGGGACGCCCAAGCAGCAGGATATTTCCGCCGTCCGTAATAAGGTCTTCGATGATCCTGATGGTTCCGAAGATCGCCCGCCCCACGCGGCACGTGATCCCCACGACACGCCCCTGCCGATTCTTGATCGCTGAAATCCGGTGCAGTGTCCGCTCGATACCCGCGCGGTTGTCGTCGTTGAACTCGCCGATGCGCTCGACTATGTAGTCGAGGTCCTCTGAAGTGATTTCCCCATCGCTCAACTCGATCTCGGCATCAAGGAAGCGGGCCTCCGGCTTGCGGCCAAGGTCCAGCACGATCTCGAGGAGTTGGTCCGCGTTGCCGTGGGCGCGTAGTGGGACGGAGATGCGCGACGGAAGAGCGGAGAACAGCGCCTCCATATCGTCGGTTTCCGACTCACTGGCAACGTAGACCTGCTGCTCCAAATGCGTACCCCTTTCGCCTTTGAAGATCCTGCTTTGAGCTTACCGCACGTGCGCCAGAAATTCTGCTATACACGCTAGCTAAAGGCCAACGGGCGCAAATGCGCCCTCAAGAACCCGCTGTCCCATTTGGCAAGCGAGACTCTTGTATGTTGCCTCCGGGCGGAATCCACGGGACGCCAACCCCCGGGCTGTGGCGGCATCGTGAGTAGGAGTCAGGAACATGATCGTCCGGGAACGGCCGGATGACTGGATGACCGACTCAATCAGTGCCTCAATGGCCTCGGGCTGCTCCGGTGCTGCCGCCAGTCTGGCTATTACGGCGTTCGAGCCTACCTGTCCGAATCTCACCCACCCAATCTGTCCGCCATTCGCAGATGCAACAATATCTGTCGTATTTCGCACGTCGATCCATCGCGTCGCCAATGACTCCTGCCACTCGCGCACTGTCATCCCGTCCGCTGCGCGCATCTCAACGGGCGCCCATGATGTGTGGAGACGGAATAACCGGAAATCTGCGGGTTCTGTAAGGACCCTGATGCTGACGTTCGTTGGAATCTCACGCGGCGCCCGATCTCCGGCGGGCCGTACGTAAAGCTCTTCCTCCGCGTAGCCCCGGAAACCGGCGCTGCCCACCGACTCCAGGATTGGGCTGTCGCCTGAGACCCGAAGAAAGATAGTCGTCCCCTTCTTTGGGCGCAGCATCTTGTCGAGCTGCGGCATCAGGTTCGCACATACACCTTCTGCATCCGGCGGCACCAGCAGATGCTCGATTTCCCAGGAAGACCCGCCCTCCGCTCCACGGACGACGGCCAGTCCGCCCGGCCTCTTGCCATCCTTCAGGAGAAGACCGAGCGTCTCGCCCTTTCTTGGCAGAGACGCTGTACCCATGATTCGCACGATCGACCGCTCAACGTCCCTGTCTTTTCCCACATGTGTGTACGGGAAAGCGTGGTCGGTTATGGGGCGTGATGCTAGCCCGAGCAGTCCGGCAAAATCAGTTGGTCGGGCTCCCTTGAACATGTCTTAGACCGCGTACAGCAAGATCACGTGCGCTCCGTCCATTACCGAACATTCTAACGATTTAGCGAACGGTTGGCGGGGTTGATGGACACTGGCCGCGCCCGTATGTATACTGCGCCCCAGTAACAACTGAATAGGGTCTTGCGGGAGCTGGGTGTGCCCGGCTGAGAGGCCCCGACAATGGAATCGGGGCGACCGTCGGAACCTGAGCTGGGTAATGCCAGCGGAGGGAAGAGGCTGCGGAGATGCCGATGTATCTCCCAATTCCAATGAGCGCCGCTGACATGTTCAGCGGCTTTGTTTTTTGATGAGGGTTTTGGGGGATGATCATGGATCGTGCGATGACAGGGTTTTCGCAGCTAAGGCGTGAAGGGTGGCTGCTCCGCACGGCAGCAGTTGCGTTCGTTGCCGTCTTGGCGGCGCTCGGCGCGGCCTGTGACAGCGTTAGTATCGAGGTCAGCACTGAGACGCCGCCTACGCCGACTGTATCGCCGGCAACGATTGAGGCTGTGGATGAGGAACCCCGGGAACTGACCATCGCGTCCCATGACAGCTTCAATATCGGCGAAGACGTGATTGCCGAATTTGAAGAGCAACACAACGCCACGGTCACTATTCTCAAGTCCGGCGACGCCGGCGAAGCTCTCACCAAGGCCATCCTGTCCAAGGACGCGCCCACTGCCGATCTCCTCTACGGTGTCGACAACTCATTCCTGGGACGAGCGCTCGATGCGGGTATATTCATCGAATACCGGTCGCCCATGCTGGACAATGTTCCCGAGCAATACCGTCTGGATCCCACAAACCATGTCATGCCCGTCGACTATGGCTTCGTGGCGCTCAACTACGACATCGCGTGGATGCAAGAGAACGGCGTCGAGCCGCCGGCCGACCTGCGCGATCTCACTGATTCGCGATTCAGCGGGAGGGTGGTTGTGCAGAACCCGGCAACGTCGTCCCCCGGCCTGTCATTCCTGCTTGCCACCGTCGCCGCTTTCGGTGAGTCGGGCAGCTACACCTGGCAGGACTTCTGGCAAGACATGATCGCCAATGATGTCCTCGTCACGGACGGCTGGACGGACGCCTATTACACCGCCTTCTCACTCTATGAAGGCGACCGCCCCGTCGTCGTCAGTTACACTACTAGTCCGGCGGCAGAGGTCTTCTACTCCGAGGGCGCGTTGACGGAGCCGCCAACCGCCAACGTGTTGGGGGACAATTCCGCTTTTCTGCAGATCGAGGGCATCGGTATCCTGCACGGAGCCCGCAACGAGGAGCTTGCACAGCAATTCGTGGACTTCGTGATGGATCGTCGGTTCCAGGAGGACTTTCCCACGATGATGTGGGTCTATCCGGCCAACGAGGAAGCGGAACTGCCGGACGTGTTTGAGTTCGCGCCCATCCCGCAGCAGCCGGCCTCCCTTGACCCCGCGGTCATTGCCGAGAACCGCGAACGCTGGATTGATGAATGGACCGCATTGATGAGGAGCTAAGAGCCGCTGCAAGTACAATACAGTTGGTCAATTTGACGCCGATTGACATGGGGGGTCGCTTAACTGGGGGGTTGGAAAGCGGCCCCCCGCCCCTTTTTGCCAGCCTGACGAGAGCAAGCCACCGTGCCGAATAGACATTTAGCCGAAAAAGGCACGCAAATTCGTAGAACGCGCTGCTGATATGAAGGACAGTCAAGTGAATGTCTGGCGTACTGCGCGGATTGCCTTGCCGCTGATCTTCCTGCTGATAGCCTTCGCCTGGCCTCTTGTCAGCGTCATGCGTGTCGGCCTCGGATGGGACGGGCAGGGCCTGCTTTCACCGTTCGTTGATGCTGCGAGTGATCCCTATCTCAGGGGCCGCTTCATCTTCACCACGTGGCAGGCAGCCCTCTCCACCATCCTCGCGCTCGCGTTCGGCCTCCCGTCTGCCTATGTCTTCGCCCGACATCGATTCCGGGGACGGAGTGTGCTTCTTGCCGCGATTACGATTCCGTTTATCCTTCCACCCATCGTGATGGCGCTCGGGCTGCTCTCCCTGCTCGGGCCGTCAGGTCTGGCCAACGACGCGCTTAAGGGCCTGTTCGGATTGAATGAGGGGCCCATCAAACTCCTAAACACCTTTGCCATCATCCTGATTGCCCACGTTGTCTATGAGTACGCGATCGTCGTGCGGCTCATCTCCACCTTCTGGTCGAATATGGACCCCGCCGTGCAGGAGGCCGCCGCTATGCTGGGCGCATCGCCCCGCCGTGTTTTTTTCAACGTGACACTGCCGCTCCTGTTGCCTGCCGTCGCCGCTGCTGCTGCGCTGATTTTCCTGTTCACCTTCACGAGTTTCGGAATCATCCTGATCCTCGGCGCGCCGCAGCACGCAACGCTTGAAGTCGAAATCTACACGCTCATGACAAAGCTGTTCAGGCCGCCCATCGCCGCCGCGCTCGCTCTTACCCAGCTTATTGCGACGTTTGGCATGCTCTGGGCGTACGTCAAGCTTCAGTCGGCGGCTGTGACCCGCATCCGCCTCCGTGCCCAGGGCTCGACGACGTCCACGGGCCGTTCCCCGGCGGACTACATGATACGGCTTGGAGCACTGGCCTCAGTGCTCCTCGTCCTGTCCCCGCCTCTCGCCCTGCTTCTGCGCTCATTCATCACACCCGACGGCCTGGGGCTCGACGGCTACACGGCCATCATGTCCAACGACCGCAACGAATACTTCTATATCTCTCCGATAGCGGCCATTCGCAATTCGCTGGCATTCGCCGCCGTGACGGTCATTCTCGCCGTGCCGCTCGGTGTGTTCGCGGCGTACGGCCTGCGGAATCCGAGGGCGTGGTGGCGAAATCCCCTTGACGCCCTTTACATGCTTCCTCTTGGAGTCTCCGCAGTTACGCTCGGTCTCGGCTACCTGCTCAGCCTGAGAGTCGGCATGTTTGACGTTCGCACCACCGTCGTGCCTATCATCCTTGCCCATACCCTGATCGCGTATCCGTTCGTCATCCGCGTCGTCCTCTCCACCATGCGGGCCATCCGACCGCACCTGCGGGAGGCCGCCCACGTTCTGGGCACGGGACCGATCGCTGCCGCGGTGCGTGTCGATCTTCCCATCCTGTCCCGCGCCATCCTCGTCGGCAGCGTCTTTGCGTTCGCGGTCTCCCTCGGTGAGTTCGGCGCGACCCTCCTCCTGAACCGTCCTGAATACACGACAATGCCCGTCGCCATCCTCAATTACCTGACCCGCCCGGGCGCAATCAACCTCGCGAGCGCCCTCGCCATGAGCACAGTGCTGATGGTGGTTGCCGGCGCCGGATTCTTCCTCATCGAGCGCGCCCGCTATCGCGGCTGGGGCGAATTTTAGGAGACCGTCATTCTGAGGGACACTGTCATTCTGAGCGCAGCGAAGAATCCAAAGACTCATAACCGATGGAACGTCACGTGCTGCAAATAAATGGGCTCACCAAGAGCTACGACGGAGGTCGTACCCAGGCCCTGTCCGATGTCTCCTTTGACCTGGACGAGGGCAAGTCATTGGCCGTGCTGGGGCCGAGCGGCTGTGGCAAGAGTACGCTCCTCCGCCTCATCGCCGGCCTTGAGACGTCGGACGGTGGGGAAGTCGCCATGAACGGTGAATCCCTGAACGGCGTGCCGCCCCATCGCCGTGGCTTTGGACTCATGCACCAGGATCTCGCCCTGTTTCCTCATCTCAACGTCCGCGACAACATCGCCTTCGGTCTCCGCAGCCGGAGGTGGGAGGCGCAGTTGATAGACCGGCGTGTCGATGAACTCCTTGAACTCATGCGCATTGAACCCCTTGCGCACCGCTCCGTGGATGCAATTTCCGGCGGCGAACAACAGCGCGTCGCCCTCGCCCGCTCTCTCGCTCCGCGCCCCCGGCTTCTCATGCTAGATGAGCCGCTCGGCGCGCTCGATCGCCGTCTGCGGGAAGAGCTTGCACAGGAAATCCGCCATATCCGCGACCACGAAGGTGTGACCCTCATATATGTCACCCACGACCACGATGAAGCCTTTGCCGTCGCGGACGACATTCTCGTACTGGAACAGGGCAGAGCCGTTCAGCATGGCCCGCCGGAGGACGTGTGGCTCAGCCCCGCCACGCCGTTCGTAGCCCGATTCCTCGGCCACGAGAACCTGTTTCGATGCGAAATCTCCACTCGCGCCGACGGCACTACTGAAGCTCACTGCAGGCTCGGCACATGGCAGCCTGACAACATCCCTGCATCTCCGGACTGCACGGCCCTCATCCCGCCGGAGGCCGTAATGCTCGCTGTGCCTGATCAAGACGGAGCAGCGGCAACAATCAATGATGTCACCCTGCAGGGCGGTACCTACAACGTGACCCTCAGCACTCAGGGCGAGCAACTCCGCGCCCGCGTCCCGGTTGCAGACACGAGTAATCGCTCCCACCCAAACACAACTACCTCAGTCACCATCGATTGGAGTCGGGTGCGCCTGCTGGACTGGGTTGAGTAATCCCACCCGCTCCTGCAGCACCAACAGCTGCCCTTCTTCGACGGTGATATTCGCCTGCCGCCACGCCAGCTCATTGCTAACCCCGCGTGTTGCGCCATAGCTCAATGAAATGCCAAGCAGGTCATACTTGAGGCCCCATGTTGTGACTGTTGCGCCTGTCTCTGAAAGGGGTAGCAGCGTCACATAATCCCCGCGTTGCCCTGCAACGGTCGCCGCTTCGCCTTTCTGCATCATGAACGCCTCGCGCATCTCGTCGATGAGGCGGACGTCCACGCCGCTCAGGTCATCCCTCGCCAGCAGGAGCAAGTTGGCGATGCCATGGTCGAATCGGTCTATGCCGGTCAGCGCGCCAAGGATGCGGATTCTCTGCGCGCCCCGTGTGATCGCCTCATCCAGCGCCAGTTCGCCGTCTGTGGCAGCCTTCTCCGATGGGTACTCCAGCAGCGGCCACCCGCGCTCTCGTGCCGTCCGAATGGCATCCTCTGACGCGGAGTCGAAATCACCGATGCACAGCGTCGGTGTGATCCCCAGCTCCAGGCAGGTGTTCAGCCCGCGGTCGGCGGCAATGATGATATCGCTCTCGCGCAGCGCGGCCATCACACGGTCGCCGGGCGTGATGTCGCCTCCTGCCACGATGCAGGCGGTCAGCGGACTGTCTGATGCTGAATCTTGGGTGCTCATCGTCTCGCTGTGGTATTGTCGTTTGACTATGCGGGCGTCGGGCGTTCATGCCCGCCAACCTATACTAGTATCAGTCGCAGGGTAGAGAACCAAACGGCTGGGGGTAGACATTGGTAGCGACGGTTGACCGCGCGCGTGAGGTTGTCGACAAGACGTTGGAAAACGTCGAGCGGGTAATAGTAGGGAAGCGCGCGGCGGCGGAGCTTGCCCTGACTGCGGTGTTGGGCGGGGGCCACTTCCTGATTGAGGATGTGCCCGGTGTTGGCAAGACAATGCTGGCCCGCAGTGTCGCAATCTCCCTCGGCGCATCATTCAAACGTGTGCAGTTCACGCCTGATTTGCTCCCCACGGACGTCATCGGCGTCAACCTCTACAACCAGCGCACGGGCGAATTCGAGTTCCGTGCCGGCCCCGTCCTCGCGCATATCCTCCTCGCTGATGAGATCAACCGCGGAACCCCAAAGACCCAATCCGCGCTTCTGGAGGCGATGGAAGAGGGGCAGGTGACGGTGGACGGCGTGACCCACCCTCTCCCGAATCCCTTCCACGTCATCGCCACGCAGAACCCACTGGAGCATGAGGGAACATTCCTGTTGCCTGAGGCGCAGCGTGATCGCTTCTTCCTCCGGCTGTCGCTTGGCTATCCGACGATCGATTCCGAGATGGAAATCATGGACCGGACCCGCCTCGAACACCCCATCGATAGTATTGGGCCCGTTACCACACCGGAAGAGGCGCTGGACCTCCAGCAGACGGTGCGGCAGGTGTACGTGGATGACCTGATCAAGCGGTACATCGTCGACATCGTGGACGGCACGCGAGAACACGGCTCCGTCTACGTTGGTGCGTCGCCGCGCGGCGCGTTGACACTTTTCCGCGGCGGGCAGTCTCGCGCTGTTATGGATGGACGCGACTATGTGTTGCCGGACGATATTAAGCAGCTGGTCAGCCCAATCCTGGGGCATCGCATCATCCTCAACCCGAATGCGCGAATGCAGGGCATAACGACTGACGACGTGTTGTCGCAGGTGTTGGAGCGTGTCCCTGTGCCGGGAGCCGTGCCGCGAGGGTGGCTGCGGAACTGAGGGAACACCGTGCGGAGTCGCCGTGTCTACCTCGGTGCGCTGATCCTGATGGCGCTGTTCCTGACCCTCGGGTCGGGGTTCTACGTCATGTCCTATCTTCTCAGCGCCGTCATTGGTGTGTTCATCCTGGCATGGCTCTGGACCAGGCTAAGCATGAGAGGCATCTCCACCGGCGCCGATGATCAGCCCTCGCTTGCCCAGGTAGGTGAGCGCGTCGAAGAGTCCGTCTGGCTTGAGAATTCATCCCTTCTGCCCCGCCCCTGGCTGCATGTTGAGGACATCGGTGACGTCCCCGGACTTGCCTCAGAGGTTATGGGCGTGCCCACGCGTGGCTCGCGGAACTGGACAAAACTCGGAACGCAGGCAGACAAACGCGGCCGCTTTCATTGGGGGCCGTTGCGCGTCACCGCCTCCGACCCTTTTGGCCTTTTTGAAACGACACGAGTTATCGGTGAAAAACGTGAGTTAGTCGTCTACCCGGCCCCGTTCCCACTGGACGATTTCGTCATCTCCAGCGCGGAGGAGACTGGCGATGCACCGGATTACCGCGCAACGTCTCAATTCACCCCCAACGTCGTCTCCGTCCGACGTTACAGCGTCGGAGACAGCCTCAACCGCATCCACTGGAAGAGCAGCGCCAAACTCAACCGCTTGATGGTCAAGGAGTTCGAGACGGAGGTGCAGTCCGATCTCGCCATCCTGCTCGACCTCAACGCTGCCGTGCAGGTGGGTGAGGGCCTGAACGGGACGGAAGAGATTGCCGTCACGGTTGCTGCCTCCCTCGCGCGATACTTGCTCGAGTTTGACAACGGTGTTGGATTCTCTGCGATTGGCGACACCGAATACACCATCCCCAACGGCACCGGTGATAAGCACATGTGGCGCATCCTGGAAGCGCTGGCGCTCTGCAAAGCCGAGGGCAGGGTGAGCCTGAGTGAGTTGCTTGGCATCCACGAGGCCCGTTTCAGCCGGCGAACCGGCGTTATTGCCATCACTCCGTCCGTTGAGGACGCCATGGCCGCCGCAACGGTTCTGCAGGAGCGAAATTCGCCGGGAGCAGTGGTCCTCCTGGAGCCGACGAGTTTCGGCGCGCCCGGGGACTACACGGCGGAACTGGCGGGTCTCTACTCGATGGGCATCGCCGCCTACGTCGTTCGGCTCGGTGACGATATTGCGCGAGCGCTGAGCTTCAATGCCCTTGGGCCCATCGCCATGCAGCCCGGCAACCGCCGCAGCTTTACGCGACCTGAGAGGTGGGGAGCGTGAGCACGGCAGAGCGGCGTATGCCTCCCACCCAGCCCGTCGTCATGCCGCAGTGGCTGACCCGCTCGTGGCATCGTCTGGTGACGTATCCGGACACCGGATGGCTGACAGTGGCCCTGGCGCTTCTGGTCGCCATCACCGTCGTTTGGAGCGTTGAGGATGCCCACTGGGTGCCGGTGATTCCGGGCGTGGCGTTCGCCGTACTCATCGGGGGCGCGGCGGGGCTGGTCAACGCGACGCATCGCCGCAATTATGTGGCCCAACACGCGACGGCCTTGTTCATAGCGTTGGCGCAATCGTTCGCGCAAACTCTTACGGTCGTTACCGCGGCAAGCCTTGAGGGTAGGGCGCTCAGCGCCGGCTATCGCATAACCCTGTGGGCGCAGGCCCTTCTGGAGGGGGGCGCAAGCACCGATCGGTTGACCTTCGTCTTCCTCCTCCTGCTCGGCGCATGGGCCGTCTCCTATGTCACGGTCTACCTAACCCTCGTTCTGCGAAGTATCTGGGCCACCTTGCCGGCGGGGTTTGCCATCGTCACCAACCTGACGTATCTACCGCCGAGCACCCTCCCCTTCTTCATGGCCTTCCTGTTGGCCTCCGCGCTGCTCATCGTCCGTCTTGTGCATCTTGAGCGCCGCCGCAAATGGAATGAAACGACGACCACGCAGGGATCATGGCTGCCCGTCCACGTCATGCACGCCGGCATCTGGTTCGCCCTCATCGTCTTCCTCGTTGTCACTGTGACCCCGTCGCTCGGTTCAGGACCGCGAGTGGTCCGTTCATTGTGGACGGAGGTTCGATCTCCCATCGGTGACGCGGAGGGCATGTTCACCCGCATCTTTGCCTCACTGCCCGCCCGACGGTCGATGGGACTCTTCGGATTCACGGATGAGTTGCCGTTCAGGGGCAATATCAACCTTCCCACCGATGTATTGATGCACGTCGAGAGTGATGAGCGGCTCTACTGGCGTGCGCGTACATATGACCGCTACGCCGGCTGGGGTTGGAGCAACAGCCCGCTCGTCGTCGCTGAGCGACGCGGCCTTGAAGACATCGCCGGAAGTAGCTACACCGGCTGTGCCGAGTGTGTCAGGAATGTGACCTTTGAACTGAAGGCCCCGGCAAGCACCGTCTTTACCGCTGCCACCCCGCTCCGCACAACGCTGCCTGTCGAGGCCCAATTCACCAATCTTGATGTTGATGAGGGCCATCGACTGGTCAAACTGGAAAGTCAGAACGTCTTGCAGCCCAACCAGCGATATACCGTTCAAAGCTATGTTCCCCAGGTAACCGTCGAGGATATCAGCACGCTTACCCCCCAATATGAGAACTGGGTGGCGGAGAAGTATCTGCAGCTGCCGGAGGACCTCCCGCCGCGCGTCCGGCTGCTGGCCGAATCACTGTCTCGAAATGCCGATACGCCGTACCTCAAGGCCATCGCGATTCGTGAATACTTGCGAACGCTCGAATACTCACAGAACATCAACGCGCCCCCGCCGGGTACCGACGGTCTTGAACACTTCCTCTTCCGTGAGCGGGCAGGGTATAGCGAATACTTCGGTTCCGCCATGACCGTTATGCTGCGTGCTGCAGGCGTTCCGGCGCGAATGGCCGTTGGCTATCTGCCCGGCGAGTACAGCGACGAGTTGGGCGTATTCGTTGTGCGTGAATCTGATCTCCATTCTTGGGCAGAGGCCTATTTCCCGGGATACGGATGGATCCCGTTTGAGCCGACACCGAACGTTGAGCCGGACGCCCCAGGAGGCCCGACGGGTACTTTCTCCGCCCTTGTTCCGGACGTTGACGTTGAAATCGCCGGCGATCTTGGCGCATTCGCATTTGAAGAGGCAGATCTGCTTCAAGAGGATAATTTTCTCGAATTCGGCGACGAAACCTTTGAAATCACTGGGGGCGGCCTGATCCCTGGCGTGGAGGCCATCGATCCAAGAGTCTGGTATGTGGCCGGCGCCGGGCTTGGTGTTGCGGGTCTGGCAGCTCTCGTATTCTTGTGGTGGCAAGCCTTGGCACGCCCCCGCACGGCGTGGAGGGCATATACGCAAACCGTCCGCCTGGGGCGACTGGCCGGTATCAAGACCAGGCCGGACGAAACACCAACGGAATATATCAGCCGCCTCTCCGCCGCGTGGCCTCGCGCAACATGGGCGCTCTACGGCGTGGTGCAATGGTACGACCATGTCATGTACGGCCCTGACAAAGATGCCCCGCCGGACAGACCGTTCTCATGGCGTACTATCGTATTTGGGTTGCTGGCGCTGACCTTCTTGAGATTCGTGCCAAGAGGCCGCGCCCGGGTCAGAAGGAGAACTGCAGATGCAAGCTGATGGCTACAGGGTTATTTCAACACCGCTTGGATTTCTCGGCCTGGTCGCCTCTCCGAAGGGTCTGAAGGCAGTATTGGGGCCGCATAACGATCGAGAACTCGTCGAACAGGAACGCGCAGACATCCTTGCCCCACTGAGTGACGACCCCGCCAGCGAGATTCTCAATCACTGGGCGGATGTCCTCTCACGCTACACAAACGGGGAGACGGTAGACCTATCCGGCCCGGTGGACATGGACGGCGGCACAGAATTTCAGCGTGCTGTCTGGCAGGCGCTCACGGAGATTCCTGCCGGCGCCGTGTGGACATATGGTGATGTTGCTCATGCCATCGGCAGACCAAAGGCGGCTCGCGCTGTTGGACAGGCCATTGGTTCCAACCCGCTCGGAATCGTCGTCCCTTGACATCGCGTTGTGGGCGCGGACGGCGCCCTTACCGGTTTCGGCGGCGGACTCGCCACCAAGGAACGGCTCCTCCTCCATGAGGGTTGGGCGGACGCGTCGAAACAGCGAGAGCGAACGGAGTCCCGGGCCGGATTCAGGCTGACGCGCCGCGAACGAGGTCTGCGGCCCCGCATCGGCGTGATCGACTAGCTATTCCTCCTCCAGGGTCTCGTCCTCCACCGGCGCGCGTGGGCTGGAGCGGGCGCGTTCCAGGTATGTCGGATCTCGCAGCGTTTCTTCAATCATCTCCGATGCCCGTTCACCTGCGGCTTCAAATGGAAGCAACACGAGTGTCGCGCCAAGGTCTTCCAGGCGATGGGCTGTGGCTGCGGACTGGCTTGTCAGGAGAACGGGGCGGCGGAAACCATGCTCGCGCAGCCCTTCGAGCAGCCCGACCTCAATGTCAGGCGCGCGGATTGTTGACACGGCAATTCGCGTAGATGCCAGGGGAAGCCCCTGGAGGAATTCCGGCGCTTCAACGTCCGCGAATCTCATGTGGAAACCGAGGTCTTGCAGGCGGCGCACCGCGACAGGGTCGAAGTCGACGCCCATCGCCTCAACACCGATCTCACGCAGTCGGGACAGGATGACGGTGCCGAGTCTTCCTGTTCCGAAGACGAGAACCTCAACGGGCTGATCTGCTTCGTCGAGGATTTCGTCCTCCCTGTGGGCGATGGGGCGTTCCAGCCTGTTCATTACGGGGCGGAGGAACCGATATATCTGGTTGGCGTACGTGATCATGTAGGTGGACGCGGCGAACGTGATCAGGCCCACCAGCGTGACAAGGGCGAGGCTGGATTCATCCACGTGGCCCAGATCAAGGCCAAGCGCCATCAGGATAAAGGAGAATTCACTGATCTGGGCAAGCGCCATGCCGGCGACCAGGCCCGTGCGGGCGCGGAATCCCATGGCGATGGCGATTCCCATGACGATGAGTGGATTGCCAACCAGCACAAAGAGCGAAAGACCGATCGCGGGTAGAATTTGATTCTGCAAGTCGGAGAGCTGTAGATGCACACCTAGACTCACAAAGAAGAACAGGAGTAGAAAGTCTCGTACAGTCGTCAGGCGGGCGGCCACCAACTGGCGAGGCCTCTTGGTTGCCAGCACAACACCGGCCACAAACGCGCCCATCTCCGGGCTGAATCCCGCCCACGTCGCCCCTGCCGCCATGAGCACCGCCCACGCGATGCCGCCCAGAACCAGCACTTCAGGCGTCGTGATGAGGCGCGGCTCAATGAGCGGGATGAGGAATCGCGCCACGATGATCATGCCGACAACGAGCGCCACTCCACGCAGCAAACTCAGCCCCAACTGCTCAAGAGTCGCCTCGGCGCCCTCCGCCCCTTCGAGGCCGGACAGCAGCGTGAGGGCAACGATGACGACGATGTCCTGCACAATCAGGATGCCGAGCGCGATGCGACCGTGCAGGGAGTCGATCTCACGCCGGTCTGAGAGAACCTTGACGATGATGACCGTGCTTGAGAACGTCAGCGCGAGCGAGATATAAAAGGCGGTCAAGAGATCAAGGCCAAATAAGAGCGTGATCAGGAAACCGACGACGGTCGTGATAATTACCTGTCCGAGTCCTGAGATGACGGCAACGAAACCGGCTGTACGGATGAGCGCGGGATCAAGCTTGAGACCAACGACGAACAGCAGCAGGGCAATGCCAACGCGGCCGAACAGGTCAACAAATTCAGAATCCTCAGGAACCAGGGCGAGGCCGGCCGGGCCGGCGATGACGCCCACAAAGATGAATGCGACGACAATCGGCTGCCGCAGCACCGTCGCGACAACTGCCGCGAGAGTGGCGACACCGAGAATCTGTATCAGATCAACGAATTCGGCAGACGGAGTCATGTCCTTGCCTCAATGAGCCTGGAACGCGGACGCGCGAAGTTCCCTATTCAATGATAGGGGATGAGTTGGGGCGTGGGGGAGTCTGGCCGTGTCAGGGCTACGGCCTGGCGGTTAGTCCCGCTGTTGGATGGCCTCCGGCATCATGCCCCGCACGATGTCAACGCGCATCAACACGGCGGTCCCGATTCTCTCGGGGTCTCGCGCTTGCTCCGGCTCTACTACGCGCTCCCACACCTGTTCCCAGAGAGGGTCGCCCTGTGGATGAAACGTGACCTCGCCGTAGAATCGCCACCCGATGTTGAGTTCATTGTTCCGGAAGATAACGGCTGCTCTGGGATTTTCCTCCATGTTGCCCATCTGGTTGCGCCGCCCCCGCTCCCACCACGCGATGTGCTCGTCATCCCAGATCATCAAACTGCCTCGAAAGCCCAGGCCGGGCTCGCCGTCCTTTGATGCCGTGGAAATAATGCATGGATAGCCCTTCTCCAGGGCTGAGTTCACGTGCTCGCGCATCTCATCGGTCAGCTTGATCATGCAGTCGAATCCTCCGTATCCCGTGTAGTGCAAAAGTTCCGTGACGCCTCGTCAGACCCATACGCGCCAACCCTCTCTGTAGTGTAAACTCTAGTCTCATCAACGCGCATGGTGAAGATCATGTGGATTGGGGGTGAGTCATGACGATGCGAGGTGCAGCGGCCATTGTTGGGTTCGCGGAGATGCCAACGCGCCGCACCTACGAAGGCCGTACGGCGATCGGACTCATGGCAGAGGCGTCACGCGACGCCATGGCCGACGCTGGTATCCGCAAGGAAGAAATTGACGGCCTCGTCGTCGAGGGCGGCAGCTTCTATCCCGCGCCGATCGGCGAATACATGGGACTCAACCCCAATTTCGTGACCGGCGTCAGCACCATGGGCGCGAGCGGTGCAACGGCGACATCCGTAGCGGCAATGGCTATTTATTCAGGGCTTGCCACAACCGTCCTCGTTACGCTGTCCGAAGCGCGTCAGGCAGGCAGCCCGTGGGGCAGCCCCCCTTCTCCCGGATTGAGAACCGAATTTGAAGACCCCTATGGCCCGGCCGTGGCCGCCAACACGGGCTATGGCCTCATGTATTCCCGCCATATGGCCGAATACGGCACGACGCAGGAGCAGTTGGCCAACATCTCCGTCAACCAGCGTTTCAACGCGCTGGAGAATGAGAATGCGGTATTCCGCGGCCAGCCGTTGACCATAGACGACGTACTTAATTCGCGGTACATCAACTATCCGATTCGGCTGCTGGAATCCGTCATGCCCTGCGCGGGCGGGTCAGCAATCATTCTCACCTCTGCCGAGAGAGCAAAATCGCTGAAGAACAAACCGGTTTACATCCTGGGCGCGGGCATCGCGTGTGATCCGCTGTCAGGTTGGCAGCGCGAGCGCTTGACTCGCTCCGTCGTCACTCGCTCTGCCCCCATCGCGCTTGGGATGGCTGGATACGGCCCGTCCGACATCCAGTTCGCGCAGTTCTACGACTGCTACACCATCCTCCATGCCGTCTGCCTTGAAGATGCGGGTCTTGTCCCGAAGGGTGACATCGGCCCGTTCTTCGCCTCGACGGACACCACCTACAAGGGCGAGTTTCCGATTAACACCGACGGCGGACAGCTCTCATGCGGACAACCCGGCGACGCCGGCGGATTCCGCCACGTGATCGAGGCGACGCGTCAGATCATGGGCCGTGCCGGAGTAAGACAGGTGGAACGCAACGACCTCTGCCTGGTGAATGGTTGAGGCGGCACGGTGTCCAGTATGGCCACCCTGGTCCTCGGGTCCGAGGACACGCTCTAGAAAGAACCGGACAGGCGTATCAGAGTTGGCGTGAAGAGCAGGATTGAACGATGACAACCGAGTACACAAAGCCTCTACCAATCCCCGGCGGACTTCATGGAACGACGTTGGGCGACTTTACCAAGCCGTTCTGGGAGGCAACCAAACGGCACGAGTTAGTGATCCAGCGGTGCCGCACGCACGACGGCTTCTTCTTCTACCCGCGCGAGCTTTGCCCTGTCTGCCTGTCCGATGACCTTGAGTGGGCGCAGGTGTCGGGGCGCGGCCGTGTTCACGCGTTCACGATCGTCTACCAGCCCAACGACCCACGGTTCAACGAAGATGTCCCCTATGTGTACGCGGTCATCCAACTTGATGAAGGCGCGCGCATGATTTCTAACGTCATCGGCATCGAGCCGCACGATGTTGAGGTAAACATGCGCGTCGAGGCCGTCTTTGACGACATCACACCTGAGTGGACGCTGGTGAAGTTCAAGCCTGCGTGACTCTTCGATGAGCGGCCCACCGGCCGCCGTGCTATCTACGCCATCCGCCGGGCGCACCGGGTGGGTCGTCATGTCCGCCCTTTGGGCGGTCGATGGCACGTCCACTGTGATGATTTTCCTGATCGGTTTGACGCTGCCGGAAATCCGTAACGAGTTCAACATCAGCCCGGTCCAGGAGGGATATTTGGGGTCAGCGTTCTTTATCGCGCTGACAACCCTCTCTTTGCCGTCTGCGATCTGGATGTCCAGGTTCAGCCCGCGCCTTGTGACGTTGCTCGCACTCATTGGCATGACTGTCACGGCAGTCTTGCAGGGCATTGCGCCGAATTACTGGATCCTGCTGGCGGCGAGGCTGATGTTCATGTATGCGCTTGTGTCCAGGACACAGGCCGAAGTGATGCTCATACAGCAGTGGTTCAGTGGTCCGCGCATCGCCACATTGAACTCTATAACGGTCGCGAGCTTCGGTATCGGCCAGCTGGCGGCAATCGGTCTCGTGCCGATACTCATGCCTCACGTTGGCGGGTGGCGCGGCATCCATCTCCTGCTTGCCGTCGTTTATGCCGCCGTGGCAGTCGCGTGGTTCATCGTCGGGCGTGAGCGGCCGTATCAGGATGCCTCCGCGGACACTCCTCCTACCGCGCTGCGGGCGGATGGCACACCGGGCGGCCCGGCCGGTGTGCTCAAGCGACATCCAATTCTCTTCGTCATTGCATCAACTCAATTCGGCGGGGCGATGGCGTGGGCGACGTTCGTCACGTTCTTCCCGACTTTTGCTCAAGAGGAACATGGGCTATCGCTCATAACGGTGGGGCTGTTGTTCTCGGCATTCCCGATTGGCGGAACGATCGGCTCGCTCACCGTTGGGCCGTTGTCCAACTGGGTACGGCGACGAAAGCCCTTCATCTTCACCCAGGGCTTCATAATGCCTGTCCTCTATCTGATGATCCTGTCTATGGGCCCGGACAACCCATTGTTATCGAGGCTGCCCGATAGCTTCTTGTCGTCCGATTCATGGACTCTTGCGCTGCTGCCGTTCCTGGTTATCCAGGGAATGATGACATCCTCCGTGGTGCCGATGATCATGACGGTTCCGTTCGACATGCAGTTTAGGCCGCGTGAAGTGGCCGTTGCCGTCGGCCTCATCAGAACCATCACGCCGCTCGGCTCCACCATCGGCCCGGTGCTTGCGGGCGTGCTTCAGGAGGGGACGGGTTCACTGGCAACAGCGTTGTTCATCGTGCTGCCCGTCTCCGTTACTGTGGGGCTGATCGGCATACTGCTGCCGGAATCACACCCGTCGCGAAGAGCGGGATAGAAACGCCCCCCGCTCACCCTGAGCTTGTCGAAGGGCATGAGCGGGGGAGACGTTCAGTGCTACCGTCCCTTCCACTCCGGAGTGCGGCGCTCCGCAAAAGCGGCCGGCCCGACCGCGGCGTCCTCGCTGCCGAGTACCTTCGCGCTCAACTCCTGCGCGAACCGATACGAATACTCCGGCGCCATGCTGCGGCCCACGTAGGCAATCTGCTTGATTGCCTGAACGGCCATTGGCGCGCAGAGCTTGACTTCCTCTGCGATGCTCTCAGCCGCCTCCATCAGCGAGTCGCGATCCGGATGCACTTCCTGGATAAGGCCAATTCGCAGCGCATTATCAGATGTAATCCGACTGCCCGTCAGCATCATCCGCAGCGCGTCGCCCGTCGGAACCATCCGCATCATGTGGTGCAGGCCGTAGGCGGGCATGATGCTCCAACGCGGCTCCGGCAGTCCGAATTGTGACTTCTCAGTTGCGAGACGGATATCAGTCTGCATGGCGAGCTCAAGACCGCCTGCGACGCAATAGCCGTCAATGGCGGAGATTATGGGCTTCCAGATGTTGAGGTCCGGGATGAATCGCGAACCGGGCCCTCTCGCTTCGAATTGGGATTTCCCCTCCGCCTGCCTGCTGCTGACCTCTTTAAGGTCTGCGCCCGCTGAGAATGCCCGGCCGCCCGCTCCGGTGAGAATGGCGACGAGCAGATCGTCGTCGTCGCGGAAATCGCTCCAGATCTCATAGAGTCGCGCGCCCACTGCTGAGTTCAGCGCGTTCATCGCCTCCGGTCGATTCAATGTCACGTAAGCAATGCGATTCCGCTTCTCGTATAGGACAACGTCCGATGAACCTGTCATGGCTATCTGCTCCTTTCGGCTTTGCAGCCGCTCCCCATTTACCCCTCATGTGGGACGGTACCTAGCCGCCTGCCAACCGTCAACCACAGTCTGATGCCGTATTGTAATTAGGAGATGGTCTTTCTGTTGCAATCTTTATTCAGCCGTGGCCCACTGCGATCCTTCCAGACAGGCGACTACACCCTGTTCTGGTTGTCGTCCGTTGCGGCAATCGTCTCCCACATGATGCTGCTCCTCTTTCGGGGGTGGGTCGCCCTTGAACTGACGGATTCGCCCGAGATTGTCGCCGCCGCGGCGACTGCCGGCGAACTGCCGTCTCTTATTCTCTCACTCCCCGGCGGCGTCCTGGCGGACCGGTTCAGCCGCAAGTGGATCCTCATCATCACCGAGGTCGTCACCATCCTCGCCCTGCTGGGATTCGTCGTCTTGCTTGCTATCGACCAGATGGAGGTCTGGAGCCTCTTTGTGCTGACGGCCATCGCGGGTGTCGCATTCGCTGTGGCGATTCCCTCGCGTATGGCCGTCGTGCCGAACCTTGTCAGCCGAGAGAACATGGCCAATGGCATTGCACTCTCCTCCATCATGTTCAGTGGCGGCATGCTCGTCGGCAGCTTTATCGGCGGACGTCTCTTTGACGAATTCGGCGGCGCGGCGGCATTTGGTGTCGCCGCCGGCCTCTCAACCCTGTCTATCGTCTTCCTCCTGCCGGTCAACACTCGCCAGGGCATTCGTGAGGGCACAAAGACCTTGATGACCGTCTTGACGGACACCGTTGAGGGCGCGGCCTTTGTCTGGCGCTACAAGGTCATCCTCGGCCTGATGACAATCGCCGGCGCATGCATCATCTTCGGTTCGCCGTATCAGACGCAGCTGGTCGTGTTCGCGCGTGATGTTCTGCATCAGGGCGCGACGGTTGCCGGTGATCTTGGCGCGGCAGCGGGAGCCGGATCAATGACCGGGTCCATTGTCCTTGCAACGTTCAGCAGCCCCCGCGCAATCCGCAATCTCATTGTCATGGGCGGGATCGGCTTCGCCCTCGCCCTCATTGCGTTCAGCTTTTCCGAGATTCTGACCCTGTCGTTGCTCTTCGCGTACTTCGCAGGTTTCGGATTCCAGGCGTGCCTCGTGGCGACAACCGCGCGGGCGCAATTCCTCATCAGCGACTCCATGCGCGGGCGACTGTCCGCAATCCGCACAACGACATGGGGAGCCGCGCCCGTTGGATTCACCATGATTGGTTGGCTGGCGGAACAATATGGTGCGCCGACGGCAACCGCAATCATGGGCGCGATTACTCTCAGTCTGGTAATGCTGAATCTGCTGATATTCCGATCCTTGCGCAGCACGTCCGTCCCCGATCGACTTCTGGGTGACGAAGAAGAAGTGGGAGAAGAAGGTGTGGCTCCCTATTCCCGGAGCGCCTCCTAACCCGCTACGGCAAAATGTCCCGCCCCAGCACTCCCTGGATGGTTGCCGTCGTCGTTTCCGCAACCTCCTCAATCAGGACGCCCTTTAATTCCGCCACCTTTGCCGCGACCATCGGCACGTCACGCGGTTCAGTCCAGTTGTTGCGATTCTTCTTGTACGGCTGCGGATACGAATCCGTTTCAAGAACGATGGACTCCAGCGGCGCGTGATTGGCGATGATCTCTTGCAGCTCCGGCAGCCGTAGCAGCGGCTTGGCCAGCGAGAGATATATCCCCTGATTCATGCAGGCAAACGCATAATCGAGCGGCCCCTGGAAATAGTGGGCGACGGTGGGCACTCTGGCGCCAACCTCCTCCCGGATGATTCTCAGCGGCTCCATACCCGCCTCGCGATTGTGAAAAATCACGGGCAGATTCAACTCAACGGCCAACCGCAACTGTGCCCGAAAAGCCTGTTCCTGCGCCCCCCTGTCAGGCCGCCCCGGCTCCCAGTCGAGCCCGGTCTCGCTGATGCAGACCACCCGCTCATGTGAAGCCAATTCACGCAGTTGCCCGATTTCGCTATCTGAAAGTGGACCGGAGATATCCATCGGATGGACGCCTACGCCCGCCCACACGGTTCCGGGGAATCGCTCCGCCAACTGCACACAGCGTTCTGATGATTCGACGGTTACGCCGGCCGCGATGATGCCCTCAACGCCCGCTTCCCGCGCACGCGCCACGATGTCCGGCCACTCATCGGCGTCATGCTGATCAATGTGCGTGTGTGAGTCAATATATGTCGCCATTCGGTCTCCTCAGCTGACCCCATCACCGGCGTAAACAAGTATAATTCGCTGAATTGTGCGATTCGAGGGGAGGGTTTGGCGCGTGTCGCCATGGCGGCTGGCGTGGAGACAAACTAGGGGTAAGAGAGCGCTGGCGCTCGTGGCTTCCCTTGGAATCCTGCTGACGATTACGCTCTCCGTTCTCGGCCCTCTTTATCTCAACACCGTCGAGCGCCTTGCGTTCCAGGACTACCTCGAACGCAACTCCTTCAACCTGGATGCCACCATCGCAACGAACTTCTCAACGTTCGAACCGGAGCAATACAACGGCACGCGCAACGTCATTCTCAGCGCCGCACAGGACACGCTCGGCGATGCGCTGGATCGCCACGGCGTCTACTCAACTGCCTTTTCCATGCGCACCTCTCTCACCGGCACGGACGAGCAGAACGTCGTCTCGACATTGACTTCTCGAACCGGTTTTGACGACAAGGTCAGCGTCGTTGAAGGCCGCCGCGCGCAGTTTGTCGCCAGCGGACCGATCGAAGTGATGCTCGGCAGGCAGGCGGCAGAGAAAACGGGGCTGCAGGTTGGCCAACAATTCCGTCTCAACTCCCGGCTCCCACCGCCCGCAATGCCCTATGACGCCGTCCTCGTGGGCATTGTGGAAGCGATAGATCCGGAGGAACGCTACTGGGTTCATGCCGGAGGCACCTTCTACGAGCGAATGGATGCCGAACGCAATAATGCCGGTCTATGGGCAATAAGCCTGATTCTGCCTCAACAAACCCTTGTTGACCGCATCGGCGCGGAGACACCCTCACTTCTCGGCACCGTCACGGACACCCTGTACATCAACCCGGACCACCTGCTCGAGATGGGACTTGCCAACACCGACGCGGCTGTGGCGGATCTGCAAGGCCGACTCACCGCGGATGCGTCCCGCAGCATCTTCATATCCCTGCTCGCGAACCGCCTGCCCGATTTCCGTGATGAAGTCGCTCGCAACCAGATGCCTCTAGTCATCGTGCTCGTCATCGTCGGCGCAATACTTCTCTACGCCCTGACGATGATCGCGTTCACCGTCGGTCGAACGACGGAGGGAGTTGTCGGCCTCCTGCGGAGCAGGGGAGCGGGGGCTCCCCGCACGGTCACACTCATACTTGCCTGGGCGCTTGGCGCGACAGCCCTTTCTGCAATCCTTGCTCCCCTCATCGCTTACGGAGCAATTCGCGGGCTGGGCGAGCTTGGCGCGTGGAAAGTTGCACTCGACGGCGCGACTCTGATACCGTCTCCGATTGCTCCCGTCCTGCCGTGGCTCGCCGCCGGCGTCGCCGTCACTATCATCATCATGGCTGTGCCGATCATCGGGGTGTCGCGTGTTCCGGTCTCCACTCTCCAGAGCGAGAGGTCCCGCCCGACAAATCTCCCGTGGTTCCGCCGCCTGCATCTGGATATCGTTCTCCTTGTGATCGCCGCGGCCATACTGTGGCAGGTGGAGATACCGGGCGTTGAGGAGGGTGTCGCCGTCGCGCAAACGGATGGGACGTCACAACTGGACAGGACGGTGCTCATCGTTCCGATTGCGATGACGCTCGCCGCCCTGCTCCTCCTCTACCGCCTCTTGCCCTTCGGCATACGGCTTGCCGCCGCCATTGCTCGCGCCATTGGGCGGCTGCCGATAGACATGGCGCTGGAACGCATTAATCGCGCTTCCACACCCGCCGCCGCCCTCGCCGGCCTGCTCCTGCTGTTTGGCGTACTCGGCGTTTTCGTCGCCACTTTTGGCGGGACGCTGGACAAAGCGGCGGCAGACCAGGCGATCTTTCAGGCAGGTGTAGATGTTCGACTTGATCGCTCTCAATCCTTCGACGAGAAGTCATTCGCTGAGGTGACGGATGACTTCCGGGCTATGGAAGGGGTGCAGGACGCGTCTGCCGCCTATTCAAGCCAGGCCGGTCTGGGCTCAAACCAGGTGGGAACCCTCGTACCGATTATCGGCATCGATCCGTCCACCATCGCCGGCTTGCTGGAGTTCCGTGAAGACTTTGCCGAAGTCCCCATGGAGCAGCTTCTCATCGATCTTGCCCTCACGGATGAATCGCCGGCGCCCCCACGCGCCATTCCGGATGGAACGCAGCGCGTGGGCGTGTGGGTCAATCCGGAACTCCCACAGGCCAATCGATTCCTCTGGCTTCAGATCATCGATGGCCTTGGGAGACCGGACACATACAGCCTTGGAGGGCTGGACTTTTCAGGCTGGCGATTCCTCGAAACGAGACTCGCGCGCGGCAATCAGCCTCCGCCCCCCGGCCCCTACACACTCAACAGCATCATGATTTATGAACCTGTCGAGGGCGCGAGCGGAACGCCCGGGTCTTTTGAGCTTGACGACTTTGTCGCGATTGATGCCTCGGGAACGCAAACTGTTATTGAAGACTTTGACCGGGCCACCGGTTGGCTGCCCATCCTCCTGACCGGGGACCGGCGTGACGTCATTGAGACCGGCGCATCTTCTGGCGAACGCCGGGACACGTTGAGATTCGTCTGGGGACGTGATACGCGTGACGGCGTGCGCGGCATCTACATCTCACCGGGCGCGTCCTCCATACCCATGCTTGCCTCCGCCGACCTGCTACTGAATCGCGGCTGGCAGGTGGGCAGTTTGGCGGCGGTGCATGTGGCGGACCGACTCGTCCCTATCCGAATCGTTGGTTCCCTCACCAGTTTTCCGACAATTGAGCCCGGATCGGCCGGATTCCTGGTTGCCAACGGTCAATCGCTCATTGACCACGTTAACGCCGTCAGCGTCACCAACAAGCTCTGGCCGAATCGGGTCTTTCTCTCGCTGCCTGACGTGCCTGAGCAGAGGGCGGCTATCGTGGACACAATCGTGAACGACGAACGATATTCAGGCCGGGTGGTGGACCGCATCACAATACAGGAAGAGACGCAGCAAAGCCCGCTCGCGTCCGCCGGATGGCGCGGCATGACGCTCATCGCCTTGGTTGCGGGTATTGGATCTCTGCTCATTGGTGTTGCAGCGCACGCCGCCGGCGCAGCGTCGGATCGAGCGCGTGACAATGCCGTGCTGCGCGCGTTGGGCGTTCCGCGATTCACGGCGCTGTTCTCCTTTGCCGTGGAATACGTATCGATCGTCCTCCCGGCCGGGGCAGGCGCAATAGCCGTCGGGGTGTACCTGAGCTGGATTCTCGTGCCGCGATTCCAGGGCCTTGCCGGAACAGAACCTGTGCCCAGCCTGATCCTGTCTCCAGACTGGCAGGTGGCCGGGCTGGTCATCGGTTTGATATGCGCCGCAGGCCTTGGCTTGGCGGCGGCCTTGTGGCGCGCATACGTGTCGCAGCCCGTCGCATGGGTCCTGCGCGGGGCGGAGGCGTAGCGTGGGCCTGAGACTCCTCCCACTCGTGTTTCGGCGACTGCGTACGTACGCGCCCCTGTTGCTGCCCGTTCTCCTCGGCGCCACTGTTGCCGCCGCCACCATGGCCAGCATCGTCATCTACACACAGGCCCTCCGCGATTTGGGACTGAGCCACGCCATCAATAACGCCGATGAGAGATCGCTCGATCTTGAGGTTCATTTCCAGACTTCCGGTGTTGATCGCGAGGTCTATGACCGTGCAACGGGCCGCGTTCATTCGAGCGTGTCGAATGCATTTGAAGGCCTGGCCGAACGGGAAATCTTCAGTGTGCGCTCTTCAACATTCCTCGTCCCCACTGACGGTTCTGACGGAATCGACCTCGAAGTAACCCCGCGCGCAACCTTCCACGTCCTCGAATCGAATCAGAAACTCCTCGCCCTGGAGGGCCGGATGCCGGAACCGGGTGTCGTTGAGATGAATGACGGCATCGCCACCGTTGAGGCCGTGGCAATGCGGCAGGGCGCGGAGTACCTCAACCTCTCCATCGGCGATACCGTTCCCTTTATCCCGTTCTGGGAGGATAGGACGAGCAAGATAAACGTCCGCCTAACCGGCGTCGCCTCCCCCGTCGATCCTGAAGCCCATTATTGGGACACCCCGGCATTACAAAGGATGGTGCGCGAGCCGACGCTTCTGAGCACACTTCCTGTCATCGTTCCTGAATCCACCGTCGTGGACATCGTCGGAGCGATGTTCGTCAAGGCGGACGGCTCATATTACTCACGGTATTTGACGAACCCCACCGAGATTCGCGCAGCGGATTCTGAACGTTTCGCGAGGGCGATTGCTGTCCTAAACGGTTCACTCGGCGGCTCAGTGGACGGCTACAGGCAGAACACGGAACTCGATGACGTGCTGAATACGTATGACACGCGCATCCGGTTCATAGAAGCGCCCATCGCCATCATGCTTTTCCTCGTGACCGCGATGGTTCTGTATGCCATCGTTTTCCTCGCCGGCCTTGTCACGGACAGGCAGAGGGCGGACGCCGCGCTTCTCCGCAGCCGCGGCGCACGCACTCCGCAAGTGCTCCAGATTTATGCCGTCCAGGGCCTCCTTGTGACCGCTGCCGCCTCCGCTGCCGCTCCATTCATCGCCGCCGGTCTCATCGCAAGCATCGGCTACTTGCCCGTCTTTGCATCACTGGGTGACGGTGGCCCCTTGCGTGTTTCCGTTTCGCCGCTGGCCTTTGGCCTGGCAGCCATTGGAGGCCTGCTTGCATTCGCCGTCCTTCTCGTTCCCACCCTCCGCCTTGCCCGCCGCAACCTCTTGGAGGAACGTCGCCTCATCGTCCGTCCCAACCAGGTCGGATTCGTCCAGCGCTATTACCTGGATGTTGGATTGGCCGCAGCTGGGCTCATTTTCCTGTGGCAGTTAGGTCAGCAGGGATCGTTGGTCGCGGATGCCCTTTCCGGCCAGCAGGGCGCGGATCTCTTCTTGCTGCTCATTCCGACACTGTTCCTGCTTTCCGCCGGTCTGCTCTTGTTGCGTGTTCTCCCGATTATTGGCGGCCTCGTCGCCCGTATCGCCGCGCCTGCGTCGCCAACTTGGCTCGCGCTTGGTCTCTGGCAGGTCGGACGGAACCCGCTATCCGTCACGCGATTGGTGCTTCTTCTCGTGCTTGCAGCCGGACTCGGCGCGTTCGCCGCGAGCTTCGGCGGCACACTTGACCGCAGCTACGAGGAACGGGCTCGATACGAGGCTGGCGCGGATGTGCGCATTACGACCGCCGCCATCGCGCGCAACGATGGACCAACCCAGGACATGCAGGCTCTCGTAGAGGCGCCCGACGGCGTGGCCGCCGCGGCGCGCGTTTTTCGGTCTGAAGGCGGTTTCGCGGCAGGTTCATCTACAGATCGTTTCCAGGTGCTGGCCGTTGACGCCCCCACACTCAAGAACGTGACATGGTGGCGCGACGACTTCGCGTCCAACTCCCTGGACGAAACGCTTAACGCTGTTGATGCTCACGCGATCGAAAACTGGGGCATCAGGCTGCCGAACGACGCCCGCTATCTGGGCCTTTGGGTTCGCAGCGCCGAGCAGCCGGACCCCCGCTCCAATCTGGCCGCAATCGTCGAAGACGGCAACGGCCGTTACTTCACCATGTTCATGGGCAACCTTGAAAGCACGGAATGGACGTATAGAGAAGCCCCACTCGAGCCTATTCGCCGTTTCTCATTCCGCCGCGCCGTCCCCACAATCCAACCTACCGGGCCCTTCACCCTCGTCTCCCTTCAGATCGTGCAGCGCTCCCGCTCTGAAGGCATGTCTGCCGGAGCCTTCTACGTCGACGAAATCATGACTCGAACTGCCGCAGAGGGTTCTGAGCCGGTTTCCGTCCGCCGATTCACAAGCAAGAATGACTTGGCCGTCATAAGCATCGGCCCCCTTACGCGCACGGATTCCCTGCAACTTCTCGGCGGCGCAGGACGCGACGGCGGCTCGTCACTCCTCTTCAGTTGGGGCGCGACGACAGCATTTGTCCAGCGTGGCTTCTACGCCGGCCCGCAGACCTATGAACTGCCGATGCTCGCCAGCCCCGGCATCCTGCGCGCCTCTGGCCTCCGCGTCGGCGACACCCTCGATATCGGCGTCGGTACTGCCCGCGTCCCCGGCACAATCGTCGGCGTCGTCGACTTCTTCCCCACCATGAATCCAACCGAGGGCGCGGGCTATGTCATAACGGAGATCCAGGGCCTTTTACGCCACCAGAATCTCGTCGGGCAGGGACAGGAAGTGCAGGCGAACGAAGTCTGGTATCGCCTCGATGAGGGCTTGGCAGGCGAGGAGCGATCTGAGGCCTTGCAAGGTATCATGCAGTCCGTCGGCGCAAACCAGATCATCGACCGCGAGGAATTGATCGCCACCTCGCAGGCAGACCCACTCGTGGCGGCAGGGTGGGGCGCTCTGCTATTGGTTGCCTATGGCGCAGTGCTCTTCCTGGGTGGGACGTGCTTTGTTGCCCACTCCATCCTGACAGTTGGTGAGCGGGGCAGACAATTCGCCCTGCTCCGCACCCTGGGCCTCAACGGCCCCCAGATTCGCGCCGTCGTCTGGTTTGAACACATGCTGGTTGTCGGCATAGGAATCGGGGCCGGATTCCTGCTCGGACAGAGGACGGGCGCGCTCCTGATGCCGTTCCTTGATCGTACGCAGGATGGCGTTGCTGTGCTGCCTCCGTACATCATTGAAACGAGCGCCGTCTCCATCGGCATCGTCTACGCGCTCATGGCCGCCGTGTTCATCGCCGCCACGGCATTCGTCGTGCGCATGTACAATACGCTAGCCCTCGGCCAAACACTCCGCATTGGTGAGGACTGAGGAGCAGTCATACTGATGACAATGACCAATCACAACCGTCCTCGCGATGTCCACATCGTTTGTAGAGACCTGTTCAAGATCTACAAGGCACAAGACCTTGAAGTTGTTGCCCTGCGCGGCCTTGATTTCCAGGCGGCGCGCGGCGAAATCGTCGCGATTGTCGGCGCAAGCGGAAGTGGCAAATCCACCCTCCTCAACATCCTTGCCGGCTATGACGCTCCCTCCGCCGGGGATATTCGGGTCGGTGACCGTGATTTGCTCGTCATGCGCGGGCGGGCTGTAGAATCCTATCGCCTCCGTGAAGTCGGGTTCGTCTGGCAGCAGACGGGGCGCAATCTCGTTCCCTATCTCACTGCGCGTGAAAACGTGGAACTCCCCATGTTGCTGGCAGGTGTCGGCGGCTCGCAGCGCCGTGCCAGGGCAGAGGAACTATTGGACGCCGTTGGTCTCGCCGAAAGAGAAACGCACCGCGCCAATGAATTGTCCGGTGGTGAGCAGCAGCGCGTGGCCATCGCCATTGCGCTGGCAAATCAGCCTGACCTGCTCTTGGCAGACGAGCCAACAGGCGAGCTCGATACGGAAACCGCGAGAACAATCTTGAACCTCTTCCAGTCCCTGAGAGACCGCTACGGCACAACGATCGTCATCGTGAGTCACGATCCGGAGATTTCCAATTTCGTCGATAGAGTCATCATCATCCGGGACGGCCGCGCGAGCGCAGAGATAGTCTCACTGCATTCTTTCAGGCCGGCCGAGGATAACGGCGCTTCAGAACCTCCACGTGAATATATCCTCGTCGACAGCATGGGGCGACTACAGCTCCCGCGAGAACTGATGGATCGGGTACGCCTCCGTGAGAGGGCGGTCGTGACTGTTGACGGAGACCGCGTCGTTGTGACTCCGTCGGAGTCGGGAGAGTTGTAGACCGATGATGAACGAATCGCGAGACGGAGCAGGGCCGGCTGTTCTTGCCGAGGCGCGCGGCGTCGAGCGCATTTACACGTTGGGAGCGGAGCGCCTGCACGCTTTGCGCGGCGTTGATATGCAGGGCTCGGCAGGAGAATTCATCGCGCTCATTGGACGTTCCGGCTCCGGTAAGACCACCCTTCTGAACATCCTCGTTGGACTTGACCGGGCCACCACCGGCGAGGCGTTTCTCGCGGGACAGCGGTTGAACGGCCTCTCTGAAGAAGGCCGCGCCGCGCTGCGGCGGCAGCATGTTGGCATCGTCTTCCAGTCATCGTCGCTCATGCCGTTGCTCACGGCTGCCGAGAATGTGGAGCTGCCGCTCCGCATCTCCGGCTGGTCGCGCAGAGACCGTGAAGAGCGCGCCCGCGAAGTGATGGATCGGGTGGGGCTGTTGCACCGGATGCGCCACAGGCCTTATGAGCTCTCCGGTGGAGAGCAACAGCGTGTCGGCATCGCCCGCGCCATCGCGTCACGGCCCTCGGTCCTCATTGCCGACGAGCCAACCGGAGAACTGGATTCCGTTTCGGCTCAGACTGTCTTTTCACTCTTCAGGAGCCTGGTGGAGGAAGAGAAAGTCCTCATTATCACCGCCACGCATGACCGTGCAATCATGTCTGCCGCGGACCGTGTCCTCGAACTCAGGGACGGCCTCCTCACCCGGGAATCAACGCCCGAGCGAGAGCCTGTCTCTGAGTAACGTTCGTCTACCCCCGCGCCGCTGCCACCATCTCTGCGATTACGGGTAGGTCCTCCGCCCGCCGGTACGCAATCATCAACTCATCCACGCCGAACGACTCCATCCGCTGCAGGTGATCCCGCAGGCTTGCCGCGTCTGTGAAAACCAGCTCGGCTGCCAACTCCTCATAGCTCGCCGTGTTTGGTTCCCGTCCGCAGAGCTGCTGCAAGTTGAAGTTGCGGCCGAAATTCGTCACCCACCACTCGCGCACCTCTTCAGGCTCCACGTAGCCGAGCGTTGTCGTGACTTCAAAGTTGGGGGTTTTTGCCGCTTTTTTCGCCTCCTGCGCAGTGCCAAGCAGGGTCGGGTTGCTCGTGTAGAGATGAACGCCGTCCGCCGTATCGCGGGAAATATCGAGCCAATAGCGACTCATGGACGCGATGGCGATAGAAATGTGCTCTTGGACCGGCTGCACGCGCTGCGAGACCTCTCTGAACGTGAACGCCGTCCCCTCCATGCTGACCGTCTCGCCTGCAAGAAGGCCGTTAATGATCGTGATTGCCTCCGTTACGGCCTCGTCCGGTCGATCGGCGTCGATGCTCGCGATGTATGGCCGCGAACCCCGGCCAATCGAGAGATCGACCCGTCCCCCGGAAAGCTGATCAAGCGTTGCAGCCCCGTGCGCGATGACGGCGGGATTCCGATGATACGGCGCCATGACTCCGATGCCGATTCTGGGTGCGGTTGTATAGGCTGCCGCCAGCGCCGCCGTTGTCCAGACTTCCCACTGCGAAAATGCCGCGTCCGGAACCCATATCCGCTCAAAGCCATAGGAATCGTAGTCCTTGATGTAATTCACCAGGTCTGTGACGGGTGTTCGGACGGCAAGTTCAACACCGATGCGCATATGCGTGAACCTCATTTCTTGGAGATCTCTGATTAGCCTGTGCCCTGTACATTGGGGCGTCAAGCATAGGGCGTCTATGATTAAGGCGAGTAGTTTCGCGTAGCAGGAGGAAATGCGCGGGTGATTGAGGATATTCTGTCCGACTTTCAAACGATCATAGAAGACCCCGGACCGTTCTTGCAGTTCATGATTGTGTGGGGCGGCGGGGCGCTGACATTGATGCTAGCCGTTTGGTTGGTGTTGCCGCCGCTCATCCGCGGCTTCCTGCGGTCGTTGGATCGGGTCTTCCCGGGCGGGTTCGAGTGGTTGCAGGCAGACCTAAGTTCGATAGTGGTACGGATCGCATGGCTCCTCATCGTGATTGCCACAATCGAAATAGCCGCGTCGTTCGCACTCGGCTATTCGTCACTCGCAAGGGGATCGATGTCCGCGGCGGGGCAGTGGGTTCTGGAATCGGCCCTCGAAAATGCGCTTCCGGTCGTTCTCATCGTCATCGGCGGTGTCATTGCCATGCGCATCGTTACCTTCAGCGTTCCCCGCCTCGTTGAATCCAATATCCGTGCCCGTGCCAACGTCACCCTTGAAGAAGAAATCCAGAAGAATATTCACACCCTCTCGGACGTTGTCGTCGATACGTCCCGTGCGGTCATCGTGCTTTTGACCATCTTTCTTGCACTCAGCCAGATTGGCGTCGACCTCGCGCCGCTCCTTGTCGCCGCGGGCGCAATCGCCGTCGGTGTCGGCTTTGCCGTCCAGAACCTCATCCGGGATGTTCTCGGCGGCATCTTTATCACGCTTGAAAATCAATATCGCGTCGGTGATGTCGTCAGCATCGCCGGCATTGCCGGACTGGTTGAAGACATCAATCTCCGCCGTACACTCCTTCGCGACCTCGACTACCGGCAGCACACCATCCCCAACGGGCAAATCACCACCACGACTAACTACACGAAGGACATGTCGCGTGTGAACATGAACATTGGCGTCGCCTACAAGACAGACATTGAGCATGCCTTTGCAGTGCTGAACCGGATAGGGCAGGAGATGGCCGACGAAGAGGAATGGGGGCCGATAATCCTTGACCCAATCAAGGCGCTGCGCGTCGATAACTTCGGTGACTCTGCCATCGAGATCAAGGTGCTCGGCGAGGTTCTCCCCATCCGCCAGTGGGATGTTTCCGGCGAATATCGCCTTCGGGTGAAAAAGGCCTTCGATGAAGAGGGGATCGAGATACCCTTCCCACACCGCACGCTCTACATGGGCGATGCCTCCCCGGAAACCATCGGCCTGCAGGGCGCCATCATGGAGGCTCAGCAGGGTGCGACACGCGCGGCTCCTCCGGAGAGCAATGCCTCGGACTCGTAGTGCCTTCCAGAGGGACAGACACAGAATCAAGCGCATGGCAGAACCCCTGTTTAATCACCGGTCGGACATAGAAGCCCGTATTCGGGCCGTCGACCACGTCTTGATTGCATGCGACTTTGACGGAACCCTGTCTCCCATCGTCCCCCGCCCAGAGGACGCATACATTCTTCCGGAATGCGCGGATGCCCTCCGGCAGCTGACCGAACAGCCCGGATATGTAGTTGCGATCGTGAGTGGGCGTGCGCTTGAGGATGTTCGAGAGCGTGCTGGTCTCCCAAATGCCATCTATTCCGGAAATCACGGCATCGAGATTGCCGCGCCCGGTCTGGCCTTTGAGGATGATGCCGCGGAAGCAGCCCGTCTTTTAATGACGGATCTGCGCCGAGCCCTCGAACCTGCCGTCAGCCAGATCAGCGGCGCTTTCGTCGAAGACAAGGGCGTGAGCCTCAGCGTCCATTCCCGTATGACTCCCGAAGAGTTGGAACCGCAAGTGCGGGAGATTGTCCATAACGCGACGGCGGACGCAGTCGCCGACGGTAAAATCGTCGTCGTGCAGGGCAAGAAAGTCCTGGATATCCGTCCCGCCGCCGCTCGTGACAAAGGCGCGGCGTTGCGATTCATCATGGACGCGCTCCTGCGAATGTCAGAAACTCAGATCTTTCCTATCTACATCGGAGATGACACAACGGACGAAGACGCTTTTCGGGAAGTCAATCTCTCGGGTGGACTCTCGATTCTTGTTGGCGAACCTGACCGCGATACCGTTGCAGCGTACCGACTGGATTCTCCCGCCGACGTTGCCGGATTCCTGAACGGTTTGGTGGACACTTAAACGCGCGTCGCGTTCAGTGATTCGCTATGATGACTTTCATGGTGAGGGTAAGGGTCAGGATTGGGCTATGAACGCATCAGAAATCATGTCAAGTCGTGTGTATACCATTCGGGCCGAGGCAACGGTAGTCGATGCCGCCAATGTCATGCTGGATCACAACATTAGCGCGCTGCCTGTGGTGAATGACCGCGATAACCTCGTTGGCATCATGAGCCACTCAGACTTCTTCCTGACGCCTATCCGTGATCCCGGGATGCAGGGAACGGTTTTCGAGCTTTTTGGCCACGTTTTCGTCAATAAGGACAACATAGGCAATCTGCATTCCGTCCTCTCCAGAACCCTCGTCTCGGATGTGATGTCCACGCCCGTCGTGACCGTCAAGGAAGATACGCCGGTCGAGGAGATCGTTCGCATCATGCACCAACAGCGGCTCAAGCGGCTCCCGGTCGTCCGTGATAACAAACTCGTCGGCATCATTACGCGCCACGACTTTGTTCGCCTGGCTGCGACAATCGTGCCGTAGCTCTCAGTGAATGTCGCCTACCCCGTGCCTCGCGTTTAGGCGGGAACGAGTGCGCCGGGTTTTATGGCGATAACCTGAGCAGATCCAAACATAGGAGGAGAAATGGCTACCACCATTACGCGCGGCAAGTACGTCCTCGTCCGAGCCGATCTGGCAGGTGATAGCGCAATCCTGGCTGATGGCGCCGTAGCCCAGAACGACGGTCAGATTGTCGCAGTCGGCACATATGACGACCTGCGCACGCAATTCCCGGACGCCGAAGTTGTTGGCAATGGCCGCCAATTCTTGATGCCCGGCATGGTCAATGCCCACCACCACGGCCGCGGCCTGTCCGGTCTCCTCCTCGGCCAACCGGACGGCGGACTGGAAACGTGGATCAACCACGCGTGGGGACGCCGCGCTGTTGAGCCGTACAACATGATGTTGATTACGTTGTTGAACCTGATCAGGTCCGGCATCACCACGGTCATGTTCAACCAATCGGCCACAGCACGCCGCATGGTCTGGGACGAGGCACAGGCCAACCTCCGCGCCTTTGATCAGGCCGGTGTCCGAACGGCCTTCTCACTCGCGTTCAAGAACCAGTGCTACCTCGTCTACGGCAACGATGACGATGTGCTGAATAAGATGCCGGATGACCTTGCAAGCGGCGTGCGCGGTGTAATCGAAGGCTCCATCGTCTCCAACGACGACTATTTCGCTATGACGGCGGATCTGATCCGCGACTACCCTGTCGATTCAACCAACATGGTTCGCGTCCTCTACAGCCCGCAGAGCTATCACTGGGCGGACGAAGATACCTTGGCCCACATCGCGGAACTGGCCCACGCTGCGGATGTCGGCATCCACACCCATTGCGTTGAGAGCTACTACCAGCGGCTGTACGCCGAGCGCCTGCACGGACAGGGACAGACTCCAACACGCCGCCTCTATGAGCTCGGTTTTCTGGGCCCCAAGACCTCCTTCGCCCATGGCGTCTGGCTGACAGAGGACGACATGGCCCTGATGGTTGAAACAGGCACCAGCGTCAGCCACAACCCAAGCTCCAATCTGCGTCTCCGCAGCGGCATCGCCCCCGTTCTTGAGATGCATAGGCAGGGCGTCCACGTCGCGCTCGGCACGGACAGCACATCCATCAACGATGATGACGACCATTTCCAGGAAATGGCGCTTGCAATGCGTCTGCACCGTCCGCCGGGTCTGGACGTTCCTCACCTCACATCCCACCAGGTTCTGCATATGGCCACGCTCGGCGGCGCATATGAGACCACGTTCGGCGAGGACATGATTGGCTCCCTTGAAGTCGGTAAACGTGCCGACATGGTCCTGCTGGACTGGGATCGCATCTCCACCCCGTACGTCGCCGAAAACCTTGATGTGTTGGACGTGCTTGTGTCACGCGCCCGCGCTGAGGACGTCGAAACCGTTATCGTCGAGGGCAAGACCATCTTCGAAGACAAGCAATTCAAGACCATCGACGCTGCTGCGGTTGTACAGGCCGTCCGTGAAGAGTTGAGTACTCCCGAACCGGAGGACCTAACCCACCGCCGCGACCTCGCCGCCCGCCTCGAACCCTTCCTCCGCGACTACTACGCAGGCTGGAACGTCCCAGAACAGCCCATGTACCACTACCAGAGCCTGGGGTGAATATCGACCAGGGCAGAGAAATCGGATAGACCCCGGAATCACCAACTGCAATCATGTCCCTGTAGTCATCAGAGAGAGGCAGTATGGGTAGGGACATGACAGCAACAGCCGAACGAAACACCCAATCGGACGCGCTCGCGGACGAACGCTGGCAGGCCATTCAAAACCACGACCCTGCCTACGAAACCACGTTCACCTTTGGCGTCAAGACCACCGGAGTCTACTGCCGAACGACATGCCGTGGCGCGCCCGTCCTCCGCAAGAACATCGAGTTCTTTGATGCGATAGCCGATGCTCGCGCCGCCGGGTACCGCGCCTGTATGCGCTGCCGACCTGACGAGGGCGGGCCGTATACTCGCGCCGTCACTGTCGTTACTCAAGCCTGTGAACTAATCGATGCCAGCCCCGATGAATTGCTGACGGTCGCTGCTCTGGCGAGGCATGCCGGTGTCACGGATCACGCTCTCCGGCACTCCTTTGGAATGGTGCTCGGCATCACCCCACGCCAATACGCGGAGCAGCGCCGGATTGAACGATTCAAGGATGGCGTGCGCAACGGGCACGACGTCACATCGGCGCTCTACAACAGCGGATTCGGCTCGCCCAGCAGACTCTATGAATCCTCAGACGCGCATCTTGGCATGACGCCCGGCCAGTACAGGCAAGGCGGCGTCGGTGCGCGGATCACCTACACGATTGCTGATAGCGCCTTAGGACGGCTGTTGGTCGCGGCGACTCAGAAAGGCGTCTGTCGTATATCTCTTGCAGACGACGATGAATCGCTGGAAGCTGCCCTCAGGAAAGAGTTTCCGCAGGCGGAGCAATCCAGAGACTTCGGCCCGCTGAGCGAGTGGGTGGAAATCGTAACCCGCATTGTGGATGGCGGGTCGCCGAACAGCGACGTCCAACTTCCGCTGGATGTGCGCGGCACTGCGTTCCAGCGTCGCGTTTGGGAGGCTCTTAGACAGATTCCCCGGGGCGAAACCCGCACATACTCAGAGGTCGCACAGGAAATCGGCCAACCGAGCGCAACACGCGCTGTCGCCAACGCCTGCGCCAAGAACCCGATGCCTATCGTCGTCCCTTGCCACCGCGTCGTGCGAACTGACGGCGGTCTCGGCGGCTACGCCCTCGGCGTCGAACGCAAAAGAAAGCTACTGAGGCAAGAAGCGGCGGAGTAGGGGGTAGCCTAGTTGCGCCTGATGACCCCGCACGCTACCCGGTCGCCGGCCCCGGGATCCGCTCCGTACGAGTCGGGCCTTTCGTGGACGATGATGGCCGAGCCGTCGTCATCAAAGAGCGAGGTATCCGTCCCCTCCGCCAATGTGATAGCCGTGTGAAAATAATCGGCCCGCGCTGTGCCGTCCGCCCCTGCGTAGATGTTGGGCATGTCACCGGCATGCTGCCCCTCGGCGTGCATAAACCCGTGTCCGATGTCCTCGGGATTGAAATGACCGCTCGCAGCTGTAAAGTCTGGTTGGCATGCGCCGACTGCGTGGATGTGGAATCCATGAAAGCCTGGAGTCAGGCCGCGTACGTCCGCAGATACCAGAACTCCGTTTGGCCCTTGGGTAAAGCTGACGGTCCCCATATCCGCGCCGTCCGGCCCTGCCAATTTAGCGCTGGCTGTTGAGCCTATTCCTTCAGGCTCATCCTGTTGGCAGCCGGCAAGAGCCACGAGGAACAGGGCCAGCACGATCAGGGCTGCAATGAACCTTGGCATCGAATGCAATCCTCCTGACGGATATGCTGGGCCGCTGGGCCTATGTCCTCTATCTTATCGCGGTTGTCCCCGCAGCTCTGGCAGCATAAGCCGCAGCGCCATCACCACCACGAACCCCGTGCCTGTCAACACCGCCAACGCCATCTGAGGCCCTAGGTTCTCCGGCTCCGCCATCCACCCCACCGTCAGCATCCCCAGCGGACTTGCGCCGATACCCAGGGCGATGGCGCCCATCGCGCGTCCCCGCATCTCTGGGCTCACCGCCCGCAACGCAATCGTCGGCTGCATCGTGGCAAAGCCGGCCATGCCCAGACCCGCCACCATCAGCAGAGCAAGTGAAACCGTGTACCACTCTGAAAGAGCGAAGAGCACCATGATCCCCAACATGAATGCCGAGCCCAGTGAATACACCTGCCCATGGTTGCGTATCTGCCGCGATGCGATGATGATCGCCCCCGTCAACGATCCCACGCCGGCTGCGCCTGCCAATATCCCGTACAGAAAGGCGTTTGCGCCCAGCACATCCCGCCCGATTACGGGCACCATCGTCAAGAAGGGAAACCCAAAGAAGTTGAGGCTCACCGTGATCGTTAGGGCGGCCACAAGAGCCCTGTTGGTGACCAGCACTGTCACCGACTCCTTCAACTGGCGCAGCACGGGCGTCTTTTCCTCGCCCATCGACTCGGTCTTTGGAATCGTGAACAACACCCAACCCGCTGCCAGGTATAGTCCAAACATCAGCCCATACGAGCCTGAGAAGTCGACCAGTTCGATGATCGTTCCTGCAAATAAAGGCCCGACGATGCTGCTTCCCGTGAGGGCAACGACATCCAGTGAAATGGCATTGGTCAGCGCGTCCCCACGAAAGATCTCCGCGAAATAGGCGCGCCGTGCTGAAAAATCCACTGCCCACGCCGAGCCGGTGAGAAACGTCGCGAGATATGCATGCCACGGCTCCACGTCCCCGCGAACCAGCACCGCTAGCATCCCGCCAACCACGACCACATTGACGATCTGCGTTGAGATCATCACGTACTTGCGCGGAAAGCGGTCCGACACACTGCCCGCCACAAGACCGAGCAGAAACATCGGGGCCATACGGAAAACGCCGACGAGCGCCACCTGTGACGGCGAGTCTGTCAATTCGAGCACAAGCCAGGACAGGACCGCCATCTCCATCATGCGGTTCACATACCACACCCACCCCGCCATCCAAAGGCGGCGGAAGACAGGGTTGCGGAGCGATCGGAACGTGCGGAAACGCGTAGTTACTTCGGTCTCGTCCTCAGCTATCGAGTATGGCGGGGTGCTGCTCAAGCGCTGCAGCTCTTGAGGAACTCGTCAAGCTCTTGGTTGTACTGCTCAGGGCGCGCTGCGCGCATGCCGTGTCCCACGTCCGGCCACAGGCGGAAGTCCAGGTCAGGCGTGGCGATGCTGCGGTAGTACTCAAGCTCCTCCGGCATCATGTAACCTCCCGCAGCGATGTCCGCGACCAGCACGAGTGTCGGGACTGAGATGCGCCGCATGTGGTCCTCGCAGCGGAACGCCCACTGCCGGTTGTCCGTCAGCAGCCGTGTAACGGCGTGCGGGGAAAAGTGGTGGTGTCGATAGACCAGCTCATCTGCTTCCTGCTCGGACATACCCTGCTCTTTTGCCTCAGCCCGAATCTCGGCTTCCGGCCTGTTGTGGCGGGCAAGCGCCTGCTGAAGGCTTGTCACGTGCACGTTCACCATCTTCCAGTAAACAGGGTCCTCGAGGAACGCGCAGCAGATCTTATCCGCGAAGTCGGACGCCATGATGGTGCCAATGTTGCCGCCCCACGAGTGCCCTACATATGCGGGCTTTTCAAGGCCGAGCGTGTCGATCAGTTCAGCGATGTCCGTCGCGAAATCGCGCAGCATGTAGCCCGTCACGGGCTTGTCCGTCTGCCCGTGGCCGCGGTTGTCTGGAGCGATGATGTGATACCTGTCCTCGAACGCCTCGGCCACCGCTTGCCAGGACGACGCCAACCCCGTCCATCCGTGCACAAGGAGCAGGTCGGGATTCGAGGGGTCGCCCCATTCGAGATAGTGCATATTGAGGCCCTGGATATCGACGAACTTGCTCTCCGGCATGGTGTTTCCCCCGTCACGCGCGGCGTCGTCGCCGCGTCTGCGTCCTGTTCAGAGCAAAAGTGTAGCACGCCATTCCTCCACAACCGTCCATCCTGAGCTTGTCGAAGAACTCCGCCTCCGTATTTGACCAGTTACAGGCTGACGGCTAGGGTTAACGCACGTCGCGAGACTCTTTTTATACCGTGCAGCCGTTAGTTGAGATTGCCGGGTGGGGCTAGGGGGCAAGGCGATGCAGCAGATACAGCGTCTTGTCGTCGTGTCGAACCGATTGCCGGCATCGACACTTCCCGACGCGTCGCAAGACCAGAGAAATCAACCTGTGGGCGGTCTTGTGTCTGCCGTGCAGTCAGCCCTTGAACAATACGGTGGCCTGTGGTTCGGGTGGAGCGGCACCACAACAGAGCGCCGCCTTGCTGTGGAACCGTCCGTCGCGCGCAGCGGCAGCATTGACGTTGGCGCGATGAACCTTACTGCCGATGAGGTCAATCTCTTTTACTCCGTCTTCGCCAACCGCACTCTCTGGCCGCTTCTGCACGCCTTCCCCAATTTCGTTCACCTTCGCCATGACGCGTATCGAGGGTATCGACGCGTCAATCGTAGATTTGCTCAAGGCCTCTACCCCCTCCTTCGAACCGGCGACGCCGTTTGGGTGCAGGACTATCATCTGATCCCACTGGGTTCGGAACTGCGTCGGATGGGATGGCAAGGCAAGATCGGCTTTTTCCTGCATACGCCGTTCCCCGCCGCAGAGGTCTTCTCGATCCTTCCGTGGGCGAGGCAGCTCCTTGAAGAGTTTGTCAACTATGACCTGGTGGGATTCCACACGAATCGGTACGCCCACAACTTCCTTGACACCCTGCAAGCGGAGATCGGAGGCGCCATTGACGCGGGCGTGTTTGATGGCCGATCGGGGACAGTTGGAGCGGGTGTTTATCCCATCGGAACCGACCCGGATCAATTCCAGAAATGGACGCGTGAATCAGGTGAAACGGAGACGACGGGCCTGCTGCAGCGACTCCTGCCGCGCCGCCCGGTTGAACGCAAGAAAGTCGTGCTCGGCGTCGACCGGCTTGATTACTCAAAGGGAATCCCTCAGAGACTCAGAGCGTTTGAGGCGATGCTTGATCGGTACCCGGCCGTCCGGGGCAAGGTCACCATGATTCAAATTTCCGCGCCCTCGCGCAGCCGCGTGCCGGAATATGTCCAGGAACGCGAACGGGTGGACGGACTGGTCGGGCGCATCAACGGACGATTTGCTGAGGCGGACTGGGTGCCTGTTCACTATCTCTACCGCTCCTACAACCAGGAGGAATTGGCCGGCTTCTTCCGCGAGGCGGACGTCTGCCTCGTGACCCCGCTCCGGGACGGTATGAACCTTATCGCCAAAGAATTCGTTGCATCCCAGGGCGCTGATCCCGGCGTTCTGGTGTTATCCCGTTTCTGCGGCGCCGCCGAGACGATGCGGGAAGCGTTGATCGTCAACCCCTACGACCTTGAGGGCACCGCGGAGGCCATGCATAGCGCCCTGTCCATGACGCATCGTGAACGACGCCGTCGGTGGATGGCCCTGAATGAGGACGTACAGTTAAACACCGCCAAGGCTTGGGCCGACAACTTCCTTGCGGACCTTACTGCAGGCCGCAATACGTACGTCCCTCAATCCGCAATATAATGTCGGACACAGTTGGGATAATTTGCGATGCGAACCCTTATTGTTTCGGACATTCACTCGAACATCGTCGCGCTTGACGCGGTCCTGCGCGATGCGAACGCGCGCGGCCCCGTCGACAACATCTGGTCGCTGGGGGATATGGTCGGATACGGGCCGCATCCCAACGAGTGTCTCGACACCCTGCGCGGCTTTGACCACATAAGTGTTGCCGGCAACCACGACCTTGGGGCTATCGGCGCTATCTACTTGGGCACATTCAATGAAGAGGCAGCCATTGCCTGCGAATGGAACGGCAAACAACTTACACCGGAGAATCGCGCCTATCTTGAGGACTTGCCGAGAGTCGTGAAGCAGGGTGAATTCACTCTGGCCCACGGCTCCCTCCGCGACCCTGTCTGGGAATACCTCATACATGAGGAAGCGGCGCGCGCGTCCTTTGATCTGCTGGAGACGCCATTCCTGCTGGTGGGGCATTCCCATCTGCCCCTGATTTTTGAAGAGATCTTCGCCGGGCCGAACTCCCCGCAGCGCGTTCATGCCATGGGCCGTCTCAACCATGGTTCCCTCATCCACCTGCCCAATGATGTTCGCCTCATTATCAACCCCGGCAGCGTGGGGCAGCCCCGTGACAGAGATCCTCGCGCTGCCTACGTCATGCTTGATTCAGACGCACGAACGCTCACACAGTTCCGCGTCGAATACGATACGGAATCCGCGCAGAAACATTTCACAGACGCCGGTCTGCCTGCCAGCCTGGCCGAACGTCTTGCATACGGTCTCTAGGGCGCGACGGCGTGAGGCAGACGGCGGTCAATTTCTTCTCGACCGATGATTTAACGCTTGAAGGCATCATCGCAGAGCCGTCCGGGGAGGAGATTCCGGAGGGCGGTGGTGATCTCCCCGGTGTCGTCTTCTGTTCCCCTGAACCGCATCTGGGCGGCACAATGCTCAGTCCCGTCATCGAGGCGCTGACACGGGAAGTCACTCCCCGCGGGTTTGTCTCGTTTCGATTCAACTATCGCGGTGTTGGCGAATCCCGGGGCGAGAACGCCTTGGGGGAGGGACAGGTGTCAGATGCCCTCGCTGCAATAGACATGCTGCGGGAATGGCCGGGCGTCGATGGGCAGCGGCTTGGCATCGTCGGCTATTCGTTTGGCGCAAGCATCGCCCTGCGCGTCGCTGCCCGACGACCGGAAGGCGTGCGGGCAGTCGTCGCGGTGTCACCGATACTGGATATTCCCTTGATCGGCATTCCCACGGAGAGCGGACTATCAAGCGTAAACGTGCCCGTGAGGTTCCTGATAGGGGGCGACGACGGGCTTACAACACCGGAAAAATTGGGCGCGTGGGTTGACGGCATTGGGCGTGATGATGTGACCGCGATGGCGCTCGAGGGCGCAGACCGCGCTTGGCAGACCAGCCGCCCCGCGCTTGCTGCTGCAACGGCCGGTTTCCTGGATCAGATGATGGCTCTCCGTTGACACGGAACGCGCCCGTACCTACGATTCTGACTTGAGACGTTCACGACAAGAGAGCCGGACAAGTACAAGCAGGGAGGCAAACTAGATGGCGACGTACGTGTTGCTTAGCACGCTAACGGATGAGGGGCGCAAGACCGTAAAGCATCGGCCTGAGCGGATCCAGGAAGTGAATCGTGAGATTGAGGCGTGGGGCGCAAAGGTTATGGCCCAGTACGCCGTGCTCGGCAACTATGACTTCGTCAACATCGTTGAGGCTCCCGACAATGAGACGATCGCGAGAGTCTCCCTGGAACTGGGGGCGCGCGGCACTATCCAGATAGTCTCGCTGCCCGCATTCCCCATCGAGCAATTCATCGCCCAACTCGCCAAAACCCGCGACAACTAGGCCAAAACGTCCCTGATGTAGGACACGTAGTCCGAAAAACGGCGCGGCGCAAAACCGAACGCCTGCTCAACCGAATCGAGCGCCGTCACGTTGTCCACCCGCAGCTGGCTTAGCTCCGCTGTGGTTATCGGCGGATCCTTCAGCACACGCCCCATAACCGCCGCCCCAAGCTGGATGGCGAATCGCGGCATGGGCAGGCTGTAGACGCGCCTGATTCCCAATTCACTGGCGAAGGCCCGCGCAATGTCCGCGAGCGCGATCTGCTCCGGCCCGCCGATTTCATAGGTCTGTCCCGCCCGCTCCGGTTCTGTCACGCACAACGTCAGTGCCGTGGCAAGATCGCTCACGTACATCGGCTGCAGCAAGGTGCGCCCTCCGTTCGGGAACGGCAGCAACGCCACCGGACCTGTCCGCAGCAGCTTGACCGTTCGCCGTGAAACCGCGTCGGACACGCCAAGCACCAGCGATGGCTTGACCACCGTCCACTCCAGCCCGCTGTTCGTCACGGTTTCCTCCGCCTGCCAGCGCGACCGCCCGTACGGCATCTCCGGATCATCGGACGCTCCAAGAATCCCCATATAGACCAGGCGGTTTGTTCCCACGTCTTTCATGGCGTCGATGAGCGACTGTGTCGTGCCCACGTTGGTATCGCCAAATGAACGTCCCTCCGTTTCGCGGATGATGCCGACCGCGTGGACGACGGTGTCCGCGCCGGAAACGGCGTCACGCACCGCGTTCCAATCGCGGGCGTCCCCCTCAATGACTTCAACCGCCTCACGCAGGACGGCCTCGCCCCGATCGGCGCGGTCGCGCGCGGCGACAACGTCATCACGCGTTAGCTTGCCTATGCTGGCCAGTGTCTCCACCGCCTCGAAAGCGACGCCAAGTGAACGCCGCGCATCGCTGAATACCCTCTCCGGCGAGCGGGAGAGGACGCGTATCGGGCCGTGACCCGCAGCCACCAGTGTTGCCACAAGGTGCCGCCCCACGAACCCTGAGCCGCCCAGCACCGTAACCTTCAACTACAACCTCTCCTGCTTGTTCTGCATCACTCCATCATTGCCAGTCTACCTGCGCCCCCACCGTCATTCCCGCCCCCTTCGTCATTCCCGCGAAAGCGGGAATCCAGAATACCCTCCCCCTTGCTGGGGGAGGGTTAGGGTGGGGGTGAACCCCCGCAACTACCTTGCCCCTCCTAATCACCCAATGCTATTCTCGCGGCGTGCGTGGGGTAGCCCGCGCGCCAATGGGGATAAACGGGGGAGGGCTGATTCATGGCCAACTACGAAAACGTCCTGTATGAAAAGCAGCGCAAGGGTGTCCTGATAACCCTCAACAGGCCGGAGCGGCTTAATGCCATCAGCCCCGACCTTGAGCGGGAACTCCATGAGGCGCTCGACGAGGCGGAGGCTGATCCTGAGGTTCGCGCCATCGTCCTCACCGGAGCGGGCAGGGCATTCTCATCCGGGTATGACATCTCCGGCGAGGCCGAGTTCGAGTGGCCCTACGCGCTGCCCAAGAACACAAGCGTCGCCGCGCACCTTGACCACTGGCGCACGTCGGACCGCAGGAACATGCGCTATTTCCTGCACCTGTGGGAACTCACCAAGCCCGTCATTGCCGCGGTGAACGGGTGGTGCATGGGCGGCGGCTCCTGGTACGCCAACGCGGCCCACATGACCCTTGCCGCGGATAACGCCGTCTTCGCCCAGCCGGAAGTCCGCCACATGGACAACACCAGCTTCTTCTGGGTGCTCAACGCGGGCTACAAGCACGCCCTCCGCTACGCGCTGACGGGCGACCACATTGACGCCGAGGAGGCCCTCCGCATCGGCATCGTCAACACGATCGTCCCCGCCGATGACCTGCTCGACGAAGCATTCAAGATTGTCGAGCGCATTGCCCTTGTCTCGCCCGAGACGGTCAAGATCAACCTCTATGTCGCGACGATGGGTCTCGAGATGATGGGACTCCACAACGCCCTGAATCTCAACGCCGAACTATCCGCGCTCGCCCACACGTCCGTGAGCGAGGAGGGTCGCCGTTCGTTCGTGGAGGCGCAGGAAAAGGGCGGCTTGCGCGGCTACCTTGAAGCCCGCGACGGCCCCTTCCAGCCGGAGCCCTTCGGCCCCCGCTCCCGCCCACGAGAGTAACCCCATAACCAACGCAGAAAGGAGCAACCAGAACGGTGCCCAATTACGAATACGTCCTATACGAGAAGCAGCGCAAGGGCGCTCTCATCACTTTGAACCGCCCGGAGGCGCTCAACGCAATTAGCCCGCAGATGGAGGATGAACTCCACCTGGCGCTCGACGAAGCGGAGGCTGACCCCGAGGTTCGCGCCGTCGTCCTAACGGGAGCGGGCAGGGCATTCTCCGCCGGATACGACCTCGGCGCACCGGACGCCCCAATGCGCGAGTTCGTCTGGCCGTACGGCGTCGCACCCGGCCAGAACGTCGCGGAACTGCTGGATTCATGGCGCACGAATGACAATGGCGGAGTCCGCAAGCTCCTCCACATGTGGGAGCTAACCAAGCCCGTTATCGGCGCTATCAACGGCTGGTGCATGGGCGGCGCGTCTTGGTACGCCACCGCAACCCACATGACGCTCGCCTCGGATCAGGCAGTCTTCGGCCAGCCTGAGGTACGCCACATCTCCAATACCAGCTTCTTCTGGGTGCTGTCCGCCGGCTATAAGAACGCGCTGCGCTATTCGCTGACCGGCGACCACATCGACGCTGAAGAAGCCCTGCGCATCGGCATCGTCAACAAGATTGTCCCGCACGAGGACTTGCTCGATGAGGCATTCCAGCTTGTGGAGCGTATCGCGCTGGTGTCGCCGGAGACGGTCAAGATCAACTTGTACGTCGCGACAATGGGCCTTGAGATGATGGGTCTCGCCAACGCCCTCAAGCTGAACGGTGAATTGTCCGCTCTCGCCCACTCGTCGAGTCGTGAGGATTACCGCAAGGAGATGTTCGATGGCCTCGAACAGGGCGGCCTGCGATCGTTCCTCACCGTGAGGGACGGCCCATTCCAGCCGGAGCCCTTCGGCCCCCGCTCAAAGGTCAGAGACTAATCCCGCCCGTCATTCCCGCGAAAGCGGGAATCCAGAACGCCAAAACAAACCAACCAGAACAAGACAGAGCAGAAGAAAAGAAAGGAAAAGAAAGTGGGCAGCTACGAAAACATCCTGTATGACAAGCAGCGTAAGGGCGTCCTCATCACCCTCAACCGCCCTGAGGCGCTGAACGCCCTCAGCCGCGACCTTGAGGACGAACTGCACGTCGCGCTGGATGAGGCAGAGGCGGATCCTGAGGTTCGCTACATCATTCTGACCGGCGCCGGGCGCGCATTCTCCGCGGGTTACGATATCGCCGGTGGCCGCGCCCCGACAGTCTGGCCGTATGGCCTGCCGGAGGGCTCCAACATCGCCCAGATGCTGGATGACTGGCGCACGCGCGACAAGCCGGATCGCTTCATGCACCTGTGGGAGCTCACCAAGCCCGTCATCGCCGCCGTCAACGGCTGGTGCATGGGCGGAGGCTCCTGGTACGCGCTGTTCTCACACATGACCTACGCGTCCGAGACCGCCGTATTCTCGCAGCCTGAGGTCCGCATGATCTCCAACACGAGCTTCATCTGGACCCTCAACGCGGGCTACAAGCACGCCCTGCGCTACAGCCTCACTGGCGACCACATCGACGCCGAAGAGGCCCTCCGCATCGGCATCATCAACCAGATCATCCCGCAGGACGACCTGATTGAAGAGTGCTTCAAGATCGGTGAGCGCATCGCGCTGGTGTCGCCGGAGACGGTCAAGATCAACCTCTACGTTGCGACCATGGGCCTTGAGATGATGGGTCTGCGGAATGCCCTCATCCTCAACGGCGAGCTTTCCGCTTTCGCCCACGCCTCCAAGCGTGAGGACGTCATGCGCCCGCTGGAGCAGGCACGCGAAGAGGGTGGCATGCGCGGCTTCCTCCAGCAGCGCGACGGCCCCTTCCAGCCGGAACCCTTTGGCCCTCGCTCAGCCGCCGCACGCGGCAACTAACGCCGAAGCGTCAATACGGTGAACAGGGTAGGGGCGGCCAACCGGCCGCCCCTACATCTACCTATATAAAATGAACCTTTCCATTGACCCCCAAGCCACCGCGCTCGTGATGATTGATATGCAGAACGACTTCTGCCACGCGGACGGTTTCTATGCCAAGGCGGCGGAACGCATTGAACCGCTCGGCCTCGATCCCCAGCTTGTGATTGACGGCATTCCGCCCATGCAATCGCTCCTTGAGGCGGGGCGTGAGGCCGGCCTCTTCATCGTCCACACCCGAATTGAGCGCGACGATTCACCAGACGCCGTCCATCTCATCCACAGCGTCGTTGCGCAGACCTTTGGGGCAGTGGCGGACACTCCCGGCGGCCCCGCCCTCATGCCCGGCACATGGGGCGCGGACATTCACGATGCCCTTGCGCCGCAGAATGGTGAGTATGTCGTCACCAAGCGCAGCTTTTCAGCGTTCTTTGGCACCGATCTAGAGACCGCCCTGCGACGCCGCGGCATCCGCACTGTCATCCTCGCAGGCACAATCACCTACGCCTGCGTTCTCCACACCGCCTTCGATGCCAACGTGCGCGATCTCGACGTCATCGTGGCTTCAGACGGTACTGCCTCATGGGCCCCAGACCTGCAACAACCCACACTCCGCATCGTCGATCTCATTCTCGGCGGCACCGCAGCCACCGGCGAAATCATCGAAGCCCTCGCCCTCGCCACCCACAAGCGATAACCTCATCGTCATTCCCGCCGCCTCTGTCATTCTGAGCGCAGCGAAGAATCTAAAACCTCCATTGCGCCCCGCCCCGTCCCCTTTGCTACCATGTGGGAAACAACCCCGCAACAGAAAGCGAGCAAACAATGCCTAACTACGAAACCGTCCTCTATGAGAAACAGCGCAACGGTGTCCTGATCACCCTGAACCGACCCGAAACACTCAATGCCATTAGCCGCCAATTGGAACACGATGTCTCCGAGGCGCTAACCGAGGCGGAGAACGATCCCGAAGTCCGCGCCATCGTCCTGACCGGCGCAGGCCGCGCCTTCTCCTCCGGCTATGACATCGGTGCAGGCCGCGGCGCCACGGTATGGCCGTACGGACTACCTGAAGGCACGAGCGTCGCTGCCATCCTCGATGACTGGCGCGACCGATCCCGCGACGAGACCGCCAAGCTGCTCCAGATCTGGGAACTCACCAAGCCCGTCATCGCCGCCGTCAACGGCTGGTGCATGGGCGGCGGCTCATGGTACGCCCTCGCCTCTCACATGACCTACGCGGCGGAGGAGGCCGTCTTCGCCCAGCCGGAAATCCGCATGATCTCCAACACCAACTTCTTCTGGACGCTCAACGCCGGCTACAAGCACGCCCTCCGCTACGGCCTCACAGGCGACCACATTGATGCCCAGGAGGCGCTGCGAATCGGCCTCGTGAACGATGTTGTTCCCGGTGACGACCTGCTCGAGCATTGCTTCCGCGTTGTTGAGCGCATCGCGTTGGTCTCGCCGGAAACGGTCAAGATAAACCTCTACGTCGCGACGATGGGCCTTGAGATGATGGGGCTCCGCAACGCGCTCATCCTGAACGACGAGCTTTCCGCCCATGTCCAGAGCTCCCAGCGCGAGGACTTCAAACGCGAGATGATGGACGCCCAGAAGGAGGGCGGCCTCCGCGCCTTCCTGCAGGTTCGCGACGGCCCCTTCCAGCCCGAACCCTTCGGGCCCCGCTCACGGGTAAGAGAGTAATTCTCTGCACGTACAATTGAATAAGCGGGCGGGGGTAGCTCAGTGGTAGAGCTCCTGCCTTCCAAGCAGGTTGTCGCGGGTTCAATTCCCGTCCCCCGCTCCACTAACTCCCGTAGATCTCTGGCCGCCAAAGCCGGAACGCGGAATGCCTACGCTTTTACCATTCCAGCGTGATCGCGAACTTGAAAATCACTCAACAGTCACCGACTTTGCCAGATTCCGCGGCTGGTCGATGTCCGCCCCCCGCAGCAGCCCAATCTCGTACGCCAGCATCTGCAGCGGTACCGTCGCCGCAATCGGAACCAGGTGAGCGGGCGTCTCCGGCATGAAGATCGCCTCGTCCGCCTGCCCGCCAAGCTCATCATCCCCGTCCGTCAGCACGCCCACCACGTGCCCCGCCCGTGCCCGTATCTCAGAGATATTGATCGCCATCCGATCCCGCAAGCCGCCCTCCGGGGCAAGCGCAATAGTCGGCATCGACTGATCGATCAGCGCGATGGGTCCGTGCTTCATCTCGCCCCCCGCGCTGCCCTCTGCGTGGATATAAGTGATCTCCTTGAGCTTCAGCGCACCCTCCAGCGCGATGGGGTAGAGCGGCCCGCGGGCCAGCAGCAGGCAATTCTCATTGGCAGTCAGGCGCTCCGCCGCCGTTCGAATCACATCCCCTCGTTCCAGCATCTCGCTCACGATGCCCGGCAACCGCTCCAAGTCCAACAGATGACGGCTAACCTCATCCTCATCCATCACCCCGCGACCCGCTGCCGCGTCGATCGCCAGCAGATACAGGCAAATGATCGCCGACGTAAAGCTCTTTGTCGCCGCGACCCCCACCTCGAGCCCGGACCGCATATCCATCGTTTCGCATGCGATGCGTGCCGCCTCGCTGTCCAGCGCATTCGTCACCGCCACGCAGTCTGCGCCGAGGCCCGATGCGTGTTCCAGCGCCGCGAGCGTATCAAGCGTCTCTCCGGACTGCGTGATCGCGATGAGAAGATCGCCCTCCCCCATCCGCGCATTCCGGTGGCGCAGCTCGGACGCCACCTCCGCCTCAACCGGTACGTCTGCCAACGTCTCGAAATAGTGCCGCCCTACAAGCGCCGCGTGATAGCTTGATCCGCACCCCGTTAGGATGATTCGCTTAGCCGCCGCCAGCCGCTCGGACAGCCCGGACCCGTAATCAGGCTCCAGCCGTCCCGACTCCAAATCAACCCGCCCGCGCAGCGCATCCGTCAGCGCCTGCGGCTGCTCCATGATCTCCTTGAGCATGAAGTGCTTGTACATGCCCTTCGCCGCCCGCAGGGGGTCGCGCGTGACCTCCGTGAATTCCCGCGTCACCGGCTCCCCGTCCAGCATTGAGACCTCTACGCCGTCGGGCCTCAGCACGGCGATCTCCCCGTTGTTCAGCGGCATTGCCCGACGTGTGAACGGCACAAGGGCAGGGAGGTCGCTCGCGGCGTACGTCTCGCCGTCGCCCATGCCGACCACAAGCCCGCCCGCGTTGCCAGCCCGAACCGCGATCAGCGTGTCCGGCTCCTGCGCGCACGCCACCAGGAACACCAGCGCCCCGTGCATGTCCGGCATGATCGACTTCACCGCCTCGACAGGATCTAGACCGCGATCGAGCGCCTCTTCGATGAGGTGCGGCAGCACCTCCGTGTCCGTCTGCGACATGAAGTGATGCCCGCGCGAAACGAGCAGCGCGGCGAGTGTACTGTAATTCTCGACGATGCCGTTCTGCACGACACTCACACGCCCCGTGCAGTCCATGTGCGGATGCGCGTTGGCCAAAGAGGGCGCGCCGTGCGTTGCCCATCGCGTATGTCCCAGTCCAAGCGATCCCGAGACGAACGACCCCTCGAGATCGGCGCGCAGGGCATCCAGCTTACCGACGGCCTTATTCGTCCCGAACACGCCGGACGGGCCGAGTATCGCGATGCCCGCGCTGTCATACCCCCGGTACTCGATGCGTGACAGCCCATCAAGCACAATCGGCATCGCCTGCCGATGCCCCGTATACCCCATAATCCCGCACATCTCTCAGTCCCCCTCACCCAATCATACCCTCCCCATCCGTCATTCCCGTGCTTGACACGGGAACCCAGTGCGGCGCGCAGCGCCGCCCCATGTCATTCCGAGCGCAGCCGAGGAATCTAAAGTCGCAATTGGCCACCCAGACGCCCTAACGCACCCCACCGCCATCTAGCCTTCACCCATCATTCCCGCGAAAGCGGGAATCTTGACTTCGATTGCCCCAAGAACGAATGTACGCTAACCTTGCTATAGGTGAACAGTATTATCTCTGGAATCGGAGCCGAATCCCTATGGGCGAAACTCATAACCTTATGGAGCAAGTTGATAGCCTTATCGAAAAAGGCTATAAGGCGCTGGATCCTGCCAACATAACGGGCAGCGGTAATCGGCAGTTCCTGGATCCGCGAATCGTGGTGGGTTGGCGAAGCCAGTCACTCACTTTGCTTCGGAGGCTGTTTGGAGGAACCAGCGATTACTTCAGCGAGTTCCAGAACACAACACAACGAGCTCACATACAAGCCGACATGGGCCCCAGCCTGGGAGCAGGCTTGGGTATTCTGCAATCGGTAAAGGAAGATATCCAGAACGGCCACCTACAGTCGTACCGCCAGCTCGTAGAAGCTGACCTAATTGGTGGTCTAATGGGTCAGGCCGAGTATCTATTGGAAAAGGGCTATCTTGTAGCTGCGGCAGCTGTGGCGGGTGCGGCTCTGCAGCAGGAACTCGAAGAAATAGCTAAGCGTCATGATCTAAAGTTGAAGAATCGAGAAGACCTCAACTCTTTGAGCGATAAGCTGTTTCAGGCGGAGATTCTGGATGGCATTGAGCGCAGGCAATTGAGCCTAATGGCCGGAGTGAGAAACTCGGCCGATCATGGGAAGGCGGAGGAACTCACAAAAGACAACGTGAGTGGCTTAGTTAGAGATGCTGTCAACTTCCTCAACAAGCACGCTACCTAACCAATGCTGATTTCTTGCACCATGACCATCATCACTTGGCATAGCAAGCCTTACTTCGGAGACAACTTTTTCGTGATGCGGAAGCACAGTCCTGCTATGTGCGGAATCAACTTGCCGCGAACGTTGCAGCACTAAACCTCTTGGCACTGCCGAAAAGCGTAGAAACTACGAAGATGTGTGCAAACAAGACTACGGATGTCGCGTTTCTTTATCTGGACGAAATTTACATGGATGCAGAACTCCCACCAGAACTACAATCCACGTCGTTGACCGGACTATTGGTGACTGCGTCGACATATCCTCTGTTTCGGGAACGGTTCTTCCGCCTGTTACCCGGGTTTCCTAAAGGTGCCAAAAGGCTGAACATTGATGTGCATGCAAGTGATTTCTTCCGTGACCGACCGGACAGCGAGCACTTCGCCTTCTATCGTGGCCTCGTTTCTCTAATCAACGAACTGTCCTGCAAGGTCTATAGGAGAGCCTTCGGTATTGATTCTCCGCCCCCGATACTTCGTAAGCAGCAGAGTACCTATTTGAAGTTCTGCTTTAGGTCGATTCTGATAGCCGCCGCTAAATCTACAGACGGCACGCAAATATGGCCAGTCATGGAAACCGATCATTCGAAAGCTCAAGACCAGAATTTTGCGGGCTACATCAGATGGATGGATCATGCCACTACCCATCTCGAGATGACTGGGGATGGTGTGAAAGAACTGATTGACGAGAATCTAATGGTCGACAACGCCAACTTTGGAGAGCTTCATTACGTTACAAAGAAATCGATCATCGGGTCTGCTGTTGACTGCCTCGCATATTTGCTTCACTGTCGTTGGCTTGCTGAGCGAGACTACGGATTGACGCCTTACAAGAAGAAACTCGCGGTTATCGCATCCTACTTGGACGAATCGTTGATTGATGATGATGTTGTTACCTATGTGAGCGTTTAGACTTCCACCCCCTACAATCAACACACTAGGGGGTCACGTGTCCGAATCGTCCGCCTTGCTGCTTGGCATCATCCAGGGAATCACCGAGTGGATTCCTGTCAGCTCGCAGGGCGTTGTTGCCCTCGTTTCCACGTGGATTGACGACGCCGGGCCTTCGGATGCCATCGCCATCGCGCTGTGGCTGCACGCCGGAACGGCCCTGTCCGCAGCCATAGCCATGAGAGGCGAAATCACGTCGATGATTCGCGATTCAATCGCCCCCCCCGGTCACCCTGAGCGCAGTCGAAGGGTCGCTCCCGTCAAATTCCTCGGTCTCAGCACCCTCGTCACCGCGATAATCGGCGTGCCGCTCTTCTTGGTTCTGGGCGAGATTGCGGATTTGTTGGGCAGCGCCGCGATGCTGCTCATCGGCCTCGCCATGATCGCTACCGCATTCACCATCCGCTGCGGACTATGGCAGGGCGAGCGGGGCAGGGACGATGTCACACCCAGGGATGCAATCATCGCCGGTATCGCGCAGGCACTGGCCGTCATTCCCGGCCTCAGCCGAACCGGGTTGACCGTCGCCGTCCTGCTCGCACGGGATTGCAGTCACCGCGAAGCTGTTGTGCTGAGTGTTCTCATGGGTATCCCGGCGAGTCTTGGAGCGGGTCTGCTTGCTGTCAGTACATCCGACACTATCGGCGGTTGGCCTGCCGTCTTGGCTCTGGTAACCGCGGCAATCGTTGGAACCGTCGCCATCCGAGCCATCCTCGCATGGGCAAGCCGCGTCAGCCTCAGCCGATTCATCGCTGCAGCCGGAATCGTCGTGGCCCTCGGCGCCCTGATTGGCCTCCTCGCCTGATCCGTTCGCCCTGAGCCTGTCGAAGGGTCATTGCCCCTCGCCTCACCGCCTGATCTCCTCCGCCGGAACGCCCGCAACCGTCGTGCCCGCCGCCACGTTCCGCGTCACCACGGAGCCCGCTGCTGTGTACGCTTTATTCCCAATATCCACGGGCGCGACCAGCATGGAGCCGCTCCCGATGAACGCGCCATCGCCGACGACTGTTCGATGCTTGTCCTGACCGTCGAAATTGCAAGTTACCGCGCCCGCGCCGATGTTGACGTCGTCCCCGATTTCGGCGTCGCCTACGTACCCGAAATGACCCATCGCTGTCCGGCTCCCGATTCGGCTCGCCTTGATCTCGCCGAAGCTCCCGATGTGAGTCTCACTGCCGATATGCGTCCCGGGCCGGAGCCGGGCGAATGGGCCCACCGAAACGCTGTCCTCAAGCGTGGCCTCATCCAGCCACGACCCTCGCACGACGCACCGGTCGCCAATCACCGAATCGACGATGTGCGTATCCGGTCCTATCTCGCACTCCGCGCCAATGACAGACGTGCCCGTGATATGTGTATTGGGCCGAACGACCGTGTCCGCCGCAATCGTTACCGTCGCATCGATGTACGTCGAGGAAGGATCAATAATCGTGACGCCGGACAACATCAGCGACTCCAGTGTCCGCCGCCGAGCCACCTGCTCAGCCTTCGCCAGGTCAACCAGCGAGTTCACCCCGATCGCCTCCTCGGGGTCAATTTCCAGCGTCTCAACACCGCGCCCATCGCTTACTGCGAGGGCTACCAGGTCCGTGATGTAGTACTCGCCGTTGTCGTGCCGTGGCAGACGGTCCATCACCGTCCGTGCCCAAACAAGGTCGAGGGCATAGACCCCTGCGTTCCCCTCCGGCGGCACGTCCTCATATCGCGGGTCCCCGGCCTCCACGATTTCCGCCGCCTCTCCGTCCGAATTACGCAGAATCCGCCCGTAATCCACGTTATTTGGCGTCTGGATTGTGAAAAAAGTAACAGCAGCCCCATCACTCGATTCATGAGCTTTCTGGAGAATCATCAAGGATTCAGCAGTAACCAGCGGCAAATCACCATTAACAATAAGCAGAGCCCTTGAATCAAGATTGGCGTCAGTTAGTGCCCTTTTCAACGCGCCTCCGGTGCCGTCCGGCTGGGACTGTACAACGAATCGATGAGTGATTCCCATGGCCTCTAGCAGGGCGGGCGACGAGTCCCGCATGATGACAGGCTGTGGAAAACCCGCCGCGGCGAGCGTATCCAGGATTCGCTGAATCATCGACACTCCGCCTACCCGGTGTAGAACCTTCGGAAATGAGGTTCGCATCCGCGATCCCTTGCCTGCTGCGAGAACGACACATTCCCACGCCTCAACTGCGGCGCTAGCTTGTGAATTCGTCATCAGTCCCCCGACACGTCTTGTGTCAAATATCATCTACGTGACAGGATGGATGATACACACGGGGAGCGTCAGGGGGCGGCAGAATGTCGAGCGCGGGGAGTGTAACGAGCTACGAACACCTCATTCGGGAGATTCCTGACTTTCCCGAAGAGGGAATCCTGTTTCGCGACATCACGCCGCTCCTGCTTGATCCTGAGGCGTTCGCGTGGGCCATCGACAGGATGACGCAGGCTGCCGGAACCATGCCGCTTGACGTCATCGTCGCCGTGGAGGCGCGTGGGTACCTATTCGGCGCGCCGATGGCGCGAGCTCTGGATGTCCCCCTCATCCCTGTTCGTAAAGTGGGCAAACTTCCCTATAAGACGGTCAGCATCGAATATGCGCTGGAATATGGATCAGCCACGGTTGAGATGCATGAGGACGGCATTCATCCGGGACAGCGCGCTGTGCTGGTGGATGATCTGCTCGCAACGGGCGGGACGTTGAAGGCGGCGGAAGATCTCGTCCACAAGGCGGGCGGGGTAACGGTCGGAGCCACGGTTCTGATTGAACTGGCCGAGCTATCGGGGCGTGGGCTTCTGGGAGACTATCCCGTCCACACGCTCATGCACCTGTGACCGGCTAATCGTCCGTCAATACGTCCGCTACAACGTCATATCGTCCGAATGACGGGATCATGTAGACGCCGGCAATCATTCCGCGCGTTTCCTCAATAAGTTCACGGGCGATAGCCGCCCCCTCCGCTCGGCCGTTGTCACCCGCCGAGCGCAGCCGCCGCCGTATCGATTCGGGAATCACCATTCCCGGGACGTTGTTATGGAGAAACTCCGCGTGGCGCGCACTCTGCAGCGGCAGCACGCCGAGCACCACCGGGAGCGGAAATCCGCCAAGCAGGTCGTGTAAGCGGCGCACTGGCGCAGGATCAAAGACTGTTTGCGTCATGATGTAGTGCGCTCCTGCCTCAACCTTGCGCTGCAAGCTCGCAATCTCTTCGTCAATATGCGGCGCGTTGGGGCTAACGGCGCAGCCGATTGCGAACGACGTTGGCTCCGGCAGGGTGTGTCCCGCAACTTCCTCGCCCGCGTTCAGGCGGCTGAGAGCGCTGATCAACTGGGAGGATGTCACGTCGGAGAGGCTGCTCGCCTGTGGGTAATCGCCAATGGTTGGATTGTCTCCCCAAAAGATGAATGCATTGCGTACGTTCAGCGCATGCGCGCCGATGAGGTCGGCGTGGATTGCCAACACATTGCGATTCCTTGTGGCAGTGTGCAGGATTGCCTCCACTCCCGTGTGCCGCTGCAAGAGGACACTCAACGCGACTGCGCTCATACGGGCTTGCGCCAACGGCACATCAGTGGCGTTGAACGCATCGATGCGGACCTTTTCCATGAGCGCCTTGAGACTGGCCAGTGTTCGATCGAGCGAGAATCCGCGCGGCGGATGAACCTCCACCGTCGTCACGAACTCGCCATCATTCAGCTTCTGTAAGAGGGCAGTGGGCTGCCCGGCTGGCGGGATAGATGAAGACATGTCAGTTGAAGTACTCAAATCTCAAATAGGCGGACGCGAAAGCTGTTGTGTTTGATTCACGATATAGGTTATCGATTGCGTGGGAAAGATGTGTGAGCGTATGACTCTTCGACTATGCTCAGGGTGAACTGGGGTTGTGACGGAGGGCGGCGACGGTTCGAGTGATCCCCTCACGCAGGTCGATCTCCGGGGCCCAGCCGAGCTCACGGCGCGCCTTGGAAACATCCAGGTAGATCCGACTTACATCGCCCGGCCGTTCTGGCGCGTAAGTAGGCGCTTGGCTATACGCGGTCTCCTCTGCAAGCAGAGAAAAAATATCGTTGACAGACGTTGGCGCGCCGCCTCCGATGTTGTAGATGCCTGCCGCGGGGGCATCAGGTTGGATGGCGGCAAGGGCTGCCGCTACGACATCATCAACATACACGTAATCGCGCTCTTGAGCACCGTCGCCGTAAATGGTGACCTCCTCATCGGCGAGCATCCTCAGGCCAAAGATCGCAACGACGCCGGCTTCACCGTGCGGGTCCTGGCCGGGGCCGTACACGTTGCCGGGGCGCAGAATCGTGTACTCAAGACCGTTATTCTCTGCGATGACGCGCGTGTACTGCTCCAGCGCCTGCTTGCTCGCTCCATAGACGGAGAGCGGTTTTATGGGGTGCGATTCATCGCAGGGCAGGTATTCAGGCTCGCCATAAAGTGCTCCTCCCGTCGAGAACAACACGACGCGCTTAACGCCGGATTTGACGCACTGCCGGAGAAGGTTAATGCCGCCAACGATGTTGGTGTGAACGTCCAACTCCGGTTCGCGCATGGAGCGCGCAACTGAAATCTGCGCGGCGAGATGGAAGACAATCTCGGGTTGTTCTTGCGTGAAAACGTCTGAGAGGGCAGGATCGGCGATATCCAGTTTGTGCAGGGAGACGGTAGGCGCTTCCTGGTCATTCATCCGCGAAGATGAGAGATCATCAACGACGGTCACGTACCAGCCGTCACTGAGAAGGCGCTTGACTAAATGTGAGCCGATGAATCCGGCTCCGCCCGTCACCAGTGCCCGTGGCTGACCGGGATCGTGCCCTGACGTAATGCTGAACCTCCCGTGCTCCGGCAATCTCTATGGCTGCCCGGCCAGGATTCGAACCTGGGTCAGAGGATCCAAAGTCCCCTGTGCTACCACTGCACCACCGGGCAAAGCCGATGTGCCAGCCCATTAACTCTGAGAGTAGACAAGTGGCACGCTCAGACCATCTCACTTGGTGCCGAAGGTCGGAGTCGAACCGACACGGGGTTGCCCCCAACGGTGTTTGAGACCGTCGCGTCTGCCATTCCGCCACTTCGGCATGAAACCGGTTAGTTCATTATGCGACAGTTTGAACCTGTCGGGCGAATCTGAAGCAACTCGATTTGCAGCAAGCGTCAACTAGCGGCATCATTAGGTTTCAGTGATAGGGAGGACGTGGATGGCAGCATTGCTAGTCGAGTAGTCTGCGGTATGGCATACTACCGATAATCCATATGGGTACCGTGGGAGGTTACCGTGCTGAAAGTCGATGCTGAAAGAGATCAGGTAACCGTCGTCGCCAAGACGGAGGGTAGGATAGACAGTGGAAGCGCGCAGGAATTCCAGGCCGCGCTGGAGAACGTAATTCAGCCCGAGGATAAGGCTCTGATTATCGACTTCGAGAATGTGTCGTATATCAGCAGCGCCGGGATGCGAGTGATCTTGCTAACTGCCAAGACTCTTCAGCGTCAGGGAGGGCAATTGGCTTTGTGCTCACTCACAGAGCCTATTCGCGAAGTCTTCAAGATCAGTGGGTTCGACAACATCATCGCGATCCACGAGACACGAGCCGAGGCAGCAGCAGCCATCTCGAAGTGAATCGGAGGGGCCACGGGCCCGTTCCGTGATGGTCCGGCCTGCTCTCATTTCACTGCGAGCTCCTTGAGGGAGACTCATGACTACTGACGTTTCCAGCGAAAACACCGAGCAGACGGAAGAGCTGCAGGAAGATCAGCAAGGTTACAAAATTCTCGTCGTTGATGACGAGCCTGACCTTGAGCCCCTTGTCCGACAGCGCATGCGTCGGGAGATTCGATCCGGTCGATATAGCTTCGTATTCGCTCACAACGGCGTTGAAGCCCTGAAGGAATTGGACGACGACGACGACATTGATATGGTGTTGTCCGACATCAACATGCCTCAGATGGACGGGCTTACCCTGCTACAGGAAATTCCGAAAGCAAAGCCCAATGTCCGCTCCGTCATCATCTCCGCCTACGGAGACATGCAGAATATCCGCACCGCGATGAATCGTGGCGCGTTCGACTTCATTACCAAGCCGGTGGACTTCGACGATCTACGGGTCACCATTGATCGAACCCTGCGGCATATCCAGGAATTGCGAGATGCCCTTAGTGTTCGGGATCGCCTGGTTGCCATCCAAAATGAGTTGGATGTCGCAAAGAATATGCAGCAGTCCATCCTGCCAACCGTTTTCCCGACCGGCGCCGGATATTCGGTCTATGGAACCATGCGGCCCGCGAGGAATATTGGAGGTGATTTCTTCGACTTGATACGCCTCCAGTTCGACCGCATCGGACTGGTGGTTGCGGATGTGTCTGATAAAGGAGTTGCCGCGGGACTCTTCATGATGTCCTCGCGCACCTTGCTCAAGGGTGCCGCCGTGGGCAAAGGGCATCCCGGTGAAGTCCTGACCGAGGTCAACAGTCTTCTGGTCGAAGACAATGAAACGGGCATGTTTGTTACGGTTCTCTACTCCGTTTTCGATCCCCGATCCGGCCGATTGACCTATGCCAGCGGCGGGGAGAATCCACCTGTGGTCATCCATGCGGACGGCTCATCGGAAGAGCTTCCCCTTACCCAGGGGATCGTTCTGGGTGTTGCGCCGGAATATGAATACATGGAAAACAGTGTGGATCTTGCGCCTGGTGACAGCGTTATTTTCGTGACAGACGGCGTCACCGAGGCTATGAATGAAGCTCAGGAACCGATGGGCATACAGAGGGTCCGCGATCACTTTGCACAATCGCCGCCCAAAGACCCGGAAAGCACGGCTCTTGCTGTCATTGATGTGATCAAGGAGTTTGCGGGCACCGCGGCGCAGCATGATGACATCACCTGTCTCGTCTTGCGCAGGGACGACTAGGACGCCACTGTGGACATCTCTATGACCATTGAGTCCAAGCACGATGAGTTGGACCGGATTACTGCCGCCATAGAAGAACTCGGCGAAGAGAGCGGATGGCCGCTTGATTTGACCTACAAGATTAACCTTGTTCTTGAAGAGCTAACCCTCAATATCATGAACTATGGCTACACTGATGAAGAAACACACTATATCGATTTGTCCGTGAAGACAGAGGACGCCAAGGTTACGATAGAGATTGTCGATGATGGGCGGCCTTTCAACCCAATCAATGACGCCCCTCACCCCGACCTCGAGGGTCCAATGATGGATCGTCGAATCGGAGGATGGGGTATCCACATCGTTCGAACAATCATGGATGATGTTTCCTACGTGCGGGCAGACAACAAGAACAGGATGAAGTTGGTCGCCAAACTTTAGCGGCGAGGCTGGAATGGTGAAGCCCAAGCTGGCCCGGATTATGGTTGCCGTAGTTATCGGAGCCATGACGCTGCTGATCGGCTGTCTGCCGGAAATCAGTTTACCCGGAGAGGATGAGGTTCTGACTCCGGAGCCCGATACAACACAGGGTCAAGATGTGGTAACGCCGGGCGTCACACAGGATCAGGTTCTGTTCGGGCAATCTGTCGATTTCGGCGAGATTGGTACAAGTCTCCAGATAGGGATTGAGGCGGCATTCAACGAGATCAATTCTCGAGGTGGAGTGAACGGACGCAAACTTAGCCTCATCACGCTGGACGACGACTACGATCCGGCCAAAGCGCTCAGGAATGTAGATCGTTTCATCGAAGAAGACCAGGTCTTTGCGATTCTTGGCTCAGCCGGCACTCCAACAGTCCGCGCCGTTTTACCGATAGCGGCAGAGCAGGGAATCCCGGTTATCGCCGCATACACGGGCGCGGAATTCCTAAGGGATGGCGCGCCCGACAACGTGGTAAACCTTCGTGCCTCCTATAAACAGGAGACGCAGGCGGTCATCGACTATCTCATTGGCAGACGCGGAGTAACACGCATTGGCTTGCTTTACCAGGACGATGCCTTTGGACGGAGTGGTTACGCGGGAGCGCTCCAGGCCCTGCGAACACACGATATGGAACCCGTTGCTGTGGGGCTCTATACCCCGAATACGAATGCGATTAAGTCGGCCTTGCTGGACATTGTGCCGGCCCACCCGGAAGCGGTACTGCTGATTGGTACGTTCGAGCCTGCCGTGACCATGATCAAGTGGGCCAACCGAACCGGTATGCATACACAGTTCTACACGGTTTCCGTGGCGGGTAACAGACGTCTATTGGAACAGTTGGGGAACGCTGGCGCAGGAGTGTATGCAACACAGGTCATGCCCCTGATAACCGAGCAAACTGAACAGATTGTGGTGACTTTTGAGAACGCACTTCGGGCCTACGACGAGAACGCGGAAGCAAATGTCTATTCGCTTGAAGGGTATATTGCAGGCAGGCTTGCTGCCGTGGGCATTGCCGCCTGCCGCCTGGAGTTGAACCGGGAATGCTTCCTGCGGTCATTACAGGATGCCCATTTACTCAGTATCGATGGGTTCAGGCTGCAGTTCGGGGAGAATGACAACCAGGGCTCGGACGCCGTCTATCTCACTGTGATCGGCGCTGATGGCGCTTATCACCCCGTTGAAACGCTAGTGGAGTCAGCATCATGAAGATTCCGTTGGTCGGAGCAATTCGCGGAGTGTTGCCAGGGGGTCGAGGACGGTCAGCCCCGGGTGACGCTGGCGGACAGGACACTGAGTCAGACGAATGGCATGCCCCGCCCGTAAGCGGGATTTGGGGAAGGGTCCTGGGGCGTATTCGCATTGCGACACAGCTGTATCTCAGTATCGGCGGCGCAGTTATGCTCACCTTGTTGGCCAGCTTGGTGGCGTGGTTCTCGTTCAACAGCATTAACGATGCACAGGATCAGGTAAATGAGGGCAGCGTGCCGGAACTGGCGTCCGCATTCGGTATCGCCCAGTACGGACAGACTCTCGTCGCCGCCGCGCCAAGCCTGACGGCGGCGGACAACAGGCAGGAATTTCTGCGGGTCGTTGGGGAAATCGACTCTGCATATGACGAGTTTGAGAGCCAGATGGCGGCGCTGGAGGCCCAGCCCGGTGTTGACCCTGAACGCATCCGCGTCATCAGGGATTACGCAAACACCCTTCTCTCAAACATCGACTCCATTGCTGCACAGACAGACGGCACCTTTGAATTAATTGATCTGCGCAGCACTCACCAAATTAAACTCACCAATCTTGGGACCGAGCTCAATGGCGTCCTCGTCCCGGCCATAGATGACCAGTTTTTCTTCATCATGACGGGCTTCCCCAGCATCGATCAGAACCAAGCCCAAAGGCTCGAACATTTCTCGGAAGAGCAGGTCGAGAGGTATCGACGCCTTGTTGAGATCCAGTCGGAAGTCAAGATTGGCGGCGAACAATTAGCTAGCGCATTCACTGCAACAGACCCCAGGCTCGTGGATTCCTTGAGAGCCGAGTTTGCGGCGGCGACGAGCAGGATCGACCGCAATATGGACTTTCTCCTGGGTACAGAGATCCATGAACAGGCCCAACCTATCCTGAGCGAGTTTTTCGCCTTGGGCCTAAGCGAGAACGGAATCTATGATGTCGTCCTGCAATCACTCCAGATCGCAGGTGCTCAGCGACAGCTTCTTGAAAGCAACCGTGCCCTTTCGATTGAGTTGTTGGCTGAAGTGGACGGCCTTGTCATAGCGTCACAGGAAGGAACCGTAACCGCTACGGCGGCCTCCGCCGAGGCAATACGCACCGGGCGGATCCTTTTGGTTGTGATTACGGCGCTGAGCGTGATTGGGGCGCTGCTGGTGATCTGGCTATTCATCGGTCGCATTTTGCTCCGCCGCTTGAATACTCTTTCCAACCGCATGCAGAGCATGGCTGAGGGTGATCTGGAATCATCTGTCGATATTGGCGGCCAGGACGAAGTCGCCGTTATGGCGTCCGCGCTTGAGGTTTTTCGGAGGCACGCGTTGGAAGTTCAACGCCTGAATCTCGTGGAGCAGCTCGCCAATGAAGTGCAGGACAAGAATGAGGAACTTGAGGGAGTCCTGGGTGAGCTGCGACAGGCGCAGGGGCAGATCGTCCTTAGAGAGAAACTGGCCGCGCTGGGTGAGTTGACGGCCGGCGTCGCCCACGAAATCCGCAATCCCCTCAACTTTATGAACAACTTCTCAGAAGCGTCACAGGAACTTGTCGATGAACTCAAGGAAATCCTTGATGATCCGAAGTTCGAGTTGTCAGACGATCAGCGATCCTATGTCGACGAAGTTGTCGGTGACCTCCACGACAACCTCGGCCGAATTAAATCCCACGGTGACAGGGCCAATCGCATCGTCCATGACATGCTCCAGATTGGCCGCGATACCGGTGAATGGGAACAGGTCGATATGAATATCCTTGTCGACCAACAGTACCGCCTCGCCTATCACAGCCAACGCGCGACCGACGCCGACTTCAACCTGACCACAGAAGAGGACTACGATCCAGACATCGGGACGGTGGAGGTGATTCCGCAGGAGTTGGGCCGCGTATTCCTCAATATGGTGGCGAACGCGTGCTATGCCACGGATCTTCGTCGCAAGAATTTGGCTGCCGAAGGCAGCACCGGCGATTATACTCCGATGCTATGGCTAAAGACGCGCCGTGAAGAGGACAAGATACGCGTCACGATTCGTGACAACGGGGTTGGAATGCCGGATGACGTGAAGGAGAAGATCTTCAACCCATTCTTCACCACCAAGCCGCCGGAAAAGGGGACGGGCCTAGGCCTTGCAATATCCAATGACATCGTTCGACGGCATGGTGGATCAATCTCGGTGGAATCGTCACCAAATGAGTTTACAGAGATGCACATTGATATCCCGTTGCAATCAGGGAAGGACCTCATGGCGGAAGAAGCGGCTGAGACGCAGGGAGATGATCCCCAACAGGCAGAGACCGCGGTTGCCGCGGAGGACTAGACCTGTAGCCTTCTCAATGAAGCACTGTGAGTAAATCAAGGCGAGGACAGCACCCAACGCCACCCCATACACGTTGCTTGCGCTCTGTTGCTAGGACTTGGGGTCGGCGCTGTTCTGGGAAACCGCGGGCATAGCTGAGTCATCACCCGCGGCCGGCACGGACATTGTCTTGAATGTGCCCACAAGTTCCGAGACTCGATGTTCCTCCAGGTCGGCGGAAAGACGAGCAAGATTCACAGTATCCGGGAGTACGATTCCGCCTGAGAAGACAAGCCTCATAGCATCGTCGGGATTGAGGTTCGTCTCAATGACATCATCCTCGAACACGAAGGCCATGTTGCCGGAGGTAGGGTTGGGAATCGTTGGGATATAGACGCTCACCATGGTCGCATTTGTCTCTGGCGAATAGATGCGCCCGGTAACAAAACCGAGTGCCATCATTCCTTCCCGTGGCCACTCAACAAAGACAACACGACTGAAATTCGTTTGGGTGCCCCTGAGTGAGGTCATTGCCTTCTTCATCATCCCAAAGATCAGCTTCACAATAGGCAGCGCGGACAGAAAGCCACTGAAGCCGTTCATGATCTTGCGGCCAACGGCGAATGAAAGGAGAATGCCGACCAAATAGAAAATAATCAGAAGAATGATCGCGCCAACTCCCCAGAAATCAGCACCCAAACTGAAGGACATTCCCCCGATTGTGAAATCAAGCGTCGGTAGCTCCAGCAGTCGAATAACGGGTCGAATCAGGGCGTCCGCGTAGCTGACCAGGAATGCGATGGCGCCGATCGTAACAAGCAAGGGAACGAGCTCAAAGAACCCGTCCATGATGTGTTTCCGAATGTGATCCTCCACATACGAAACTCTATGTTTCGTATTGGATTGCCTCTCTGCTATTGCCGCTGTTCTGTCGGTGGCTTCTTCCACACCACCGTTATCGGTACTCAACGGCCCACCCCCTTGTGTTCAAATGTGAACGAGTCCCGTCAACCACGCTGATGCGAGCGGGAAGCACAGTCACTGGTTGCGAACGTACTCTAGCACATGCCCTGTCTGACTGGGATGGTTGTAACGGGGCTTGAGGCATGGCACTTGCCTCATGGTTATTGACGGGATTAGAAGAGAGAGACCAAGACGGCCGCACGCTCAGCGCGGCTCGTTCTCTTTGTCGTGTGGAGCCAGCGATCGGATTTGAACCGATGGCCTGCGGTTTACGAAACCGCTGCTCTACCCCTGAGCTACGCTGGCCTGAAACATATCCACAACCGGGGAATGCGGTGGGCGAGCCCCGATTCAATTCTACCAAATGAGGGCTGTATCCTTGACTGAATGGGTACTCGCTCAATCGCCGTTCTTGGCGTCACTGCGGCCTTCGTTGTATTCACTCTTGGCGCGTGCAGTTCCTTTGGCCCTTCAACACCTGTGCCATCCCCCGATTCCACGCGTCCGGAAATTCGTGTTCTCCCACCAACTCTCACTGCGGTACCCTCTGCAACTCCCACGCGCACCACAACTCCCACACCGTCACCGCTTGAGGAGGGATTCCTGCTCATTGAGGATGTGGAGGACCCGGCAGCCATCCACGAGGTAACCCTCAAAGGTCACGTCTTTGTACTGGAAATCGCGGACACGCCGGCTGAGCGGGCGCTCGGCCTGATGCATCGTGATAGCCTCGCCGACAACGTGGGAATGCTGTTCGTTTTCTCCGCAGAGCGAACGCTGAACTTCTGGATGAAAAACACCCTGATTCCGCTGGACATCCTCTATATGGACTCCGCCGGGATAGTCGTGGATATCCGGACGATGCACCCCCAGCCGGGCGTGCCGGATGCTGAACTCAAGCATTATCCGAGCGCCGCGCCGGCGCAGTATGCCCTGGAGATCAACGCCGGCCTTGCGGAGTCACTTGGGTTCGCGGTTGGGGATCAAGCCTACTTCCGCTGACTGATTACGAGTGTGAGGGCTCAACCGGCAGCGTTGCCGCTCCGCCCGCCCCGGCCTTGCGCGAACTTGGCGGCCTCCCGCGCCAGGGCGGCGATCCCTGTTGTCGGCACCGTGATTGTGCGTGGTCCCGCATAGAGATTCGTCACGCGGTGCTGCGCCGGAGTCCCCGCCCAGATAAGGATGACGTCGCCCCATCGCAGGTCGCTTGCGGCATCCCGCTGATTGGCGTTTCCAAGCCCGTTGACGAAGCGCCACTCGACTGATCGAGGCGCAATCTGGCGTATTCGCGCCCACTTTGGATTGGTGCCGCCGACAACAACTGCGCGCGAGAGTCCGGCGCCGCTCATCGCCGTGGCCATCTCATTCAAAGCGCGTCGGTCGGCGGAGCCGCCGCACACCTCGCAAGCGTCCCGTTCCACCAGGATCAGCGCGCGGGGCTCAGGGATTTGGCGCTCCTGCTCATCCAGCGACTCCCGACACATAGCGTTAGAGCAGTGCAGCGCCAGCCGCGCCTCAAGCGCTTGCTCAGCGTCCGGCTCCTTGTGGACGGCCATGTTGGTCCTTCCGGCGCGCGTGAACCCGGCATCCTCAAGGACGGCGCGCGCAACGGCTTGCTGCTCCGCGCCGGAGATGCCGAGGGAATTCAGAAAGACCGTTATGGGTCGATTCTTCATGCATCCATTATCGGGGATGTCGCAAGGATGTCAGGAGCCGCGGATGGCGCAGGGAGAGTGCGTTACGGCTATAGTGGAAGAGACGAAGGTGTCACGCCCCCATCGTCTAGTGGCCTAGGACTGCGGCCCTTCAAGCCGCCGACAGGGGTTCGAGTCCCCTTGGGGGCACCAATCCATACAGTGCGCTAGTTCGGATAGTCGGCCAGGCCGGGGCCCTCTTCCATGTCTGCGACCATGTCCGCCGTCGTCACGGCCTTTGCCCATTCAAGTAGCCCAATCTGTTCATAGCCGTTGATGCCGCGGGATTCCATGCTCATCACCGGCTCATGCGTGGGGTCCTCGTGTTCGCACAGCATCTTTCGTATCAGCACGAAGCCTATGAGGTCTTGGTCAAGGATCGTTCCGTGTTCTTTTGTCGAAATCGTAATGCGATACATCCGAGCCTCCCGCGAGAGCTTCTCTATCACGTACAGACTACCTGATTCGGCCGTGTTGCGCCCCGCCGCCGCCATGCTCCCCGGAAGATCGAATCCCGCCCCGAGTCAGGGGATTGCCCACCTTAAATAAGACTGTCCTGTTCGCCGACAGTCGCCGCGTTCCTGTAGAATGCAAGTACGCTTAGGTTGTTATGAAACTGGACCTTCACCTTCACACAAATGTCGGCTCGTCCGATAGCGGCCTCTCGCCACAGGATCTTGTGACGGTTGCCAAGTCCGTCGGATTGGACGGTGTGTGCGTTACCGAACACGGCACCGTCTGGGATAGTTATCAGATGGAAAGGTTCTCTGCGGAACATGACTTCCTGGTTATCCCCGGCATGGAAGTGTCCACCGATCTTGGGCACATCACCTGTTTCGGCCTGACGGGCTATTCCTCCGGGATTCACCGGGCCGAGATTCTCCGGCGAGTCGTCCAGGCGTCGGACGGCATCATGATCGCCGCGCACCCCTTTCGCCGTATGTTTGATGATTTGCGCATCAACGGTTGGCGAAAGTTGTACAGCTTGGAGGAGGCCGCGGACCTCCCCATCTTCAAACTGACGGACGAACTGGAAGTCGTGAACGGGGCGAATAACGCGCAGGAGAACCTCTTTGCCCTGGAGGTCGCGCGCGTTCTCGGACGCATCGGCATCGGCGGCAGTGACGCCCATTCCACGTCCGGCATCGGCTCCGGGGCAATCGTGACGGAACGGCGCGTCTCCAACGTGGAAGAATTGATTGAGGAAATCCGTGAGGGCCGCTATTACCCTACCGGCTCACTGCTCAAGGGCAGCGATATTTCCTACTGGGATGAGCGTGCCGCCGATCTTTCCGCAGTAGGCGTGGGATGACTGCCGCAAGCGCGTCGGGCACCACGCCGTTTCCGCTGGCGTTCGTCTCGCTTGACCTGGAAACCACGGGGCTGAACGCAGAGAGCGATCGCGTTATTGAGGTCGGCGCAGTCAAGCTCGAACAGGGCCGTATCGTCGGCACCTTCCAACGGCTCGTCAATCCGGGTCATGCGCTCCCTGATTTCGTCGCTGTGCTGACGGGCATCACGGACGCTGATCTTGTCGGCGCGCCTGCATTCAACGAGATAGCGGACGAGCTTGCCGCTTTCATCGGCGACCTGCCAATGGTGGGACAGAACTATCAATTCGACCTTGGATTCCTGAACGCGAACGGCGTGATGCCGAGCGGTCCCGTGTTCGATACCTTGGACCTCTCACGAATCCTGAGGCCGTCAGCGACCAGCCACTCGCTCGGGTGGGTAAGCGAAGAGATGGGAATAGTCAACGACAGCCCCCACAGGGCGCTGGCAGACGCGGAGACGACTGCGCGGGTCTTTCTCACGTTCTGGGACATGATTCTTGCCCTCGACCCGGCCACGTTGGCGATGATTCGCTCACTCTCCGACCGCGCGCCGCGTGACTGGAGAGCGGGCCCGGTTTTTGATTTGGCCGCCCGGCAGCAAGAAATTGCCGCCGATGGGCCTGAGCGGGTTATCCGACGGTTGACCGAAAGACTTGGCAAACCGGGCATCGAGTCCGAGGCGCGCCAGCGGAAACTGCCTACAACGCAGGACGGGGCGGCGGCCATTGGGGCGGTGTTTGAATCCAATGGCAGGCTCGCCCGGGCGCTTGGAGACGCATATGAGCCGCGCGCGCAGCAGCTGGAGATGGCGCAGGCGGTGGCGCAAGCCCAGGAGGCAGATCAAACACTGCTTCTGGAAGCCCCGCCCGGCACCGGCAAATCGCTCGGCTATCTGATACCCGCCATCTGGCGAGCGGAGGCTGCTGAAGAACAGGTCGTCGTCGCCACGTCTACGCGCGGCTTGCAGGAACAGCTCGCCGCCAAGGACGTCCCCATCGCCCTGCAAGCGCTCGGCCTGACACCGGACGAGGTGCGAGTGGCCGTGCTCAAGGGCAGGGGAAACTATCTGTGCATATCGCGGCTGCTCTCACGGCTCGGCAGCCTTGAGATCACGCCCGGCGAGGCCGCGTTCTTTGCCCGGCTGATGGTCTGGCTTGAATCAACCGAAAGTGGTGACCTGGGCGAGCTGCCGATGGGTGAGCAGGAGGCGGCGCGTTGGTCAACCCTGTCCGCAGGCTCGGAAGAGGGGCACGGCAACTGCGCCTATGAGCGTGAGGGGTTGTGTTTCATCGGCCGGGCGCGGAGGGCTGCTCAGGCCGCCCACCTCGTCATCACGAATCATGCGCTTCTCATGGCCGATTCCTCCTCCGGTGGCAACGTCCTGGGTGAAATCCCTCACATAATCCTCGATGAGGCGCACAACCTTGAACGTGAGGCCACCGACCACTACGGGCGCAGCTTCTCTCACAACGAAATTAATGAGTTGCTCAACTCGCTTGGCGCAGATTCGGAAGACGGCCGGTCACGGATCGTGACGGCGGCGATGGGCTCAACGAATTCATCCGCCGGAGCAACGGCTCAGACAATGGAGGCCGCGGGCACTGAGGTTGCCGCAGCAGCTCGCAGCGCGGCTGCCCGGGCGGGTCAGTTCTTCAGCGCCATTGGCGTCATCGCCGCCGGGTCACGCTCGGATCGGGGCGGCGATTCCCAGATACGTCTGGTTCAGCGCGTCCGGGAAACGGATGAATGGCGTGAGGCCGCGAAGGCATGGGAAGACCTGGACGCAACGCTTGCCGGAGTCGCCGATCTGGTTGATTCGCGGCTGAGGTCGGCGCTGCAAACACAGCAGGGGCGGCAAGGCCCGTCCACGGACGTTGACGACATTGTGAGGCGTATCTCTGACCTTCGAGCACGTTTGATGAACGTGATGAGGGATGTGAATCCTGATGACGACATAACGTGGCTTGAAACGCCGCGTGAGCAACGTGGAAGTATCTCATTGCACTGGGCGCCGATGTCCGTTGCGCCGCATCTCGCAAGCGGTCCTTTCGCTGAGCGCAAGTCGATTGTCCTCTCCAGCGCGACGCTGACGACGGACGATTCCTTTGGATTCATCACTGACCGATTGGGACTTGAGGAACCGGAAACGCTGCAGGTGAGACTCACGCTGGGGCCGGAGGATGCAGCGGCGGCAATGGTTCCTGCGGACGTGCCGGACCCGAACAATAACGCCTACGGAAAGGCCGTTCAGCAGGCCATCACTGATGTGGCAACGGCTACCGGCGGCGGTGTGTTGGTATTGTTCACCTCGCACGCCTCGTTGCGCCAGGCGTACACCAAAGTGAGTTCCGATTTGCGGAAGCACGATATCAACGTGCTCGGGCAGGGGATTGATGGCGCGCCGGACCGGCTGGCGGAAATCGCTCGACTCCGCAAGGGCGTCGTCATCCTCGGCGCGGCGGCGTTCTGGGAAGGCGTCGATTTGCCGGGCGACGCGCTGAAAGCGCTCATCGTCACACGCCTCCCGTTTGACGTGCCGTCCGACCCGATAATCGCGGCGCGCGGCGAGACGTATGAGAACTCCTTCAACGAGTTCCAGATTCCGCGGTCGCTCCTGCGTTTCAAGCAGGGCGTGGGGCGGTTGCTTCGGAGTACGAAAGACCAGGGTGTGATCATCATCTTGGATTCACGAGTATTGAATCGCGCATATGGGGCGGCGTTTATCGATGCGCTCCCCACATCCACTGTGCAGACGCCGACGCTAGATCGACTGGGCGATGAGGTACAGGACTGGTTCGGTGGCGATGACGAGTGATACGGTACGGGCTGAAACGGCCCGTATCGAATTGACATCTCCCCTTGACCTGCCGACGTCGTTGGATGAGGGGCAGGCGTTTGGCTGGACGGCGCCCGATGGCGAGGCTGACGGCTGGTGGATCGGAACCGTCTATGGCCACGCAGTGCGTATTCGGCACCTGGATGCAAAGGCCGACAGCCTCGGTGTCCTGGAAGTTTCTGCGCACGACGCGGATGTGCCAAATGACGCTGCCGCGGAAATGGTAACTCGCTACCTGCGCCTTGATGACGACCATTCACGAATCAGGAATGCGCTGTCCGAAGATTCTGTGCTCACGGAAATAATTGGTCGCTGGCCCGGCCTCACGCTATTGCGTCAGGAGCCATGGGAGTGCCTGGCGAGTTTCATCATCAGCGCGCAATGCCACCTGCCACGCATTAAAAGGAATATGCAGAACTTGGCTGAGGCGTGCGAGGCCAGCGGTAAGGCGTGGGGCCAGACGGTATATCACGTTCCTGAACCGGCGGCGGTGGCGCGCTTGGGAGAGACTCGACTCCGTCGCATTGGACTGGGGTTTCGTGCGCCGTTTCTCGATTCTGCCGCCATCCGTATTGCGGAGGGCGACGTTGAACTCGACGAATTACCGACACTGCCGTATGAAGACGCCAAAAACGTGTTGCTGACTTTAAAGGGCATTGGGCCGAAAATCGCCGACTGTATCCTCGCGTTTTCGCTGGATCACACCGAGGCGTTCGCCGTGGATCGATGGGTGAGCCGAGCCGTGACGCGCCTGTACCTGCGTGGGGAAAAGACTCCGGAGGACAAGATTGCTGCGTGGGGGCGGGAGCGTTTTGGCAGTTACGCCGCCTATGCGCAACAGCTCCTCTTTCAAGAGGAGCGCGAGGTGGCCATGCGGGAACGCGCTCTGCCGGGGAGCGTCATGATCCGTCAGAGGCGGCAGAATCGCGCCCCATCCATTGCCTGACCATCTGCGCCTCGCCATCCCTGTTCAAGACCAGGTTGTCGAGCCGGGCCTTCCGTAGCTGGTCAAGGAACTTTCCCACGAGGGGCCCTTGGCGCACGCCCATCTCAAGCAGGTCGTTCCCGTTCAATTCCGCTTCCACGTGCCTCCATGTGCCCAGGTATGAGGCGATTGCTCGAGCCTCGGGGGCGTCTCCGGTGAGGTAAAGGGCCTCAAGAGCCGCTGGCTCAAACAGGGAGAGGACTTCCGTAAAGTGGCTTGGGCGGCCTATTTCTGAGGCCTCACGAAATGCCGCCGATCCGCTCTCCTTCCACAGGCGGATGTCATCGACTGCCCGACGAGATCTGCCTGCGAGATTGAAAGTGTCAATGAGTGTCTCGAACTCCGTGCCCACTGTCGTTGCGATGAGAGCCCAATACACGTCGGCGTCGTCGGCATCATCAGGCCTCGCGGCCGCCTCCCGATCAGACATCGAGAAACTGTATAGCGCATTCACCCAATCGGATGCCGTGGGCAGGTGATCCAAAACCCCCCAGGACTGCAGCATATAGAGTCCTTCCATGGGCTTCTTTTCTCGCCAGAGTCGGTTGAATTCGTTGCGCAGGCGGTCCGGGCCTACGGTGCCGATATGGGAGGCATCGCTCCTTATCCACGTCTCTGTTTCCGCGTGCATTTTGAACTGGAGCCGGGAGGCGTAGCGCGCCGCGCGAATCATTCTCGTGGCGTCGTCACGGAACGATCGGGCATGCAGCGCGCGAAGTACTCCTGCCTGTACATCGTTGACTCCACGGTGAGGATCGACGACACGCCCGAAATCCATCGAACCAATGGAGACGGCGATAGCGTTTGCTGCAAAGTCACGGCGCCCCAGGTCGGTCTCGATATCTGATGGTGCAACATCGGGCAGGGCGCCCGGTGACGCGTATGTTTCGCTGCGGGCTGTCGCGATATCCATCTCGCGTGTGCCAACAGTCAGCTTGACTGTCATGAATTGTGAGGCGGTGGTTCTCAGGGCTAGCCGAAACTGAACGGCTCTCTGCGCCAGTTCATCAGCGCTGCCCTGGACAACAAGGTCAACTTCAATGGGATCCTGCCCCAGCAGAATGTCCCGCACCGCTCCCCCGACGATGAAGAGCGTGCCCTGTTCCGCAATGTCGCCGAGCCTTCGGCACGTTTCCAGTAGATCGGGTTCCAGCCGCTGCCCCAATTCAAGCGCAATGCTATTGGACATCATGGTGCCTCTATCATCGCATGACTAGGAATGGAGCGCTTTGACTCATCGGGGCACGACTGTAGAATCATAAAGAGAGTCAATGCTCGTGATTCTGCGAGGTTGAATGGAGGTTTTTGGTGGCAACACAAGTAGGAACGAAGCCAATTGTCTACACCCTGACGACATGCCCTGCGTGCGTCGTGATGAAAGAGGATTGGACGAAACAAGGTATCGAGTTTGAAGAGCGTCAGGTCGATGAGAACCAGGCATGGCTCGACGAGGCGCGAATCTATGGCGATGTCGTCCCCATCGTCGTTTACCCGGACGGAAAAGTCACCATGGGTTACAAGGACATGATCAGTTGTAACATAGGCTAGCTGGGCCAAAAGGATTCAAAAGATCCCATATATGGGGTGGCGGAGGAAACACGATGGCTGAGAAGACGACTGTTGTCACACCCGAGCGATTTGGCGCGGGATTCACGTATGACGACTACATCGAGCAGATCAAGGTCAACAAGGACAGGTTTGAGCAGTACTACAACAGCGCCCAACTCTCGGATGATGACGTGGCATTTTTCCGCCGGGCGAAGGATGCCGGCGCGACCAAGATGCTGATCCTCGGAGAAGATTGGTGCCCTGACGTCTTCCGCGGAATGCCGGTACTCGCAAAGATCGCTGAAGCGGCGGGCATGGACGTCAGCGTGTTCCCGCGAGATGAGAACCTCGACATCATGAATGAGTTCCTCAAGAACGGTGAGTTCATGTCCATCCCCGTGCCAGTGTTCTATACGGACGATCTCGAAGAGATTGCTCATTGGCACGAGAGGCCCGAATCTGCCAATGAAGAAATGCCGAAGATCACTGAAGATGTGAAGGCTGAGATTGGGGATGAAGACGAGCAGGAGTTCCGCCGCACAGTGCGTGAGCGGATGCAGGCTCGCTACCCCGCTTGGCAGGTGGAGACTGTCAGAGAGCTGCGAGAGTTGCTCGCGGAGAAGCTCTCCCTCTGATTCACTTGGATCTTGATAGTGAAGAGGACGGGGCTTGTGCCCCGTCCTTTCTTTTGGTTTCGCTGCTAACGTTCGCGGGCGCGATGGCGTTCGAATATACAGTGTGTTGAAACGGCGCGGCGGCGGTCCATGATTGGTAACACCCGCCCGGCGGCGATTCAAAATGCCCCCAAGGGCAATTGAGGTGTGTGGCGGATGGCGACGATCAAGCGTCTGCGGCTGTGGCAAATCATTGTAATCCTCGGCGTATTGATCGTTGGTTTCGGCGGCGGCGCATATGTCATCAATGCGCAGTTGTCGGGCGATCAAGCTACTGGGGGCCTCACTGAGAATGAGCAGCTTGTGGCGGTGGCGCGCGGTGATCTGATCAACCAGGTGCAGACGGGCGGCACGCTAACTCTGCCCCATCGGGAATCCATACGCTTGGGCGTTGGCTCCATCGTCAAGGATGTGCTGGTTGAAGAGGGGCAAGCCGTTATCGAGGGCCAGGCCCTCTTCACGTTAGATGACGCAACCGTCGCACGTCATGACATGGAAATCGCGAAGGCGCGAATTGCGCTGCGCGACGCGCAGGATGCCCTTGCAAATCTACTCTCGGACGCGCAAGCGGATTTGGCTGCTGCAGAGGATGACGTCGCGGACGCGGAGCGGGTTCTTGGTGACCTCGATAAGGAACACCGGGAGAAAATCGAGACCGCGCAGGACGACGTTGATGAACGGGAAGAAGAGTACGGGGACATCTTCGCGGCGTGGCTGGGGGTCACCCTTGAAGAGCATGAATTAGCGATGCCTCCAAACGACTTGCTGGCAAGATGGGGAGTCAACTTGGAGGAACTGCTCATCGAGGCTGTTGGCGCAGACAGCGTGAGGGGTATCTATTCCCGCGGCGCGCCGGCAGATGATCCGGCCACCAGGTGGTCTGAAACCATAGTCTACGCCATCGTCAATTTCTACCCGGGCGTGATTGTCTCCACGTGTGAAAGCACTGACGCTCATCCACTCAACGGGCACTGCCTTCAAAAGGGATTTGATGACGTCTGGGACGCGCTGACGACGGCCCGTGACGCGCTGGGTGACGCGATTACGGCAAGGGATACCGCGATAAGGGAAGCGCAGACCAAGCTGGATGAGGCGCGAGAGAAGCGTGACCAGGCCCGACTCGCCGTGCGTGATGCGAGCGAAGGAGGCGAGGGATATGCTCGCCAACTCAAAGAGGCTGAGCTTGTAACGGCGCAGGTTGCACTGCAGGACGCGCTGCTGCAGCGCGAGGAAGCGACCGTCCGCGCGCCGATTGACGGCATTGTCGCCGTCCTCAATGCGGTTCCGGGCGAAGAACTTGATGTGGAATCGCGTATTGCGGTTGAGATCATTGACACGTCCATCGTGGAGCTTTCAGGGCAGGTGGATGAGACCGACGTGCTGCGGATCAGCTACGGGGACCCGGCTGAGATCACCCTGGACGCGATGCCCGGGCAGGTATTCACCGGCTCAATATCGTCGATTTCGTCTGCGGCTCAACTTCAACAGGGCATCGCGGTCTTCACGGTGTTGGTACGCATTGACGTTCCGCCGGACGTTGACCTGCGGGAGGGTATGAACGCGAACGCCCGCATGGCTGTGGAGGAGGAGTTCAACGTCTTGCTGGTTCCGGTGCAATCGATCTACGGCACGTTCCAGACGCCAATCCTCCGTGTCATGTCGGACGACGAGATAACATCGCGTCCGGTGACGCTGGGGGACAACGACGGCTTCTGGGTTGTTGTCGAGAGCGGCGTGAGTGAGGGCGAAGAGGTCATCATGCACGTGTCCGAGGCGGATGAATTCGGTGTGTTCGGCGGCGGCCCGGGATTCCAGCGCCAGACAACCCGAACCGTCCGGGTGGCCAACTAACGGCATTCGAACGGCAGGCAGCCCGGAGCGGCGATGTGATTGAACTGGTCAACGTCACCAAGACCTATCGGATGGGTGAGGTTGAGATTGGCGCCCTGCGTGGTGTCAATCTGACTGTCAATGATGGCGAGATGGTCGCCGTCATGGGAGCCTCGGGCTCCGGCAAATCGACCTTGATGAATATCCTTGGCTGCCTTGACGTTCCCACGTCCGGCCAGTATTCGCTTGACGGCGTCAGTGTTGGACGGCTGTCCGATTCACGGCTGGCGGCGATTCGGAACCGCAAGATCGGATTCGTGTTTCAGAGCTATAACCTGTTGCCGCGCCTCTCGGCGGAATCGAATGTCGAACTGCCGCTGTTGTATGCGCGAAAGAGCGACAGCGCGCGTTTGGCGCGGGAAGCGCTGGGTCGCGTTGGACTTTCGGACAGGACAGCGCATCGTCCGACGGAGATGTCCGGGGGGCAACAGCAGAGGGTTGCCATTGCGCGAGCGCTGGTCAATGAGCCGTCCATCCTGCTTGCCGACGAGCCAACGGGCAACCTGGATTCCCACTCCAGCTTGGAGATCATCGAACTTCTTAAGGAGCTCAATCGGACATCCGGGATTACGGTCATCATCGTTACGCATGAGGAGGAAATCGCGCGTTTCGCTGAGCGAAGAATCCTGATGAGAGATGGCGAAGTGGTCAGTGATGAGAAGGCAGGGGCGGAGTGAGCCCGCAGCGCACGCTCTTATCCGCCTTGCAGTCGGTCGGGAGCAACAAGCTCCGCAGCCTGCTCACCCTGCTCGGCATCGTGATCGGCGTGGCGGCCGTCATCTCGCTCATGTCTATCGGGCGCGGCGTGCAGGAGTCTGTGACCTCGTTTATCCAGGAGTTGGGCACCAACATCCTCTTCGTCAGTCCGTCAGGGGGATCGCTGACGCTGGATGACGCGTACGCGCTGGTGGATCCGCTGCTTGCCCCATCGGTTGATCAGGTTGCGCCGGAGATCAACTCATTTGGCGATGTGACCACGATCGATGACTTTGGCGCGCGCAGCATTTCCGGCGAGATTACTGGCGTGACGCCGGAGTACCAGGACGTGCGAGATTTCAAGGTTGCTGCCGGAAGCTTCATCAGCATTCCTCATGTTTCCGCCGCGTCCGACGTGGCAGTCCTCGGCTCACAGGCTGCGGTGGACCTCTTCCTGGGGCGTAATCCGATTGGGCAGAACATCACCATCAATGGTCGCCAGATGACTGTTATCGGCGTGCTGGAGAGCAGGGGAGGAGGAGCGTTTGGTTTTGAAGACAACCGTGTTCTCATTCCCATCACAACTGCCTATCGCCGCATCAGCGCGGATCGGACCGTCGAGGGCGCTGTCGGCGTCGATACGATTAGCGTGCTGGTCGGCGACGCCGACAACATGGAACGGGCTGAGGGCGAAGTTAGCCGGGTTTTACGTTTGCGCCATAGAGTGACGGAGGAAGACGACTTCGAAATCAGGAATCAGCAACAGGCGCTGGAAGCATTCCAGGAGACCACGCAGGCGTTTGTGCTCTTCCTGGGTTCGATTGCGGGCATCTCCCTCATTGTTGGCGGGATCGGCATCATGAACATCATGCTGGTCTCCGTCACGGAGCGGACCAGGGAAATCGGCATTCGCAAGGCAGTGGGGGCCCGGCGCTGGGATATCCTTTCGCAGTTCGTCCTGGAGGCCGTGCTGCTGAGCCTGGGCGGCGGTATCATCGGTGTGCTTTTGGGAATGCTCGTCGCGCAAGGAATGAATGTCACGCTGCTGGCCGAAGAAGATATCCGCACGGTTGTCAGCACCGATATCACCGTCCTGGCCCTGGCCGTTTCAATGCTTATAGGCCTGGTTTTCGGCATCTATCCAGCGATGCGTGCTGCGGCCCTGCATCCGATTGATGCTCTGCGATATGAATAGGGGACAATATGGCGATTAACAATCAACCAGTCGAATCGACCGAAGCGGAACGCTCCGGCCGGTCAGGCGGGCGCGTGTTCATTGGAATCGCCGCGATCGTGTTGGTCGTCGGACTGAGCATCGGCGGAGCGTTTGGAGTTGGCATGCAGATCGGGCGTGGACAAGTGGAAACAGAAGAAGAGATTCCGCAATTGGCCATCACGGCGGAGGAGCCTGCCACGCAAGAAACCTCGCCCGGCCAGTTCGTCACAACCGGCCCGGGCGGCGATATTCCCCCTGCCGCCATTGAGCGAATGCGGGCTGAAGGCGCGTCGGAAGAAGATATTGCCGCTATCCGTGCCCAATTTGCACAGTTCCAGGGCGCCGCTCAGCAGGGTTTCCGGCAGAATCGCGCTGGTTTTGCGGTTGGAACTGGCGATGCGGATAGCGGGGAAATCGGGACGCGCATGAACGGAACCATTGAGTCCATAGACAGGAACACTATTACGGTGATGACACCAACGGGATTGCAGCGCATATCGACGATTGCCGGAACGCGAATCACCGTCACCCAGCCGGGTGAGATTGATGATCTGGGTATTGGTGACCGGGTCACGGTCGCCGTTGTCCCCGGCCCCGAGCAAGACGTGTTGGAGGCTGCGAGCATCACCGCTGTTTCCATCGAAGAATAGGCGACATGCAATAATAGAGACGCTATGACAGCACAGCGCACGCGCCTTTCTGTTCCACTTCTTGACCGACTCGTGCCTCGCTACCGGGACATGAAACCGTATGAGCCTGTCGCGCCGCCTGAGCGTCTGCAAGCGGAGAGCGACGCAGGTGAAGAGGGAATCGTCCGGCTGAACGCAAATGAGAATCCCTATGGCCCGCCCCCCCGCGTCCGGGCACTCATCGAATCTTTCGACGCCGCCAACATCTACCCGGATCCGGACCATGCTGCGCTGCGAGCCTGCCTTGCGGAATACACGGGTTTTGATGCTGAGCGCATCGTCGCGGGGTCGGGCAGCGACGAGCTGATTGCTCTGTTGGCGCGGCTATTCGTGGGACCGGATGACACTATCGTCGCTGCAACGCCGACCTTTGGCATGTACGCGGTCGAGACCGACCTTGCCGGCGCTCGCTTTGTTGGTGTGCCGCGCAGTCAGGGTGATTTCTCCATTGATCTGCCCAGTCTTGTGGACGCGGCGCGTGAGGCGGCGATCGTGTTTTTCTCGACGCCGAACAACCCGACCGGCAATAGTGTCTCCGAGAAAGAGATTCGCGCCGTCGCCGAGACTGAGGTCCTCACGATTGTTGATGAGGCCTATGCCGAGTTCTCCGGAAAGTCACTCATGCACTTGGTGGATGAGTATCCCAACGTCATCTTCCTGCGAACATTCAGCAAGTGGGCCGGGCTCGCGGGATTGCGCGTCGGCTATGGCATCTTCCCCGCCGATCTCGCCGGAATCCTCATGACGGTCAAGCCGCCATACAACGTCAATACGTTGGCGCAGGCGGCGGCCATCGCTGCTATCGAAGACCTGGATAACGCATTGGCAACGGTGAACCTCATCGTGAAAGAGCGCGCCGTCTTGGAAGAGGGCCTCCGATCACTGCCTGCCGTGCGCGTATTTCCCTCAGACGCCAATTTCATGCTTGTACGCTTCCTCGAGCACAACGCAAGAGAGTTGCACGCCTCATTGCTGAAACGTGGCATCGCCCTCCGGCATTTCAACACGCCTGAACTGCGCGATTGTATCCGCATATCTGTCGGCCGACCGCGTGACCATGAGCGTTTGCTTGAAGCCATGCGCGAGGAAATGGAGGCTCAGAAGTGACAGGGGAGGGAGCGGCTGCGCCCCGCCAGGCCACCGTCCGGCGTGAGACGCGGGAGACTATTGTCGAAGTATCGATCAACCTTGATGGACGCGCGCAGCACGATGTGAGCACCGGCTCACTGATGCTCAACCACCTGATAGATCAACTTGGTCGACACAGCGGCTTCGATCTCACGGTGCGCGCCGAGGGATTGAACGACCCCGACGGCCATCACACGGCGGAAGACACGGGCATCGTGATTGGGCGCGCGCTTGGCGAAGCCCTGGGAGACCGCACCGGCATTCGCCGCATGGCGCATGAAACTGTCCCGCTGGATGACGCGTTGATGACATCAGTGGTGGACCTGGGCGGGCGCGGTTACGCGGCCATCGGCCTGCAGTTCAGCACGGGGATGATCGGCGATCTGCGATCCGAGTTGGTCGGCCACGTATTGGAGTCCATCGCGCGGGAGGGGCGAATAAATCTGCATGTTGTCCAGCATGCGGGGGTCAATGACCACCACATCGCTGAAGCGACGTTCAAGGCGCTGGCCAAGGCTCTGGATACGGCCACACGGCGCGATGAGCGGTTTACGGGTATCGCGCCGTCCACCAAGGGCACACTGACAGGTTAGAGCTTTAGGCGCTCTGCACTACCTCGAACCGGTAGTCCTCAATAACGGGGTTCGCGAGTAGTTGGCGGCACATCTCCGTCGTCCGGGACTCGGCCTCCTCAAGTGACGGGGCCTCCCCAAGCTGTACCTCAAGGTAACGCCCCGCCCGCACGGCTGAGACGGAATCGTAACCCAGGTTCCTCAGTCCGCCCAGGATGGACAATCCCTGTGGGTCGACAACACCCGGCTTGGGCGTGACGTAGATGCGAGCCAGATAGTTCGGCATTCCGCTCAGTTCTGCGCAGAACCGTCTGCAGTGTTTGAATGCCTGCGGCTGCGCACGCGCTGAACGGCCATGACGCCAAGCGTTCCGGCAAGCGTGCCAAATATCACCGGCAGGAAGAGCTTGACCGTGATCGGCATCTCGCTGAACTGGGAAACGCCCCACACAGTGTTGACCGCCCCGACGATGGTGTAGAGCATGATCGCCGCCGCGCACCCGATAAGAGCGCTCCCCACTACGCGACCTAAGCTCACAGCGTGAGTTCCTTTTGAGTCAGCCGTTGGTAAACATCGCGATACTTGTCGATTGTCTGCTGGACGATCTCGTCCGGCAGCTCCGGCGCGGGCGGCTCGCGATCCCAACCCGATCCCGTCAGCCAATCGCGGATAATCTGCTTGTCAAAGCTCGGCTGTGACTTGCCGGGCTCATAGATGTTTGCGTCCCAATAGCGGGACGAGTCCGGCGTCAGCAACTCATCGATCACCGAGATTTTGCCGTCGATGATGCCGAATTCAAACTTGGTGTCCGCCAGGATCACGCCCATTGCCCTGGCATAGTCGGATGCCATCCGGTACAGCGCGAGGCTGTGCTCCTCAAGCGGCCATGCGATGTTGCCGCCCACCTGCTTCCACAGCTCGTCGACCGTCAAAGGAAGATCGTGCCCCGTTTCCTCCTTGGTGGTGGGCGTGAAGAGAGGCTCCTCAAACGCTTGGGAATCAACCATATCTGCAGGCAGCTCATAGCCCTGGACCGTGCCGGACTTCCGGTATTCCACCAACGCGGACCCGGTGATGTACCCGCGGACGACACATTCGATGTCGATGCGCTCGGCTTTCTTGACAACCATCCCGCGGCGGGCCACGGCCTCATCGAGGTCGCCGAGCTTGTAATGATTGGCCACCTCCGGCTCGTACGCCATGCCGATGAAGTGGTTGGGGAACTCATAGCCGGAACGACGGAACCAGAACGCGGAAATCTCGGAGAGAACGATGCCGCGCCCGGGGACACCCGTCGGCAGTACCACGTCAAAGGCGGAGACCCGATCCGTGGCGACCAGAAGCAGCGTTTCGTCGCCCAGGTCATACGTATCGCGGACCTTGCCGCGATGGATCATGGGGAAGTTGAGTTGGGTTTCAGTCAGGGCGTCCGTCATGGTCTCATTGTAGCGCACGGGATGGGGTTGGCGGGCGATGTTATGTTGCGTTGTGGCGTAGAATTTAACGAGTGGCAGTGATGGCCGTCGGCCCAGGCCACAGACAGTGATGTAGCGGGGAGAGTTGCCCGGACGGGCAGGAGGCGGAGAGATGCTATTGACCACATACATCGGGTTGATTGTGAGGCCCGTTCACACACTCCAGCAGATTGTTGCTGACCGGCCGGTAGGGCTGGGCCTGCTGACGCTGCTGATTGTGGCGATCCTAAACGGAATCGTCTCATTCGGCTTAGGGCTGGACACTGAGCTATTTGAACCATTTAGCGACGAGGAAATCAACATTGGGCTCGGGTTTATCGTCATTGGAACCCTGTTGTTCGTCGCTTTCGTCGCAGTTGAGCGGGGCTTCTTCTCCCTGATCGTGCATCTCATCTCGAAACTGTTTGGCGGCGACGGGGCGTACACCGGAATGTTGGCAGGCTTGATGATGCTCTCTATCCTGAGCCTGATTCCGCTTGTGCCGTCACTGCTTGATGTGTTGGTCACCGGAATCGGCGAGGCGGCGGAAGGAGAATCGTCGCCGTTCGAGGCGATCGCCGCGGTGGTCAGCCTTGTGGTGTTCGTCTGGACAATCGTGCTGGCTATTCTCCTCATCCGCGAGAACTATCGACTGAGCACAGGGATGGCCGTTTTGAGCGGCATCGCATCTTTCTTCGCCGCAATTGTCGTCGGCGTCATCCTGTTCATCCTGCTGCTCATCGTTCTCGTTGCCATCATCGTGGGGCTTGGGCTCGCCACGGGTTAGCAGGCCTAACAAGATTCGTGACATTGATTCGGGCGTTCACCGGCTAGCCGGTGAACGCCCTTCTCTTTCCTAAGGAGTAAACTACTCCACTAAGGGATCGATGCTATGAACCAGCCTGATACCGCGCCCCCGAGCGGCCCCCCCGCCTATCCGTCAGAGTTATTTCTCAAGACGCTCCTACGCTGGTACATCCGCTGGTACATCGGGCTCATCATCCGCCCCTCGCCGACAATCCGGGAGATTGTGGAGCGGCGGCCACCTCTCTGGTTTGGGCTGGGGTCTTTGTACTTGGGCATCTTTGTCTCCTTTGTTTGCTTTCTATCGGGCATCACCCTTGCTGACGGCGGCATTGACAGCACCGGCTTGGAGGTGGATGTAGCGACGGCAATAATACTAGGGCCGTCAGCGATAATCGGTTACTGTGCTGCTGCCCCGATTCTACTAGCTCTTTGGGTACTTGTGATGCACTTGATTGGACGTAGGCTGGAGAGGGCGGGCAGTTACTCGACGTCGTTAGTCACTATGTCCTTGGCCTCAACGGTCGCGTTCTGCGCCTTCGGTCTGGTAATCATTGGTTTTGGACTTTTCTACTTCAACAGGGGGGGGCTTTGGAGCGATTAATGTGATGATTGTGGCGGCTCTTTTGAGTGTCCTTGGCGGCCTTATCTGGAGCCACATAGTTGCATTTGTCCTGTTGCGAGAAAACTATGACCTTGGCACAGATGGAGCGACAATTACTGTTGTTGTCTGCATCATACCTACTCTCGTTCTTGGCCTAATAGCCTTTGTAGGGTGGTTCTGGACATTAGTTGCCGTTGTGCAGATGGTCGTCGCATTGGTAAATTCCCCTCTGGAACTCTTTAGGACGTAGGTCTCCCGCTTGTTTGTAGCCGTAGTATGGATTGATGTTTATTGATCCGTCGGCGGAGGGAGATGCCCAAAGCGTGGGCGTGCCGGGGCCGCAGAAGCGCAAACGGCCCGTGTCGTTCTATCTGCGCGGCATCGTGCGGACGCCGACGTACTCATTTAGTGATATCGCCATCGACCAGCCGATACTGCGAGGCACGGCCCTATTGCTTGCCGGCCTGCTTGTGGCGGGCGCGTTGTTCGGCCTCGGCGGTCTGATTGCGGACTACGAGGGCGTAACGGGAGCGGCCATTGGAGCAGTGGGGTTCGTCCTAAGCGGGTACACCGGATTCCTGTTCTTCATGGCGTTGTTGCACGTCATTGGCAAGGCGTTCGAGGGCGAGGCGAGCATCGCGGAAGAGCTTGCGGCGATGACATACGCCGCCCTGTCTCTGTGGCTGCTCGTCCCGACCGCGCTGCTGTGGCTGGTTGTAGGCGACGCGCAGCCGTGGGTGATGACCTTGGGCATCATCCTGACCTCATTGGCCGCTATCCGCCTTACCTACATCGCCATCCGTGAGGCAAATCGATTCGTAGGCACGCAGGCGATCCTCACGATGTTGATGGTGCCGCTCGGCGCGGGCCTGATAGCCATCGCCACATTCTTCATATTCGCGTTCGGCACGCTGATTCTTGAGTAGTGCGGCAAGAGTAGACCCATCGCGTATACTGTGGGCAGAGGCAGGGAGGCAGCATGACGATACCAAGTGGACTCGAATTGATCTTGATTCTGGCGATCATCCTGTTGATATTTGGAGGCGCCAAGCTCCCCGGTCTTGCCCGCTCGATGGGAAGCTCGATTCGGGAATTCCGCAAGGGAGCCGAACTGGAAGAGAGCAAGCCGTCCGAGGACGCCAAGGAAAGTTCAGAATCGGATTCAACAACCGCGAAGACGTAGCTTCTCGAGCCACGGTTCAACGCAATTGGAGGCGCCGCCCATCGGGCGGCGTTCTTGTTTTTGTTTGCTCCACGGTGTCCTGGCACTAAGGGCGGTAGGCTAACCGGACTCTGACCTTCTCCGCTGCCAGGCGGCAAATCGGGCCATGAGCAGGCCTATTTCATAGAGCACCCATATCGGGATGCCCCAGATGACCATGTTGATGGGGTCGCCTGTCGGCGTGATGATTGCGGCGGCAACGAATGACAGCAGGATTGCCCCCTTGCGCTTTGTCCGCAGGCTCGCCGGGTCGATGATGTCGATGCGGGCGAGCAGGTACATAATCACGGGCAGCTCAAAGAGCAACCCCATAGCAAAGATGAGCCAGACCGTCGTGCCGACGATGCTGTCAATGCGTATCTGCGGCTCAATATCCTCTCCAAGGAATTGAGGGAGGATTTGCATCATCACGGGGATCGGCACGAAGAAGGCGAACAGGATTCCTGCGGCAAACAGCGCGCTCACGATTGGAAGGGCGATATAGACAAAACGTTTCTCGGAGCCAGTCAGCGCGGGACGAACGAACATGATGGTCTGATAGAGGATCATCGGGAATGCAACGATGATTCCGCCCAGGAGGGCGATCTTCATGCGGACGCGCACGCCCTCAAGAACATCAATCTGCACGACTTCGATGTCGTTTGGGAACGGAATCAGCAGCACGTCAATGAGCCGATTTCCGATGGCAAACGCGCCGACGGCGCCAATGCCCACCACGATAAACGTCCACATGAGCCGCGTCCGCAGTTCCCGCAGGTGCGCGGACAGCGGCATCGTCGTGCTTGACACGCCCTCCGGCTCAGGGGTTGTCACCGGCCGGCCTCCGGCTTGGGCTCGTCGGTGAGTTGCTCACTCTCTTCGGACGGAATCGTTTCCTCCGTTGGTGGCTCAGCCCGCCCCGAATTCGAACGGCCTTCCCGCAGATTTAAGGGCCGCCGGAGTTCCGATTGCACGTCACGGATAGATTCACGTGCTGAGCGAAGCGGCTCCGTCTCCTCACGCGCCTGTGTCTGTAAATCCTCCGTCATGGAGTTGATGGTGCGGCGGGCGCGAGCGATGATCCGACCGATCTCGCCCGCTATCTCCGCGGCCCGTGAGGGACCGACAATGATGATGGCGAGTCCGGCGAGAAAGAGAAGCTCAAACCCCCCAACGTTCAAGAAGTCCATAGGGCAAGTCTAACTGAGGGACTGTTATGATTGGCGGGTAGGGGCCGCTGACCCGATGCCGCCGGAGGAGTGTGGGTGACTGAAGCGGACGAACTGGTCTTAAGCCTGTTAGTTCTCTTGCCGTTCGTGGGCGGCCTGGCGCTTATTGTCGTTCCGGGCCGTCAGCCCAACACCATCCGCGGCATCGCTACCGCCGTCACCGGCATCACCTTTGCGCTCTCCATCTACCTGACTCTCCGCCACTATCTGAGCGCCCCGGCTGGCGCGGAGTTCTGGCCGCTGACCCGTGTCGAGTGGCTGCCAAGTCTCGGTATCGGATTCACGCTGGGCGTGGACGGCATCTCCGTACTGATGGTACTTCTCAACGGCGTGGTGGCCTTTGCCGGAACCCTGGTCGCATGGCGTCTCCCTGACAGAACCAAGGAATTCTTTGTCCTCTTCCTGCTGCTCATCGCAGGCGTCTACGGCGTCTTTGTCGCCCTCGACCTGTTCTTCTTCTTCTTCTTCTACGAACTCGCCGTCATTCCCATGTACCTGCTGATTGGCGTGTGGGGTAGCTCAACAGACTTCCGCTCTTACGTGCCGCCCTTGCTGTTCAGCCGCACCAAGGAATACAGCGCGATGAAGCTGACCATCATGCTCAGCCTCGGCAGTGTCCTAGTGTGGGTTGCTCTGATTGCGCTCTACATCTTCGCGGACAATCCGACGTTCGATTTCCTCAGCCTGCGTGACAATGAGGAATACTCGCGCGAATTCCAGTTGCTCTTCTTCCCGATTGTCGCCGTCGGATTCGGCGTGCTGGCGGGGCTGTGGCCGTTCCACACATGGTCGCCGGACGGGCACGTCGCAGCGCCCACGTCCGTCAGCATGTTGCACGCCGGCGTGCTTATGAAACTGGGCGCGTACGGCATCCTCCGCATCGGTATGGACCTGTTCCCGCAGGGCGCAGAGGCGTGGATGCCCGTTCTGATCATCCTCGCGACAATCAATGTCGTCTATGGCGCGATATCCGCCCTGGGGCAGCGCGACCTCAAGTACGTCATCGGGTATTCCAGTGTCAGCCACATGGGCTACGTGATCATGGGTCTCGCGACGCTCGACCCGTTAGGCGTGAACGGGGCGGTTCTGCAGATGTTCTCCCACGGCGTCATGACGGCCCTCTTCTTCGTGCTCGTCGGCGCCGTCTACGACCGCGCGCACATCCGTGACATCGGCGTGCTGGAGGGATTGGCCAAACGGATGGGCGGCACGGCCACGTTCTTCGCCATAGCCGGCTTAGCCTCGCTGGGGCTTCCGGGCCTCAGCGGATTCGTTGCAGAGTTGCTGGTCTTCATCGGCGCGTTCAATACGTATCCGCTTGTCGGAATTCTGGGCGTGTTTGCCGCAGCGATAACGGCGGTCTACGTGCTGCGGCTGCTGGGTAAGGTGTTCTTTGGCCCCGTGAGCGAACGATGGCAGGGTCTGACGGACGCATCGCGTGTGGAACTTGCGGCCGGTGGGCTGCTCATCGCATTCATCGTTGCCATCGGTATCTGGCCGTTCCCGTGGCTTGAATTGATCGACGGCGACGTAACGGCGTTGCTGGGGAGGATCGGGTGAGTACCCCGAGTTTCGTTGACACTATGTTTGAGGCGCACATAGACTTGCCAACAGGAGTGCAGGGGAATGCCAGCTGAGTATGCGTTCAACTGGGCCGCTGTGGGAATTGCCGCTATTTTCGGCTTTGGCGGTGTTGCATCCTTCTTTGTCATCTCATGGATTCTCGCGCCGCGCCGCGCCACAAGCCTGAGCGGCATCGCGTATGAGTGCGGCATCCTGCCAACGGGTGAGGGCAACACCCGCTACAACGTTCGCTATTACCTGTTCGCCCTCTTCTTCCTGATCTTTGCGGTGGAGACCGTTTTCCTGTTTCCGTGGGCATTCGTGTTCCTTGATCTGCCCGCCGCTGCGTTCTATTCAATGGTGATCTTTCTTGTCGTGTTGTTTTTTGGACTGGTCTATGCATGGCGTAAGGGGGTGTTGTCCTGGCGATGAATATTGAACCCGCAGGCGGACAGAGCCCCGTCGTCTCGACGCCCGAATCTCGCATGGCGCTTCAGAACATTGCGGCGCATCAGAAGAGCGGCCTCTCAGGCGTCATCACGCTAAAGACGGAAGAGTTGTTCGCGATGGCGCGAAAGTCCTCACTGTGGCCGCTCACGTTTGGCTTGGCATGCTGCGCAATCGAGATGATCTCTACCTGGATGCCCAAGCATGATTTCGACCGCTATGGTGTTGTCACGTGGCCCTCGCCGCGCCAATCCGATGTCATGATCGTAGCGGGGACGGTCGTCAAAAAGATGGCTGAGCCGATTAAGCTCCTCTATGAGCAGATGCCCGCGCCCAAGTGGGTTGTCGCGATGGGATCCTGCGCGACCTGTGGCGGACCGTATGTCCGCTCGTATTCGGTCGTTATGGGAGTGGATCAGATCATCCCCGTGGACGTATATGTGCCGGGATGCCCGCCACGCCCGGAGGCCCTGCAGCACGGAATCCTTGAACTCCAGCGCAAGATCCAGGACGAGCCGCGGCTCAAGAGGGGACTGTAAGTGACGTCGGGAGACCGGCCTGAGGACTCCGTCGGGTCCTCACCAATCGAGGCGCGCGTGCGGGAGATTGCCGCCGACAACGCCCAGTCCATCGAGTATTCGTTCGATGAACTTGAACTGCGCGTCTCCCGCGAGTCCATCGTTGACGTGTGCACCACGCTCAAGTCAGACCCGGATTTGAACTTCAATTACCTCCGTTGCTTGTCGGTTGTGGACTGGCGAGACGAACTTGAGGCGGTCTATCACCTCACCTCGCTAAGCCATCCCCACAAGGTGGTGGTCAAGACGCGAGCGCCCATAGACGATCCGTGGATTCCGACAATGATTGGCGTCTGGAAGGGCGCAGACTGGCACGAGCGTGAGGGGCACGACCTATTTGGCCTGGAGTTTCGCGGCCACCCGGACCTGTCGCCGTTGATCCTGTATGAGGGATTCGAGGGATTCCCCGGCCGCAAGAGCTATGACATTCCGGAGCAGGTGACGTTCTATGGCGACTGATACCGGAATGTCGGCCAACATCGTGCGGGACCCCGTCACAGAACAGGCGGAGTTGAGCATCAACATGGGGCCGCAGCACCCCGCCACGCACGGTGTTTTCCGCATGGTTCTCACGCTCGATGGCGAGCGTGTCGTTGATGTCTATCCGCACATCGGCTACCTGCATCGCGGCTCAGAGCGGTTGGCGGAGGGCGAGAATTTTCAACAGATAACAACGTTATTCGACCGCCTAGATTACGTGGCCAATTTCAACAATGAGTGGGTCTATGTCCGCGCGGTCGAGAAGGCGATGGGCGTGGAAGTGCCGGAGCGCGCCGACTACATCCGCCTGATCCTTGCTGAACTCAACCGCATCGCGAGCCACCTGCTTTTCTACGGCACATATGGGTTGGACACCGGCGCGATGAATCCCGTGATGATCGGGTTTCGGGACCGCGAGCGGATTCAGCAGATCTTTGAGGGTGTCACCGGCGCGCGCATGATGCATAACTACTTCCGCATCGGCGGCGTCAAGGAAGACCTGCCGGACGGATTCGTGCCCGCCGTTCGTGCCCTGCTGGATCAACTCAAGGTTGGATATGAAGAGGCGCAGGGCACGCTCACGGAGAGCGAGATATTCATCGAACGCACCGCCGGCATCGGAGCAATACCGCAGGAGGATCTTCTTGACTACGGCGTGACGGGACCGCTGCTGCGGGCAGGAGGAATCGATTACGACATCCGGAAGGCCGATCCCTACTCCGTCTACGAGGAACTGGATTTCCGTGTCCCCATCGGCCAAACAGGGGACTGCTACGACCGCTACATGGTCCGGATGCTGGAGATTGAACAGTCGATTTCCATCGTCGATCAAGCGCTGAACAAACTCCCGGATGGCCCGTTCATGGGTCGCGTGCCGCGCATCCTCCGCCCGGAGGAGGGCGACGTGTACGTGCATGGCGAGAACCCGCGCGGCGATCTTGGCGTTTATCTCGTTTCGTCAGGCGGCACGGTTCGGCCGTACCGCCTCAAGATTCGCGGGCCGAGCTTCTGCAATCTCATGGCGCTGCCGGCCATGATTCGGGGCTCGTATCTTGCCGACGCCACCGTGATCCTCGGCTCCATGGACATTGTTCTTGGCGAGGTGGACCGATGAGCCTGCTGGATCTCATCACCATCGCCATCGTCGTCTTCGTGCTGTTCAACGGCATCCTGACCGCCGTGCTTGGCGTGATTTGGGCGGAGCGCAAGGCACTCGCGCGGCTGCAGCAGCGCGTGGGACCGTCTCGAACCGGGCCATCGGGCATCCTGCAGACGGCGGCGGATGCGATCAAGCTGATGCTCAAGGAGGACGTGCGTCCGGGGAGCGTCAACATCGTTATCTTCTATGTCGCCCCTCTCCTTATCTTCACCCCGATTTTCATGCTCTGGATGGTGCTGCCGTTTGGCCCCGACTGGGTGCTCAGCGATCTGGACATCGGCCTCTTCTATATCGTCGCCATCCTCGGGCTGTCCGTCGTGGGCCACGTGTTGGCCGGATGGGCGTCCAACAACAAGTATGCCTTGCTTGGGAGCGCGCGAAACGCCGCGCAGTTGATCAGCTATGAGTTGCCGCTTGTCTTTGCCGTGCTGGCCGTCGGGCTTCTGGCACAGACGGCGACGGACAGACCATTCAGTCTCGCCGGAATCGTCGAGGCGCAGGGCAGCATACCGTACCTGGTGATTATGCCGCTGGGGTTCATTCTCTTCCTTGTTGGCGCGTTGGCGGAGACAGCACGCATTCCCTTTGATATTCCTCACGCGGAGGAGGAGATTGTCGGCGGCGCGTTTGTCGAATACTCCGGCATCCGCTGGGGTGTGTTCTTCCTGACCGAGTACGCCGGACTGGCGACGATGGCATTCCTCGCGACGATTCTGTTCCTTGGTGGATGGACTGGGCCGTTCTCCGATCAAGTTCCGATCCTTCAACCCTTCTATCTCCTCGTGAAGATGGCGGCGATCATCCTGATTGTGTTCTGGATACGCGCGCCATTGCCCCGCCTCCGTATCGACCAACTCATGGCGTTCGCGTGGAAACTCGCCATTCCGGCATCCCTCGTGAATCTACTAGTCGTAGCGACAGTCGTTTGGGTTCAGCACCAGAACGGCTGGGAGCTATGGCTGACAAGTGTGACAATCAGTGTGGTGAGCATCGTGCTGGCCGCTGCAACCGGCATCTTTATACAGCGGCGTAGAGAACAGAGACTCCGTCAATTCAGGCAAAGGTGGGCGCAATAATCATGTTAGGCACGTTCAAGAGTTTGCTTACGACGATGAAGCTGGCACTCAAGCCTCCCGTCACGGCGGAGTATCCGTCCGTCGCCCCCACACTCGCCCCCCGGTTCATGGCGCATCCTGTGCTCACCTGGGACAAGGACGTGCCGGAGCCGTATTGCACAGGCTGCCTGGTCTGTATGCGCATCTGCCCCACGGACTGTATCGATGTCGCCATGATGGACAACCCCAAGCACGCTGAGGGCGACAGTTCCCGCCGCAAAATCGTTGATTATTTTGATCTGAATGTCGCCGACTGCATCATGTGCGGTCTTTGTGTCGAGTACTGCAACTTCGACGCAATCATCATGTCCGACAACTTTGACGCCAGCCAGTATGCGCGTCCGAATCTTGTTTTCGATCTGGAGCAACTGCTTGAAGCCGGCAAGGAACAGGAGGCCAAGGGGCGCTGGTCCCCGCCCGAGGCCAAGAAATCACAGCGGCGCGCAGCCGCGCAGAGTGGTGGAACGGCGGCGGGAGCGGAAGCATCGAGTGAAGATCGTGTAGCTGCTGCCCGCGCCAAGGCCGCTGAACTTCGTGCCCAACGCGCCGCAGAGCGTGGCGAAGCCCCACCAGCAGAGGCGACAACGGCTGCTCCTGAACAGGAATCAGGCGACACCCCCGCTGTTGATCCTCGTGTAGCCGCAGCGCGTGCCAAGGCGGCTGAACTTCGGGCCCAACGCGCCGCTGAACGCGGTGAAGCTCCGCCGGCAGAAGCAAGCGCGCCTGCATCCGACTCTGACAGCACAGAGGCCAAACCTGTTGATCCGCGAGTTGCTGAGGCTCGTCGCCGCGCCGCCGAACTCCGCGCGCAACGGGCGGCGGAACGCGCGGCGCAGGAAGCGGCCAGTGCAGATTCCCCCAATAGCGAATCCGAGTCGGACGAATCCAAGCCCGGGACAGACGCCGAATGATCGAGACCGCAATACTGGGGGCAATCGGAATAATCACCGTCGCAGCAGCCGTCGGCGTCGTCGCAACGCGGAGCGTCGTTTATGCTGCGGTATTCCTCCTGGTCTCTCTGGTCGGTGTGGCGGCTCTGTTTCTGATGATGCTGGCGGAATTCATCGCACTCGCGCAGGTGCTCATCTACGGTGGCGCAATCACCATCGTCCTTCTGTTTGCCATCATGTTGACCCGTGCGCCGGAACAGACCAATGTGCAGGACAACGCGCAGCGCCCGCTCGCGGCGATGGCCTGCGTCGGGTTGTTCGCCCTGCTCGTGGCGGCTGCGTTGGCGACACCGTGGCGCACGCGTGAACCGGGCGCCGACCCAATGGCCGAGTTCACGGCCCTGAGCGAACTGCTCTTCAGCGATTTCCTCATTCCGTTTGAGATTGCATCGCTGGTGCTGTTGGTGGCGCTGGTTGGCGCGGTTGTGCTGACGCGGAGCGGGAGAGAGGGCGCATGACAGTCCTCGAATTCATGCTGATCCTGGGCGCGGCGCTGTTCTGCCTGGGGTTGTACGGCGTGCTGGCACGGCGCAACGCCGTACTTGTGCTCATGTCCATCGAGTTGATGCTGAACGCCGTCAACGTCCATCTCATCGCTTTTGCCCGCTACGTGGTCGGAACGGAGGCCATCGCCCACGTGCTGATCATCTTTGTGATCACCATCGCGGCTGCGGAAGTCGGCCTCGCGCTCGCCATCGTTCTTCGCATGTTCAGGAACTGGGAGACGGTTAATCTCGATCGCATCTCCACCTTGCAGCAGTAGGGGATTCAAAGAGTGACGGCCCTGCTGGACGCAATCCCGATCGGCGCTGAACAGGCGTGGTTGGTTGCCGCGCTGCCGTTTGCCGCCTTCGTGATTCTTGCCATCGGGCGGCTCCAGATTCTGCCGAAAGCCGCGTCATGGGTCAGCGTCGCCGCCATCGGCATCGCGTTCATCGGCTCGCTTGGCGTTCTCGGCGACTACCTTGCTGACGGTGAATATGTCGGGACCGTGGTCTGGCTGTCTGCGGGAGGCTCCGAGTTCGGGCTGAGCTACATCGTCGACAGCCTCTCGGTGATGATGATCATCCTCGTCACGTCCGTATCGCTTGCTGTCCAGGTCTACTCGCTGGAGTACATGAAAGGCGATGAACGGTTTGGGTGGTACTTCGCTGCACATTCGCTGTTCGCCGCGTCCATGCTTGCCCTTGTCCTGACGGGCAGCCTGTTGCTGCTCTACATCTCATGGGAACTGGTGGGACTGTGCTCGTTCCTGTTGATCGGTTTCTACTGGGAGAGGCGCTCGGCGGCTGAAGCAGCGAAAAAGGCTTTCATCACAACCCGATTCGGGGATGTCGGCCTGTTGATCGGCATCATCATCGCCTATCTCAACACCGGCACGTTTGATATCCGGGAGGTCATCGCGGCATTGAGTGGTGGAGAGGCAGCACTGGTGGCGTTCCTGCTGTTCCTCGGCGCGATGGGCAAGAGCGCCCAGTTTCCATTCCATATCTGGCTGCCGGACGCCATGGAAGGCCCCACGCCCGTCAGCGCCCTGATCCACGCCGCGACGATGGTGGCAGCGGGTGTGTTCCTCGTTGCGCGCATGTTTGACCTTTTCGTCGAGGCGCCAACAGTGCTCTGGTTCGTGGCTGTCATCGGGCTGGTGACTGCCATCATCGCCGGACTGCTCGCGCTCGGCGAAATCGATTTCAAGCGCATCCTCGCGTACTCGACCGTCAGTCAACTGGGCCTGATGATGCTGGCGCTCGGGGCGGCCGGTTTGGCGCATGACCCCTCCCACCGCGACCCGAGCGGCGGCATGTTCCACCTACTGACACACGGCTATTTCAAGGCCCTTCTGTTCCTGACGGCGGGAGTTGCGCTCCACGCCATCCACGTCTCCGCGGCCTCGATTTACGAGGTTCGCGGGCTGCGCATCGCCGCGCCGCTCACCGCAGCCGCGCTTGTCATCGGCAGCCTGTCGTTGGCGGGAATTCCGTTTTTGAGCGGCTTCTTCTCCAAGGAAGGCATTCTCGCTCCGGCGCTTGAGATCGAGACGCTGCCCGGCTACCTACTCTTCTTTGGCGCGATCATTGCCTCATTCCTCAGCGCCCTGTATATGACCAGACTCGCGCTGGTTGTCGCTCAAGGGTCGCCGGCGCAAGCCGCTAGCGGCCACGATGGAGAAGGAGACCATGCCGCCGGGCTCCATGACCCACCTCCGCTTATGGCTATCCCCCTTGTGTCATTGGGGGTGCTGGCGGTATTCCTTGGCATTGTGCTTTCGTTCGGCTGGGACTTTATCGAGTTCCTCACGGACGGCCACCGCGAGTTCCATTTCAACTCACTGTTGGCACTGGCATCCACCCTGACCGCCGTCGCCGGTATCGGTGTCGGTCTGAACTACTGGAACAATAAGGAGCGCGTCGACGACACCGTGCTTGAAGCGGTTGCGGGGCCGCTGAAGCTCATCCAAAACCGGTTCTACATCGACGCCGCAGCACAGTGGATCATCGACCGTATCGTGCTGGTCTTTGCCGGTTTCATCCGCGAAGTTGATCGGCGGGTGGTCAATGATGCAGGCGTGGATGGGCCCGCGGCGCGCACGGTGGATGCCGGGCATCTGCTCCGCGGTATCCAGACCGGCTTCGTTTTCAACTACGCGCTGATTTTCACCATTGCGGCGGTGATTATTGTCGCCGTAGCCACACTGGCGGAGACGGTGTAGGGGCTGTGACGCGATGAACTGGGCGCTGCTGTTGCCGGGCTACCTCGTCACCGGTCTCGCATTCGGGGCGTTCACGCTCGACCTGATCGTGCCGCGCCTCTCACGGACCGTCCTGGTATACGGCGGCGCGGCGGTTATGGCCGCCATCGGCGCTTTCATCATCATCACAAGCGACGGTGAATCAAGCCGCTTCGCGGGCGGCATCCTCATCTTTGACACCTACTCTGCGTTCTTCTTCGCCTTATTCGTGATTCTCGCGGCGGTGACCATACTTGGTTCCGCGCAATTCGTGTCATCTATCGACAGCCCCGGCGAGTTCGTCGCGCTCCTGATGATGTCCGCCGTCGGCGCGATGGGTATGGCGGCGGCAGGAGAGCTGATCACCGCCTACATATCATTGGAGCTGCTGAGTTTCTCCCTGTACATCCTCGCGTCCTACACGTGGAAGGAACAGAGAACGAACGAGGCAGGGATGAAGTACATCCTGCTTGGCGCAATCGCCTCCGCGTTCCTCTTGCTTGGGATCACGTACATCTACGGTCTGACTGGTGACACCCGCTACGACCAGGTGGCAAGCGGTCTCAGCGAATTGTCGCCGAGCCCGGGACTGATTATTGCGCTTGCCATGCTGACGGCGGGACTGGGCTTCAAGGTCGCCGCCGTCCCGTTCCATATGTGGACGCCGGACGTCTACGAGGGCGCGCCGATTCCCATCACCGCCTATCTTGCAGCGGCGTCCAAGGCGGCCGGGTTCGCCCTGTTGATTCGTCTGGTTGCCGTCGCGCTGGAGCCGGTAGCACTCTTCTGGGACTGGGTGTTTATCCTCCTGGCGGTGCTGAGCATGATGCTCGGCAACCTGGTCGCTATCCTGCAGTCGAACCTCAAGCGGCTGATGGCGTACTCCAGCATTGGGCAGGTGGGCTATCTCCTGCTTGGTATTGCGGCGCTGGGCGCTGACGATCCCACGAAACCGATTGCGGGAATGCTGATCCACAGCGTCAGTTACGCCGCCTCAACGATGGTTGCGTTCATGGTGCTCCTCGCCGTCTGGCAGCAGACCGGCAAGGAGGGCGTGCGCGACATGGCCGGTTTGGCGCGCCGCAACCCGTTCCTCGCGCTGGCATTAACAGGAGCGCTCTTCAGCCTCGCGGGGTTCCCGTTCTTCGTTGGGTTCGCCTCCAAGTTCTACCTGTTCACGGTGGTTGCCACGGCGGGAGCGCGATTCTTGGTGCCGGTTGGCATCGCCATATTCGCAAGCCTGATTTCCCTGTACTACTATCTGAATATCGTGAGACAGATGTATATCGAGCAGCCCGAGGACGACGCGCAGCCGATAAGCGTTTCGCGGACCATGTGGCTATTGATTCTTGGTTTGCTTATAGCGATTGTGGCGGGCGGTCTGTACGTGAGGCCATTGGCGGAGGCGGCTGAGTCCGCCGCGGCGTCGATATTGGCGGGCGCATAAAGACGGGGAGAGGAAATGGCGCCATCGTATACGGCGGTTCTGCTGCCCAATGAAGACGGGTCGTATCGCGGACTGATTCCGGCAATGACAGGCGTAACAGGGCAGGGTGCAACACGCGCCGCCGCGCTTGAGAACGTGACCGACAATGCAGGTATCGCGCTGGGGGAGATTCTTGCCGAGGGTGGAGAGGCCCCGCGCGAGGAATGGCCGCCTGTTCGGACCGTATGGGTACGGAATCCGCGGCGCGGCGACACATCGCCCTATATTGTTATGATCCAGCGCACGGACGACGGAGATTACCGCGCGACGCCCGTCGCCTTCCCGGACGTGTCTACCGTTTCAGCCGATCTGGAAGATGCCGTATCCCAGGTGGGCCCGTTGCTCTTCCAGCGTCTGACAGAGATGTTCGCGCAAGGACGCCACTTTCCCACGCAGGACGACCCGCAGAACTACGTCATACGTGTGACGGCCCGCGAGCCTGTTGCCGACGAGGCGTAGGGCAGTAGACTAGCCGAGCGCGGCCAGCTTCTCGTTTAGTTCCGCGACCTCTTCCGCAGTCAGGACCCAATCGGCGGCCTTGGCGTTCGCCTCCACCTGCTCCGGGCGTGTCGCGCCCGCAATGACGCTGGTCACCTGCGGCTGCGCCAACAGCCACGCAATGGCGAGTTCGACGGTCGTATGGCCGCGCTCCTCCGCGAACTTCGTGGCCACGTCAGCGATGGCAAACGTGCGCTCGTTCATGAAGCGACCACGGAAATTCGCGGGCGTCGTGGACATGCGCGTTCCCTCCGGCGGCTCTTGCCCCTGCGTGTACTTGCCGGTGAGCACGCCGCCCGCGAGCGGGAAATAGGGGATGATCCCGACGTTGTACTTGGCAGCGAAGGGGATTAACTCCCGTTCCACGTCACGGTTGATGAGACTGTACTCCGGCTGTGTGCTAATAAAGCTATTGAGTCCTAGATGGCGGCTTGTCCACGCGGCCTCTGCCTCCTGCCACACGGCGAAGTTGGAGCTGCCGATGTAGAGGATCTTTCCGGCGCGGATTAGGTCATCAAGAGCGCGAAGGGTCTCCTCGATGGGCGTGTCGTTGTCGGGGAAGTGAATCTGGTAGAGATCGATGTAGTCGGTCTGAAGCCGCTTGAGACTCGCCTCTACCTCGCTGGTGATGTGCTTGCGGGAATTGCCGCTGCCGTGTGGGCCCTGCTGCATTTGCCCGCCGCCTTTGGTGGCAATTACCGCCGCCTCGCGGTTCCCTAGGAGCGCCTTGCCGATGTGTTCTTCGGACTCGCCCATGCTGTAGATGTTGGCCGTGTCGATGAAGTTGATACCGTTATCGAGCGATGCCTTGATGACAATCTCGCTCCGTTCGTATTCGAGCCGTCTTCCAAAGTTGTTCGTTCCCAGTCCAACTGCTGAGACTTGCAGGCCCGAATTGCCCAATCGACGATATTCCATGGAATCCTGCTCCCCCTCACCCGTGAGCCGCGTTGATATGCATCATTATAGAGTGGACATATGTCTGCCAACGCACATTGAGTAAGGAAGTGCCGCCATATGCCCGACGTCCTGAATGAATCTGAGGTCAAGCAGCGCCTCGCAACGCGTATTATCGGCACGGAGTACAGGCATCTGCCGGTCACGCATTCCACGCAGGACGATGTGTCCGCGGCGGGGCGGGAAGGAGCGGTTGAGGGCCTGACAATCACGGCGGACGAGCAAACGCGAGGGCGAGGGCGATTTCGCCGATCATGGATGTCGCCGCCTGGCGCGTCCCTGCTCGTCTCAATTTTGCTGCGACCGGACCCGAACTTGCTCCCGTCACTGTCCATGATCTGTGCCCTTGCCATTCCACGGGCCATCCACCGCGTTTGTCCTCAACTCAATCCTGAGATCAAGTGGCCGAACGATATCCTCATCGGCAGTCGCAAGGTCTGCGGCATCCTCGTTGAGGTCGTGCGCGGGGAGTCAGAAGAGGATCAGTTCGCTGTGGCAGGCATCGGTGTGAATGTCAATTGGGACACGGCGTCAATCCCGGAGATTGCCGAAGCATCCACAAGCCTTAGCAGAGAAACGGGTGGCGAGGTCTCCCGCGTTGACCTGCTCTGCGCGTTGCTGGAAGAGATGGATGCGCTGTATGTGGACGCGCGAGAGGGCGGCGACGTGTTTGGCCAATGGCGTTCGTCGCTCGTCAACCTCGGTAAACGGGTGAACGTGTCCGGCAGCGACTCAACGTTCGAAGGCTTGGCGTTGGATGTTGAACCAAGCGGTGGGCTGGTCGTCCAGACCGATGATGGGCAGCGCAGAGTCGTTCACGCAGGCGACGTGACGTTGAGTTGATGGATACCACGGCGGCGTCTTCGGGCACCCAGCGGCGAGAGAATCGCCTGGTTGCGGCGCTCCAACTTGGTGGAGCGCTCGTTGTCTCGATCACAGTCGTTGTACTGCTCATTCGTTACGCGAGCTTCGTTGAAGGATTCGGCGACTGGGGGTACGCAGGTGTCTTCCTCCTCCAGCTCATCAACAGCGCGACAGTCGTCTTGTTCCCCGTTCCCGGTCACGCGGTCATTTTCGCCGTATCCGGCACTCTCAACCCCTTTCTTATTGGAGTCTTCGGCGCGGCCGGCGCGGCGTTGGGAGAGATTACGGCGTACATGGCAGGGCGGGGCGGCTCATCATTGGTCGATGAGAGCAAGTGGTACAAGAGGCTGGAAACAATGGGGGAGCGTTGGCGCGGCTGGGCGATATTTGTCTTTGCGGCCACCCCCCTGCCGTTTGACTTTGCAGGCGTGTGGGCAGGCGCGATTCGCTATCCACTGGGACGCTTTCTGCTCATCGTGGCGGCGGGCAAGCTGATCCTCGTGACCGCGATAGCAATTGCCGGCTACTATGGCGTGGACTTTATCGAGAATCTGCCCTTTGTGGGTGACGTTTTATTCTGAGTTTGGCCTACGTTAGAATCTACAAGAACGAACGCATGATAATTTGGCGTGCCGCGACCATGTGACATATGCGGTATGCGTGGATAGAGGCGAGGCAAACGTGCTGCGGCTGGCTCTTCCTAGTAACAACCGATTGGCAAACGACACGATGTCGATGCTCAACGCGTGTGGCATCCATGTATCCCGTCGTGGGACCGGCCTTGTCGAAGAGGTGCGCGATATTCCCGAGTGCGAGGCCGTCTTTCTCAGACCGGATGATATTCCGTCCATCGTCGCCGAGGGCGGCGCGCATCTCGGCATCACCGGACGTGACTGGTTTGAAGAGAAAAGCCTGACCGGCTTGGAGAACGTGTCGTGCCTCATCCCGGATCTGGGGTTCGGACACAGTAGGCTTATGTTGGCCGCGCCAAGCCGCCGGTTTGGCGATTCCGGTGATATTCCGGTCGGCGATTTAACGGGATGGTCCCGGCAGCTCGGTCGGGATCTGCGCGTCGCCACCAAATATCCCGGCCTCACGCAGAACTACATGGAGGCTCACGGCATCTCCGGCAAAGGAGTGAGACTGTTCCAGGGTTCGCACGAGTTGCTGCCACACCTGGGCGCGGCTGACCTTATAGCAGATGTTGTCGTCACGGGATCGACGCTCTCAGCCCACTCCCTGACCGGGCTTCGCTTGGGTAATCCACCCCGGCCGATACTGCACTCAAGCGCTGCGCTTGTCGCCTGTGTCAACAAGGAAGTCTATGACGATCAGGCCGTGCAGTCCGCCTGGCTGGTGCTTGAATACATCCACGCCAATCTCAACGCAGAAGGGCGCTACGTGGTCATGGCCAACGTCCCGGGGGATACGCCTCAAGATGTTGCCCGCAAGCTTTTCGATCTGCCGTCTTTGGGCAGTGTAGGGCTGAAGGGGCCCACGATAGCTCCGGTGGTCACGCGTGAGAGCCTTGACAGCGAAAATGGGCAACAATGGTTTTCCGTGTCGTTCGTCATCAATCATCAGCAGACCGAGCAGCTCGTCGCGACTGAATCGCTGCGGACGATTGGGGCGACGGACGTCATCGCCTTTCCCCTCACTCAGCACTTCGGCGAGCCGCCGGAACTGCCCCTACGCTAACGGGTGTTGATGCCATGCCGATGCTGGCGGTACACCTGAGCATTATCCAGGAGCTAGTGGACAAACTGGATATTGACGAGCTTCAGGAGCACATTGGCGCGGCCCTCCTGGGTTCCACCGCGCCCGACCGGCGTGTGATGACCCGCGAGCCGCGTGAGGACACCCATTTTTTTCACCTGACCGAGGGCGGAGTAGGAGACGGCTTTCGCGGCATGAAAAAGGCGCTGCCTGACATTGTCTCTCGATCCCCGGAGGATGACTGGGCATTGACTGCGTTTCTTGTTGGTTATGCGAGCCACCTTGCCGCAGACGAGGCGTGGATCGTCAACGTCTATCGTCCCTTTTTTGAGGACGATGAGTATCTTGGCGCTGAGCCTACGAAGAATATCCTGGATAGAGCCATGCAGTATGAGTTGGAGGTTGGCATACGTGGCGACCGCGAACAGCTGATGGACTGGCAGAAAACGATTATCGCGTCGAATCACATCATCGATGCCGTGCCTGCCCCGTTTATCGAAAAAAGTATTCTGCGCGAATGGAGTGAATTTGTGGCTGGGCGTGTACTGACACTGCCCGGCACGTGGGCGGAATTCCCGCGCTTCATCTCTCGCTACCTGGATGATCCGGATCTTGACGGCGTGGAAGTCGAGCAGTTGATGGCCGATCCGGAGGGGATGCTTGAGCGTGTCTATGACCGCATCCCCCGTGAGATTATTCAGAAGCATCGCGCCATCGCTATGGAGCAGTCGCTCAAGCACGCGGAGGAGATTCTTGCATGAAGGTCTTCCGTGGACTTGAAGAGGGCAAGGCCGGGTTGATTGCGGCTAACCCGTGGCTCAACCCGCAGGCGTCGGAATCCACACTCTCTTTTCTTGAGCGGGCGTTCAGCGAGAAGATTTCGCCGGAAGAGGCTGTTCGGCGCGTCATTGAGATTGTGCGTGTGGACGGCGACGAGGGCATTCGTGAACTCGCGCGCAAGTTCGACGGCGTAGAGCTCTCGGCGCTGGAGGTCACCCAGGAGGAAATCGCGCGAGCCTACGACAGCGTGGACACCCATGTCATTGACGCGTTGCACAGGGCTGCAGAAGAGATTGAAGCATTTCACGTGCAGCAGTCACGAACCGGCTGGATGGACTTTGAACGCGGTGTTGGCCAGCTCATCCGTCCCGTGCAGCGTGCCGGCATTTACGTGCCCGGCGGCCGCGCTGCGTATCCCTCAACCGTCTTGATGATTGGCATCCCTGCCCGCGTGGCCAATGTGCCGGAGATTTTCGTGACGACACCCGCGCGGGCCAATGGCGTCGTCGCTCCCGTCACGCTGGTAGCGTGTAGCATCGCGCGCATTAACCGCGTGTTTCGTGTTGGCGGTCCACAGGGCATCGCCGCGTTCGCGCTCGGCACAGAGTCGGTCCCACAGGTGGACAAGATATTCGGCCCAGGCAATCTGCTCGTACAGTTGGCCAAGAAGGCTGTCTACGGCGTCGTGGGTGTTGATTCTCTGCAAGGCGCGACGGAGACGCTGGTGATAGCAGACGATCGTTCCGATCCGGCGCTGTGTGCGGCGGATTTGCTCGCGCAGGCGGAACACGACCCCGAGGCGCGTGTTGTCATGGTGACGACATCGGAGCGAATGGCAACCCGGACGGGGAGGGAACTGGAGCGTCAATTGCGGGACTTGCCGGAGAACTCACCCGCCCACCTTTCCACACAGACGGGTGGGTTCGTCATTGTCGACACCGATGATGAAATCGCTGATTTCTGCAACGCCTTTGCTCCGGAGCACCTGTGCATCATGACGCAGGATCCACACGCGCTGATCCCTCGCCTGCGCAACGCGGGCGGCATCTTTGTGGGTGAGCACTCACCGGAGGTGTTGGCGGACTACATCGCGGGGCCGAGCCACTCCATGCCCACAGGTGGCGCGGCGCGGTACAGCTCTCCCGTCAACGTCTTTGAATTTCTTAAGGTGACCAGCCTCGTCGCCGTGCCGGAAGAGCGATTGCAAGACCTCGGGCCGAGCGGAATCGCCATAGCGCGCGCTGAGGGTCTTGTCGCTCACGCTAACGCACTTGAGATCCGCATGGAGGCGGAGTCTGCCATCGACCCGGCGGACTAGCTGATAGCCGTGGCCTCATCGATCGAAAAGGGCGTTGACAAGACCAAGCGTGCGTGGTTTGGCCGCGTCACAAGCATCTTCGGCAGAAACTCGATACCGGCGGAGACGTGGGATGAGTTAGAGGAGGCGCTAATAGGCGCGGATGTTGGTCTCGACCTCAGCGAAGAACTGATCTCACGCACGCGCGACCGTGTTGAGAAGATACGCGGCGCAAAGCCGGGCGATCTCCGTGATGCGCTCGCCGCCGAGTTGGTGGACGTTGCTGCCAATGGCGCATCTCCTCCCTCATCTGAGCACAAGAAAGGTACGCCCCACGTCATCCTCGTGGTCGGTGTGAATGGCAGCGGCAAGACCACAAGCATCGCCAAACTGGCGCGGCGCGAGATGGCCGAAAGCCGGCGTGTGCTGCTTGTGGCGGGCGATACTTTCCGTGCCGCGGCCATTGAGCAGTTGCAGGTATGGGGCGAGCGACTCGGCGCGCCCGTCATTGCGCAGCAGCACGGCGCAGACCCCGGCGCGGTGGCGTTTGACGGTGTTGCGGCGGCCAAGTCACGCGATGTCGACACCGTCATCATCGACACGGCCGGACGCCTGCAGACTAGGACATCCTTGATGGATGAGCTGCGCAAGGTGCGGCGGGTTGTGGAGCGGACCGTCGATGCGGCGGACATCACAGTTCTGCTTGTTCTGGACGCGACAACAGGACAGAACGGCCTCTCGCAGGCACGTGAGTTCATGGGTGCGGTGGGCGTGGACGGAGTGATCCTCACCAAGGTGGACGGCACGTCAAAGGGCGGCATTGCGATTGCCATACGCCGTGAGTTCGGCGTCCCCGTGACGTATATCGGAACTGGCGAAGGCATCGATGACCTTGAGCCATTCGACGCCCGGGCGTTCGTGACGGCGCTGCTCGCGTAGAGGCGCGAGCGATCCGAACCTCCTCTCATGCTCCACCTGGTTCTCTGGCTCGTCCTGCTCCAGGTTATCGGGGCGGCGGGTTTTGCATGGGCGTTCCCGTTCTTTCGTGACCTGCCGGATCGTGGCTACGGCGTCTCAAAGGTACTGGGCATCCTTGTGCTGGCCTACGCGTATTGGGCGCTCGTCACCGCTCGTGTCCTGGACAACGGACTGCTTTCACTATTGGCCGTCTTTGCGCTGCTTCTCGGCGCAAGCATCGTTCTGGCCCGGCAAAACCGCGAGGAGATGGTCGATTTTGTCCGTAGTCGTTGGCGATTGCTCGCAGCGAGCGAAGCGGTGTTCCTGTCTGCCTTCGCGCTGTTCACCGTTTTCCGCGTCCTGGCGCCGGACATCACCATTTCAACATCCATTACCGGCCTCACCACAGAACAACCGATGGATCTTGCCTTCCTGGCAAGCTCCCTGCGCAGTCCGATGTTCCCTGCCGCCGATCCGTGGCTGGCGGGTCATTCCATCAGTTACTACCACTTCGGCTATCTGATCTTCAGCATCCCTGCTCAACTCACTGGAGCTGCGGCGACTGTGGGCTACAACCTTGCATTCATCACGCTTTTCGCACTCACGGCCGTCGCTGCCTTTTCCCTGACGATGAACGCGGTCTTACGGGCCGGACTCGCGCGTGTCCAACCACCGAGGCTGGATGCCGTGGCGGTATTTGGCGGCGTCGCGGCAGTCATTGCGTTGTTGATTGCCGGCAACTTCAGCGGTGGGATACGAGCCCTCACAGAAGCGCTGTCGCTGGAAGGGGCGACGGGATTCACTTTCTGGTGGTGGGACTCCACGCGCATCATTGAGGACCCGGGAGTGCTTTCTCCTATCGATGAATTCCCCGCGTTCAGCTTCTTGCTGGGTGACCTCCACCCGCATGTCATGGCGCTGCCGTTTGTCCTGCTCGCTCTCACCGTGACGCTCGCGTGGCTGTGCAAGCCGGACGCTCCGGATATGTCATGGCCCAGACAGCGCGCTGGTGAACTCTTCCTCACCGCGCTGATCATTGGTGCGCTTGGCTTCATCAACACATGGGACTGGTTGGCCTATATGTTGCTGTTGCTCGTGGCCATCATGGCCCTACGACTGCGCGAAGAGGGCCTCGGACAGACCTTGGCCAGCAAGGAGACGGCCCTCGACATTGTTGTCCCGGCTGCGGCGATCGCTCTCCTTTCCTTGGCCCTTTTCTCCCCGTTCTACCTGACCGTGAGCAGCGGCGTGCAGGGCGTCTTGCCCGTCCACGCCTCCGGTACTGAGCTCAGCCACTACGCGCGCATCTGGGGGCCGATGGCGCTGGCCGTTCTCCCACCGGCGGCGTTCGCCTATATTCGGTTGAGGCATAAGGACGTTTCGAATCTGTACTTGGGCGGCATCACGTTCTTTGCTGCTCTCCCACTCATTCTTTGGACTCTCGTGGTGATTGGATGGAACCTCCTGCCGCATGACGCCCCCATTCCTGTTGATCCGCCGACAGTGACTGATGTCGGTGTTCGTTGGCTTGTGGCTGCGCCCGCGATGGCGTTGGCCGCAGTTGGATTTCTCGCTGTGCTGCCGACCGGACGGGAGGACGGCCCTCTGCCGCAGGGTATTCAGTTTGCGTGCCTGCTGGTGGCCACAGCCGCGATGGGCATCGTCATCACGGAGGCGTTTTACGTCTGGGACTCGTTCGGCGTTCGCATGAACACCGTCTTCAAGGTGCATTACCAGGTATGGACCCTGCTGGCAGTCGCAACGGGCATCGGTGCGGCATGGGTAATTTCCCAGCGCCCGGCACGCTTCTCACCACTGCAGGGTGGCCTCATTGTGACAGGGGCTGGCGGACTGGTTTTTCTGCTGGTCGGCGCGGCCTATGGCCCCCTTGGCGCAGCCGAACGCATCGAGGGTTCGCCGTCAACCAGCATTGAGCTGGACGGACTCGCAACGTACCGAGAGCAATTCCCTGATGACGCGGTTACCATCGATTGGCTGCTGAATAATGCGGACCGAGGCGATCACGTTCTTGAAGCGCATGGAGACGACTATTCGGATTACGGCCGCGTTTCCGCGATCACCGGATTGCCGACGCCTATGGGTTGGCAGGGACATGAACTGCAATGGCGTGGCGGTGCCGAACTATTTGGACCGCGAATCGAATACACGGAGGAGATTTATCGCGGACAATCTGTTACGGAGAACGAAGACCTTGGTGAGGATCAACTGAAACTCAGGCTGGAGTTCTACGGCATCGACTATATCTTCGTCGGCTCACTGGAACGGAACGACTTTGGAGAGGACACAGCAGGCAGGTTGCTTGCCTCCATGCCAAACCGCCTCGAGGTGGCCTTTGAGTCGGGAAACACAACGATACTGCGATACGTGCCCATCATCTGATACCAGTCTCGGTATAGTTAGATTTGACCATGAATCAATCTCAGCGCAGGCGAAACCGCCGCCGTTCGGCAACAAGGGCCAGCCCGGCGGTTGATGCCGGACAAGATATCCAGTCAACAGACGGGGTTGAAGATGCCGCCTCCGATTCCACCGGCACTCCTGCCATACCCCAAGGGCATCGAACGTTGATATCACGCATGCCGTGGCAGCAAACGTTTGACGATGCCAAAGCGTGGGCGCGGCGACCTGAAGCTGGCGTTCTTGTGGCTATCGTGGTTGTTGCTGCCGTTCTGCGTTTCTGGGACCTGGAGACGCGAGCCGTTCACCATGATGAGAGCCTGCACGGCTACTATTCCTGGTTCATGGCGGAGGGCGGTGGGTTTATTCACAATCCTCTCCTGCACGGCACTGTTCAGTTCATTGCGACGAACTTTGTGTTTCGGCTGTTTGGCGCCTCTGACGCGACCCTACGTCTGCTGCCAGCCCTGCTCGGCACAATCGTGGTTGCGCTTCCATATCTTCTGTTCCGCCACAAGATGGGCACAATTGGCGCTCTTGCAGCATCGGGCCTGCTGGCGATTTCGCCGGGCATCCTGTACTTCAGCCGATTCGCTCGCAATGACATCTATATGGTCCTCATCACGCTCGTCCTCTTATGGGCGATGTGGGCATACATGGACTCGCGGCGACTGCGGTACCTCGTCATCGCGTCGGCAACATTGGCGATCGGTTTTGCCACCAAGGAGATCATGTATCTTCTTGTGCTGGTGCCGCTCACATTCCTCTTTATTGCCCATGTGGGTGATGCGAAGCGGCTCATTCGCACGCCGCTGCGCGAATGGCCGCCCGCCGCCGTGTTCGGTCTGATACTGACGACACTCGTTTTGCCGATGGGTGCGGCGGGACTCTCACTCTTTCAGAACATCCTCGGGATTCACCTGGCGAACCCGGATTCGGGCGTGACCGTTGGGGAGGGCGCGTTGACGAATCTTCCGGGGCCGGTGGGTTCGCCGATTTCACAGGGACCGGGAGTGACGACGTGGATCATTGAAAGGCTCTCCGGCTTGCCGGGCATCGGATTCGACTTGGCAAACCTGGGTGAAATCCAGAATCCTGCCGCGGGCACGCTGTTCGGCATCCAGGCGCTGGACATCGCCGTTTTCCTACTGTTGGCCCTGTTTGGCGTTGGCGCTGCGCTGGGCATCCTCTGGCATAGACGACATTGGCTGATTATCGCCGGGGTTTTCTGGCTCCTTATCGCCGTACTCTTTACCACGCTGTTCACGAATGGAATCGGCCTTGGCAGCGGCGTGTGGCAGTCCCTGGGGTATTGGGTGGCGCAACAGGAGGTCGGGCGGGGGAGTCAGCCCTGGTACTACTACTTCATGGTTCTGTCCGTGTATGAACTCCTGCCGCTTGCCGTGGCGCTCGTAACGGGCTTCTTTATCCTCCGGCGACGACCTGCCTTCATGACGTTTGACGTCTTTCTCATCTACTGGTTCGTGCTTGCGCTCGTGCTCTTGCTCATGGCTGGCGAGAAGATGCCGTGGCTGTCCATTCATCTCACGCTGCCAATCATCATGATTGCGGGACGCGGCCTCGGCCAATACCTGCCGCGGGCCTTCAACCAGATTCGCCAAATATCCCGGCAAGCCGATGCCCGCCGGGTGGGCCATGCGGCAGCAGTTGGGGGACTGGCTGTGCTTCTGATTCTCACGGCTCGTTCCTCGCTTCGCGCCAGCTTTGAGAACGGCGATGTGCCTGTGGAGATGCTTGTTTACACGCAGACCTCGCCTGCGCTCGAGCAGGCCGTCGATGAGATCGACCGCTACGCAGCCGCCACAGGCAACGGACAGGATCTGCCGCTCACGATCGATACTGCGCACGGATTCTCATGGCCATGGCACTGGTATTTGCGTGACTATACAAACGTTGAATACCGGTGCATGGGCGGTGAGAGCATCTGCGGGGAGGGATCACCTGTCGTGACCGATGAGAATCCTCCGCGCGGCTTCATCATGGCCCTCAACAGGGACAGCGCCTCCAACATTCAGACGGCTGAATGGGGATCGGACGCGGCGAATCGTGTCCGAATACCGCTCCGATGGTGGTTCCCGGAGGGCGTCTATCGGGGCGACCAGTATTATGAGGGGCTGGGCGTTGGTGACATTGCACGAGGTGTGATCGACCCGAGCGCGTGGTCAACCATCTGGACCTATTGGACGCTGCGTGAGCCGCCGTGGCGTCTTGGGAGTTCCGACATCTACGTCTATTTCCCGTCCGACTATACGCCGGAGTTGAGCACACCGCCCGATCCGGTCTACGGGCCTGCCTAGGTCCACGCCCCAATGCTCATCAACAGACGTACTCTCTTCGCGCTCGCGGTAAGCGTGGCATTTCTCGCCCTCGTCTTTTGGAGCATCGATTTCGACGAATTTTTTGACGCGTTCGCAGAGGCGAACTACCTCTGGCTCATTCCAGCGGTGATCGTCTATTTCCTGGCATTCACCCTGCGCGCGTGGCGCTGGCAGAGCTTGTTGGCGCACTTGGGCGGTGTGACACTTGGGCGCTCGTATTTCGTGGCGACAATCGGTTATGCGGCAAACAACGTCCTGCCGCTCCGATTGGGCGAATTCGTTAGGGCCTATCTGTTGCGCCGCAACCCCGGACTGGACATGACGGCCAGCCTGGCGACTATCGCCGTGGAGCGCATCCTCGACGGCCTCACGCTCCTCCTCTGGCTCGGCATCGGCCTGCTGTTCTTCGCCTCCATGTGGACGCTTTCACCGCTGCTGACGCTTGCCGCGCAGGTGGCTGCAGTCGTGTTTATCAGCGCCGGTGTGGCTGTCATGCTCGCCGTTCTGTTTCCTGACGCTGCGCTGCGCATGGGCCATACAGTCACTCGACCGCTCCCCGACAGATACGCTACGCGTCTGATGGGTATTGCAGAATCGTTGCTCCACGGTTTCGCGGCTCTCAAGGACGCGCGCAAGATACCGTTCTGGTTCGTGGTCTCCAACGCCGTGTGGGCGGGCGAAGCTCTGGTCTATATCCTTGTAGCTGTGGCGATGGACGTTGATACGCCGATTGTTGTCCTGTGTGTTGCCGTCGCTGCCTCGAACCTTGCCACCGCCGTGCCGTCCTCCTCCGGTGGCATCGGACCGTTTGAGCTCCTCGCGAAAGAGACGCTTGTCCGCGCCGGCGTGGGAGCGGGGCTTGCCACGGCATATGCGGTTGTCATCCACGCCACGCTGTGGGTTCCCGTTACGATAGCTGGAGCAATCCTGCTCATTTTGGAGGGCGTGCCGCTGCGCGATGTGCTGCGTCCTGCGAGTGGGATGAACGGATCAGACACCGGGCAGGCAAAGGCGGCTGAATGAAGATCGGAATCATTGGCGGTGGAGTTGGCGGACTTGCTGCGGGTTATGAGTTCGCCAAGACGGGCCACACCGTCGAGTTGTTTGAGCGCGCGCCGTTCCTGGGTGGGCTGGCGTCCACGTTCGACGTTGGCGGCGGGCGGCTGGAGCGTTTCTATCACCACCTCTTCCTGTCCGATGTCACGATCATCGGTTTGCTGGACGAACTCGGGCTGAAGGACCGCCTTATCTGGGAAGACTCGAAAGTCGGCTATTTCACGCACGGAAGCATCTTTCCATTCGCCACGGCGACGGACCTCCTGAGATTCAGCCCAGTGGGCTTCTTCGACCGCATCCGCATGGGCTTGGTGACGCTCTACATCCAGCGCATCAAGAATTGGAAGCGGTTGGAAGACACAACGGCAGCTGCGTTCATGCGCAAGTGGGCCGGACGGCGCAACTACGAGGAGATATGGGAGCCGCTGTTGCGGGGCAAATTCGGGCGCTATGCCGAGCAGATCGCCATGCCGTGGATGTGGAGCAAGTTCGCAACGCGTGTTGCCTCCCGCAAGGGATTGCTGGGACGTGAGCAGCTCGGCTATATCGAAGGCAGTTGGCAGGTATTGATCGACGCCCTTGAACAGCGCATCAAGGAGATGGGCGGCGAGGTGCGGACGGGCGTCGGCGTGTCCCGCATCGAAACTGCTAACAATCGGGTGACGGGGCTGACGATTGCCGACTCGGACGGAACTGAAGAAAAACGCGACTATGATGCAGTACTTGCCACCGTCCCGAGTTTCCTCCTGCCGCGTCTTGTGGATCTACCCGAGGATTATCTAAATAGGGTCAGCACAATCGACTACGAGGGCGCGATTGCTGTGATCTGGGTGATGAACCGCAGTCTCTCGCCGATTTATTGGCTCAACATCGCAGACGCGGACATTCCGTTCCTGCTCGCGCTGGAGCAGACCAACCTCGTCCCGCCCTCCGTCTACGGCGGCAAGCACATCCTCTACACGGCGGACTACGTGACGTCCGATGATCCCCGATGGTCGCTCTCAGATGAAAAGCTTATCGATAGCTATGTCGAGCACTTAAAGAAAATCAACCCGGAATTCGACCTGTCGTGGGTGGAGCGGACGTACGTCCACCGCGAGGGCGCGGCGCAGCCCATCATGACCACGCATTTCAGCGAGAAGATCCCACCCAACAAGACGCCCGTGGACGGTCTCTGGCTCGCGGCCATGAGTCAGATTTATCCGGAGGACCGTGGAACCAACTACAGCATCCGCCAAGGGCAAGATGTCGCCCGGATGATGATGGCGGAGGTGGGCTAGCGCACCTTGAAGTTGGTTTCCACCTCCACGCAGGAGCCGCGTGGCAGGGACCCCATGCCGATAGCATTACGTGCATGGCGCCCCGCCTCGCCCAGAACTGCGACAAGCAGGTCAGACGCGCCGTTCGCAACGATCGAGTGCTGATCGAAATCGGGCAGGGCATTCACGAATACGGTGATTCGCGTCACTGACTCAACGGCGTCAAGGCCGCCCTCCAGCGCGTTATCCACTGCCGAAAGCGCATTGAGTGTGGCGATTCGGGCGGCCTCCGCCGCCTCTTCAACTGTCACGTCCGCGCCAACTTTGCCAGGAGAGATAAGCTCACCGTCCTGGGTGGGGAGCTGTCCGGCAACGTAAAGCGTATTGTGGACGCGATTGGCGGGCGTGTAGTTGCCGCCAGGTGTGGCGGGTGGAGGAAGAGTGATTCCGAGTTCCTTTAGTCTGTCCGCTACTGTCATTACTGTGTGCCTCCTGTAGTAATCTCGGTTGTTTCCGGTCGTTGGGTCATTGGCCAGACGTTGTCCAGTTCAGAGTACTGCGGATAGCGCCCGGCCAGTAGCGGCATATGATCGGGTGTCAGCAGGGCAGGCGGAAGGCCGTCCAACCCGCCTCGGGCGCGGCTGATGACAATCTCATCCGCACCAAAGGGCTCGCCTTCCTCTGTGCCCGTGCTGTGGATGAGGACACCGAACCCGCCGAACCCGCTCGGCTTGGTGAGTTCAAGGATGGCCATGCGATTGGCCATGACATCCTGCGGCGGTAGATTAAGTTCACGCAGCGCATCGATGAACGCCTGCGATCCGAGCTTCTTGAGATACCGCTGTTGCGTCAACAGGCCTTCCGTTCGCAGTCCCGCCTGCTCTCCGGCCCGTGCCAGCGACGTGAAATCCACGTGCGCCGTGATGTCTTGCCTGCCCAGCCGGATATAGGGGTTGGTGGAGGACGTATGACGGTGGTAGCAGAGCAGAGTACCCTCCCGTCGCGAGCCGTCGTACAGCGTGGCGGCGGGATAACCGTAATCAATGGTGAAGACGAATCCGCGTTGCAGCCGGGATGCACTTTCTCTCAGATGCTCAGTTCCTTCAAGGTCAATCTCCGCCTTGCTGCCGTTGGGCAGCGTCACATCCAATTGTCTCAGGCGCTCCTCCAGCGCAGGTGTCGACGGCTCCGCAATCGTCTCGATGAATCCCGCGTCCGTTGCGTCCACCAGCAACTCGTAGAGCGTTTCACCCTGTTGAATCACGCGATGGCGCGGCATGGCGTCATATAACTCATTGGATATGATTGCGCCTGCCTCAATTTCGTCTGGCAGGGTGTCCCCGTCCCAATTGATGACACACTCCGTGCCGCCATCCTGTGGCGGAGTCACGCGCCCGTTCCGCTCGAACTCCACGATGCGGTAATCGATGGCTCTGCTGAAAGCCGGAGTCAAATGCCGCACGTAGTTGAAAACATCCTCGGCGAGGCGCCCCTTGCCGCCGCCTTCTTCGACAATCGTGAAGGTCTCCGGCCTGCCCAGCAGTTCCCAGCATCGCTCAAGCTGCAGGGCGAGCAACGCCCCGAACGCCGGATGCGTGGCGGGCGCGGTATAGAAATCGCCTGCCGGGCCGATGCGCTCGTCGAGGCTGCTGTAGTAGCCGCCGTCCGGGTCGTAGAGGACGACGCGCATGAAATCGGCGAAGGGGATGGGACCCCTTCGCCGTATTTCGTCTCTAAGCCGGGCCTCCAGCGTCTGCGGGGCCATGGGCGTATGTGTTCCGCGTCTACTGGATTGCGAAGGACGCGATCATCTCGTCCACGTCGCGGGAGCGCAGGCGAGCGTTGAGGTTACTGTAGCGCTCGTCAAGAGGCTCGGAGTTGTCTGCCGCGTACAGGACGCCGAGCGGAATACCAGGATCCTGCGCAACCCTCAGCGCCTCGCTGAAGTCCGTCGGATCGTGGCTTTCCGGGAGGTCATAGGTCAGCGGATCAATGCCCTTCTTGGCGTTGCCTCGGAGGATGTCGTAGTTGTCGTTATAGGTGGTGCAGGGAGACTGCACGTGGACGATGGAGAAGCCGGGATAGTCCATGCCTTCTCGAATCATCTGCGCCATCTCTCGCGGCTTGCTGGAGAAGGCCGATGCGACAAACGACGCGCCCAGTGACAGGTAGTACTGGAACGGCTTGACCTCTCCTTCGATCTTGCCGCCAGGCGTGGTGCTGGTCACGACGCCGAACTGTGTGGTGGGGGAACTCTGTCCCTTCGTGAGGCCGTACACGCCGTTGTCCATGATCACGCAGGTCACGTTCAGGTTGCGCTGTGCGGCGGGGCCGATGTGCTCCGCGCCGATGCTTAAGAAATCGCCGTCGCCGGCGACAACCATGACCTCAATCTCCGGATTGCCGCTCTTGATGCCAAACGCGACGGGCAGGGTGCGCCCGTGGATGCCGTGAAAACCGAACGGCTGTGGGCCGTCAGTCAAGTGAACCAGGTTGCCCGAGCAACCGATTCCGGCGACGATCACGTTGTTCTCGAACGGGATGTTCATTTCAGTTGTGCGTGCTGCGATCGTCAACTCAATGGCGCGCTTGACGCCGAAGTCGCCGCAGCCGGGGCACCACTTGAAATCGTACTCGGGGTTCCGCTTCGTCATTGTCTGCTACCTCTCTCTTTCGACTTGGCCCATGCGCAGGGCGCTAGACTCCGACCTTGCTGCCCGCCATGGCCTCAACCTCAGCGGTGACTCTCTCAACCAGGTCTGCCACCTTGAATGGCAGGCCCGTGTATTGGGTAAGGGACTTCGCGTTCACGCCGTGCTGGCGCAGGATGGAGGACAACTGACCAAGGTAGTTGAGCTCAGGAACCAGCACGAGTTTCTTGGATCGCAGCTCATCCAGCAGCTTGGGATTGAGCGGGGAGATGAACATGGTGTAGTACCAGCCCACCGGCACGCCGTTCTCCATCATCTGCTCGTACGCCTCATGGGCCGGGCCCTTGGAGCCGCCCCACGGCAGGATGACCACGTCGTTGTCCGTGTTGCGAGACTCGTACGGTGTGTCCTCAAGGAGCTTCAACTTGGCGAATCGGCGCTCCGTGCCACGGACGTGATGAATCGGCAGGTGCGTTGTGTCGCCGATAGTATCGTGCTCGCTCGCGTTGGCGACGTACGCGCCAGGGCCACCAGGCAGCGGCATGGGTGTGACGCTATCTCCCTCGTAGCGCTTGTACCCGTTGGTACCGGTGTAGACTTGCCGCGCCTCTACCTCGACGAGCGAGGGATCAGGCTTGCGGATGTTCTGCACGCGCTCGGAGAGCATGTGCTCTGAGAGCACGATCACGGGTCCCTGGTAGCGTTCCGCCCAGTTGAGGGCGTGCATCGCTGCGTAGAAGCACTCTTCAATGGTGCCGGGGGCAATGACCGGCAACTGCGAGTCGCCGTGCGCCGGATGCATCGCCATGTACAGGTCGGACTGTTCCGACTTGGTGGGCAGTCCGGTGGCGGGGCCGCCACGTTGAACGTCGACGATGACACATGGAATCTCCATCATCCATGCCATGCCCAGTCCCTCGCTCATGAGCGAGAAACCCGGCCCTGCGGTAGACGTCATGGCCTTCTTGCCAACGAATCCTGCGCCGACGATGGTGCTGATGGACTCGATCTCGGAGCTTGCCTGGTAGACGAACGTACCCTCGCCGCGGAGGTTCTGCTCCATGAAGACGAGGATGGACGTTGCCGGCGATATGGGGTAACCGACAAAGAAGTTCAGACCCGCGGCCAGAGCACCGAGGCCAAAGCTCTCGTTGCCCTTGATGATGATCTGCTCATAATCGGGTGGATCGGGAGCGGCCAACTCGCCAAGCGAGAATCCGCTCTCCTTCGCGGCATCGCGCCCAAGCCCGAGGCCCATGCTATTGGCCGCAACGACTTCGGCGTCGTTCGGCCGGCCTCGTGTGAAGCGCTTGACGTTGAAGTCCTCAAGGTACTGCTCAGGCCACGCGACGAACTGCGCAACTGCGCCGAGGATGACCATGTTCGCGGCGCGCGGGTTGCCGGTTGACTTTCCAAGCTCCTCGTAGGGCAGGGCCACGATGTTCATCGAGCCCTTGTCTTCCTCCGGCACTTCAAAGACTGCGGAGTCATAGACGAGGATGCCGCCGTCACGAAGCTCTTCCTTGTGAACTTCGTAAGCCTCCTCGTTGAACGCGACGAGCACGTCAAGCGTGTCGCCGTTGCTGAGCGCCGGTGTCACGGAAATGCGACACTGGCTCCACGTGGGCCCGCCCATGATCTGGGACGGGAAAGTAACGAATGTCATCACGTGGTATCCCACCTGCGCGGCTGCTGCGGCGAGGGCTTCGGATGCGGTTACCATGCCCTGTCCGCCTTCGCCCGCGAAGCGGATCACAAAGTCTCGTGTGGCTGCCACTAATTTCCCCCTTGCGACTACAATTCTCGGCAGGCCAGCAGTGCATGGCGATTGCTCGAAAGGCTGTAGTTACCAAGCCCCCGTAAAGCGTCCGCCATAAACCTGCCCTGTGCATTATGACGCACCAGATTTGAGTATAACAAACGTTTGGATAGCGCGGCGCATCTATCGGCCAGGATTATGGAACGCTCAGAGACGATTTTATTGAAGCTAGATAGCACATCGGCTGATATAATCGGCGGCAACATGGCATGAGATGCGCTAAGGCGCATGCGAGGTACTTGCGTAATGTCAGAATCCGTCAATGAAGTAGCTCCCGGCATCTTCCAGATGCGCATACCGATGCCGGAAAACCCTCTGGGCTACACCCTCCCATATCTCGTTACTGGTCCCGACAAACCCATCCTCATTGACACCGGCCTCCGTTCGGAGGAGGGCATTGAAGCTCTCGAAGATCAGTTGGTGGGACAGCTGGGAATCAAGCCCGGCCAGATCGATTTCATCCTTATTACGCACAACCACCCGGATCACTATGGCCTTGCCATCGACGCCAAGAAGCTCACCGGCGGCCGCACGGCCATGCACCGCATCGACTGGGAGCAGAGCCCGTTCCGTGCGGCCATGGAGGCGATCAAGCGTGATCCCAAGGCGGCGCGAACAGATGGTGACGACCGTATGAAGGCATGGTATCGCCGACATGGCGTGCCGGAAGAAGAACTGCAGGGCGAGTTGTTCGGGGGACGGCGCGGCCGCCGCGCAATGCAGGAAGAAGAGCGGCGGCAGGAGCACCCGGAAGGCATCCCGTCTCATGGCGACTCCGCAGAACGCGGCGCGAGCGACGAAACGGAGGCGCGGCGCTGGGCGCTGTTCCGCGAGTTTGAGCCGCCTGATCTGCTGTTGGACGGCTCAGAGGTCTACAAGACCGGCAACCACAACCTGCGCGCGTTCTGGACCCCCGGCCACACCCCGGGCCATCTCTGCTGGGTGGACGAGGAAGCCCGAATCGTCTTTACCGGCGACCACATCCTTCCCATCATCACGTCCAATGTCTCCGTGCGGATGACCTCGGATGGCGATCCCCTGGGCGATTATCTTGACTCTGTCGCAAAGGTGGGCGAATTAGACGTCGATCTCGTCTTGCCCGCGCACGAACATCATTTCACCGATCTCAAGGGACGGGTGAATGAGCTCCATAAACATCACGACGCGCGCCTGGATGCTGTCCTCAAGGCGGCGGACGGTTCCCCGCGTACAGCCTATGAGGTCGCGGAAGGAGTGCCGTGGGACGTTGGTTCGTGGGAAGAGATGGATGAGTTCCTGCGGCGGGCCGCCGTCGGGGAAACACTTTCGCACCTTGAACACCTGAGCCGTAAGGGAACAGCACGGCGTATCCGTGACGAAGGGTCGCCTGTTGTGAGGTGGCAGACCGTGCAGTAACCGGCAAAGAGAGTACAATCGAGACGAAAGAGCGCGGGGAGATGACATGGCGGACGTAGAGACTGCCGTACAGGCTCTCAAAGAAACGGCGTCGGCGCATGAAGGACAAAATATCGTCGACCGCGCCTTCGCTCGTGAAGTCGATACTCTTCTTGACGGCTTCTATGCGGACATCACTCAACTAAAGCGGATTGAACTGCAGAGCCTGTTCGACCTGTTCCTCCTCAAGGCACTCTACATAGACCGCCACAGCACCAGCATCGCCACGCTTGACTATCTTGGAGGCTTGCTCGCGCGCCACGTGCGGATGCGGGAGCTCTTTCCGATTCCGGACCTCGCCGCCCACTTCGGCAGCCTGCTGGAGAGCCTCATGGAGGAAGCGGAGCATGGCGCGTCGCGGGAAGCGCAGAACCTCTTTGAGGCCAACCGCAACATCGCGGACAGCACCCTGTTCCTTATCGGCATCTTTCCCGCGAGCCTGACCGGGCGCCGCAGCAGGTGGCGCCGCCGGCGCAATCCTGCAATGCAGGCCATCCCCCGGCTGGACATCAGCTACTACACGCGGCTGGGGCGGAGTCACTATGCGCTCGCCTCCGAACATGAACTGGCGCGATGGACGGGTCTGGACGGTGTGCTCAGCCGTCTGTCCAACAACTTCGACATCTACGCGGAAGTTCTTGCAGAAGTCGCCCAAACATTCATCCACGGCGTTGACGTGCAGCGTGTGACAAATCTCATGCTGGACAGCTATAACGCGTGGCGGAGGACGGGCGATCCGCAAAGGATGGAGGAGTTGCGCAAATACGCGGCTCTGCTCGCCCTGGATCCGCGGCGGGCATTCTCACGTTTGCGCCGTCGTCAGCGTTACGTCCTGCTTGACCCCGCCGGACAATAGATTTTCAGGCTTGCGGCTAGGGAAGCGTGAATTCGCGGCGTAGCCGCTCTTCGTTCTCCGGCGCCTCCGGCTTCGCCTCATCCGCCCACAGGCTGCCTGCAACTTCGGCGACAACTAAGACGGGCAGGGGGCCATTGGCAGGCCCCGCGATCAATTCGCCGAGCCGGTTGAAAATCGAAGCGTCCCGGGAGCAATAGAAGCGGCCAATTGGAGCTAACGTATCCTCGGAACGTTCGTCGTCTCGCCATGCGATTAATGCATCGTCATTTGGGCAGCGTGAACGCAGGGCGAGAATGCCGGATGCCGTGCGGACGGCGTGGATGTCTGCGCGGCGGGGCGATGTGATAACCTCGCCGACCGCCAGATCACGCAGGCTTGCGATAGTGCCCAGCAAGACGAGATTGTCAGTGGTCGCGGCGCGTGATGGCTCTGTGGGCGCTACCGGATCATCGCGCCGCCATGACATGGTGAGAAACGCGCGGCGGCTCAGTTCGCTCTCGTTGTTGCCAGTCATCTCAAGCTCGTGTGCGTCATTCCGGCACAATCTGTGGCCTTTCCTGCAACCGTTGTATCATGGTGAACGCAGTGTAAACGAGGGCAATGGCCTCAGAACACGGCAATTCGCGGAGGGATCGCATAGCCAGGTCTAGTGCGGCCGCCTGCTAAGCGGTTTGTCCTTTAATCGGGACACATGGGTTCGAATCCCATTCCCTCCGCCATCGCATATAATCCGCCCGCAACGGGCAATCGAAACGGAGATGTCGGGGGACGGGAATGGCGAGTTATCACCTTTGGACGGTCGGATGTCAGATGAACGTGGCCGACTCAGAACGTCTTGGACTCTCCCTCGATGAGTTGGGGTACGAGTCCGTCCAAAAGGCAGAGGATGCCGATATTGTCGTCCTCAACAGTTGCGTCGTGCGCCAGGGGGCGGAGGACAAGGTCGTTGGCAGGCTGGATTCCCTCAAGTCGTACAAGAAGAAGAATCCCGATGTGACCATTGCCCTGATGGGCTGCATGGTCGGTTCCCGAACCGACGCCCTGCGCGAGAGATTCCCTCACGTGGATTTCTTCATGCGCCCGCAGGATATTACGGCGCTCGTCGAGTTTGCCGCAGACCGACAGGGCCTCTCCTGCGACACGGACCAGGCATTCCTGGTCCCGTCGCGTCCCACCGTGAGCACCTTTGTGCCCATCATCCAGGGTTGCGACGAGTTCTGCACGTACTGCATCGTGCCGTATCGGCGGGGCAGGGAGACCAGCCGCCCCGTTGATGAACTGGTTCGGGAGGCCGAGATGCTGGCGGCGCGGGGTGCGAAAGAGATCACTCTCCTCGGCCAGATCGTTGATCGTTACGGCCATGACTTGCCGGACAAGCCTGACCTTGCCGACCTGCTCCGCGCCATTCATCCGGTGGACGGGTTGGAACGCATCCGATTCCTGACGTCCCACCCGCGGGATATGACACAGCGAATCCTCGATGCCGTTGCGGAGTTGCCAAAGGCGTGTGAGCACCTCAACCTGCCGTTCCAGGCCGGCTCGGACGAGGTCCTGGAGCGAATGCGCCGCCCGTACACCATCGCGCAATACACAGAACTTATCGAGCGCGCCCGCGAGACAATTCCGGGTGTGGCCATCAGCACGGACGTTATCGTCGGTTTCTGCGGCGAGACGGACGAGGAGTTCCGGCAGACCATGGATGTTCTGGAGCAGGTGAAGTTCGACATCGTCCACGTTGCTCCGTATTCGACACGTCCCGGCACCATCGCGGATCGCAAACTCGTGGATGATGTTCCGCCCAAGGTGAAGATAGAGCGGCGCAAGGCTGTTGAGGAACTGCAGGAACGCATTGCCACGGAGCTGAACGCCCCACTGGCCGGTACTCGGCAGGAGATCCTTATCGAGCGGCGTGTCAAGGACGCATGGACGGGACGGACACGGACGAATAAGATCGTTCACGTGCAGGGGTCTGAAGCCAACCTCGAAGGCCACGTCGTGGACGTTGACATCGTGCGCGCCGGGCCCTGGTCCCTGACGGCGGTTTTCCCTGACTCGAACACAGTCGACACGATCAGCGCGCTATCGCGCGAAATTGAGCTGATATCGGTGTAAGTAGGTTTGTGGCGGGGCTGGATTCCCGCTTTCGCAGGAATGACGTAAACAAAAACGTGAAGGGGCGGCCATTTGGCCGCCCCTTTGCTATCTGCGAAGTGGGTCGCTTGGCGCGATTACTCCATGCTTTCGACTTCGATGTCCTTGATTGTGATTTCTCCCACGGTCATTGTGCCAGTGAAGGTGAACTCCTCGCCGAAAACGGCGTAGTTGAATGGAGCTGTATTCGGATCGAAGAACGTCGTGAACTCGAATCTGTCACCGGCGCCTCCGCCGCCCATGCCGCCGTCGACCGCGGTTACACGGTAGCTGGCCGGTTCGGGCGCCGTGCGGCTGCCATGGATCGCCTTGAACTCATCGGGCACCAGCGCATTCTCCCTGAGGTCGACTTCCGTGAAACAGTCCAGCGTGCCAGTAAGGACAATCTGTGTCGAGCCATCGGCGTTGGTGGAGATTTCATAGCTATCGACACTGTTGGACGCCATGGCCATGTAGAACGTGTGGGCCTCAATCGGGAGTGGACCCAGTGCGTTCGTCGGCATCACGAAGTCCGTGAAGTTGGTGTCCACGCGGCACATGGCGTATTCCGTGCTGAAGGAGAACACCTCGTCCATGACGTGAGAAACATCGCCGGTCGATGTGGGCATCGACTTCTCATTGACGCCTCCGCCGAACGCAGTAATGGCTGCCAGTTCCTCAACCTGTCCGGCAAGCGCGCCCTTGTCGTTTTCGAGGGCTACCTTGTCGTCCTCCAGGCCGCTGATGGTGCCCTGCTGCGAGAAATACACCGCGCCGCCAGCGATGATTGCAAGCACCAATGCCGCAACCGCCGCAATAGAAAGTGGAACGTTGTTGTTCACGTGAACTGTCCTTCCCGGGAAAAGCCCCTTAATGCATAGCTACATTGCCGTTTACTGTATCCCACAATTCCGAAACGGAAAAGCAAATCTATAAATACGCATATGCGTATTTATATCAGGACATCCTTGAATCACTTAAGAGTCTTGTATAGGCTCAAGCATCCACGCGGCCCACGCCCGGAGCTGCTCTTCAATGTCATTGCCGCAGCGGGGACATTCGTAGTCGCCGTAGCGGATACGGGTCTTGCATTCGGGGCAGGAGATCGTTGCGCTGCTCATTGCCTGCACCACGTGGCTGATCTGGTCTTCGGTGGCACTCATTTACTGAATCGGCGTCATCCCTTCGTAATGGTTGCCTACCGATGCTAGCACGATGCAGGGAGTTTCGACGTCAGTTTAATGACAATTGAAATTGGGGTCTCCCGCCTCTGTTCAGCAACAGGCCTGTCGGATCATTCCATCGGTAACGTGGCGAGAAAAGGGGAAAAGGGCTAGATGTCCCTCTCCGGCACGAACTTCGCCAGCCGGTGAATACCTGTTGCACCGCTTGGACGATTCCCCATCTGAGCCTCGATCTGCGGCGTCCCGTCGGCCTCGTAGCAGCGAACCCGCATGCTGTGATTGCCCGCCTCAAACGGCCAATCGTATCGCCAGATTACCCAGGTTGTGTCTGAAAGCGGCTCTCGGAGTTGCGCTGGCTGCCACGCCCCGCTGTCCACGCTGACCTCAACTCTCGAGATGCCTCGCGCTCCCGCATAGGCGATGCCGCCAACCGGCACCAGCGTTTGGCCGTCCTGCTCAAAAACCTCCTGGCTGGAGATCGTGTCCACCACAGATGTCGCGCGTACCCGCGCAACCTCATCCCACCGCCGCGATACCCAATACCCCTCTGTGTATTCGGTTTGAACCGTCATCTTCGTTATCCACTTCGGTTGCTTCATGCCGTATCGGTCCGGCAGCCAGATGCGGAGCGGGAAACCGTGCTCGACGGGTATCGGCCTTTCATCCCACGCATACGCGAGCATGATTCGTTCGTCCTGGTCAATGAGTTCAAGATCGACGATCTCGTGGAAACCGTCGCCGCTCTCGATGTTCACGTACCGCGCCCCCGGCAGTGGCTGAACGTCCGCCAGGATGTCCTTGAAGCTCGCCCCCGTCCACTGCGTCGTGCTGATCAACGGCCCGCCGACGCGGTTCGATATGCAGGAGAGGGTGATGAATTGGCTGCGAGGCTCATAATTGTTGCGGATATCCTCAATCGACAATTCCACGGGATTCGCCACAAGGCCGCTGATTGGAAGCACCCACGATGTTCCGTCGATAACCGTGGGCGTCGTCCGGATGAAGATTCGATAATGATCCTCGACGGCGGTGTATTCAGCCCGCGTGCCCGGCGCGGGAAGAACGGGGTCGCCATCGTTCGGGAACGACGTAACGCCCCCCACCATTAGCTCTTCATCCATCCCCTCAGGCATGGTGATTGTGGAGCCGCCGCTGCCCGCATTGCCGATGAGATTTCCTGTCACTGATCCCGCGACCGTGATAACCGCCGCGGCGCCCCCGACCCGGACGATGAACTCACGGCGGTTCATCCCGCCGCCCACCCCCCACGTCGGCTGTGCCGAGGCCTCCTGGTATTGCCGTGTGTGAACGACCGGATCAGGTTCCGCAGCACCCTCCACGCCCTCGGGCGCCGTGGGCTCAACAGGTGGATCGAGGCTGGACGTCATCGGCGAGGGCAGGGTCTCTTCCGCGGTGCGCGGCAGCACCCCCTCAAGCACAACGCCGGCGGCGTAGCCCCACAGTGTGTACACGCCCGTAATCCAGACAACACTGACGACTGCCGGCAACGTTGACCCGCCGATAGCGAGAGACACGAATGTCAGCGCAAGACCATTGGCGATGCCCACGTAGAAAGCAGCTCGGCGGAGGTTGAGTGTGAGGACAGGGGCGATGATTGCCACAAGTGTGATCAGTGCCACGCCCATGCCGAAGAATTGCAGCAGGGCGATGGCCAACTCGGCCGTCTTCGCCGTATCCGCCACGTCCAACCCGACAAGGATCATCCCGTCGATGAACAGATCCAGCCCGAATGTAACGAGCGGCCCTGGCAGGACGCGAGTTATCCAGTCGAAGAGGTCATAGGGAGGGAAGGGTAGCTCGAAGAGCTTGTTGGCCAAATAAAACAGCGCCATCAATGGCGCCGTTACCATGGCTCCCGCCGCTGCTCCGTTGACTATCCGTGACCAGGGCATGACAGACTCCTAATCCTCACCCCCAATAATACTCGCCATGCCAACCTATGCGGCCAGACGCTGATCCTCCTCCAGCGCTCCCTCCAGCGCTCGAATCGCGACCTCAATCTGATCGTCGTCCGGCTGGCGTGTCGTTAGCGCCTGCAGCAGCAGATTTGGCCAGATGATTGCCTTCACCAGGATGTTATTGGCGTGGAACCCGCTGAATCGGATGATTTCGTAGCTCAGCCCCGCAATCAACGGCAGCACCACGACCCGCGAAATGACACGGTCCACCAGCCCGGGCGGCGTCCAAAACACGTGAACGATGATTGCGACCACCAGCACAACCAGGATGAAAGCCGTTCCGCATCGCGGATGCGCAGTCCCGAACTGGCGAATCGAGCCCACATCAAGTGGCTGCCCATGCTCCCGCGCATGGATAGTCATATGCTCCGCGCCGTGGTAGGCGAATACGCGCCGAATATCCGGCATCAGTCCGATCAGCCCAATGTAACCCACAAACATCAGGAGGCGAATCGCGCCCTCGATCACGTTGCTCCATATATTGGTCGTGTCCAGCCATGAATCAATCAACCCCGTCGCGAAGACCGGCGTTGCAAAGAAGATTGCGATGGCCAGCAGCAGACTAACCGTCACGGAACTGGCAACCGCCCACGACGACAGGCCACCCGGCCCCTTGTCTGTCTGTGCCTCGCCATCCTGAGAGAGAGAGTCAAGGTTGGAGACCTGCTTGTTCTCCTCCTCGGAGGCAACGTTGGCGGAGAAGATCAGCGCCCGTGTTCCCACCACGAGCATCTCGCTCAGGACGATCACGCCCCGAACGAACGGGATACGGCGAATCGTCCGCGCCCAGCGCCAACCGATGGGCTGTGTTTCGACAAGGATCTCACCGTTGGGGCGACGCACTGCCATGCTCACGCACGTCTGACCACGGATCATCACGCCCTCAATGAGCGCCTGACCTCCATACGTGCTTGCCGTTGGTCGGCCCGCCTCAGTCATCGCTGTGCGGCGACCGCGTAACGAAAGTTAACCCTGGCCCTCTTGTCGGCCCTGACGCTGCGAAGCCTGCGCATAGCGGCGGCGCAGCCGTTCAACGCGACCAAGCGTATCGACAATCCGCTGCTGCCCCGTGAAGAACGGATGGCACTTGTTGCACACGTCCACCCGAATCTCGGGCGTCGTCGCGCCCGTCGTCCACGAGTTCCCGCACGCGCACGTCACCTGTGTCTGGTAGTACTCAGGATGAATTCCGGGCTTCATGGTTATGCTCTCCGCACGTGAAAGGCGCTGCTACGCTTCGACGGGATAGACGCTGACGCGCTTCTTGGCGCGAGTCTGATGCTCGAACTTGACCGTGCCGTCGATCAGCGAATACAGCGTGAAATCACGACCGCGCCCGACGTTGGTTCCCTCAAAGATCTTCGTCCCGCGCTGCCGCAGGATGATTGTTCCTGCCCGCACGGTCTCGCCGTCGTAACGCTTTACACCCAGCCGTTGCCCCTGGCTGTCGCGGCCGTTTCGAGTGGTTCCGCCGCCCTTCTTATGCGCCATTGTTGTCTATCCCTTTTCTCTTCGTTTCCGGGATGCCAAGCTAGGCGGGAACGATTTCCCGCACGAGCAGTTCCGTGATCGGCTGCCGATGTCCGCGCTTGCGTCGATACCGCACCTTGGACTTGTACTTGAAGACGACAATCTTCTTGTCCTTGCCCTGCTTCTCGACCTCCGCGATTACCTTCGCCCCTTCGATTGTCGGTGTTCCAACGGAGATGTCGTCATCGTTCGTAATCATCAGAACCTGGTCAAGCTCAACGAGTTCACCTTCCTCGGCCTCGAGTTTCTCCACTGAAACCCTTTGGCCGGGGGACACGCGATACTGCTTGCCGCCCGTCTGGACGATTGCGTAATTGATGGAAACACCTCGTGGATTGTGTGACGAAAGTGGCATCAATCATACGTGCCGCCCCCGTCTTCGGTCAAGGAGACAGCCCGATTATTCCTACCTGACGCTCCACCACTTCACGGGGTTGTCCATGTCCAGTTCTTCCAGCGTTTCAAGCCGGATGATGCGGACCGTCGGCTCCTCCCCCTGATTCAGTTCCAGTAGCCCTACCGTTCCAGCAAGGTGATCAAGGTTGTGGGGCAGAGTGGGGCTTCCCGGATTCACACACAAAACGTCCCTGACCTTAACGACCTCCTCCGTGTGCGTGTCTCCGAAGATGATGATGTCGACGGCCCGTCCGAACTCATGACCCATCACGGACTCGATTGTGCGATGCGGCGGAAACTCCGGGATTGCCAGTCCATGAGTCAGTCCGATAGAGAATCCCTCGACCTCCATCACTCGCGTCCGTTCGATGCGCGGGTCCGTGATTTTCCGGAAGAAATCACCGTTTCCCTCACACGCGTAAACAGGCGCAGCGCGTTCCAACTCATCGAGGCATGACGGGCTGTAGATGTCGCCGGCATGGAGAATGAACTCGACCTCTGCGCCGGAAAAAATCTCTAATGCGCTCTCCGGCAACGCCAACGGCGCCTCCGGCACGTGCGTATCGGAAATCAAGCCGATGATCAAAGGGTTGTCTCGGTCACTTCCTGAGGGTGACGCGCACGTCCTTCTCACCGACGACTATTCGTGATACGCCCAGGAGCACCACGTCACGCAGCAGGGAATGAAGCGCCATGTCGTCATCCGTCAATTGCAGAAGAGATTCGATTGCCGCCGATGCGCTCCCGTGCGTCCGCGTCGCGTCCCGTAGGCGCCCCGCTTCGTAGAACAGCAGCTGCGCCGCCGATCGAATATCCTGCGCCGGAGTCCGGCCCTTCGACGCTTCTCTGGCCAGGTTGCTTATTCGCAGATCGACTGCTGCCTCGATCCGTGAGGCAATCCCGTCCAGGCCAACCCGCGCCAGCACCGCCGCGTCCAACTCCCGTGAACGCCGGGTGTGGTACGAGCAGCGCCCCTGGTTCGTCGCGGCCTCGCACTGGTAATAGCGGTAGGTGTTGGATCCTGAAGACCCGTCATTTCGTGTCCACGATTGGCGGCGTGTCACGCCCACCATATTGCTGCCGCATGCGCTGCAGATTGCGGTGCCGGACAGGAGGTACGGCCTGCCCGCCCCGTATCCTGCGCGCTTTGCTCGCTCGTCAAGCCGATCCTGGATCTCCTTGAATAGCGGGGATGCGACGAGGGCAGGGTGGTTTCCGGCAACACGCGCGCCAAACCGATTGTAGGCGCCCGTATAAACACGGTTGCGCAGCATGTCACGGATTGTGACGATGCTCCACGCGCCTCCCCGGCGAGTTCGCAGTCCGCGGGAATTCAATTCCGCCGCAATCGCGCGAATGCCCTTGCCCTGTGCGGCAAGCCCAAAGATGATTTTGACGACAGACGCTTCCTCGGGGTGTTCTTCCAATTGGCCACGGTCTCCGGTCTTGTATCCATACGGAATCCGGCCCAAAACGACGCCGCGCAGCGCCTTGCGCGCCATGCTCTGTCGGATCATCTCTCCCCGGTCTGAAGGCGCTGTGCCATTCTCCGGCGTCAGGGCGATTTCAAGTGGATGTCCCCTCGCTTCCACGGAGATCAGCTCGACTCCCATCGCTTCCAGCCGCAATAGCTCTTCAATGAGTCGAACACGAGGAATACGGTCTCCCGGCGAAATCATCACGGAGACTCCGGCCGTCTCTTTTTCCTCGATGAGTCGTTGGCGCAGAGCCCAAAAGCCGTCTTCCGTCGCCGCGTACATCCCGTCGAACGGCGCGTTGCCTTCTTCGGCCGCGCGATCAAGATCGCGGCGGTCTCCCACGCCAAATAAGATACTTGCCACGGATCGTTGCTCCCCACCTGAATCCGCCGCTTTGTGCTTCGTAAATGTTAGCACACTGTGCCAAGTTCCGCGTCGCCTCCCCTTCCTTGCCCCCTCCTTTGTGTGGCCGCTACCCTAATTCCGAGACGATGAAAGCCAGCAGAAAGAAACATCGCCGTTTCCCACCGCGAAATGGCAAATCTCCTACTCCTGAGGGCGCGCCGCAGCGACTCACAATTGAACTTGAGCGCCCGGGCCATCAGGGTGAGGCCGTCGGACGCCGTGACGATGGCAAGATCGTTCTAGCCGCGTATGGCATTGCAGGGGAGCGTGTCATCGTTGAAGTACGTGAGGAGCATCCGACGTACATCGTTGCCGAAGTCGTGGAAGTCTTGCGATCGTCGCCGGAGCGCGTGGAACCGGCCTGCCCGCATTTTGGCGCGTGCGGGGGTTGCCAGCTCCAGCACATCTCATATGAAGAGCAGGGCAGAATCAAGCAGAGCGTCCTCGCCGATCAGCTCCGGCGAATCGGCCACATCGTGGAACCGCCGGTCTCAGAAATCCTTGCTGCCGCGGACCCGTGGCACTATCGCAACAACGCCCGATTCACCGTGCGACGAGAAGGCGTAACCGGATTCACCCATTGGCACACCCATCGGTTCGAGCCCATCGATGAGTGCCTGATCATGGACCCGCGCATCAACGACATCAAGCGCAAGCTGGATGGCGCGCTCACTAATCGCGAGCGTCAACTTGCGGTCCGCATTGGCCGCAACACGGGAGACACGCTTGTCCATCCCGCGCTCAACGGCCGCGGTGATGAGCACGGTGTTGAAACCGGCCAGGAATCTTATGCGGAGCGACTTTTCAACGTCCCGTTTAGGGTGTCCGCCGCCTCTTTCTTCCAGGTCAATACCGCCCAGGCCGAGCGCATGATGGCCCTGGTGAGGGACCGCCTTCAACCCACCTCATCTGACACCATCGTTGACGCCTACGCCGGCGTCGGCACAATTGCCGCTCTTATCGCCCCGATAGTCGGGCGTGTCATTGCCATCGAGGAGTCCGCGGCCGCCGTCCGCGACGCGGAGGTCAATCTCGCGCCATTCCCCAACGTGGAGATGGTTCTGGCCAAGACGGAGGAGGCCCTGCCGGAACTTGATGAACGCGTCGATGCCGTTATCCTCGATCCGCCGCGCGCCGGCTGCTACCCCGAGGTCATCGATGCTTTGCGCCGACTCCAACCTCGCCGCATTGTCTATGTTTCATGTGACCCCGCCACCCTCGCCCGCGACTTGAACCGCCTCATTCTCTCCGGCTACATGCTGACCGAAGTCACGCCCGTCGATATGTTTCCCCACACCTACCACATCGAAAGTGTTTCCACGCTGGAACGGATGCCGTCGGACGGATTCGTCCTTGCCTCCACGTCTGCCCGCCGCCGAGAGATCCTCACACACCAGAACACCCCCTTCGCCGCCCTCGCCCCCGCCTCCGGTATCGAACCGGACATCTCGCAACCGAACCCGGAAGCGTTCGCAGATCCCATCGCCTATGCCCAGGACCTCGCCCTCAAAAAAGCCCAATCCGTGGCGCACGAAAACACAACAGTCCCGGTCGTTGGTGCAGACACCGTCGTTGTGTCCCCGGATGGCCTTATCCTCAACAAACCACAGAATGCCGATGAGGCCCGCAAGATGCTCCGCGCGCTAAGAGAGGGAGAGCACCAGGTCATCACCGCCATCGCCGTCATTCCGCCCGCCGACAACCTCAACCCCATCGTCGACTATGAAATCACTGTAGGTCGAATGCGCGCTTACACTGACGCGGAGATCGAGGACTACATCGCCACCGGCGACCCGTTCGATAAGGCAGGCGCTTACGGCATCCAACACCCGGAGTTCCGCCCCGTTGCAGAACTCAACGGCTGTTATCTGAACGTCGTCGGCCTTCCTCTCTGCCTACTGGATCGATTACTAACCCAAGCCCGTGCCACCGACAACACCGTCTTTCTGACCGCAAGGCCAGAATTTGAGGCTCATTTGCAAACCGACCGCTCCGCAATCGGGACCTGCGCCTATTGCGCTCGACGCACTCCGGCGCACCTCAGGCTGCCCTAACCGAAATCCCCGGAGGGCCGGGTTTAGCGACGGGCGCGGGGGCCAAAAGGCTCCGGCTGGAATGGGGCGTCGCGCGTCTCGATGTAGCTGCGGAGGCCGCCCTTCTCGTTGGCATCGTCAAGGTGTCGCTTGAAATCCTCCCGCTGGGATGTGTGAGCGAGTGCGGCGAGTTCCGCGTTCAGGCTCCATGCCTTGTCCAGCCCCATCATCTCCAGCCCCATCGTTGCGACGTGCAGGTTGATCTTCACGGTCTCCGGGGAGACGAGGGCGATGCGCTCGCCGATGTAGAAGCACTCTTCCAGCAGATCATCATGCGGGACAACCTTGTTGACGAGGCCAATACGCAGCGCCTCCTGCGCGTCTATGTGGTCGCCGGTGAGCGCGTAGCGGAGAGCGTTCTTGTAGCCCGCCAGCAGCACCCAGATGAAGTTGGTGTTGGAGATGTGGCGCACCTCAGGCTGGCCAAAGACGGCGTTCTCCGAGGCGATGGTGATGTGAGTGGTAAGGGCGAGCCATGAGGCCGCGCCGAGCGCCCACCCATTGATCGCGCCGATGATGGGCTTGGGATACTCCCAGCGCCGCATCTGGTCGCGGATGCCGTTGCGGTCGCCCGTGCGCCATGAATCCAGAAAATCGGCGACGGACTGCCCCTCGCGGAGGCCGTAGGGCCAGACGACGGGCGGAAGCGAGCCGTCGCGTGAGCCGCGCATATTCGCGCCGGCGGAGAAGGCCCTGCCCGCGCCGGTAAGAACGACGTATCTGATGCTGTCGTCCTGCTCCGCCTCATCGAGCGCGGCGTTGAGATCGGCCCGCAACTCGACGCTGAGGGAGTTCATCGCCTCAGGCCGGTTGAGCGTAATCAGCACGCCGTTCCTCTGCGGCTCATACAGGATATTTTCGTATGTGGTGGTCACTTGGGACGCCTCCTTATTTACTTACTGGGGACTTCAATAAATCGACGAATCGATCAATTTCTCCGATGTCGGTGAAATAGCACTTGAAGCCTTCTGCATCAGGCTCCGCAGCATTGATTCGCTTACCCCAATCCCTTACTTCCGTAGCCTCTACTCGCTTAGAAGGAAGTGCTCTTGAAATTGAGTCCACATCACACCCAAAGTAACGCTCAATTCTCGTCGCATGAACAGTGACAGGCAGTCCTGAGTTTCCGTCTGCTGGCATAGCTTCAATAAAAAGTAGTCGCCGCCAACTCCTGTCTTCATGCTGCATTTCACAAGCTGCGCCTTTCACGTAAGAACTCCAAGCGCGAAAGATTCCCTTGACGCTCTCTCTCATGTAGTCATAAAGATCACCTATACCGTGTTCGTGTGCCAATTTACTGACTGCAGCAATCGTGCGGTCGGCATTTCTCCCAACAGATGCTCGCGCGTTGGTCTCAGTTTCTTCTGGTTCGATGCTAAAGATGCGGGCTACTAAACGATGATTGTCATCATCCACAAAGTGTTGAAAGGTGGCGACGTTGATGGGCACTCCGAGATCAGAGAGATAGCGAACAATCCTTTCAGTACTGTCATCACTGGACCTTGCAACGATAATGGATTGATGGCTCAGATTCAGGTCTTCAGGCAGTTCTTCATCATCAAAAGACTTTGGAAATGCATCAGCCAAAGGCTGCTTCAGGTATGTTTCAGAAATTTTCAGTATCCTTTCGCGCGAGAGATCTCTTGCCCAAGACGCATAGTCAAGGATTTGAGCAGTGACATCCCGGGGAGTACGGTCTTTCTTGAGTTCAACAACAGCGATGTCTCCCGAACGATGTAAGCAAAGTAAATCCAACGAACCACGATAGTCAGTTGGTACCTGACGGCCTATGACCAGTAGGTTGCGATCCAAAATTGAGATGTCCTCTTCGAGCCAGTCCTCCAACTGCTGTTCATAGTCGATGGCTGATTCCTCGATTCTAGCCAGTTTGTCGCCATTCTCACTCGCCCTTATTTCCCAGAGCTGGACTTTCTGAGTCAATGCCGCTGTTCCTCCTTACTTTGCCGTCAAGCGGCTAATGAGTTCTGGATTCCCGCTTTCGCGGGAATGACGGAAGGTGTTCACACCAGCGCCCCACTTTCTGTTAACCGCGAGATTTCCTCTTCACTCAAGCCGATGACGTTGCGGTAGATGTCGTCGTTGTGTTGGCCGGAGGTGGGGGCGGGGATGTCTGACTGGCCGGGTGTGTCGGATAGGCGTGCGGTGAGAGCCGGGTGTGTGAGCGGCGGCGATGCGTCCCACGGCGCGGGCGGCGGAACGGTGACGACGGAACCGCGTTCTCGCAAATGCGGGTCCCACGCCAGCTTGTCCGGGCCTTGATCCATCCCGGCAGGCACGCCATGACGATGAAGCCGGTCGAAGACCTGCTGTGGGTTCATTCCGGCTGTCCATTCGCCGATGCGGCGGTCAAGCTCCTCTTTGTTTGCTACACGGCCTTCCAGCGTGTCCCATTTACTGTCCTGCGCCCATGCAGGAGATTCCATGGCGACAACAAGCCGCCGCCAATCATCATCGTCGCGGCAGACGATGGCGCACCAGGCATCATGGCCGATGCAGGCATAGACCTCATGGGGCGCAAATCGGTCTGAGTTGTTGCCGTTCGCGACGGCGTCTACACCGTTGATGGTGTAGTCCATGTAGAGCACGCCTAACGTGGAGGCAAGACCCTCAAGCTGGGCCACTTCAATGAACTGTCCCTCGCCGGTTTGCGCTCGATGCTCAAGTGCTGTCAAGATCGCGCCGACAGTCGCGGAGCCGGCGACGTAGTCCGTATAGCCGAGCTTGGGGCGTGTGGTCATGGGGGCGTCCGCGTGACCCCAGATGTAACCGAGCCCGCAGAAACCGAAGATCATCTGGCCGTAGGTAATGAAGTGGTGCGCCGGGCCGGTCAGGCCAAGACCGGGCATCTGGACGGCGATGATGTCTGACTTCACCTCCCGCAGGTCTTCATAGCCGAGTCCCATGCGATCCATAACGCCCGCGCGCCAGTTATCGATGACAACGTCCGATTCGGCAATGAGCCGCTTGACGACGTCCAGTCCTTCAGGGTGCTGGGCGTTGATGGCGACGCTGCGCTTGCCGCGGTTGAGTTCCGCGAATCCGGCAGTTTCCGGCCTGCGCGCCTGCGGATGGGCGTCCGTCTCCACCTTGATAACATCTGCGCCCAGGAAGGCGAGGAATCCGGTGGCAACGGGTCCTGCGACGGCCTGAGTGAAGTCAACGACGCGTACGCCTTGCAGGGGTTTGGGAGTGTGGGCGTTGGAGGCACCGTTCATCGCAGCCCCCGCAGGCACGGGTGGGCGCATTTCAGAGAGAATCTCGTCGGTATGTTGGCCAACTGAGGGGGCAGGGAGGCGGACGCCCCACGGCGTGTGGGACATGCGGAACGGCGCGCCGGCGGTTCGGTACTTGCCGATAACAGGATGTTCAAGGTCCTCGAACCAGTCGCGGGAGTTCGGGTGAGGATGATTGACGAAGTCAGAGACCTTGTGGATGGCCGTTGACGGGATGCCGCGCCGTTGACCCTCGTCCACGAAGTCTTCGCTGTCTAACTGGGCAATGAAGTCCACCATCACGGCGTCGATTAGGTCGATATTCTCGCGCCGCCAGACCGGATCGAGCATGTTCTCCGCTGTCATATCATCGGAGCCAATCCAATCCGCGAGGCGGGTGTAATGACGGTCCATGTAGGTCGAGGTCTGGACAAAGCCGCCGTCTTTCGTTTCAAAGATGGACACACCGGGGTTGCTGGGTGCGGACCCGGCACGCCGCCTGATGAATTGGGAGAACGAGTAGTCGCCCAACACGATCATCAACTGCCACAGGCCCACGTCCTGCATGGAGATATCCACCTGTTGGCCGCGGCCTGTCAGGTGGCGGGCGCGCACGGCAGCCATAACACCGAGAACCGTATGGAATCCGGCTACGCGGTAGAGCTGCTCCACCGGGACAAGGCATGGGCGCGCCTCGCTGTCGCCGTGTATGTACATCACGCCCGTCATGGCCTGCACGGTCAGCTCCGTGCCGACATGGTCTTTGCGCGGTCCAGTGCGGCCATACGGGCTGATGGCGGCGTAGATCAGGCGGGGGTTGGTGGCTGAGAGATCGGCGTAGCCGATGGCAAGGTCATCGAGGTAGGTTCTGTCGAAGCACTCAACGACGACATCCGCTGTGGCGGCGAGGCGGCGGAGGGAATCGCGGCCATCATCAGTTTCAAGGTCCAGAACAATGCTGCGCTTGTTGTGATTATCAGAAATGAACGGGATGCTGCGCTCAGGATCAGGGGCGTTGCCGGCAAACGGCGCCTGGTTACGGAGGGGATCGCCGCCGGGCGGCTCTATCTTGATGACATCCGCGCCGAGATCGCCGAGCAGACGGGTGGCGAACTGCGGCGTTGGGCCGCCGAGGTCAAGGACGCGCAGGTGTCCGAGCGCTGTCCCATCGCTTCCATTCTGGTCAGTCATGACAGCCTCCCCCTGTTCTGCCACATCTGCCGATTGTGCGGGTATCATCCCGCGATGAGAATAATCTGTCTAGTTTTTAGGGGCTAAGCTATTTCTATGATCTGCGCGTCGGTTACTTCCTCGAACAGTTTGGCCGTGTCGGGATGGAACGTGAAGACCAGGACCTGATTAGTCTTAGAAAGGAGTGCAAAGGACTCCATTGCAAGGCGGGCACGTTCCGGATCAAAGTTAACCAGAACTTCGTCGACAACGACGGGTAGGCGCTCAGCGTGTTCACCGAACCCCATTATTAGGCCGAAACGTAAGGCCAAGAAAAGTTGTTCTCGAGTGCCCCGGCTAAGTTCAAGGGGACGCTTCTGGGCACCGTTGCTGTCCTCAACGGTGACAGTTTGCTCTCCTGAAGGCACATATACGCGCTTGTACCGCTCGCCCGTGACGCGGGAGAAGAACCCCTGTGCGTGCTGCACTACACTGGGCTGCCGGTCCTTCTCGAATTTCTGACTCGTTCTATTTAGGAGTTCTCGTGCAAACTCCAGCTTCGCCCATTCTCTGGCCCGATCTTGCAGTTGTTCCACCGTGGATTCACGTTGGAGACGCAGATGAGATGATTTCTCCTCACTGACCATCGCTTCCAGATCTTTATCGATGCCTCCCTGCTCCTGTCGTAGGTCACCTTGTTTCTCTTCAATCTCCCTGATTTTCTCCGTTAGCCGGTTAGATTCTTCTTCGAGGCGGCCCTTATCCGTGGCAGCCAGACGCTGTGAAAACTCTTCGAATTTCTCTGCGGGCCCACTCAGTAGTTCCAGTCTCCGGACGTGTTCGCTGCTCTGCCGATCCAATTCCTGTCGTTCATCATGGTGACGCGCGCGGCGACGGAACTCCTCAGGGTCATCAGTCCCACCAAGCGCCAAAAGTTCTGCCAAATCCTCGCGGGCAGACTCCGCTTGATTCTCCCGTCGCTGATGCTCGCTAGCCGCATCATCCTGCTGAGCACATGCTGTCTGCCAAAGAATCCTTGCCTCTTTACCCCTATCCAGCCTGCTGATGAGCGCATCGGCAGAGGCTACCAGGCTCTCCGGAGCATTGGAGGGCAGTGGCACGCTATATGCGGCAGCCAACAGCTTCACTTTCTCGCTGAAGTCGCGGATGTCCCTTTCGATGGCTACGATTCTTCGCCTCATCTCGGCAATTGGCTCCAAATGGGCTTTTGTCTCTCCGACTTTGCCTAAGAAAGCAGTCATTCCATCAGGGCTAAGCGATTCATCCAACTGATGTTCACGCAGCCATTTTTGCCACTCTGTTTGAGCTTCCTCATCGGCTGCCGATGCATCTTCGAGTTCCTTGCGAGCATCCTCTAGCCGCTGTTCCTGAGATGCGATTGTCAGTGACGGCACAGTAGAAGCGGAAGAACTGCTTGTGTACCAAAGGATTGCTGCAAGAATAATCAGTGTCACGCCTCCGGCGGCACCCAGCAACAACCCCTGTCCTCCAACGAGTACACCTGCCACGGCCAATACAACTCCGGCCAAAGCAATCACGGCTAGTGCCAGTCTTGGGAGCGGTGATGTTCTTTGCAGTTGCCCGTGCTGAACCTCCGACTGGCGATCACGCAATGCGCTTTGCTCGGCCTCTGATCTCTCTTGCGCCCGTCGAAGCCGTGCCCGACTTTCACCCAAACGCTCTCGCCACAGATTCACCTTATCCCGCACAACGATGGACAGGTCAAAGTCTCTTAACTCATCCTCGCTCCATTGGTGTCCAAGGTCTGCCAACATAGAGGACATTCTGTTTTCCATTCCCTGAAGTTCTGTTTGTCTCCTTGGAAGGTCGCGGACAGATCCGTCAAAACTGCCTCGATCACGACGAATCTCCTCGATACTGTCCTCGGCGTTCAACAGCGCCTCATCCGGAATGCCGGTCGCCACCTTGGCTTCGACTCTCTTAAGTTCGGCAGCTGTCTCTTCCGCGTCAGCCGCAGCCTGCCTCACTCGCTCCTCGAGAGATTCCATCCTAGGGATGGCATTTTCAGGAAACCGGTCGTACTTAGGCAGTGTGCTCAACTGAGCATTGCAATTGTTCAAAGCGATCCAGTCGTCCCAGCCCGCAATCAAGTTCCCGTCTTCGCGTTGGCGGGCAGTCAATTTGGAGCGCTGTACGTTCAATTTCTCAAGGTCAGTTTCAATCTCCGCCTTGCGGCCAGTAAGAGATGCGTACCGGGCAGCGTTCCCCTCTATTTCCTGTAGCTGCCCATCAATACTGCGGAGCGTGTCAAGTAGTTTGTGAATCTCCTGAGTTCTGCCACGAGGACTGAATATGGCGCTTTGCCGTTCGTCGAGACGTTTTCTGAATTGCGGGAGTTCCCGCACTCCTTGTCCAGCACTGTAGATGGCATCATTGATAGTTGAGTCTTCCAGTAGCCCCAATTGCTGCAGTTCGTCTAAACCAAAGGCAAATACCCCTTTAAACATGTCTGGTGAGGCTCGTCCGGTAATCAGGGGCATAGTCATATTGGAGTCAAGAAGGGCGCCAGCGCCATCCCGAATAGTAACCTCCCCCCCTTTGGCCCCAACGTAACGCTCAAGCACGTAGACCTGGCCATCGTCAGTAGACAAGCTTATTCGTCCACCGTGGCGTCCCCCATTCATTGGAGGGTAGTACTCATCTCGACCACGGGTGGGGAATCCAAATAGGATGGTTCTGATGAAGGCCAGTAACGTGCTCTTTCCGGCTTCGTTGGGACCTAGAAACACCGTTACAGGGGCATCTTCAAGGTTGAACGCCTGCTGGTGGAAGTGGCCAAAGCCGTCCAGATATATTTCTGCGAGCTTCATTTCAACTACTCGTCTTCCACAAGGGCATCGAGGCATTCGCTTTCAGCGTCCGCTAACAGATCTCTAATTTCGTCATCCGACAGTTGAAACTCTCCAAGGAGGCGTCGTATATCTCGGTGCGAGTACAGCGGTTCTAACAAACGCCGGAATTCGGTAACGACTTGGGCGTTGGTCTGAGATTCTGAGCTAATCCTGACCAAATCACCCACGAAGTCTTCTCGCTGCAAAGCTGCGTCACGATCTACCAGTGAACGGGTAGTTACTTGGGCTCCCTCGCACCAGAGCCACGTGCCTGTCCTCGCAAAACGATTGTTGAGTTGCTCTCGAATCTCCTCCACCGTACCGGGGATGTTCACCCACCGATGCAGTCCCCCACGTCCGATGAACTTCAGATGAGCCACCACCGACCGCCCCTCAGCCTCTTCAAGAGCACCATCGGCCAGATCGTCTACTATGTCGAGCAATTCTTGTTCCGATTCGAGAGCACCTATGTCCACTGACAAGGTACTCCAGCGCACTACGTCCATAGGTCGGAATTCCAAGTGGGCTCCGCCGTGATCGTCAATCTCCACCAGATAGACGCCACGCGAGCCTTCCTCGTTAGTGTGGAGTCCCTGAGGATTGCCGGGATACACGATGGTCGGGCCTGACTCCCGCAGCATCTGGCGAGTATGGACATGACCGAGAGCCCAGTAATCAAACCCCGTTCCGATTAGGTCATCAACAGAGCAAGGGGCATAAGGGTCGTGATCTTGGTTTCCTCCGACGTTGGCGTGGAGCAAGCCAATCTTGAAGCCTTGCCCATTCTTCATCGCGGCAAAGTATGGTGCCAGATTCTCACGCACTTCACGCGTCGGATAGCTCATGCCGTATACCATCCCGCGTTGCGGATCGCCAGGAAACAGCGGGTGGCCCTCTACTTGCGGACCGAAACGGACACAACTCGGTGGCAAATCAAGGCGTGCCTGCCATCCATCAAGAGGGTCGTGGTTGCCGTGACAAATGAATGAAGCGATGCCGGCCCGGTCAAGTTGTTTCAGCCCATCTATGAAGCGTAATTGTGCCCGCAAGCTACGGTCTGCGGCATCGTAGATGTCGCCGGCCACCAGAAGGGCATCAACACGCTCTGTAATGCATAAATCGATGATGTTTTGATACACATCGAATGTAGCGTTGCTTAGGGCTTGAGCCACGTAGTCGGGCGCCTCATCACGAATTCCTCTGAAAGGCCTGTCGAGGTGCAGGTCAGAAGCATGAACGAAACGAAGTATTGCCATAGAAATTATGTTCCTGTATTCGAGACTTCTCAGTCAAGCGAGCGAAAACACGTGGGGGAACTACCCACCCAGAAACCTCAGCAGTAGCCCCAGCAGGATTACGATGGGGCCGAGGACGAAGAGAACGTTGGTGGGGGAGGCGAGGCGGGCCAGCGATGAGCCAGCGTCTGCAACGAGCCGTGTGAGAGGCCCAGGCAGGATCTCACTCCAAAGACCCTCAACAGGGGAAGAGCGGCGGCGCGGGCCTCTTCTGCTGAGCGAGATGGCGATGAGAAACATGGCGGCCGAAAGCGCAATCTTAACTCCTAGAATCACCGCGTAGCCAAGGCCGATTTCCTGTGTGAGCCGGTCGTAGATCAGGAGCGCGCCGGTGATAATCAGCACCCACATCGAGAGATCGACGCTCTGCTTGAACCGCTCACCGATGAGGCGGGGAAGTTCGGGAGAGCCGCCCCCACTCTGCCGCATGGCGGGCCGCAGCGCTGCGAGGTAGAAGATGTTGCCGCCGATCCACGCGACGGTGGCGATAACGTGCGCCCATCGGGTAATCAGGACGGTCACTTCAAGGAAAGTCATGGGGATAGTGTACGGCGGGGTGGTGTGGAGTCGGCTTAGAAACACAGCCTTAGGTTCTTCACTGTGCTGAGGATGATAAAAGACTGGCGACGGTTATCGACGGAAATTGCGGTTCAGTTCGGAGACATAACGGCGGCCAAGCGATTCCGCGTTCGCCGTGATCCACTCGCTCAGCCGGATCGTTCCGGTCGAGGGCTGATCGGATATCAAAAGGTTCGCCATGAGCCCATCAACTTCATCACGCGTGAGTGGAACATCACGTTTGAGGTAGCCGACGATTCGTGTGAGGTTGAGTGCAAGCATTGGAGGCATCCCGATTATCCTGGAGCGAACGCCCATACATAAAGCGAGCAGGCGCAACAATTCCCTAAAGGTAAACACTTCCGGTCCGGCGGCGTCTTCAATGGTGTCTTGAGTTTTCCCACCGGCAGCGACAGCTTGTGCTGCCGTGTCCTCGACATGTATAGGTTGCACAAGATAGTCTCCCTTCCCGCACAACGGGAATAGCGGAAATCGTCTCAGCGCCCATGCCATGTTGCTTATCAGAACGTCGCCCTCACCAAAAACCAGAGTGGGCCTGATGATTGCATAGGGAACGCCCAGTCCCTTCAGGATTTCCTCCACCTCGCCCTTCCCCTTGAAATAGGGCAGGACGGAATCTGTGGATGGGTTGGACACTGAGATGTGGACGATTTTCCCGACGCCCGCGTCCCGCGCGGCCTCAAACAATCGCTGCGAGTTCTCGACCGCAGTATCAAATGTCGTACGCCCTTGCCCGTAGCGTATCCAATAGGTGTTGTACAAGACCCCCGCGCCATCGAGAGAGCGGCGTAGAGATTCCTGATCCGAAAAGTCCAACGGCACGCCAGGCACACGCCCATGGAACGGATCATCCGCAGCTGAACGGCGAGTGAGCGTGCTCACATGCACGCCTTCCTCAAGCAAGCGTCGGGTGATATATCGACCTGTATAGCTGAACGCTCCCGTTACGACGGCGGTTTCAGGGTGCGGCAATTCCTGTATTCCTTTTGATAAACGTTTGTCTGCCCCCGCGTACCTTCAAAGTCTTGAAGACAGTGTACGTGGTGGCCTGGAGGGACGCGCTCCCCCATTCTTTCCTACAATTACACCATGCCAAGCGTTGAGATCATCACGGGCGGGCCGGGCAGTGGAAAGACGCGTGAAATAGTCGCGCGCCTTGCGGAGAAATATCGTTCAGATCATTTCGCCGAAGCGCTCGTCCTCGTGCCGACTATCCGCCATGCGGACCAATTCCGGCGACGCCTCGTACAGGAATGTGACGTCGCCATGAATCTGCGTGTTGAGACCCTGACAATGCTCGCACGCAGCCTGACGAAAGGCTCGCTAATCCTGAGCGCCTCAAGGGCGACGGACAAGTTGGCGCGCGTGGCGCGCAGAACTGTCGCGCGCGGAGGGGACGCCGACTATTTCAAACCCATCGCCGGCATGGCGGGCTTCGTGCCAATGATTGGCGAAGCCGTTGGTAGCCTACTAGAAGAAGAAATCGAACCTGGTAGGCTGCGAGATGCCGCCGCACAAATCGGATCCGTACCCGCCCGCGCCCTGGCAGACATCTATGCCGCCTACATCGCTGAGCTTGAGCAAGAGAGGGTGATACACCCGGTGCAGGTGAATCGCGTGGCGGCAGCATCAATTCGTTCAGGCGCGATTGTGCCGGGCGTCGTGATGGTGGATGGCTTCCAGCGATTCACGGCAAGCGAGTTAGGGCTGCTTGCTGCGCTTTCCAAGCGGGCGGACATAACCATCAGCTTCGACCCTGCCGCCACGGAACGCTCCAAATTCGATTTCAAGCGTTTACAAGAACGATGGCCTGCCGCGCTGAAAAAGGAACTCTCCCCTCAGGAAGGTGATGCCGCTGCCAAGACCAAAGGCGAGGGGGCGAACCCGGAGCAGCACGCGCGGGAGATCGCGCGGCAGATCAAGCAGAAGATGGCCGATGATTCGACGCTGAGGCCGTCCGACTGTGCCGTCACGTTTCGTCAGGTCACACCCTATCTTGCCATGATGAGCCGTATTTTCGCGGAATATGACATCCCGCTTGACCCTGCCGCGGGCGTGCGCCTGCGTGACACGCCGCTTGGCTCCTGGTTGAATCGGCTGCTCGGCGTCGAAGACAACGGATGGCGCGTCAAGGACATCAACGCCATTCTTCGCAGCGGTGTCGTCAACCTCGATCATTGGAACCTTACGAACAACGACCTGGATTACATCGCCCGAACGGCGCGTGAAAACAACTTCTGGTCGGGTGTGGAAGCACTTGAGGAATTGGCCGACCAAGCCCCCTCGGGTTTCGACATCGCTTTGAAAGACATCCGCGAGCTGCATCGGCTCATGGAGTCGAGTGACGGTAATCGGGCACAGGTCTTGGCGGACGCGCTATATGGCGAGAACAGTTGGCTGCGAGACCTGCGCGACGTTGATGATGAAACCGCGCAGGATATGGAGCAACTCAGGTCCTATCTGACCGAGATGATGAATTCACCGAGCGAGGTCGATGCTGACGGCACTAATGAAGAGCCGTTCAAACGATTTCGTGAACGCCTTGACCGCCGACTTGCTATGCCGGTTCTCATACGGAGGACTCCTGGCGGTGTGCTCCTCGCCCCAATGCACACCATGCACGGCCTGCGTTTCAAACATGTCATGGTGGGCGGCCTTTCCGAGGGTGAGTTCCCGGCCGGCCGGCGCTACGGTGACCTTCTTAGCGATGCAATGCGCCAGTACCTGATTGATGCCGGGCTTCCCCTCCCTTCCGCCCCGCGCTCCACCGAAGAAGAACTTTTTAGTTCCGTCACGTCCCGCGCGGAGGGCTCCACCAACCTGTGGCGCTATCGCCTCAATGCCGCGGGCAAAGAGGCGACACCGGCGTGGGTGTTCCAGGATGACCCGTCCGAACCGGAGAATCGGCCGGCCACTCAGAAAATAGGGGAATCGGCGTCGATTAGAGAGCTGGCTATCGCATGCGCCCTTGGGTGGGTGAGTGGAGAGACTTTCCGCCCGCCCCGCCCGGATGGGACCGATCCTTGGGATATTGTGCGTGTCGCCGCCCCGAATGAGCAGATCAGGCGGTCATTCCGCTTCGCTGGCGAGTATGAGGGGCGGGTTTCGAGTGGACTCGCGGCGCGATTGACGCGGGAGGGCGGAGGGTGGAGCGCGTCGTCCCTGGACTCTTACCTGACCTGTTCGTTCCAGTTCTTCGGCAGCCGCGTGCTGGGACTCAATGAACTCGATGATGAGCCGGATGAGGGAGATGGCGCGATGCGCGGAACAATCATCCACGCCATCCTGGAAGAAGCATTCAAACCCCTTGTCAAACAGGGCCTGCCGCTTTCTGATGACACCATCGGCGCCGTCATTGACTTTATCGACACTAAGGGCAAAGAGAAGTGGTATAGCGCTCCGGACCAGAAACACTTCGGGCAAGCGGCGCTGTGGCGGCTGGAATGGCAGCGTTACCGCGATCGGATCGTCATGATGCTGGAGGAGCGGGCGCTGGCGGTTGGTCGGGACGACGGCTACCGCGTGCTGGCTACGGAGCACCCGTTTGAAGAGACCGTTGACACCAATCCCCCGCTCAAGATTCGCGGATCCATTGACCGCATAGATGAGGCTCCGAGCGGCCTCACCGTCATTGATTACAAGACCGGCTCTATTCCGTCTAGGAAGGATGTGCTTGACGGCAAGAGCACCCAATTGGCCCTCTATGCACTTGCCCTCCAGGAACAGGAGGACACGCAAGAGAAACCTCTCCGCATGGAGTACTGGAAACTCCCTGCCCGCAGTGACCGCCACTGGGCGCTGGATGATGCCAACGAAGAAGATGCCGAGGTCATCTCAAATGTCAGGAACATTCTGCAAAGGAGCCGGGATGCCGTTGAAAGCGGAGACTTTCGCGTTAGACCGACCCCTGATCGATGCCCGCAATACTGCCCCATGAAGCGAGTCTGCCGCGTCAATGCATTCAGTCGGTACAAGCGATGAACCTGACGCCGGAACAGGAGCGGGCAATTACCGAACACGGCCACGATGTCATCGTGACGGCAGGGGCAGGCAGCGGAAAGACGCGCGTCCTCGTTGAGCGATACGTCAGGCTGTTGCAAGACCATGAGATCGAGCAGCTCGTCGCCGTCACATTCACGGACGCGGCCGCAGCCGAGATGCGGGGGCGAGTTCGTGAGGCTGTCATCAGTCGCACGGAATTGAAGCGCCATCGGCAACACCTTGACCGAGCCATCATCGGCACCATCCACTCCCTCTGTCTCCAACTGCTGCGGGAGAACCCGGTGGAGTCGGGCATCGACCCCGGCGCGACAGTACTGGACGAAAATGCTGCGCAGGCTGAAATCCTGGCTGCTTGCCGTGACGCCATTGAGACGGCAGCGTCGGGAGAAGAGCGAGGGACGGAGGCCATCCTCCGTCTGGGGACATATATAACCCGGCTTACGCTGCCGCAGATGGTCGAGCGGCGTGACGAAGTTGAGCACGCCTTCGAAGCGATGGGTGGCAATTCACCTGAAGAATGGGGGATCGCTATCAGACAGACGCTGAACGATTTTCTGCGGCAGCGTATCGCTGGTCTTCGAAATTCGCTTGCCGATCACAGTGAGTTCCTCGCCCACGCGCAGGTCCCCGGGAAGAGTGATGCGCTGACGCCTACGGTTACAGGAGTCCTCGAGACGATTGGCAATCCGCTCGGCGGTACTGACGAGGATTTCATTGAACGTCTCCGCGCCGTCTCTCTGATTGATAGTCCCGGCAATAGGGGCTCCGCGAGCGCATGGGTGGAAACGCCCGTGGATGTGCGCGCCTCCGTGCGGGAGATTCGCAGCGCCTTTGGATCCATAGAGCCGTTCCTCTGGAACGAAGCGGATGTGAATGCGCTGAGGGTGCTCGATGAGCTGCGCACGTTGTTTCGGAGCGCAGTCAGACGTTACGAAGACAAAAAATCGGAACTTTCTGCTCTTGATTTTCTCGATCTTGAATTGAAGGCCATCGAACTCCTAAGGACACACCCAAGTGTGGCCGCGGCATACCACTCCACGTTCCGCCATGTCCTTGTCGACGAGGCACAGGACCTCAACCCTACACAGGATGGATTCCTAAGACTGCTGACAGGGGTTTCTGCCGGGTTTAGCGGCAAACGCGCCGAACGATTCTTCGTAGGGGACGTCAAGCAGTCCATCTTCCGTTTTCGCCAGAGTGATGTGCGCATCCTCAACAATCTGAGGGACGAGATTAGCCGTGAGAACGGCGCAACCGTTGCCCTTGATACTTCATTCCGATCTCACCGAAAGCTTGTCGATGCAATAAACGGCGTTATGGAGGATGTCTTCGGTGAACCGGAGGCGGACTATGAAGCGCGGATGGAACGCATGAGGGCCGTCCGCCACTCCAGTGGGACTGCCCCGTCAATCGAAGTGCTCCAGGTTGAAGGAAGCTTTAGTGATCCCACTAACGAGAGCAAACCAACCCCATCGCAGCGCACCCGCATGGAAGCGAACATGGTGGCGGCCCACATCAGGCAACTTCTGGACGACGGACGCAAGACCTGGGACAAGGACACCAACGAGTACCGTTCCGTTGAGGCGGCGGATATCGTGATCCTGCTGAGACGGATGACCAACGTGGATGAATACGAGCGTGCGTTGGAACACCATGACATTCCGTATCGCACGGCGTCAGGCGGCAATTTTTACAACCGCTCGGAGATTGTCGACCTGACGAACCTGTTGGAGTGGGTGACTGAGCCCGCCAACTCCATCGCTCTCGTTGGCCTTCTCCGCTCTCCCTTTTTTGCCATCGACGATGAGTCTCTGATCGCTCTAACGGAATCTGCTCGTGCCGCCCGCGGCAATTCCCGAACTCCCTTGGACAGCGGACAAATCATTGCGTCCCTCGGTAAACCACCTGAAGGGGTTCTACCGAAAACCCGCCCACTGTGCCTCCATGCTGCCCGCGTCCTTAACCGGCTGCGAGAAGAATCACGGCTCGCCACGCCGGAGCAACTCCTGGAAAGCGCGTTGATATTGACGAACTATGAGGCGTCGTGGGCGCCGCTTCGCGGTGGGGACCAGGTTCTCGCCAATATCCGGCAGTTCGTGGGACTGGCGCGAGGTTTGACGGAACTGTCCGTAGATGAATTCGTGGGGCACATCCACATGCTTCGCGACGAGCTTGGCGCGCGTGCCCCGCAGGCCGCTCTGGATGCTGTTAATGCCGTACGGATCCTGACCATCCACTCCGCGAAAGGACTGGAGTTTCCGGTTGTATTTCTCGCGGATGCCGGGACGGCTAGGGTGGGGCCGTATGCGCCGAGGGTGCTGTGGCGCGCTGAGAAGGGTATCTCGATGACGCTGGAGAGAGACGTCTCCGAGATTGATGAACCCCGCAGCAGACCTGCTCTGTACAACCTTCTGAAGAAACTTGACGATTTGGAAGATGCGGCGGAGAGCAAGCGCCTCCTGTACGTGGCCGCCACGCGCGCCGCTGACCTGCTGGTTGTTAGCGGCGTCGAACCCACAGGAAATTCACCTACCTGGTTGGGAGCATTTCTCGACCACAGCGCCGGTCTCGATGTCCATGTCCATAACCCGACGCCGGTTGACCTTGAAGCCTTGCGCAGAGAAAACACAAATCAATCACTAAAAGTGCCTGAGACCGAGAAACCGGCTGATGCCCCGTTTCTTGGGCGTCGCGGCGCGATTCCCATCCGCTCAAGCACGCCTGCAACTGCATTGGAGCACGGCGATGGAGCGGGGTTCTTTGGCAGATCGGATCCGCTGGCACTCATTCGCGGGACGTTGGCCCACGGGGCCATCGAGGAATGGTTCAAGACCGGAACCCGGCCTGACTTGCGCGATCTGGCGCAGCGTATCGGCACGCGGCTAAGCGAAGGGGATATGGCAGATATCGAGGCAGATGTGAACACGATGCTCAATGACTTTGACACGTCGGAACTGGCAGCCATACTCCGCGATCCGGCTGCGCGAAAACACTTTGAGCTGCCGTTCTCATGGGAGTGGGACGGTGTCGCTGTCCACGGCAGCATTGACCTCGCCTATGAATCCGGCGGCGAATGGCACGTGGTGGATTTCAAGACTGATCGCGTGGAAAAGGGCAGGGAAGCCGACCACGCAACCGCCTACCTCGCCCAACTTGGCATCTACGCCGGCGCAATTGAAGCGGCCACGGGGCAACGTCCCCGAGCGGGCCTAATGTTCCTGCGGACGGGGACGCTCCACTGGGTGAGTAAATCCGAGATTGGCGCGGCCCTTGACATCACACGCGGCCGGATTGACGAGGGCGGGATCGCGCTTGGGGAAACCGACGAGACCACAGAATTCGCGGACGAGCCGCTAATCGTGTAGCGCCCTAAGAAGGGCCCTAGACGCCAATCGGTCGTTGGGCGTGCTCAAGGTGTCCGACGTGGTGGCTTTCCACGTCGCATTGGATGGCAGACCGTTCCAGTTGGATGGTGACGTGCTCGATGTTATAGCGCAGTTTGATGATGCCCTGCATCTGATCCAGCAGGTTCTGATCGGAGCCCGCAAATTCAGGGTCGACCAGGACGTGGGCGGTCAACACCTCGTTGCCGGACGTAATCGTCCACACGTGTACGTCATGAATGACGGTCACACCCGGCAGTTCTTCGATATCGGCGCAGAGCTTGTAAACATCGATGTGCTCCGGCACCCCCTCCAGCAACACGCGGAACACCTGCATTACCAGGTTCCATGAGCTGTACAGGATTAGCAGGCCGATGACCACGCTGAGGATGGGGTCGATCAGTGTCCACTCCGTCAGGATGATGACGGTGCCGGAGATGACGACTCCCACGGAACCCATCAAGTCTGCCAACACGTGCTGGAATGCGCCCTCCACGTTGATACTGTGACCGGACGAGCGGTGGAGAATCCACGCGGCGGCAATGTTGACCAACAGACCGCCGATGCCAACGATCAAAACCGGCCAGCCATCCACGTGGTGTTCATCACGGGCAAATCTGTGGTAGGCCTCCCAAAGAATCCACCCAACAATAAGCCACAACGCCAGGGCGTTCATGAACGCCGCGAGTATCTCCGTGCGGTAGTACCCGTACGTGCGCTCAATGGTGGCGCCGCGCTCCGCGATCCACATGGCGAACAGCGCCATGCCGATTGCAGCGGCATCCGTGAGCATGTGCCCGGCATCCGCAATGAGCGCCAGGCTTCCTGAAATAACGCCACCGATGACCTCCGCGACCATGTAGGTCGAAATAAGGACAAGCGCCAGTATCAGATTGCGGCGGCTTGCTCCTCGGAGATCGTGAGCGTGATCGTGGCCCGCGTGGCCGTGTCCATGGTCGTCGTGGTCATCATGGTCATGGTCGTCGTGGTCATCATGGTCGTGGTCGTCGTGGTCATCATGGTCGTGGCCGTCGTGGGCGTCATGGTCATGGCCGTCGTGGGCGTCATGGTCGTGGCCGTCGTGGGTGTCATGGTCGTGGCCGTCGTGGGTGTCATGGTCATGGCCGTCGTGGGCGTCATGGTCATGGTCTGCGTGTCGATGGTTTTCCTGGTCACTGCGAGCCATGGCGCTTCCGTTCACTCTGGCAGGACATCAAGTCCAAACTGTCTGACTAAGTATAGCGTCATGGAAGTTCCGTCTCGCCTACAGGTGCCCTTTGGGCTCGATGAGAAAAGCACTCTTGCCGTTTCATTGGCGCGACAGGTCGTGCTGTACCGATGGGCAAAATAACAAATAGCCACCCAAATGGGCGGCTATTCGCTCAATCAGCGGATGAAACTAGTTGCCGTCCGCGTGGTGCTCATGCTCGTCGCACTCGTGCTGATCATGCACGTGATTCGGCTCATCTCCATGATGTTCGTGCTCGTCGCACTCGTGCTGATCGTGCTCATGTGCTGCGCTCGTCATTGCAACCTCCTGTTTCTTCTGTGCTGTCGATTGCTCTGAATCCACTCTGTGCAAGGTACAGGTATGTGACAAGGGTTTCTTGATACTCAGTATCGTGGTTTTCACGGACTGATATGAGGTATCCGTAACCCAGGGGAGCAGTAATTGGCTCGCGAAGAGCCTGCCGAAGGGTGGGTTTGTGTGTAGGCTTGAAAGACATCTCTACAGCATAGAGGGGGAGTTGACGGAGGTAGTGCATATGGCAGAGGCAAAGGGCATCAGCCCCTTTCTCTGGTTTGCCGACAAGGCGAAAGAAGCAGTTGAACACTACGTCTCCGTGTTTCCCAACTCCCGGGTCATCAACGAAACCGAGATTCCTGCAGGCCCTGCGAAGGGGATGTCCCAGATTGATTTTGAACTGGATGGCCTCAGTTTCACCGCCATTAATGGCGGGCCGATGTTTGAAATGACCCCGGCAATCTCCTTTGTCATCCCCTGCGAATCACAGCAAGAGATTGATTACTACTGGGACAAGCTCACTGAGGGCGGCACACAGGGCTTCGCCGGCTGGCTTACGGATTCCTTTGGTCTCTCTTGGCAGATTGTGCCGGCTAACCTTGATGAATTGATCGCGCGAGCGCCGACTGCCGTCATGGAGAGCATGCTGACCATGACGAAAATTGATATTGAGCAGTTGATTGAGGCAGGACGCGGCGCAGTGTAGCTCGTTGGCAGGGTGCCTTTACTGCACTGCAACGATTATCGCTCTGCTGCTATGTCAGCGAGAGGCTCTGGACGTATTCCCGCACTGACGCGGCGCATTCGTCCGGCCTCTCAAAAATCATGAAATGGGAAGCTTCGGGCATGAAATCGTAGTCGATGCTGAGGATGTTGCTGAGATCCATCGTTGGTAGGTACGAGTACGGCAGGGTGGGGTCAGCCCCCACGACCTTGACCGGGCACACGATTTTGTCAAAGTCCACGGACACGGCAAAAACGCCGGCATATTCAACGACTTGTGCCTCATACTCGCGGGGGCAGCGGAGTTCAAAGCTCTCGCCGTCCTCCGACTCGCCAAGAGTGGTCTCGGCCACAAGGTTTGCTATCCCCGGGACAACATTCTTGAATGTCGGCATAAAGGGCAGCACTTCCGCGAACTCGGAACGCGTCTTGTATCGCTCAGTGCGCGTCCTGGTCAAATTGGCCGCGCGCGTCGCCGCAACTTCAAATTCTTCGTACGACACACCCGGTCTGCATACCGGTGGATCGAACAAATAGAGGCCGGACAACCCTTCCCCCTTTTGAGCGGATAACAGTGCAACCAGCGCCGAGATAGAGTGAAAGACACCAAAAGTGGGCTTATCTCCATACTCCTCACGAATTGCTTCCAGCACTCGATCATAATCGCGGATAAACGTTGGGAGATTGTGATTCTTAATGTCGCCCACGGAGTTCCAGCCATGATTTCTCAGGTCGTAGATGATCAGGTCAAAGTCGTCCAACAGGTTTGACCAGAACGGATAATACAGGTCAATGGCCAGACCGTTGCCATGGCTCATGATGAGCCGGGGCCCTTGAGGGTTGCCGTGGCGTCTAAGCCGGATGATCGTCTGCTCGTCGATGGTCACGTCATGAACGGAAATCGGCTCAGGGACCTGCCAAACAGATTGAGAGTCTTCGGTCACGCGAACGCATCCTCAATCTGGGGCGACGGCACCGCTTCAACGGCGAGCGCGCCGACGAAATCATTGGCACTGAACCTGTGCAGCCGCCAACACACATCCGGAAACTCCGGTAGCCGAATCTGGCCGGTGGCTGCGCCTTCACGCATGGCAGCCGGCGTTTCTATGCATTGCAGGTTCGCGGAGAGTCCTACGCCGGTGGCCTTGATGATTGCCTCTTTGAGGGTCCATATCTCAAAGAATGCCTTTGCTTCGAGATCTTTGTCCGCGGCTGAAATCGCAGCCTGCTCGTCCATACTGAAAGTCGATTCGATGATCGCGTCAAATCGGAATCTCTGATTGATCTCTTCAATATCGATGCCGACCGAATGATCCGGCGAAATCGCGAGCATCCCGTTGTCGCCGCTATGGCTCACATTGAAATGCAGAGGAGCGAGCACGCCATCCACGTATGCCCGCGGTTTGCCGCGTTCCACCCAACCAAACTCAAGCTCGTCATTGTCACAATTGAGAGTTTCGCAGAGAACCGCCCGAAGCGCTGCCCGGCTGAGCGCAAAGCGACGCCTTGGAGCTCCGGGGTGATAGCGTGTCCATCGCTCACGTTCCCATTGGTTCAGGAACCCGAAGGCGTGAGATTCGCGCGCCGCGTCTGGCGATAAATCGACATGAATAACGTCGACGCCGTCAATCTGCGCGAAGCAAGACCACCACTGATTGGCTATATCGGTGCCCATCGCTTCAATTGTACGCGAACAATTGCGGCCCCAACCATTAGCAACGGGAGGGAGCAGCAAGGCTGCTCCCTCCCGCTTTGTTGCCCTTACTTCAAGTGGCCGCTACTTGGAAGTCTGTGGGCGCGTACTACGCTGCCTTGGAGTCGATGTAGCCGATTAGATCGCCGACATTGGCGAAGTTGGCAAAATCTTCAGGCGCAAGCGTGATGTTGAACTCGTCAGCCACGAGCTTGGCGAACGCGACCACTTGGGCCGATGCTACGCCCGCATCCGCAAAATTCAATCCCATATCAACAGGACTGTTGGCTTCTCGCCCCTCAATCTCCAGATTCTCGTCGATCAGCTTGCGGACTCTCTCTTCAGTTGATGCCATTTTCGGGCTCCTTTCTCGCATGTGAACCGCGGCCAACCCTCACCCAATAGTTATTTAGAGTCTATAGGGTTCAGGCTTTCTTCTCCACCCAGAATCGTCGACGCTGGAATGGATAGCCGGGAAGCCTGATCTTTCGGCGTTCCTCCCCGGCGAATAGTGTGCTGAAGTCCACGTCTTTCCCCGCCTCATAGGCCTGGGCCGCGGTCTCCATAGCATCAGTATCACTGCCGCCTGGGTTGCCATCCGACAATGTCGCAGTGCTTCCAGCGTCGGGTTCCTGCCCGGTGTCGCCGGACAGCGAATCGGCATCCAGAAGGCGTTTGAGGCCGGCCCGCAACTCATCCACGTCTCTGAAAATCACAGTCGCGCGGTGTGGGAAATGGCTTCGGCCTATGGAAGCCGTCCACGCCATGTCTGCGAGCAAGTCAGTAGCGGAAGCGCCCTCAGGGCCACCATTGTCCAGCCAATCCAGGTAATCTGCCGTGAGGTCGCTCAACGCGGCCGGCTCCTTGGCGGAAAGGGGCAGGAGGAATGTCGACGACTTCGTGTTTGCTTCTTGTTCGGTGAGGCTCGAACCGTTCTCAGCCTGGTAGCCTTCCACAATGACGTGGGCATTGGCTCCCGTCATCCCGAAGGTATTGATACCCGCAACAGGGAGGCGCGTGCCGTTGCTCGGCCATTCCTCCGTTTCCAGGGCAATGCGCAGGGGCATCTTCTCCCAATCAATCTCCGGGCTGGGCGTACTGAAATGGAGGTGTCTGGGGATAAGATTGCGATTCATGGACAGCACCACCTTGATGAGGCTGGCCATGCCGGATGCCGCTTCAAGGTGGCCCATATTCGTCTTGACTGATCCAAGCGTCAAAGGCCTGTCGTCGGCTCTGCCCTTCCCGTACACATTTGCAATGGCATTCGCTTCAATCGAATCGCCAAGCAGTGTGCCTGTCCCGTGAGCCTCGAGGTAATCAACGTCAGAAGCGGAGATGCCGGATCGCTCAAGCGCCTCACGCATAACCTTTTCCTGCGCCACACCATTGGGGCTGGTGAAGCTAAATCCCGCTCCATTCTGGTTGACCGCGGAACCCCGCACGACGCCCCAGATGCGGTCCCCGTCCCTCTCCGCGTCGCTAAGCCGCTTGAGTATGACGAACCCACAGCCCTCTCCACGCACATAGCCGTCGCCTGACGCATCAAAGCTGGCAGTCTTGCCGCTCAACGACAGCACACCCAATTCCGCGAGGAACGTTGACGTTGACTGTGACAGCGCGATGTTGACACCCCCTGCCAGAGCGAGGTCGGTCTCACCGCGCTGCAGTGCGACGACACCCTGGTGTACAGCTGCGAGGGAGGAGGCGCATGCAAGGTCAACTGGGATTGCCGGCCCTTGCAGCCCAAGCGCGAATGAGACACGCCCCACGGCAACGCTAGGCGCCGATCCCAGGATGTCGGTGGCGCCCCGCCGTGACATCAAACCGCGGTATTCTGACCCGCTGATGCCCGCGTAGACACCGGTTTCACTTCCCCGAAGCTTCTCAGGGTCGATTCCGGCATCTTCAAGCGCCTGCCACGCCGTTTCTAGGAGCAGGCGCTGCTGTGGATCCATTGTGCGGGCCTCAATGGGCGCAATACGGAAGAATCGGGCGTCGAATTTGTCAATGTGATCTAGGAATGCCCCAAGACGCTCATAGCTGTTCTGCGCGGCAGGATCACCAAAGACGCCGTCGTGGTCGCCGCCATCCGTGCGCCCGTCCGTAACGGCGGACTCGCCGTTCTCAAGCAGGTGCCAGAAGGCATCAAGATTCTCCGATCCCGGGAAACGACACGCCATGCCGATGATAGCGATGGCATCCTCCCCCGGACGCGGGCGCAGAGGCAACTCCGGCGCCTGCTCGTCTGCGGTGGCAACCGTTGCTGTGCCTCTGTCAACCGTCCCTATCTCACCGACTTCTTCGGTCAGGTAGGTCGCCAGTCGCGCGATGCTTGGGTAGTCAAAGACCACGGTGTTGGGCGCGACATAGAGTCCTTTGAGAGCCCTGTTGATGTTGTTCCTCAAAGCCACCGCCATGAGCGAATCCATGCCCAGCTCGGAGAACTCCACGACGGGCACGGGAATCGTCGGCATTCGCATGATTGACTGCAGTTCGTGTTGCAGAAACTCGATAAACACCGCTTCGCGCTGCTCTAAAGAAGCGCCCTCAAGGTGCTCCGCCAGATCGTCCGTAGCGTCAGCCACCGTAGACGTTTCGTCTTCGACGGGTGCGGTGAGTCTTTGCAGCATCGCCGGTGTGCTCTGTAGGCTTTCCCGCATTGAATCCCAATCGACGGCTACGGCCACGGCATTCGTCCAGTCCTGCCGTATCAGGAATTCCAGGGTCTCAATTCCGCGTTCCGGCGTGATCCACCGGGTGCCCCTCTCCGCCAGCCACTCGCCGATTCTTTCTCGCTGTTCCTCTGCCTCACCCACCTCGGACCAAGCGCCCCATGCAATGGCTTGGCCGGCCAGACCCATTGCGCGACGATGTCGAACCAACTGGTCAAGGAACGTGTTGGCCGCGGCGTGATTTGACTGTCCCGGATTGCCGAGAATTCCCGCTGTGCTCGAGAACAGCACGAAAAGGTCAAGGTCTCTGTGCATGGTGGCCCGGTGCAGATGCCATGCGCCTAACACCTTTGGCCACAAGACGTGCTCAAATCGCTCCCATGTCTGATTGCCGACCACGCCATCTGAGAGCACGCCAACGCTATGGATGACACCCGCGAGGGGCGGCAGCGATTGGTCGATGCGCGTAAGCATCGCGTCGATTGCAGAACTGTCCGTAACGTCCGCAATCTCAACCTGCACGGTGACACCGTGGGCGCGGAGTTCCTCTATCGCCTCCTGTGCTTCCGCATCCGGATCACGCCGACCGTTGAGCACAATCGTGCCTGCGCCCTTATCTGCCAGCCAACGTGCGACGGTGATTCCAATGCCGCCCAATCCTCCGGTGATGAGATATGTGCCGCCCGGGCGCAAGGAGCCTGATTGGAGAGAAGAGTTGGTCAGCGCGATTTTTCCGATGTGTCGAGTATCACGCATGTAGCTAACCGCTGCCGGTGCCTCGGACAGCGCCCACCGGGTGTGCGGGATTGGGGCGAGTCTGCCTTCCTCCATGTCCCGCAGCACTGTCTTCAGTGCCTTACCGGGTATTTCTGGTTCGTCTACCTTCAGACGATCGAGCATGATGATGTGATAATCGACATCAGGCCGCTGTTCGGCCATTGTCTCTTCGGTCAAGATGCCCTCACGGGCCAGTTCGATAAAGCGACCGTTCTGCGCCAGGCAAGACAGGCTGGCGTCGATGAATCCCTCGCCGGTCAGGCTGTTGATTACGACATCAACGCCCTCTCCGTTCGTGTCCCTGAGTATCTCTTCTGCAAACTCCGTCGAGCGGCTGTTGTAGACGTGTGTGATTCCGAGCGACCTTAGATAAGGCTGCTTGCCGATGCTCGCCGTCGTGTAAATCTCTGCTTCTGCCGCCTTGGCCATTTCAATGGCCGCCAATCCCACGCCTCCTGAGCCCGCGTGGATGAGCACCTTATCTCCGGCCGTGAGGCGTGCAAGGTCATAGGAAAGAGCGACGGTCACGAAAGCGGTGGGTGTAGTGCCAAGGCTCGTTGTTGATATGTCTGGCGGTGCGGAAGCAACGAGAGCCTCCTTGGTGATGATTTCGGGCCCAAACGTGCTGAAGCCAAGACCGGCAACGCGATCGCCAACCGAAACGGACGAAACTGCATCGCCGATTTCGATGATCGTACCGACAAACTCCAGTCCGAGGTTGTCCTCCCCTTCGATGCCAACGCTGATGAGAACATCCCGGAAATTGACTCCCACGGCCTCCATCGCGACACGAACCTCGTTTGGTTCGAGTTCACGATGCGGCTCGGGCCTCGGGTGTATCTGAGTGAGGTCGCCCCCCTCATCAGGGACAAGGAACCAATTGTCTTCATCGGGCAGTGTAAGCCTTTCCGGAGCATCGTTCGCCCTGGCTAACTGAGCGGCAAGTCGATAGCTGGATCGGAGCGCGATGTGATTCTCGCCATCGGGCCGCAGCAGTTCTTCAACAAGGCCGGCCAGGCGGGGACTCTCGCCGTCCAGGTCAACGACACGGGGCTGAAGATCTGTGAGCTCTCTGATGATGACCCTGCCAAAGCCCCATAGAATTGCTCCGGCGGGCTGCGCAAACTGCTCTCGTCGAGTATCTTGCGCGCCTCGTGTGACAAGCCAGATGCCGCTTTTCGGTTTTGCATCAGAGTCCAGGATGCCCTGGACCATAGCCAGCGCGCTCGAACCAACCCGTCGGACGTCATCACCCAGTTCTGCAGCCTCTACATCTGACCCGCCCCCGCTCGTGGCTGCTAGGTGGACCACTCCGCGAAGAGGCGTGTCAGCCGACAGACTATCGAATATGGACTGCCATGCGCTGCGGTCTGACTGTTCAATCGGCACATGGATGACGCCATCGATTGGGTCGCCGGTCTTCGCATGGATGCCCCCAGCTTCGGTAGTAACGACAACCGTTTGATTGCGCGAAGCCAACTCAGCAGCTAGCTCTTCCGCCATACCGTCGTCATCCGCAGCGATTACCCAGGAACCCGGTTGCTCGACGATTTCGGCAGGAGCGGCAGCGATGATAACCGCGCGGTCAGGGCGCTCAGATGAGTCAGCCGGCCCGAGGCCAAGAACCTGTGGATCCTCAAAAGCCGTGTCTAACAGCGCTTGTTCCCAAACTGCCGCGCCCGCAACGCCGTGATTGGGTCGATAGTGATCGGCAAAGCGCCACCACCCGTCCAGTGTCCCGAACGTCACATCCTGCCAACCTTGACCCTCAATCGACTCGATTGCGAGGAGGTGACCTGACGGTGCCAGAAGGGTCATGCAGTTCTGCAGCGTCTCGCTCAGCGAGATGGTGTCATGGAGCACGTTAGAGGCGATGACAAGGTCATAGCCGTGTGTGTCAAATCCCTGCTCGGCGGGATCGACCTCAATATTGAGAGGCAAGTAGGTTATCGTGCCGTCGGCAGTCCCCAATTGTGACTCCGCTTCCGCGAAGAACCCGGCGGAGATATCCGTGTATATGTACTCAAACCGTCCTTCAGGAAGGTGCGGCAACACGGAAACCGTTGCGGAACCCGTGCCCGCGCCCACCTCGATGATCCTCAATCGTCGTCCCTCTGGCGCGTTTCTGAGGAGCGCGGCAATCGTATCGCCAAGCATGTTGTTGACAGCGCGGGACGCAGCCGTGCTGATGAAGAGGTCGGCAGGCGTCGGATCGCCGCTGCCGAAGAGCACTGTCAGCGGATCTGTCTGCCCACGCAAGATGTCCGCCAACTCTCCGGCTGCTCGACGGCACAGCGCTACTTCAATGGAGCCGTGAGGATAGCGCTCCAACATCTCTGCAGCAAATGTATCCGGATCAGGCGGAAGCTCCTCTGGCAAGGCCTCATCTGAGCCAACCAGAACGTGAAAAGCACCATCCAATTCTCTAAGGACGCTCGCCCGCGTAAGCAACTCAAGGACTCTTGTGAATAGCTTGCTGTGCTCGTCCGTGATGCCCAGTTCCTGCCGCAGAGTTTCCGGCTCAATGACATTGCCTGCCGTCTGTTGCCAGCCCAGGTTATTCAAGGTTGCGAGCGCGTATGACCACGAAAGCCTCTCAAGATCACGCAGTAGTGCGGTTCGATCGTTCCAGTCCACACCTTCCCGCGAAATGTACTCCGCAAAGGTGGGTGTCGTGTCTTGGATAGAGGCCGGTTTCGGCAGGAAATCCGCAGGCTGTACCAAGGGCAGGGGGCGGTCTTCCCAGACGATGTCGTACAAGAGGTCTTGGACGCTCTCCTCTGTTGAGAACACGGCGTCACGGCTTGCCCGCTTGACGGTAAACCCTTCAATTCCTCCGAGCCGCTCCCCCTCCATTGAATAGATATCAAGATCTGCCGCAATGACCTCCGGGACGGTTCGCGCGCCGGTGGCGTTTGCCAGTTCTGTGACTTGCACGGTTGCGCGGCAGACAACCTTTTCGGGCAAGCTGCTTCTAAGCCACAATCGGTCCCAGGCAAAGGGGAGATATGTCATGCCGGTTGCCGTCTCATGTGTGGCGCGGGCCGCCGACACGACCTGCAAGCAAGCGTCAAGCAGAATAGGATGTACGGCCAGGCTGGCGCTTGTCAGTCCCTCCGGCAAGCTGACCTCTCCGACTGCTGTGCCGTTGCCCGCGAACGCCGAATCCACAGTACGGAACAAGGGACCGAAATCCAGGTTTGCCTCACGCTTTGCCCGATAGAACTCTGAGATATCGAGCGATTCCAGGCCGGCCTTTAGGTCTTCAATAGTCACGTGCCCTGCGGCATCAGCGTTTTCGGTTACCGACGATAGCTTGCCCCGCGCGTGCAGAGTCCACGATTCCTCGCCGCTTCCCTTGCTGTAGATTTCAAACTCACGAGCGCTCTCGTCGTCGGGAGCCTGCAATAGAAGCTGCACGGCGCGCGCTGCGTCGTCAGGCGTCCCGTCCTCATCGATCTCGCTGAACAGCAGCGGCGCCTGCATCTGCATGTCTTCGATGACGACTCCGCCCGACTCTTCCGCCCGGAACGCCTCCAAAGCCATGACGCCATAGAGAGCCCCCGGTGCGATAACTCGGCCAAACACGCGGTGGTCGCTCAACCAGGCGGGATCATCCGGCAGAAGTTCAGTCTCAAAATAGACCTCTCCGCGCGGCGACTCGTGGCGCGTTCCGAGCAGTGGATGATCCGTCGAGGCTCTCTGCCGACGAGGTTCTTCGACCCAATGGCGATATCGTTGGAACGGATACTCCGGTACGGAAACTCGTCGGCGTGCCTCACCTGCATAGAGGTCACGGAAATCGATGGAAAGCCCGGCCTCATATGCAGCCGCAACCGCGGAAATGAATCCGCGAGTCAAATCGATTGGCGGCTCCGTCTCGTCGTGCGACGGCCTGACCATGCTGGAAATGACCGCGGGGTCCTTGACCGGAGCGCCCGGCGGCCAGCACATGGAGACGATCGCCCCAAGGACTGCGCCCGGCCCAATCTCGATGACAAGATCCACTCCAAGGCCTGCCAGCGACTCAACACTGGTTCGGTACAGAACTTTCTCCCGTGAATGGCGCATCCAATAGGCGGCATCGATGGGGACATCCGGCTCCACCGGCCTGCCCGTCGCGCCGCATATGAACTGAATCTGTGGCGCTCTCGGCTCTTCGACAATTTCCTGAACCCTTTGCCCCAAAGGTTCGAGCATCGGCTCCAGGAGACTGCTATGGAATGCGGGACTGGGCGGCATTCGCCTAACCCGAACTTCCTTAGCCTCGAATTTCTGCAGAACTGCTTCTACATCCGGTTCAGGCCCGCTGACGACGTGGTTGATGCCGTTGTCGACAGCGATCGTCAGCAAGTTGTCACCGGAAACCTGCTGCTGTTCAGCGATGGCTTCCTGTACGGCGGCCTCAGGCGCGAATACCACGCCCATCGCCGCGCCAAGCGGGAGTCCACTCATCAACTCTCCGCGCGCAGCCGTAAGGCGGATACCCTCTTCAAGCGTGAACACACCGGCTGCTTGCGCCGCCGCGTATTCCCCGAGGCTGTGTCCGGCGACCACGGCAGGCGTTACGCCAACACTCTTCCATAGGGCTGTTAGCGCGCACTCCACCGCGTAGATAGTCGGCATAGCCCATCTCGAATCATCAAGGTCTTCAGCTTTGCCAAAGATGACATCGAGCAGCGAGACCCCGCGCTCTTCTTTGATGATGCGATCACATCGATCGAGCACGTCTCGCGCAACCGGCTCCGTCTCATAGATCCCTCGCGCCATGCCGATCCACTGCGAACCCTGTCCGGTGTAGACGAAGCCGATCTTTGTAGAGCTACCTACAGGAGATTGCGGAGTCGACCCAACGATGTTGCTGAGGCCATTCCTGAGTGAAGCGGCTTCCCGGAACGGAATGGCGGCGCGGTATCGGAAATGGCTGCGGCCAATGCTTGCAGTCCAGGCCATGTCCGAAAGGGTGGGGTCTGAGGCGCTGACGTTATCCGCAGGGCCGCCGGAGACTTCATCAAGTCGGCTGAGATACCGCTCTGCCAGTTCGCCCAACGCCTCAGATGACCGGGCGGAAAGCGGCAGCAATCGCGTTGGACGCGGCGTGACATCTGCAATGTCATCGGTAACTTTGGGCTCCACCTCTTTTGCAGCGCCCACAGGCCACATCGTTGTCCCGGGTGCTGCCGCTGTGCTGACCGGCGAGCCGTAGCCCTCGACGATGATGTGTGCGTTTGTGCCCGACCATCCGAAACCGCTGACACCGGCACGCGGCGGCCTGCCATCGACTTCGGGCCACGGGGTTGCTTCGGTCGTCACGCGCAGATTGGCGTTTTCCCAGTCGATCGCCGTCGTTGGATTTTCAAAGTTCAAGTGCTTGGGGATGACGCCCCGTCGCATTCCCAGCACAACCTTCATGACGCCCGCGGCTCCCGATGCCGGCTCGAGGTGCCCGAAGTTTGTCTTGACGGAGCCGATGAGCATTGGTTGGTCAGCCGGTCGCTGACTGCCGTATGCGGCGGCGGCGGCGTTCAACTCCGCCGGGTCGCCAACCGGCGTGGCGGTTCCATGGGCCTCCAGGTAGTCCACGTCCATTGCCGTAAGACCGGCGCTGGACAGCGCATCGTAGATGACATTCTCTTGTGATGACGCGCTCGGCACGGTGATGCCCTGACTCGCGCCGTCCTGGTTGATGGCGGAGCCGCGTATGACGCCCCAGATGCGGTCGCCGTCTCGTTCGGCGTCACTCAGTCGCTTGAGAACAAGAACTCCGCAACCCTCGCCGCGGAGGTAGCCGTCTGCTGCTTCGTCAAAAGTTTTGCATACGCCGTTCGGCGAAAGCATTCCTGCTTGTCGGCGGAGGTTCATGACCCTGGCAGAGAGGATGGCGTTGACGCCTCCGGCGAGGGCCAGATCGGCTTCTCCACGATTGAGAGAGATTACAGCCTGGTGCATGGCAACCAGGGACGATGAGCAGGCTGTATCAACGGCAATCGCCGGTCCTTCAAGGCCCAGCGCGTAGGAGACGCGGCCAATTGCGGTGTTTAAGCTGCTTCCGCTGGCGGCGTAGAGGCTGGTGGCGGGATCGTCCGCTTCTATCGACGCGATGGCCGCATATCGGTATTCTGCGTTGCTAATTCCGCCATATACGCCCGTGCGGGTGCCTTTAAGGGTGTCGGGATCGATGCCCGCGTCTTCGAGGGCGCGCCAGCTTGTTTCCAGCATCAGGCGCTGCTGTGGGTCCAGCAGCTGCGCCTCTACCGGTGAGATCCTGAAGAATTCCGAATCGAATTTATCGATATCCTCGATGAATGCTGCATAGTGAATTAAATCACTATCGGTGGGCGGAAGTTCAAGAAATTGACCCATTCGGCCGGGGCTGCCGGAACTGATTTGGCCCTCCGTCCGCACCATCGTTCCGGAGGCCAGCAAACGCCAGTAGGCGTCGTAGTCCTCGGCCCCGGGAAAACGGCAGGCCATGCCGATGATAGCGATGGGTTCATTCGCTGCCATACCGCCTCCGAGTTCCAGGTGGGCTGACATCTCTGGCTACACTATAGTCACTTTAACCTATCGCCTGCGGCCTGAACGAAGCGGGGTACACGATCAGAACAGCATTGACCGGCCGGCTTAGCTACAGTTGGGGCCAACTCCGCGGCGATGTTTTCGGCGGCCTGACCGCCGGGAGCATTGTCCTTCCGGCTGCGATTGGGTACGGCGCGATCTCCGGTCTCGGCCCGGCAGCGGGACTGTACGGAGCCTTCGCCGTCAGTCTCTTCGCGGCGATCTTTGGTGGCACCCGCGGGTTGATTTCCGGCCCGAACATCCTCGTCACCCTGACGATGGCCGCCGTCGTCGCCCAATACGCCGACAGTCTGGCCGAAGCCGCCACTGCCGCCGTCCTCGCCGGTCTGATCCAGATGGGATTCGGCGTGCTGCGCCTTGGACGATTCGTTTCCTATACTCCGTATTCGCTGATCGCCGGATTCTTCACGGCCTTCGGCATCCTCTTGATCATCAAGCAGCTGCTGCTTGCCGTCGGCGCGCCTGCGGGCGGCGGCGCGCTGGACAGCATCCGCGCGCTGCCGGACGCGTTTATGGACGCCAACATCGAGGCAATTGTGGTCACGGCCTTCGGTGTGGCGCTGGGAGTGGCATGGCGGGGAAGACTGCTGAAAATCGCCCCATCTCAATTCGCGGTCCTGGTCTGCGGGACAATTCTTGGCGTGTTGCTCTTCAGTGGCGCGCCGACCATTGAGAGGATTCCACAAGGCCTGCCGTCGCCCGTATTCCCCGAGTTCTCATTAGAGACCGGAATACGCCTCCTGCAGCCTGCGTTCGCGATGGCGCTGCTGAGTTCCCTATCGACCCTTATCGTGGCCCTCCCCGTGGATACAATCACCGGCTCGCAGCACAGGCCGAACCAGGAGTTGGCTGCTCAGGGCGCCGGTAATGTCGCGGCAGGTCTCATTGGCGGTCTGCCCGGCGGTGTGTCTCCGGGAACATTTGTCAACGCGTTCGCCGGCGGGCGCACGCAGGTGGCAGGCCTGACCGTCGCGGCCCTCCTGATCTCCGTCATTCTCTTCCTCGCTCCGGTTGTGGAGCGCATTCCTCTTGCCGTCCTTGCGGGCATCCTCATCATCAACGGCTGGAACATCATCGATTGGCGATTCATCAAGCGACTGCATCGGGTGCCCGCCGACTACACAATCGTCATGGCTCTGACCTGCTTGCTTGTGCTCTTTGTGGACATCACCCTCGCCGTGGTGGTTGGCTTTGTCGTATCCTCCTTGGCCGGAGCCCGGCGACGTGGAGAACTGGAAACCGAGGACCTCATCTCAGTCCCTGTCCTTGATAGCCTGTTGCTCGACGCAGACGAGGCAGACCCGTTTGAGGCGCGCGCCGGCATTGTCATCTTCCCTGATCGCGTCACGGCGGCCTCAACCCGTGAAGTGAGCCGTATTGTCCGTTCGGATATCCTTGGGCATCAGATCGTCATCTTTGATATGTCCCGCACGTACTTCATCGACGATTCCGCAGCCGTGGCGATAGCGGACCTCATCAGGATCGCGACCGTTCGGCGGCAGGGACGCGTTGTCATCACGGGATTGACGAGGCCGGTCACGGAAACCCTTGATGCGTTCGGTCTGCGTGCCGCTCTGCCGGAGGGGCTGATTATCCCGGACATGGACGCCGCACGAGCCAGAGTACGGGAGCTGCTGACGAGTGAATGACCCTTCGACTGTGCTCAGGGCAGGCCCTTCGACAGGCTCAGGGCGAACGGGCAGGGGATTTTCTGGGTTCCCGCTTTCGCGGGAATGACGGATGGGGGTTACCCCCAGACGTTGCGAGCAGTCTCGGCGACTAGTCGGAGTTTAGCGCTCTGCTCTTCGATGGTGATGCGATTGCCGACGATAGACGTTCCGAACCCGCACTGAGGGCTGATGGCAAGCTGTTCATGGGGAAAGTGGCGGGCGGCCTCGGTGATCCTGTCCGCAAGTTCAGATGGCGTTTCCGGGCGCGGCGACTTGGTGGTGACCAGCCCGAGCGCCACAGTCTTGTCGTCGGGCACACCGCGCAGTGGCTCGAATGAGCCTGAGCGCTCGTCGTCGTACTCCAGCATGAGCCGATGCGCGGTGACCCGCTGAAGCACCGGCTCGACGATCCGGTCGTAGCCACCCTCGGCCAGCCAACGGCTGCCCTGGTTGCCTCGTCAAACGTGGAACGCGAATGTCGCCTCCGTGAAGCCGTCCATCACTGCGTTGTCCAGTTCAATACCCTGGGCGATCCAGTCTTCCCCGGTCCGACCCTGGGACTCATAGAACGCCGCCCACGTCGGATCGAGTATGAGCGGGTAGTGCGGGGCGTCGAGCTGGATATAGGTCGCGCCAAGCCTGATCAGCTCTTCGATTTCCTCGCGGATGATCTGCGCGACGTCGGCCAGGAACGCGTCGAGCGTGGGATACGCCGCGGTGGATTTTGTCGGCGACCAGAAATTGGCGAACAGGCTTGGACTCGGCAGCGTCACCTTCGGCATGCGTGTGGTTCGTCCGCGGAGATAGGTGAATTCTTCTGCCGACAGGTGACGTTTGCGCCGGAGCTTGCCGACAACACCAAGGGTTGCCGGGCGCTCTTTTGGCGCGTCTCCCACTCGCTCGTCGCCCCGCCAATCGCCCCAGAGGAAAGCGTCGATGTCGAACTCACCGAAGCCTTCGACTGCCTCGGGCATCTGACTCTGGAACGATAACCGGCGCATCTCGCCGTCTGTAAGAACCTTGAGACCGGCGTCTTCCTGGGCAGCGACTGCGCTATCGACGGCGGCATCCTCGATGCGCTTGAACTCTGAAAGCGCGATTCGTCCGGCTGCAAGATCCTCACGCGCGGCGAGCAGCTCCGGCGGCCTGATCAGGCTTCCAACCACGTCGGCATGCGGCAGATTCGGCATGGTGGCGAGTGTTGCATATCGCCCGGGCTTGGGCAAGAGCAGCGGTCTGCCAAGCGAGTGAGTTCTGCTGAGGCACTAAATCAATGGACACTGTCAGCCCCCGTGCCGGGGCGAGGGCTGCAGGGATACCGAGCGGGTGATAACGTTGGGCGCCACAGGGCGCAGCAATTGTGGGGCGCCTCACTCAGGGCGATTGCCGCTGGATGTGACGTTGTTGGAGGCAAATGCTTTCGCAGCACAAGGGCCAAGGACGACACCTCCCGACATTGCTGCTGCGAACCAAGCTGCGTGGTACTATACCACTCAGATATAACCGTTTCGTAACTATTTGATCGATTCTCCGTAACTTCTTGTAACCGTTCGGAGAACTCGGTAGATATTGCCGTTGGCGTCCCCCAATGTGACGCCTGAGAAGGGAGGAGGGCCGGTGCCTGCACATCCTCATCGAGACGACCGGTTGAAGCAACAGGACGAGTTGATGCGAGAGGTGACGGAGCTTCGGGAGCGCCTCTCCAGGTTGAGCGAGGCCGGTCTTCGCATCACTGAAGACCTTGATTTCAACACCGTGCTGCAGGAGGTGGTGGACGGCGCTCGGTCCCTCACGTCTTCCCGCTACGGAGCGATAACCGTCTTCGGAGATGCAGGGCAGACGCCCGAATTCTATGTCTCCGGTTTGACCCGGGAGGAGCACCAGGGGTTCTGGGACATGCCGGAGGGACTGGGGTTCTTCGAGTACCTCAGCGGACTGGAGGAGCCCCTGCGCGTTTCGGACATAGCCAGCCACCTGAAGGTATTGAACATGCCTGATTTCCTGCCCTCGGTGTCGGTGACCTCCCTGCTGGTAACTCCGATACGGCACCGGGGGGTCCGGGTCGGCACCATCTATCTGACTCATGGCCCGGATGGCACGGAGTTCACCCAGGAGGACGAGGACACCTTGGTCTTGTTCGCCTCCCAGGCGGCCATGGCCATCGCGAACGCCCGCAGGCACCGAGAGGAACGGCTCGCCAGGGCCGACCTGGAGACCCTCATAGACACCTCTCCCGTTGGCGTGGTCGTGCTGGATGCCGTGACGGGAGCCCCAAAGTCCTTCAACCAGGAGGCCCGGAGGATCGTCGACAGCATGCGGAATGCTGAGCAGTCGCCGGAGCAGTTGCCGGAGCAGTTGTTGGAAGAGCTAACTATCAAGCGGGCTGATGGGCGGGAGGTCTCCCTGCGGGAATTATCGATGACCGAGATTCTCAGCACCGGGGAAACTGTACGGGCCGAGGAACTCGTTATGCACGTCCCTGACGGGCGGAGCGTCATGGCACTGGTCAACTCCACCCCTATCCACTCCGACGATGGAACGGTGGAGTCAGTCGTCGTCACCCTGCAGGACATGGCCGATGTGGAGGAACTGGAGCGGCTGCGGGCAGAGTTCCTGGCGATGGTGAGCCATGAGTTGAGAACTCCTCTGACCTCTATCAAGGGCTCCGTCTCCACGATTATGGATGCAGGGGCGGATCTCGACCCTGCCGTGATGCGCCAGTTTGTCCGAATCATCAGCGACCAGGCCGACCATATGAACGCCCTGGTTTCAGACCTGCTCGACGTGGCCCGTATCGAGACAGGCACGCTGCCGGTCGATCCGGAACCCGCGGAAGTGGCTGTGTTAGTGGACAGGGCACGGAGCGCCTTCGTCAGCGCAGGGGACAGGAACAAACTTGCCATCGATGTCGAGCCGGACCTGCCCCTTGTGATGGCGGATAGACGGCGCATTGTCCAGGTGCTGGGCAACCTGCTGTCCAACGCAGCCCGCAACTCTTCAGAGTCATCACTCATCAGCGTGACCGCTGCGCGGGATGGCGTTCACGTTGCGGTCTCGGTAATCGACGAAGGGCGCGGCATCCCGGCGGAAAGCCTGCCGTACCTGTTTCGCAAGTTCTACGGAGCGCAGTCCGAGGAACAGGGAGGGGACACCGGGCTGGGTCTGGCTATCTGCAAGGGCATAGTAGAAGCGCACGGAGGTCGCATCTGGGCCGAGAGCGACGGGCCCGGAATGGGCGCGCGCTTCACCTTCACCCTCCCTACAGTCGAGGATGCAAAGACCATAGTGAGCGTCCCACCGGTCTCAACCCGGCGTGCGCAAAAGGCGGAAGAGCGGCTGCGCGTTCTGGCGGTGGACGACGACCCCAACGATCTCCGCTACGTCCGCGACACTCTTGCCAAATCGGGCTATGCCCCGATTTTAACCGGAGACCCGGAGGAGGCACTCCGCCTCGTAGAGGCAGATAGGCCGGATCTCGTGCTGTTGGATCTGATGCTCCCGGGAACGGATGGTATCGAACTGATGAAGCGCATCCTCGATGTGGCCGATGTGCCGGTCATCTTCCTGTCTGCCTATGGACGCGAGGAACTCATCGCCAGGGCGTTCGATACGGGGGCCACTGATTACGTCGTAAAGCCCTTCTCGCCGACGGAACTCTCGGCGAGAATCAGGGCAGCCCTGCGCAGACGTGCAGCCGCGGAGCCATCGGAGCCTTATGTGCTGGGCAATCTGACCATCGACTACGCAGGGCGCAGGGTAACCCTTGCCGGGAGTCCCGTCCATCTCACGCCGACTGAGTATCGGGTGCTGGCCGAGCTCTCGATCAATGCAGGACAGGTGGTGCCCTATGATCGCCTTCTGGTTCAGGTCTGGGGTGAGAAGACCGGCGGCGACGTGCGGCCCATGCGCACCATCGTAAATAAGCTCCGCCGCAAGTTGGAAGGAGAGGGCGAAGGCCCCGCCTACATCTTCAACGAGCCCCGCGTGGGATACCGGATGCCGAAGGAGGAGTAGGGCGATACTGTTCTTCGACTCGGCCTGTGACCAGCATTCCGCCAATGACGATTAGCCATACAAAGAAGAGAGTGCCCGTTAGCTGGTGGAACACAATCAGGTCGGGTATCCAGATCAGCTGCATTGACCCGCCAAGGACGGCGGAGATTGGCGCAATTATCCGCAGCCGACCTCCGACGCGGTACTGATACACGGAGGCAAGCACAAGCGCGAGGCCGGCGGCCGAGAATCCCGCAACGCCAGTAACCCAGCGAACGCCTGCCATGGACTCATGGGCTGATGTTGCCGCCTCGCCGCCTCCGGGCAGCGTTATTGCCAGGACGATCGCGAGCAGGCCGGAAACGATGGTCACCAAGCCGGAAATGCCGAAGAGTGCGGGAACAATGGGCGTCGCGAGACGTTCACGGATAATCCATGTTCGTGAGAGATACCAAGCGGCTACCGTGAGTGTGACTCCGGATGCGAGTCGCCCGGCTCCGCTCAATGCGTAAGGGGATCTACTGTCGGCGATTGCCGCGAGAGTTTCCTGCAGCGTCTCTCCATCTGCGTCTGCCGCCACACGCCCAAATACCGCGACCAGTGTTGTAAGGGCTGTGAGAATCAGCAGCCAGCCTGTGGCTCGTGCTGCTCTGTCGGGAGTATTGCGGGCGGATGCTTCGTTACCGGCGTTGCTCTGTTGCAGGTGGCCCTCCTTCACGCGGCTTGCTGCCTGAAGGCCGCTTATTGGGGAACAGGCCCGGATTTCTGTTGCGTCCCATTGTACGACGGCCTTGTAAGGTGGCGTAAACCGATGGCGCGTCCAGCGCTCTCATCCAGAGCGCAACGTGGAATCCGCAGTCGCAACAAGTTCTTCGATATGCTTTCCAACCTCGCCAAGCAGGACAAAGGCGTGATGATCATCACCCATGACCTTGAAATGGCGCGGCGCGTACTCGTCCTCAAAGCCGGTGAGTTGGTCTATGATGGCCCGCCCACCGACGATCTGCCTCAACTCCTGGCTTAAGCCTCTAACAGGAATAACGAAACAACCGGAGCAAAATACACCTGACCGGACTGTATTGCGAACTTTGTTATTGGAGGTGGAGTTGAAACCGGCTGTCCAGGGCCGGATGCGGTGAAAGTCGCACGTCATACTCTTTTTGGGCTTTAGCGAGACATTTATTCTCCATCGAATCTGACTGAATGAATGAAGTGTCGATCTGTTAGGCCTCCGGTAGCCCCCATGAACCCAATGTACCCATCAAACGGCGTGTAACTCTCGATGGTGTGGTCTATGACGAGAGTTCTTTCCATCCCAACCTGCGCGTTCGACAGATACACCTTGAGGCGGCCGTCGGCATTCAATTCGACTTCCGCATCAAATGCACCGGAGTTGCGGAGGTTTTGGTCGAGATTCCTGGTCTCCAGGTAATCGATGTCAAAGACATCAGACCCCGCTCCCAATTCGGCGAGGCCGACAAAATTGTTCGAAGGATCGGTAATTGGAAACAGGAATCGTCGCCCGCCGAGTTCATAGACACTCATTTCGTTCAGGAAAGTATCAAAAACTACGGCGTATCCATTGAGGTATCGGGAGCCCCAGCCACTCCCGTAGTGGTAACGCGGTTCAAATTGGCTAAAGTCGGGCAAGGCGCGCACCAGCAGGAGAGCGAGCCCGTCGGCTCCGGACCCGCCCTCGATTTCGAAAGAGAATTCGATCTGCAGCCCATCTGAGTTAGTCAAGTGGCGATGAAACAGCATGCCAAGTTGGTAGTGTTTTGCGGGAGTTAGCTGAATGATTTCGGCTGAGGGGACGTGCTCAGCGGAGCCATATAGCAGCCAGCGATCGGAATCGAGGCGGCTGCCAAATGTGGAAGAGTCGCCGGATATGGCCTTGCCGCCAATCATCCGGAGAAGGGCCGTCCGCTGCGCCTCAGAGAGCTCCTCAGTGTTCGAGATTGACGCGTGGACATCAGGCCAGTCTGCCCTGCGTTCTTGAAGTTGCCAGATGGAATGCAGGCTTTCAGCCACAGCATCGAAAGTCGTCTCATCCAGCTCTATGCCCTGAGACGAGTCCAACTCATTCAAGTGGAGTGGGACCAGGGCAATGTGATTCGCAATGTAGAGGTTCCAAAAATAAGGGTCGACTCTCCAAAATTCTGAACCGGCTACATCCTCCATAGTATTGATGAAATCAAGAAGCCGTTGCCGTTCGGCTGCCCTCAATATCTCTCTCTGCGATTCGTCTATCACGGCATCCTGCACGGACGACCGAGCATTCAGTTCCAACGGAGTGTATGCGTTGGCGCCAGTCAGCACTTGCCACAGAAGGCGGTCTTCTTCATTGAGCCCTGAATACCACTCCTGTTCTTCAGCCCAGGTAGCGCTCTTGCCCTCCTCGATGAAACCCTGCATGTACTTTCGGAAGTGAGGAGGGATCAGGGTCGTCTTGCCGGCGGCATGGGCTGGAAATGAAGTCTCCACGAGGTGATAAAAGTCCGGTAATTTATAGAACTCTCTCTGTTCCAGGATTTGCCAATAGTCCTCTCCGTCCGGTGTGTAAAATTCCAGAAGCCACACCATCCAGTCGTAATGGTTGCACCAAGGCTCCAACGGGTTGGGGGGCCCTGCTCTGTCATGCTGCCGAAATTCAAAGAGAAATTGTGCCGTGTCGACCCAGAACGTATAGACATTCGTCTGGTCACAGGGCTCGGCAAATCCGTCCCAATGGGACCAGAATGCATGCATCACTTCGTGCATGATGGCCCACGGGTGGGTATGGCCGATCTCAATGTATCCTCCACGGTAGTAGGCGAATCTGCCCGGTTCGGCACGTTTTCGTTCAATATGTAAGTCGTTGATTATCCAATCAACAGCGCCTTCTGTAAGTCCGTATATCCTGCCGATATCACCAGCCCTGGCTGTGACCCATGGATCGGCACTATCTGGCCGTGAACCGGTGCGATATACCCCTCCAGGTAGTTCGTCTCCGCGTGCAAGCCTGGTCGCATCAGCCTGAATTCCATCCAGGTTGCTGACCGCAACAGCGACGTCATATGCCGTGTTGGGGCGGAGTCCTTCGAATGTCCTGCACTTGCTGCTGCTCCAGTCAGATACCACGGGACTAGAGCCTCCCCCGCTGACGGCAACCCTGTACTCGGTGTGCCCAGGATTCAGTTCATCCACTATAGGCACCTGAAAACCTGTCAAATGAGTTCTCATCTGAAAGTCAAGTTGAGGAGGATGCGCCAGTGTTGCAATTGCAGTGCGGTCGATGGCAATTGACCCGTCTTGCCGTTCAACCTCAATTCTGTATTCATAGCGAGTGTTGGGATTGAGATCGGAGTCCACGTATGAAACGGTATCCGAGGTTCCTACCGTCACCAATTCACCGTCCCTGTGTAAGGAGACACTAGTTGAATCGTCAGTGGCCAGCATCCATGTGACCAGCAATTCCGTCGGTGATACAGGAGAAACATCCAGTACAACGGGACGGGGAGTAGGAGTCGGCGACGGCGCGGGAGTAGAAGTCGGCGACGACGTGGGTGTGAGAGTCGGCGACGACGTGGGTGTGAGAGTTGGCGACGACGTAGGTGTGGGAGTTGGCGCGGGTGTGTTGATGGTGGTCGGCAGAACAGCCGGTTCGCTGCAGGAAACGAGTAAGGCAGCGGCACAAATTAGCAACCACGCCCCCACCAATGTGGATGACGGAAACCTGTTCTGCGGGAAGTACTTCCTATAGCCGCGCGCTGGCATCGCGAGGTCGCCTGTCACCGCCCTTGACCCGGATGCCATGATCGTACCACTTATCGTGTTGGCCGGCCGGGTATATGGAGGGCTTCGCCGGGCCTGAGCATTTCAGACCCAGGGGGGCCTGTATGCGGACTTTCGAGATAATTGTGAACTTGAGTTGGTCGTTTAGTAGGTGGCAGTTCTAGCGGCAAATTACCCGCGCCGGCGCCAACTCAATCCGGACAGAAACCTGCTTACAGGCTGCATCCCCAGATCGCTCATAGACATCCACGAATTGACCCTCTAACCCCAGCGCGGTGAACAGGTCAGGTTGGCATTCTGCACTGAAGAACCGTAGCTGCCTTGAAACTGAAAACTATTGCCAAGCCTTCAACTTGGAGCAATATCGGGCGACAATGGTGCATCGCCGCAAAATACCCCTGCCGGGACTCGAACCCGGGCCACCAGCTCCGGAGGCTGGTGCTCTATCCGCTGAGCTACAGGGGCATGATTACGCGCTGCGGCGCTTCTCCATCATACCCCGCTCAGTTTGCTAAACCTGGCTCTCGATCACCTGCTCCCTGCGCAAGCCGGGGGCATTATTGCGGAATGCGCGCACCAGGACGGCAGGCGCGATAAGCGTCGTCGCAATCGTCATCAGGATTGCAACGCCGAAAAGATCTTGCCCAATCAACCCCTCCGATACACCGATGCCCGCGACAATCAGCCCCACCTCGCCGCGCGGCGCCATTCCCACGCCCACGCGCCATGCGCCGATGCGGCTGAATCCGGCTGCCAATGCCGGTAGTCCTGACCCTGCCACCTTTCCGATAATCGCCAGCACGACGACGACCAGTCCGAATCCCAGAGCATCAACCATGGCCTGAATGTCGACCATCGTGCCCATCACGACGAAGAATATCGGCACCATCGCGTGGTAGAGGCCGTTCAACGGTTGATGGAGTTGATTGCGGAGTTGAGTCTGCGACAGGGCAAGGCCCACGGAATATGCCCCGATGATCATCGCCAGTCCGAACATTTCAGCCAGCGCCGCTGCAAACAGCCCGATGCCGAACACGATCGCGATTGCTGCGCCCTCCACACGGACGCTGTTGATTGCACGGACGATGTACTTCGCGCCCAATATTCCACCGACCGTCAGCACGAGCCAGAAGCCAATCGCCTTGGCTCCAACGATTGCCACTTCGGTCCACTCGAACGAAGCCGCCTCGGTGGCCGCACCAACAGACTCGCCTGCCGTCACACCCACAACAACAGTCAGAATCAGGATCCCGAGCACGTCATCCACAACAGCCGCGCCCAGGATGGTCACACCCTCCGGCGCATCCAGCCTTCTCAAATCGTCCAGCACACGGGCCGTGATACCCACAGACGTCGCAGTCATGATGGTTCCCACGAACAGGGCAGGTGCGGAGAAGAAGGAATCGGCAAAGCCAAACAGGACTGTCGCATATGCACCGAGCGCGAATGGGACAACCACCCCGCCAATGGCCACAAGACTCGCTTGCGGCACGAACCGCAGGAATGCCTTGAGATCAGTATTCAGCCCGGTTTCGAGCAGCAGGATGATGGCCGCCACCTGCCCGAATACAAAAAGCGTCTTGGGGACGGGAATAACCGCCCCCTCCTCCGGTGTTTCAAAAATCGGCTCGAAAAGAGCAAGGCGTTCGAAGCCGAACGGCTCGAACCCGTGTATCGCCACAGTGCCGATGATGATGCCCGCTACCAACTCCCCAATGACCGCCGGTTGTCGCAGAACGCGCTCCGCGAACTCGCCCGCAAGCTTGGCGGCAACAAGGATAATGCCCAGCTGCATGGCGAGAACCACAGCCGAATGGGTAAAATCTTCGCCCAATATTCCCTCCTGGCTGAATACGGCGCAATGGCCACATTAGTATAAGGGATACGTATAGGACTAAGCCGTGCAGAACAAGGATCGACAGACAGGCCCAACTACCCGTTCCAGGCGCGGGCTGCACGCCCAGAGCCTTGCTCGCCGCCGCCTTGAGTCCGAAGGTTTTCGCACCTTGACGGAGAACGTGCGCTATCGTGCCGGGGAGCTTGATATAGTTGGTGTCGTCGACGAGACGCTTGTGGCCGTCGAAGTTCGCAGCCGCTCCACGCCCAACGTAGGCACCCCGGAGGAATCCGTCACCCCCGCCAAGGCCGCCCGCCTTGCCCGCCTCATTGAGATATACCGCCAGCATCACGAAGCGGAGAAATTACCTGAGAACACACGCATCGATGTTGTTGCCGTCGTCTTTGACCGGCGGGGCAGGGTCTTGCGGCTCACCTGGCACAAGAACGCCGTTGAGGATTCCAACTGACGTCCGCCCCCTCTGCTAGACTGACCTAGCCATGCCCATCTATGAATTCAGGTGTGAGGACTGCGGGCGGGACACGAGCGTGTTCACACGATCCGTTTCCGCGCCCATCGGTAATCCCACGTGCCGCCACTGCGACGGCACGGCTCTGCGCCGCAAGGTCTCGCGCGTTGCCGTCGTTCGCTCACGGCAGGACCTTTATCGTGAGTATGACCGCTTGTCAGCCTTTGATGACGCGCCGAGTGATGATGACTACGATGGGATGGATGACGACTACTTCGATGACGGGTACGATTAACAGCGTTATGAGGGCACGGCAGAGAGGGCGGTGACACGATGCCCATTTACGAATACACCTGCAAGGATTGCGACAAACGCTCCAGCACCTTCTATAAGGTCATGCCTGAGGAACTGCCCACTGAGCAGGAATGCGCCCACTGCGGCTCCACAAAGACCGAGAAGGTCATGTCCCGTGCCGCGTACGTCCGCTCCACCGCCTCCCGACACGAGGCCTCCGGTGATCCTGACGCCCCGGGCTATGATTACTGGCGCGACCCGTCGAACATCGGACGATGGGCCGAGAAGCGCATGGACGAGGCGGGCATCGAGATGCCTGACCGCGTCAAGGAGATGATCGGCCAGGCCCGCGAGGGCGAAGTCGACAAGATCCTCGACAAACGCGGCCTGGACTAACTTCCGCCCGCTCACCCTGGGTCCGTCGATCGCCCTCTCCCAATCAGGCGAACTCTTGCGGCTCTTGCGATAATTGATGGTAGAAATACCCGCCTCGGATTGATGAGGAGAAACCGGAATGTCCTTGATTCCGCCTGCATTCATGGACAAGGTCGTCGCGCTGGGCACGCCCGATAAGGACGGAAACGTACGGTACGCTGCCTCCGGCTTCTTGTACGGGCAGCCTTCAGGGAATCAGGGCCGATACTACGTTTACCTGGTCACGAATCGGCACGTTGTGAAGGGGATACGCAGCCCGCAAATACGCTTCAATGCGCTCGCCGGAACTGCTCCCAAGATACTGCCGTTGCCTCCGAATGACGGCGGACCGAACGATCACTGGATCTTTCATCCTGACCCGGATGTGGATGTTGCCGTTCTGCTAATAGACTCACTTGGGCAAGCCCTGAAAGACGTGAAGATGGCATTCTTCACCGGAAACGCACAGACCGAACGCCTGGAGTCCATGAAGAGCGGTTCCGTCTCAGAGGGGGACGAAGTCTATGTGCTCGGTTTTCCTCTTGGACTGGCCGGCGCTGAACAGAATTACGTGATTGTGCGGCAGGGAGTTATCGCCCGGATTCAAGACTGTTATGAGCGGCGCTCCAAGGAATTCCTGATAGATTCATTTGTCTTCCCGGGAAATAGCGGAGGCCCGGTCATTCTGAAGCCGACCATGTTCTCGTACGGCCAGACGCGCCCGGATCCCAAGTTGATTGGCGTAGTGGCTGCCTATCAGCCGTTCGTTGACGTCGCTCTGAGTGAGCAGACCGGGACTCCCAGGCTAATCGTCCAGGAGAACTCCGGACTTGCCACGGTGATTCCCGTCGATTTGATCCAGGAGACCGTTGGATTGGCGGCGGAACGGTACGGGATTACCCAACCATCCCCATCCGTCATTCCCGCGTAGGCGTGAATCTGACACGCATTGCCTAACCCAACCCGCCGCACCACCCACCCTCCTGTATCCTTATAGCTGAGCGTCGTTGGCACTCCCGGCGTCGCTTGCCGCGCAGTATTCACCCTGATTGTGATGGAGGCCTCGCCACGTGACCATTGAGCCGACGCTGACTGATATGAACACGATCGTGTCGCTCGCCAAGCGGCGCGGGTTCGTGTTTCCTGCCAGCGAGATCTACGGCGGTATCGGCTCGTCGTGGGACTACGGCCCCCTCGGCGTGGAACTCAAACGCAACGTGCGCGATGCATGGTGGCGGGCGATGGTGCAGGAGCGCACTGATGTCGTCGGCCTTGACAGCGCCATCATCCAAAGCCCCCTCGTGTGGGAGGCGAGCGGTCACGTCGCCGGATTCACGGATCCGCTTGTCGAATGCCGCAGCTGCCATCGCCGCCAACGTGCCGACCACATTGAGAGCGATACGTGCCCGGACTGCGGAACCGTGGGGGAATTCACGGAACCGCGGCAGTTCAACCTCATGTTCAAGACGTTCCTTGGCCCTGTGGAGGAGGACGCGGCGGTCGCGTTCCTGCGGCCGGAGACGGCGCAGGGCATCTTCACGAATTTCGAGAATGTGCGGACGGCCACCCGTAAGAAAGTCCCGTTTGGCATTGCGCAAACAGGAAAATCGTTCCGCAATGAAATTACAACGGGAAACTTCATATTCCGTACCCGTGAGTTTGAACAAATGGAGATGGAATACTTTGTACGGCCGGAGGACGGCTTTGCATCCCTGGAATACTGGCGCAATGAGCGGATGCGTTGGTACACGGACCTGGGCATCAACCCGGAGCGGCTGCGCTTTCGCCAACACGAGCAGGATGAACTCGCCCACTACGCCGCCGCCGTCTATGACATTGAGTACCTATTCCCCATCGGTTGGTCGGAGCTGGAGGGCATCGCCTACCGCGGCGACTTTGATCTCCGCCAGCACCAGGACAGCTCTGGCCGCAAGCTAGAATATTTCGACGACGAGCGGCAAGAACGGTTCATACCCCACGTTGTGGAGCCCGCCAGCGGCGTTGATCGCTGCCTGCTCGCCTTCCTCGTTGACGGCTACACGGAAGAGGAGGTGAACGGGGAGAGTCGCACCGTGCTCAAGCTGCACCGTGATCTTGCTCCATATAAGGTTGCCGTGCTCCCGCTCTCCCGCAACGAGAAGCTCGTGCCAAAGGCGCGGGAGGTCTATGACATCGTCCGCCGCCGTTGGATGACCGACTATGACGATTCCCAGTCCATCGGGCGCCGCTATCGCCGACAGGACGAGATTGGCACGCCGTACTGCGTCACGATCGACTTCCAGACCGCCGAAGAGGATGACGCCGTAACCGTCCGCGACCGTGACACGATGGAGCAGGAGCGCGTCTCCATCACTGAGCTTGGCGCGCTGCTGGAAGACCGCCTAACGGGCTAAGCGCCCATGCGAATCATCCACTTTGCCGACGCGCACATCGGCGTTGAAACACACAGCCGCCCCGTCACATCTGATGATCTCAACGCGCTGCCGGAGTCGTTCGCTCCGGGCGTCAATCGCGCCGCCACGTATACGGGGATGCCGTCCCGGCTCATTGATTCTCTGCGCGCTCTCGACGAACTCGTTGAGTTCGCCCTGACCGAACCCTGCGCTGATCTCGTCGTCTTTTCCGGTGACGCCTATCGCTCGCGAGACCCCTCACAAACCCATCAACGGGAGTTCGCCCGCCGCGTCAGCCGTCTCGCCCTCGCGGGCATCCCCGTGTTTCTGCTCACCGGCAACCATGACGTGTCCAACACAGAGGGCAGGGCGACTGCGCTAGACATCTTTGACGCGCTCGCAGTCGATAACGTTACGGTTGCCTCCCGCCCTGGTGTTCATCGTATTGAGACCGCGTCCGGCCCCGTGCAGATTGTGGCCGTTCCATGGTTGCGGCGCAGCTCTGCCGCCGCGCGCGCCGAGTTGCACGGCAAGAGTTCCGCTGAGGTCAATGAGTGGATGCAGAGTTTCCTGAGCAATGAGATCAATCGCATGGCCGGAGAACTTGACCCTGGTGTGCCGTCCATCCTGTCTGCCCACGCCACTGCTACGACGGCCACCGTTGGCCACGAACGCAGCATGATGATGGGCAACGACTACCTGCTGCTGCCCAGCGCGTTCCAAATCCATCCCATCGACTATGCCGCCCTCGGTCATATCCATCGCCACCAACTGATTGCGGACTCGCCGCCCGCCGTCTATCCCGGCAGTCTCCACCGCGTCGATTTTTCTGAGGAGAATGACGCCAAGGGGTTCTGTGTGGTGGACATTGATCCCGGCCTCCCCCCGGGACGCCGTGCCGCCTCATGGTCGTTTCATCCCGTGTGGGCTCGCCCGTTCAAGACGGTCAAGATCGCCGTCCACGCAGGCGAACAGGACGTGATGGGAACAATCGCCACCCGCCTTGCCGCCGTAGATGTGCACGATGCCGTTGCCCGCGTTGAAATTCAGGCTCCCGCCGAACTTGCGGGCGATGTAGACCGCATCCGCATTCGAAACATGCTGAGGCAGGCCGGAGCGCATGTCGTTTCGGGAGTCACGGTGCAGGTAGACGCGCCGGACAGAACGCGAACCCGCCTTGACCGCGGCATGGCAATTGAGTCGCTTGAGCCTGAACAAGCCCTCAGCCTGTATATGGAGAAATCATCGGTCGCGACGGATCGTCGCGTGGCGCTCATGCAGGCGGCACGTGAGATCATCAACGTGGATCAGGTAGGACAGGGGGCTGACGTGGATGATGAGACGGGCGTGGTGGTCCGCATCGCCGGAGCGGAGGACATGGAGGCGATCTTTGCACTTCGCCGCGTCGTTTTCATCGATGAACAGAACGTGGATGCCGACGAGGAGTGGGATGGACGCGATGAATCCGCCGTCCATGCTGTGGCGCTCCTGGAGGATGAGGTCGTTGGCACGGGTCGTCTGCTAACGGACGAGGGTGATGAGACGTGCCGAATTGGCCGCATGGCCGTACGGCAGAACCTCAGGCGGCACGGAATCGGGGACAGGATTCTGGCGACGTTAGAGGGAGCGGCCCGTGAACGGGGCTTTATTCAAGCCCTGCTGCACGCCCAGACCTACGTCAAAGATTTCTACGCGCAGGCGGGCTACACGGAACATGGCGACGTATTCATGGAAGCCGACATTGAGCACGTGGCCATGACGAAGGACCTATCCGGCGCCCCGTAGCCACTCGGAACCGCCGTCCCACACCTCGCGTTTCCAGACCGGCGCCAGCGCCTTAACTTTTTCCACTGCCTCCCGGCACGCGTCGAATGCGGCGCGCCGGTGCGGCGAGGCTACGGCAACGACCAGTGAGGTCTCTCCAATCTCAAGCCGCCCAGTTCGATGCCATAAAGCGATGCTGCCAATATCGAAGTCCTCGAGCGTCTCGCGCCCAATCTTCCGCAGTACACTCTCGGCCATCTCCGGGTACGCCTCGTATTCAAGGAACAACACGTGCCGCCCGAGGTTGTTGTCCCGCACGATGCCCTCGAATGTCAGAACAGCCCCGTCGGACGGAGTTCTGAGCGACTCCGCGATTCTTCGGGTGTCAAGCGGCTCAGGCGTCACGCCGACCTGCACGGCCTCCGCCTCCGACACCGCGCCCCCGCTCACGGGCGGGATTAGCGCAACTTCGTCGCCTGCGGAGATGGTGGTCGACTGATCGACATATTCCTGGTTAATGGCGACAACAACACCCTCGCAGCGGTTCGCCAGCGCGGGATGCTGCCGCTGCGCCTCGCCCAACAGGCGCGAGACCGGCTCGCCCTCCGGAATCTCAACGCTGATTTCCGAAGCGCCCACCGCCTCCCTCAGTGCCGCAAACAGCCTCACGCGAACGTCCATGCGGCCATTATAGGCGTCCGTTCTCGCCGTTTGTGATGCTTGACACAAATTCGGGCAGACAGATAGACTCGCAAGGTAGCGGCTACGGCCCAACACTATCCGCTGAGGTATTGCTCTGAACAGGCTCAACCGAATGGGGAAAGGGACTCAACTAATCGGAGTTCTGACGGTTTTCATGGCCGTCGTTCTCCTCTCAGGCTGCCAGTTGGCATTGCCGCAGAGCACGCTCCATCCGGCAGGTGACGTTGCCCAGAGCCAGCAGGACCTCTTCGTCTTTATCTTCTGGATCGCCGTCGTCATCTTTATTGGCGTCCAGGGTTTCCTGACCATCGCGGTGCTCAAGTTCCGTGCCAGGCGGGGACGAGAAAATGACATCCCGCCGCAGACTCACGGCAATACACCGCTTGAGATTGGCTGGACAATTGCCCCCTCATTGATAGTTATCGCCATCACCATCCCGACGGTTGCAGGCATCGGCGCAACGTATGATCCGCCGTCGGAATACGCCGATGACCCCTCGCTCACTATTGAGGTGGTCGGCCACCAATGGTGGTGGGAATATCGCTACCTCGATGAGAACGGTGACCTTGACTTCATCACTGCCAATGAATTGCACATCCCCATCGATACCGTCATCAACCTCAAGTTGTCCTCAAATGACGTCATCCACAGCTTTTCCGTTCCGCGCCTCGCCGGCAGCCGCGACGTGGTGCCGGGCCGTGTCAACCGCATGTGGCTGAACGCGACAGAAACCGGCGTCTATGCGGGGCAGTGCAAGGAGTTCTGCGGGGATTCACACGCCTTGATGCGCACCGTCGCTTTTGCGCGTGAACTTGAAGACTACGAGACGTGGGCTGAGAACGAGCGCCAGCCGGCCGTAGACATGACGGCGGCGATGGAACCGGGCTGGGTCGTCTTCCAGGAGAATGCCTGCCGCGGCTGCCACACAATTGAGGGCGCGACCGAGGACGAATATGAGTTGGCCATCGGCGTGACCGGCCCCAATCTCTCACACTTCGGGTCGCGCGTCACTATTGCGGCCAACACTCTCCACAAGGGCCCGGCGGATATGAACATGGGCGCTTTCTTCGATGACGTGCCGACCGATCCGGACTTCATGCAGCGTGATCCGGCTGCTGAAAACCTCAAGCGGTGGCTAAACAATGCGCCGGACGTGAAACCCGGTACGGAGATGCCGGACCTTAATCTGACTGACCAGCAGCTCGATGATCTCGTATTCTTCCTGGAGAGCCTGAAGTAACGGGCGGCAGGCTGAAGGAGTAGATGACGATGGCTATGCTAGGGGGCTTGCTCGAGAGACCCACCGGGACAACCGGAATCTGGAGTTGGCTGACGACGATCGATCACAAGAGGATCGGCACGCTCTACCTTGTCACGGCCTTCTTCTTCTTCATTGTTGGCGGCATTGAGGCAAGCCTCATGCGGCTGCAGTTGGCGGTGCCTGATTCGGCCATCATCGGCGCAAACGTCTTCAGCCAGCTCTTTACGATGCACGCGCTGACCATGATCTTCCTCGCGATCATGCCGCTCAGCGTCGCCTTCTTTAACTGGATTGTCCCCCTGCAGATCGGCGCGCGGGACGTCGCATTTCCCCGCCTGAACGCCCTCAGCTACTGGGTGTTCCTTGGAGGCGCGATCATCCTCAACCTTGGCTGGTTCACCATGACCGCCCCGGCGGCCGGCTGGTTCGCCTATGCCAACCTGACCAACACCACCTTCTCTCCCACCAACGGCATGGACTTCTATGTCCTCGGCCTGCTCGTGCTGGGAACGTCCTCATTGCTCGGCGCATTCAACTTTGTTGTGACCATCATCAATCTGCGTGCCCCGGGCATGTCCCTCATGCGGATGCCCATCTTCACGTGGATGGCTTTCATCACGTCCTTCCTGTTGGCCCTGGCCATGCCGGTCATCACCATCGGCTTGGTCGAGTTGGGCTTCGACCGCTTCTTTGGCACCAACTTCTTCGTGTTCGAGCGCGGCGGCGACGTGCTCCTCTGGCAGCACCTGTTCTGGGTGTTCGGCCATCCCGAGGTGTACATCCTTATCCTGCCGGCCATGGGAATCATCTCGGAGATCCTGCCGACATTCTCCCGCAAGCCGCTCTTTGGCTTCCCGGTCGTCGTCTTCTCCGGCCTGACCATCGCATTCCTTGGATGGTCCGTGTGGGCGCACCACATGTTCGCCGCCGGCCTCGGCCCTGTACCGGATGCCGTTTTCGCGACCACAACAATGGCGATTGCCATCCCCACCGGCGTCAAGGTGTTCAACTGGTTGGCCACGTTATGGGGAGGCAACATACAGCTCAAGACACCAATGTACTTTGCGATTGGATTTATCGCGCTGTTCACCATCGGCGGACTGAGCGGCATGACGCACGCCGCTGCCCCGTCCGACCTGCAACAGACGGACACCTATTACATCGTTGCCCACATCCACTACGTCCTCTTTGGCGGCTCGATCATGGCCATCCTGGGAGGAATCTTCTACTGGTTCCCGAAGATGTCCGGTCGCATGATGAGCGAATACCTGGGCAAGTGGAGCTTCTGGCTTGTCTTCATCGGTATGAACATGACCTTTGGTCCGATGCACTACCTGGGCCTTGTTGGAATGCCACGGCGGAACTTCACGTTCCCCGAAGGCATGGGATGGGACGTCTGGAACCTGGTGGCGTCGCTCAGCGTGCTGTTCATGATTGCCGGAATCGGGTTGTTCACATACAACGCCCTCCGCAGCGCCCGTAAGGGTGAAGTGGCCGGCGACGATCCATGGGACGCCCGCACGCTCGAATGGGCGATGTCATCCCCGCCGCCGCACTACAACTTCGCCGAGATTCCCGTCGTCCATGGCCGTGACGCCCTCTGGGAGCGGAAGTACCCGGATGAGGAGCACGCCGCCCCGCGACCCGTTCCCGCCGGCGGAGCCGATGAGGCGGACGAGCACCATGACATCCACATGCCGAGCCCGTCCTACTTCCCGTTGATTGTTGCGCTTGGCATCTTCGCTCTGGGAATCACAATGCTGCTTTACCAGGCCTCTCCCATCGCCGGCTATGTCGCAGGCGCAATCGGGCTGATCCTCTTGCTCTGGGGCTCATACGGCTGGATCTTTGAACCGACGGACTGATAACGAGACTGATTAAGGAACGCTAAAGGACATCGCACGTGGCACACGACGCGACAATGGGACAGGCTGAGGCCCACTACACGACAACGGGCCTTGACCATCGGAAGATCCTCATGTGGGTCTTCCTGGCATCCGACTGTCTCTTCTTCGGCGCCCTGATCTCCACTTATATGGTCTACCGGAGCAACGTGCCTGTCGGCCCGGGACCGGAAGAACTGTTTGATATCCCGTACACCTCCGTCAGCGCCTTCGTGCTACTGATGAGCTCCCTGACGATGGTGCTGGCTCTCGCCGCTCTGCAGCGGGGCAACTCAAGGCAGGCGCGGTTGTGGCTGCTCGCGACGGCCCTGCAGGGCACCGTGTTCCTCGGCGGCCAGTTCTACGAGTTCAATCTGTTCGTTGATCAAGGGCTGACAATCACTACGAGCGTCTTCGGCACCAGCTTCTTTGTGCTGACAGGCTTCCACGGAACGCACGTGGCGATTGGCGTGTTCATGCTGCTGACGCTTGTTGGCGCGTCCTACATGGGGCGGCTCAAGCCCAAGCATGACCTGACGGTCGAGCTTGTAGGACTCTACTGGCACTTCGTCGATATCGTCTGGATTGTGATCTTTACGGTGGTGTATCTCATCCCGTCATAGGACGGATTAAGGCACACGCAAAGCGAGGAACGGCAATATGGCGACAGTAGAGCAACAGGCGCACACGGAAGACCACCCGACTCCGCGTACCTATGTCCAAGTCGCGATTATCCTCACGGTCATCACGATTGTTGAGGTGGCCATCGTCATCATCGATGTGCCTTCAGTCATCCTCATCTCATCGTTGCTTGCCCTATCCGCCGTCAAATTCGCCTTCGTCGTCGGTTGGTTCATGCATCTCAAGTTCGACGCAAGACTGTACCAGGCCCTTTTCCTCGGCGGCCTCTTCTTGGCGATAGCCGTCCTGTTGGCACTGGTCGCGCTCTTCGAGAACTTCACGCTCCCATGAGAGACGGCACGAGAGACCATTAGAGGAACCGAAAAAGGCAGGACAGGCATGGCGGCGGACCACGACGGACACACAGAAACGAACAACGTAATGGATCGGCTTATTGTTCCGATTCTGTTGCCGGTCGTTGCGCTCATCGTCACCATCGTGCTCATTGTTGCCATCGGCCTACTCCTGTACGCCGTCGTCCCGCATGACTATGTGAAGCTGGCGGGTGAAAAGGTCTACTACTCAGTGCCCGTCGCCCTTGGCCTTGCACTCCTTTTTCTTATCGGCTTCGCTTTCCTGGCGTCCCGCGCGCGGGACGACGACGGCGACTCCCAGTAGTTTGACGCCGCCAGGTACCGGCGGCCCGATTGCTGTGGCAATTTCAGAGCGCTCCTGCATCCGTAACGCGCCGAAAATGGCGTAGGATTGCGGCATGAATGACCTTGGTGATTACCTGTTCGCGTGGTCGTGGGAGCCGCTGACACTGTTCTTTGTCGGCCTCCTTGGGCTGGCCTACGTTCGGGGACTGCGGGGACTTAATCCGCTCAAGATTCGTGTTGTCACCAATTGGCGCGCCGCATCGTTTGCCACGGGCCTGCTTTTGCTCCTCCTTACGCTCATCTCCCCAATTGACACGCTTGGCGGACGGCTCTTTGCTTTCCACATGGCACAGCACATGCTCCTGACGCATGTCGCCGTGCCGTTGATTCTCCTCGGCGCGCCGGTGCTGCCGGTCACGCGCGGCATGGGCTACGGCATCCGCCGCCTGACTGTTATCAAGCTCGCCCGGGCGCCGCAGGTGCGCTACGTCTTTCACATTCTCATCCATCCGCTGTTCAGCCTGGCCGTCTTTGTGACCGCGATCTGGGCGTGGCACGTCCCGGGAGCCTATGCCGCCGCCGTCACCAACGATTTCGCCCACATCGGCCAACATGCCAGCTTCATCACCGCCGCAACGATCTTCTGGTGGGCCATCATCGACCCGACGCCCATCCGTGGCAAAGTTCCGTACCTGGGCAGGCTCGTCGTTGTTGTTATGGCGTTGTCGCTGACGTTCCCGTTGGCCGCGATGCTGACATTCGCAGCCACGCCCTGGTATGAGCCATACATCGGGCAGGAGCCGCTCTGGGGCATCGACGCGATGACCGATCAGCAGATTGGCGGACTCATCATGTGGGTCGGCGGCATCGCGCCCTACTTCCTCGCGATTGCCGGGTTGTTCATCGTTGCGGTACGCCGTGATGAAGAGGACACGCGCCGCTCGCGTGCTGCGCTCTACAGGAACCCGCCTAATCACGCCCCGCAGAGACCGGCGACCACGTGATGTCCAACACGTCTCACAGTGCTGACCTGCGCTACCGCAAGACCCTGCTGGGACTTGCGCTGGCGGCGGCAATCACGACCGTCTTTCTAATCAGCCTCGGCAGCTTCGTGCGTGTCACGGGCTCCGGACTCGCCTGCCCGGACTGGCCGCTGTGCCACGGCAGCATCATTCCGCCCTTTGAGTACCACGTCCTTATCGAATACTCACACAGGCTGACGGCGGCCATTGTGGGGTTGCTTGTGGCCGCGATGTTCGTCGTGGCTTTCCTTGCGTCACGCGCCGATGAACAGCCAACCCGGCGGGCGCTTATCCCTGCCGCGATTACGCTCGTTGTCATGCTCACGCAGGCGGGGTTAGGCGGCGTGGCCGTGATCACTGAGCTGCCCCCGCCAATCGTGACCCTTCACCTGTTCCTTGCCGAGGCCATACTCGCGCTGCTCATCGTGACCATGATGGCCGCCGCGCCTGGCAGGACGGCGCCCGCAGAAGGGCAGGGTGTGTCATATAGGGATGCGAGGCGACTCTACCTGTGGGCTGTCATCGCTGCCGCCGTGACATTGGTGATGATTCTCTCCGGCTCATATGTCGTTGCGGAGGAGGCGACACTTGCGTGCGGCAGCGGGCTCTCCGCGTGGCCGCTGTGTGACGGAGCAATCATGCCGAGCGGATTCGATCCGAATATCCACATGGGGCATCGCTGGATGGTTGTCATCGGAACTCTCACCACCGGCTACGTCGCATTCCTCGCATGGCGGCAGAAAAAGAATGACCGCATGATCAGCCGCGTAGGGCAGGCCACGCTTCACCTGCTCGCTGTGCAGATCATCGTCGGCGCGCTTGTGCCGTGGACGGAGTTTCACCATGCCGCGCGTGTCGCGCACATCACACTTGCCTCGCTGACGTGGGCTGCCGCAGTGTTGCTGGTGATTCTTGCTGCGCGGGCTCGGGCTGACGCGGCTGAGGATGAGGCAGTGGACCGAAGAACACAGATGCCGCCCGCTCCGGCGGGGGGATCGGGCATGGCGGCGACCTCTACGCTCAGAGCCACTGCGTCCGACTACTTCTGGCTGACCAAGCCGCGTGTCATGGTGCTGCTGTTACTGACGGCGCTGGGAGGAATGGTGCTGGCGGCCCAGGGACTGCCGCCGCTGACCGTTGCCGTGGCGGTTTTGCTGGGCGGCGCGCTGGCATCCGGCGGCGCAGGGGCAATCAATCACGGCCTTGAGGGAAACATCGATTCCGCGATGATGAGGACACGTCATCGTCCTGTCGCAAGCGGCCGTGTCAGTCCACGCATGGCGATCTCCTACGGCATCGTTCTCAACGTGTTGGCGTTTGCCGTGCTGGCGGGCGGGGCGAACGTCCTTGCCGCGTCAATAACCCTCAGTGGATCGCTCTTCTACGTTTTTGTCTACACCCTTTGGCTCAAGCAGACGACCGTGCAGAACATTGTCATTGGCGGGGCGGCGGGCGCGGTGCCGCCCCTTGTTGGTTGGGCAGGTGTAACGGGCGACCTCAGCCTGCCTGCGATTTACCTGTTCCTGATCATCTTCTTCTGGACGCCGCCGCATTTCTGGGCGCTCTCGCTCATGATCAAGGACGACTATGAACGAGCCAGCGTACCGATGATGCCGGTCATCCTCGGCGAGGAGAGCACGCGAATCAGCATCTTCCTCTACACGATCCTGGTGAGTATCCTTGCCCTGCTGCTCTACATTTCAACGGCGCGGCTCAGCGCCGTCTACCTCGCGGGCGCGATTGCGCTGGGGGGGATGTTCACCTACTACGCCTACCGACTTCTTAGAGAAAAAGATCGGGCCGCTGCCTTGCGTCTCTACAAGTACTCTTTGCTGTACCTGGCCTTGCTCTTCCTCGCCGTGATGGTCGACCAGATAGTGTACTCCTCATTCCCGTGAAAGCGGGAATCTATCGTCCGGACTACGTGCTGCCCGAATCCGATTCGTCTTTTTGGTCTTGCCCGGACTCTTTGAGGGCGTCGATCTGGGAGCGAATATCGGACTGGCGTCTGGCCATGTAATAGAGATAGGCGAAGAACACGATCCAGACTGCGGCATAGGCCACGAAGACAAAGATTGGACTGAAGTCCCCGAATTCGTTCTCCACGTTTACTTGTCCCTCCCTAAGAGACCTCTTGTGCCGCTCGCAGTTCGTTCAGCTCACGCTGTGATTCCTCGACACGCATGCGGAATGACATCAGGTAAACGTAGAGGAGCGTGAATGCCAGCATTCCGAACAGGAACGGCACCAATATCGAACCTTCCGGTCTGTCAGTGGATGATTGCAGCGTTGGCACGGGATGGAGGATGTTCGTCCACAGCCAGATTGAGAAGTACGAGAGCGGCACGCTGACGAAGCCCAGGATGCCGATAACCGCCGCTGAGCGGTGTGTCCCGGGACCGCGCTCGCCAAGTGAGCGGAACATCAGATAGGCAATGTAGACCAGCCACATGACCAGCGAGGTGACCAGCCGCGCGTCCGACCAGTCCCACCACGCGCCCCACACGGGCCGTCCCCAAATTGAACCCGTTGCCAACATGAGTGTTGTGAAGAGAACGCCCAACTCCGCCGACGCGAGAGCAACGCGGTCCCAGCGTTCCGTCCGCTTCCAGACATACATGATGCTGGCGAATGCGACCACGGCGAATGCGAGGTAACCCACAAGGGCTGTCGGCACATGGATGTAGAAAATCTTCTGATGGATGCCCTGCACGCGCTCAATCGGCGATTCGACAATGGCCAGGTAAAGGGCAATGAGCATGGCCAGAAAAGCGGCTATGCCAATGGCGTCAGTGACTGTGAATCGTCGGCCGGTGAGGTTCACTTCTCAACCGTAACATAGAAGAGCAGCGTGGACACGAAGAGGAAAACAAGGTCATATGCCGCCAGGATGGCCAGCCAGGGTTGTATATCGTCCCACGGCCCGTTGTCGATGGCGAGCGCCGTTGCGCGCACGGCCCCGATGATGACCGGCACAAGCAAGGGCAGCAGCATGATTGGCAGCAGCGCCTCACGCGCCCGGGATCGCGCGCTAATGGCGGCCAGAATCGTCCCCACACTTGCGATTCCAACGTTGCCAAGCAGCAGCGTCAGGAGCAAAGTCGGCTGAAAGAGCTGCAGATTGAACAGGATTGCCGCTAGGGGAATAATGACGGCCTCCAGCGCCAGCAACAGGATGACGTTGGCGGCCACCTTGGCCAGGTAGAGCGCTCCCGGATCGATAGGACTCGCAAGCAAACCGTCCAGGGAGCCGCGCTCTACTTCCCGCGAGAAAGAGCGGCCCAGCGCAAGCAGGCTGGCAAAGATGATCGCCACCCACAGGACTCCGGGCGCAACGAGATTCAGCGTGCCGCCGCGCAGGTCAAACGAGAATTGAAATGCGATAAGTGCCGCGGCGGCAAAGACGGCCATCGGGATGGCGGTCTCGCGCGACCTGAACTCAACGGTGATTTCCTTGGCCAGCAGGATTCGTATCTGACCCAGGTAGCCGGGAGGCGAGGCCTGTTGGGAGTGTTGCATAGAAGCAGCCTCAGCGTGCCCGTGACGCGAGAAGGCGGGTTACCTCGTCGCGCCGGCGGTCGGCATTTGCTGCTTGCTCACCGAGCGATGTGGAGTCGTGGATGATTTCCCCGTCTCGCAGCACGATATCGCGTGTCGTTAGCGCAACGCCCATCTCGACGTTGTGCGTCGCCAGGACAACCGTTACGCCTTCTCCCTGCTCGGTGATGTGCTGCGCGAGCATTTCCCGCGACGTGGCATCGAGGCCGGTCTCCGGCTCGTCCAGCAGCAACAGCGTCGGATGATGGATCAACGCCCGCATTAGGGACACGCGCTGCGTCATTCCGCGTGACAGCGTTCGTATCGGGTCGACACGCCGCCCTGACAGGCCAAACTCTGAAATGAGCGCGTCCGCCCGTGCTTGAGGGTCCGCCACGCCGTAAAGCTTTCCGTATAGCGACAGGTTTTCCCGTGCGGACAGCTCTTCATACAGGTGGCTCTGGTGACTGAGCGTGCCGATCTGCGCTCGAGCACGAGCCCCCTCACCCCCCCATGGCTGCGCTCCGAATACGCGAATGCCGCCTCCACTTGGGCGCAAGAGACCTGAGATGAGCTGCAGAAGCGTGGACTTTCCCGCTCCGTTGTCGCCGAACAGCGCGATGCGCTCGCCAACGTTGATCGTCAAGTCCAAATTGCGGATTGCCGGGCGTTGTCCATATGACTTCTCCAGGCCGGCGCAATGCACGACGGCCTGTGATGAGGAGCCGGTACGCTCGGCGGTCATTGCCTTCGTTCCCCCTCGAGTATCTGGCGTAGGCGTTCACGGTGCGGCGCGGATGCCTCCTCATATTCCTCCTCAGAGATGTCGCCCGCCTCTCGCGCATCCTCCAGTCGTGCCAATTCCGCGACGGCGGCATCGTGTTGAGACTGTGTCAACTCCCGGTCGGCGGGAGAGGCTGCCGGGCTGCGTCTCCGGTTTCGGAATCGACCCCACCAGAGCGCGAAGCCCGCCGCCATGATGAGCGCGACCGCGACGACCCCGAACGCTGCGTCACGCAGGGTACGCTCAAGGCTGCGGCTGCGTGAGCCGGCGCTCTGCGGAAGGTCAGCGATTGCGCCGCTGAGGGTCTCGCCTGCGATGATTGCCCTCATTTCATAGCGAGCATACGTCACGCCCGATACCTCTGAGTCCTCCATCTGCACCCATTCGGAGCCGGGACGGAACGAGACCTCCTTTGGAACCAACAGGCGCGCAATTTCAGTGGGGTAGGGATAGTCCTTGTTCCAGGCAAACACGTCAGTCGTGTAGAGGACGCCATACGTGACGATATATTCCTCGATGCCCGGCATGAGGGGAATGATTGAATAAACGTCCCGGCTGTCCGGCGCGAGCACGAGGCTGCCGGGGCTGTGAACGGACTCAAGATCGAACGCCATCACGGGCAGCGGCAGTTGGACTGTGAGCCGCGTGTTGAGAGGGTCGTTGCCCACGAAGGCGCGGTCGCTCGTGTTCTCGAAAGTGGTCACTTGCAGGATGCGCAGCACGCCGGAATCCCCTTCGGGCGGTGTGATGGCGGAACTGTCCCCGGTGATGCGAATCACGGACGGATCGGATGTGGGCTCAAAGATCGTGAGGTGAATTGGCCCATCGCGGTCAATTGTGGAGATGTATGCGTCGCTGAAGAAACGGACTTCATTGTAGGCCGCGGAGAGCGTGTAGCTTACCTCCTCGTCGGCGATTACTCCACCGAATGTCACGTTTCCGCTTGCGTCAGTCTCCGCCTCAAGGCGCTGCAGTTCATTGTTGCCAAGGTCAAATACCTGGAGCGTGACGATTAGCCCTTCCGGCACCGACGCCCCCGCCGTGCCGTTCCTGACCTCGGCTTCAAGGGTGATTGGCACGTCTGAAGTGAGTGCCTGCTGGTCAGTTTCCTGCGCGGCGGCAAACGAAAACCCCACCAGCAGCGCGGCCAGCGCTCCCACCATCATTCCCATGAAGTAGGGAATCCGGCTTCTCATTCCTGCCGCCGCTCCCGGCTCAATTGCACGGCGCGTTCGATTTCCTCATCGAGGATGTGTTCCCGGCCCTCTATCTCGCGGATCAGGTCGGCGGCGCGGCGCACCAACAGGGCCCTCGCGGGGCGGTGGTCGCCCTCGGAAACATTGCCGCGCTCCAGTTCGTCATCCAGATCCATGATGGCCGTCAACGCCTCGTTGCGCGCCTCCCTCATGCGCCCCAGGTCGGAGAGTTCGTCCGCCGCGGCCGTCCCAGTGTCCGAGCCACGCGCCCGGATAAGGGGAAAAACTATCCCCACGACCGTCACAACGACGGCCAGCAGGGTCAGTCCAACCGGAACCAGATCCACCCGCGCCTCAATCCGTGTTTCTCGTCATGCGCCCGATCTCTCGCGCAACGATTTCATCGTCGTCTGCCGTCGAGCGTGGGGCGGGTCGTGCCGTTTGTGCTTGGGAACGCGGTCTGCCGCCGCTGCGGAGGCCGAGGAAAACAATCAGGAAGCCAAATACGGCAATGATGGGCGGCGCGAGCCAGACACCCCAGCCGATACCCTCGGGACGCGGCTCTCGCAGAACTTCGGGGCCATAACGCTCGACGAAGAAGTCCAATATCTCTTCTTCAGTCACGCCGTCATCTACCTGTTGTTGTACGTTGGCTTTCATTTGGCGGGCTATTGTCGCGTTTGATTCGGTGATAGGCTGGCCGTCGCAGACAGGGCATTGGAGCTTCTGCGCTATCGCGCGGGCCTGCGGAGAGAGCGCCAACAGTTCAAGTTCCTGTCGAGAGAACTCACCCGAGTCACTGTCCTGAGCGCGCGCCACAGAGGACATCATCGACAGGACCAAGAGGCTCAGCATGATGGCGAGTGTGTAGATGCCAACACGCAGAGTTCTCCGGTGTGATTTCAGCTGAGTCATAGCGATCCTTCGCAGCCTCCGGTCAGGATCGCCGTGGGGCGGTAGTCCCTGTAGAACCCAGCGGTTCCCAAACAGGTCGCACGGCAGGGACGCGTCCCGGCCAGGCGGTGATGAGCAAGGCTAGGAAGATCATCACACTGCCTGTCCACACGAGAGTCATCAGCGGGTTCATGAAGATGGCGAATGTCGCGGACTCGTCGTCGAATCCCGCCTGGAAAACATAGAGGTCGTGCCGCCACGTGGAAAACACGGCGACACGGTTCGTTGGCTGCGTCTCAAAGTTGGGATAGACCTGAGTCTTGGGGAAGAGCTGCCCTATAGTCGTCCCGTCCTCCTCAACGATCAACTGGGAACTGAATACCTGCCGGTTCGGCTCCTGGATCGACGCCGTCCCCGCATACGTGATGGTGTAGTCGTCAATGGTCACTGACTCTCCGCGCAGCAAGTTGACCTCCGTCGCGGACTGGAACGCCGTTGAGGCGATGAGACCGATGCCGAGCACGACAATGGCAACATGGACGAGATATCCGCCGTAGCGGCGGCGGTCACGGGAGACGAGGCCGGTTACGACTGACGGGTAGGACTCGCGTGTTGTATTCCGTCGTATGCGAATGCCCCGAGCGTATTCCTGTGCCACGGTCGTTAGAACGAAGGCGCAAGCGCCGAACGCGATGGGTGTAATCACATCCCGCAGGAGAGGCGCGAGGATGAGCGCCGTCACGACGCCTACCACCACAGACACGCGCAGATGCCGCCACAGGCCCTGTCCGGTTGATTTCCTCCACGCCAGCAGCGGACCGACGCCCATCAGCAAGATGAGCGCGAGAAACAGCGGGCCGTTCACCTTGAGGTAGAAGGGCGCGCCCACTGTCAGCCGCTGATTGCCAAGAGCCTCCGATACCATCGGATAGACGGTGCCCCAGAACGTGGCAAAGGCGATGCTGAACAGCAGCACGTTGTTGAAGAGAAAGCCAGACTCCCGTGAGAGAACGGCCTCAAATCCCTCCTCATCACGGATGCGCGGCAGCCGCCAGAAGAGGAGAATGAGCGGCAGCGCCATCGCCCCGACAAAGTATCCGAGGAACAGGCCGCCGACATCCGATTCCGCAAAGTTGTGAACGGAACTGAGGATGCCGCTGCGAACAATGAATGTGCCGAAAATAGCCAACAGGTACGTCGCGAAAACGAGACTCAACGTCCACACCTTGAGCTTGCCGCGCCGCTCTACAACCATGACGGAGTGCAGGAAGGCGGTGCCCGTGAGCCATGGCAGGAACGCGACGTTCTCCACCGGATCCCAGCCCCAGTAGCCGCCCCATCCCAGCACATGGTAGGCCCACCACCCGCCGAGGATGAGTCCCGCGGTCTGGATACTCCAGGCAATCAAGGTGGGTGTCCGCAGCGCTCGCGTCCACTCAACGCCCACGCGGCCTGTCGCCAGCGCGGCGATGCCGATTGCAAAGGGAAGCGTCCAACTCATGTATCCGGCTAGCAGCATTGGAGGATGCACCAGCATTCCCGGATCCTGGAGCAGGGGATTCAGTCCGACACCGTCCGGCATCGTGGCGGGGAGACGCGTCATTGGACTGGCAAAGAAAACCAGGACGATGAGGAAAAAGGACAGATTCGCAAGGATAACGGCGTTGGCATAGCCCATCAGCGCCGGGTATCGCCTGCGCATCACGTAGAGCATCACGCTTCCAAACACCGCCAGAAGCGTTGACCAATAGAGCAGGGAGCCTTCCTGCCCCGCGTAGAACGCCGACAGGATGTAGTACCACGGCATGGTCGTGCTGGAGTGGAGTGTCACGTAGCGCAGACCAAAGTCCTGTGTGACAAAGGAATACACGAGGATGGAGGACGTCATAACGAGCAAGAGCGCCACGACATAGATGGCGTTCCGTCCGCTCGCGGTCAGTGGAGTGATGGACAGACGCGTTCCCAACGCGGACGCGGCGCTGCCGTACAGCGCAGCGCCCAGCGCGAGAATCAGCGCGATGTACCCGGCGTCGGAGAGCTGCATGGTGGCGTAGATCGCCTAGCCGTATGTTGGTTCGTAGTTGGGAGCCGTCGCACCGTCGGGAAGGGGCTCCATGGTGTCCGGGTGACGCGTCAGCAAGACGTCGGCAGTGAACGTGCCGCCGGGAGTGTAGTAGCCCTCAACGAAAACAACTGCGTTGTCGCCGAAAATATCCGGCGGCGCTCCCTCGTAGACGACAGGAATCGCCGCTGCTTCTCCATGCACCTCAAATTCATAGATGAGGTCCTCGCCGCGGACGATGGAACCGGCAGTTACCGTTCCGCCTATCCTGAGTCGGCGATCATCCGTGATGTCCGACGCGGCGGCTAGTTCGTCCACGTTCATGTAGGCGGCGGCAGTCGCATCGAGTGAAAGGAAGATCAGATAGGCAACCACGAGGGCGACCACGCCGGCGCCAATGAGCAAACGGACGTTGAATCGTCCGCGCCGTGGGTGATCCTGTTCATCAAAGATGGAATCGTGCGCAGTCAAAGGTACCTCTATGCCGGTCGACACACACCCGCTATGGTAATCGAGCGAAAGCGTGGTAGAACAATCGTATTGAGACGTGAAAGTTCCGTCAACGATGACGGTGATTACACCTGCATAACGGACGCATTCGTACGCGATGCCCGGCGCTTCAAGCAGTGCCCATGGGGCTCCTCGTATGCGGACATTTGCCCTATGGGGCTATACTGTGGTTTAGTATTGTCGCGACGATAAATTCCAACCCTCCATACATCGTGATACTGCAAAGGTAAAGGAACACATGCTGCGAATTCGCCTTACTCGAAAGGGCTTCCGTAAGCAACCGCACTATCGTGTCGTGGTGGCCGACCAACGGGCGCCGCGAGACGGAGCGTTTGTCGAGATCATAGGGCATTACGACCCGCGCACTGGCCCTGATTCTCTTCACGTCGACCACGATAAAGCGCGGGAATGGTTGAGTAGGGGCGCTCAGCCAAGTGAAGCTGTCACTAAGCTCTTTCGACGCCAGGGGATTATCGCCTCGGCATGAAAAATGCGCCAGCAATGGCAGTTGGGACGTGATCGTGAAGGAGCTTGTTGAATTTATCGCTATGAGCATTGTTGAAGACAAGGATGCAGTTCGCGTGACCGAGAGCGTCGCTGAGGACGGTCGAATCCTGATCAGCCTTGTTGTCGCGGAAGGTGATAAGGGCAAGGTGATTGGTCGTGGAGGCCGCGTTGCTGAAGCCATCCGGACAGTGCTTAGGATTGCCGCGATCAGGCGTGGCGTAAGAGCCAGTTTGGAGATCGTCTAGAGGCGTCAAGCCCGTGGATCGACGCTTTACCTCCTCACCCTACATAGCAGTTGGTCGCATCAGTGGCCCTTTCGGCGTCAAGGGCGAGCTTAAAGTAGAAGTCCTGACGGACTTTCCTCAAAGGTTTGAACCAGGTAGCAGGCTCTTCCTCACGGAAGAGCCTGTAACCGTGGCAAGCGCCCGCAGTAGTGGTATGGATCGACTCATCGTCCAGCTTGATGAGGTCCGTTCCCGCACACAGGCTGAAACAATCCGCCGCGGCGCAACACTTGATATTCGGGAAGAGGACGTCATTCCATTGCCGGATGGCGCCTACTACCGGTTTCAGTTGATTGGCCTGCCCGTCGTCACGGAGACTGACGACGAATCAATAGGAACGGTTGAGGACATCATTGAGACGGGTGTGAATGATGTGCTGATTGTCCGGGCAGAGGGCCGGCCGGAAACACTGATTCCGAATACGGACGAGATCGTCACGGTTGACCTTGAGAACGCAGTCATTCGGGTGAAACCCATAGAAGGGCTGATACCTGCGGCAGAGCCGGAGAAGGCAGAGGATCAACCGACGCAGCAGCGCCGCCGTCGGCGCAGGCGACGGCGCTAGCACGATGTGCAGCATCTCACCGGCCACGTCGAGAAACGCGGCGTGCTTGACACCGGTCAATCCCGCATGACGTAGAATAAAGTCATGTCCGGACACTCTCATTGGTCGACGATTCAGCGGCAGAAAGGCGCTAATGACGCCAAGCGCGCCAAGCTGTTCACCAAGCTGTCTCGCGAGATCTCTACCGCGGCCAGGGATGGCGGCGTCAACCCTGAGTTCAACCCACGCCTGCGTCTCGCCGTTCAGCGCGCCAAAGACTCAGGCATGCCCAACGACAACATCGACCGCACCCTCAAGAAGATCGCCGGTGGTGATAATGGCGATTCGCTGGAGGAGATCTGGTATGAGGGCTATGGCGCAGGTGGCGCAGCGGTCCTCGTGCAGACGCTGACGGATAACCGCAACCGAACCTCAAACGAGGTTCGCTCCACCTTCAGCAGGCAAGGCGGCAACATCGGCGAAGTCGGAAGCGTCAACTGGATCTTCGACAACACCGGTACGATTGTCGTTGAAGGTAATGACGAAGAGCTTGAAGAGGTTGCGCTGTCTGCCATTGATGCAGGCGCGGAGGACGTGGGCGATCCGTACAGCGGACAGTTGGAGGTCTACACCTCTCCCGGCCAGCTTGAGGCGGTTCGTGCAGCAATGGCCGAGCAGGGCGCAAAGGTCGTTCAGGCGGAAATCACCATGCGTCCCAAGACGCAGGTTGACCTTGAAGTGTCTGCAGCGAAGCAGAATCTCCGCCTGTTGGAGCGACTCGATGAACTCGATGACGTTCAACAGGTCTATACCAACGCCAATTTCCCCGCGGAAGTGCTGGAAGACGCCGCGGCCGTCTAGGCCCGCGTGACACGGCGGCCTGTGATGGCGCGCGTCCTCGGTATCGATCCCGGAACACACGTCGCGGGGTATGGCGCACTCGATACGCGAGACGACGGAACCCCCCATTCATTTGTGGAGTGCGGTGTCGTTCGCCTAAAGCGGGATGATCCGCTGGAGATACGCCTCTTGCGACTGCGGGAAGAGCTTCTGGAGGTTGTCGACCGGCTGAGCCCTGACGCCATCGCTATCGAGAGCCCGTTCGTCGGACGAAACGTGCAGGCGGCATTCTCGGTGGGTGAGGCGCGAGGTGTCGCTCTCGTCATCGCAGCGGAGCGTGGCATCCCTGTTCGCCAATATGCGCCTGCGGAAATCAAGAGCACCGTTGCCGGTCATGGACGGGCGACCAAGCAGGACGTTGAGCGGCTCTTGAGGCTGCAGGTGACGATGCCGGACGGCAAGGTCCCGGCAGACGCCACGGACGCGCTCGCCGTCGCAATGTGTGACGCGGTACATTCGTCGTCACTTCAATCACAGGCGGGCAGTTTGTTACGCTAGCTAAAAGGCCGGTGCGCCTGACGCACATCCCCTCTCCCTCAGGGAGAGGGTTGGGGTGAGGGGGAAAACTCATGGACTTCAGACTATCGCCGGAGGCGGAGCGGTTCCGCGATGAGGTTCGCGCGTTCTTAAAGGAGAACTGGGACCCTCGCAGCTTTGAGGCTCACTCCATCAACGTTCGCTCAATGGACTTTGCGAACGCCGAATCACGTAAGAACGACCACGAGTTCATCAAGAAGCTCGTCGACAAGGGCTGGTACACGATGCACTGGCCGGAGGAATTCGGCGGCGCGAATGCCCCGTTTGACAATCAATTTGTCTACATGGAGGAGCTCGGGTACGCGGATGCTCCTGAGGGCACACCGAGCGCCAACATCACCGGCGCAATCATGTTCCATGGCTCGGATTGGCTCAAGGAGCAATTCCTCCCAAAGATGGCCACCGCGGATATCGATTGGGCGCAGGGCTACAGCGAGCCGAATGCGGGAACAGACCTTGCCAGCCTGCAGACGCGCGGCGTGGAAGACGGCGACGACATCGTTGTGACAGGCCAGAAAATCTGGTCGTCCGGGTCGCATTTCTCCAACTGGTATCACATCCTCGTCCGCACGGATCCGAACGCGCCGAAGCACCGCGGCATCACTTACCTGGCAATGCAGCTGACAGATGATGATGGAAACATGATGCCCGGCATCACACTGCGGCCCCTGTATGACTTCTTCGGCACCCGTCGATGGAACGAAGTTTTCATGGATGAGGTCCGAGTGCCAAAGCGTTATCTCATCGGTGAGATGAACCGCGGCTGGTATGCGGCTATGACGACGCTCAATTTCGAACGGACGGGCATCGACAACGCCGCGAGGCAGATCGGTGTATTCGACCGGTTCATCGCTATGGCTCGCGATTTGAACTTCAACGGAGAGTCGATTCTGAACAACGGCGTCACACGGCATCAACTAGCAGATCTGCGCGTGACGCTTGAAATCGACCGAATGCTGGCATACCGCGTGGCGGCGATGCAGGCCGCCGGTGAGGTTCCGCAAGCAGAGGGAGCGATGTCCGGCTGGCGCGTGCTCCACACGTCCAAGTATTGGCTCTGGCCGACGTTCGCGCGAGCCTTGGGGCCATACGTTGCGCTGCACAAGGGCGAGCACCGCGCGCCCGGCGACGGCATCTACGGCACGCACTACATGCTGTCCCAGAACGAGTCCGGCGGCGGTGGCGGCATCGCGCTCGGCGCCAACATCATCGCCTGGCGGGGCCTCGGCCTGCCGCGGTAAGGTCCGAGCCGACTGCTATCTGCGAAACGCCTCTGCGCCCCGCAGTTCCGGGAAGTATGAGGAAAAGAACCCTCTGTCCCGCGTGAGGAAAGTGTCCGCGGCCTGCAGGGCGTGAGCGCCTATAAGGAAGTCTGTGATGATGCGCTCCCTTGGTCCTCCGGCAGCCCGGTATCGGGCCCAGCGGACTCCTGCTTCATAGGCCACATTGGGAGAGAGCGGCGCCGGCGCCGCTCCCATGTCCTGTAGGGCCTGGTCCAACGCGCCCCGGCTTCTGAAGACAGGAACGAGTTCAGCGTAGACCACATCGCAGACCAGGATCGCGCCGGCATCATACGCAGACCGTATCCAGATTCTGGACTGCTCATGGTGCTCTGAATCATTGCGGAACAGGTCAATGAGGACATTGGTGTCCAGAGCCGTAATCACCGCCCGCGAATCTCCTCGATGTACTCATCAATGTCAAAGTCCGTGTCATCCAGGATGCCCGCCACGCGATCCACAGGATGATCCGCCCCGGCCCGCTTCCTGATGAGCAGCCCGTCATCCGTGGCACTGATCTCTACTTCAACGGTGCTATAGAGCCCAAGTTGATCGCGCAGCACCTTTGGAATGGTAATCTGACCCCGTTCGGAGATTTTCATGGCTCACCTCACATGTAATCCATATTCATATTATCATATTCATACTATCAGTAAACCATACAACGTACCCACATTCAGAGTCTATGCAGGTTGGCTAAGGATGGCAAGTTCGCCTGCGGCGCAAGGCGTTGCCCTCTGGTACGCTTGCAGTGATGATTTCCAGTATTCAGGGCATTCTTGAGGCGCGCGGTGAGGACTGGGCTGATGTGGCCATCGGCGACGTCAGCATCCGCGCCCAGGTTCCGTCGTCCGCCCTGTCCGGTCTCGGCCCCGTCGGCGCGCCCGTGCGCCTCTTCACTCATCTTATGGTTCGTGATGATAGCATCACTCTCTATGGCTTCCGCAGCGCCGAGGAGAAGGCAGCGTTTACGGCGCTTCTCGGCGTCTCGGGGATTGGGCCGCGCCTTGGGTTGGTCATTCTGTCGGTGTTGTCTCCCGCAGACTTGGTGGAGGCGATAGAGCAGGGAGATGCCGGGGCGTTGGCACGGGCGCCCGGCGTCGGCAAGCGCAGCGCCTCGCGTGTCATTGTGGAACTGAAGGGCAAGCTGGATGAGCTGGATCTCGCCGGGCTGACTGCCGGCCCAACCCGCGCGCCCACCGTCCTGGATGCGGAACTGACCGCTGTGCTGCAATCATTGGGCTATACCGTGCAAGAGATTCGTCTGGCTGTCTCGGCGGTTGTCAATCCGGAGTCGGAGGAGCCGCCGCCATTGGACGAACGTGTACGGCTGGCGCTGGCCAGCTTGAGCGAGGGCGGAACCTAGACACATGCTTGAGAGTTTTTTTGTTGTTCTGGCGCTGATTAGTGTGCTCTGCGCGTGGGTTTTGTACACTGGCGGGCGCTACGGCATGGCGGCATCGAATCCCTGGTGGGCCGTTATCGGCCTCATGGCAGTTCTGATCAACATGCATGTCATCGGGCTGCTTCTGCCGTCAGTCACAATCATCGTCTGGGTGCTCATCGGCATTGCCATTGGCGCAAGCCTTTTCGCAGCTTTTCGAGAGATTTCCTTCTGGAACGCCGGGCTGCTCAAGCGCCCCGGCAATCGGGAACTGTTCATGGAAATCATCCTCATCGTCGTGAGCATCTACGCCGCAATCAACGTTGACCCCCAACTGCCCGATGTTGATCGCGGGCCCATAATCGCCGCCATCATCACTCCGTTGCTCATGGTCAGGTGGGCCATCACGCGCATCATGATTCAGCGACCCGATAAGTATCAATAGGGTTGTAATCCTCTGTGGAGTGAGGTTGTTCCTCCACGCATGGAGTTCCGGTGAGGGCAATCATCGATACCAATCTCCTTGTGGGCGCGCTTGCGCGGCGAGGCGGTTCTGCGAGCCGCATACTGGATCTGTGGCGCGCCGGCAGGTTTGAACACGTGGCCTCTCAGGAGACGCTGCGGGAGGCGGAACTGGTTGTCGGCGCGCGGTGGATCGAAAGACTTAGCAGCAGGGAAGAACGGGATGAGCTGCTGATGGAACTACGTGAGCGATCGATCCTGGTTGAAGCGCCTATTCTGGAAGAGTTGACCTTGAAGGATGCGGGAGACCGGCGGCTGGTTGAAGCCGCGCACGCGGGCAATGCGCGCTATCTTGTGACGGCAGACAGGGAAGTGTTGCGAATGTGGGGGTATGGCGGTGTGGAGTTCGTAACGTCAGCAGAGTTCTTGCGGGCGTTGAGCGACCAAGCCGACCAAACATAGAGATCGTGCGACTCTTAACTCAAACCCTAGTTATACTAGGGTATTGGGCGAACTTGGGGAGCCCGGAGTCAGGACCAGTTGATGGCGATTGCAGAATACCCGGCGACGGATCAGCAGTTTGAGCTTGTCTCGCCGTTCGGCATGATGGGCGATCAGCCTGACGCCGTCGGCACAATTGTGGATGGTCTTGGGGACGGTCGCCGTTATCAGACGCTTAAGGGTGTCACGGGCAGCGGCAAGACGTTTACCATGGCCAACATCATCGCCCAGGTCCAACGTCCCTCTCTCGTCATCGCGCACAACAAGACACTCGCTGCACAGCTGGCGATGGAGTTCCGCGACTTCTTTCCCAACAACGCCGTCGAGTATTTCGTTTCCTACTACGACTACTACCAGCCGGAGGCGTACGTCCCACGCTCGGACACCTACATTGAAAAGGATGCCCAGATCAACGATGAGATTGATCGGCTGCGCCATGCCGCCACAAAGGCTCTGTGGGAGCGCCGCGACACGCTCATTGTCGCCTCCGTCTCCTGCATCTACGGCCTCGGCGCTCCTGATGAATACGCCGCGTTCATCCTTGTGCTGGAACGCGGGTCACGACACCGACGTGACGATGTTATCCGCCGCCTCATCGATATGCAGTACGCGCGAAACGACTTTGATTTCACACGGGGGCGGTTCCGCGTCAACGGCGACACTATTGAACTTCAGCCCGCGTACGAAGAAACCGCCGTCCGCATCGAATTCTTTGGCGATGAGATTGAGCGAATCGTCACCGTTGATACCACAACAGGGCAGCTCCTGGGGGAACGCTCAAAGGTGGCCATCTATCCCGCCAAGCACTGGGTAACCGGCGAAGAGAAGCTGCGCTCCGCCATCATCGATATCGAAGAGGAGCTACATGAGCGCGTCTCATGGTTCCGGGAGCAGGGCAAACTGGTTGAGGCGCAGCGCCTTGAACAGCGCACCCGCTACGACCTTGAGATGCTGCGTGAAGCGGGCTACTGCGCCGGTGTTGAGAACTACTCCCGCCACCTGCAGCGCCGCGAGGCCCACAGCCGTCCCTGGACGCTACTCGACTACTTCCCAAAGGACTACCTCATCTTTATCGATGAGTCGCATATGACCATCCCGCAGCTGCGGGGCATGTTCCACGGTGACGTCGCCCGCAAGCAGGTGCTCGTCGATTACGGTTTTCGCCTGCCGTCCGCCCTGGATAATCGTCCGCTCAATTACACGGAGTTTGAGCAGCTCTTCGGGCAGATTGTCTTCGTGTCCGCCACGCCGGGCCCGTATGAACATGAGGTCAGCAACAGCGTTGTCGAACAGGTTATCCGCCCGACGGGCCTCCTTGATCCGACGGTGGAGGTCAAACCCACGCGCGGGCAGGTTGATGACTTGCTTGCTCAGATCAAGGAGCGGGTGGATCGTGGTGAGCGCGCGCTGGTTACCACGCTGACAAAGCGCATGGCCGAGCAGCTTGCAGATTACCTGCAGGAGATGGGCGTCAAGACCCACTACATCCACGCGGACGTCAAGACGCTGGACCGCAGTGAGATACTGCGAGACCTCCGACTCGGCGTCTATGACGTTGTTGTCGGCATCAATCTCCTGCGTGAAGGTCTGGACCTGCCGGAGGTCAGCCTGGTCGCCATCCTTGATGCCGATAAAGAAGGGTATCTTCGCTCCGGAACGTCCCTCATCCAGACTGTCGGACGAGCAGCGCGGCATGTGAACGGCCACGTCATCATGTACGCGGACCGCGTGACGGATTCCATGCGAAACGCCATCGAAGAAACGTATCGGCGTCGTGATCTGCAGGAGGAGTACAACACGGATAACGGTGTTGTTCCTCAGGGAATCCAGAAGGCCGTGCATGACATCACGGAACGTGTGAGGCAGGTAGCGGAATCTCGCGCCGTGTATGAAGCGGTTCCCAGCGAAATATCGCAGGAGAACGTCGCCGCCACCGTCCGTGAGCTTGAGAAACAGATGAAGCAGGCCGCCCGCAACCTGGAGTTCGAAAAAGCCGCTGCCTTCCGAGACCAGATGGTTGAGTTGCGTCGGCTGATGATTGAGTGAGCCATGTCTGTGCTGCGCACGCTAATGGGCTTCGGAGGTCTGCTTCCGGCCACCATCCTGACCCTCAGTGCCGTCGCCCTCACGGGCTGCGTTGAGCGCCTGTCCGTTGATGGTGAACCCGGCGTTCCTGAGGGCTTTGGCGAACGGGTTCCCGACGTGCCCCTTGGCGGCTACATCTTCGTGAAGCCGCCCGGGGATGATTCAACCATCAACATCAGTGCTAGTCTCAGGCAACGAGACGGTTCGACTATCCCCTGGCAGGCGGAAGCCCGCTCGATCTCCCTCTGGCTGAGTCCGGCTAGCGCGGATCAGCAAGCGATAACCACAACGATTCGCTTCTCATTTGGAAGCGAGTTCGATGCAATTTCCGCACATCGCATGCTCTCCCGTATTGATGCGGGCGTGCCAACATGGACCACCAGGAATGGGCGAGACGCAGAGGTCGTACTTGGTGATCGGGCGCAGGTCTGGTCGATGCGTGACGTGCTGAACGGAAGCCACTTCGTCCCCGACGAGCAGCTGGCTCGAACAAGAATCTGGCGCAACGCCCTCAACCTGCCACAGGCGCCGCCAAAGCCGGTGCTCGCTGCGGGATTCACACAGGTTCCTCCTGAGCGCATGAACGAAATCCTCGAATGGCTTGCAGGGCAGGGCATCATCGACCTCACGCAGTTCGGTGAAATGCTTGAGACACTTCAGCTGGATAACGCGGTCTTTGCGGTTTACGGCGACTCTCTCCCCGAGCTGAGCGTGAACATTGCGCCTGAAGAGTTGGCAGCTCATGGTCTCACCGCGCTCGCCATCGCCAGAACCGGAGTTCCGGCCCCCCTCGTTTCGTGGGGATTCAACGTGGGGGCGCTGCGAGCCGGTCTGGACAGGGTCGAATCTCGAACCGGCCGCTATTATCGCTACGAAGGTGACGGCGCAGTTGTGCTCGCACAGGTCAGGCAGGGCGATATACAGGTTGCGGCATCGTCTAGTCCTGAAGACGCTGCGCAGATACTCGAACTGATACCCAACTGAGACGCGCGCGGCGCTCACAGTTCCTAAACCGCCGGAATTAACCCGCTAGAATGTATGAGGTTGGCGGCGCGGCGCTCACAAGCGCGTCGCCGTATAGCACGGAGAGGGGAAAACAGTGGCTCAACCCGGAATGAATGATCAGGCCCGCGCGCGCCTTGGCTCCATGATGAAGACGTGGGAGCGGCGCAAGAAGATTGCTGAGCATCTTAATCAGATCCAGTATCGTGTCGCCGTCTACAGTGGCAAGGGTGGAGTCGGCAAAACGACAGTGGCCGTCAACCTCGCGGTCGCGCTATCGCAGATGGGACATTCCGTTGGCCTGCTTGACGCTGACATCGACTGCCCGAACGCGGACAAGCTGCTCGGTGTGACGGAGCGGCCGCGCTATGTGGATGGAGTTCTCCATCCGCCGCAGCGCGCCGGCGTGAAAACCATCTCCATGGCGTCGTTCCAGGAGAACGAGGATGAGGCTATTATCTGGCGCGGACCAATGGTCACGAACGCCATCAACCAGTTCCTTGAACTAACCGAGTGGGGCGATCTTGAGTACCTGGTTGTCGACTTGCCGCCCGGCACGTCTGACGCTCCGCTGACCATCATGCAGACGCTTCAACTGCACGGATTCGTCGTTGTCACGACTCCACAGGATCTCGCCGTCCTCGACGCCAAGCGTTCCATCAACATGATCAAGAAGATGAACATTGACATCCTTGGCGTAGTCGAGAACATGTCCGGCGACATCTTCGGCAAGGGCGGCGGCGAGGTTCTCGCAAAGGACCTTGATGTGCCGTTCCTGGGACGCCTGGAGCTTTCGCGAGACTTCAGTGACATCGGCCCTGACCTCGCGGTCATCAAGCATAAGAAGGCGCAGAAGCGCTATCGTGAGATCGCCGAGGGCATGATCAGCCGTGTCCAGGAAGTGACACCGGCGGCGCAGATCGCGTCCTGAGCAGGGTAGGGGAGCGGCTATTCGCCGTCTTCTTCTAACGCCGCCGCTGCTTCACGGGTCCGCCTGATTCCACGGCCTGCGGTCTCCGCCGGAGCGTTGGGAATCTCGGCTCCGGCCACACCCTCTTCCACAAGCCGGTCACGCAGCCGCGCCGCGCGCGGGTAACCGATGCCCAGCCGCCTCTGCAGCAACGACGTTGAGACTTTGCCGTTGTAGATGTCAGCCAGTTCACGCGCCTGCTCCATGATGTCGTCCTCACCTGAGCCGTTGCGCCTGGCCCCGTTCCCGTTCATATCGTCCGTGCTGCCATTCCGGCCCCGTGACTGCAGACCGATGTCCTCCGGTTGAACCAGGTCAGGCAGCTCCGGCGGCACATAGCCCTTGGATTGGGCGCGCCACGCGTCGACTACGGCGTCCGATTCATGCGATGAAATGAACGCGCTCTGGATGCGGATGGGGCGAGAAGCGTCCTGCGGCAGGTAGAGCATGTCGCCGCGTCCCAGCAGCTTCTCCGCGCCCGCCCCGTCCAGGATCGTTCGTGAATCGACCAACGACGTCACCATGAAGCTGATCCGTGTTGGGAAGTTGGCCTTGATGAGTCCCGTGATGACGTTGACGGACGGACGTTGGGTTGCAACGACAAGGTGGATGCCGGTTGCTCGTCCCATCTGGGCGAGCCGGACGAGACCGTTTTCGACGGCCTTGCCTGATGTCATCATCAGGTCCGCCAACTCATCGACGATGAGGACGAGATAGGGCATGCGCTTCCCCTCACCGACCTTGTCGTTGTAGGAGGCGATATCGCGCGCGCCCTGCTGCGCCAGCATTTCGAGCCGGTCGTCCATCTGCTGCATCATCCACTGTAGGGCATTGACAACCTTCTGCGTGTCGACGATGACAGGCGTAATGAGGTGTGGGATGCCGTTATAGATGGTCAACTCGACTCGCTTCGGATCAATCATCACGAAGCGGAGGTCTTCCGGTGTGGCGCGTGTGATGAGGCTCGTGATCAGGCTGTTGATGAAGACGCTCTTTCCGCTGCCGGTTGAACCCGCCACCAACAAGTGAGGCATCCGGGCGAGGTCTGCAACCACGGGCTCGCCGCCGCTGCCCTTGCCGAGAGGGAACGCCAGCATACTCTTGCCCCGCGCCTCACGATAGGCGTCACTCTCCATCTGCGGGCGCATGTAGACCGTCTCCGCTGTGGTGTTCGGAACCTCGACCCCCACCAAGTTCGTGCCCTGGATGGTTTCAATACGCACGCTTGCAGCCTTAAGCTGCAGCGCAAGGTCATCATCGAGCTTGGATATTGCGTCCACCTTGACGCGTGTCCGTCCTACTTCCTGGCGCCGGGCGACTATCTGGCCGTCCTCGTTTCGCTCCCGCACGGTTCGGTATCGCCTGTCCCACCCGGGCCGTACTCCGTAGAGCGTGACGGTCGGGCCGGGGCGAACCTCTGTCACCTCAACCTCGATACCGTACTCTTGCAGGGTTTCCTGGATGGCCTCTGCCGTTTCCAGGTGTGATTCGGTGTCGACTTCCGCCGGAGGTTGTTCGTCAAATAGCTTGAAGGAGGGGAATTTCCACGCCACGTTGGGCAGGCCGGCGAACGGATCGAGAGAGTGCAACAGCTCTTGGTCGCGGTGGGAAATAGCGGCAAATTCTTTCTCTTCGTACCCCGTGTCCGGTTCCTCCGGCTCCTCGGCATCCGACACTTCTATCTCGCCTAATCCCTCCGGTTCGCCGTCCGTTTCATCTAATCCCTCGTCCTCCATCAAGGCAAATCCCTGGTCATCGGTATCCAATTCGCTGATATCGTCCATGTTCCCGAATGGCTCATCGATTGAGTCTTCGCTGGGAGTCTCGACGTGCTCCTCGGGATTCCAGTTGGTCTCCTCGTATTCCGCGTCATGGTCGGTGAAGGCCAGCGGGTCCCTCTGCCCCATCTCATCAACCTCGTCCGGATTCATGCCGAATCCCTCGCCGTTCACGTCAGAATGGGGCGGGTGCTCAGCCTTGTGGTCATCGACGCTGCTTAGGCCGGGAGGCGGGATGAACAGAGGTGTCTCCTCTATTGCCGCCGCGTTCTCCTGGTTGGTGGGTTCTTCGATAGTTCCTGTTTCCCTGGAGGGTAGGTACCGTTCACGAAGCGCTTGTGCGGCGTCATTCGCATCGTTGTTGCTCGGGACGTCGGGTAAGACGATGCGAGGACGCTGCTCTTGCGTTGATTCTCCGCCCTTGGCCGACTCTATTTCCTGCTGCACTCGTTGCTGCTGGTCACGGACAATGCCAACCGGCTCCGGATACCGGGGCCTCATTGTGTTGCGTACAGGCTCGGGCACGACGATCCGTGTGCGTGGAATAGGAGGCTCATCCAAATTGGACGTACGGGTCTCATCAGTGTCCGCCCGCGACGCCCGCGCATCTTGCACCCTGCGCTTGGCAGCCGCGCCACCGGCAGCCGCAGCACTCGCGCTCGCCACGCCTGCCGCGCGGCCTGCGCGTCCGGACGCTCTCGCGGCCCTGGCTGTGCCGATAGGCGAAAGGAGAATGATCGTTAGCAGAGCGAGCCCGGCGAGAATGCCGATGACGGCGAGATCGGAAAATCCAACCAGATATAGGGAGAGCCGGTCTTCGATGGTAACGCCCCACATCTCCGTGTATCCGACAAAATGCATGGCGGTTAGAATCGCTGCCGTGCCGAGCAGTGCCGCGCCTGCCCATCGCCAGACTCGCGCGTTGGTGAACCCGAAGATGCGAAGGGCAATATAGGTCACAACGAGGAAAACGGGCCCGACAATCAGCCACGGCCCCGCGTACGTCCACGCCGGAGCCAGCCGTTCCGTCAGCTCAACAGGCTGCCATAATGCGACCGCGATTGAACCGACGACGATGCCCAACAATAGAAGTATGCCGAGGGTGCGCAGCTTCGAGGAGCCGCGGCCGACGGCGGCATTTTCAATGTCGGTTACACTCGCTCGCTTGGGCGCACGCCGAGTGGCAGTTGACTCAGCCATAGCGCCCACTAGTTTAGACCAATTTCAAAACCACGTCCAATTTTCTACAGATGACACAGGCTCTACTCAGCTTGCGAAAGGGCTTCCTTTAGGATTATCCGGGCCTGTTCCGAGGTGTCGGAACGCGCGAGCGCAAAGGATGCGGCAGCGCGCAGATGACCCAGTGGATTGCCTGCGTCATAGCGCACTCCGTCAAAGGCGAATGCGAATGTCGGCGTTCCCTCCCGGCGCAGAATCTCCATCGCGTCCGTGATCTGGATTTCATCCTTCGCGCCGGGGGGCGTTCGTCGTATCGCGTCGAAGATTGCACCGGGGAATATGTATCGTCCAACAATCCCAAAATCGGAGGGCGCGTCGGCGGGTTCCGGCTTCTCCATCATTCCCGTCACCCGATGTAGGTGCTTGTTGTCCCCGCCAACCGGTTCAATAGCGACGACACCGTACGCCGAGATGGCATCGCCCGGCACACGCTCAACCCCCACATGAATGCCGGGGTGTTGGTGGTATGCGGCCAGCATCTGCGCGAGGACCGGCGTCTCCGCATCGACAATATCGTCGGGCAGGATGACGGCGAACGGCTCGTCCCCCACCGCGTCCGCCGCCTGCAGGATGGCGTGGCCGAGACCAAGCGGCTCGTTCTGGTGGACGATGGTGACTGACAGCGAGTCCATGAGCCTCTGAACGTCCGGCGCGCTCAGGTGCTCTCCTAGGGCATTTGCAAGCGCCTCTCCGCGTAGTGTCACGTAGTTCTCCATCACCGCCTTGCCGGGGGCGCTTATCAGCACAATCTCTGTGAGGCCTGAGTTCGCCGCCTCCTCGAGCGCGTAGAACAGCATGGGACGGTCGAAGATCGGCAGGATCTCCTTGGGGATGGCGAGAGTCGCCGGCAGGAAGCGAGTCCCGCGACCTCCCGCCACGATAACCGCCTTGCTGATCCTATCTTGTCGTTCGTTCACTCACCCCTCCTCGCGTTCACAGACAGAAAACAAGGGGGCTCAGCCGAAGCCGAGCCCCCTTCTCCCAGTCGCCAAGGTCAACGTCATGGCGCCTGGCGCTGGGTTAGCCTTTGCTCACCTCTTCCGTCGAACTAAGCTCTGGCTGTCTAGGTAAAGACATGCGCCAAACCACCTCCTTCCTTCTCAAGATGTGTCAAGTATATAACACGTCTTGCCTGCCGCTCACTCTGAGCTTATCGAAGAGTGAGCGGCAGAATGCCCACCACTCGTGAATCGCAGGAGAGCGTATCCGATGACGGCTGCCGCAACGGACGCGACGAATATGCCCATCTTCGCCTGGTCGACGAGGGCAGGGTCATCGAAGGCGATGCCGGAAATGAAGATTGCGACGGTGAAACCGATACCCGCTAGGAACCCTACCCCCAGCACATGCATCAGGGTCATTGCCGAAGGCAGCTGACCGATGCCAAGACGAATGGCAAGCCATGTGATGCCAAAGATGCCTATTGCCTTGCCCGCGAGCAGTCCCGCCGCGATCCCAATCGTAATGTTGCTCCCGGCGGCATCGGACAGCGTCTCGGTCGTGACGACTATTCCCGCATTCGCCAGCGCGAACAGCGGCAGGATGGCGAGGCTCACCCACGGGTGAATCATGTGCTCCAGGCTCTCCAGCGGCCCCTCTGTGTTTCGGCTGAGCTTCTCGATTTCTTCAAGGACGATTTCCGCGTGCTCCGCGTCCCCGGTGGACATCGCAAGGCGATAGTCGTGCGTGAGGTCCTCTAGGGCGGCAGAGTATTCATCACGGCCCCGCGCCGATCCCGCAGGGACAATTGCCGCAAGAAGCACGCCTGCCAAAGTCGCATGCACTCCGGATTCAAGGAAGAAATACCACATGAAAACACCCAGTGCGATGTAGAAGACCATGGAACGAACCCCAAGGCGGACGCTCACCGCCGCCGCCGCGAGAATCGCCAGTGAGATCCAGAGATTCGACCACTCGATTGTGTCCGTATAGAAGAGGGCAATGACCGTGATTGCGCCCAGATCATCGACCACCGCCAACCCCAGCAGAAATACCCGCAGCTCCACCGGAATCCGCCGCCCCAATAGCGCCAGCACGCCGATGGCGAATGCGATGTCCGTCGCCATGGGTATGCCCCAGCCAACGGCTGCGTCGCCTGAGCTGTTGAACAGCAGATAGACGCCCGCGGGCACGACCATGCCGCCGACCGCGGCGAGCACTGGCAGTGACGCCTTCCTGACGCTGGACAGTTCCCCGTGCAGTAGCTCGCGTTTGATTTCCAGGCCCACCACAAAGAAGAAGACGGCCATCAGGCCGTCATTGACCAGGTGCTTCAGGTCCTCATGGATCGAGATGATGGGCGACTCGAACGCGATGACCGTATGCCAAAAACTGTCGTACGAATCCGCCCACGGCGAGTTGGCCCAGATGACGGCCGCCGCCGCAGCAGCCAGCAGGATGAGCGCCCCGACCTCTTCCGTGTGGATAAAGCTCTGGACGGGCGCACGCAGGCCGCCAACGCGATAGGCCGCGTTCCGGGATTGTGCGGGAGAGTCGCCCTGCGTGTCGTTCACCTGGTTCCGTCGCTTGGGTGTAGATTGCTGATGCCCTACTATAGTGCCACTTGCAGGATGAACAATGAGCGCGGCTCAACAGAAAAAGTGAACTCCAACCGGATTGATGATTCCCTCAGGGCGCGATGCGTAGCATCGGTGCTCATCAGGGACGGCAGGGTCTTGCTCGTGAAGAGGCTGCCGCGGCGAAAGGTCTATCCGGACCTGTGGGACTTGCCGGGAGGACACATCGAAGGCGACGAGTCAGCGGAAGAGGCGCTACGCCGCGAAGCCCGTGAAGAACTTGGCGTCGAGGTTCAGGAACACCGGGAGTTGGGAACGGTCCTTGACCCTGTCGAGCCGGCTGACATCGATGTATTTGCCATCTCAAAGTGGCATGGCGAACCCATGAATGCCGCGCCGGATGAACACAGCGAGATCGGCTGGTTTACAGCGGACATGCTGCCCGAATCCGCCGCCCTCGACTGCTATCGAAAGGAAGTCCTGGAGGCAATGGCGGCGGCAAGGCAATAGATGTCTATTAGTCGCCTGCTCACCCTAAGCCCAACCTGGTCACCCTGAGCCTGTCGAAGGGTGAGACTCCACTAAATCCGCAACCTTGCTCGCGGCACTGTGGCCGCTGGAGAGGGCGCCGTTGACCGACGGCACGCTCATGTAATCACCCGCTAAAAAGAGATTGTCGATGCTCCCTGCAAGCTGCCCCGGGATTTCCGCCATCGCGGCGAGCATCCCGGGCTCACCCATGCACAGCGCCTCCTCCCAGCGGTACACGCGGAAGAACAGGCCCTCGTCGTCGGCGGGCAGGGCGGAGCCTTGGGGCGCTTTCTCGCGAGCCGCGCCCAGCATTTTTTGCTTTATCTCATCGTCGCCGAGCGGAATGAGTTCCTTTGCGCGGTCGCGTCCGATGAGCAGGTCGAGAATGCTCTTGCCCGCAGGCGCGCAGTCGGGCAGGAATGCAGTCCGATTCAGCAAGAGCGGAGTATCGTCATTTTCCGGGAACAGCGCGCCATGCCACCCGGCAGGGAGTGGTGAGTTGTCGAGGCCCATCACCACCCGGCAACCGGTTGAATAGCTGACCATGCTGAGAGCGCGGTGGGTCTCGGCAGGCAGGTTGGGGATGAGGCCCGAAACCTTCGTGCCGGGGACGGCGCTGATGACCGTGTCCGCCTCAATGGTTTCACCATCCACAACAACGCCGGTCACCGCCCCGTCAGTGACAACGATTCTCTCGACCGGGGTTGATACACGAATCACATCGGAACAGTAGGCGCCAAGCGCCTGGCTCAGGGAGCCGATGCCGCGCTCCGGCATGTAGACCCTGCCGTTGCTCAACATCGTTTCACCGATGTATGCCCGCATCAGCGCCTGGCCCGCGGGCAATGGATCGCCCAACACCATCTCCAGCGGCCCTCTGAGCGAGAGCGCCAATTTCTCGGGCACGCGCATCCGTTCCAGGTAATCGCCGAAACTCTCGTCATCGTCGATCTCCGCGATGGGGCTGTCGCTGGCGAAACTCATGTAGTCTGCCTGCTGACGAATCTGCCGCATCACCTTGAAACCGGCCCGCATGCCCGATGGTGAGAGGAAACCCATTGCCATGGCCGTGCGCAGGTGCCGGATGAAATTCCAGAGCGATTGGTCCGGCGTCGTAGTAACCCACCGCTCGTTGCGATAGTGGCCGAACTTCATCTGCGAAGGCACCAGGGGCAGTCCCAGCTCCTCGCAGATGCGGAACGCTGTGTCATACGTGGAAGTGAAGACGAACGCGCCCATGTCTACGGAGAACCCGTCCACCCTCTCGCCGCTGCCGCGTCCCCCCACATGGTCCTCGGCCTCGAGCAGCAGGGGAGTGATGCCCCGCTTCATCAGCGTGTAGGCGGCGCTGAGCCCGGCGAAGCCCCCGCCTACAATGATTACCCTTCCCATTCGAGCACCATTTGTCTTTGTGCGTCCGTCTCCGGAGATCCCGCCCAGGAGTTCAAGATTCCCTTCCTCAGGTTCCGTATCTCGTCCAGGGCCTGCTCGCCCGTCATGCCCCGATGCACCAGGTAGCAACCGACGAGCATCCCGGTCCGCCCTATCCCACGCATGCAGTGGACATAGACCGTGCCTCCGGAATCCACAACCCGGTCAATGGCATCGATGGCCTCTGCCATCTGGTCCGTGGTAGCCGTCGACTGATCTTTCACGGGCACCCGCCGGTACTCCACCGACGCACCCAGCCTCCGGGACTCTTCCCGGAGAAGTCGTTCGTACGAAGGTAGGTCTCCCTCTTCCGTAAGGTCGAGGAACAGGGTGGTGCCCGCTTCGATCAACGAGCGCAGTTTTTGCCGATTGCCCTTGAGACCCCCGCGGCCGTGGACCAAGAATGCAAGCGCAGCGTCGAGTATCGTCCGGACGGTCCGTCTCGGCCGCAGGGTGATCAGAGAACCGGGGTACTCGCCGGCAATGAGCCGTTGCGGTATTACCCAGTAGGAGTAGGGAGTGGGCCTTGGAGGCACGATGCTGACTCTCTCATACAATTCCTCAGTACTCCAGTTTGGCTTCCCAGTCACCTGCGCCATCCACCAGCAGGTCGAACAGGTGCCAGACGCCGCAGTACAGGTCCCCCGGACCGAAGAAGTCCTTCGCGATACGGTCGATTGTCCCGTCTGCATTCTTGCGAAAAGTAGACACCCCCGGCATCGCGTTGGAGTTGTATGAGACCCCGTCCGATTCGAAGCCCATGTCCTTGATGAACGACGTGCCCTCAGCCGAGTACATCTCGAACGTCCACCCCCGCTTCTCCCGCACCGCCTGCTGTACATCCACGCTGTTCGGGGACACCACCACAAACGCCGCCCGGTCCTGCAGGTGCCGCAGCACGCCGTTGAACTCGTCGGCCCACATCGTGCAGTAGGGGCACTCCGATCCCATGTTGTGTATCAGGATAAGGTCCTGCTTGTCGCCGAACATCTCGGACAGCCTCACGCCGCCCTCGGCCCCTTGCAGTTCGTAGTCCTCGACCCGCTCCGGCCCAATCCGCCGGCTCAGCTCGACCATCTTCCGCTTGGCCTCTTCCAAGTTCGCCCACGCCTCCGCGTACTCTGCTTGCCAGTCCGGTGTCGTGGTCATTGAACGTCCTTCGTCGCCCGCTCGCCCTGAGTCTGTCGAAGGGTGAGCGTCCAATCACTCCTCCAGCGACGACAAAAACCCCTGCAGACGCCTGTTGAAGGCCTCAGGATCCTCCCTGTGCGCCTCGTGGCCCACGCCCGGCAACAGGTCAAGCTCCGCCCCACGGATGGAATCCCGGAGCATACGGGCGTGCCTGGCCCCGGCCCAATCGTCATCCTCCCCCTGCACGATCAGCGTTGGGCAGGTGATGGTGTCCAGCCGGTCGCCGACGATGCGGGGTTCGGTCTGATAGATGCGCTCCGCGCTCGCCACGTAGTCGTCGACCATCCCCTCCCAATGGGAACCGTGGCTGCGGGCGAGGGCTTGCTGAAAGCCATCCGGCAGGTTGCTGGCGGGTGACAGCTGCCGCGTCGTCTCCATCGTCTGCTCGTCCAGAATCGCCTGCCCGGAGATCAGCGTCAGTGACTGCAGCCGGTCGGGATGGTCGCCGGCAACCATCATCGCCACGATAGCGCCGTCGCTGAACCCGCACAGATGGACGGGCGGCAGCTCCAGGTTTTCAATCAGGGCCGCGATGTCCTCAGTGTCCCTCTCGTAGAAATCGTCGAACGATTCACGAGGGTCCGATCCGCCGTGGCCCAGGAAATTCGGCACGATCACCTGGTAGTCCGAGGCGAACTCGTTTATCTGTCCTCGAAAGTGGGCGCGGCCGGTCCCAAGCGCCCCGTGCAGGAATAGCAGCGGCGGCCCATCCCCATGCACGATGCAGCGGAGACGGCCATGCTGCGCCATAACATCTATCTCTTGCGGTTGTTCAGTTTCATATGTCATAAATCGTCTGCGCCCCCTCCCCATGCGAAACACGGCAAACGCCTGATTATACCAAGTCCGGGGAATCGCCTCTTGACATGCAACCCGATGGTTGCGTATTGTCTGTGTGCATGGATACAGACTTGGTCTTCGATGCGCTCGCGGACCCTACACGACGATTGATGCTGGACGAGCTCTCTGAGCGTAAAGAGCAAACGCTCTACGAGCTCACAGCGCGCTTGATCATGCGACATGAAGTCACTATCTCCCGACAGGCCCTGGCCAAGCACATTGATCTCCTGGAAAGGGCAGGGCTCGTCAGCTCAGAGAAGCGTGGCAAGTATCGGTTGCTTGTCTTCAACGATGAACCCCTCAGGACTGTTATGGATCGGTGGCGCAAGTGACACGATGAGAAGAAAAGGAGGCCAGATATGCGTATTACACTCACCGGCGTTTTCGTGAGTGACCAGGACGAAGCCCTGAAGTTCTACACGGAGACCCTCGGCTTTGTGAAGAAGCAAGACGTGCCTGTGGGGGAATTCAAGTGGCTGACCGTCGTCTCGCCCGAAGACCCGGATGGGACCGAGCTTCTGCTTGAACCGAATGAAAACCCCGTAGCGCAGGAATATCAGAAAGGGCTGTTTGGCCAGGGCATCCCGGCGGCGTCCTTTAGCGTTACGGACGTCCGTGCAGAGTATGAAAGGCTGAAGTCGCTGGGCGTTGCTTTCACGATGGAGCCGACAGAAATGCCCGGCGTCACCATCGCAGTCTTTGACGACACCTGCGGCAACCTGGTCCAGCTAATGCAGACGTAGAGTGGTGGGCCCGGGCTGGGCTGGTTGGATCGCGGCCAACGAATTACTGCGCCGACACGGGCAAAACGCTCCTATGGTACGATAAGACACCTGTTCGCTATCAGTGGGTCTACATGGCGTGAAGCACTCACCTGGGGAGAAGAAGGTATGACGGACAATCCGGCGCAGGTTCGGCGCACTCTATACGGCGACGACTGTCTCAATGTTCTGAACGACGAGTTGGCATTGCCAACTGACTCAGTAGACCTCATCTACCTCGACCCGCCGTTCAATTCCAAGAATAAGTACAACCTACCGTTCAAGGGCAAGGATAAGGACACGCGCCCTGTCGAGGCATTCACCGACACATGGACATGGGGAGACAAAGAGGAAACCCTGCTGGAGCAATTTGGTAGCGGGCCGTCAACACGGCGTCTTGCCGACATTGTGCGATTAGCACAAATGGTCGGGGGGGGGGGGGGGGGTAGCCGTCGTTACAGCCTAGCGGCGTACCTTTTAAACATGGCGGTTCGCCTCATTCCGATGCGCCGTGTGCTCAAACCGACTGGCAGTATCTACTTGCACTGTGACCATACAGCTGGTCACTATCTCAAACTCTTAATGGATGCCGTCTTCGGGATGCAGAACTTCAGGAATGAGATTGTGTGGTGTTATACAGGGCCGAGTAATACCCCGCGCTGGTTCCCCCAAAAGCACGATACGGTCTTCTGGTATAGCAAGGGTGGAACGTGGACGTTCAATCGCGACGCCGTTAGGGTGCCTTACGACAAAGAGACGCTGGCGCGGCGCGGCAGGGTTGAGGGCGTGAAAAGCATCATTGCGGACTCTGTAGAGACACAAGAAGGGCGCAACGAAGAGCAAGTGGCAGAGTTGTTTGGGGACGGCAAGGTGACCGAGGATTGGTGGCCAGACATCCCCATCCTAACGAACCAGTTGGAGCGATTGGGCTACCCCACACAGAAGCCGTTCGCCCTGTTACAGCGCATCATCAAGGCGAGTAGCAATAAGGGTGACGTTGTGCTCGATCCGTTCTGCGGTTGCGGTACGACTGTCCACGCTGCTGAATCGCTGGGGCGGCAGTGGATCGGCATAGACATATCCTCGTTCTCAGTTGGCTTGATACGAGAGCGCGTGCTTAGCAACTTCCCAAACTTGACGGCAGGCGATGTGGAGTCCTTTGGAGTCCCCACTACCGTCGCGGATGCTAGGGCATTGGCTGCCGCCGACAAGTTCGAGTTTGAGAAGTGGGTATGCGGCGCAATCGGGGCCGAGGGGATGTTCCACGAACCTGGTACACGTGGAGCGGACGGCGGGATAGACGGGGTCATCAAGTTCTATCCCATCCCTGTCAGCGCGGGCAAGCGTCTCAAGGTCGAGCCGGAGTACGCTATCGTGCAGGTCAAGGGCGGACACGTGACCCCCGATGCCGTCCGTGCATTGAAGGCGACGGTAGATAAGTACGAGGCAAGGGCGGGCGTGATGGTCTGCTTCAATGAGTACATGGGGACGGTTGAGAATCAGCGATTCAAGTCCACGTTCAGCGATGCTGTAGACGAGTATCCTGTCATTCAGGGATTGAGCATCGAGAGACTACTTGCTGACGAGCGCCCCCACCTGCCTCTCTACGGCAGGCAGCGCCGGGGCGGTTTGGTAGATGCTCTTTTGTGAGTGAAGAGGGCGCCCGCTCACACGGGTTGGTGGTCCTAAAAGGATGACCCTGCGGATCGGTTGCAGCCGGAACGCAAGGGGTTCAGCCTCCGGAGCAAGGACAGTGCAAGCCCACAATGCCGTCCCAAACAGGGTGACAGCGACTACGATCCAGGCGGTCCCCACAGAGCTTCGCACGGCGATGATGTTACCGTGCGCCAAGGTTCCTTATCTACGACTTGAAGCTTTAAGGGAATCCTGAATCCATTGTCTCCTTACGAATAATCGTGGCGGCCTCTTCGCTCCCAGGAGGCAGTATCTGCACACTCTTGCCACCTTCATTGAGTTCAATTAGTCGTTGGTTGTGCATCCTTCGCAGCAAACTCTTGAAGTACGTCGTATTCCGATACTCAATCCACTGCAAGAGGTCGGAAGTATGCACGACACTAGCGGATGTAGCCAATAGCAGGAGTATCTGAGATCGAATTCTTAGATTCGGCCTCAGGATACGTCGGGTATTTTCCCCTTCCCATATGAGCGGAATTCGTCGTTGAGCAAGGCTATCGACTAACGACTGCGCCTCTACAGTGGTTACATTGTGGAATACCCGTATCAATTCACCCATGACCCAGCTAGAATTCGTCACGACGAAAGCTGCATCCATGTAATTTGGATTAACGTCACCTCCGACGTGTCCCACACCTCGATTGTTTCTCACTTCAAATAGAGCAGGCAGGAGTCGCGGTATGAGAATCTGAAAACTCCTTGGGACGTGGGCTTGCTGCTCTAACCTCCGGCATGCTCCCACAAAATCCGATGGCTTATGGGGAGCGCTGGGATAGTGGCCCGTTCCATAGCCCTCAATGATTGTGAAAACAATCTCACTAAACCTGCCACCGCTTAGCTCGGAGGGTAGCCATCTGCTCTCTGAGAAAGCGCGAGTGATGTGTTGATATTCCTCCAGCAAAGGCTCGCGCAGGCCTTTAGGCAACGAGCCTAGTACGTCCAGCCGGGTCACGCAGGCTCCACGCCCAACTGCCTCCAGCCTTCCGATGTGATAAAGAACCCACCCTTTGTTTTCTCGCAGAAGCCTCTAGCGACATTCCGGTTGAGACACTCGGCCGAGTTGCTCAGCCGCTTTTGTTGATTATCTTGAAGAGCCTTGGTAACTGCGTGAGTCGTCAAAGTTCTCTCGCCACGACCCCAAAGCCACCCCGCAGTGGCCAAGAACCGCTGAACCTGTTTCGAGTCACCATCCTTCGCCTTCAAATAGGTTGCAAGTGATTCAGTAGATACGGGGTTATTCTGGCGTGGCTCTGAATTGGACACCAAACTGTCCGACGGAGGAGCAATCTCCATTTGAGGAGCCATGTCAATTAGCTTGTTGATTTGCTGTTCAAGCCAGTCTTGATCCCCTTCGCCTGAGAATCTCAGATTACCTATCGCCAATTCGATTTTGGCGCGCTGTACTCCAGAATCCTGCAACTCCATAACCTCCTGCAATTAGCCTTTTCACTACAGTATATACTAATTCTAGCAACGTTAGCACGACTACATAGTACTGTTGGGCTAAATCATCTAGCCAACCCTTTGGCACGTTCCAGCACCGATGTTCAGTGCCGTAATGGCGGCGACTGTCAAGGCCTTTACAACCTGGAACGAGGCGATGAGAGCTTCGCCAACACAATTGGCCTTTCATCACGGAGGTTTCCTGACCGAACCCCTTGGAGAAGTTCGAGCCCCGCCGTCTTGGCTAGCAACTGGTGGGCCCGGCAGGGATCGAACCTACGACCGATCGGTTATGAGCCGACTGCTCTGCCACTGAGCTACGGGCCCGCTGTCAGTGAGTTCCCACAATCGTAGCATCGAGAGTGGCGTTTGTAGCGCGGGCATAGGGCCGGACGCGTGGCGGCGGTCTCGGCCGCTGGGATACCATTGGGGCATGGCTCATACGACCCTCCTGGGGTTCCAACCCTTACTTTCGTTCTACTTGCTCGACCAAACGGCAAGCCGGGCGCGTCTAAACGCGCCGTCGGGCTGTCCAACCGAGAGGGCGCAAGGCTCGTGAAATATCAGCCCCATTACGGGTGGGTGATCGCCGGCGTCCTGTTCGTCTGCTTCACGCTGACGGTCGGCATGCTCCAGTACTCCTACGGCGTTTTCGTTGCGCCGCTGGAGGAGGAGTTCGGCTGGACGCGCGCCGAGGTGAACGTATCGCTGTCGTTCTTCGCGATGACCGGACTGCTGGCCCCGATCGCCGGACCTCTGCTGGACCGCTTCGGCTCATCGCGCGTGATGATGCTCTCGTATCTACTTCTCGCGATCAGTTTCCTGCCGCGCCCGTGGATGACAGAGCTGTGGGAGTTCTATGCCCTCAACATCCTGATGTACGCGGGGATGCCGGGCGCAATCATGCTGCCCGTCGGCAAGCTCATCGGCATCTGGTTCACGGAGGCACGGGGCCGCGCTGTCGGCATCACGGCGATGGGCGCGAACTTCGGCGGGTTCATCTTCTCCGCACAGACACGGACGCTCATCGACCTCACGGACTGGCGTGCGACGTATTTCATCTTTGGCGTGACGATCGCGCTGCTGATACCGCTCATAGCGGTCACCATCAGAGAGACGCCGCGGCGAAGGGTGGACGTCCAGCAGGAGGTAGATACCCCGGCCTCAGCCGCGCAAGAGGAGGGCATGGCGATTCGCGACGCCATACGCACCCGTGCCTTTGTCCTGATGACGGGCGGGCTGCTGCTGGCGACGATCCCGTATCAGTCAGTTCTCACGCAGATCATCCCGCATCTTGAGGCGGAGGGCATGAGCTCCACCGGCGCGGCGTGGGTTCTGAGTGTTATAGCGATATTTGGCATGGTCGGCAAGGTCTTGCTGGGAGACCTGGCAGACAGATTCGCGGCGCGAAAGGTATTTGTCGGCAGCCTGTTCCTGCAGGCGTTTGGATTACTCGTACTCATCAACGGGGGCACGTCGATATACGTATGGCTGATATTCGTTCCGATATTCGGCGTCGCCTTTGGCGGCATGGGATCGCTCATGACCCTCCTGCCGCTGGAAACCTTTGGCATACGCGCATTCGCTTCCATCTTTGGCCTACTCAGCCTCCTCATCCTCCCGACGGCACTCATCGGCCCGCCGCTGACGGGGTATGCGTTCGACGTGACAGGCTCCTACACGATCGCGTTCTACGTGATAGCGGGGCTGCTCGTCATCGGCTCCATTGCACTGTGGTTCGCCGCGCCGCCCAAGTGGCAGAAATCCACGGACGAGGAAGAGCGCCAGGAGATTGCCCAAGTCGCGACCTAACCCCTCACCGCTCCAGCACAGCCAAGGGCCGCTCCGCCATCCCCGCCACAATGGGCGTCAACGCTTGCTGCGTCAACGCCGCGGCTGCGTCATCCGCCTCCTCCTGCGTCGCCATAACCGCATACAGCGACGGCCCCGCGCCGGAAAGACTGACGTTGGTTTCACTGCCCACGGCTGCCCGGAGCGAATCACGGAACCTGCCGATGCCGGGGAATGCCCGGTCTGCCACAGCGTTAAAAGTGTTCGTCGAGGCGACGTGAGTCAGAATCTCGCGCGTCGATGAGCCGGATTCGATTAGCCCCTGCAAACGCCGCGTTTCCTCACCGTCGCTGAATAGCGATTCATTCAACATCCGAAAAAGCACCCGCGTCTTGGGCGACGGCACGGGCACCTCCGGCACGAGGATCACGGCCCACATCGGCGGCATCGGGGGCAGGGCGGTGATGGTCTCCCCACGCCCCTCCACGAGCGCCGTCGGCGATTCACCCATGAAGAACGGCACGTCGGAACCGACTTCCGCCGCGATTTCCAACAGACGCTCACGCCGCACGGGAACATCCCACAGCAATGACAGGGCCACCAGCGCCGCCGCGCCGTCTGCGCTGCCGCCGCCAAGCCCCGCCGCGACGGGGATCGCCTTGCGCAACAGCAGCCGCGCCCCCTGCTCGATGCCCAACGACTCTTTCAGCAGGCGCGCCGCCGTCAACACCGTGTTCTCGTCGCTTTCCAACAGGGCAGGGTCGTTGCACTCAAGGCTGAGTGAGCCGTCCGTCGCAGGCAAGGCAACAAGTTCATCGGACAGGTCGATGGCCTGCATCACGGAGATGAGCTCGTGAAAACCGTCGTCACGCCGCCCGGTGATCTCAAGGCTGAGGTTGATCTTGGCGTTCGCCGTAACGTGGATCATGAGGGCTCACTTTTGCCCTTGGGCAGAAATCGCTGCATCACCATGGCGATCGGCGCCCACTCGTCGATGGTCAATGTCTCCGCGCGGCGGCGGCCGTCGATCCCGATTGTCGCAAGCGCGGCATCCACGAACTCCGCCCCGGTCTCAAGCCCGTTGGCCAGTGAGTTGCGCAGCTGTTTGCGCGGGGCGCTGAAACCGGCACGCGTCACACCGAAGAATTGCGGCTGCTGGTCGTCGGATACGCGCGGTTCCGGCAGGACATCCAACCGAACGACGGCCGACTCAACGCCGGGGGCGGGCACAAAGCTGCCGGGCTTGACGCGCCTGACGATTCGCGCGTCCGCGAACACCTGCGTGGCGATTGTCAGCAGGCTTGATTTGCCCGCAGGAGCCGTCATCTGCTGCGCCACCTCACGCTGAACCATCACCACCATTCGCTGCGGAGGATGGTCGGACTCAAGGAACAGGCGAACGGTGGGAGACGCGACGTAATAGGGCAGATTTGCGACGACAACATAGGGTTTTCCGCCAGTCAACTCGGATGGGGATTGGTTACGGATGTCACCGTGAACGAGCATCAGATTTTGGTGTTCGGTTAGCATCGTGCGCGCCTGCTCCACCATGTCCGCGTCGATTTCCACGGCGATGACGTGACCAGCCGTTCGGAGGAGTCGGCGGGTCAGCAGTCCCGTGCCGGGGCCGACCTCCACGACAAGATCGTCGCTCGACAGATCGGCAGCCTCGATGATGCTGTCAAGCACACCCTCGCTGACCAGCAAATGCTGCCCGAGCGCCTTGTTCAGACGGGGACGATCAGAGCGCGTACGGCGTGTTGTCATCACACCCTCCGCTCGCCCTGAGCCTGTCGAAGGGTTCCTCGACGGGGGTGAGAGTGCGAAAGAGAGAGGCCATGCACCCCCTCTCGAACTGGGTACCGGATGGGCGAAACGGACACGCGACTCAGCCCAGGCGCTCCCGCGGCGCCCGAAGGACATTCCTTATCGTTGCTTCCTTCCGGACCTGGCGAGATTCAGACGTCTTCGTCGCACGGGACCCGAACATCAACATCGTATGAGCGCTTCGCGTCATTCGAACCACAGCCCTCAAGAGGGAATTCAGCCTCGCTAGAGCGGATTGCGAGTACAGGGCACCGCTGGCTCCCCGCCTAGCATGACCTCGGCACTCAGTATCCCCGCGCCACCCCATTCGGTCAACGTCCCCACCCCACGGTCACCCTGAGCGTAGTCGAAGGGCCACCATTGTTACACTAGCCCCACGAACCGCTAACTATTCAGGAAATCTGACATGCCAAAGACAATCTACCTTGCGAATCCGTACGGCTTTTCTGAGCAGCAACGATCCCTCCTCTTGCCGCTGTTGGTTGCCGCGCTGGAGGAGCTGGGGCTGGAGGTCTGGGAGCCCTTCGCGCGGAATAATCAGGTCGACTTCTCGCAGGAGGGATGGGCATACGAGGTGGGGCAAAAGGACTATAGCGACGTGGTTGAGTGCGATGCCATCTTTGCCGTCGTCAACGGCGTCCCGCCGGATGAGGGCGTCATGGTCGAGCTGGGGATGGCCATCGCGCTGAAGAAACCCACGTTCCTGTTCCGGGACGATTTCCGCCGCGCCAGTGACAGCGGATACTACCCGCTGAACCTGATGCTCTTCACCGGACTGCCCGAAACGGGTTGGCAGGACTACTACTACACGTCCGTGAACGAAATATCCTCCCCGGACAAAGCCCTCGCCCGCTGGGCTTCCGAGGATTAGCAGGAATCAGCCCCCACCGTCATTCCCGCGAAAGCGGGAATCCAGTGCGGCGCGCAGCGCCGCCCACTCACATGTCATTCCGAGCGCAGTCGAGGAATCCAGAATCCCCTCTCCCTAGATGAGGGAGGGTCAGGGTGGGGGTGCGGGTTAGCCGCCTTGCGTCATTTCCTGCCGGACAGCCTCGGCCTTGTCCTTCGCTCGACTCTGAGCAATCCTGGCGGCGCTCTCATCGTGCATCCATTTCTCTTTCTTGTTGCGGTCGCGGAGACCTCTCAACGTCAAACGGTCGCTCTTGTACCCGTTGCACGGTTTGCAGAGCATTATGCGGTTCGTGATGTTGTCCACCCCGCTCTCGCTCTTTGGCTGGATGTGGTCAAGCTCCATGAATGCAGATTCTAGTCCGCGGCCGCATCCCGCGCAGACAACCATTCCCACGACTGCCTGCGCCTCCGTAAGATGGCCGCGTATCTGACTGTGTGTCAGTCTCTCCCATGCCTCACGCGGACGCTGAATCCTCAATCGGAGCGTCGGCGTGGGGAGCGTGTCGTCCTCGTCCGTCCGTTCGGGAAGTCCGTTGCATTCGCTCGTCTCATGTTGCCGGACTTCCTGATGCCTTGTGCATCGCAGCTCATTCACGGTCTGGTCGTCGGCATCCAGCCCCAATTGCCGTCCACGCTCTTTGAGTAGCTCAAGACCTTGGGGGCTAATGTCCGCGCCAATCCATTGACGTTTCAGGCCCCACGCGGCAATCGGCGTCGTGGCGCATCCCGCGAACGGATCGAGAACTACGTCGCCTTCGTTGCTGCTCGCCTTGATGATTCGCTCATAGAGAGCAAGGGGTTTCTGTGTCGGATAGCCAGCAATCTCCTTACCGTAAGGACGCGGGATATTCCGCCACCAGTCCTCTACAACTTTGCCTCGCGGGTCTGGTGTGTACGTCTTGCCTGGAGCGCGAGTATCGGCACCGGCAAACACAGTGGCCGCGTAGTCAGAATCATAGGGGACGCGCACATCATCACGATTGAATACATAGTCGCCCGATTTGGTATATCTCAGGATAATGTCATGCTTTCGCGGGAAGTCCTTAGCTGGTTGCCCTCCGCCGGAATAACACCACACAATCTCATTACGGAAGTTGCGGGGACCAAAGATGGCATCCATGAGCACTTTGACGTAGGCGTGCGCCGTGTGATCAAGGTGCAGGTAGATGCTCCCGTTCGGCGCGAGCACGCGGTGCATCTCGATGAGCCGGATGCTCAGCCACGCCATGAACGCCGCCATGTCGTCGTCTCCTTGTGTTGTGCGGGCAAACTCAATCGCGTGAGAGACGGCAGGCCAGTTGTCTTTTATCTGGTCTACCCATTCTTCGTGAACGTCCTCAACCCACCGCCAACGGTCTTTGAATGACGCGCCGCGCTTGCCCACGAATGCGTCAACGTTCTTGTTGAACGGCGGGTCTGTGGCGATGAGATTGACGCTCTCGCTGTTCAGCGCCCGCAGGAAATCGAGGTTGTCGCCGTTATAGAAGGTACGGTTGGGAACGTTGAGGTCGGCCATCTAGCGCGCCCAATCCGGTTGGCGCACGCCACCGGACTGCGACGCAGTGATGCGGAACCGTTTGCTCACTGAGTGCCCCCTCGCGGCGTGCAGACGTCGGCTACGTTGCTACACAAGCAGGCGGGCTGCGCAAGTCCGCGAGGAGACATGACAAGCCACGTCCCCTAGCGAATTCCATGCGAAATTCGACTTGCGCAAACGGTGTTTAGAACCGCTGCTTGTGTAGCCCTTTGATTCTGCTAGCGGCGGGGAAGGCTGTCAACGGCAGGGGATGTCTGCGCGGAGGATTAGGAGAGGGTGTGGGGGGATCGGGAGAAGGAGGGAGAGGGGACGGTGCAAATGCACCGTACTGGATTCCCGCTTTCGCGGGAATGACATTGGTGGTGTGCAGGGGCTCACGGATAGCCTGCGGTACAATGTGCCGTACATGGGTGAAATGCATGACCGCCACTAATGGAAGCGCAAGGCCGCAGACGTATGTTTTCAGCGTCGAAATCGAGCAAGACGATGACGGTCGCTGGGGCGCGGGGATACCGGCTCTGCCCGGTTGCGCAACTTGGGGCCACACGGCGGAAGAGGCGCTGGAAGCGCTGCGGGAAGCAGCGCAGGCCTACCTGGAGGATATGATCGAGGCGGGCGATTTGAACCCGGATGTGGGGTTGCCCGTTGGCGATGCTCCCACAGTGACAGTTACCTTGTGAACGACTCGGCACGTGTTCCGTTTCTACTCAGAAACACGCCCGTACGAGAGATCATCGCAGCGCTAGAGAAGGATGGCTTCTCGCTTCGGAGGTCCACCAGGACGGGATCGCGAATCTATCGGCATCCCGATGGGCGTAGGGCGGTCATACACTACCATCGAGGCTCGGATACGCTGGTGCGGAAGACCCTGCGGGAAGTACTGAGAGGCGTTCAGTGGACCGAGGATGACCTTGGACGACTGGGCCTGATTTGAAATCTCGCCTGCCCGGCCAAATACGTCTTTAGATTCCTCGACTCCGCTATGCTCCGCTCGGAATGACATCTCCCCCCCGTCAATTGCGAGTCGTCCATGTGTAGCGGTACAGTACGAACGCGGACAGCATAGCTGAGCGTGAACGACGAGACGACAAATAATTCCGGTGGGGACCGGGGAGGTGAGTGATGACGAGCGGCGCCGCACAGAAGGTTCTTTGTGTCCTGTATGACGATCCGGTGCAGGGCTTTCCACCTCAATACGCCCGGGAGTCGATCCCAACCCTGAGCCAATACCCGGACGGGCAGTCCATGCCGTCCCCGACGGCCATCGACTTCACACCCGGCCAGCTGCTGGGCTCCGTGTCCGGCGGCCTGGGGCTTGAGAGCTTTGTCACATCACAGGGCCATCAGTTTGTCGTGACGTCCGACAAGGATGCCGCGGACTCCGTATTCGAGCGGGAGATCGTCGATGCCGACGTGGTTATCTCGCAGCCGTTCTGGCCCGCGTACCTGACGGCGGAGAGGATCGCCAAGGCGCCCAACCTCAAACTTGCCATCACGGCAGGCATCGGCTCCGATCACGTCGACCTGCAGTCGGCCATCAACCGGGACATCACCGTCGCGGAGGTCACGTGGTGCAACAGCATCAGCGTGGCCGAGCACGCAGTGATGCAGATGCTGGCGCTGGTGCGCGATTATCTGCCGCAGTACGGATGGGTTGTGCGTGGCGGCTGGAACATCGCGGACGCCGTTTCTCGCTCCTATGACATCGAGGGCATGGACGTGGGCGTCGTCGCGGCGGGCCGCATCGGCCTCGCCGTTCTCAAGCGCATGAAGCCGTTCGACGTCAATCTCCACTACACGGATCGCCACCGCCTCCCGCCTGAGGTCGAAGAGGAGCTCGGCGTCACGTTCCATGAGACTCCGGAGTCGCTGGTGGCGGCGTGCGACGTTGTCAGCATCCATTGCCCGCTCCACCCGGAGACGGAGCACATGTTCAACGACGAGCTGATCGGCAAGATGCGCCGCGGCTCGTACCTGGTCAATACGGCGCGCGGCAAGATCTGCGACCGCGACGCCGTAGCGCGGGCGCTGGAGAGCGGGCAGTTGGCGGGCTACGCGGGCGACGTGTGGTTCCCGCAGCCGGCCCCCAACGACCATCCGTGGCGCACGATGCCGAACCACGCCTTGACGCCGCATACGTCCGGCACGTCGCTGTCAGCGCAGGCGCGCTATGCGGCGGGCGTGCGGGAAATCCTAGAGTGCTGGTTCGAGGGTCGGCCGATCCGCGACGAATACCTCATCGTGCAGGGTGGTGGACTCGCGGGCACGGGCGCGCATTCCTACAGCGAGGGCGACGCGACCGGAGGCTCCGAGGAAGCGGCGCGTTTCTCGTCGTCATAGTGAAAAAAGTAACAAGACAGGATAGGGGCGGCTCACCCCGCCGCCCCTATCTGTTACGCGACAGGATTAACAAAATCGGCAACGATGCTATTATGACCGTGCAAAACCAGTCAACCTGGAGGAGCATATGCTGACATTAGTGAATGTAAGGCCCCTGCTTGCAACTCTTACCCGCCCCATTGTGTTAGTTATATCGGCAGTTATTCTCTTGAGCTTCATGGTTGCATGTGAGGCGGCGCCAACGCCTACCCCAACTGCGGTGCCCACAGCGACGCCGACTCCCATACCCACTGCGGATCCGGCAGTGCCGTCGGTGCTTGGCGCCGATATCATGCGCCTGCTTCCACTAGAGGAAGTGGATTGCATCCAGGTTGCCATTGGCGTGGACGCGTACAACCTCCTCCTTCAGACTCCGTTCACAGCCGAGATGCTCACTCCTGAGGCCGCCGCCGCGTCACCGGTCACGGCTTGCCTGTCTGAGGAATCTCAGGCGATCTTCGCGCAGGCAGTAATGGGGGCCGGAGGCTAACTCCGGGGTCAGGCGCAGCGCACCAAAGCGCACTTTCACGGTTTGACACTCCGAGAGACGGTGCGATAGGCTTCGTCCGAAGAGCAGATAGACACTGCCCGTTCAGGTGCCCGTACCCGGGAGAATAGGGAAGGCGGTGAAAAGCCGCCGCGGTAGCGCCACTGTAAGCGGGGTTTGATGGCCGAGTTGCTCACTGTCGCTGATGCGATGGGAAGGGCCCGGCGCAGGATTGATACCCGCAAGCCAGGAGACCTGCCTGGACGGAAGGTGAACTCTCTCCGCTATAGAGAGGGTCCCTCAGCCGACCGGGCTACAAGCCCCGACAGCGCGAGCGTCAACCCTCCAGCGGAGCAGCCGGAGGGTTGTTTTGTTGCGAACTGCCGGGATTCCGGCGTGGGGCACATATCGCCGTGCGGGCGTCCTTACGCGTCTGGCTATCGGCTCGGTGACCCTTGCGCTCGCCATTCTTCTCATCGTCCTCATCTCATTGAGTGTTGGTCCTGTCAGCATCCCGGTGCGCAGCGTCGCGTCCACGCTCATTGGATTCGTTGGCATTGACATTGGCGATGTTTCCCGAACCCACGAATTGGTGATTCAGCAGATTCGCCTGCCGCGCATCATTGTGGGCGCGGCTGTTGGTATGGGACTCGGCGTGGCGGGCGCGACGATGCAGGGGCTCTTCCGCAACCCGCTGGCCGACCCCGGCATTATCGGTGTGTCCGCCGGCGGGGCCCTTGGAGCGGTCATTGCTATCGCGACGGGAGCCGCAGGGCTGTTTTTCATGTCCTTGCCGCTGGCCGCATTCGCCGGCGCGATGATAGCCACGCTGGTTGTCTACGGCATCTCTACAGTCAGCGGGCATTTCTCTATGGCAACGCTGCTGTTGGCCGGCATCGCGGTGAACGCGTTTCTGGGGGCGATCGTATCCGCGATCGTCATCCTGCTGCCGGACAACGGAGCGCTGCGTGAGATCCTCTTCTGGCTGGCAGGCGGCCTGGATTCCCGCGCGTGGGAGCACGTGCTGATGTCGCTGCCGCCGATCCTCGCGGGGATCGGCATTGCCATGGTGATGGCCCGGGATCTCAACCTGCTGATGCTTGGCGATGATGAAGCCCGCTCGCTCGGTGTAAATGTCGTGCCGGTGCGTCTGCTGCTCCTGGTGGTCGCCGCTATGGTGACGGGCGTGGCAGTTGCCGTCAGTGGAACCATCGCATTCGTTGGCCTCGTAACGCCGCACGTGCTCAGGCTTTTGCTGGGGCCGGACAACCGCGTGCTCATTCCCATGAGCGCGCTGGGTGGGGCAGTGTTCGTGATTCTTGCGGACACGGTGGCGCGGACGGTGATTCAGCCGGCTGAACTGCGAGTTGGAATCCTGACGGCGTTCGTCGGCGCGCCGTTCTTCATCCTGTTGCTCATCCAGAACAGGGGGCGAGGGTATTCGCTCTGAGTCGTGAATAGAGATTCCCGAGTGCGCGAGAAAAGAAAAGGGGACTAAAGAAGTGAAAGAAATCTCGGCCAGAATTGTCGTCCTTGGTGTGCTTGCCATACTGGTGGCGCTAGCGTTTGCATGCGACTCCACAGGGCCGGCAGGGGAGAGAGGAGCGACACCGGAATCGGCCCCGGCAATTGACGTCATTCCTCCGACAGCCGCACCCACAGAGATACCTGTGCCCACGTCAACCCCTACGCCGGCGCCGGCCCCGCCGCCGTTGGTTGGGCAGTTGACCGGCGTCCCCGGTATCGTTGATCCCACTAACCTCAGCTGGCCCCGGCAGGTTGAAGGCCTGAACGGCATCGTTGAGATTCCCGCCAAGCCGGAGCGTATTATCACGGCCTCTATCGGTCATGATGAGGTAGTTCTCGCTATCGTGCCCAATGCGCGCCTTGTTGCGGTTGGCGGGGTGACCAAAGACAGCACGTTCTCCAACGTTGCCGCGCTTGTGCACGAGAAACCGGAGATAACGCGGGACCCAGAGACGATCATCGCCCAGAACCCGGATGTTGTTGTGACGAGCCCGCACTTCACCGGCGATCTGGTGGAGGCGCTTTCCCGCGTCGGCATTCCGGCGATTCAGACACAGCTGGATCACGATGCCGAGGCAAGAATCAATAACATCCTGTTGATGGGGTACATCCTCGGTGAAGAGGCTCGGGCACTGGAGTTCGCGGAGGAAGTTCGAGGTCGGCATGAGGATCTCATCGCCGTCACGGGTGCTAAGCAGAGCCAGCCGCGCGTCCTTGCGCTTACCAGCTACTCGGATGATCTCTGGGTGGCCGGAGCGAATTCGACCGAAGGATCAGTCATCGAGGCAGCCGGGGGAGTCAATGTAGCGGCGGAATCGGGTGTCGAATCCAACGCGACGACAAATCTCGAGGGTGTCATCGCTATGAACCCTGCAGTCATCATCATCCCGCAGCCAGTTGAGTTCGGCGCGAATGAATTTCGGGAACGGCTCGCCACCGAGGAGGCGCTGCAGGAGGTTCCCGCAATTCGGGACAACCGTGTGTACGTGGTCGAGAGCAAGCACTTTACAACGCTGTCGTACTGGAACATCAGGGGAGCTGAAGACCTCGCCAGGATTCTGTGGCCGGACGATTTCTCCGGGCCGCCCGCAGAGACTTTCAGTGTCGGAGGATAAAGGAGAGATGATGACCACGGCGGTGCGCGCAGCCGCGCTCTCAGTGGAGGGCCTGACGTATACGATCCAGGGCAAGAAGCTGCTGGATGGAGTCAGACTCCGCGCAGGGCAGGGTGACCTGGTGGGGGTGATTGGCCCGAACGGCGCGGGTAAATCAACGCTCTTGCGCGCACTCGCCGGGGTCATCAAGCCGTCGGACGGGGAACGTTACTTTGATGGACATAGATTCAAAGAGATGCCTTCCCGTGAAAGAGCGCGAGCCATCGCACTTGTGCCTCAGGTTGCGCCCATGGCGCACGGTTTCACATGCCTTGAGCTTGTGCTCATGGGCAGATATCCCCACATGGGACGGTTCCAGATTGAGGGCACATCGGATGAGAACATCGCCCGTCAGGCCATGCGGCTGACCGATACGGAGCAGTTCGCGGAGCGCACACTTGAAACGCTGTCCGGCGGGGAGCGCCAGCGCGTTTTCATCGCACGCGCGCTCGCGCAACAGCCGCGTGTTCTCTTACTGGACGAGCCGACTTCCAACCTGGATATCCTTCACCAATTGCGTGTGCTTGGTCTCATTCGCGAATGGGCAGTGAATGGCGCGACAGCTATTGCGGCCGTGCATGACCTCAACATGGCGGCACGTCATTGTGATTTCCTGATCCTGCTCAGCGAGGGCAGGGTGGTCGCGGAAGGTACGCCGGAGGAGGTCCTGATTGCTGAGAACATCAGGCGCGCATACGGAGTTGAGTCAGTGATCTACTGCGACCCACACACCGGCGCGCTGGCGCTAAGCCTGATTGGGCCTGCTGAGGATGTTATTGTCAGGGCAAATGGTGTGATCCGACACTGAACAGCGGCCCATTTCTCAGGCGCGCCAAAGCCGGAGAGGATCATTTGTAGCAATCTCTCAGTGTCATATACTGCGACTATTGTTGCGTGTGACTGGAGTTTGAAAATTCGACGCCCGAGGTGAGCAGGGAAAGGAGGCACGTTTCCATGTCCCTCCGTCGTCTACCCACGATAGGCGTGATGTTGCTTGTCCTCGCGCTTGGTATGGTTCTGTTGTTGGCGGGCTGCACACGAATTGACGAGGCTTCCACTGTTGAGCCGACACCCGTTGAAACGACGGCCACAGGAACTGCGACACCGGCTCCCCCCACGGCCACGTCTACGCCGCCAACCATAGCTCCAACGCAAACTCCTCCCACGCCCACTCTTATTCCCTCCCCACCGACAGCGACTCCCCCACCGACAGCGACTCCCCCGCCGACTCCCAGTCCCACGCCAACGCTCAAAGAACTCAGTTTGGAACGCATTGCCGAGTTCAGCTGGTATTCGAATGACAGGCTTATCCAGAGTGACAGGGATGCCCTGACGGCGAACCTGTGCGACATGGCCGTCAATTACCCTGCGCTCTTTGAAGCTATCACAAGCAAGGACATGATTCTGCTTATTGGAGAACGCGAAGAACTTTATGGCATACATTCAGAGCTTGTTGCCGCCGTTGAAATTACAGACCATCTGAACAGGATCGCTGCTATCGATGAAACCTCAGCAATCACACTGTTAAGACTGGCATTCCTGGATGGAGCGTCGTTCGAAGGGGACCGGGCACTGGCTCTCATTGCCGACCTTGCGGAAGCGGCGCAAGGTGATTTTGTGGCATTCCTGAACTCTCCGGCATTTCCACAAGATATTGCGCTGGATGAATTATCGGGCGACGCTAACCGTAATCGTTTGCCCGACAGGATAGAAGGGCTGTTACATCCCTTCCTGCAATCCACCAATCCTGATCTTGCTGAAAGAATTGAAAACCAGGTTCCGCCTGATGAATATGAAGGGTCCACGTTGATCAACGGCAGCCGGCTCGCCATTTTTTACACCGAAACCTACGCAGCCTTCAGTGAGAGTCTGAAAAACGCGGCATATCAGGAAGGAATCCCTGATGGAATCGTCGACCTTGCTGCGATTGATTCTTCAATCGCGGCTCGCGTTGCGTCAATGCCGTTTGCCGTAAACCCTCGTAGAAACTGGCTGGCGCTGTTTACGCATCTTGAGCTTGCAACAGCATTCGATAGGGAAGGAGTGAGAGAAATCCTGGACTCGCTGGACGAACAGGGAAAAACAACATCAGAGCATATCCCCACTCTTTCGATAGAATTGGTTAGTCTGTACGACCGGGAAATCTATGACCTGATGCGATCATTGCCATGGATTGAAGATGGCGTTACCGAAACCAGAATAGAAGAAACTGAAAGAGGAAGCACCCTTTGGATTGGCACAGGAGAAGATGAGACGGTTCGAAGGTTAGTCTCCGAAGTCATTATTGGTGGCGATGCCCCAATGATTAAGCTATTGCAGAGTGGCTGGCTCCGCGATGACGATTTTAACTGGTTCGGGAGGAAAGGCCTGGAACGTCTGCTGTTCTTCAATGGCAAAGAAATCGCTGCGCTGCTGGATATGCAATTCCTTGACACTATTGAGAATGATGATCGCTTTGCGTTGTCTAGACTTGAGAATATGAACCCGCCTAACAGCCCTCTCGATGAACCCTTTTCGGATATCCTCGCGCACCGTTTGATTGACGGCGACATTACTGATACCAATCAGTGTTACCTTGAGCGGGTAATCGAGGAATTGCGGCCGGGCTCAATGCGTGTCGCACCTAACCCCGGTGCGGGAGAACCGTGCTGAAGGTCTTTCTCGTCGATTGACAGGCGAGACCCGCCGGAGCTTGGTGGCAGGCCGTCTCCAGCGCCCTAGTAGATGTGCCGCTGTACGGACGTGGCGACGAATTGCTCGATGTCCATGATCGCCTGTGTGGTCGCCTGACCTACGAGGTCCAGCTTGCGTACCTGCTCAATTCGTTCAGCGGCGCTATTCAATTCTCGGCGTGACAACATGCCGCGCAGGATGCCGCACGCGTCTGTCAGGCTCAACAAGACGATGTCTCTGGGATCAGGAATCTCATCGCTGAAAAGGATGCTCATGAGGCGCAGGCGCACCTCACGCTCTTCCTTGCCGTCAACCATGGGATAACGGCGCGACTGGAACACCCAGAGGAAGCGGTCATCCTTGCGTTCAAGGATGCCTCCATCGACTAGGCGATTCAGCGCCTCTTCACGGATTTCCGCCGCGCGGTTGGCCGTATGCTCAACCCAATAGCGCGCGTTCCGCTCCTCTCCCGCGGCGATGTCCGCCAATGTCGGGTCCAAAAGTGAATCGTCGAGCGGTGAGGAATCTACCAGCACCAATCGCTCAAGGTCAGTGTCGATGCGATTCTCCAGTGCAAGATCCATCAAGACGGCCCCGGCCAGGGCATAGTCCATGGACCAGCTCGGCACGCGGGCAAATCGACCATCATCGTCGTTCAAGAGGAGCAGGATAATCTCTTCAGCGAAACGTAGCGGCATGTCTTCCCCCTACTCTCAATGACAGCAGAGCGGGCCGGCGCCGCTGCCATTGGTCAACCCCCATTGTTTGCTATTTCTGTTCCATGTGAAATGCTGCAACCTCATTGTAGCCCACGCGCCAACACAAATGCATCAAGTCTTCGGAACGTAGACTGCTGTGACATCCGCATGGTACATATGGGATGGTATCGTGGCGCGATTGTATTGCACCTAATCCGCTTTTAGTCGCCCTGCGGGGCCGAAGTGGGGAATAGGGACCAATGTGGCTCAGAGGCCGCGTTGGGTTGGCAGGCTGGCGCATTACGAGTGATTTCCGGATTCAGGCAATTCACGCGGGTGATTGCGAATCCCGCAGTAGCCGCATCCTTACTTGCCATGGCCGGAGCGATCTCAGGCGCAGCTGCGGACATTGTTCCCACCGGAGTTGCTTCAGCACAGTCGACGGAGACGCAGCAATCCCTCCATATTGAGGGTTTCACAACTGTTGAGTTTCCCGAGAACAGCACTGCGGCCATTGCCACGTACCAGGTAGTGAATGCTGCGCCCGACGCGACGATCTCCTGGTCAATTGATGGCACTGACGCAAGAAGGCTGTCCATAGATGGTGCCGGCGTCTTGCGCTTCAAGGTGGCCAAGAACTTCGAAAAGCCGAATGATGGGAACCACGACAACGAGTATGAGATCGACGTGCTGGTGACCGATGGATCGACTCACATCTCGGTGGAAGTGCTTGTCACTATCACGGATGTCAATGAACCACCGGCTTTTGAACTCGAAAGCGCGGAATTCTCGGTAGAGGAAAACGCATCCGCTAATCGACGGGTGGGCCGCGCGCTCGTGGTTATCGACCCTGACGACGGTGATTCCCGGACGTTCTCAGTGGAGGGAGAAGATGCGGACCTATTCCGCATTGATGCCGAGGGGCAGATCCGTGTTCGCCCCGGCGTCGTTCTCGACTACGAGACTTCAGGTGTTTTCAGCCTCACCGCCGTGGTAACGGATCAGGGCGGTCTGACCGACTCGCTGCCCGTGCAGATAGGCCTGACTGATGCAGACGACCCGGGAATCGTTGCCTTCTCGTCTGCCAAGCCATACGTTGGAGTGCCGTTCAGCGCGACGGTTTCCGATCAGGATGGCGTTACCGGTCGCATCCGATGGAGATGGCATCGAGCCATGAACGCCGACAATGAGTTCGCGCAAATTGATGGAGCGACCCGGAGTTCGTATACGCCGGTGGATGATGACGTGGGCTACATCCTGCGCGCGACGGTGTCGTACGAAGACAACTTCGAAGTGGGGGCTTCAGCTTCGGGAATCAGCGCGGCAGTTGCCAGAAACACTGCTCCTCAGTTCGAATCGACCTCCATCACCCTGACGGTTTCGGAGGAGGCGCCTGCCGGAACGAGCGTCGGCGACCCCGTCTCAGCGACGGACGGTGATGATGACGATCTTACCTACGCCCTTTCAGGAGAGGATGAGTCCTACTTTGAGATCAACGTTTCAACTGGGCAGATTACTGTTGGCGCTCAGGCGTTGCCAGATTCGGAGACGAAGGCCAGCTACACCGTGATTGTCACCGCGACAGATGAGGCCGGGGCTACAGCGTCCATCACGGTGACGATTACAGCAGGGATTTCAAATGCGCCGCCCGTCATCAGCGGCTCTGCCAGTGTCAGCTACGCGGAGAACGGCACGTTATCTGTGGCAACATATTCCGCCACTGATCCGGAAGGTAACGAAGTTGCGTGGAGCGTGACGGGAGCGGATGCCGCAAAATTTGAGATCAGCGAGGCGGGAGCCCTGTCATTCAAGTCGCCGCCGGACTATGAGAAGCCGCGTGATGGCAATAAGAACAACGTGTATGAGGTGACAGTCGTCGCCTCGGACGGGAACCTTGAGTCCACGCGGGAGATCGAAGTTACTGTTACCGACATCAATGAAGCCCCTTCAATCACCGGTTCCGCCGCTGTCAACTACTCAGAGAACGGGACGAAGAATGTGGCGACATATTCTGCCACGGACCCAGAGAGCGATGGAATCAGGTGGAGTGTTAAGGGAACTGACGCCGCACGGTTCTCAATCAGCACAACAGGGGAGTTGTCATTCAAGTCGCCGCCGGACTTTGAGAAGCCGCGTGATGGCAATAAGAACAACGCCTATGAGGTGACAGTCGCCGCCTCGGAGGGGGACCTTGAATCCACGCTGGAGGTCGAAGTTACTGTTACCGATATCAACGAGCGCGCCTCAATCACCGGCACCGCTGCTGTCAACTACGTGGAGAACGGGACGGGGAATGTGACGACATATTCCGCCACTGACCCGGAGGGCGATGGAATCACGTGGGGCATTGCGGGGACCGATGCGGCGTGGTTTGAGATTAGCGAGTCGGGGGAATTGTCATTTACGTCGCCGCCGGACTTTGAGAAGTCAAATGATGCCGACGAGGACAACGTGTACGAGGTGACAGTGACAGCGTCAGACGGCAACCTTGAGTCCACGCTGAACGTAGAAGTTACTGTCACGGATGTTGCTGAGGCCATCGGCATCACCGGCTCCGCCAGTGTCAACTACGCAGAGAACGGGACGAAGAATGTGGCGACATATTCCGCCAAGGACCTGGAAGGGGGCGAGATTGCGTGGAGCGTTGCGGGGACCGATGCAGCGTGGTTTGAGATTAGCGAGTCGGGGGAACTGTTATTTAAATCGCCGCCGGATTATGAGAAACCGCGTGACGCTGACAATGACAATGTGTATGCGGTAACGATTACAGCGTCGGAAGGGAATCTTGAGTCCACGGTGGACGCTAAAGTTACTGTCACGAACGTCAATGAGGTTCCTTCAATCACCGGCTCTACCAGGGTCAACTACGCAGAGAACGGGACGAAGAAGGTAGCGACATATTCCGCCACTGACCCAGAGGGCGATGGAATCACGTGGAGTGTTAAGGGAACTGACGCCGTACGGTTCTCCATCAGCAAGTTGGGAGAGTTGTCATTCAAGTCGTCGCCGGACTTTGAGAAGCCGCGTGATGGCAATAAGAACAACGCGTATGAGGTGACAGTCGCCGCCTCGGACGGGAATCTGTCATCTACCCACGATGTTGAAGTCACTGTCACGAACGTCAATGAGGTTCCCTCAATCACCGGCTCTGTCACTGTCAACTACGTGGAGAACGGGACGGGGAATGTGGCGACATATTCCGCCACTGATCCGGAGGGCGATGGAATCACGTGGGGCATTGCAGGGACCGATGCAGCGTGGTTTGAGATGAGCGAGTCAGGAGAGTTGTCATTCAAGTCGCCGCCGGACTTTGAGAAGTCAAAGGATGCCGACAAGGACAACGTGTATGAGGTGACGGTAACCGCGTCAGACGGCAACCTTGAGTCCACGCTGAACGTAGAAGTTACTGTCACGGATGTTGCTGAGGCCATCGGCATCACCGGCTCTGTCACTGTCAACTACGTGGAGAACGGGACGGGGAATGTGGCGACATATTCCGCCACTGATCCGGAGGGCGATGGAATCACGTGGGGCATTGCAGGGACCGATGCAGCGTGGTTTGAGATGAGCGAGTCAGGAGAGTTGTCATTCAAGTCGCCGCCGGACTTTGAGAAGTCAAATGATGCCGACGAGAACAACGTGTACGAGGTGACGGTAACCGCGTCAGACGGGAAACTGACATCCACCCAAGATATTGAAGTAACGGTCACGAATGTCAATGAAGCCGTGACTGTCACCGGCTCCACGTCCGTAACCTATGCGGAGAACGACACCACAACTGTAGCCGTGTACTCCGCCACTGATCCGGAGGGCGATGGAATCACATGGGGCATTGCAGGGACCGATGCAGCGTGGTTTGAGATGAGCGAGTCAGGAGAGTTGTCATTCAAGTCGCCGCCAGACTTTGAAAAGTCAAATGATGCCGACGAGGACAACGTTTATGTGGTGGCGGTGACGGCCTCGGACGGGAACCTTGAGTCCACGCTGGAGGTTGAAGTTACTGTTACCGACACCAATGAAGCCCCTTCAGTCACCGGCTCTGCCACCGTCAACTACGTGGAGAACGGGACGTCGTCTGTGGCGACGTATACGGCTGCTGACCCGGAGGCTGACGAAGTTACGTGGAGCGTGACAGGAGCGGATGCGGCGCAGTTTGAGATCAGCGAGTCGGGGGAGTTGTCATTCAGGTCAGCACCGGATTTTGAGAAGCCGCATGATGCCGATAACGACAACGTGTATGCGGTAACAATTACAGCGTCCGACGGTAACCTTGAGTCCACGCTGAATGTCCAGGTTACTGTCACGAACGTCAACGAGGCCCCTTCAATCACCGGCTCTGCCACTGTCAGCTACGCGGAGAACGGCACGGCGTCTGTGGCAACGTACACGACCACTGATTCGGAAAGGGACGGAATCATGTGGGGCATTGCGGGAGCAGACGCTGCCCACTTCGTAATCGACGATCAAGGCGCTCTGGCCTTTCTAACGCCTCCGAACTTTGAAAGTCCTGTCGATGCGGACGGCAACAACACGTACGTGATTCAGATTGTTGTGAATGACGATGGAAGCGAGAGCAGTCTGGATGTGTTTGTCGAGGTCACAGATGCGAATGACGCACCGCGCTTCCCGTCCAGAGCCATCGTCACCGAGATCCCGGAGAATTCATGCCCCGGCGCCCATACCCTGTATCGAGGCATCGGCGAAACAGATGAGGATGGAGACCCTCTCAGATATGCACTGTCAGGACCGGATGCTCGGTTCTTCGTGATTCATCCGCCCACCGGTTACGTGACGCTTGGCCCGGGCAAACCTCTGGATTTCGAGACCGCGCAAAAGCCATTCGTGCTGCGTGTGTCCGTTTCCGATGGGCGCGACGACCTCGGGAATAATGAGAGTGCATTCAACGCGGACGATACCCTCGATTTCACTGTGGTGGTCAGCGATGTCGATGAGCCGCCGGTCTTTACCGAAGTGCGTCTCACCCGTGATGCATGCGGCAGTCCTGTGAGACATGAACCCAATCAGCTTCGAAGGACGGTCATCTCCGGCGCTCGCGGAGGGAGCCCTGTGGGGTCTTCGCTCTCAGTGCTGGATCCGGAGGGGGAGCCTGTCCATTTCAAGGTTGTCAGTCAATCAGATCAGGGAGCTTTCATCGTCGATTCAAAGACCGGGCAAATCATGGTTGCGCCCGATTTCTCGCCGAGAGACGCCCGACGTGTCTATACCCTCCGCGTCGCCGCAACAGATGGTGCGTTGGAGTCCGAGATTGAAGTGCGTATAGTCGTTGAAAAGTCTCCAAAGCCAGTCACCGAACCGAAGGCTGACACTTCTCCTGAAACGGATTCCGATCCTGAATCTGATGTTCCGTCAGGTGATCCGGAACCGGAACAAGAGATCGATGTGCCAGTGACGACAGAGGACCACGCATCGGAAAGGCCTGCATCTCTGCCAGCGAGGCTCCAACGACGCCCGGAGCCTGAGTTTGTGCCTGTACTCGGCGCGGTGCAGGTGCCGAGGTTTGCGGCGGCAACGGCCAGCGATGAGACCGGTCGCGTTCATCTCACGGCCCCTGCCGCCACACTCGCAGTCCCGTACCAGGTTCGCCTGACACAGGACGAGGCCGCCTGCGGTTCTCTCAATACGACCACTCCAGTACAGGTTTGCGTGCGTGTCTTCGTTGAGTTCTTTGACGTGGAAGGCGCCACATTGTCACTGGAATCTCTTAATCGCCCGGCGCTGCTCGAGATTGTTCTGAGAACGCAAGGCGAGGCGGGGAACTCTGAAAGCGAGGATGAGCGCGTCAAAATCGGTCACGATTCCGTTGAGGTGATGATGAGGCAGGACGATGAGCAGGAGTGGGCATATATACACGGAGACCTGAGAGAACCGGCAGACGGCTCGTCAATCCTGATGGTGCAGGTCAGATCACCGGGGCAATACATGGCGCTAGTGACCGAATCCGGAACTGAAAGAGAGGCTTCCTCCAGCGAAACGCCCATGAATTTCTTGAAGACTGCGGTTGCCCAACAGGCGCAGAACACGGTCAAGGAGAGCGTGGCAGAGCGCACCGTATCGTTTGTCTACAACCCCGTTGCTGCTCATCCCCAGTTACAACCGGCGCCAATCGTTTCAGGCGAGCCTCAGGCATGGCACATGGGGGGTCTATTGATTGCGCTACTATTGGATGTGACGGTTGCGCTTTCCGCCGGCATCTTTTTCCAACGCATCACTTTCCGCCGGCACTAGACGACCACAGAGGTGTTGATTGACTGGACGTATTGCCTATCCTCCTGCCATTGAGGTTGCGGGTCTCCGAAAATCATATGGCAGCTTTGAAGCTGTCAAGGGTGTTGATCTGCGTGTCGAAACCGGGGAGGTGTACGCCCTGCTTGGGCCCAACGGGGCGGGAAAGACGACGACGGTCGAGATTCTCGAAGGCCACAGGGATCGAAGCGCAGGAACAGTGGCAGTCCTGGGGCATGACCCTGCGCGGGGTGAGAGAGGATTCCGGGAACGCATCGGTATCGTCCTGCAGACAACAAGCGTTGACCAGTATTTGTCCGTCTCGGAAACGGTGAATCTCTTTCGCGGCTATTATCCTGATCCACTGCCGCTTGATGTCATCCTCGAAGCGACCGGCCTGACGGAACAGGCCCGTGTTCGCGTGGGTAAACTCTCCGGCGGCCAACAGAGGCGGCTTGACGTTGCTGTTGGGCTGGCCGGAAACCCGGAGCTGCTGTTTCTCGATGAGCCGACCACCGGCTTCGACCCGTCGGCACGCCGCGGCGCGTGGGACATGGTGAAGAACCTCCAGGAACTTGGCAAGACGATTCTCTTGACGACGCACTACATGGAAGAGGCGGAGTACCTGGCGGACCGGGTAGGAATCATGGTCGAGGGACGTGTTGTCCTGGAAGGTTCACCGCAGGAGATTGCAGGCTCAGGCGGTGCAACTCTTATCCGAATTCGTCTGCCGGACGGCTCGGAAACTCCGCCTGAATCCCTGGGCGTGCGTTCTGTAATCGGGCAGGGGGTATTTGAAATTCAGACGGCGACACCCACCGCTATTTTGCATCAACTGACTACGTGGGCAGTTGAGAATGGCATTGAGTTTGAGGAGATTGCCGTCACACGGCCGTCTCTTGAGGACATCTTCATCGAGGTGACGAGCTCGAACGGGCAAGGCGGAGGTGACACGGCGTGAACGCCATTAGGCTGTCGCTGCGCCAGGCGCGTTACCAGAACACGGCTTTCTGGCGAAACCCGGCCGCCGCCTTTTTCACCATCGTTTTCCCGCTCATGTTCCTGGTTATTTTCAATCTGCTTTTCGGCAGCAACCAGGTTCAGTTCGAGGGTGGTACGGCGAGTCTGTCAACGTTCTACGTTCCGGGCATCGTGGTCTTCGCTCTTGTGGGCGCCTGCTACAACAACATCGCGATGACTCTCGCCTTTAGCCGCGACAACGGCCTTCTCAAACGGATTCGCGGCACGCCTTTGCCGCCGGGGTCATTGATTGCAGGTTACGTTATCCATTCCGTGTTGGTTGCTATTCTACTTGTCATCATCGTGTTGGTGTCCGGGGTTGTCGTCTATGACGTGGATCTACCTACCACACGCATGGCCGCGTTCATAGTGACCTGCATCGTTGGGGCTGCAACGTTCTGCGCCCTGGGTGTAGCCGTGGCAAATTTCATCCCGAACGCAGACGCCGCCCCCGCCATTGTCAATGCGAGCATCCTGCCGCTGCTGTTCATCTCCGATGTCTTCATACCGATGGACGATGCGCCGGCGTGGCTGACCACGTTCGCGGACATCTTTCCGGTGCGCCACTTTGCGACGGCCATGCACGAATCATTCCATCCGTTCGCGACCGGCTCCGGCTTTGAGCCGATGAACCTCGGGGTCATGGGAGTGTGGTTGGTCGTGAGCGGTGTGTTGGCCGTGCGGTTTTTTAGATGGGAGCGGCGACGCTAAAGCGTGGTCGCCACGGCGTGCCCAACAGGGTTTCAGCGGCTACTCTTCTTCGTCCTCTCGGCCCAGGAAGACTTGCGTGAGGATGTCCGAGTCTTCGATCTCGTTAGGAGTGCCCTCGAAGGCCACGCGCGCCTTGTCCAGGATGTAACCGCGGTCGACTATATTGAGCGCGCCCCTGATGTTGTGTTCCACGAGCACGATCGTCGTGCCGAACGTCTTGCTTATCTCGGTGACCCTCTGAAATACCTCCGAGACGATGATGGGAGCGAGCCCGAGCGTCGGCTCATCCAGCAGCAGTATTTCCGGCGATGACATGAGGCCGCGTCCGAGCGCGAGCATCTGCTGCTGCCCGCCGGACATGGCGCTTGCCGGATCACGCCGCTTTTCACGCAGGATGGGGAAGAAATCCATGACGGCATCAAGGCGCCTGCTCCGCTCTGCAGCATCAGAGACGTGCATTCCGCCGAGCTCCAGGTTCTCCTCCACGTTCAGATGCGTGAACACACGGCGGCCCTGCGGAACCAGGGAGATGCCGCGCTTGACGATCTCATGCGTCGGTGAATCCAGAATGTCGTTGCGCCATCGGATCAAGCCTGTTGAGACGGGCGCCATTCCCATAACGGCCTTGAGGATGGTGGACTTGCCCGCCCCGTTGGGTCCCATGAGCGCGACGACTTCACCGGGGTAAATCTGCACGGAAACGTGGTCGAGGGCGATGACCGCGCCGTAGTGGACAGACACGTCGCTCAGTTCCAGCAGCGGCGAAGCGGTGTTTGCCTGCTGCTCGGTGGCGCCGTTTTGCTCGTGTGCTGTCATGTTCGCCTCGCCGTCATCAGTTGCCCAGGTACGCTTCAATGACTTCGGGATCATTCAGCACACGGTCAGGGTTCCCGTGCGCCAGGAGCCGCCCGCTATCCATGACGATGAGATAATCGGAGAGCTCGCGCACAATGCCCATGTTGTGGGACACGAAGATAAGCGTCCTGCCGTTTTCCTTCAGCTCCCGCATGACGCCCTTGACGACCTCAATCATGTGAAGGGCGAGCCCGGCAAAGGGCTCGTCAAAGAGGTAGAGCTGGGTGTTCATCGCCATGAGGCGGCCAACCTCCAGGAGCTTTCGTTGGCCGTATGACAGTTCTTCCGCCAGGTCGTTGCGCTTTTCCCACAGTCCCACCACATGCAGGATTCTCTCCGCGCGCTCCCTGTGCTCCTTGCGGGCCCTCTGGAATAGCGAGAGGAGAGATGATCTCTCCGTCATCACAACGTAGAGATTATCGAGGACACTGATCTGCTCAAAGAGCCGCACATCCTGGAACGTTCTGGTCAGTCCAATGTTGGGAGAATCGTATGGCCTGATTACGCGAAGACGCTTTGGTCCGACCACAACCATTCCACCGTCGAGAGGCAGGGTTCCGCTGAGGAGGTTGATCAGAGTGGACTTGCCCGAGCCGTTGGGGCCGATGATGGCGGTGATCAGACCGCGCGGAATGGTGATTGAGAGGCGGTCGACCGCAGAGACGCCTCCAAAGCGCTTCTCAATGTCGAGCGTCTGAAGGACGAATGAGCCTCCGAGATGGCGTTGTTCGTACAGTGTCATAGCTTGAACCGTCCTGCGACTCCTTGCGGCCTGAACAGCATCAACAGCACCAGCAGTGTTCCCAGTATGATCTGCCTCACCTGGCCGACGTGCTCCGGTGGCAGAAACGGCACAAAGCGGACTCCCTCCTCAAGCAGAACGAACGCCAGCGCGCCGAGCAGCGATCCCCAAATACTGGCAAGTCCGCCAAGAATCACGATGGCGACAAGGAGAATCGATTCAAGGAGGATGAAGGAGTTGGGATCAACGAAGGAGGTGTACGTGGCGAGCATCGCCCCCGCCAGCCCGGCCATCATCGCTGAGATTACCCAGATGGCCAGCTTGTAGCGGGATGAACGGTAGCCGAACACTTCAATGGCGTCTTCGTCCTCGCGCACAGCTTTGAGCACCCGACCGAATGAGGACGTGACAATGAGCCACGATATTGCGACGACGATGGCGAGGAATGCCAGTGCGAGCAACAGGAACTCGAGGTCGTCGTTGATGGTATAGCCAAAGATAACGGGCTTGGGGATCTGGTGAATGCCGAAAGGCCCGCGTGTTACCCATTGCCAATTGACGAAAACGTTATAGGCAATGATGGCGAAACCGAATGACACGAGCACATAGACATCGTCCCGGAACCGGCTGAACGCCACACCGACAACGAAAGCAACCACCCCACACAACACGACGGCAACGGGCAGCGCGGCGAAGAACGGCCACGCGAAGATCTGGATGATCTCTCCCTCTAACAACTCCTGGCGCGGGTTGGCTGTCAACACGGCCACCGTGTATGCGCCGATGCCGTAGAATCCCACGTGGCCGACGGAGAGCAGGCCAGTGTAGCCAAGAACGAGGTTCAGGCTGACAGCCAGCATCGCCCAGATGGCGAATACCGTCATCAGGGTGATGGAGAATCCCGTGCCGCGTGTCAACATGAAGGACGCCGCCGCCAAAACCACGATGACCGTCGCCCAGATTTCCAGGTGGTTGCGCAACGAAAATAAGAGCGTCTGCGGCAGTCGCGAGAAGCCCTGCGAGATTTCCTGTTGACGTATCTGCATTGTCCGTTCCTACCGCCTCGGAATGATCCCTCTTGGCCAGAACGAAAGGAACAGAACGAGGAGGATGAGCGCGACGCCGTCCTGCCACTCTCCGGGGATGTCCCAGATGCCAAACTGCTCTACGATGCCCAAAAGGAATCCGCCAAGGATTGCGCCGTAGAGATTGCCAATCCCCCCAACAACAGACGCGATCCAACCCTTCAGCAGCAGCTCCAAGCCCATGCGCGGCTGTATGGCGATGTCCTGGCCTGTGAGTATTCCGGCGAACGCCGCGTACATCGCTCCAATGAAAAAGACGATTGCGACTATCGCCGTCGTGTTGATGCCGACAACGCGCGCGACCTGTTCGTCGTCACCGATGGCGCGGATAACCTTGCCGAGCGGCGATTTGTGGATGAGGAGCCACAGCAAGACAAAACCGACGAATGCACAGCCTATGGCGAATAGCGCAAACGCCTTGAACGTCGCGCCGCCCAGTGTTAGCAGGTTGTTGCCAAACGAAGCGGGCAACGGGTGAGTCGTGTTGGAAAAAACCATGACGAGAATTGCCGTGATAGTCAGCAACACGCCAAGAGTTGCGACAAGCATGATCAAGGTTGAGCGAGCCCGAATAAGAATGAATGCGTACAGCCCGCGATAGAGCGCCAGGCTTACGGCTCCCGCAAGGAGGCAGGACACCAGCCAACTGATGTAGAGACGCGACTCCGGAGTTTGAGTGAGTGTGATAGCTGCGGCCGCTCCGACAACAAGTCCGATTACGGCGCTGAGAATGACGACCCGTCGGCCGGGCGCCACTGAACGGGGAGCGAATCGGCCCAGCGCCCAATAGAGAGCCGTCCCGATCACTGCAGCGCTGATGAGTGCTATCAGTAAAGCGCCGGTCTGATGGAGATTGTCGGGATACAGAAGCAAGATCGTGGTGTAGATGCCCGCGCCGATCGCAATCAAGAGATACGCTGCTCGAACAAGCAGAGGAGGGAAACGGTCCCGCAGGCGTTCAAAGAATCCGGTGTGCAGCGCCCACGCTGTGACTCCGGCGACCACAACTCCGAGAGCGATGTTCAGGCCGATATTCGCGGGGTCGTAGGCGGTGTCGGTTGCCTGTCCGGCCCTGAGATAGAAGACAGCGTACGCGCCGATTGCCGCCGCTGCGCCGTAATAGAGGTCAAAGAACCAGACCGTGCTGTAGACAAGCGTGAATCCGAGCGCCAACAGGGCATACACTGCTCCCACATTCAGGCCGTTGATGGTGAACTGCAAGGCCTGATCGGGAGACTGGGTGACTTTCCATCCGATGTACGCGACGGCCGCAAGCGTAAGCGCTATGGCGAGAATGAGAGTGGGCCTGCCGGGTCGCGACAGGATATCCATGGATGCGGCCTCCGGTTCAGGTGTCACTCTCATCGTAACAGAGAGAGTGGGGTGAACCGGAAATCAGCGAGCCCGGCGTATCTTGCGTACGGAATCAATGCGACTGACGGCGATGCGCCGCGCCGCTTCATCCGTGGAGATGCTCTCCGCCTTGGCGTTCTCGTAGACCGTCGTCAACGTATTGTAGATTTGCCCCGTCTTGCGGCGCGCCTCCTCTGCGCTATAGCTGCGCCCAATCTCATGAGATACGTTGATGACGCCGCCGGCGTTGACGATGTAGTCGGGCGCGTACAGGACGTCGCGCGCGGCAAGGTCATCGGCGTGGCGTGGCTCAAGGAGTTGGTTGTTCGCCCCGCCGCAAACGGCTGTGCACCGCAACTGTGGGATCGTCTCGTCGTTCAGTATTCCGCCGAGGGCGCATGGCACGAAGATATCGCACTCGTAGTTGAATACTTCATCCGGGCTGATGGGAACGAGGCCAAATTGGTTCTGCGCCCGCTCCACTCGATCCTGGTCAATATCCGTTCCGTAGATGACGGCGCCCTCGCCCTTGAGATATGGCAGAAGATAGTTCCCGACCTTTCCCAGACCCATGAGCACAACACGCATCCCACTAAGATCATCCGAGCCCCAGAGGTATTGCGCGGTGGCCAGCAGACCCTGATAGAGGCCGTACGATGTCATAGGAGACGGGTCGCCGCTGCCCCCGGATTCCGAGGGCAGGCCGGTGACGTAGTTTGTTTCCCGAGCCACCCACTGCATGTCCGCCGTTGTCGTGCCGACATCCTCCGTGGTGATGTACTTCCCGTTGAGGGAGTCCACCTTGGTGCCGAAAGAACGGAGGAGGGCCTCCGTCTTGTCCCGGGCGGCATTGCGCATAATGATCGCCTTGCCGCCGCCAAGGTCGAGCCCGGCGGCGGCGGACTTCAGGGTCATGGCCTCTGACAGCCGCAGAACATCCATGATGGCGTCCCGCTCCGTGGCGTGCGGCCAAATGCGGAGGCCACCCAGCGCGGGGCCGAGTGTGGTGTCATGTATGGCGATTGCGCCGCGGAGGCCGGTGGAGGCATCTCCGAACACCATCAACTGCTCGTGGCCGTGCTCCTCCATGTAGCTGACGTAATCGTTCATTGTCGCCAGCCCTTTCGGGTGTCAATCACCAATCGGTCATAACGGAAACGTATTGTCATCTATGCCTTTGTGCCTTCGCTGACGAAGTTGACGAAGCTGTCGAGTGAGCCCGCGACGTGCTCCAGAACATCCTTGATGGACTGATCTTCGTGTGAGCGCGAGAGATCGTCGTCGTCAACCCGTAGAAGGGCTCCGCTGAGTGCTCCGAACGCCTGCGTACCCTGCTCCAGGATGGCGCGAGCCTCGCTCTGTGCGGGATGGCCGGTGACATCCAGGATCTTGTTGATGTGATTCACATGCTCACGTGTGTGGTTGGCTGCTCCGTACAAAAGGTTGCGGACGGGAGTGGGTCTGCCACCATACCCCGGGATTTCCTTGTCGAGGTCCTCGTTACTCAGATTCACCGCGGCTTCTGCCAGTGCAGCGTAGCTGGAAGCCAGTCGGTCAATTAGTGCCTGTGTGTCTGTGCGTGCCATTTCGTTCGCCCCTCCCGAGGTTAATGTTGCTCTACGGCCATGCTAGTCATACGGCCAAATCAATCGTAGTGAATGCGCCACGCCGCGTCCATACGGCGTCCCCGGAGTCAGGAAGGACTATCGTCTTCTGTGCCCTCGACTCTCTTTTGCAAGCTGTCCATCCAGGACTCCGTTATGCGACTGATCATGGGACTAAGCCCGGTGACACCAAGCAACTGAGGTGCGGGCCCGTCAAAGACCTCTTGGGAAGTCATGATCGTGCCGTCTCGATCCGGCGTAAACGTCCACGTGTGGATGCTGGTAACGCCGAACCGTCGTCCCGTCCATGCGATGCTGTGGGGCAGGTCAACGTTGACAATCGTGACATCCACGCCCAGGGTTGCCGGGCCTAGGCCCATCGCCATGCGCAAACGCGATCCGTCTGTCCAGGCCTCCCCTTCAACCCAGCTTGCGCCGCGAAACGTGGGTATCCAGCTTGGCCACCCAGCGACATCGGCAAACTGCTCCCACACCTTCTCCGGTGTGGCCGCGATTCGGTTGAAATGCTTGATCTCTATTGCCATTGGCCACGCTCCACTTGTGTCAGTTCGGCCTGTCGCTTCAGGGATGCCAACCAGCCCCGTGACATAGCTTGAATGATGGGCCGGGGATAGAAGATGCGCACGGGCAGGTAGGGGCTGTGGAAAGTCTTTTGATCGGTAACGTGAGTTGCGGAACCCTCTGCTTGTTCTTCAAATGTAAATCGCCGTGTTCCGGTGACGGACAACACCGTCGATTCCCACGTCACGGCGTCTTGACCAAACTCTGTGACGAAAACACTGAACCCGACAGGACGGCGCGCCATGCGGAGCGTCATGTGAAATCCGGAGCCGATTGCCCACGGCTGACCACTTGTCCACGTTGCATCCCGGCAAACGCTATTCCACTTAGGCCACGATTCCAGATCGTCGAAAGCTGCGCGAACGGCCTCCGGCGGAGCAATGATCTCCGTCGATTCCCGGAGTACCAGAGTACGCACGGTGGGCAGCATCAATTGGCCTCTATCGCCTCGCTTTGCATCACACGGCCGGAATCCACTAAGGATGCAGTAAGAAGGTGCAGATAAATCATGCCACCAAATGGCTGCCACGTCTCTAGAATACGGCTCACGCCGTCATAATCGAGACGGTGGCTCAGGTTGAGCCACTTCTCCAGGTGTTTGCGGACACCTACGTCATCGCCGGGAAAGATGTTCAAACGGCCGTCTCCGCGAAGCAGGGCGTACTCGGCAGACCATCGCCCCACGCCGTACAAACGACGCAGCCTGTCCACGGCGTCACTATCGTTCAGGCCGGTGATGATTGATCTTTCCAGCTCACCATTTGCGGCAAGGGCTGAGAGTTCAACCATTGCGCGAGCTTTTTGGCGGCTGTAGCCGAGTCCAATGAGGTCTTGATCTGACAGTTGAGCCACGTTTTCAGGCAAAGGAAATGATACTGCTTCTCCAAGACGAGCGCCGCATGCCTCGGCAAGCCGCCCAAGGATTCGGAGTCCTGCTGTCAAGGTGATCTGCTGACAAGTTATGGCGTTAGTCAGCGCTTCGAATAGTATGGAATAGCGCGGAGGTTTCAGGCCTGTCAGCCTGGTTGCCAGGGATGAAAGCGCGGAATCTGTCGACGCCATGCGGTGAAATTCGGAAAGATCAACGTCTGTTCCCAAAAGGCTGCGTATAACAGGTTCCGCCGCACCTCGGATAGCTTCGTCTGTGAGGTCTGCGGAATCGGCGTCTACACAAGCGGTGACATGAAGCAGGGGGGTGTTGACGGAGCCTGCCTGCGAAACCGAAACGTCGATGGGTGCGCCGTCATGCGTCATCAAACGGCTGTATGTTGCAGTTTCTGAGTCCCAGCGATCCCACGAGTTGTCCTCACGACGCTTGAGCGCCCATGCCGTCAAGTCGAGGCGGTAAGGGGGCAGTGGGGTGAGGTCAAACTCAATGCGGCGCATGAGACCATTATGGCTTCATGCGCCGCGGCCGGTCGGGTTTATTGCCAGAGGGTAAGGATGAGCGCGATGACAATAAGGGATATGGAATTCTCAACCGCGTTGATGATGTAGAGCTTGAACGGACGTCCCTCAAAGATGTACGCGGTGGCCATCGGCGCGATAACCAGGCCCACGGCGGCGAGCGCTCCAATCACAAGTCCGCCGATAAAAGCGTCTGCGCCGGTGAGTTGTACCAGGATGGCGATGGTGGTGACGCTGAGGAGGGCGCCAATGATTGCAACGGCGAAAGCTCGTACATGCCCTCCGCGCGCATTGATCTCTTCAGCCGTGGTTCCAAGCGCATTCATCCATGCGTTTCCGACTGCAAACGGCATGTAATACAACATCCCGAAAGCCATCGCAAAGACGGTCGCTGCCACGACCGCCAGCCAGTTGATGGCTCCAAAGTCGATGGTTAGGCTTCCTGCTTCGATCATTTCCCAACTCCCAACAACTATCCTTCTTCCTACATCTTAATTGAATAGTTCATCACGTTCCTGGGCAAAAGCGGCGGACGATTCGATGGCGTCCATGACGGAGAACGCGGCGTATGATTCTGCTGAACCATACTCTCGTGTTTGGACGACGACCGGCATCGGCAACGCGTCGCCCATCAGCAGGGCTTGCTGGCGAGTTTCCAACCGGGCGAGGACGTTGCGCAGCTTGGAACGCTCGGACATGCCCGCCAGGATTGCCTCGATGTCGCGCTCGCTGTCCAACAGGCAGACGAGCTTAGTGCCGATCTGTGAAAGCACCTCGTCATGGATGCTGCTTGGCCGCTGATCAACGACGAGGAGCGTGACGCCGTGCTTGCGGTCCTCACGCGCGATCGTCCCGAAGATCGCCTGGCTTGCCACGCTGCGGCTCAGGAACTTGTGGGACTCCTCGACGGCTATGACGAGCGGCGCAGGCTCCTCGCCCGCCTCGCCGATTGCTCGCTCGGAGCGACTGACGTACTGCTCGTGGATTCGGCGCGTCAGTAGATTGGCGGCCAGCATGTAAGCGAGTTCATGACGGCCGTACTGCCCAAATTCCAGCACGACGGACATCCCTTTCTGAAGGTAGTCGACGATGCTCCGCACTGAGCCGCTTCCGGAGTCCTCTGTGATGAAGCCGAACCGCTCGAATGCGCGGAGACGGCGTTGCAGAGCCTGCATCGTGCCCTCGTGCTCGCCAATCTCATTGCGGAGCTCGGCCATACCGTCGCCATCGAGCGCCAGGAATTCGGTGAACCATTTGCTGCCGTATTTGCGATGAAGGCGATAGGGCAGCTGTCGCCCCGCCTCGGTTAATCCCAGTGCCTCGGAGAGCGCCTCGATATCCTCGGGTTCGATTTCGCTGTGCCCTATCCGAATCTCACCGTCTGTGGGAACGCCGCGGCGGTCGGACGCCGCCTTGTCCAGTGTGAGTACGACGATCCGGCTGCCAAAAAGCTGCTTGAGTCCCTTGACCTGCCGCCCGCGCTCGCGGTCCGTACCCGCCCAGCCGTATTCGTTGTGCATGTCAAAGACGAGAATCCCTGCCTCTCTCGACTTCACAAGCCCCGCAAGCAGCTGCCTCACAAGGAATGTCTTGCCTGTGCCGGACTTACCAAAGACGCCGACGGAACGCTCGGCAACCTTCTTGAGATCGAGAACGATGTCGACGTTCTCCATGGCAAGCGGCTGGCCGATGCCGAGATGGGATTCGTCCTCCTCGCCAAAGACGCTGCGGATGTCTTCCATGTTGGCGTCAACAACGCGGGAGAAGTGGCGAGGAACTGTTCGCACAGGCCGCGATTCGCCGGTTGCCGGGTCGATGATGAGGGTAGGGAGCACCTCGACGATGCCGTAGTAGGCAGTTCCTTCCAGGACATCCGAAACGAATGGGTCGTCAAGGTCCGGGACGATCGTTTCAACCGACCTATCGATAGACTCCAGCCGGATGTCCGTGATCATGCCGAATGAGCGATTGGTCTGTCCCTCGATAGAGACATACGCCCCGACAGCGATGTCTTCGACGGATCGTGAGCGCGACAGCCTGACCTCTACGCCGCGGCTGAGCGAGCCGCCGATGACGACCCCAATCTCCCGCTCGCCCGGGCTTTCGACGTGTCCGTTGGATGTCATGTCGTTTCAATCCCGCCGGAAATGTGGGCATCGGCGTTGGCGAGCCATCCACGCGCATAGTCAGTGAATTCTTCAAGCAGGCGCGTTGTGATGTGGTCTTGTTGGTACACCATGAACAGGTCTCGCTCCAACGTCACGTCGTCCAACGCCACAGTAGCGATTGTTCCGGCCTTCTCACCGTGCCGCGCAGCGAGGGCAGAGACGAATGACACGCCCATGCCGGCCTCCACACCGTTGATGACAGCCTGCGTAGACCCCAGGATCACGGTGGGCATCCACTGATGCGCGTCAATGCCTGAGTCGGCGAGAATGCGCTGGATCGAGGCCATTGTGCCGGAGCCTGCCTCGCGGGCGATGAGCCGCTGACCGCCCAGTTCATCGATGGCAACCGACGTTCTGTTGGCAAATGGGTGGCCGGCGGGCACGACAAGGACAAGAGTGTCCTTGTAGATCGGCTCCTGCACCAGGGTTGAACGGCGGGAGGGGGCGCCGGTGAAGCCAACATCGCACGTGCCGCTTTCCAACTCACTTATCACCGCTTCCGTGTCGCTCACGCTAAGGGTTGCGGTGACGTTCGGATGCAAGGTAGTGAAATCGGCTAAAAGGCCAGGGAGCAGGAACTCACCGGGAATTGTACTTGCGGCGAGGCGCAGTGCGCCGGTGAGGTCGTGGGCAAGGCGTGCGATGTCTTCGCGCATTTCCGTGTCGGCGGCGGCAATGCGTTCTGCGTGACGAAGAAAAGCCTCGCCGTGCGGGGTCAAACGTACTCGGGGCCCGCCCCGGTCCAACAGGCGCGCGCCTAATTCCCGTTCGAGTCTTTGAACATGGAGACTAACAGCAGGCTGGCTGATATTAAGGGCGCTGGCGGCTTCGGAAAAGCTGCCGTGTTTGATGATCTCCAGCACGGTGCGGATGTGTGTAATATCCATATCTACATTTTCCCATTGAGCGGCGGGCGGATCTTGGCGAGGACGGTTTGTAGGCCCTGCATATCGTCCCGCATGAAATGAACAAGGCGACGGCCCGTTTCTCGCAAGTAATCCTCCTGCGCGCGTGTGGAACCCTGAACACTTGCAAGTGTCCGGATAGCGGCGGGTAGAAATTCGTTTGTTGCGTCCAAACGTGCCGCGGCGATGTTTTGCAAAGTCAACGTGTCGTTTGCAAGGGCGACGATATCCTCCACGTTCCCCGGGTAGACGAATGCATGGAGGCGAGGAGGGCGCGGCGGCAGGTAGGCGTACAATTGTCCTTCGGCGCGGTGCGCGACGATGATGGCAGAGAACGTAGTGCGAATAAGGCGCGAAATCTCGGGATGCCGTTCGTAGAATTCGTCTTCTGATTGATACTCTGCACCACGCGCCGTTGGTCGGCGACCCGCATCCCTGGGAGTTGTTTCCGCCGATGACACGATGGCAAGAATATCAATGCCGGAATCACGGATAACGGCGACTGAGCCGAGCGCAGGGGGCGTGTGGAGCAGTTGGGCCTCCGCCACGAAGCCGCCTGTGTTGGCCTCAATGATCTCTCCGATGCGGCCAAGCTGCACGTTGTTATCCATACTGTTTTCGGAATTGTTGACTGTCATGGTGAAATCGTATCGCTTGATGCTCGTTAATCATAGCGAGCGTTGACGCTTCGCTGTAGTCTTTGCGGATGTGCGGTCCGGCGCGGAATTACGTATAGCTTCATCCTCAAGTAACTGTCGGAACAACGCGCGGTCGTCGGCTCGAACCACGGCCTCCTCATGTGCCTCAGCGAGGGCGAGCGGGTAGCCGTCGCCAAGCTGCAATTGGTCATACAAGAGTGTATGCAAGAGTTCTATTCGTTGTAATGACCATTGCGGGAGTTCAACTCGGGCGAGTTCGTTTTCGGCGGCCATATAGAAGAAATGGGGAATGTGATCTCCGTAGCCTGTAATTTCATCGGCGGTACTCCGGAATATGCCCGAGCGTTCTCCTGAACTGTCTAGCAATTCTTCAAAGATGTCACGGTCACGCACGCGGGCTATTTCATCACACGGGCGTTCCCCTTCAGATTTATCGCGGCAGTATGCGCTGCAATTCGGAATATCGAATGGGCATATTGCAATTCTGAGGGCGTTCACGACTTCGCGGGCGCGGGGGCGGGAAATATAGGAAGCGACTACAAAATCGCGCTGATTGGAAACTTCCTGAAGGCGGGAAAGGGCATCGAGATACTGCTTGCGGAGTTCGGGGTCGGCGATATTGTCCGCTTCCGAGATACGCCATTGCGTAAGTGATCCGTCGAGCAGGCCGATGGCGGGGACATTTTCAGGTAGTGTTTCTGCCATGTCCGCGAGGGCGCTGACCTCTGCGGTGTCGCGGCGGGCAGCAATTACAGATGAGCCGATGACATGTTCGCGGCCGGGGCGGCGGCGACCACCGAGAACAAGGTCCTCGGGTTTGTAGTACGTCTGGGCTTGGCTATTGATGACGGCATCGGATGATTGGCCGTAGCGGATATATACGCGGCCAACGTTTATGAGATAGGCGTCAAACGGCGAATCACGGTCTATTTCAATCTGGGAGCCATCAACTGCCAGGACTATGTAGTCGCGTGGCGGGGCAGAGGGTTCGTAGGTATTTGTAAGAGGCTCGGTAACTCCGGGAGCGAGCCATGAGTAAACGCCTCGTTGGGATTCGAGCTTGTCCGCCAATTGTCCAAAGGCGTCAGGTTCGGAGTGGGTATTCACAGTTTGCATAGCATGGGCAAGGCGGCGACTGAATTCGGCGTTCTGGGCGTCAAGGTAGTCGGCAAGTTCGCCTACCTGGCGTGAGAGTTGGAAGCGATCAATAGGCATAAGACACCTAGGCCAGAACACGGTCATCGCCGATACGGCGAGTTAGCCTTCTTGCATCCATGCTCTGGAGGAGAGGAAGTACATATTTTCTACTGCTATTTAGCAGATCACGGGTTTCTGCGACGGTTATTTTGCCGTTATTTTGAATGTACTCGAGGACCTGGTTAGTGATGTTTTGGTAGACCGCGGCGTCGTACACAATTCCGTCTCCGATGGGGACTACCTCCCCTGAATCTGTCAAGAAACCCAATAGCTCAGGGTCGATCGACTGCCCCGTTGGTGGATTGTTACTTTTTTCACGCAGTAGAGTGACAAATGCGTTTGCATCGGCGCGTTGGGACACGTTAAGAGCGGGGGAGTGGTCCGGGAGGCGGACGGTGGCACCCTCGTCGACCAAAACGCCCTCGGTCTGCATGAGGACAAGGATCTCGGGGAAGTTTTCGGGCTGGGCGCGGAGGCGGCTGCGGAGATCTTCACGCGACGCGCCCTGGCGGAGGGGGAATGACTTGTGGTACGCGGCGAGCTGATCCGCGGCGGCGGATGTGAGGGTGCTCCATCCGCCCTGCGAGTAGAGCAGGCGATTCGCGCCTTCGCCCACGCCAACAATCCGGTTCTCGTCTTCCAGTTCGGCGACGTGGTCGCGGGCGTCCTTATCCGAGAGGGCTGAGCGCCGCGCCAATTCGGTGAGGGTCAAGGGGGCGTTGGCATCCAGGGTGCGGAGGATGACCTCCGAGGGGTCGGGCGTGCTGAGGGCTTCAAGGCGGGCAATGAGGTTTGGATCGTTGCGCTTGTGGCGGCGTGCGTCGGTCTCGATTATCTCGCCGCCGCCCAGTGTCCCGACGTTGGAGCGCAGGATGAATGAATCGCCCTTGATGAGTGGCAGGGGAGTCTCAAGGACGATCTGAACCCAGCCTTCGTCGCCGGAGTGGAGACGGTCGGAATCAAGGAGTCGAACGCGGGCGAGGGATTCGGCGGCTAGCCAGTGGACGGTGACCTGCATGTTGTGGCGGAGGGGGCCGGGCGCGTTGGCGGCCATGCGGATGTAACCGTCCGCCGCGCCGGTCGTCTTGAGCCACCCTCGCGTGGTGAGCACCTGCCCGCGTGAGACCTCATCGACGTCGACGCCGGTGAGGTTGACGGCGGTGCGGGAGCCTCGCTCCGCAGCCGTTTCGGCCTGCTTGTGCGATTGGAGGCCGCGCACGCGCACGTTCTTTCTGCCGGGCACAATCTCAAGCTCCGAGCCGACGGAGATTGAGCCGTCGATCAGCGTGCCAGTGACGACCGTGCCGAAACCGGAGATGGCAAATGCGCGGTCGATGGGGAGGCGGGGCCGTCCGCGGTCGGGACGCTGCGGCGTTTCCTGCAGCATCGTGTCCAAGAGTTCGATGAGGTCCTCGAGGCCGTCGCCGGTCTGGGACGAAACGGCAACGACGGGAGCGCCTGCAAGCGTGGTGGCCGCAAGAGTCTCCGCGACTTCTTCGCGGACAAGTTCGAGGAAGTCCGGCTCAACGAGATCGGATTTCGTGATGACGGCGATGCCGCGCGTGACGCGGAGCAGATCGAGGATGTCCAGGTGTTCGCGGGTCTGCGGCATGACGCCCTCATCGGCGGCGATGACGAGCAGGGCAAGGTCGATGCCGCCGACGCCGGCGAGCATGTTCTTGATGAACCGCTCATGGCCGGGGACATCGACGATGCCGATCTCTTCGCCGGAGGGCAGGCGGAGCCACGCGAAGCCAAGATCGATGGTCATGCCGCGCTCCTTTTCCTCGCGGAGGCGGTCGGGATCGATGCTGGTCAGCGCGTGGATGAGGGTGGATTTGCCGTGGTCGACGTGTCCGGCGGTGCCGATGACGTGCATGTGCGTGCGTTCCTGCTGCGTTAGGGCGTGTGCCCGCAGTATAGGCGGGCTGTTGGGGGTTTGGCACGGAGGGGGGCGCCCTTCGGCGGGGTTAGGGTGAACGCTGCGTTTTCTACCGTCCAGCGGCCGTCGGCAGCTCCCGTACCCGTCCCCCAACATCCCGCTCTGCAAGCGCCAGATCATACTGCGACTGGAGGTTCAGCCAGAACTGCGGCTCCACCCCGAACCAGTGCCCAAGCCGAAGCGCAGTATCCCCGGTGATTGAACGCTTCCCAGCGATAATCTGGCTGATCCGGTTTGGCGGCACATCAATCTCGCGTGCGAACGCCGTCGGAGTAATGCCGACCTCGGTCAGTTCATCGCTGAGGATCGACCCCGGATGAACAACCCTCCTGAACATCACGGCCTGGCTCCTTTCACACTCCGTCTGCCCTGCCACTAGTGGTAATCGACAATCTCGACGTTTGCCGCCCCTGATCCCTCCACCCAGACGAAGCAGATACGCCACTGTTGATTGATGCGAATCGAATGCTGTCCTGCACGGTCGCCCCGCAGAGCTTCCAACCTATTGCCGGGCAACTCAGCGAGCGTCTGCAAGGACGGAGCAGCGTTCAGAATAGCCAGACGTCTTTCTGCCTGTGTCTCGAAAGATTGGAACTCCCTGACAAACTCGCCCGCTGCAAATCGCTCCGTTCGTCGATCCCGAAAGCTCAGTATCATGCCTGCTCAGCGTAGAGAAATATACGCTGTACGTCAAGCGTCACTGATAGTTCCTAGCCTCCGTTTACCTCGGCTCTCTTCTTGGGGGAGGGGGAGTTGTGGCCCTGCGGGCCACGGGGTGGATTCCGGCCTGCGCCGGAATGACGGGTGGGGTCAGGCTACAAGGATTGGACGCACAATTGAGGCTCTGGATTCTTCGCTGCGCTCAGAATGACAGTGGGAGTTAGGCGGTGGACATGATTCGGACGAAGACTTCGTTGGAGAGGAGGCGGCCGCGGGGGGTTAGTCGGAGGGTGCTGGTGGTGCGTTCGAGGAGGCCGTCTGAGATGGATTGTTGGAGGGCGGGGCCGAAGAGTTCTGTTGGTGTTGAGCCGAAGCGGGTTTTGTAGTCGTCTTCACTCACGCCGCGGTTGAGCCGGAGGCCGAGCACGAGGGTTTCGGCCTGGCGCATGGTGTCGGTGTAGGGATCGACCGAGTCTATGGGGGCGATGTGGTTGATGGCGTCCGTGTTGTCTAGTGGGCCATCGAGCGGGGGCAGCGGGGGAAACTCTGAGAGGGGCTGCTTCGCCAGTTCAGCCATGCGCTCGATGTAGGCGCGGGGCTGGCGCATGACGGAGAAGCGCGCGCCGAACATGTGAGAGTGGGCGCCGGGGCCGAATCCGAGGAACGGGACGTTGAACCAGTAGCGGAGGTTGTGCTGGCATTCGTGGCCGGGCTTCGCCCAGTTGGAGATTTCGTATTGCTCCAGACCAGCGTCGGCCATGCGCTGCTCGGCCATCTCGTACATGTCGGCGGCGAGATCGGGGTCGGGTGACGGCAGGCGTCCTGACTCCACCCATCCGTGGAAGGGAGTCGATTCCTCGACGGTCAGCGCGTAGAGGGACAGGTGCTCCGGGGCGAGTTTCAGAGCGCCCGTAAGGCTGGACTCCCACGTCTTGAGGGTCTGGCGAGGCAGGCCGTACATGAGGTCGAGATTGACGTTGTCCGCGCCGCCTGCGCGGAGGGCGTTCATGGCGCGTTCGGTTCCGCCCGCATCGTGGAGTCGCCCGAGCATCTGCAGCTCCGTGCCGTCAAAGCTCTGCGCGCCCATGCTGAAGCGGTTGACGCCGAGGGACATGACATCACGGACGAAGTCGCGCGTGACGCTCTCGGGGTTGACCTCCATGGAGATTTCGATATCGTCACGGAAGTCCAGTTTTGGTGCAAAGGATCGCAGTATGTCTTCGACCTGGGCGGGTGTGAGGAGGGAGGGGGTGCCGCCGCCGAAGAAGATCGTCTCGGTCTCAGGCCGGATGTCTGCGCGGTTCAGGGCATCGCCCCATCGGCGGATCTCCGTGGTGAGGGCGGCGACGTAGTCGGGGATGAGTTTTTCGATGCCCGCGTAGGTGTTGAAATCGCAGTAGAAGCACTTGAAGCGGCAGAAGGGGATGTGGACGTATAGGGGGAGTGGGAGGGTTTGGGTTTGGGGGATCATCGCGGCTGGGCGACGCGGTTGCAGGAGGCGACGATGGCCTGGAGTTTGGCCTCGGCGATGGCAGCGGAGGAGACGGGGTTGTCCGCGAATGTTGCGAAGCCGCAGTCCGGTGTGAAGAGGACGCGATGTTCGCCGAAGATGTCGATGGCGCGGCGGATGCGGGTGTCAAGAAGTTTGGGCTCTTCAACGTGCGGGGACTTGGGATTGACGATGCCGACACCGATGCGCTTGTCGTCGGGGAGTCCGGCCAGAACGTCGATCTCGCCCGCGCGTTCCGTGCTCAGCTCAAGGAACAGCGTGCCGACATCGACGGCTGAGAGAAGGTCAATGAGAGGGGCGTAGTCGCCGCTGAGGGCGGCGGATTCGTCCGAGGTCCAGTTGCCGCGGCACACGTGCATGGCGAGGCGTTCACGGGGGAGGCCGTGTGTTACTCGTGCCAGTAGGTCCTGGGCGAAAGCGAGTTCAGTTGCGGTGTCGTACCGCTCGCTGAGTGCGCCGCACATGAAGCTGCGGCGGGCGCGCGATGAGCCATGCACGACCTCGGTCAACACGGGCTCATCGAACTGGACGATGGACGCGCCCGCGGCGAGAAGATAGTGCGCTTCCTCGCGGAGGACGCGTACGACATCCTCAGCCAGTTCTTCACGGGTGGTGTAAGGGCTTTCGCGGAGGCAGTCGAGCCACATGGTACGGGTGAGGAGATAGGGGCCGGGGAGGGCGACCTTGACGGGCAGGCCATCAGCCAACTCTTTGGCGAACTCAAGCTCATGGACTGCCAGCGAGTCGCTGCGCCCGAGGCGGCCATAGACGACGGGGTGACGGACGCTGGAAGCGGGGACGTCGAGGGCGGCGAGTTCTCGCTCGAACTCCTCGGAGTCGTCCACCATGGCGGCGAGGTCGGTGAGAGGGATGAGCTGGGAGTTGTCTAGGAGGCCGCCGACGAAGCTGACGTAGTTGTCGCGGCGCTGCTCCCCGTCCGTGAGGACGCCGACACCGGCGCGCTGTTGGGCCTGCACGCTGAGGCGGACGGCGTCGTTGGCCGTTTCCGTGAATTCGTCATCGATCATGCGGCCTTCAAGCCGGTCGTGGATCGCGCGGAGCATCCACGCGGGGCGCGGCCAACTGCCGATGCCCATGACGGATAAGGAGGCGACGGCGGGGGCGGGCGACGGGTCGGGGAGAGATGATGGGATTTCGATTTCGACAGTAGGGCGGAGGGTTGTTTGGTGGGGGGCGGTTTCCGTGTGGCCGTTGGCGCTGCGGCTCGCCAGCGCGCCTTTACTTACGAGGAAGCTGCGCTGATCGCCGGCTTTTGTCCACGAGACGAGTTCATTGCCGGTCATGCGGCTCCACGCGGGGAGTTCCACTTCGACGGTCGGCTCGGTGGACAGGATTTCGAGGAGGCCGCCCGGGGGCAAGGGGTCAATGGCGCGGCGGATGAGCAGCAGGAGGCCGCCGCCACAGTCGAGGCTGCCGCCGTCGAGGGTGGTGTCGGGGCTGTGCGTGTGCTGCGCGGCTGCGTCCATGGTCGTTACCTGACCGGCTGTTCGGAGAGATCGCCCTGGCTAGTACGAGATGACGGGCACGCCCTCGGAGATGAACTCGATGAGGGTTGCGCCGCCGACGACATCCGCGCCGTCGATGAGGTTGGCGGGTTCGAGGCCGCGCTTGTTGAAGCAGGGGGCGCAGACGAGGATACGTCCACCGCCCTCCACAAAGTTGTTCATCAGCTGCGAGAGGGGGGCGAATCCCTCCTCGTTGATGTCATCCGCGTAGCCCTTCTGCGAGACGCGGACGCCCTCCGTGCTGAGGAAGACGACGGTCTCCTTTTCGGAGCCGAGCGCGGCGTTGGCGAGGACGAAAGCGACCGTTGTGCGGTCGGGATCATCGCCGGCGTGAGTGAGGCTGATACAAACCCTGTCTGACATCTGCTGAGTTCCTCCTCGGGCGGCTTTGGCCGCCTGCTATTTCTGTTCGATCCAGTACTCGGGGTGTTCGGCGTGGATGAGTTGGCGCTTGGTGACGCGGCACCACGCAGGGATCTCGAGCGGGGCGGCGATGTCGCGTGTGATCAGGCGGAAAAGTTCGCCGGTTTGGAGGGGGCGGAAACGGAGTCGGAGTTGAATGAGGACTTCGCCGCAGCCCATGTGGCCGGCGTCCCATTCCACCGCGAAGGTTGGGGTGGTAGTTGTTGCGCCGTCCGTGCTCGCGTCCTGCATGGTTGAATTGGTTCCCCACCAAACGGTATCAGGTTTGCTTATGGAGATTATAAGCATATTGGATGAGAGGTGGGGGCGTTGTGGCCCTTCGGGCCACGCGGTGGATTCCGGCCTTCGCCGGAATGACGGACGAGAGTGAGGGAATGACGGGGTGGGGGCGGCTACAGCGATAAGCGGAACTTTGTCATGAGTTCGTCGTCATTGGCTGGTTTGGTCCCATTCGATTTGAGAAATCGCGGATTCAATGTCTGCGAACTCCAGCACAGTGCGGACGTTCTCCCCGTTTTGATCCGCAATCAACAAGAGGCTTGGATTCTCCGTGCTGTGGCCAAAGAACGCGATCGAGGAACCGTCGGGAGACCACGAGGCATCTCTGGGGACATACGGAGGATTGACAAACCCCGGGCCGACATCTGATGGAGGGGACCCATCAGTTGGAAATCGGCGTCCAAACCCCTTGAGCAGTATCTCCGAGCCGTCGCGCGACCATGACAAGTCTCCCATCCAAGGGCCTTCTTCTCGAGGATAATCCACCCAATTCCATGAATCAGGGAGGTTGTCGTTTACCAAAATGGGGTCTGAGCCGTCGGCGGCAAAGGTGTAGAGCGCTATTTCCACATCAGGGTACGGATCCCCGCTTTCGTCAAAAAGGATTTCACCCGAACCCGAACGCGCGACTACAGCAATCCGTCGGCCATCGGGAGACCATGCCGGCCCGCTGGCAGCATACGCTACGCGCGTCAGTTCTGTACCATCAGCCCTAATGGTGTAGAGCCCCGGGCTATACGAATCCGATCCGTAGTTGGATAGACCTCCGAACGCTATTCGTTCCCCATCGGGAGACCACGCTAGACGCTTTGCAAAAGCGCCTGGGCGCAGGTCAATTTCCTCGAAGCTACCCGTTGACAGCGTATAGATGGTGAGTGTAGCTATATCTCTTATGAAGGCTATCCTAGACCCGTCGGGAGACCATGCCGGAAAGGTATTTGTATAAAAGGCATCTGTGTAACCGGCCTTCTCCGTTAGTCTCTCTACATCTGTGCCATCAATATTGGAAATGAGTATCTCGAAATTGTAGTCCCAGACCCTGTCCCGTTTCGCCTCCGTCGCATCCCCAGAGTTGTTGCCTGGGTGGATAAAGATATAATCCCACCAACCCTCACTCAACTCCTCTATTTCTTCAGGCGTGAGGTCTGTAACGATAAGGGAGTCATCGCGCCAGTCCTCATCCCACGCCTCTATTTCCTGCTCTGTAAGTTCTGTATATGCGCATGCCGAGAAGACGAAGTGAGAATGGTCTGGGGAGACATCGACGTACGTTACCAGACCACCATCTCCCCAGAAGGGATCTCTGTCCGGAGTACTTACGATCTTCAGATCAAGGTTGCCGTTGGAGTCTTGACTATCCAGGTCAAACCCTTCAACTAATCCAATAATCTTGCTCCGCGGAACACCAGCAGGGCTAAAGGGACGGCGGCTGTTGAAAGTGAATAGAATCTGCGAGCCATCCGTGGACCAGTGAATATGGTCCTCTTGACGCCAGTCAATACGGAGGTCGGGAACGGCTGGATCAAAGTCAAATTCAAGAGAACAATTGTCCAGTACCCTGTCACCCGGCAGTGGCCCTCTCGATCCTTCCTGCGTGGCCATCTCCGTCTCAGTTGGCTCCGCCGTATCTTCCTGTGTGGTCTCGTCAAACGCGCATGCGCCTATTAGAGCAAGGAAGGCGAGGAGAATCAGGGTGGTTGGGAGTCTCATGGGGACAAGTGTAGGCAATTGGGGTAGGGATGCAAGAAACATCGGATGGCGAGGGTGGGTGGCCGCCTTTGTGGGTAGCACTGGATTCCCGCTTTCGCGGGAATGACGGATGGGGGCGAGAATGACGGGTAGTGGGCATGATTAGGTACGATGCGGTATGGCAAACGCAGAGCGAACTGATGAGATCGCCATCCTGGTGGGGTGGGCGATGGCGGATGCGCTGTTGGAGCGGATTGCGGCGGCGGATACGCGTGTTCGGTTGCTGAATCGGGAGATTGCGCCGCTGCCTGAGCCGACGCAGTTGTGGCCGCCGTTCCCTGACGAATTGCTGCCGCTGGTTCCTCGGGCAGAGGTGCTCTTGACGCTGCGGCTGCCGCCCGGCGTGCCGGAGTCGACGCCGAACCTGAGGTGGATTCATTCACAGGCGGCGGGGATCGATTATGTGGATCGCGCGCCGGGGCTGCTGGATGCGGGCGTGGTGATCACGAGTTCCTCCGGGGTTCATGCGAGGCCGCTGGGCGAGACGGTTGTGGGGGCGATCATCGCGTTGGCGAAGGGGTTTCCGCAGGCCGTGCGGCGGCAGGGCAGGCATGAGTGGCTGCGGTATACGCCGGAGGACGTTGCGGGCAAGCTCGTCACGATTATCGGCGCGGGAAAGATCGGAACGGCGATTGCGGAGTGGTGCCACGTGATGGGGATGCGGGTTATCGGCGTGCGTCGAACCGCTCCGGCGGAGGGGTCAGATATCGGGCCGTTTGGGCGAGTTGTTGGACAGGACGGGTTGGCCGAGGCGCTGTCGGTTAGTGATTACGTGGTGTTATGCGCGCCGCGGACACCGGAGACCGTAGGAATGATCGGCGTGTCCGAGTTTGCCTCGATGAAAGAGGGGGCGCGGTTCATCAACGTGGCGCGGGGCGACCTCGTGGATGAGGGGTCGCTGATAACCGCGTTGGAGTCGGGGCGCGTTGGCGGGGCGTACCTGGACGTGTTCGCGACTGAGCCTCTGCCGGATGAGAGTCCGCTGTGGGACATGGAGAACGTGTTGATCACCGGTCATTCGGGGGCAGGGTCGGCGGATCGGGATGAGCAGGTGGTGGAGATCTTTTTGGAGAACCTGGGGCGGTATTTGGGTGGTCGGCCGCTGGTGAATGTGTACGAGCATGGGCGGGGGTATTAAGGGGGTTGTATTTGCTACACTATGGCGCGGCTTATGAGAGGGATTTGAAATGACGAACCAGGATATTTTTTCGGCGCGGCGGACGCTGGAGACGGGCTCGGGGCCGGTGGCGTATTACGACGTCAACGCTCTTGAGGAGCAGGGCGTCGGAGAGGTGTCGCGGCTGCCGTTCTCGATCAAGGTGATGCTTGAGAGCCTGCTGCGGAACGTGAACGGGTACGACGTTCTTGAAGAGGACGTTCGCGCGCTGGCGGGGTGGCAGGCGGAACCGGGCGAGATTACGGTGCCGCTCAAGCTGGCGCGTGTGATCCTGCAGGATTTCACGGGCGTGCCGGCGGTGATCGACCTGGCGGCGTTGCGGAGCGCGATGGCGCGGGCGGGCGCTGACCCGTCCGTCATCAATCCCGTGGTGCCCGTTGATCTCGTTATCGATCACTCGGTGCAGGTGGACTTCTTTGGCACGGCGTACGCGCTTTCGGGAAACGTCGAGAAGGAGTATGAGCGGAACGGGGAGCGGTACAAGCTGCTCAAGTGGGCGCAGGGGTCGATTGACAATTTCCGGGTTGTGCCGCCGGGGGCAGGCATCGTCCACCAAGTGAACCTTGAATACCTGGGCAGCGTGGTGATGACCAAGGAGGAGGACGGGGAGCGCGTGGCGTTCCCGGACTCGCTGGTGGGGACGGATTCGCACACCACGATGATCAACGGGCTTGGGGTGCTGGGCTGGGGCGTTGGGGGCATCGAGGCCGAGGCCGTGATGCTCGACCAGCCGTATTACATGCTTGCGCCGCGCGTGGTGGGGTTCAAGCTGTCGGGCAGCCTGCCGGAGGGCGCTACGGCGACCGACCTTGTGTTGACAGTGACGGAGATGCTGCGGGCGCATGGGGTTGTGGGCGATTTTGTTGAGTTCTATGGGTCGGGGCTGACAGGGCTGCCGGTAGCGGATCGCGCGACGATTGCGAATATGTCGCCGGAATACGGCGCGACGATGGGCTATTTCCCGATCGACGACGAGACACTGGCGTATCTGAGGCTGTCGGGACGGAGCCCGGAGTTGATCGACCTCGTTGAGAAGTACGCCAAGGCGCAAGGGCTGTTCAGGACGGACGACACACCGGATCCGATGTATTCGGACACCTTGTCGCTTGACCTGAGCACTATCGTGCCGTCGCTGGCGGGGCCGAAGCGGCCGCAGGACAGGGTGGAGCTTGGCAGTGTGAAGTCGAGTTTCCAGGAGCACCTGACGCTGTCTCCCGCAGAACGCGGTTTCGGGCTGAGCGGCGAGGAAGCCGAGAAGACCGCCGTTGTAGGACACGGGGTGGAGGCTTTTCAGCTTCAGCATGGCTCTGTCGTCATCGCGGCAATCACGTCCTGCACGAATACGTCCAACCCGTCGGTGATGATCGGGGCGGGGTTGCTGGCAAAGAACGCAGTCACGGCAGGGATTACGACCAAGCCGTGGGTCAAGACGTCGATGGCGCCGGGGTCGAAGGTTGTGACGGACTATCTTGAGGCGGCGGGGCTAGTGCCGTTTTTGGAGGCGCAGCGATTCCACACGGTGGGTTTCGGCTGCACGACGTGCATCGGCAACTCGGGGCCGCTGCCGGAGGACATTGCCAATGCCATTGAGGACAGCGACCTTGTGGCGGCCGCCGTGCTGTCCGGCAATCGCAACTTCGAGGGCAGGGTGAATCCGCACGTCAAGGCGAATTACCTGGCGTCGCCGATGCTGGTTGTGGCGTATGCGCTGGCAGGGCGGATGGACATTGATTTCACGGCTGAGCCGCTGGGGACGGATCCGAACGGTCAAGGCGTGTTCCTGCGCGACATCTGGCCGTCGCAGCACGATATTCAGCAGGCCATCTCCAACAATGTCAGCCCCGGTATGTTTGAGCAGCAATACGGGGCGATCTTCGACGGTGATGAGCAGTGGAAAGAACTTGAGGCGCCTACGGGCGAGCTGTACGAGTGGGAGCTGGATTCGACGTACCTGCAAGAGCCGCCGTTCTTCAAGGATTTCCCGCTTGACCCTCCCGCGTTGCCTGTGATCCAGGACGCGCGGGTGCTGGCAGTGCTCGGAGATTCCGTGACGACTGACCACATTTCGCCGGCGGGCAACATCGCGGCGCGGAGTCCGGCAGGGCAATTCCTGCAGGGGCGGGACGTGCTGCAGGCGGACTTCAACTCATATGGATCGCGCCGCGGCAACCATGAAATCCTGATGCGGGGCACGTTCGCGAATATCCGCATCAAGAACCAGATGCTGGACGACGTGGAGGGCGGGTTCACGTTGAAGCTGCCCGAGAACGAGCAAATGCCCATCTACGATGCCGCCATGCGGTATCAGCAGGAGGGCGTGCCGACCGTCATCTTTGGCGGCAAAGAGTACGGTTCCGGTTCAAGTCGCGACTGGGCGGCCAAGGGGCCGTACCTGCTTGGCGTGAGAGCGGCGATCGCGGAGTCGTTTGAGCGGATTCACCGTTCCAATCTCGTGGGCATGGGCGTGCTGCCACTCCAGTTCCACGAGGGCGAGAACGCGGCGACCTACGGCATCACAGGCCGCGAGACCGTGACGATCGGCAGCCTTGATGACAGCATCGAGCCGGGGCAGGACATCGAGGTTACCGTGCGTCGCGAGGACGGGTCAGAGACGACGTTCTCGGCGACGATGCGAATCGATACGCAGGTAGAGGCAGACTACTATCGCAACGGCGGTATTTTGCACACGGTGCTGAGGAAGCTGCTGAATGAGGCGGGGAACTAGGGTTTCGACCCTCAAGCCACTTAACGGAAAGAGGCGGGGCGCTTGCCCCGCCTCTTTTACGTTTTTATCGCGTGGCTGCTAGTCGAACTTGGTGAAGACGACGCAGGCGTTTTGGCCGCCGAAGCCGAAGCTGTTGGAGAGGGCGACGCGAACGTCTGCGTCTCTCGCCTCGTTCGGGACGTAGTCGAGATCACAGGCCGGGTCGGGCGTTTGCAGGTTGATGGTGGGGTGGATCGCGCCGGTCTGTATGGACTTGACGACGGCGATGGCCTCGACGCCGCCCGCCGCGCCAAGCGCGTGGCCGATCATGGACTTGGTGGAGCTGACCGGGATCTGGTAGGCGCGGTCGCCAAAGACGGCCTTGATGGCGGTGGTTTCCGCGGCGTCACCGAGCGGCGTTGATGTCCCGTGGGCGTTGATGTAGCTGACCTCTGAAGGGTCGATGCCGGCGTTGTCGAGAGCCCATCGCATGGTGCGGGCCGCGCCCGCGCCGTCGTCACGCGGCTGGACGAAATCGAAGGCGTCACTCGACGCTCCGTAGCCCGCGACCTCTGCATAGATGGTCGCACCGCGCTCCTGCGCGTGCGAGAGCGATTCAAGGACGAGGATGCCCGCGGCCTCCGTTGGCACGAAGCCGTCGCGGTCCGTGTCAAATGGGCGTGACGCACCGTGGGGATCGTCCTTGCGCTGTGAGAGGGCGCGCATGGCGCAGAATGCGGCGAGGCCCTGGGCACAGATGGAGGACTCGGAGCCGCCGGAGATAATGACATCTGCACGACCGGCGCGGATCATGTCCGCGGCGTCGCCGATGGCCTGCGTGCCGGCGGCGCAAGCTGTGATGACGGTGTTGTTGTAGCCAACAAGGCCGAGCGCCATGGCGACGTTCGCGGCGGCCATGTTGGGGAGCATCTTGGACATATAGATGGGGCTGACCTTGCTCCACCCACGCTCATAGAAGATCTTGCTCTGCTCCTCGGTGTCCGGATAGCTGCCGATGCCGTTGCCGAGGAGGACGCCGATTCGCTCCACGTCTGCGGTTTCCAGGTCGATGCCGGCGTCATCGATGGCCTGGCGTGATGCCGCGACTGCAAGCTGCGAGAAGCGGGCGAGCCGTCGCACCTGCTTGGCGGGCATGTACTCGCTGGCGTCGAAATCGCGGACTTCACCCGCGACGACGCAGGGAAACTCCGAGGCGTCGAAACTCTCGATGTAGTTGATGCCACTCGTTCCTGACACCAGGCCGTCCCAGTATTCGTCGATCGAGTTGCCGAGCGGGGTCAGGGCGCCCATGCCCGTTACGACCACTCGCTGATCCGCTGTGCGATCCTGCGCTGCCATTTCCTGCTGCTCCTTCCTCTCCGTCCGTGTCCTCCGGGTTGTCGGCTCTCAGTAGGCGGATTCGTCCGGCTTGACGCCGAGCACGTGCTCCCGCGCTTCGGCCACGACGAACAATGACCCCGTGACGAGGATGAGCGCCTCGGGGCCACCCTCCAGTTTCGCCCGTTCAATGGCCGCCGCGACTGTATTCTCCGGCCGCACGGGAACTCCCGCCTCCCATAGTGTATCTGCTATGTCATCCGGGGACATGGATCGCGGACTGCGGGAGCTTGTCGCGAAAGCGCCTGTGGCGACCACGCCGATCTCACGAGCAATGCCGCTCACATCCTTGTCCGATGCCGCGCCGAGCACCAACTGCACCTCACGCCCCGGAAATGTCTCGCGTATTGTCTCAGCCAGCCGCGCCGCCGAGTAGGGGTTGTGGGCTCCGTCCGCCACGATCAGGGGAGACTCGCTGAGGATCTCCATCCGGCCAGGCCACGAGACGCCGCTGAATCCCGTGTAGATGTCATCGTACGGAACGGGGTAGTGCAGGTCACGCAGGCATTCCAGCATGGCCATGGCGAGAGAGGCGTTCTCAAGCTGATGCTCGCCGAGGAGGCTCGTGCGGAGTCGGTGTTCAATTGGGCGGTCTCCTATCTGTCCCCACATCGTGAAATCCTGGCCGGACAGGGTGGCCCTTTCAGGCCGCCAGAAAACATCGCGGCGGAGCAAAGTCAGTGGCGCGCCAAGCTCATCGCTGCGGCTGATGATGACGTCCGCGGCGTCGGATTCCTGCGGGGCAGAGACGACAGGCACGCCGGGCTTGATGATGCCTGCTTTTTCCGTTGCGATTTCGCGAATCGTCGAGCCGAGAAACGCCTCATGGTCGAGGCTGACGGACGTGATGCCGGTGACGGCGGGTTCGACGACGTTTGTGGAATCAAGGCGGCCGCCAAGTCCGACCTCGATGACCTGCATCTCGACGTTCTGCGCTCGAAAGGCAACGAATGTCATGGCCGTTAACGCTTCGAATGTGGTGATGGCGCCGAAAGAGGCGTCGGCGTTTACCGCGTCTACGGCGGGTTTGACTGCGCGGGCGGCGTCGACGAAATCCTGCTCGGAGCAGGGGTAGCCGTTGACGGCGATTCGCTCACGAATGGTGTGCAGGTGGGGGGAGGTGAACAGGCCGGTGCGGTAGCCGGAAGTTGTGAGGGCGGCTGCGAGCAGGGCGCAGGTGCTGCCCTTGCCCTTCGTGCCCGCGACGTGGAGAGTGACCGGGCCAATGTGGGGGTTATCGAGGCGGCGTAGGAGCTCATGAACACGGTCAAGATTCCAGCGGCGGGTAGCGATGGGGGCAGAAGGGCTGTCGGTGTCTGTGGGGTCTGAGGGCGCGACGGGGCGCTCAAAGTTGGTCATGCCGAGCAGCCACGCGACGGCCTCCGAGTAATTCATGGATTGAGTATAGGGTGAGCGGGGGTAAGCGGGGCGCTCCGCTACAATGAGGTGACATACGCACGGATTTGGAGTATTGCCTGCCGCCATGACGTCTGAAATGCCGCAGTATCGAACCGGCCCGGAGCTGCGAGAGCTGTTCCTCAGCTTCTTTGAGTCCAAAGGGCACAGTCGCATGCCGTCGTCGTCGCTTGTGCCGCAGGATGACCCGACGCTGCTGTTTACGACTGCCGGTATGGTGCAGTTCAAGCCGTATTTCCTGGGACAATCGGAGCCGCCAAATGTGCGGCTGACGACGGTGCAGAAGTCGTTTCGAACCACGGACATCGGTGAAGTTGGGGACACGACGCACCTGACGTTCTTCGAGATGCTCGGGAATTTCTCATTTGGTGATTACTTCAAGCAGGGCGCGATTGAACACGCGTGGGAACTCTGCACGGAGCACTTGGGACTGAGCGCGGACCGACTGTGGGCGACGGTCTATACGGACGATGATGAGGCGGCGACGCTGTGGGAACAGACGGGGGTTCCGGCGGAACGGATTCGACGGTTCGGGGCGTCTGATAACTGGTGGGGGCCGGCGGGGAACAGCGGACCGTGTGGGCCGTGCTCCGAGATTCATTATGACCTGACACCGGGTGAGCCGTTCCATGACGACTCGTGCGGGCCGAACTGCGAGTGCAGCCGTTTCGTGGAGATCTGGAATCTCGTGTTCATGGAGTTCGACCAGGCGGAGGACGGCACACGGACGCCGCTTGAACAGAAGAACATCGACACGGGCATGGGACTGGAGCGGTTGGCGGCGATCATCCAGCGGGCCGAGAATATCTATTCGACAGACCTGTTTCAGCCGCTCATCGCATCTGCGGCGGCCATCGCGGGCACCAAATACGGCAAGGATGCGGAGACGGATCGGGCGCTGCGGGTGATGGCGGAACACGCGCGGTCCGGCGCGTTCCTGATCATGGACGGCGTGACGCCGGGGAATGAAGGACGCGGGTACGTGCTGCGGCGGATGCTGCGGCGAGGGGTTCGTTTCGCGCAAAGCCTGGATGTGAATGAGCCGTTCCTGGGCCGGATTATCACGGAGGCGGTGATTCCACTGATGGCGCCGGCGTATCCGGCGCTCACTGACGCTCTGGACCACATCGTGCAGACGGTGACGCGGGAGGAGGAGCAGTTCCAACGGACGCTTTCCGTGGGTACGGCGCTCCTTGATGAGGTGATGGCGCGCATGGAGTCCGAAGGCGAGTCCGTTGTGCCGGGCGACGCGCTTTTCCGACTGTATGACACCTACGGTTTTCCTGTCGAACTCGCGGAGGAGATTGCCCTTGACCGAGGTATGAGCGCTGATCGCGACGGCTTTCAACGGGAGATGGAGGCGCAGCGGGAGCGAGGCAGGGCGGCGACTTCGTTCGGCGGCGGAGACGAAGGGTCGGAGGCTTATCGGCTGCTTTCCAGCCTGACAACGCAGTTCACCGGGTATGAAGTAGCGCGGGACGAGAGCAATGTCACTGGCCTGATCGTTGGCGGTGGAGTGACGGAGTCGGCCTCACAACAGCAACAGGTGGAGATTGTGACGGCGCGGACGCCGTTCTACGCAGAGGGCGGCGGGCAGGTGGGCGACGTTGGCATCATTCGCGGGCCTGCCGGGCTTGCGCGGATTACGGATACGCAGCGTCCGGTTGGAGAGCGGCCCGAATTTGTAGTGCATATCGGCGTAGTAGAGGAGGGGACGCTCAGCGTTGGCGACGCGGTGACGCTTGAGGTGGACCCCCGCCGCTCGCGGACAGGCGACCCGCCACCACACCGCGACGCATCTTCTGCACGCGGCGCTGCGCTCCACGCTGGGCGGGCATGTGCGGCAGGCGGGGTCGTATGTCTCGCCGGATCACCTGCGATTCGACTTCTCCCACACGGCATCGTTGAACGAGCACGAGATTGCGGCAATCACACATGCGGTGAACGCTAGAGTGATTCGCAACATTGTTGTGGAGTCGCAAGTGCAGCCGATACAGGACGCGCTGGCATCCGGGGCGCTTGCGTTCTTTGGCGACCGCTATGGCAGTGAGGTGCGTACGGTTTCCATTGACGGTGAGGATGACGGCGGACCGTTCAGCCACGAATTGTGCGGCGGTACGCACGTTCACGCGACGGGCGAGGTGGGGTTTATCTACGTTGTTGCCGAGAGTTCCATCGGCGCAGGAATGCGGCGCGTTGAGGCCGTAGCGGGTTCGAATGCGGACCAACTCCTGCGTGACCGTATGTCCGTGCTCGAGCGTCTGTCACGGCAGTTGACGGTGCCGGTGGATGAAATCGAGGCGCGGATCGCAGACCAGATGGCGGAGTCGGAGCGGCTGCGTCGGCGCGCAGACGAGCTGGAGCGGGAACGAGCGCGATCGCAAATAGAAACCCTCTTGCCTCAAGCAGTGCGGGTGGGCGAACCGCCAGTGACGCTGCTATCCGCTCGGATGGAGGACATCGCGTCCGCGGATCTGCTTCGGGATGTCGCGGACAGAACACGCGCGGCGCTTGGTTCAGGAATCGTTGTGCTCGGAGCAGACGTTGGCGGGAGGCCGTCGCTTGTGTGCGCGATTAGCGCGGACATCGTTGAGCGGGGCGGCTCCTATGATGCCGGACGTATTGTGAAGGAGACGGCGGCGATCGTTGGCGGTGGCGGCGGCGGCCGCAAGGACTTTGCGAGCGCGGGTGGGCGTGATGCCTCCAAGCTGGATGAGGCGCTTGCGGCGGTGGCGGGGATAGTGGCGGGGTAGGCTACACGGAATAGAGTGGAACGGCGAACGGATCAACGACCCGCACGCCCAGTCGCTCAAAGTCGCGGACATTGCGCGTGACTATCGTCAGGGAATTGACGATACCGACGGCTGCAATCAGGGCATCCTTCAGCAGTTTGTCTGACTGTCCATGCATAAGCCGCGCCCACTCACGAAAAGCGGCGGCATCGGCAGGAATGACGCCGAAGGATACCAGCACTTCCTCCAACCATCTTTCTATCTCGTCCGCCTTGATTGGATCATTCTCTCTCTTTGCTTCAATCCCGGCCTGGATTTCGCCTATCGTCACTGCGGAAACGTGCAAGCTGCCGGCCGGAACCCGCTCCAGCCAGCGAACCACAGCCGCATTCGGCTTCATGCGGCGCAATTCCGAGACGACGTTGGTGTCGAGAAGAAACACGTAACGGACTAATCAAAGGACGGAGGCTGAAGGCGGAAGAAGCCGGAGTTGGGCGGCACGAGGTCATCCGTCCGCGCCTCCGGCGCAAGGAGGAGATCCTTTAGAGTCCGCTTGTTGGCCCGCTCATACTCAAGCCACTGCTCATAGGGAATAACCACCACGGCTTCCACGCCCCGCTTCGTTACGATCTGCGGGCCGTTTTCCAGTGTGTTGTCCAGCAACGTGCTGAAGCGAGCTTTTGCCTCTTGTACCTGCCAGGTATTCGGCTTGTCATTTGTGGGGTAGAACGTCATGCGCCCTCCTCTCTCTGATGGTGAACTGACTAGTCACCAGACTAGTCATGTATGGGTGGGATGTCAAGTGGGTTGGTGGGGCCTAATAGGTGATGGCAGTTGTGGAGCCGCCGTCGACGGCGATGGTCTGCCCGGTGATGGCAGCTCCGGCAGGTGATGCAAGCAACAGGGCAAGAGCCGCGATGTCCTCCGGGTGAATCATCCTGCCAACGGGAATGGCGGATGCCATTCGAGCCTCCGCCTCCTCAAATGTTCCGCCGTTGCGCTCCATTTCAGCTTCAACCCGAGGGCGGTTCCTCTCCGTGAGGACCGCGCCGGGATGAATGACGTTGACGGTGATGCCGTGCGGACCAAGCTCAGTTGCCATGTTCTTGCAGAGGGCGGCCAGGGCGGAGTTGCGTACACTCGCGCTGGCAGAGCCAATCTGGCGTGACGAAGCACCGCCAACGCCGATGATCCGCCCGTAACCCGATGACTTCATGTGGGGGACGACAGCCTGCGCGAGCCGCAGGATGCCGAGAACCTTAACGTCGATGGCGTTTCCCAGAGAGGTCACGTCCAGTTCAGAGGGCGTGCCGGGGAGCGCCCCGACAACGTCCACGGCGGAACTGATGACGGCATCGATTCGGCCTGTCGCGTCGAGGATAGATTGGGCGGCAGATGCAACGGATTCGGCGTCCGTGACATCCATCTCCGCGACGCGGACATCCGCGCCTGCCCGTGACGCAATTTCCGCTTTGGTTTGCTCCAGCCGTTCGCGGCCCCGCGCAGAAATCGTCACGTCCGCGCCTTCCCGCGCGAACTGCTCAGCGACAATTGATCCGATGCCGCCGCTGCCGCCGGTTACAAGGATGCTGCGTCCGGCGAGATCAAGATTCATGGGCGTATCTCCAAATCCGTGATTATATGCAGATGGCCGCTGCCACTCCGCGCTGTGTAGCTGCCTAATCTAGATTGGCCAAATTGGCCACAAGGGCGATCCCCAGGATGATGATTACCAGGGGAATCATCACCATAGCCCAGATCACCATGCTTCCCAGGGCGAAACCCACACCGAACCGGAATCCCATTCCAATTGAGAAGTCCATCCTTGGACTCACGACGGGGGCTTGAGGGTCCGGTTGGGCCGGGCCACCTGATCCTTCCTGCCTGGTCACGCCGAAGTCCTCATTCGCAAGGACTGAGTCAAGAGCGACTAGTCCCGCTTGAGATTGTCGAAGATGTTGGTCAAGTCCGCGGGGGCCGGGCCGTCGCCCTCGATGACCTCAAACGTCACCTCACGGACGACATGCTCTGCCGCGTCGCAGATGGCGATGCAGACATCTGCGACGGTCTCGCGGCTGATAGATCCGTGTAGTGTGTCGCCCTGACCAACTTCAATGGACTTTGCTCCTCCCGCATCATCTGAGAGGCCGCCGGGACGGACGATGGCGTACGAGAGGCCGCTGCCGCGCAGGTAGTTCTCGCCGAACATCTTCCAGCGAAGGACGTTCTTGAATCGCGCGTTCAGGTCATGGTCGCTTTGCGTGACTCCAATGGAGGACACGAGTACGAATTGGCGAATATGGCCGTGTTCTGCAGCGGCGTTCACGAGTGTGTGGACGCCCTGATAGTCGACCCTCTCCGGCTCGCCGTCCGGAAACTTCGCGCCGACGGTTGAAATGACGTAATGCGCTCCCTCCGCTGCCTCGAACGCGGCGGCGTGATCGGCGATATCGCCAACGAAGATTCCGAGATTGTCCGGCGTTCCGAAGATTTCCCGGAGTTTGCGCCCGTTCCTGACGAATGCGCGCACGTCCTCACCGCGCTCAAGAAGCTTGCGCGTGACGTGCATACCGACGCCGGATGCGGCGCCTGCGACCATGTACGTGTCTGGCATAATTCCCCCTTTCTTCGAGCTTAGCGAGTTGGAGGGAGGTATGGCAATTGCGGGCGACCCTTCGACAAGCTCAGGGTGACCGGGGTGCAGGCTCAGGGCAAACGGGGTGGGCTATCCTTGTGGTATGAGTGGACGAATCATTGCGCTGGACCTTGGGAAAGCCAGGAGCGGCGTTGCCGTGTCTGATCCGACGCAGACCATCGCCCAGCCGCTGGACCTCCTGCCGGGGGCGGACGAGCCGACATTTGTTGAGCAGCTGGGGGGCGTTGTCGCGGAGTACGAGGCAGAGCGAGTGATTGTCGGTATTCCCCGAACCATGGATGGCCGCATGGGTGAAATGGCGCAGTGGGCGGAGGGGATACGGCGTGCCTGTGAACGCGGGCTGTCCGTGCCGGTTGAGGGCAGGGACGAGCGACTGTCTACTGTGTCTGCCGAACGGGTGATGCGGGATGCAGGGGGGCGTAAGGGCGGTTTCTCAAGCCCTGCGGATTCGGTTGCCGCTGCCGTCGTTCTCCAGGCGTATCTTGATGAGCAGAAGATTCAGGGCACCGCCCGGCGAGAGGAGTCGTAAAGCCCTATGACATCGCGTGTCGGGATCATCGGTTATCCGCTGGGGCACTCCATCTCACCTGCGTTTCAGCAGGCAGCATTCGACGAACTTGAAATCGACGCCCATTACGAGACGTGGGCGACGCCTCCGGATGAACTTGGCGAGAGAGTGGAGTCACTGCGGGCGGACGATGTGCTGGGCGCCAACGTGACGGTGCCGCATAAGCAGGCAGTTATGCCGCTGCTGGATGAGATTCTGCCTGTTGCTGAATCGATCGGCGCGGTCAACACCGTCATCAACCGGGAAGGTTTTTTGATCGGGGCAAATACGGATGCAGGCGGTTTTACGCGGTCGCTTGAGCAAGAGGCGCGTTTCACTGCTGCGCGAAAGCGGGCGCTGATTGTTGGGGCGGGTGGAGCGGCGCGGGCTGTGGCGTTCGGTCTTGTGTGGGAAGGTGTTTCGGAGCTCGTGTTCGTGAATCGGACGCCGGAGAGGGCATCAGAGTTGGCGAGGGATGTTTCCGAGGCGACGGCGACCGAGACGCGGGGCGGCGGCTTTGGCGACCTTTCAAACGGCGGTGGATTCGATCTGATTGTGAACTGCACGTCGATGGGCATGGCGGGAGGGCCTGAGCCGAACGGCGTTCCGCCTGTCGAAGATTTGCTAAGGCGCGGCGTTCTTGTGTGTGACCTCGTTTACAACCCGCGAGAGACGCCTCTGCTGGTACTGGCTCGGGAGCGGGGGGCGCGCGTCTTAGGCGGGATCGGAATGCTGGTATACCAGGGCGCGGCGTCTTTCGAGTTCTGGACGGATCGTGAGCCGCCGGAGGACATCATGTACGCGGCGGCTCTCAAGGCTCTGATGTAATCTGAATAGTAGTCAAAATGAACCAGACACACAGGAGCTGCTGACACTCGATGGGACAATTTCGATTCTTGACGGCAGGAGAGTCGCACGGGCCGGGCTTGACGACGATTGTTGAGGGCATACCGGCAGGTGTTGCTCTGTCCGAGGACTACATTCGACAGGATCTGGCGCGTCGGCAACGCGGCTATGGACGCGGGGCACGGCAACAGATCGAGACGGATCGCGCCCGTATCTCGTCGGGCGTGCGGCACGGCCTGACCTTAGGCGGGCCGATCGCCATGTTCGTTGAGAACCGCGATTTTTCGACGGGCACGGGGCCGGACGGCGTTCCGTGGGTAGATGAGATGTCCATCGAACCATCGGATGTTCCGTTTGAACCGATTACCAAGCTTCGGCCGGGTCATGCCGACACGCCGGGGATTACCAAGTACTCGCACGATGACGCGCGGAATATCCTTGAGCGTTCAAGCGCGCGCGAGAGCGCGGCGCGCGTGGCGGCGGGAGCGGTTGCGCGGCGATTTCTTGAAGAGGTTGGCATAGAAGTGCATAGTCACGTTGTCGGCCTTGGGGGCGTGGTGGCTGCGCCGCAGGAAGCCATCGACTGGGTGCAACTTGAGGAATCTCCGGTCAGATGCGCGGACCCGGTGGCGACGGAGGCCATGATCGAGGCCATCGACGCGGCGCGACGAGACGGAGACAGCCTAGGAGGCGTATTTGAGGTTGTCGCTACCGGCGTGCCCATCGGCCTCGGCTCGCATATTCAATGGGATCGCAAGCTGAGTACGCGGCTGGCCGCCGCAGTGATGAGCATCAACGCCGTCAAGGGTGTGGAGTTTGGGGCGGGGTTTGACCAGGCGGCGATGCGCGGTTCAGCGGTGCATGACGTGGTGAAACCCATCGATGAATGGGACAGGAATCCCGACGGGACGTGGGTGCGCCCGTGGCCGCGGCGCTCCAATAATTCCGGCGGGCTTGAGGGTGGCATGACGACGGGCGAGCCGGTTGTTGTGCGGGCGATGGTCAAGCCAATCGCCACGATTATGAACGCGCTGGAGACGGTGGATTTGCGGACGGGCGCAAAGGTGGACAGGGCGCATTATGAGCGCAGCGACATCACGTTCGTGCCGACGTGCGCGGTGATTGGCGAGGCGATGGTGTGCATTGCGCTGGCGGACGCAGTGTTGGAGAAATTCGGCGGCGATCATCGTGATGAGACGGTGCGGAACGTTCGGGCGTACATGGAGACGGCAGGGCCGAGCCACGCGCCCGCGTCAACGGTCTAGGGTTCTCGTGTGTCCGCGCCACGCCGAAATATCTATCTGATTGGGTTTTCCTACACGGGGAAATCCACCGTCGCGAGGCAGATTTCCGTCAATCTGCATATCGATTTCGCCGATACGGACGAACTGATCGAGTCCCGCACAGGAAAGACCATCCCGGAGATTTTCGCCACTGAGGGAGAGTCCGTCTTCCGGGAGTTGGAATCGGAAGTGCTTCAGGAAGTCTCACAGTGGCCGAACATGATCGTCGCGACAGGCGGCGGGATCGTTCTTGACCCGGCGAATCGTGAGGTCATGCAACGGACGGGCGCGGTAATAAACCTTGAGGCTCAGCCGTCTTCGATTCTTGCTCGTATGCAGGCGGATGAGTCAGATGCCACCGAGCGACCGCTGCTTGCGACCGGTGACCCACTTGGCCGGATTGCGGCGCTGAAATCGAGTCGGCAGGCGGTCTATGCCATCGCCGATTCAACAGTGAATACCGACCGCTTGACGATGGAAGAGGTGGCGGCTGAGGCACAACGAGGCGCTGAAAGAGGCTGGGAGCGCCTGGCTGCGGGGCATTTACTGGAGCCAATGACCGATGGCGACGACAGTGATATTGCGTTCAGGGTAAGGACTGAGACGGCGGCGTATCCAATCGTTGTTGCCCCGGGCGCGCTTGAGACACTTGGGCAGCGTATGAGCGAGCTTGGACTGTCGGGCAGGGCATGTGTGATCACTGACAGCGGCATACCCGGGCAATGGCGTGAGACGGCGCTTGGAAGCCTTACGGAGGCCGGGTTCGATCCGCTGCTGCTGGAGATTCCTGAAGGCGAAACATCCAAGAACCTCGCGCAGGCGGGTGAGCTGTTTGCGGAGTTGAGCGGCAACCGGATTGAGAGACGCGACGTGGTTGTCGCGCTTGGCGGCGGTGTTGTGGGAGATTTGGCCGGTTACGTGGCGGCGACATATCTGCGCGGCGTGGCGTTCGTGCAGGCGCCGACAACGCTGCTAGGGATGGTTGATGCCTCTATCGGCGGAAAGGTGGCAATCGACCTGCCTACGGGTAAGAATCTCGTGGGGTCGTTCTATCAACCGCGGCTTGTGCTCTCGGATACGCGCACGTTGAATACGCTACCGTCGCGCCATCTGACGGCGGGATGGGCTGAAGTCATCAAGACCGGCGCGATCTTCGATGCCGAACTATTTGATTTTCTTGAGGCGAATGCAGAGGTGATTCTTGCGGGCGACGAGGACAAGCGTGCTCACGCTGTTTTGCGATGCTCCGCGATCAAAGGGCGTGTCGTTTCTCTTGATGAGAGGGAAATGACAGGGCTGCGGGCGCGGCTGAACCTCGGACATACACTCGGCCACGCGGTGGAGAACGCGCTCGAATACACCGGCATTCTGCACGGGGAGGCCGTCGCGATCGGGACGAGCTTCGCAGCACATTTAGCAGAGAGAGTGGGGTCGATTACGGCAGAGGAGCGCCAGCGGCAGATTGATCTTTTGAACGCTTATGGGCTGCCAACGACCGCGCCGGAGGGGCTGGAACTACCCGACATCCAGGCCGCGCTGGCAGTGGACAAGAAAGTGGCTGCGGGGCGGACGCGCTGGATACTGTGCGACGGCATTGGGCGCGGACGACTGCGGGATGACGTGCCGCCGGATGTGTCAGATGAGGTGTTGAAGGCGTTTTTGGATTCTTCGCTGCGCTCAGAATGACAGGGGTGGCGGCCAGAATGACATGCTCTAAAGATTTGCCGTTGGGCGTGTCTGTGACTATAGTTGCGAACGGCGAGCAGGGCCGGGGGCCGGATGGCCGCGCAGGCCGCTTTGGCGGCTTGGGAGGAAAGTCCGGGCTCCATGGGCAAGGTGCTGGGTAACGCCCAGGCGTTTCGCGGGTAGACTGCGGAGCGACGGATAGTGGCACAGAGACATACCGCCGATGGCCCCTTTGGGGCACAGGCAAGGGTGAAAACGGGCGGTAAGAGCGCCCGGCTGACCGTGGCGACACGGCGGCGGCCAAACCCCACCTGGAGCAAGGCCAAATAGAAGGACGCGCGTCGAAAGACGGGCAGGGGACCGCCCACCCCGTCCTCGGGTAGGCTGCTTGAGCGTCGGTGTGAATCGACGCCCAGATGGATGGCCATCGACCGGTTGGCGGTGACGCCGGCCGGGGACAGAACCCGGCTTACAGGCTCTCAGGACCTGCTCGCCTTCCTTCAGTGAGAAAGAGTAGGGGCGCCTCGTTGGGCACCCCTATGGTTTCGGATTCGTAACAGGGATCGTTAGATGCCCAGCAGTTCCTCGTATTCGTCTTTCTTGAAGCCGATGACGGCCTGGCCGTCGACGACGAGGGTGGGGACGGACATGCTGCGGTAGTTCTGGACGAGCTCCAGCATGAACTCACGGTTTTCGACGACATCCTTTGATTCGTAGCCGATGTTGTGGTCGGCGAGGAACCGCTTGGCGACTTCGCAGTCGGGGCAGTTCTCCTTCTTGGTGTAGAGGACGATGGTCTTGGTCTGGGTTGCCATTGTTTGCTCCTTAGACGCCGACGGCTTCGCGGACGTTCTTCATGGCGTCGATGATGTCATCCGTGTCGAGGACGGACTCCATGATCTCCACCTGCTCCTTGTAGACGGCGGCGTCGAACTGGCTCTTGACCTCTTCTTCGAGGACGTGGAAGACGGGAAGGCCGAGTGCGATGCCTGCCAGCGGGCCGACCCAGGACGGATCGCCCTCCGTCACAGTGCGCGCATAGACCTCTGCGCTCTCCGGTGTGGGCGAACCGAGCAGCACGACCATGTCTTCTGCACCGTGGTTATCAACCGTCGCCTTGATTCCTTCTTGACCTTCAAGGTCAAGTGCTCCGGCGGCGGTTCAAACAAAGCACTGCGTCTGCACCATCACCGGCTCCGCGCCGGCGCTGCGCACGCAGGCCTCAATGGCGGGGCCGGGGACACCGTCCCGCTCTCCGACGATGATCACTCGCTTTCCCGCAAGATCCATGTCACCTTCTCCCTTTATATCGCGGCGGGGTCATCCCCGCTATTGCACATAATACGCTACTTTTTGAGACCTAACCCGCGCCCGAATTCGCTTCCATGATGAAGGACTCGCCGTCGGACATGTGGGTCATGCGTCCAAGGAACAGGCTGCCCTTCGCCAAGAACATCGAGTATTGGTAGTCGCCCGCCCTCAGGTCATCCATCGCATGCGCCATGAACGGCATAGCGGAGGCGACGTGGCCCTGCGTGGGTGAAAAGCCGGGCATCCCGTGCTTTTCCACGAATTTGTCACGCGACTCTGAGCCTTTGTTGATCTCGCCGCGTTGGGCGGCAAGGGCGGCGATGAGGCGGTAGTTGGTGCGGGGGACGTTGCCGCTGCCTGCCGTGTCAGTAATTTCCGGGTTGTGCATCTCCGTGGCGTACTTGGCGACGTCGCCGAACTTGAGGCCGAGCCTGTCCAGCGGATCAGAGACAAGAGCCTCCACGATGGCCTGTTGTACGGAACCCGCGCCGACACTGTGGCGGCCAACGCTATCGAGGCGCAGCACGGGGCTCGTGCCGTCGTCCGGGCCCATGAGGACGGCGAATCCGGCAAGAACGTCCTCCATGACGGGTATTTCCTTGGCGAGATGGCCTCGGTACTTCATGCCGAGCTTGGCAAGGGAGCACCCGCCAACCACGGCGACTTCAGGGAAGACACCGGACTGGACGAGGCTGCCGCCGACGACCATCGCGTGGACGGGCGCGCAGCAGAATGCCTTGACGTCCGCGCCGGTTGAGTTGACGCAGGCAGCGGCCTCTGCGACGGCCTTGCCAAGGTTGCCGCCGCCGCGGTTGTAGCGGTCGCCGATGGCCTCTTCGCCGGAGCCGATGACGTATTGGAGGCTGGCCGGGTCCGTGCCGGATTCGGCGAGAACGGATCGGAGGGCCATGGTCGCGGTGGCCTTGACGGTAAGGTTTTCAAGCAGGATGTCGGGTGCGAGAGAAGCATCGTCCACATAGTCGGTTTGAACGAGGCCGATGGTCTCACCGTCGCGTGTCAAGAGAGGAATGGCGCCCTCGCGGGACGATAGCCTTTCCTCTATGCGCGAGTAAGGGACGCCCTGGATGCGCTCGATTTCCTCGTCGGTCACGCGCGGATGGCTACGGAGTTCAGCCGCTACGCGCGTCGCGTAGCCTTCTTCGAGCAGGACGAGATCAAACTCGTCGGCGGCCTTGAGCAGTCCGTGGAACTGGTCTTCGTTGACGAGCTCGCCGTGGGGGCCGCTGGTGGAGTATTCGGCGAGCATATTTTCGTACCACGGCGCGGCGGCCGTGTTGAGGTCGTCCGGCTTCATGTTGCCGAGCAGGACCTGGTGCGGAGCGTAGGCAGCCGCGTCGTCAAAGGAGCGGAGGCTTCCTTTAATGTCCTGCCACACGCTGTGATTGGCGTGGATTTCTCGGGTGGGTTTTGACCCGTGCCTGACAAGGCCGGGCGTGTGGGCGAGAAAGAACCTGATGTCCCGGACGACGGGGTGGCTCATGGAAACTCCCTTTTGGCGGCGAACATGCGCCGGATACAGGCGTATTCCGAAGCTGTTTCACCTTGTTATGTCATTGACAGAGGGTAGCTACGCCGCCTAATGTGTGTCAACGTGAGAAAGGCGTTTGAGCGCCTGCGTCACAAGGGGGAGGATTGGGATGAAACTCACTCTCGCAATCCATGAGGTGAGCGACGCGAAACTGGGTTCCGGAACGTCGCTCGACGGTGGAACGCTAACAGTCGACGCAGATGAACTTCGACAGACCATCCTTGAGGACCGTCGTATCGAGAGTGTTGACATAGAAGTTGCGAATCCCGGTCAACCGTGCCGTATTGGCGTTGTGTTCGACATTCTCGAGCCGCGAGCCAAGGAGCCGGGCACGGGCACCGATTTCCCCGGCCTGCTGGGACCGATGGCCATGGCGGGGCAGGGTACGACACATGTGCTGCGCGGCGCTGCGCTCACAGTGGTGGATGCCCAGCAAGAGCCGGGCATCGCGTCAAAGATGATGGAGATGCATGGCGAGGCGGCAGCCAATTCACCTTATGGAAACCTGCATCACGTCGTTATTGTTCCGCGCATGATTCCCGGAACGCCGCGCCACGTCGAATTGAACGCGCTACGGTTGGCGTCTGCGCGGGCGACGGTCTTTCTCGGCAGCGCAGGCATCGGCCAGGACCCCGACTCCACGGAGGAGTTTGAACTCGACGGGCCGTCAACGGATCGCGATGGCCTCCCGCGTATCGCCTACATTGGGCAGATTCACGGGCACCAGATGGTGGTGGAGGAGGACGAGCGCATCCTGTACGGGAGCAATACGGAGGGCATGATCCCCGTCACCATGCATCCGAACGAATGGATGGACGGGGCGGTTGTGTGCTCGTACTGGGTGATGCGCGTGGAGACGTATTTCTACCAGAACCATCCGATCATCCAGGAGCTTTACAAGCGGCACGAGGCCGGTGAGATCAACTTTGTGGGGACGGTGGCAACGGTTGCGGCGTCGCTTGAGGCAGACCGCAACCGAAATTGTTTGCTTGCCGCGCACCAGGCCAAGTGGAATCTCAATGCGGACGGCGTTGTGTTGACCAAATACGGCGGCGGTGCGCCGCACGTGGATATGGGCGAGACAGCCCGCATCTGTGAGGCACTCGGAATGAAAACCGTGGTGCAGGTATCCGACTCGTCCGGCGACAGGCGGGCGGAGTCCGCCATGTTGTTCAATTATCCGGAGGTTGACGCGATTGTGTATGGCGGAGGTGGAGACATCGCCTGGGACGTTGAACCGGTCGAGCGTGTGATTGCCGGTTCTCCCGCTGCTGCGCAGGCGCTAGCACAGATGACGCAGATTCCGGCGGGAGCGCTCTGTGGCGTGACGAATCAGCAGGGCGCATCAGTCGTGCGGGCGGTGGTGTACTGAGCCGCCAACGGGGCGAGCTCAAGGAGAAGAACAGGGGAGGCCTGAGATGAAGGTCGTACATTATCTGAACCAGTTCTTTGGCGGGCTGGGCGGCGAGGAGCAGGCGGGCGTCGGGCCTGAGGTTCGCGCCGAGGCCGTCGGCCCCGGGCGTCTGCTGGAGCAGGTGCTCGGCGACGACTCTACGGTCGTCAAGACGATCATCTGCGGCGACAACTACGCCGCCGAGAACCTCGAAAGCGTCATGGAACTCGTCGTGAATGAGGTGCGGGACTCCGGCGCTGAGTTGTTCGTGGCGGGGCCGTGCTTCGTGGCCGGGCGTTACGGCGTGGCGGCGGGCGCGTTGTGCGCGGCGGTGCAGGCGGAGCTGGGGATTCCCGTCGTGACGGGCATGGGTGTAGAGAATCCCGGCGTTGACCTGTACCGGCAGGAGCTGTACATCGTCGATTCCGGCGAGAACGTCGCTGAGATGCGAGACGTGCTGACCAAGATGTCCGCCATCGCCAAGGTCACCGCGTCCGGCGAAGACGTGGGCAGGCCGGCGGAGTGGGGCTACATCCCTCGCGGCATCATGCGCGATGAGATTGTCGAGGAGCCGGCCGCGGTGCGCCTGGCGAACATCATTGTTGCCAAGACGCTGGGGCAGCCGTACGAGACGGAGCTGACACAGACGGGATTCGAGCCAATTCCCGCACCACCCGCCGTTGCTGATTTGAGCAACGCGACGGTCGCCATCGTTACGGACGGCGGACTCGTTCCGGCAGGGAACCCGGACAACATGCCTGCAATCGCGTCCACGATCTGGGGATCGTATGACATCGCGACCGTGGATGATCTTGAAGGTGAGGACTACGAGGTCTATCACCGCGGGTACGACAACCGCCATGTGCTGAACGACCCGGATCGGCTGGTGCCAGTTGATGTTCTCAAGGAACTGGAGAAGGCCGGAGAGGTTGGCAAGGTCTACGAGCAGTTCCTGTCCATGACCGGACTGGCCAACCCGCTTGCGAACAGCAGGCGCATCGGCCAGGAGATTGCTGAGAATCTCAAGAACGCCGGAGTTGATGCCGTCATCCTGACATCCACTTGAGGGACGAGCACTCGCAGCGGCGCTGCGATTACGACGGAACTTGAGAAGGCGGGCATTCCCGTGGCGCAGGTGACAGCGGTGACGCCGGTGGCCAAGATGGTCGGCTCCAACAGGGTCATCCAAGGGAAAGGCATCGTGTATCCGCTGGGTGACGCCGAGCTTGATCCCGAGGAGGAGAAGGACCTGCGGCGGTCAATCGTGCGGCAGGCACTGGAGGCGCTCAAGACGGAGGTGTAGGGGCCTCTACCTCCGTTCGACAGGCTCAGGGCGAGCGGCGTCTTGCGCGCTTAGAGCGCGGGTAGTGTTTGGCCGGCGTCTCGCAAGGTCTTCCGCCTTTGCTGTGCGTCCGGCATGGCGGTGGATACGTGTGCCCAGTAATCACGGGAGTGGTTGGAGTGCGCCAGGTGCGCGAGTTCATGCACGACGATGTACTCGATTAGCGGCGGCTTGAGCATCATGACCCGCCAGTTGAATCGGAGAGTGCCGTCCACTGAGCAGCTGCCCCACCGCTGTTTCTGATTCCGGATGAGTATCCGGGTGGGCTTGTCACTGCCGAGGCGGGGCAGCCAGTTCTCCACGATACCGGGGAGGTATTCGGCGGCTCGGTCTCTGTACCATGCGGTGAGGGCGGCGCGGATGGCGTCTGCTCGCTGTTCGTCGTCAAGGTTGGCGGGGACGGAAACAGAGAACCGTTGACGGGCGAATCGGACGGTTGGTTTGGGGTCGTGGGACAGAGTGACAGTGAGGGATATGTTCTCGCCGAGGTAGGGCAGGGTTTCGCCGGTGACGAAACGGGCGGGAGCGGGTTTCTGAGCTTCCTCCGCGAACTTCTTCAGGATCCACTTGGTGCGTTCCCGGACGATAGCTTCAAGTTCGCGGGCGGGAGTTCGCCGGGGCGCGGCGACGATAACCTCGCCGTTGACAACGCTAATCTGCACGGTTTTGCGGCGCCGCGCGCTGCGGCGCACCGTGTAATCGATGGTTGTGCTGCCTAAGCGAACTGCTACCTGTTTGATCCTCTCTGGGGATTCTTCTCCCAGAGCCACTCAACGCCCTCGTTCTTGTGGACTCTGACGGCCTTGCGGCCCTTCAGGATGTGGTTGACGTAGTTGACCACATCGTCAGCACACGTATCGCAATAGCCATAGGATTCGACCAGCCTGGCAGTGATGCTCCTCCAACGCTGCGTCCAGTTGGCGCGCTGCCTTGCGAAGCGGGGTCGAGTCAGGCTCTTGTTGAGAGCGTCCCGCGAGATAAGGAGCTGCTTCTCGATGGCTTCCTTGAGACGGGGCTCGGAGTCGTATTCGAAGGACTTGCCAGTGCTCCGCCAGGCGGCTACGTATTGGTTTATCTCACGCCGGAATGTTTCCTTGTTCCGATCAGTGATCCCGTGGACGCGCTCTATTGCCCGCATATCGCGCTCCCGTTCGGCATCGGCGCGGGTGGGCTTGTAGTCTTTCCGGGAGATGTCCTTCAGATACGCGCGGACATCGTCAAGATAGCTGTTAAGCAGGTCCTTGGCGCGTGCCTCGAACCCTTCCTCGCTGGCCATCTGCACATCTCGCACGGCCAGATCGTCGTACACCTTGACCGCGTCAGTTATGAGCGAGACCCTTGTTGCGGCGTCGGCCTCGTAGCTGACGTTCTCATCCAGGCCTTCCCAGAGGCTGCTCAGAGCAGCGAACGGTGTGAGGCACTGGACGTTCGGCTCGCTGGCCGCCGCTCCGATGCGGTTCATCACGTACCTGGGTGAGATCCCGGACATGCCCTCCATCGGATTCTGGCGCTGCATCTCACGGGCATCCTGCCGGGTGAAGTTGGGCACAACGTCGCCATCATAGAGCCGCAGCTTGTCCAGCATGGACATCGCATGACGATCCGGCGGGTCCAGCCGCGCCAATACGGAGAATGCGCTGGCGACCTTCAGGGTTAGCGGGGCAATGCACACATCTCCCATGAGGCTGGACTTGGTCATCTTCTGGTAGATTTTGACCTCTTCCGTCACCTTCAGGTTGTAGGGGATGTTCACGGCGATGATACGATCCTTGAGGGCCTCGGAGCTCCTGTCCGTGGAGAACTCCTCGAAGTCGCCCTGGTTGGAATGACCGACTATGACCTCATCGGCGTAGACGGAGCCGAACCTCTCCATCTTGATGATCTGTTCCTGCGCGAGGCTCAGGAGCGTCGTCAGCAGATGCCTGTCGGCCTTGAACATCTCGACCATCTCAATCATGCCGCGGTTGGCGACGTTGAGCTCCCCGTCGAGCCGGAATGCCTTGCCTGCGACCTCAAGCCGGTCGCCTTCAAGCTGGTCGGTATTGACGCTGCCGACAAGCAACGAGTCCGAGGGGTTGGGGTTGTTGGCCATGAAATAGCCTATGCCGACGGCCCCTCGCTCAGAGAACGTCACGCGCACCACGGGCACGTCCGCATAGCGGCCCTGATATTCGGAATCCACCATGTAGCGGCATCGCGGACAAAGGTCGCCCTCTATGTAGATGCCACATTCGTCGCGGAGTTGAGGCCTGAGAGTCCCGGGGAGCAGGTGGAGGGGGTCCTCCTGCATGGGGCAGCCCTTGATGGCGTAGACGATGCCGTCGTCGCTCCTGGAGTAATCCTCCATGGCTTTCTTGATGAGTTCAGTGACGGTGGACTTGCCGCTGGCCGGGGGGCCAAGGAGAAGCAGGATGCGCTTGCGCACTTCGAATCGCTGCGCGGAGGCGGCAAAGTACTGAACGATGCGGTCTATGGGGTCTTCCAGGCCGAATATCTCATCCTTGAACAAGTCGTAGACGCGGTCGCCGTCAGGCGTAACGCCCGAGCCGTTGGCGACAATGGCGTCATAGATGTAGGCGTGGGAGAGTCGGCTCTTTGCGGGGTCGTCCAGGACAATTTGGAGGTAGTCCTTGAATGTCCCTTCCCACGAGTACCTGGTGGCTTCGCTCTCGGCCCCGGATATGATGGCCTCGACAGTAAGTTCACCTGTCATATGTTCCTCACACTGCCATGGGATCAAAGTCCCATGGCGACTCGCTTATGGGGCCCCTCGGCACGAGAGGCCCCGGGCTCGTTCCAGTTTTTATGCGACGACCGACGTGAGGGCCCAGAGCCCCACAAGGCCGACGACCGCGCCGCCGAAGAGCAGTGCCCAGCCCGTGACGAGTCTCAGCACCTGGAATTCAAGAGCCATGTAGAAGAACACGAGAGCGGAGATGATGGAGAGCAGGAAGGGGACGATGGACAGGGAGAGCCATATGTCCAGGGAGTGCTCGAATGTCCCGCCGTCAGCCGTGGAGATTGCGAAGATGAGGAATACGACCAGGGAGGCTACGGACAGGAAGGCGCTGTAGAAGCCGATAGCTCGTGTGTCGAGATCCCAGATGCCGTGAGTTCCAACTGCAACAGCGTAGATAGCCCAGAGGATGATGAGCGCGGTGAATGCTGTCAGCAGCTCCGTTGCGCCTTCGCCTGAAATCAGGGTTGGCGTGATGGTTGTACTGAACATGAAGGTGCCGAGAGAGAGCAGTCCAAGCACTGCGAGGAGCACACCGGTGGTGCGCCCTTCGGAGAACAAGCCCAGCACATACCAGGCCTGTGAAAAGATTGCCGCGCCTATCAACAAGAAGAAGATGCCTTCCATGTCTTCCAGTCCTCCTTCAGCCTCACTGTGCTGAGTGTTGATCCTCTCTATACCACGCTGTGGCATACGGAACTGACGATGCCAGCCACTGGAATCCTACAACAATCCTGTCTCACAAAGCCAATTGCACTGAGTGCTTCAGCCGATGCCAGAGCCCGTGGTGGGCGATACAGGTCAATACTGCGAACTACCTTTGAGTTAGTGGTAGGGTGGTAGATGTCCTTGTTAAAGAGACCTATCGGGATTGTGGCCCTAGTAGGGCTCATACTCCTGGCTCTTCTCATCTGGGCTCAATTCTGGAGTGGAGGTCTGCTGCACTCTGTATTGGCGCAGGACGCGCAGCCGACTATTCACTCAGTGGAGCCGTCGCCACCCTCCTGCCTCATCCTGAATTCCGATGATTCTGCGGAGAGGACACTCATCATCACCGGAAGTAATTTGGGGGCAGGGCCAGATACTCGACTACAGTTCTGGCGCCGTCTGAACAGTCAGAAGCCCACATTCCTGTTCGGCGACAGCGTTAGTTGGGAAGGCTCCGAGTTGATTACTCTCGACATGGCTCTTGCAGAGGAGCACTTGGACTCAACTTCTGAATTGTTCTTCCTGCAGGTTCGCTTGGCTGACGCTAACACAGGGTGGTTCTCCAATTGGTCTGATCACTTCATGCTTGCTCGGAACGAGACGGACTGCATCAAAGAAGGCCAAATGCCCATTCATATTCCTGCTCCTGGTCCTTTTCCCTCCACGTCACCGGTCAGGGGTGAAGAGGGCGATCTCTGGGCGGATATCGTCATCGGAAAGCCGGACTTCTCACAAACTGGGCCGAAGAGTGTCGTGCCGTTCAAAGTGAACAATCCGGGCGGGGTTGTTGTTGACCGGTCGGTCGAGCCGGGGAGGGTGTACGTTTGGGATTCCGGCAACAACCGCATCCTTGGGATTGATCTGGCCAAATGCTACGAGGGAGAAGGGGCCTGTTCCTCCGACATCGTAATCGGACAACCATCCGCATACGACCGTGGCAGCTGCAATGATGACAGCAGTGTTCAGCATTATCCGGTTCGATCCCAGCCGACGGCCAAGACGTTGTGCGGCATCCCAGACCATTCGCTCAGTCCCGCGGAGACATATTCGTTTGTGACGATGGCTGTCGACGGTAATCGCAGTCTCTACGTGCCCGATTCCTTCAATAATCGAGTCCTCAAGTACGAAGACCCCTTTGAGAGTGATTCAATTGCCGATCAGGTTTGGGGCCAATCCGATTTCTCCGGCCAAGAGTGCAACAGAGGTAACTTCGAGAAACCCACTGCGCAGACTCTGTGCCTCCAGTCAGTTGTGATTCAGTCCACCCTCAATCGATTTGGCTCGGGAGTTGATCTGGATGCTGAGGGCAATCTGTGGGTTGCTGACACAGGAAACAACCGAATCCTGCGCTTTCCGACCGAGTCAGATTCCGGAGAGATTGCTGAGACTGCAGATTTAGTCCTGGGACAATTTGGATTCAATTCGAAGCAACCCGGGTCAAGCTTGAGGCGGTTGCATGCGCCGTCGGCCGTCAGATTCGATCTAGAAGGGCGGCTTCTGGTCGCCGACGCTGCCAACGACCGGGTCTTAGTATTTGAACCTCCTTTCGAATCATGGATGGAAGCAACAGCTACTTTCGGGACTGAACTCCATCATCCTACGTCAATCGAAATCGACCCTGCAGGCCGCGGTATTTGGATCGTTGACGCAAGCAATTACATGGTCGAACTGTGGAATACGACCGAAGAGTCTGTGGTTGCGGTCTTGGGGAAGGACTCGTTCATGCCGGATAAAAGGTGCGGCCCACCCATGAGAGGAGTTCCCGGTGGAGCGCACTTGTGCCCGATAGGCGGAAGCATCGGGATAGATGGCCAAGGCAATGTACTCGTGCCGGTCTATCACGATGCGGCTGACGTGTTTCGTTTCCCGACAAGTGGCTTGGCACACGATAGTGAGCAAAGTATCGACCCTGAGGGCCGGCTATTCTTCCCGCCTTACGAAGACAATTTCAGAGACAGATACGGAATCCACGGACCCCGGGGTATCGCGACATGGCAGGATCAGTTGATTGTATCTGACAGGAAAAGGCTCATGTTCTGGAACGGGCTCAGCACGCTGAGCAACGGACGGCCCGCCGACGGCATCGTTGGAGACGAATTTGCCGCTGGTGGATGGCACTATTGCTGCGGCAGGATAAAGGTAGACGGCGCTGGCAGACTATGGGTGTTGGGCTTTGATGGCAGAGACTTCCTTGACGTATATCAACTCCCGCTGACTGAGTTCTCCGTGCCTATCCATACAATCTGGAGAGAATCAACCTCCTTTCCGGTACTGGGGACTGAGGACGAGATTACGCTCGGGTTAGGTGTACTGGGTATTGCGCCCGTTGGGCGCGGAGAATTCCTGTGGTTGAGTGATACGGTCAATCATCGCGTTCTGCGCATTCGAGATCCCCTAACAAGCCCTGTGGTCGACGTGGTTCTGGGGCAAGATGATGCCTCGAGCACAGAGTGCAACCAGGGGAAATCGGATAGGGTCTCGTTGCGTGATCTGTGTTACCCGGGCGGCTTGTCTATTGACAGGATGGGGAATCTGTACGTTTCGGATCACGCGCTGGAAGTAGAGGGCAATTTCCGCCTTCTGATCTTCGAAGCGGATACAACTCCTACAGCCACCGACCAAACAATTTTTGGACCTCTGGCGTCATCCGAGTTCAGGCATTCCACTTCAGGTCTCAGTAATGTATGGAACTACCCACATGAACCAAAGCTTGTCATCCCACAACATAGGGGCAGACTTACGGCCGCCACATGGGAGCCTGCTTTCGATAGTACGAACCGGATGGTGGTGGGTTATAACGCCTACGTAAGCCCCAGATTCGTGGGAGTCTACGAAGATCCCTTAGAAGGACCGGAATTACCCGACTTTTTCCTCAACGACTATGGCTCGATGTACTACACGGCAACGTTCGACGACAACGACAACCTCTACGTAGGAGACATGAATCGTGGTCGCGTCCTCGTCTATAAGAACCCCTTCAACAATCCTCCCGTCACTGCCGCCGATTCACCACCACTCGAAGATATTCCAAATCCTACTTATCTGGTCTCAATTGAATCTGTAGAGCCTGAGCCGCCTTTCTGCGTTATTCGTCAGACCAGCAGAGCCTATGAGAGGAAACTGGAATTGGTGGTCACAGGGCTGCCGGAGCAAAGGTTTATTCCGCTTGAGTTTCGCAAGCTCATTTCGCTTCACCGAGAGCATTTCACCGCCGAACCGGTACGGCTGGAGGATGGTCGCTCACTCATCACAGTCGACTTGCCCCATTTCTGGGAGCGCATCTGGTCACACATCGGCCGTGTTACCTTGACTGTCCGAGTCCTTGACAGATCGGGCGGACAACCCATATCGAACTGGTCTCCTGCGTTCCTTTTGGCCGATGATGTGGGCGCCTGCGGCTTTGCTCTGCCCACCTCCACACCAATACCGACTCCGACACCAACCAACACTCCAATCCCGTCACCGACCCCTACGGCCACCGCAACGGCAATCCCTTCACCGACGCCAACCCTGCCGCCGACCATCGTGCCATCGCCTACTCCAACTGAAATACCGACTCCTTCTCCTACAGTCCCACCAGTGATTCCGACAGTCGAGGGAGAAGATGCAGGGGCGGATGGGGGAGTCTCTGAGCCGCCGTGGCTACTCATTTCGACCATCGTCGTTGTGGTTGCCGCGGCGATCGCGCTGGTTTACATCGTTAGAAGACGGCGCACGGCCTGAGTGACTCTATGCAGCCGCTAAAGGCATCTTTTCTCAGATGTCTTGAGCTTGGTGAGTATCGTTGCTTATTGCGCAGTGGTTGGGGTCTTCAACAGAATTAATGGCTGACTAGTCGGTATGGGCGATACAGGACTCGAACCTGTGACCTCTTCCGTGTGAAGGAAGCGCTCTAACCAGCTGAGCTAACCGCCCCCCGTTGGCCGTGACTCTTTCCGTTCTCCATCGCGCCGCGCTTCACGCTCGCGCAGAGACGGGTTCTTCGCGCCACGGTATGTGTCTCGTGTGGTGGCAACGACAGGATTCGAACCTGTGACCTAGCGCTTATGAAGCGCCCGCTCTGCCGCTGAGCTACGTTGCCGGACACGATCGCAACCTATTCATGATACGTTTCCCCGCGAATCTCGGTCAAAGGGAGTGCCCTTCGACAGGCTCAGGGCGAACGGGGTGATTGGCGCAGTGCTACTCTCGTGATGTGTATTGATTCAGAGGGATGGCCAGCCAATAGGCGGAGGAGACAGTGGTGCAAGGTGGGATGCCGTCGGTGGATCCGTTGACGCTGCGGGCGCGCAGCGATTCAGTTCTGCAGAGGAGTGTGGGGGACCTGCGCGAGACACTGTTGGCCGCCATCGACCAGATTGAGCGGTTTCCGGCCGTGTTTCCCGATTCGCCGCTCGAGGCGATTGAGGTGGAGCCGCGCGAGATGGAGTCTCCGGATCGCGGGCCTATCGTCGTCTGCCCGGACGGTGAGATCTATGAGCTGGTTGTGCGCGCCACCTTTGAAACACTGGGCGCGCAGGAGTACGCGGACCGACGCGAGGAGATCAGGCCGCTGGATCTGCCGCTGCACGAGTACATCGCGTACCTGTATAACGCGATCCTGGCCGTGACGGATTATCTTTACCAGTCAAGGTCATAAGGTTCCGGCATCCCCAGTTCTGGATTCCCGCTTTCGCGGGAATGACGGATGGGTGCGGGAATGACGGATGGGCGCCCTTCGACAGGCTCAGGGCGAGCGGGGGTTTTTAGCCGACTTGCTGGAATGAGTCGCCTTTGTAGTCGTCCTTGCTCTTGAGATAGGCCTGAAGCGGGCCCTGTTGGACGCCACGCAGGCGGTCATCCACCTCACGGGCGGGCTTGGCGGGACTTCCCATTACCAGAGTGTTTGCCTCGATCTTCGTGCCGGGCGTGACAAGAGATCCCGCGCCGACGATTGCGCCCTCGCCAATCTCAATCTCAGCAGGGCCGGGCGCGCCGACGCACTTTGCGCCGTTGGCAATCAGGACGTTGTCACCAGTCTTGACGTGATGGACGAGGGTCATGTGGGCGATGACGCAGTTCGCGCCAATGGTCGTCTCCTCATGGAGCACCGCGCCGTCCTGGATGTTGGTGTTCTCGCCAACGGTGATGCGGCCGGAATCTCCACGTAACGTCGCGTTGAACCAGACGCTGACGTTGGGGCCGATTACCACATCGCCGATGACACTTGCCGACGGGGCGATCCACGCGGTGGGATCAACCTGGGGTGTTTTGCCGTTTATCGAGTAGATTGCCATCCTGGTTCCTCCTTATCGGATCTGCTTTGCATGGGGCAGGGGATGTGTTGATTCCTTGTTCATCCTGTCGCGATGGTAATGACCGCCGTGCCGCCCTGTGGGCGTAGATTGTCGGCTCGCAGCAGGTATACGTCAATCTCAAGGATGACTCGATCGGGCTCGTCGTGGCGGTCCGTGACGACGCCGGTGGCGGTGTAGGTCTCGCCCTGGTTGACCGGCATGCGGAAGACGCAATCGAGCTTCTCGATGCGTCCGTTGGGCAGCCAGCGCTGGAGGGCAGTTTCCATGGCGGTCATGCCAAGGTTGCCGGGCACGATCATGCTGTTGAATCCCTCGCTACGTGCGGTCTCCTCGTCCGTGAATCGGCTGAGGCCGCTCATGGAACCCCGCTCGGCGTCGTTGTCATTGAGCCAGCCGGAGAGGGCCATCATGTCCTTGACCCACGAGGTGTGGGGCGTCCATTCGATGGGAGGGACCTCATCGCCGATGTCAGCATGGACCTGATCATTGCTCATGATTGCGCCTCCCCGTCCCTCGCCGGAGGAACACCGGGGGCGCGGAATACCATGGAGTCGCGGGCGCGGGCGACAAGCTCGCCCGCATCATTGCGGAAGAGGATTTCCCAGACCTCAAAGGCCATTGTTCCTGAGCGGCCCGTCTTGGAGTACACGTCCTGCAAGACGGCGTATCGTGTCAGCTTGTCACCAACATAGATGGGGGTGTGGAGTTCAATGGCGCGACCGGCGTTGAGGCCGACGGTTGCGCCCTCCAACTTGACGTCCGCGCCCCGTTCCTGGTTGCGGGTGAAGAAGACGTTGAGCATGGCCATGGGTGCTTCCTGCCGTTCACCGTCTCTCACTTCAGACTTCGGGATGCCGGTCAGCTCGATATAGCGGTCGACCATCTCCTGCGTCAACTCAATGATCCCCGTCATCTGCTCGACGTGCAGGATGGCCTCATTGAAGGTTATCTGCGGCGCAGCGGCATCGCCGCCGTTCCCGTCGTTGGATGTCATACCTTTCCCCTGTTTCCCTCCCATCAGCTCATTGCTGAGTATCTTCAAGGCGGACGGCGTTGAACTCGCCGGACCTCAGAGCTTCAACAAGCTCGGCCTCGGACGAGATCGGCGCGTCAAAGGCAGTCAGGCAGCGGGCGATTGCGCTGACGAAGTGGGCATCGCTGCCGCCGATTCCAGAGTAGCCTTTTTCGGCCACCAATTTCTCGGCAGCCTCGGCCTCTTCAGGGCGGTTTCCGCCGTTCAGGCGCTCGACGATGTTGACCTGTGGGAACTCGATTCCGTCAGACATCCACGAGACGAGGCCGATGCCGGCGCGGCCGGGGTGGGCGGGAATGGCTATCCCTCCGTGTTTCTCAGCGGTCTCCATCAAATGGAACGAGTCCATCGCCACATCCGCAGGATCAATGGCGGCAGCAAGTTTCCCGGAGACGCCGTAGACGAGGAAATGGCCGTGCCGCGTATCGAGCTCGGCACCCTTCAGAATGGTGACGCCAAATTGCTTGGCAAGCGCCGAATAGTCGAAATCAAGGGAGAATTGACGGTGTTCAGTGAGGACGATGCCATCCACCTGCATGCCGCGTTTCTTCAACGTGACAATCCACTTCATGTATTGTTCCACGGTTGCGCGAGAGTCGTCCGAGGCAACGGAGTGGGAGTGGAGATCGTAGTAGTACATTCCTGCCGTTGCGCCGCTGCCGATCGATTAGCGATGCCACTCTGCGATGTTCCAGAGCTCACTGTCCCATGCGTTCATCTGGACGCCTTCCAACCCGTTTGCCTTTGCGGAGACGAAGCCGCGAAGCACGAGAGGAATCTCATATGCCGGCCCCACGATGGCATCGTTAAGCGCACGCAAGGTGGCTTCACGTTCAGGTTCGGTGGCGTTCTCGAGTTGGCTGTACACCCAATCATATGTCTCGTTGCACAGGCGAACGTTGTTTTCCTCAGCCCACATGTTTTCGCGCGACTGGATATGTTTGCACTGGTATGTGCCCAGATAGCCCTGGGGATCAAGGCCGGAGCCGGTTGTGTACATCTGGACATCCGCAATGAAGCGGCGGTATGACTCCGTGTACTCGGCCGGGTTGCCACCGAAGAAGATGCTGGCATCGTGTGTAATCAACGTGCTCTCAATTCCGATCTCAGCCCACCAGCCCTGAATCAGCGCGAAGGTGCCCTCACGGACGGCGTTGGCTGTGGTCTGGTAGGTGAGCGTGAGCGGGACGCCGTTGTATTCGCGAACGCCATCGCCATCTGTATCGATGACACCTTCCTCCTCGAGCAGGGCCTTGGCACCCTCGATGTCCTGCACAAGGCAGGCGTCGTTATTCTCGGAGACAAACCGCGCCGGCGCCGCAACAAGGTTGCACATTGCTATGCCGGCGGAGCCGTAGAGATCATCGACGATACGCTGGCGGTCGATGGCCATGGCCATGGCCTTTCGGACAGGTGCGAATGTGAGGAACGGGTGGGGGTTCCGGCCGCCAAGGTACTCTGAGCGGTTGTCCTCAATTTCGGTATGGGGATTCGTCTGGTTGACGACGATGCGTTCAACGTCGCTCGCAAAGGCCGTAACAAGATCACCGAGTTCGTTGCCGAGCCAGAGAATAAGCTGGGCCCGGGTAACCTGCAGGTTCCAGGCATAGTCCGCTGTAGCGTCAACGAGAACTGCCTGCGCGGCCGACTCGGCGTCGCCGCCGCCGATGAGCTCCACGCGGTCGAAATACGGCCGTCCGCCCCAATAGTGCGGGTTGCGCTCATAGACGGCGCGGTCATTGGATCTGAAATCGACGATTCGGTAGGGGCCTGAGCCGATAGGAACGCGGTGTTGTTCATCACAGTTGGGCGTGGCTGCGGCGATGCAATCCTCGAATTGGGCTTTGCTGATGATCGGGGTGTCTGTTCCCGCAAGCAGTATTACCGGGTCCCGCGCCTTCTCCCTAAGCGTAAAGACAACCTCATGGGGTCCGGCTGCTTCGACAGACTCAAAGGCGCTGAAGGTGTGCTCCGATAAGCAAGCGATTTCCTCAGCTGTGCAATAGAGCCACGTGAAGATGACGTCATCGGCGGTGAGGTCGCTCCCGTCCGACCACGTGAGGTTGTCACGCAGCTTCCATGTGATGGTGAGGCCGTCTTCGGAGATGCCGCCGTTTTCGATCGAGGGTATCTCGGCGGCAAGCTTCGGAACGACATTGCCATCGGGATCAATTACTGCGAGAGATTCAAGCACTATTGCCCCGGCGTCGCGGTCCTTGCTCCCAGAAGACTGGTACGGGAAGGGCAATGTGGGCGCCTGCCAATAGAGGATGGTCAGCACTTCCTCCTCAGGCTGAGGAGTCGGTGTTGGCGCGAGACGCGGCGTGGCCGTTGGCTCAGAAGTGGCGGTGGGTGGAACGGGTGTGGCGGTTGGGGGAACAGTGACAGGAGTTGCGACTGCCGGCGCGCGGGTTGGGACGGCGGTGGCTTCAGGCTCCTCCTCGTCTTCGCATGCAATCGACGCGGCGACGAGCGCCACGGCAAGGAGGGCAATTGTAAGTGCTCGCCAAGGATTCATTCGTCCTCCGGTCGGTTTGTTAGCGCGATAGATTCAAGATAAGGGCGGCCGCGATTCGCTGATCAGTACGGGACCTGGCCGCCGACAAAGGTCTTTGCCCAGTCCATCGCCTCAATGATGCTTGCGTAGTCGTCAAGGGGTTGAGGGCGGTGAGCGTTGGCGGCGCGATCAATGATATTGGGGATGTCAGTAAGGCCAATCTGCTGAGAGATGAAGAGTTCAATAGCGGCGTCATTGGCCGCCGCGACGACTGCCGGATAGGTCTCACCCTGCCGCGCCGCGTCAATAGCAATCTGGTAGCAGGGGAAAAGCTCATGTTCCAGCGGCTCAAATGAGAGGCGACCCTCTGCGAGCAGGTCGACGCGGTTGATCTCCGCGTTCGCCCATCGGTTTGGATATGCGAGGGAAAGCTGGACGGGGACACGCATGTCCGGGATGAAGAGAGCGGATTTGACCGATCCGTCGTTGAACTCGGTCAGGGCGCGAACGAGGCCCTGCGGATGGAAGAGGATATTGATGTTCTCCAGGGGGATGTCATAGAGAGAGTTGACGACCGCCACCTGCGTTGCCTTGACCATGAGGGTTGAGGCATCGATCGAACGCTTGCGTCCAACGGCGCGGGCCGGGCGGGCGTTCGGCATGGTGGAGGGGAGCTGGGTGCCGTGGCGGGGCAGGCGGCGCGCCTGCACGGTGCCCCACGTTGATGTCATGGTCACTTGCCGAACCGACTCCGCGCTTTCTCCCCACAGTGTCTGCCAGACGCCGATGGGTTCGTCATCCAGAGGGAAGATACTTGCGCCGGTCTCCTTTGCACGGCGGGCAAGCAGGGAACCGGCGATGTAGAGCGTGTCAATGTTGCCGATGGCGACACGCTTGCCGGCATCAATGGCTGTCCACGCCGCTTCAAGACTGTTTCGTCCAACGCTGGCGATTATGGCCATGTCAACGTCCGGAGAGGAGACAATGTCGTTGATGGACTTGAACTCCACGCCCTCCGGGATGTCATCACGCCATCGTCCGCGGGCAAAACCGGCCAGAGTGGGTCGGTATTCCTGGATCTGTTCGGCGAGGCGCTCAAGGTTGGAACCGGCGGCGAGGCCCACGACACGGACGTTATCGCCCAGGGAACGGGCAACGGAAAGCACGATCTGGCCGAGCGAGCCGGTTGAACCGATAACGGCTATGCGGAGCGGTGCGGAATCCGTGGTCATTACACCTCCACTCCTCCCGCAGGAGGGCACGCTTCCGTCCCCTCTACATCATCCACAGCGGTACAAATGCCTGCCTAAAGGTTATCCAATTTGTCCGCGATGAGCGCGGCGACGTGGCCGTGAATGGACGGCTCCTGAATGGCGTCCACGATCTCGGAGACAAAGGCGCGAATGAGCATCATCCGTGCCTCTTCCTCCTCAATGCCGCGGCTCCGGAGGTAGAACATCGCGTCGTCGTCAAGATTGCCGCAGGCTGCACCGTGTCCGCAGCGCACGTCGTCGCAGTAAATCCAGAATGCGGGCTTGGTGTCCGCCTCCGCGTCATTTGACAGCAGGAGGTTCTTGTCCACCTGCATCGCGTTCACCTTGGCGGCGTTGGGGCGGACGATGATGCTGCCGTGAAAGACCGAGCGAGCATGGCCGTCCAGGATTCCCTTGTAGAGTTCGTTCATATCGTTGTGGCCGACGAGATGGTCAACGATGACCTGGTTGTCCACGTGCTGGTCACGGGTGATGACATACGCGCCGCGGACATCGCTGTTTGATCCCTCGCCCGTCATGACGACGGTGAGGTTGTTGCGGGTAAGCAGTCCGCCGATGTCGATGGCCATGGAGCGGAAAGTCGCGTTTTCATGGATCTCAACCTGCGTGGTGGAAACGTTGTAGGTGGCCTCGCTCTCCTGCTGCACCTTGCAGTAGGAGATGTTCGCGCCCGCGCCAACGACCAATTCCGTGACGGCGTTGGTGAGGTGTGCTTCATCAGACGTAGAGACGTGGGTTTCGACGATTGCGGCGGAGCTGTCCTCTCCGGCGATGATCAGAGTGCGGGGCAGGGAAGCCGTTCCCTGCGTTCGCTCCGTGGAAACATAGACGACCTGGATGGGTTCATCCACCGCGGTCATGCGCGGGAGAAGGATGAGCGCGCCGTCCGCGGCGAGGGCGGTGTTGAGGGCGGTGAAGCCCTGCTCCTTGTGATCAGCGAGGCGGGTCAGATGAGCACGGACGGTGTCGGTCTCGGAGTGTACGGCCTCGGCGAGGCTTCCCGTGACGATGCCGTCAGGCAAGTTGTCTGTAGCTGAAAGCTCCGGCGCGAATCGACCATCGACGATGACGACCCGGTGCCATGAAGAATTGCCGACGTCCAGAGAGTCAAGGTCAAGGGCAGGGGCATCATCTTCTGTGAAAGATGGGGCCGCGAATCCCTTGCGGACGAGGGGGCGGATGTCCGTGTATTTCCACTCCTCGTTGCCGCGGCGGGTGATGGGGAGGCCGAGTTCCTGAAAGCTGTCCAACGCCTCAGCGCGAATGTCCGCGATCCATTCCGGGTCTCGCCCGGCACGCGCGGCATGATATTCCCTCGCGGCGTCTGCGAAATCCGTGAGGTACGTATCGAGCGGGTTCGTGGTGGTCATGTCGTCCTGGTGGAGCTGCCGTATTGACGGAGTTCCTAGCCGACGGTGCCCTCAAGGTTGAGCTCAAGGAGCCGCGTGGCCTCAACGGCGAACTCGAAAGGCAGCTTCTTGAAGACCTCTTCGCAGAACCCGTTGATGATCATGGAGTGGGCCTTTTCAACGGAGATGCCGCGCGAGTTGCAGTAGAAGAGCTGATCCTCGCTGACTCGGGATGTGAAGGCCTCATGCTCAAGATTGGCGGACTTGTTCTTGACCTCAACGTACGGCGTGGTGTGGGCGCCGCACTGGTCGCCGATGAGGAGGGAGTCGCACTGGGTGAAGTTCCATGCGTCATCCGCGCCGGGGTTGACGCGAACGAGGCCGCGATAGGTGTTCTCGGCCTGACCGGCGCTGACACCCTTGGCGATGATGGTGCTCTTGGTACGCTTGCCGATGTGGGTCATCTTGGAGCCGGTGTCCGCCTGCTGTCGTCCCTTTACAAGGGCGACGGAGTAGAACTCGCCGATGGAGTCGTCGCCCTGTAGGAGGACGCTGGGGTATTTCCACGTGATGGCGGAGCCGGTCTCCACCTGCGTCCATGAAATCTTGGATCGCGCGCCCAGGCACTTGCCGCGCTTGGTGACGAAGTTGTAGATGCCGCCGTTTCCGTTTTCGTCGCCGGGGTACCAGTTCTGGATGGTGGAGTATTTGATCTCGGCGTCGTCCATCGCGACAAGCTCGACGACGGCGGCGTGGAGCTGGTTGGTGTCACGGATGGGGGCGCTGCAACCCTCAAGGTAGCTGACGTAGGAGCTTTCGTCCGCCACGATCAGCGTGCGCTCGAATTGGCCGCTGTTCTCCGTGTTTATGCGGAAGTAGGTGGTGAGCTCCATGGGGCATCGCACGCCCTTGGGGATGTAGCAGAAAGAACCGTCGGAGAAGACGGCGGCGTTGAGGGCGGCATAGAAGTTGTCAGTGTAGGGGACGACGGAGCCGAGGTATTTTCTCACAAGCTCCGGGTGGTCCTGTATGGCTTCCGAGAAGGAGGAGAAGATGATGCCGAGTTCGGCGAGCTTTTCCTTGAAGGTGGTGGCGACGGAGACGCTATCAAAGACGGCGTCCACCGCGACGCCGGCCAGCCTCTTCTGCTCCTCCAGAGGGATTCCAAGCTTCTCAAATGTTGAGAGGACTTCGGGATCGACCTCATCGAGGCTGCTGAGCTGCTCCTTCTGCTTGGGCGCGGAGTAGTAGATGATGTCCTGGAAGTTGATGGGCGGATGCTTGATATGCGCCCAATCGGGGATCTGCTCCTTGTCAAGCAGGGATTCCCAATGCCGGAATGCCTTGAGCCGCCACTCCAGCATCCATTCCGGCTCGTTCTTCTTGGAGGAGATGAGGCGGATGGTGTCTTCCGTGAGGCCGGGCGGAACAGTATCCGTTTCGATTTCAGTGATGAAGCCGTATTTGTAGTCCTGCTGGGCGATGCTCTTGAGTTCCTGATTGGACTCAGGAGCAACATCCTGTATCGTCTCGTCAACTGTGGTCACTGGGTTTCACCTGCCTCAATTGCTGCGCGATGGATGAATGCGGAGCTTCAGTTCTCCATAGCTAATGTCAATCATGTCATTCAATTACTGCCATTGTAACCGTATAGAGGGCAGGGCGCGAGACTGGAAGCGGATACGAGACCGTTCTGCGCTTCTGTACGTGGGGCAAGCGAGACGACTTGTGGAGTATAGTGGCGATAGTTCCATTGAACTGATGGGAGTTACACATGGCGACAGCAGCAGGAACCATCCTCCCGGTCACGGTCTGGTACGACTACATTTGACCGTGGTGCTACATCGGCCAGGATCGGGTCGATAAGCTGAAGCAGGACTTCAACGTCGAGATCGACTATCGGGCGTTTTTCCTGCGTCCTGATTTGCCGCCGGAGGGCATCGCACGCCCTGAGCGGTACAACAACCCGAACTCACCCGTGCAGCAGGCTGCCGAGGCGGCGGGCATTGTGATGAACAGGCCCGAGCGAGTTCCGTATACGAGGCTGGCACTGGAGGCGACGGAAGCCGCAAAGCAGGCGGGAGCGGGCGAAGAGTTCCATGAGGCCGCCTACCGCGCCTACTGGGGCGACGGCGTTGATCTTGGGGTGGTTGAGAATCTCAAGCCCATCGCAGAGGAAGTCGGTCTTGATTGGCCGACGATGCACAAGCACATTGAGGACCGCACGTACAAGGAAGAGGTTGAGCGGCAATACCAGGACGCGCTGAACATCGGCGTGACTGGGATTCCGGCCTACGTTATCGGGCGGTTCTTCTTTGTGGGCGCGCAGCCGTACGACGTGTTCAAGCAGGTTGCAGAGCGGGCGATCACGATGATGGAGGAGGGCGAGGACCCGGGGTTCAAGAGCTAGGGTCTTCGGCTAAACCGAGTTTTAGGGGCGTCCCGGTTGGGGCGCCTCTTTTCATTGGGCGGCACATGGAGTCTTTGGATTCTTCGCTGCGCTCAGAATGACACCCCCCACCCCAACCCTCCCCCACAAGGGGGGAGGGGGTTTTCTGGATTCCGGCCTTCGCCGGAATGACGAGATAGGGGCTTGCGGGCAGGGCGTACAATCGTTGCGTGATAGTTTTCACCGGGGCTGACGGTTAGCCTGCCATGGGGGTCGATAACAGACAGCGCCCCCGAGAGCGGCTTGTGCGCCGCTCCGTTGGCACACAATCTCGCCGACTCGTCATAAGTCGACCGAGAACTCCGAGGCTGCCCCGATTCCTGGGCACGCCGTACGCACGAATAACGCTCTTCTTCGGGCTGCTTATCGCGCTTGGGACGACATTGCTGTTGATGCCATGGGCGAGCGCGGACGGCACGGCGACCGATTTCATCACGGCACTCTTTACAGCGACGTCCGCCTCTTTCGTCACAGGACTCATTCTCGTCGAAACCGGCGAATACTGGTCGATCTACGGGCATCTCATTATCCTGGGCCTGATAGAGATTGGGGGCCTAGGCTATGTGGCCGGGCTTGCGATTATCATCTTTGGCCGCGAGCGGCAGGCATCGTTATCGGTCAGACAGTCACTGCGCGCAACGCTTGGAGGCGGCGCGCTTGGGAGCGTCAGCCAGGAAGCGAAGGAAGTTATCCGAATCTCAATCGTCCTGCAACTGATAGGATTCCTCGTCCTGATCGTGGGTTTCATTGTGGCCGGGCACGGTCTGGGCGAGGCCGGCTGGTTTGCCGTATTTCATTCGGTATCCGCGTTCCACAACGCGGGGTTCGATATTACGGGCGGCGCACCCAGCCTCTTTGAATACCGTTACTCGATACTGGTGGCCGGGCCAATCACACTCCTTTCATTTGTTGGAGCGACAGGCGCGGCAATCCTGATAGTCATTTACCGACGGAAGCGATGGCTGACGCTGCCCCTGGACGTGAAGATCGTAATCGCCGGCATGGTGGGAGTGGCCATAGCCGGTTTTGTGGGCATCCTGATCACTGAGTGGTCCAACCCGGAGACTTTGGGCTCGCAGCCGATACCGAATCGTATCTGGGACAGCCTTGTGATGGCGGTGGGGAACCGGACCTCAGGGTTCAGCACATTTGCGGCGAACGCAACGTATGAGCACACGCTTTTCCTGTTGATCTGGTTGATGGTAATCGGCGGGGCGGCGGGATCGATGACGGGCGGCATCAAGATTAACACCTTCATGGTCATGTTCACATCCGTGATGTCGAGCGTACGAGGCCTTGCGCACGCGGCCATCTTTGGCCGAGAGATAGCGGACGTGCAGGTGCGGCGGGCCATCACGATTGCGAGCTTTGCGTTTGTGTGGGTCAATGCGATTGCGCTCCTGCTGGATCTCATTGAAGACGCACACTTTGTAGAAATCCTGTTTGACGTGGTTTCCGCGTTCGGATTGGTTGGGCTATCGACGGGTACAATTCCGGGCATGTCGGACTTCGGGAAAAGCATGATAATCCTCTCGATGTTTGTGGGCCGCTTTGCGCCGTTCTTCCTTGCGCTTGAGCTGGCTAGTCGAGAGAGATTCACGCGTTTTCGATACCCGGAAGAGGAAGTTAGGATAGGCTAGTACGGAATCAACTCGGCGGAGAGTGCTGACGTGGCAAAAGGGCAGGTAGCTGTTCTGGGACTCGGCCGGTTCGGCCAACGGGTTGCACGCGACCTTCAATTGAAAGGCATCGACGTGCTTGCCATCGATAAGGACCCCAACCGGGTGCGAGAGTCAGCGGTGTTGCTTCAGCATGTGATGGTCGCGGACGTGAGCGACCGCGCAGCGCTTATCGAGCTTGGCGTTCCGGAATCTGAATCCGTGATTGTCGCGGTCGGGGGCGATATCCAGGTCAGCCTGTTGACCACGGTCTTGCTGAAGACACTCGGGGCGCAGGACGTGGTCGCCCGGGCGCGGGATGAGCTGCATGGGAACGCGCTCAGACAGCTGGGCGCGGATCGAGTGGTGTTCCCGGAACTTGATACGGCTGAGCGGCTTGCCCACAGCCTGTCTTTCAAGGGCGTTCAGGACTATTTTGAGTTGGGCCGTGATTATGGCATCAGCACGGTGGTGGTCAATGACGGAATGGCTGGAAGGACCATCGAGGAGCTTGGCTTGGTGCATCCTCGCCAGGCGAATGAACTGAGCGTTGTGCTCATCATCCGCAATCGTAATGAGGCCGTGATTCAACCGGACAGATTTGAAAAGGTCTCCCAGGGCGACGTGCTTGTGTTGGCCGGGCTGGACAAGGAATTTGAAGAGCTGCACTTCGAGCAATTTGAGGGGAAAGGGCAGGATGGGCGTTGACCATCGCTTTCCGCCGCGTTACAGTCGTTCGCGTTGCTCGCAACGTGAACCGGGCGGCGGACAGGCGTGAGGAGTAGAAATGACGCAGATCAGTGACCACGTTTACGCGTGCCATATCGCGGATACGCACTACATGCATCCGGGCGGAACCACCATCTATTTCATCGGCGATCCGTCTGAGGAGATGCTGATACTGGATACCGGCGAGCATGACCGCTCTTGGACAAAGCAGATTCTCGAGTACTGGGAGGGGCTTGGCTCACCGAAGATCGGGGCCATCCTCATATCTCACGGCCATGGTGACCACACCGGCGGCATCGATCGAATCCAGGAGGCGACGGGAGCGGTTGTGCGCTGTCATCCCAAGCTGGCAAAGGAGCTGCGGAGCGTCCTGGGGCACCAGGACGAACTCGTCGTTCCGCTGAAGTCGCGGGAGATGGTGCGTACGGGCGGGGGTACTGCGGTACGCGCGCTGTTCACGCCGGGCCACGCTGTTGACCACGTCTGCTATCACCTGGCAGCTGAGAGGATTCTGTTCACGGGGGACACGATCCTGGGCTCCTCGTCCTCGTCCGTTCACGATCTGTACGAGTACATGAAGACTCTTGGCAAACTGGCCAAGCTGCGCGTGGACACGATCGCTCCGGCGCATGGCGGGGTAGTGCCGCCACCGCGCGGGCGTCGGCTTGTCGCGTGGTACATGTCCCATCGACAGGAGCGCGAGGAGCAGGTGGTTTCCTCGCTTGAAAAGGGCATTGAGAAGGTCGATGAGATGGTCAAGGACATCTACCCGCGGAACCTGAAGAAGACTCTCCGTCGCGCGGCGGCCGGGAATGTGCGCACTCACCTGGACAAGCTCAAGAAAGAGGAGCGGGTGGCGGAGGCCGAGGCGACGTACAGCCTGACAGGGTAGGCGTGGAGGCCGGGCGGTGACAGAGTCAGACGACTGTATATTCTGTCGGATTCGCGATGGTGAGATACCGAGCGAGTTCCTGCACAGGGATGACAAGGCCTTTGCTATCCGCGACATCAGCCCCCGCGCGCCCGTCCACATCCTGATCATTCCGACGGAGCACATTCCGAGTGTTGGCGAGATTACGGACGCGCAGCTGTCGGTCATGGGCACTCTCACGAACATCGCGAATCAACTCGCTGCTTCCGAAGGCATTTCCGAGTCGGGGTACCGACTCGCCATCAACAACGGCCCGGACGCGCACATGAGCGTTCCGCACCTCCACCTGCACCTGATAGGCGGCCGATCGCTTGGCGCGGAGGGATAGGCTGAGGCGGCAATGAGGAGCGCACGACGGCAGGCAGGGTCCGACTCATGGCTTGGATCATTTGCGAGTCTGTTTGGCGGGAAGGGCGACCTGCCCGCCGCGCAAACGGTTCTTGTGCCGCTTGTTGGGTCGTCAATGGATGAGTCTGCGTTGAAGGTGGCGGGCGAGGTGGCGCGAGAGTCATCCGGCCGCGTTCACGTTCTGTACATCATCGAGGTGCCGCGGGCAGTGCCGCTGGATGATCCGATGCATGAGCAGGTCCGGAACGGCGAGCGCATCCTCAGCGACATCGAGAAACATTGGCCGCATAGGAAGACGAGTGTGGCCACGGAACTGTTGCAGGCGCGGCAGGCCGGGCCGGCGATCGTGACGGAGGCTGTTGAGCGCGGCGCGGACCTTGTGATCATGGGCATCGACCACGAAAGACGCTATGGAGATTACAGCTTGGGGTCCGCCACTGCTTACGTGCTGCAGTACGTGCCATCGCCTGTGTGGATCCTCCGCGCGCCCATCAACCAGAACGGCGTTCGCTGAGCAGGCGGATTGACAAGGAATGAGCCGACAATGAGATTCCTGATTATGGGCTGCGGACGGGTAGGGTCCGGGTTAGCTCGCAGCCTGACTGACGAAGGCCATGACGTGACGATCATGGACGTGAGGCAGGAGGCGTTTCAGCGTCTCACTGCACGATTTCGTGGGAATGCCATCATCGGAGACGGGCTTGACTCGGCGGCGCTACAGCGGGCCGGAATAGAGAACGCGGACGTGTTTGTATCCGTGACGCAGGGCGATAACCGAAACCTGATGGCCGCTCAGGTGGCAAAGCACATCTTCAAGGTGCCCCGCGTGATTGCCCGCGTCTATGACGATAGCCGCGCAGACGTTTTTCAAGGACTGGGCCTTCAGACGCTCAGTTCGCCACGGTTCGTGACGGGTCTGATGCGCGAAATGATCTTTGACGAACCAGATAAAGCGCCGGAGGGCGGATAGCGATATGTACGTAATCGTCGCGGGCGGGGGCAAAGTTGGCTTCGGGCTGTCACAGGCCCTGCTGGCCAACGGGGACGAAGTCTTGTGCATCGAGAAGGACGCCCACCGCTGTGCCGTCATCGCCGAGGACCTCGGCAGCGCAAGCTACCAGGGCGACTGCTGCGAAGTGAGTGTGCTGGAAGATGCGGGGACCGGCCGGGCGGACGTGTTCGTGGCGGTGACGGGTGATGACGCGGACAACCTCATCGCCTGCCAGGTAGCCAAGGCGCGTTTCCGCGTGCCAAGAACGGTGGCGCGCATCAACGATCCGCGGAACAGGGAGATATTCAGCATCCTTGGCGTGGACGCGACCGTGAACTCTACGGACGTGATTATGTCGCAGATCGTGCAGGAGATGCCGTCACGCCCACTGACACAGGTGTTGTCGCTGCGCGGGACGGGACGGGAGTTATGCCAGGTGGAAGTGACGCCGGACTCGCCGCTGCTTGGAGAAGAGGTTAGCCTGCTGCGGCTGCCCGGCGACAGCAAAATTATCCTGATTGTGGGTCCGGATCAGACGGTGAGCACGCCGACAAATGGACTGCAGCTCGAGGCGGGACAGGTGGTTCTTGCCCTTACACGGGAGGAGCAAGAGCCGGCGCTGAGAGAGGCGCTGACGGGCGTCGCGTCGGAGTAGGGCAACTCAAGAGAAAGAACTGCGCCCCTTCCAAAGGAAGGGGCGCTTTCAGTTCAAGTCCGGTGACCTCGGGAGTCTAGGTTGCGGAACCGTCGCCGCGGTTGTGCCGAATCCAGTCCTGCATTTCCTGGCCGGCGCGCATCGCGGCATCGCGGCCCTCGGAGATGGCGTCCCGGAGGGACTCATTGCCTGTCTCTCCGATAGTGCGCGCTCGCTCACGCAGGCCGAGCGTTCGGCTGCGAATATCGGCCCGTGACTCGGAGCCGGACTGCGGCGTAAAGAGCACGCCGAGAACGACACCAACAATCACACCGGAGATTATGCCCAACAGGAATGTCAGGGCATTGGCATTGTCATCTTGTTCAACCATTGCGCTGCTCCCTCACCCGGCTGTCCTAGTGCCGCGCCCAAGGCTTCTCGAAGCAATTATAAGACAGTTTTAAAGTGTTGCCCAATCGAGATAGTCAGCCACGGTCGCGGCGGCCGAATCGGCGCAGGACGCGGAACCCCTGGCGAATGCCGGTATAGAAGCTGATGACAGGAACGGCCGGGCGGATGATGGCATCGGTCACGAGACGCGTGGCCGTTCGAACCTCTCCCGTTGTTCCACGAACGTTTTCAAGGATTGGCTTGAGGGCGCGGAAGATGCCCAGCGCGATAAGGATGATAGCGAGAAACACCAGGATCCCAAGCACACCCCAGACGATGATGACGATATCCCTGATGATTGCGATGACGTCGGCCAAACAAGTACCTCGCTAGCGAAACAACTGTGGTTAGTATTGGGCATCAGCGCCCGAATTGCCAAACGGACCCGGCTCAGCCTCCGAGCACTTCATACACGCGAACTGCTTCATTTTCGTAGGCAAGTGTGAGTTGTGAGTGCCGCTCCAGGACAGCGACTGCCTCTTCAGGGTAGTAGGCCCGCTCCGTCTGGCCGACAAGGACGTATCCGACACCGTATTCGTCCAGGATACGTTGGATGACCGTGGGGGAACCGGAGGAATAGAGGTCTCTCACGTCCGCCTGCCTGCGGTCGATCTCCGGCTCTGCGATGCCGATGCCGCGCTGCTGTCTCTGGTGCCAGGGCCAGCCGACGATCATCGGGAGCCCGGTGTACATCGCGGCGCGAGACTGGATGCGGTAGTAGGGGGTGTCGTTCTGCACGGACGGCAGGCCGGCCTCGGCGACAACGGGAACGCCGTCCACATTCTCCCGCAGCCAGAGGAGGGCGTCCAGCTCATGGCGCAGGATGATCTCGGTGTCATCGACGTCGATATAGGTCCCGTCCTGCATGTAGGCAGCGCCATCTAACGTCAGAGGAACGGTGGTGTCGATGCGGTCGGCGAGCCGCGCCTTCGTTCCGAGGATCGGATAGACGGATACGCCGAGAATTGCAATGGCCAGAACGGTGTAGAACGAGGCGCGGTAGATGCGGCCGATGCCGGGCATCCTGAGCGCGCCGCCGGGGCGTAGCATCCACCAGAGCAGGAACGCAGCCGAGATTCCGAACAGCAGCCATGCCTGCAAATAGACGCGGAAGATGGTGTTCATACGCACCAGGTGATCCTGGATAGCGAGGGCATCCACGGCGGCGACGAGCCCAAAGGCGAGGGATGCCGCGCCATACGACAGCCTCACGGGGAGAGGCAGACGCGCCGAGAACGTGAGCGCGAGGGTTACTGCAGCCAACGCGGCAGTGATCGCCATGTTGCCGAACCCGGTAATGAACAGGGTAAGGATTCCTGCGGCAAGGACGAGGCCGCCGACCACGCCGGCAAATCGGGCCAGGAATGCGGCGCCCGTGTCCTCGGAGGGCCATGCGCGCAAGCGGAATTCTCTCAGCAGGTCGCGGAGTCCCGCGCCCGGTAGTCCGAGGGCGATGGATGCGGCAGGGCGCAGGGAAACGGCGATGATCAGCAGGGGCAGGCCGAAGATGGCGAGAAGGGATCGGACGGGGGTCCGCTCGTTGCTTCCAACGATCTCGGTATAGAACGTAGCGTTGGTGGCGTGGTAGGGAGCGAAGAGGGCAAAGCTGATGGCGACGAGCAGGGCGGCAGCGAAAAGAGTAAGGATGATTGTCGTTCCGGGGGCGGTTCGTCGTGCCAACAGTGCCACGGCGATGGCGGCGACGGAGATGAACAGGAATGTGGGGTAGTCCCAGGAGTGGGCGGCGAACAACGCACCAAGCGTGAGAGCGAGGGTGCCAAAGGGCAGGGCGATGGACATGAGCCTGCGACGGTCATAGAGGGCGAGCGCGACGGCAAGACTCAGGCCGATAGCCACCAACGCGAACGGCATGGCAAAGATGTGGGCGTGGGGGTCGGCGAATAGGTAAGAGAAGAACGGGAACTCGGTGATGCTGATTGTGCCGGGAACGGCAACCATGCGGCTGGAACGCCAGTAATCGAATCCTTCACCGCCAAGGGCGGAAGCTGACACGCTCAGGAAATTGCCGATGCCGCCTGAATCCGACAGTGTTATCGTGTCCCACGCCGCCGGGCCGATGCGTTCCGCTACTTGAACAAGACCGTCGAGATTGCCTGCTACGGCGACCATGATGGCGGCGAGCAGTCCGGCAACGAGCGCTCCTACAGCCGGGAACGGTCGTGAGCGGAGTTGCTGCATTGTTGCTTCGGCAAGGTTCACGCCGATGGAAAAGGCGGCACAGAACGTCATCGTCCAGAAGGTGGGGATGGCAAGGTTGACGGCGAATTCCGGCACGGTTCCGGTGAGTTTTATCAACGTGGCGACGATGAAGTGACCGAAGTAGTAGTAGTTGAGGTGGCCGCCCGCGAACCAGGGGTCATAGGGGGGCATGAACGATGAGCGCGTGACGGCGGTGAGATAGGACACGTCCATAGGTTTCTCTCCGCCGCGGAACGGGTGCCAGAGATCGGGGTTGGCGGCTCGGAGCACGACAAGAGCAATGAAGACCACGATGAATAAGGCTTCCGCGGTGAGAAGCCAGCGCCATCGTTGACGGATGAGGTTCAGCAGTTCACGCCGTGATTTGTAGGCGACGAATGCGGACACGGCGGCGAGGATGAGTATGGCGGCGACCACGCTCGTGCGCGAGAACGGGATGATCTGCAGCGCCGCGCCGAGCCACGCAAGGTAGGCGACGATGAGCAGAGAGAGTGCTTTGCCAAGCAGGTAGCCGCTGTCGGGGAGCGGGCGGAATATGCGCGCCATGAGCGGGAATCCGGCCAACGCAATTCCCTGAATGGCCAGCAGCCAGAGCACGAACTCAGTGCCGGAACCGCGCCCCGTGACGGGCATGATGTCCGTCCACGTGCCGCCCTCGTCCTGCGCTTCCGCCAGTTCGGCTGACATCAGTAGAGAAGGCTCTTCGGTGGTGGCAAGGCGACTTCCCAGCGGTGGCAGGCTGGCCGTGAGTATCTGCTCATACTCAGATTCGGGGAGAGAGGTTGTCTTGCGGAAGAGCAAGGGTTTGGGGCGTTCATAGACAGTGAAACTCTCATCGGCCATGCCCAGGTTGATGATCAGGCCGGACGCGCCGCCGTGAATGACCTCAAGAGAGACCGGTTCAAAGTCCAGGTAGCGGATGGTATCTTCGGCGATTGTGACGCCAAGCAAGGAGGGGTATGTGGCCTCCACGCGCGCCAAATCAAAGCCGAGTTCACCGTCAAAGAGCGCATCGTAGTAGGCGCGCATGACGGGGAATCGTTCTGGGAGCCGCGTGACGGATCCGTAGCCGCGATTGCTGAACATGTAGATGTAGTCGGCGCGGTCGATTTGGGCGGCCAACGTCTGAGCCTTGAGCCGGTTATCGGGCCAATAGACCTCTATGGATTCGATGTCGTGGCGATGCTCACCGTGGAATCGTTGGTCCCATGCTTCGGTCGTGATCGTGGAGCCGGACGGGACGTTGTCCTCGATCCACGCGCTCATGCGGTCGACGGGATGTGTGCCGCCAAAGACAGTGGTGAAGGCGATGGCGTAGAAAGCGGTCGGAACGATGACAATGCCAGCGAGCGATGCTCCCGCCCACGCTCCCTTTCTGCCGAACCGCGCCAAGTATGCCATGCCGGAGAGGACCGCAAAGGCGGCGGCTATGCAGAGCAGGGGGTAAAGCGGCAGCAGGTAGCGCATGAACTTGACCTGCTGTGCGCCAAGCCATAGGAACGGGATGAGCAGCGCGGCAATGAAAAGCACCTCAAGCGTGTTGCGTTGGCGGGCGGCTCGCCATGCAATGAGAGCCGTGCCCGCCAGAGCCGCTGCGCCAAGCGGGATGCCGAACCCCCATATGACGAGATTGCGGAGATGATAGAGCCAGGGCGCCGTGTTCTCGTACTGGATCGTGAAGGGCAGTTCGAGATCACCGCGCGCCATGTTGGCCTGGGTCATGACATCGTTCATGTATGTTGAAAAATCGATGAGGGCATATGGTTGGGCGACGGCAAATGCTGCAAGAGAGATCAGTGCCGCGAAGATAGTTCGCCGCAGGGGAACGCGGACATCATCGGCGCTACCGTTATTCCGTACGGGAATCCACAGGTAAGCCAACCAGGCAAAGACAACGGGAATGGCGAAGACTACGGCAGCCGCCTTGGTGGAAATAGCGAGTCCCAAAAGGGCGGCGGCGGCATAGCCCATGCGCGGGTCGCGGGATCGCAGGAATCGAATAGATACCAGGAGGCTGCCCATGAGCAGGGCAGTCATAAACGGGTCGACAGCGTAGTAGTGGCTTAGCTGGATGGGCAGGACGGCGAGGGCGTAGAGAGCGGCTGCAAGGAAGCCTGCGGTGCGGCCGTACAGTTCCCGGCCAATGTGGACGATGAGAACGATGGTTGCGGCGTCGGCAAGGCCGGTTGTGCCGCGCCAAAGGACTTCACGTTGGGGAACGAAATCGGCGAACTCGCGGAGCTGATCACCAATCCAGCCGATGGCGGCGAGAAGGATGAGGGGCAGGGTGCCGTAGTTGAACCAGCCGGGGTTGAGGGGGCTTTCAGTGGAGAAGAACTCGCTGATAGAGCCGGGCATGCCGAGCCCGGACGCGAACCCGCTGATGGGCCACTCATCCGGGTGGTAGCCGCCCCAATCGAGGCCGTACCAGCGCAGGCTGAGCGCAAGCGCAATCAGCCCCGCATACGGGGCGAGTTGACGGAGACGGATATCAGGCAATGTTCGACGCGGGACTCATCCTCGGCCCGCGTCGGTCTGCGCTGCGGGCTGAGGCTCTAGAGTCCCTTGCTCGCCATGAATTGCGCCAGGTCCGAGACCCGGCAGCTGTATCCCCATTCGTTGTCGTACCACGCGAGCACCTTCACCATATTGCCCCCGATGACAATGGTCGAGAGCGAATCCAGTATGGCGCTATGCGGGTCTCCGCGGAAATCCGAGCTGACCAGAGGCTCGTCCGAGACATCGAGGATGCCCTGCATGGATGTTGCCGCAGCCTCCCGGAATGCGTCGTTGACCTCTTCCGCAGTCACCTCGCCGTCAATCTCTGCCGTGAAGTCGACGATGGACACGGTTGTGGTCGGCACGCGGTAGGCGAGGCCGTGGATGCGTCCGTTCAGTTCCGGCAGGGCAAGGCCGACGGCTCGGGCGGCGCCGGTAGAGGTGGGAACGATGTTGGCGGCGGCGGCGCGGGAACGACGGAGATCGTCGTGAACTTGGTCGAGAATCTTCTGGTCGTTGGTGTAGGAGTGGATGGTGGACATGAGGCCCTTGCGGATATTGAAGCGGTCATGGAGGACCTTGGCGACGGGCGCGATGCAGTTGGTGGTGCAGGAGGCGTTGGAGACAATGCGGTGCGAGCCGGGTTCGTACTTGTCATCGTTGACACCCAGGACAACGGTGAGGTCCTCACTCTTGGCGGGGGCGGAGATGATGACCTTCTTTGCGCCGCCCTCCAGGTGGCCGGCGGCCTTGGCGGCATCCGTGAAGATGCCGGTGGACTCAACGACGATATCCACGCCGTGATCGCCCCACGGGATCTGGGCGGGGTCGCGCTCCGCGACGACTCTTACCTCTTTGCCGTCGATGGCAAGGCCGTCTTCTGTGGCTTCCACCTTGCCGGGGAAACGGCCGTAGGTGCTGTCGTACTTGAGGAGATGGGCGTTGGTTTCAGGATCGGTCAGGTCATTGACCGCGACGACCTCAAGATTGTCAGGGTGTCGTTCCAGTGTTGCCTTGAGAACCTGTCGACCGATCCGGCCAAAGCCGTTGATGCCAATGCGAGTGGTCATGTCCCCTCCGTTACGAATCCCGGTGTCTTCCCGTACCCCTTCGCTGATTCTACAGGATGCAGGCGAATCGCTGCCTATCCAAGCTATTAGCCCCCGCCGCGCGGCAGGTCCGTGGCGCCGTACAACGCTTTGCCGCCAAGCTCATCCTCGATGGCAAGCAGGCGGTTGTACTTGGCCGTGCGCTCGCCGCGGGCGGGCGCGCCGGATTTTATCTGTCCCGCGCCGGTGGCGACAGCGAGGTCGGCTATCGTTGTGTCCTCAGTTTCGCCGGAGCGGTGGCTGATCATGGCGGCGTAACCTGCATTGCGGGCGATTTCGATGACGTCCAGTGTCTCGGTGAGCGTGCCGATCTGGTTGACCTTGATGAGGATGGCATTGGCGACGTTTTCCCGGATGCCGCGCTCCAGGAATTCGCGGTTGGTGACAAAGAGGTCATCACCGACGAGCTGCATTTGGCTACCAAGGGACTTTGTCAGGGTTGCCCAGCCGTCCCAGTCGCTCTCGCCGAGTCCGTCTTCGATGCTCACGAGAGGGTAGGCTGCGGCCCACTCCGCGTAGGTGTCAGCAAGTTGTTGGGCGGTGGCGACGCGTCCTTCACGCTCAAGGTTGTACGTTCCGCCATCCTGGTAGAGTTCCGTTGCGGCGACATCAAGCGCGAGATGGCAATCCACCCCCGGCCTGAGACCGGCGTTTTCGATGGCCTGGATGATAAGGTCGGGCGCGGCGCGGTTGGAGCCGAGAGATGGAGCGAAACCGCCCTCGTCACCGATGTTGGTGTTGTGGCTCTCCGCCCGGAGCAGGGCGCGGAGTTGGTGATAGACCTCCGATCCCATTCGGAGGGCTTCCGCAAATGTGGGCGCGCCGAGCGGGGCGACCATGAATTCCTGGAAGTCCGTGGAGTCCGCAGCGTGCGCGCCGCCGTTCAGGATATTGAAGAAGGGGACGGGCAGGCGGGCGGCATCGTCGCCGCCAAGGTAACGGTAGAGGGGCAGTCCTTCAGAGGCTGCGGCTGCATGGGCGACGGCGAGAGAGACGCCGAGGATGGCGTTCGCGCCGAGCCGCCCCTTGTTGGGTGTGCCGTCGAGCTCGATTATGGCGCGGTCGATGGTGGCTTGTTCGCGGGCGTCCATTCCTCTGATGGCGTCGGCGATGACGGTATTGGCGTTGTTGACGGCCTGCAGAACGCCGCGTCCGCCGTAGCGGGCTGCGTCGCCGTCACGAAGTTCGACGGCCTCATAGGTGCCGGTGGACGCGCCAGATGGGACTGCGGCAGTTCCGCGAGAGCCGTCTGCGAGGGTAACGGCGACGGAGAGTGTGGGATTGCCGCGGGAGTCGAGTATTTCGCGTGCGTGAATGCTTTCGATGGCGCTCATGCGTCACCCCTCTGTTCGGCAAGTGCGATTGCCATGTCGACGGCTTCTTGGGGAGTGCTGGCGCGGTGGACGGCGGTGTCCGCTTGTCCGCCAGTGGAGAATTCCCAGCTATCCAGGGCAACGACGGGGATCTGCTCTGCGAGTGCGAAAGACATTTCATTGAGGGTGCCGTAAGAGCCGTCAATGGCGATGACGGCGCGGCCCGCGCGGACGACCATCGAGTTCCTGACGTAGCCGATGCCGGTGGGGATGGAGACTTTGACGTATTGATTGGCGTCCGCTTCACGGTAAGAGGGGAGGAGGCCGACCGTCAGGCCGCCTGCGTTGTACGCGCCTTTGCAGACGGCTTCCATGACGCCGGACAGGCCGCCGCAAACGACACCCATGCCGCGTTCCGCGAGCAGCTTGCCGACTTCCTCCGCGGCTGTGAGGGCGGAGGGCGGGGGGGCTGCGCCGCCGATGACGGCTATCAGTTTTGCTCTGTCCATGTGGCGATTGTTCCCTTTTTCACTAACGCTATCACGTTTCGGAGACGGGGCGGATGGTGAGTGTCGCGTGGGCGGGCTGGCGGGTTTGGGGGGCGAAAGGCATGACCATTATGGCGGCGTCCGTGATGTCTCCGGCGGAGTTATCGAATTTCAGGGTTCCGTGGCCGTTTTCGTCGATGAACATTGATGCGACTGTGGCTTGGCCTGTTTCAGAAACGGTCATGAGGCGTACGGCGTAATCCTGCCGGACCAGGTTGTTGGAAAAGACGAATCCGTCAGGAGTCCAGCCACCGTCGGGTTCGAAGTGGGTGGTCATTTCTGCGAGAGGTATTGGTATCGGGTGGTCGATGGCGCCCCAACCGTAGTCGGCGGCGGGGAGCCACGCTCCAGCGAGGGAGACGCCGTCAAGGCTGATCGACTGGTCGGTGAGGTAGAGCAGGCGGAACAGGATTCGCTCGCCCACAAAGTCCGAAAGGTCGAGTTCTTCAAGTGTCCACTGCGGCAGTGTGCGGCCACCGCTGGTTCCAGAGAATCCCGCAGGGAACATCGCGCTGCCGACGGCGATCTCCAAGGTGTCCTGCATTCTGGGCGATCGGAGAACCTGCCACGTTTGGCCGCCGTCTGTGGAGACGGTCGCGTAGAGGTAGTCCCAGTCTTCCTCGGTGTCATGACGGAGGAGTAGGGTCAACGTCGCATCGTCACTCTGATCGGCGAAACGGAGGTCGAACTCACGGGTAAGGCTGTACGCCGCTGAGTCCTCGCTTCCGGCGTGCCAAAAGGAGCCACCAACTTCTTCCTGCCGCGAGAGCAGAGGAGTGGTTGTGTCGCCCTGGAACTCAATGGTGTACGAACCGGTTTCGGGGGGGAGGAGGACGTATTGGGCGGCGAATTGAGTGAAGAATTTGAGCAGATTGCCGCTCGGGTTGAGCTGCGATGTGGGGGACGGGCGAATATCGAAATTCCCAGGGAATTCGAGTCCGAAACGGTCATCTAGGTAGTTGGCGACACCCCAATCGGCCATCACTTCCAGAACGTCGACATCCGCGCTGATGGCCGTTAGGTAGGCGTCGATGCCGCGGAGGCCGTTGTCTGGTTGGGAGACGAGCTGCCTGAGGGTGCCGTCGGGGCCGGGGTAGTTCTCATGGAGGTAGCGCATGAAGAGTCCCGCGCCGGCGTAGTTGCAGCCTGCGGTGCCGGGAGTGGGGGGCCATGCAATGATCTGGGTTGGCGGGCAGGCGACTACAAAGGCGGTGGCGCGAGAAAATGAGCCGGCGATCTCCTCGGCAAGTACGGACAGACCTTCGTTCACCCACGTCGATTCGTCAGGATCGGAGAGTTGATGGATGGCGTGTTGGAGTTCATGCGCGACTAGGGCGGCATAAGTTTCATCGCGCGGGTTGCCGGCCGCGCTGCTTGCCGCATTGAGGTAGATGGCGCGTCGTCCACTTGCGTATGGATTGATGTCCGTCGGGTACAGATCCGAAGCGTCGAAATAGCCTCCGAAACCGGGCAGGTCTGCATGCACGATGGCGATTTTGAGTTCTTGTGCGGCGATCGGATCAGCGGCGAAGTTGGCGATGACTGAGGGGAAGATGTCGTTCTCAAAGAGTCCGGCTACATCTTCGTCAAAGGCGGAGCAGGGGATGCCGAGGGCGCGCTGCACGTAGAAGTCGGCATGATTCGTGGAAAGACAAAGGACGGTATCAATCTCGTTTCGCGCATTCGCGCCCAGGTTATAGGCGAAGAAAATCCTGGAGTCCCCGACGTCATCCTCCGGTGACCGGGGTAGGGAGAGATCGGCGCTCGGGAGGAAGCGCCGGGCAAGAGCGTAGACATCCAGCGGGGTTGGTTCAGGTTGTGTGTCGAACGTTAAGGTTTGGCCATCGTGGATGGGAGTGAGCCGCACGGTATTCGGCGGTAGAGGTAATGGAGTAGAGGTGGCCGTCGGTGTCGGGGCAATGGTGATGCCAGGTGTTGCCAGCGGCGTGGGTGTGGCGCTGGGCACGGGTGTTGGGTCCGCCTCGCACGCGGCGGCAAAGACAACCACTGCAACGAGTACGGACGGGATCAGTCGACGGAACCGCGCAGCATGCGTCACTCGGCCTGCCTGCCGTTGAACTCGTTCATAGCTTCGTCGATGCCGTCTCTAATGAGGAGCTCCATGCAATCCGCGGCGCGGTCGAGCGCTGCATCGAGAAGCTTCTGCTCGTCAGGGCGAAAGCGGGCGAGGACGTGGCGGATGGGGTCAGACCCCGGATTATCCGGCCTGCCGACCCCGATGCGGAGGCGTGGAAAATCCTGTGTGCCGAGCGCGTTGATGATGGAGCGCATCCCGTTATGACCGCCCGCGCTGCCATACGGGCGCAGCCGAATGGTTCCTAGCGGCAGATCCATCTCATCGATGACGATAAGAACCGAGTCGAGCCGCTTGCCGAACCGGCGAACCATCGGGGCAACTGCATCGCCGCTGACGTTCATATATGTCCCGGGCAGGATCAGCCGCACATCGCGTCCTGAGAGTCCGCCGCGTCCAACGACCGTGCCGTTGGATCGCTGTTGGAACTCGATATTGTGGCGTTTCGCCAACAACTGCACGGCCATCGCGCCCGCGTTGTGGCGAGTGTTGGCGTAGCGCGCCGTGGGGTTTCGGAGGCCAAAGATAAGCAGAGGGGAGGCGGGACTTTCAGCAGAGCTACTCATGCAGCCATGATACGGCTGTGGAGGTCAGACGGGTGCGCCGCCGGCCTACTGCCGTGCCTCTTCGACGCGGCGCAGGAATTCGTCCTCGTCAATGACGGGGGTTTCCAGTCGCTGTGCCTTTTCCAGCTTGGACCCGGCCTCCTCGCCCGCGACGACGAGGGTAGTCTTCTTTGTGACACTGCGCCCCGCCTTGCCACCCAAGCTGCGTACGATCTCCTCCGCCTGTGGGCGGGACAACTCCGTGAGACGACCTGTGAGGACGATCTCCTGGCCGGTCCAGGGCAGGTCGCCGACGGGGCGCACGATCTCCTCCCGCATGCGGACACCGGCGTCTCGTAGTTTGGCAACGAGGCGCAGATTTTCGTCGTCGCGGAACCATGTGTAGACGCTGTCTGCGACGACACTGCCGATGGTGTAGATGTCCGTGAGTTCTTCCTGCGTGGCGGCGGCGAGGGCGTCCATGTCGCCGTAACGCTCAGCGAGGATGCGGGCGGTTTCCGCGCCGACGTGGCGGATGCCGAGCGCGAAGATGACGTTGCCAAGAGGACGCTCTTTCGATTGCTCAATGGCATCGATAGCGTTCTGCGCCGATTTCTCAGCCATGCGCTCAAGGTCGGCAAGCTGCTCGACGGTCAGCGAGTAGAGATCGGCGGAGTCGCGGATGAGACCGGTTTCCAGAAATCGCTTGACGAGCGATTCACCGACGCCGTCGATGTCCATGGCGGGGCGGCTGACGTAGTGCCTGATGAGTTCGTAGCTCTGAGCAGGGCAGGCCGGGTTGACGCAGCGGTGAATGGCCTCTCCCTCGCGGCGGACGACGGGCTCTTCACAGACGGGGCACGTTGCCCGCATGTGGAATTCCTGTTCCTGGCCGGTGCGGGCCTCGATGACGGGGCCGAGCACCTGTGGAATGACCTCACCGGCGCGTTGAATAGTGACAATATCGCCCTCGCGAATGTCGCGCTCTCGGATAAAGTCCTCGTTGTGGAGGGTCGCCATCTTGACGGTCACGCCGCTGACCTGCACGGGTTCAAGCTCCGCGTAGGGATTGAGAGCACCGGTACGACCGACGTTTATGCCGATCCTGACGAGGCGGGTGGTGGCCTGCTCTGCAGGGTACTTGTAGGCGATGGCCCATCGCGGCTCACGGCCAACGACGCCAAGCAGGCGCTGGAGACGGAATGAGTCGACCTTGATGACGACGCCGTCCGTGCCGTAGTTGAGAGATTCCCGCTGCTCAAGGGCGTCTTGATAGAACCGCATGGCCTCTGTGAGTGTTGCGGCCTTGCGATTGTCGGGGTTGACCTTGAACCCCAGTTGCCCGAGCCATTCGAGAGTTGCCGACTGTGTTTCGGGCACGTCGCCCTCGGCCCATCCGAGCGAATAGACGTACATATCCAGCGGGCGTGACGCGGTGATCTGCGGGTCGAGTTGTCGAACGGAGCCGGCGGCGGTGTTGCGGGGGTTGGCGTAGGTGCGCTCGCCTCGGGCCTCACGTTCGCGGTTCAGCTCCTCGAACTTGTCTATGGGAAAAAGGATCTCACCGCGCACCTCAAAGCGGGCAGGGATATTCTCTCCGTTCACGCGCAAAGGAATGCTGCGGACGGTGCGGAGGTTGGTGGTGACATCTTCTCCTTCGACTCCGGTGCCGCGTGTCGCGCCGCGGATGAGCCCGCCGTTCTCATATGTGAGAGCAACGGCCAGACCGTCATATTTCAGTTCGCAGTAGTAGTCGATGGCTTCGCCGGGAATGAGATTCATGGCGCGGCGCTCCCATGCCTCAAGCTCCTCGTCGTTGAAGACGTTGCCGAGACTTAGGAGGGGCTCACGGTGGCGGACGGTCTGGAACCGCTCGGACGGCTCGCCGGAGACGCGCTGCGTGGGAGAGTCCGGCGTGACGAGGGCGGGATGCTGCTCCTCAAGGCGGCGAAGTTCACGGAGCAAGCCGTCGTATTCGCCGTCAGAGATCTCAGGGGCGTCGAGGACGTAGTAGAGGTGGTCGTGACGGCGGATGAGGTCGCGCAGTCTTTCGGCTTGTTGGCTTGCTTCGTCGGGTGTTGTCATTGTTCCCCTCACCCAAGCCCTCTCCCCAAGGAGAGGGAGTAAGTGGGTTACAGATTCACCACGCGGACGGCGTCGACGCCATCGATGCCGAGAATGGCGTCGATGTGCTGCTCCTCCGGGGACTCATCAACGTTGACGACGGTGAGGGCGGGGCCGCGCATGGACTCACGGCTGACGTGAAGGGAGGCGATGTTGATGTTGTTCTCGCCCGTGACCGTGCCGATTCTACCCAACATGCCGGGGCGATCCGTATGCCTGATGATCATCCAATGGCCGCCGGTGGGGATGATGCCGACCTGGTAGCCGTTGACCTGGACGATCTCCGTCTGGCCGCGCTCGGTGAGCGTCGCGGCGACTGTTGTATCTCCTGCCGTTGTATGCACATCGAGGCTGACGAGGTTGGTGTAGGGCGGTGTCTGGTCGGCGTCCTTGCTCTGCTGAACGTGGATGCCGCGCCGCTGCGCCTCCGTTCCGGCATTGACAATGTTGATGCGCGTTTCCGTGCCGGTTTGCAGGAATCCACTGAGCACGGTGGCGGCGAGGATGTCCGTGGCGAGTTCTCCGACCGCGCCACGGAAAGAGATTGACAGGCGTTCCGGCTGGCCGTCCGTGAGCTGGGATGCCAAACGGCCCACGACAAGCGCGAGCGGAACATAGGGGGCGAGTTCGGCGGCGGTCTCCGGCGGGACGAGCGGGGCGTTGACGGCGTAGCGGGGCGTGCGGCCCTCAAACACATCGATCATCTGCTCCGCGACCTCGCGTGCCACGTTGGACTGCGCCTCTTCAGTGGACGCGCCGAGATGCGGCGTGACGACGACGTTGGGATGTTGAAAGAGTGGACTGTCCTCCGGCGGCTCGGTGATGAATACGTCCAGCGCCGCTCCGCCGATGCGGCCATCCTCGATGGCGCTGCGCAGGGCGTCCTCGTCCACAAGACCGCCGCGCGCGCAATTGATGAGAATCGCTCCGCTCTTCATCTGGGAAAGTTCAGGCTCACCGATAAGGCGGCGTGTGGAGTCGGTCATGGGCGTGTGCAGCGTGATGATGTCCGATTGTTCAAAGAGGGCGGGCAGGTTGACGATTTCCGCGCCGAGATGGCGTCCGTGCTCCTCTGCAACGAACGGGTCGTAGCCAAGGATGCGCATCTCAAAGGCGGCGGCGCGCCGGGCGACTTCGGATCCGATACGTCCCAACCCAACGATGCCCAGCGTCTTGCCGCGCAGTTCCGTGCCGAGGAATTTGCGGCGGTTCCACTCGCCGCCCGCAAGAGATGAATGGGCCTGTGGGACGTGACGGGCGACAGAGAGCATCATGGCGAGAGTGTGCTCGGCGGCGGAGATTGTGTTGGAGGAAGGGGCGTTCACAACGACGACGCCGTGGCCGGTGGCGGCTTCGATATCAATATTGTCGTAGCCCACTCCGGCGCGGCCAACGACCTGCAATTTCTTTGCTGCCGCCAGCACGCCGGGCGTGACTTTCGTCTCACTGCGGACAATGAGGCCGTCGTAGTCGCCGATGGCGGCGATTAGATCATCTTCCTTGAGGCCGATACGCGTGTCGGCATCAACTCCGCGTTGACCAAGAATCTCCGCGCCATCCGGCGCGATGGGGTCTGCGATGAGGACGCGCATGGTCATCTATACAGTTGCCGCCGCGGCCGCGAACCCGACCTGCTCCAAAGCCCTGCCGAGCACATCAAGAGCCTCATCAAGCTCTTCATCCGGCATGTAGCCCAGGTGGCCGATGCGGAAGATGGAATCCGAAAGCCGCGCCTGTCCGCCCGCGAGGACGACTCCCATGTCTGCGGCGGCCTTGCGGATATCGGCAACGGCGATGCCATCCGGGCACTTGATGGCAGTAACGGTGTTGGAGGCATATGCCTCGTCCTCAGGGAACAGCGAAAGGCCGAGTTTCTTGACGCCTGCGCGGATGTGATCGCCCGCGGCCTGGTGGCGCGCATGGATCGCCGGGAGGCCGCCATCAAGCAGTTGGGTGAGTGAGGCATCGAGAGCATAGAAGATGGGGATGGCGGGCGTCCACGGCGTCTGGCTGCGGACGGCGTAGTCACGCGCCTGTTTCAGGTCGAAATAGAACTTCGGCATGGTGGATTTTTCGACGGCCTCCCATGCGCGAGGGCTGAGGCTGACCATGGCGAGGCCGGGCGGAGCCATCCATCCTTTCTGGGAGCCTGTGACGACGACATCGATGCCCCAGGCGTCCACCGGGCAGGGGAGGGAGCCGAGGCTGGAGACGGCATCCACGACGAGGAGTTTGTCGCGCTGTTTGACGACCTGCGCGATTTCCCCGATGGGGTTGGTCACTCCCGTTGAGGTCTCGTTGTGGGTGATGAGGACGGAGGTCACGTCCGGGTTGGCATCAAGTGATGCGGCGACCGACTCAGGTGTGGCGGCCTGCCCCCATTCGACGCGCTGCCATCGGACATCCGCGCCGAATGTCTCCGCCATTCGTCCGAGCCGAACGCCGAATGCGCCGATTTCCACGGCCAGAACCGGTTCGCCGGGCGAGAGGGTGTTGACGACGGCCGCCTCAAGCCCGCCGGATCCGGAGGACGTGAGCATCAGGACATCGTTTTGTGTTTCGAATAGCTGCTTGAGGTTGGCGCTGACGCGGTCATAGATGTCGCGGAAGAAGGGGCCACGGTGGTCGATCATGGGACTGGAAAGGGTGTTGAGGATGTCCTGTGGGATGGGGGTGGGGCCGGGTGTGCGTAGGTTCACGTATATGCTCCTATGACGATGGATTTGGTTGTCTTTAAGTATAGGGGAATGAGTGGGGAGGCGGTACGGGGAGAGTGAATGAGTTACGGGTTTTGGGAGAAGTAGGCGCGGGTTTGCTGGACGTCGAGGTGCATCTGCTCAACGAGGGCATCGACGGTTGTGAATTCAACTTCGCCGCGCAGCCGTTCGAGGAAATCGACGCTGAGCGTCCGGCCATAGATTTCTTCGTCAAAGTCGAGGATGCAGGTCTCAATCATGCGCTCCTCATCGTGGAATGTCGGGTTGTCACCGATGTTGGTGACGGATTCAAGGACGCGATCGCCCAAATGGGCGCGCGTGACGTAGATGCCGTCTGCCGGAACGGCGCGGCGGGCGGGGACTGAGATATTCGCGGTGGGAAAACCGAGGTCCTTGCCGCGCTTATGGCCTTCCTGAACTGTTCCCGAGAGGGAGTAGGGGCGGGCGAGCATGTCATTCGCTGCCGCTACATTGCCGTCCTCAATGAGCAGGCGGCGAATCACGGAGCTGCCGATGCGCCGTCCACCGTCCTGCAGCTCGTCCACCGGCAGCACGATGAATCCCAGTTCCTGCCCGATTTCCGTGAGGACGGGTATCGTGCCCTCCCGTCGACGGCCCATCGCAAAGTCGGGGCCGACAACAAGACGATGCATTGAAAGGTCATCAACGAGTTTCTGTGCAAAGTCGCGCGCGCTGACGCCCGCCAGATCACGGTCAAACGTGACGGGGACAACGTAATCTGCGCCCGCCTCTTTCAACAGGGTGACGCGCTCCTCAAGGCTTGAAAGGTTGGTAATGGGGGCGTCAGGTTGAAACACCTCGCGAGGCGTGGTTATGAACGTGACGACACCCGCCTGCAGGCCGTTGTCGCGCGCTTCCTGCGCCACACGGGAAATGATGTGGCGATGGCCGCGATGGACGCCGTCAAAGGTACCGATTGTGAGAACTGAGCCGGAGGCTGTCCGCGCTCGTTCGATTTCCTCAAAGGCTTTCATGGACAAGAGTCAGAGTTACCCGGTTTGGATTCTGCCGCGGGCGCGCAGGTGGGTGGCGCCGCGCATGTAGACGAAATTCATCTCGTCCTGCCGCTTGTCGGTGTTGATGTGGATGAGCACACGGATGCAGCGTTCGGCGTCGTTCTCAACGTTCATTTCAGTGGCGCCGATAAGGGCGAGATGAGGCCAATCCATGCCCACACGCGCGGCGACCTGGGGGAACTCCGCCGTGATGTCGCGAGTGGTAGTGAAGAAGATCGATGCGATGTCGGCAGGATTGACCTCGTTGACGGCGCAGATTTCGCGGAGAAGCTCCTCGGTGGCCTCGAGAATGTCCTCCCGCGTATCGGAATCCGCCGTCGTCGCTCCCCTGATGCCCCGTACCGCAGTCATTGTTTTCCTCCGAATGAAATGAGATTTATGAGTCCCGGCGGCGTCCGGCTTCCGCAAGGCTTCGTACATAGTTTTCCACAACTTGCGTCCGTTCCGCAGCGGGGGTGTCTCCCATGAGGTTCACCATGGCGCTGCCAATGACCACGCCGTCGACGATTGGCGCAACGGACTTGACGTGGTCAGGACGGGAAATGCCGAACCCAAGCGCGAGCGGGATATCCGTATGGGCGCGCACCCGCTGGATGAGGGCAGGGACACCGGCGGAGACAGCATCGCGCGCTCCTGTGACGCCTGTAAGGCTCACGCAATAGATGAAACCGCGGGCGCGCCGCGCGATGGCCTCGATGCGTTCATCGGGGCTTGTGGGGGCAATCATATAGATCAGGTCAAGGCCGTGACGGCTGATAACGTCGTCCAGAGGGCCCGACTCCTCAGGCGGCAGGTCGGGCACGATGAGGCCGTCAATACCTGCGGCGGCGGCATCATCGGCGAGCTTCTCGATCCCATACTGCAGGAAGGGGTTGTAGTAGCCCATCAGGAATATCGCGGTGTCGGCAAAGTGGGCGCGGATTTCCCGTGTCGCTTGCAGGCAGCTTTCCAGAGTGACCTCATTGTTGAGGGCTGCGGTGGAGCTCTTCTGGATGGTCGCGCCGTCCGCCAACGGATCGCTGAACGGGACGCCGAGCTCGATGAGGTCTGCGCCGGCCCGGATGGCGGCGCTAACGCCTTCAACCGTGGCGGGAACGTCCGGGTAGCCGACGGTGAAGTAGGGGGCGACCACGGCACGGCCCTGCTCACGGGCGCGCCGAAAGGCCTGATCTATCCGCCCCACGTCCGCACTGCCAGCGCTGTCACTGCAATCGCGTTGTAGCCCGCGTGTGTGATGATGCTGCTCCAAAGATTACCCGTCCAACGGTATATGCCCAACAGAATCATACCCACAAGCGCAATGGGGATGATGATGGAGGGCTCGATGTGGGCGATGCCAAAGACGACCGACGTCAGGATGGCGGCGGGCCAGAGGCGCATTGTCTTCCGGAAAGCCTGGTACATGAATCCACGGAAGAAGATCTCCTCAAAGAGGGGAGCGATGATGACTGCAGAAAAGGCGATGATGGCGAACGAAATTGGGTCGATATCCCAGGATTCGAACGGGTCTCCGGGCACAAGGAAATCGATGTCAAGCCAGTTGACCAATTGCACGTAGCCAACGACGAGTGCCTGACAGACGGTGATGCCTGCAATGGCGATGAGTGTGGTGGAGATTGGCTTGATACGGCGGAATCCGAGCAACGCCCAACGCCCACCCGCGGGCCGCACGGCGAAGTGCCAAACGCTGAGCAGCATGACTCCCTGCAAGGCAAGCGTTGCGCCAAGCAGGACAACGTGCTCTCCCCATCCGCTTACGTCAACGACCTCCACGATGCCAACGATGCTTCCGATGACCACCAGGAACGCGGCGGCAATGACGGCAACGGAGATCAAGACTTGCCGAGCCGTCCATGGCACCTGAGGAGCGGCAGGCCGTGAGCTCGGAACAGCATAGCGTGATTCGAATTCCGGGTCTGTACTCTGCTGCCTTGGGCGATACGGTTGGATCGGTGGCTGAGGAGGGCTGGGCGCTTGAGTCGCGGCGTCACTTGGGGGTTGACCGGCGGCAAGCCGCTGCGCCGTATAGCGGATCGCCACAGCGACTATGGCAAGAAGAATGAGCAGCACGATGAGCCGTCGCGGGATGAGGCGCAGGGGGAAAAGGAAAAGCCTAATCAACAGCACGAACTCCACTCGCTCTATAGGCTTATGCCGTCGTCGTTACGTGAGAAGACAAGTGTCAAAAGTAATGAGCCGGCGGCCGGGCCATGCGGCTCAGCGTCCATCCGGCCCGGTGGGATAGAGGCGGCGGTACTCGTTGAGGAGTTTGGCTATCACACCGGCGCGATCGGCGAGGGCGAGGGCCTCCTGGTATAGAAGTTGGCGTCCCTGATCCGTGATCCGGTACGTCCGTCGGTTGGGGCCGGGGCCGCTCTGGCGCACCCATTCAGATGTGACCGCGCCGGATTTCTCAAGCCGCCGCAGACCGCGGTAGAGGTTGCCCACGTCCGCCTTGCCCGGGAGGTAGCCGCGAGCTTGCAGCGCTTCAAGGAGCGCATACCCGTGCTGCGGCCCTTCTGACAAGACCAGAAGTACGGCGGGCTGCACAAGCCCCCACATTGGGGAGTTCCGGGATTGTGTTTCAGACGATGCCGTCATGACGCCTCGCAGTGCTTCTGCGGCGATTCTAACCCATTCAGGATAACGGAGTGAGGGGAGAGAGTTATGGTCAGGAGGCGCAGCTATGGGAGAAGGCTGCGCGCTTCTTCTGGGGCGTTTTCAATTGGGACGATGGTCGCGGAGTCACGGTCGCCGCTGCGGAGCTTCAGTTCGGTGTTGCGGCCGTCCTGCATGGATCGGCGACTGACGGTGGCGCGCAGGGGCATTCCGAGCAGGTCGGCATCGCTGAACTTGATACCGGCGGATTCGTCACGGTCGTCGTAGAGGACTTCGAGACCCGCCGACGTTAGCTGCTCGTACAGTTCATCGGCAGCACCGGAGATCTCCTCATCGCCGGGGTTCAGGGAAACGAGGTGAACGTCATAGGGCGCGATGCTCGCAGGAAAGATGATGCCGTCGTCATCATGTCTGCTTTCGATGGCCGCACCGAGGAGACGACCGACGCCGATGCCGTAGCAGCCCATGAACATGGGCTTCTCCTCGCCGTCCTGCGTCACGTAATTCGCCTCAAACGCCTCGCTGAATTTCGTGCCGAGCTTGAAAACGTGTCCAACCTCGATGCCGCGTGAGAAGTTGAGCGTGCCGTCGTCACAGCGCGGGCAGCCGTGCCCCTCTTCCGCTTTCGCGATGTCTATGACGTCATCAAGGCTGAAATCGCGTTTGTAATTGACGTTCCTGAAGTGCTTGTGGGCGGCGTTCGCCCCGGCCACGTAATTCGCGCCCTGCGTGGCGGAAACGTCTCCGACTTTCCGGACGCCGGTAACGCCAACGGGGGAGGCGGAACCGGCCACGATTCCTGCCGCAGTGACCTCTGCGTCGGTTGCCAGCCGCAGCTCGCCGCGGCCCAACGCGTTGGCCAGTTTCACCTCGTTCACGTCGAGGTCGCCGCGAATGGCGACGAAGATGAACTCGCCGTTGTGAACATAGAAGACTGCCTTGAGGGTTTGGCTCTCCTCGACGGAGAGAAACTCGGCGAGTTCGGCGATGGTGGTCATGTTGGGGGTGTCGATAATTTCCATGTCGAGAGGCTCGCCGGTGTCCGGGGCGGGCGCATAGCGGGAAAGGGCGCGCTCCACGTTGGCCGCGTAGCCGCAGGCAGGGCAGTTGACCAGCTCATCTTCGCCGGTGTCTGCGAGGAGCATGTATTCCTGCGAGTCGCTGCCGCCCATCGCGCCGCTGTCGGCCTCGACTGCGACAACATCGAGCCCGCAGCGTCGGAAGATGTTCCAATACGCCTGAACCATCTTTGCGTAGGCGACATCAAGGCCGTCCTGATCGACGTCAAAGGAGTAGGCGTCTTTCATGTGGAATTCGCGAACGCGGATGAGGCCGGCGCGGGGGCGGGCCTCGTCGCGGAGCTTTGTCTGGATCTGGTAGAGGTTGATGGGCAGATCACGGTAGGAGCGGACGTGGCGGCGGGCAAGATCGGTTACGGCCTCCTCATGCGTCGGGCCGAGAACCATGAGGCGCTCACGTCGGTCTTGGAGATGGAAGAGGGTCGAGCCGAACGCCTCCTCGCGCCCGCTCTGCTGCCAGAGCTCAACGGGTTGGATGACGGGCATCAGCACTTCCTGCGCACCCGCGGCGTTCATCTCCTCGCGGATGATGTTCTCGATCTTGCGCATGGAGCGCAGAGCCATGGGGAGATAAGAGTAGACGCCTGCGGCGACCTGCGCGACAAGTCCGGCGCGAATGAGGAGTCGATGTCCGGCGGTGTCTGCATCGGACGGGTCATCCCGCAAGGTCTTGCCGAACATCTGGGACATGCGCATGGGTCAATGGTAGCGCGTGGCAGGCGGTGCGAGAAGGGCGGGGGCACGCCTCGGTTGTTGAGTGCCATTCTTAGGCCATGCTACACTCAGATTCACTTATCCTATTTGGAATCGGAGGCGAGCAGCGGGGGCATGCGCCAACACCAGGTCATCATCATCGGCGGCGGTCTTGCGGGCATGCGGGCCGCTCAAAAGGCACAGGAGATGGGCGCGGACGTCGCCATGATCTCCAAGATCTACCCAACCCGGAGCCATTCAGCCGCCGCGCAGGGCGGCGTGCAGGCGGCGGTCAGCGAGAACGATTCCTGGGAATCCCACGCGTACGACACTGTCAAGGGAAGCGACTATCTCGGCGACCAGGACGCCATCGAGATCCTGTGCTCGGAAGCGCCCGGTGACATCTACGCCCTTGAGCGCATGGGCGTCATCTTCAACCGGAATGACGACGGCACCATCGATGCCCGCGCGTTCGGCGGCACGTCCGTGAACAGGACGTGCTTCGTGGCGGACCAGACGGGGCAGGTCCTTCTTCACGTCATGTGGGAACAGCTGCTCAAGAGCGGCCTGACCACATATTCGGAGTGGTTTGTCACAAAGCTGCTCGTTGAAGACAACAAGATCGCCGGGTGTGTTGCAATCGAGATTCCCACGGGGCGCGTGGAGGTCTTTCGAGCAAAGGCCATTGTGCTCGCGACAGGCGGAATCGGACAGGTGTATAACCCAACGACGAACGGCCTTGTCGTGACGGCGGACGGGCAGGCGCTGGCGTATCAGGCGGGCGCGACGTTGATGGACATGGAAGCCGTTCAGCACCATCCGACGACGATGAAGGCGAACGGCGTGCTCATCACGGAGGGCGCGCGCGGCGAGGGCGCGTATCTGCTGAACTCCAACGGCGAGCGTTTCATGGAGAAGTACGCGCCGAATATGAAAGAGCTTGCGTCACGGGACGTGGTGTCCCGCGCGGAGACGATGGAGATCCGCGAGGGGCGGGGAGTTGACGGCTGCGTGCTGCTCGATCTACGGCATCTTGGCCGCGATCTAATCATGACCAAACTGGCCCAGATCTATGAGCTGGCACGCGACTACGCAAGCACGAACATTCTCGAAGCGCCGGTGCCGATTCAGCCCGGGCACCACTACATCATGGGCGGCATCAAGACGGATGTTGACGGCCGCACGTGGGATGTGACGGGTGAGAATCGCTGGGCGGGCGTTGAGGGACTGTTCGCCGCGGGCGAGTGCGCGAACGTGAGCGTTCACGGCGGCAACCGACTCGGCGGAAATTCGCTGCTGGACACCATCGTTTTCGGAAAGCGGTCTGGCGCAGGGGCGACCGAGTACGCCAACGCCAACGACTGGGCGCCGATCAACGAAGACGCGGCGCTTGCAGACCAGGAATCCGGGATAAAGTCGCTATTTGACCGACCTTCCGACGGCCTTCGCTCATCGGCACTGCGGTTTGAAATGGGCAACGCGATGAATGACGGTATCGCGGTCTTCCGTACCGAGGAAGGAATGACACAGGCGCTCAACACGGTGCGCGACATCAAGGGACGTTTCCCGAACGTGTCCGTGCAGAACAAGGGGCGCGTGTTCAACACGGATCTACTTTCCGTGCTGGAACTGGGCTATATGCTCGACGTGGCGGAGGTTATCGCGGTCAGTGCGATCAACCGCAAGGAAAGCCGGGGCGCGCATGCGCGGGAAGACTACCCGGACCGCAACGACGAGGAATATCTGAAGCACACCATCGTTCACCGCGGCGCGGACGGCGACCCCGTCCTGGATTACCTGCCAGTGACGATGACGAAATGGGAACCACAGGTGAGGTCCTACTGATGGATGTAACTCTGAAGGTCAAGCGGTACGATCCGGAGACGGACGAGGCGGCGCATTTCGAGGAATACCAAGTGGACCTGCCGGAGTACGGCGCGGTCCTAGACGGATTGCTGGCGATTAGGGATGAGCAGGACGGCTCACTGTCCATGCGCTGCTCCTGCCGGAGCGCCATCTGCGGCTCCTGCGCCATGAAGATCAACGGCAAGTCGCGCCTCGCCTGCAAGACGATGGTCTCCCAGCTCAAGGAGCTTGAGGGCGACGTCATCTCCGTTGAGCCGATGGGCAATCAGCCCGTCATCAAGGATCTCGTCGTGAACATGGACATGTTCTGGGATAAGGTCAACGCCGTACAGCCGTACCTGCGTCCCGAGGGCCCCGTGCCGGAGAAGGAGTACCTCGTCTCGAACGAGTCGATGATGGAACTCGCGGTCGCGATGAATTGCATCATGTGCGGCGCGTGTGTGTCCGACTGCACGGTGCTTGAAGTTGACAAGGGGTTCCTGGGACCTGCCGCGCTGGCGAAGGCGTTCCGCTTTGCCGGTGATCCGCGTGACGGCCACAAGGAGGAACGGCTGCAACTGTACACGGAGCCGAACGGGGTGTGGGACTGCACGCGCTGCTTCATGTGCGTTTCTGCGTGCCCGAAGGATGTTGCGCCGATGGAGCGCATCATGGACGTTCGCGCGATGGCGATGGAGGCCGGGCTGATGAGCACACGCGGGGCGCGGCACGTGGACGCGTTCGCGTCGAGCGTGAAGCACAGCGGCCGCCTCGATGAGCTTCGCCTTGCGATGAAGACGTTCGGCTTCTTCAAGGCGGGAATCGAGCTTGCGCCGATGGGGATTCGCCGGTTGTTCAAGCGCCGCCTGCCTCCGTTGATGCACAAGAAGATCGCGACGGCCAGGAATATCACCCGACTATTCAACAAGCTGGGAGTATAGAGAATCATGCGCTACGCCTTTTGGCCCGGCTGCGTGTCCCGCGCGGGCACGCCTGAACTGTATCCGGCAGCGACGGCGGTTGCCGACAAGATCGGTATGGAGCTTATCGAGCTCGAGCAGGCAAGCTGCACAGGCGCGGGCGTACTGGGTGAGCGGAATGAAGAACTTGTCGACACGCTCAACGCGCGGAATTTTGCGCTGGCAGAGCAGATGGGGCTGGATACGCTACTGACAATCTGCTCCACCTGCCAGGGTGTGATGAGCGGCGTGAATTACAAGCTGCGCGAGAAGCCGGACTATCTTGCCAAGATCAACGAGACCCTCGCTGAGGAAGGCCTTGAATACAAGGGCACCGTCCGTGTGACGCACATGATGTGGGCGGTGGTCGAGGAGTTGGGGCTGAGCAACCTCAAGGAGATGGTTGTGCGGCCGCTCAATGGCCTCAAGATCGCGCCGTTCTACGGCTGCTACATCCTCCGGCCCCGCTACGTGCTCGGCATGAATGAGGAGCACGCGCATCGGGATCAGTATCTTGAGTACATCATCGAGGCGCTAGGCGGGGAGCCGATCGACTACGAGGGCAAGCTGCGGTGCTGCGGCTTCCCGATCATGACCATCAACGAACCCAACGGCCTCAAGATGGTGAGCAATCACACGCTGGAGGCGAAGGATATGGGCGCGCACGCGCTGGTGACGCCGTGCCCCTTGTGCCACCTGAACCTGGACGAGTTTCAGCCCAAGGCTGCCAAGAGCGCAGGCAAGCCTATCAATATGCCGGTGCTTCACCTACCGCAGATGATCGGGACGGCGCTCGGTTTCAGCGTTCGGGATATGGGCCTTCAGCGTCACATCGTCTCGACGGAGCCGTTTATCGAGCTTTCGGGGATGCCGCGCAAGTAGGCGGGTTCTTCATCGCGTTGGCGTCACGATGTTCGTGGCGGAACCGGTTCTTTGGATTCCTCGACTACGCTCGGAATGACAGTAGGTGAACCTCTCGGTTCAGCGCGAAGGGTTTAGTCTGAAAGATTCCAGACGCGGGCTTTGCCGTCGGCGGCGGTGACGGCAAGCAGGTTGCCGTCGGGACTGAACGACGCCAAATGCACGCCCTTGATTGAGAGCGGGAACTCCGCCAGCTGATCCAGCGAGGGCAGGGCGAGAACCCGAACGCGTTTCTCTTCCATGACAGCCAGCCGAGAGCCGTCCGGCGAGAGCCTGACGGAGCGGGGCGCTTTGGATTCGATGTCGTGCGTTTCCCTTAGTGTCCAGTCATCCGTTGACCACGTTCGGACCAGGCCGTCGAAGTCCTGAGTGAGGACTGTGCGGGCGTCGTCGGTCAGTTGCATGTGGCGCGCGGATTGGCCGTGGCCGGGCAGGGTTGCGGTGACCTCGCCGGACTCAATAGACCAGACAAGAGCTTCGTCGCCGCCACCCGCGGAAATCAGTGTTTCACCGTCCGGCAGGAACTCCACGGCGGCACTGATGCGATAGGGGGGCTTTAGCGTGACGGGTTTGCTGTCCGGGGTGCCTGTATCCCAGATACGGATGGTGGTGTCAGTTGCGGCGGAAGCCAGACGGCTGCCGTCCGGCGACCATGAGAGGCCCATGACGGTGTTGCGGTGACCCTTGAGGATGGTGGGGTCTGCATCGCCTTTCCAGATGCTGATCGTGCGGTCGGATGAGGAGACGGCAAAGGTCTCATTGTCCGGGGCGAAGGCGATGTGGTTGGTGCTCTTCTCGTGGTGGACGTGCTGGCCTACTTCTTCCCAGGAACCGGTGTCATACACACGGATAAGGCCGCCGAATCCCCCGACGAGCAGGCGCTTGCCGTCCGGCGCGAAGGCGACGGCGTAGGCGTGGCCCTCGAATGCGTCCAATTCCGCTATGAGTTCGTTAGGCATCTCTCGATCTCCTGCATGGTAAGAGTTTGGATGGGATACGGACGGTGAACCCATAGTACCGCTTTATGGGGGTCGAAACTGCGCCGGACAATTCGCCTAGACTTACACCTATGACGATGCGAGACGACGACGGCAACGATCGCTCCGAGCCTGTGCGTGTGAACAACCTGAGTGAGCAGTTTGGCAAGGGTTATTCATCCGGCCAGCTCTCAGGCTATCGGAAGAACGGGCTTGGTCAGCGCGCGTTGGCGGTGGTCGAGTTCCTGCAGGCGCGTGGGCTGGAAGGGAAGTCGGTGTTGGACATCGGCTGTGGGATCGGCGCGCTGCACATGGAACTGCTTCTTGCCGGGGCGGAGAGCGCGACGGGCGTAGATGCCTCCCCGACGAATATCGTAGCGGCACGGGAATTGGCGGACGAGATGGGTGTTGCCGACAGGGTAGAGGAGCGGCAGGGGGATTTCGTGGAGCTGCAGGACTCAGTGCCGCAGGCCGACATCGTAACGCTTGACCGCGCCATTTGATGCTACCCGTCCGTCCAGCAGTTGCTGGCAGCCTCCGGCGCCCATTCCCGTGAATATCTTGCATTGACGATGCCACGGCGGACCATCTGGATGCGGACGGGCATACGGATCATCAATTTCATGCTCATGGTGGCGCGAAAGAAGTTCCGCGTCTATGATCACTCGCCGACAGTCATCGACGAGACGCTGCACAACGCGGGACTCCGCAAGGTCTATCAGCGCCCGGCAGGGCTGTGGGAGGCGCGGATCTACGAACGGGAGGCGTATACGCGGGTCAGGGACGCTGACGGCTAGCCCAGGTTGGCCATTGCCTCCACGAGTTCGTTGACGGCTTCGACGGACTTGTTGAAGCCCGCCTGCTCTTCCTCGGTGAGTTCCAGTTCGATGACTTTTTCGACGCCGTTCTCGCCGAGGATGACGGGCACGCCGATGAAGACGCCGTTGACGCCATATTCGCCCTCAAGGTAGGCGGCGGCGGGCACGATGCGGCGCTTGTCCAGCAGAATTGAATCCACCATCTGCAGGACGGCTGCGGAGGGCGCGTAAAAGGCAGAGCCGGTCTTGAGCAGGCTGACAATCTCGCCGCCGCCGTCGCGAGTGCGCTGCACGATGGCCTCCACGCGGTCCTGCGGCAGCCAATTCTCCAGCGGAATGCCTCCGACGGTGGTGTAACGCACCAGCGGCACCATGGTGTCGCCGTGGCCGCCAAGCACATAGGCCTGGACATCCTCAACGGATACGTTCAGTTCCTGCGCAATGAAGGTCCGCATCCGGGCGGTGTCGAGGACGCCTGCCATGCCAACGACGCGCTCCTTCGGGAAGCCGGAGAGTTTGTGGGCGTGGTAGACCATTGCGTCAAGTGGGTTGGAAACGACAAGAAGAATTGAATCGGGCGAGCTGGCAACAACCTCGCTGATCACGCTGCCCATGATCCCCATGTTCGTGCGGAGGAGATCATCGCGGGTCATGCCAGGTCGGCGGGCGATGCCGGCGGTGATGACGACGATATCGGAGTTGGCCGTCGTCTCATAGGAATTCGCGCCCGTGATGGCGGAATCGTAGCCGAGAACAGGACCGCTCTGCGCGAGATCGAGAGCCTTGCCCTGGGGCATCCCTTCAACAACGTCAACGAGCACGACGTCCGCATAGTCGCGCTCAGCGATTCGCTGAGCCGCCGTTGCGCCAACATTTCCACCGCCAACAACGGTTACCTTCTTGCGCATGATTGTCCTTTCCTCTGCAGTTTTTGGGTTCGAATTGCTCTTGCGGGTGGCTCAGGAACGCTTGCCGGCCTGCATCTTGCTGATGATGGCGTCTGCCATCTCCTGCGTGCCGACGGCGGACGGGTCATTGCGATCCGGCTTGAAGTCGTAGGTGACGTCCTTGCCTTCGCGGATGACTTCGGCGACCGCGCCTTCTACTCGCTCGGCGGCCTCTTGCTCACCAAGGTGGCGGAGCATGAGCGCGCCGGTGAGGATTGTGGCCGTCGGATTCACGCGATTCTGGCCGGTGTAGCGTGGGGCGGAACCATGAACGGGTTCAAAGACTGCGCCGTTCTCACCGATGTTGCCGCCGGGCGCGAGGCCCAGTCCACCGACCAGACCAGCGCAGAGATCGGAGATGATGTCGCCGTAGAGGTTCGGCAGCACGAGGACGTCGTACTCCTCAGGTCGGGAGACCATCTGCATGCTGAGGTTATCGACGATGCGGTCGTTGAACTCAATGTCCGGGTAGTCCTTGGCAACGTTCTGGGCAACCTCAAGGAAGAGGCCGTCCGAGAACTTCATGATGTTGGCCTTGTGGACAGCGGTGACGAGCTTGCGGTCGTTCGCCTTTGCGTATTCGAAAGCGAATCTGACAATGCGTTCGCTGCCGGTAACCGAGATGGGTTTGATGGAAATAGCGGAGTCATCGCGGATTGGTTGGCCGGAGGCGTTGCGGAGGAAATCTATGACTTCAGAGGTGCCCTCGGCGTCCTTCTCGAACTCAACGCCCGCGTAGAGGTCTTCGGTGTTTTCGCGGACGACGACTATGTCAACGTTCGTGTAGCGGGAGCGGACGCCCGGATAGCTCTTGGAAGGCCGCAGGTTGGCATAAAGGTCGAGCGCCTTGCGGAGCGCAACATTGGCGCTGCGGAACCCGGTGCCAACAGGTGTTGTGAGCGGTCCCTTGATGCCGACTCCATTCTTGCGAATGGACTCAAGTACGCGATCGGGGATCAGTTCTCCTTCGCGTTCAAGGACGGCCTCACCGGCTTCCTGCACATCCCAATTGAATTCAATTCCGGTTGCCTCGATAACGCGGCGCATCGCGCCTGAGACTTCAGGACCAATTCCATCGCCCGGAATGAACGTGACGTCATACGCCATTGTCGATCCTCCCCCTCTCGATCATCTGCAGCGCCTGTTGGCAGGACATTGTGAAGTAACGTCAGAGCTTGTCATGAGTCTTATCGTGCTCACCACTACTGCGGCGGGCCGATGACGGCAAGGATGTCGCCGCGTGCGACGCGGTCACCGGCGGCGCGCGGCAGTTCAAGGATGACTCCATCCACAGGGGATGGCAGCATGTTCTGCATCTTCATCGCCTCAATAACAATGATGGTGTCGCCCGCCTTGACTTCTTGTCCTATTTCAACCTCGTGGCGAATCACGAGGCCGGGCATCGGTGACGTGAGCAGGGCGCCGCCCTCGGGGGCATTCTGCGTTGATGGAGTAGGAGTGTCCGGGGCGGGTGGTGGCGGCTGAGCCGCCCGGACTGCGCCCGGGCGCGGGGCCATGGGACGAATGCGAGCATTTGCCTGGCCGTCCGCGGGATCAACGATGACCTGGAATCGCTCCGTGCCGACGTGGACATTGAAGGTGCGCGCAGCCGCGCTGAGGTCGGCGGGTGGTGTGCCGGTGGCAGGGGCGTTCTCATCAGGCGGCCTGTAGTCCGGGCTGACCTCCGGCGGCGGCTCTTCGAGCCCGTATTTCCAGCGGAGGAATCGCTCGCCCGTGACGGGGTAGAGGGCATAGATGAGGACATCGCCATCGTTCTTCGCGACATCCTTTGTGGCCTCGCGGGCAGCGTCCATCTCAGGGTCGAGGATATCGGCGGGACGTTTCTTCGTGGGGCGGGCGCCTCTCTCGTAGCCCTCCAAGGCGGTTCTCTGGACAGCCTTGTCCATGGGCAAGGGCGGCTGACCGTAGAGGCCGTAGGCGTAATCCTTGACCTGCTGGCTGACGAGTTCATAGCGGCCAAAGAGGACGTTCTGAACGGCCTGGATGCCGACGATCTGGCTAGTGGGAGTAACCAAAGGCGGGTAGCCGAGGTCTTTACGGGTTTGCGGCAGCTCTTCCAATACGTCCGGCAGGCGGTCCAAGGCATCGGCCTCTGCAAGCTGCGACATGAGGTTGGAGGTCATGCCGCCCGGCACCTGGTGCGTCAGGACGCTGGTGTCGATGATGCTGAACTTCTTGGTGTCGAGCAGGTGCATGTATTTCTCTTGCAGAATCTGCTCAAGCCGGTCGCTGGCCTCGATAAGGCGGTTGAGATCGATGCCGGGGTCGCGCGGCGTGCCCTCGAGTGCTACAACCAACGGCTCGGTGGCCGGATGGGCAGTGCGGAGCGCGAGCGGAGAAAGGTCCGTATCAACGATATCGACGCCTGCCTCGATGGCCTTGAGCTGTGTCATCTGGCCGAGGCCGGACGTGTAGTGGGTGTGCAGGTGGATGGGGATGGAGACCGCATCCTTGAGGGCGCTTATGAGGTCGTAGGCGTCATACGGAGCGAGCAGGGCGGCCATGTCCTTGACACACAGGGAGTGGGCGCCCATCTTCTCGATCTCTTTGGCCTTGTCGACGAAATAGTCGCGGGTGAAGACAGGGCCGCCCATGTGTCGCTCTGTTACGGAGTAGCAGACGGTTCCCTGGATGTGCTTGCCGCTGTCCGCGATGGCCTCAAAGGCGGTCTCAAAGTTGCGGGTGTCATTGAGTGCGTCAAAGACGCGGAAGATATCGACGCCCACCTCCGCCGCCTGCCGGACGAATGCGTGAACAACGTCGTCCGGGTAGTTGCGGTAGCCGACAAGATTCTGGCCGCGGAGCAGCATCATGAACGGCGTCTTTGGCGCGACGGATTTGAGCAGTCGAACCCGCTCCCAGGGGTCCTCGTTGAGGAACCGCGTCATGACGTCAAAGGTTGCGCCGCCCCAGACCTCGAATGCGTAGAAGCCGACATCATCCAACATGCGGATGATTTCAAGGATGTCAGGCGTCCTCATGCGTGTGGCCAGGATGGACTGGTGGCCGTCACGCAGCGTGATGTCCGCGATGCGGACAGGGGCCGCGTCGGCGGCGAACGGACTAGCGCCGTTGGATGTCATCAGGATGTTCTCCCATGAGTATGAGATGAAAGGCGTTTGCGGTAGGGCAGCGCGGGCAGGGTTCTGCCGGAGGCGTAGCGCATGTTCATAAGCATGCGGCGACCGCGGTTCCGCCACACGTCCGTGGATGAGGACGCAAGGTTGTGTCTGGGCATTTCGTCCTGCTCGTAGGCTTCGATGGCCGCGATGATTGCGGCGCGCAGGCTTTCACTCATGCCGTTATTGGTCATATTTTCTCGAATTCACTCCGCGCCGCACGCATATTAGAGGGGAATGTTGCCGTGCTTGCGTGGCGGCATAGTATCGCGTTTATTGCGCAGCATATCAAGAGCGCGAATGATGAGCTTGCGCGTATCCGCAGGATCGATCACGTCCTCAATGTAGCCTCGGGCGGCGGCGATATAGGGATTCAGGAACTGGTCATTGTATTCCGCGATTGCCCGCTGGCGCTCCTCATCGGGATTCTCCGCGCTGCGGATGCGGTCGCGGAAGATGATGTCTGCCGCGCCCTCCGAGCCCATAACGGCCATCTCCGCGCCGGGCCACGCGTAGCCGATGTCGCCTCGCAGCATCTGCGAGGACATGACGAGAAACGCGCCGCCGTAGGACTTGCGCGTAACGACGCTGACCTTGGGCACGGTGGCCTCGGCGTATGCATACAGGAGCTTTGCGCCGTGGGTGATGATGCCGCTGTGCTCCTGTTCGACACCGGGGAGGTAGCCGGGAACGTCGGTCAGGGTGACGATGGGGATGTTGAACGCATCGCAGAATCGGACGAAACGCGCGGCCTTGATGGCGGCGTTGATGTCCAGCGTTCCGGCGAGGACCATCGGCTGCTGGGAAACGATTCCGACAGAGCGTCCGTTGAATCGCGCGAAACCAACGACGATGTTGGCGGCCCATCGAGAATGGACCTCAAGGAATTCGCCGTGGTCGACGATGCACTGGATAACATCCCTCACGTCGTAAGGCTCGTTGGGATTGACCGGCACCATGTCCCGGAGTTCCGGGCAAAGGCGGTCGGGGGGATCATCCGTGGCGAACTCAGGTGGATCGTCCTCATTATTGGAGGGCATGAAACTCAGGAGCTGGCGTGCGAGATCAAGGCATTCGTCCTCGCCGGGGGCGGCGAAATGGGCGACGCCGCTCTGGGTTGTGTGGGGCGTCGCGCCGCCAAGCTGCTCATGGGTGACGACCTCACCAGTGACGGCGCGGATGACGTCAGGCCCGGTGATATACATCTGGCCGACGCCTTCCTCCATGATGATGAAGTCCGTGATGGCAGGGCTGTAGACCGCGCCACCGGCAGACGGCCCCATGACGAGGCTGATCTGTGGGACGACGCCGGAGGCCAGGACGTTGCGAACAAAGACGTTGCCGTAGCCCGCGAGGCTGTCTACACCTTCTTGTATCCGCGCGCCGCCGGAATCCATGATGCCGACGATGGGCGCACCGGTCTTGGTGGCCATGTCCTGTACCTTGTTGATCTTGCGGGCGGCGGTGAGAGAAAGGGTGCCGCCGAGGACGGTGAAGTCAAAGGCATAGATGAATACCGTCCGGCCATCGACGGTGCCATAGCCGGTGACGACGGAGTCGCCGGGAACGCGTCGATCGGCGAGGCCGAATTCAAGGACGTTGTGAGTGGCGAGGGCATCAAGCTCCACGAACGAGTCGGGGTCAAACAGTTTTTCGACGCGCTCATGCGCGGTGAGTTTGTTGCGCGCGTGCTGCCGCTCAACGGCTGCCGCTCCGCCACCGGCGCGTGAGGCCTCGTGGCGCTGGGCAAGCTCTTCGAGTTTTTTGTCCATCGAGCCTGCATCGGCACGAGGTTCTTCGCTGCCTTCCGTAAGGTCAGCGGGCTTATTCTGAGCGGTCATGGGCTGTGTGAATCCACCCCCGAATTCCAATTCAGCGTGCGGTTTATGCTAGCAGAGCTAGTCTAGTACGTACAGAGTGGGGTTAGTTCGGAGTAATAGCAGGTGTTTGAGTGGGGGCGGCGGACGTTTGTGATGGGGATTGTGAACGTCTCGCCGGAGTCATTTTCCGGGGACGGTGTGACGGACGTAGATACAGCCGTCGCGCAGGCGCTTCGTTTTGTAAAAGAGGGGGCGGACATCCTCGATGTTGGCGGGCAATCGACGCGGCCGCGCTATTCGGCAAGTGTTGAAGCGGGCGGGGCGGCAAGCGGGTACGAAGAACTCTCCGTCGAAGAAGAGCTTGAGCGCGTCCTGCCGGTTATCAAGGGCATCGCCGGCGTTTGTGATGTTCCAATCAGCATCGATACCTACAAGGTTGCCGTTGCTGAGGCAGCGATTGATGCAGGCGCGCGAATCATCAATGACGTGTGGGGTTTGAAGAAAGACGCGGCGCTCGCAGGTGTGGCGGCAAAACACGGCACGCCGCTTATTTTGATGCACAACCAACCTGAACCAGGCTACACACGGCTAATTCCGGACATTGCGGCGAGCCTGCGCAAAAGCGTGGCAGTTGCGACGGAGGCGGGCGTTGGGCGCGATCGACTCATCGTCGATCCGGGGTTCGGGTTCGGCAAAACCGTTGCGCATAACCTGGAGGTCCTACGGCGGCTTGGTGAGATCAAGTCGGCGCTGGGGCTGCCGCTGCTGTTGGGGACGAGTCGAAAATCGACCATCGGGCGAGTGCTGGACCTGCCGGTGGATGAGCGGGTGGAGGGGACGGCGGCGACAGTTGCACTCGGAATCGCGAACGGGGCAGACATTGTACGGGTGCATGACGTGAAAGAGATGGCGAGGGTGGCGCGGATGACGGATAGTGTGGTGCGTCCTTGAGGACAGCTTACCTGGGATTGGGAGGGAACCTGGGGGATCGCGAGCAGATGCTGCGCGGCGCGATCGAGGAGTTGGCGTCGGTTGGGGACGTTTTGGCGGTTTCGTCGTTGTATGAGACGGACCCCGTGGGATATGTTGACCAGCCGGCTTTCCTTAATGGGTGTGTAGTTTTACAGACGGAGCTGCCGCCTGAGGCGTTGCTGGATTCACTTAAGGAAATGGAAGCAGGTGCGGGGCGGGTTGAGAGCTTTCGCAATGCACCTCGGCCATTGGACATCGATATTCTCTTTTATTTGGAGGACGACGGGGAGCATTTGGTGATGGAGATTGAGCGGCTTACGATTCCGCATCTGCGGATGCACGAGCGGGGTTTCGTGCTGGTTCCGCTGGGGGAGATTGCGCCGGACGTGGTTCATCCGGTGTTGGGCCAGACGGTGGGGGAGTTGCGGGATGCGGTGGGTGAGGACGGAGTGCGACCGCTTACCGAGTGAGTAGCTTCGCCCAGCGGGTAAAGACCTCAGTTGCGGCCGACTTAAGGGCCGCCGCATGAGCGGGAGTTTGGGATAGCAGTGTTTCAGGTTCGAGGCCACCACGTCGAACGTCCTCAGGAAAAAGTGTTGCCATATCCGTGATCTGTTTCTCGGTCATCTCAAGGTGAAAGAGCAAGGCATACGTTGTCTCGCCATAGGTGAAACCCTGGCACGGGGTCATCTCAGAGGAGCCGATAGGTATCGCGCCGTCCGGCAAATCATAGACATCGCCGTGCCAGTGCAGTGGGGTGAACGTCTGCGGCAACGATGACAGGACAGGGTCGGCGGCAATCTCAGGAGAGCGGGTTACGTCTTTCCAACCGATCTCAACGCCTCCGCTCGGATGCACTTCTGACCCAAGCACGTCCGCGATGATCTGTGAGCCGAGGCAGACACCGATGAGCGGGATGCTGTTGTCAATGGCCTCACGCGCCAACGCTTTTTCCGCGCGGAGGTAGGGGAACTTGTCTTCCTCATAAACCGACTGAGGGCCGCCCATGATGATGAGGCCGGAATAGCCGTCAAGCGACTCCGGCACCGATTGGCCGAGATCACCGCGTACAGTTTCGAATGTGCCGCCGATTTCACGCACCGCATCGGCAATGAGACCGGGATGTTCGGGGTCGGCGTGTTGGAGTACGAGAACACGCGGGGCAGGGGTTGTCATGCTTGCTCCGTTGGTTCGAGTGATTCGAACCTTATAATACGGGGGATGGCTGGCACCGACCCTCAGTTAATTCGCAACTTTTCGATTATCGCCCATATCGATCATGGGAAGTCGACGCTTGCCGATCGTTTGCTTGAACGGACGCGGACAGTCTCTCAGCGGGAGATGCAGGACCAACTGCTGGACCAGTTGGACCTGGAGCGCGAGCGGGGCATCACGATAAAGTCACAGGCCGTCCGCATGATGTATGAGGCCAAGGACGGCAATACGTATCAACTGAACCTCATCGACACGCCGGGGCACGTTGATTTCAGCTACGAAGTGTCGCGGAGCCTGTCTGCATGCGAGGGCGCGCTTTTGGTGGTTGACGCATCACAGGGGATACAGGCGCAGACGCTGGCGCACGCCATGCTTTCAGTGCAGTTGGGGCTGAGCCTGTCACCCGTGCTGAACAAGATCGATCTGCCGGGGGCGCGGCCTGATGAGGTGACGGCCGAGCTGGAGGACATGCTGGCGATTCCCGGCGAAGAGGTTGTGCTGGCGTCCGCCAAAGAGGGCCTGGGCATGGAGGAGGTGCTGGAGTCCATCGTGCATGGGATTCCGGCGCCAAGCGGGAATCCGAATGCGCCGCTGCGTGCCCTTGTCTTTGATTCGAAGTACGATCCGTACCGCGGTGTCGTTGCATACGTGCGCGTATTTGATGGCTCAGTGCCGTCGGGCGCACAACTGCAACTGATGTCGAACGGCACGGACATCGAGCCGTTGGACGTTGGTGTGTTCACGCCATGGCTGATTTCGACCCGTGACGGGCTTTCAATGGGCGAGGTGGGTTACATCGCCACCGGACTCAAGGACGTTCGGGAGTGCCGGGTAGGTGACACAATCACGCTGGCCGAAAGGCCTGCCACGGAACCGCTGCCGGGATATCGTCCGCTCAAGCCGATGATCTTCGCCGGACTGTACCTGTCAGGAGACTCTGAGTACGGGGAGCTGCGGGACGCGCTGGCAAAGCTGCAGTTGAACGACGCCGCGCTCACATATGAGCCGGAGAACAGCATGGCGCTCGGCTTCGGTTTCCGGTGCGGTTTTCTGGGGCTGCTGCACATGGAGATCGTGCAGGAACGGTTGGAGCGGGAGTACGGGCTGGAGATCCTGATTACCGCGCCGAGTGTGGCGTATGACATTCTGCGAACGGACGGCTCAACGCTGACGATTCACAACCCGGCTGAGCTGCCGAATGCGACGACGATCGACACGATGTACGAGCCGTGGATTCGCGCCACGATTCTATGTCCGAACGAGGTTGTCGGCGCGGTCATGGAGTTGATGTCCGAACGGCGCGCCGAGTACGAGGAAATGGAGTACATCCAGCATGGCGCGGGGGCCGTCAGCGGGCAGGCGCGGGTCTCGATGCGCTACAAGATGCCCCTGGCCGAGATGCTGATCGATTTCTTCGACCAGTTGAAGTCACGGACACAAGGGTATGCGTCGCTGGACTACGAGATCATCGACCCTCGCGAAGCGAACCTCGTGAAGCTGGACATTCTCGTGAACGAGGAGCCGGTGGACGCACTGAGTGCAATCTACCCGCGGGAGGCCGCATATCAACGCGGACGGGCGCTGGTCTCACGGTTGAGAGAGACGATACCGCGCCAGATGTTCGACGTGCCGATACAGGCGGCGATTGGCGGGCGGATCGTCTCACGCGAGACGGTGCGGGCACTCCGGAAGAATGTGTTGGCCAAGTGTTACGGCGGCGACGTGACGCGAAAACGAAAACTACTGGAAAAACAGGCGGAGGGCAAGCGTCGAATGAAGCGCGTGGGGCGCGTTGAGGTGCCGCAAGAGGCGTTCCTGGCGCTGCTCAAATTGGGAGAGGATTAAGGCCCACCCTTCGACAGGCTCAAGATGAACGGATAGGGGGTCATGGCCCGTATTAATGAGGTCAAGCGTCGGTTAAGGAATGGCGAGGCCGTTGTTGGGTCGTTCTGCAATCTGCCGAGCCCGGAGGCGGTGGAGCTGCTGGGCTGGGCTGGGTTCGACTTCGTCATTATCGACGCGGAGCACGGTCCGCAGGGGCCGGAAACGGTTACAAATATGGTGAGGGGAGCGGAGGCCTCCGGAACGACGCCCCTCGTTCGTGTCGCCACTAACGAACCGCAGAATATCCTCAGATACCTCGATACCGGCGCGCAGGGCCTGCAGGTTCCGATGGTGAACGGGCCGACGGACGCGCAGCGCGCCGTGGCAGGCGCGTTGTATCCGCCGCATGGAAGGCGAGGCCTGGCCGGAGTGCGGGCAGCCGGATTCGGCCTGCGAGAGTCGGTCGCCGACTATGCCGCCACCGCCAACGATGAAATGCTTGTCATCGTGCAGATCGAAACGATGGAGGCGCTTGTCAATCGGGACGCAATCATCGGCGTGCCCGGGATCGACGTTGTGTTCTTTGGCGCAACTGATCTGTCGTCGTCGATGGGGATTCCCGGGCAGACGCGGGACGAGCGCGTGGTGAACGCCATTGCGGATGCCGGCAAGGCCGTAATGGACGCAGGTCTTGTCGCGGGGACGATCGTCGGCACGGCAGAACAGGCGGTAGAGTGGCAAGGCCGCGGGTTTCGCTATATCGCGACGAACTTCGCCGGGTTGGTGGGGCGGGCGGCGCAGTCGTTCGTTGAGGGGGCTAAGGGTGATCCAGGACATTAGCGGGGTGAATATCTTTACAACGCGGCTGGAAGAAATGGCGGCGTTCTATCGGAATGTTGTGGGACTGGAGCAGCACTCAGATCATGGGGAGTTGATAACGTTCGACGTGCGGCCGGGGCTGCGACTGAATATCGGCCGACACAGCCAGATATGGGCGAGGAGGCAATGGACCCGTTTCGGATAATGATCAACCTGGGGGTTGATGATATCCATGCCGTCCATGCGCGAATGGTCGATAATGGGGCAGAGTTCATCCGTCCACCGGAGCAGGAAGCATGGGGCGGCTGGATCGCGACGTTCAAGGACCCGGACGGGAATACGCTGCAGTTGATGGAACAGCCGGGCTAGGAGTGTTGACATGACACAAGCCGCTGAGTTGACGGGGCAGAAGTGTGTGGCGTGCCGCGCGGATTCGCCGCGTGTAACGGAGGAGCAGATCGCGTCGTTCAAGCCGCAGGTGCCTGAATGGGAGCTGCTGGATGACAGCGGCATCCTCAAGCTGCGGCGTGTGTATCGATTCAAGGATTTCGCCGGGGCACTCGCGTTTACGAATCGCATCGGCGAGATTGCGGAGGACGAGGGTCATCATCCCCTGTTGTCCACGGAATGGGGCAGGGCGACGGTCTGGTGGTGGACGCACAAGATCAAGGGGCTGCACGTCAACGATTTCATCATGGCGGCGAAGACGGACAGGCTATTTGAAGCTGAGTAGTAGGCGGCACAATTGAGGCTATAGATTCCTCGACTGCGCTGCGCTCCGCTCGGAATGACATGGGGGAATAGAGAATGACACAGAATCCTGCGCCGAAGCCGAATTCATGGCAGGTGACGGACGGGGTGGAGCGCGCGCCGCATCGCTCTATGTTTTACGCGATGGGGTTCACGCCGGAGGATCTGCGGAAGCCGCTCATAGGCGTGGCCAGCACGGCCAACGAAGTAACACCCTGCAACCTCAACCTTGGTCGTCTGGCCGAGTATGTGAAACAGGGCATCCGCGCTGCCGGTGGAACGCCAATCGAATTCACGGCGATTGCAGTGTCCGATGCCATCGCGATGGGCCATGAGGGCATGAAAGCATCTCTGGTCAGCCGTGATGTCATCGCTGATTCGTTTGAGCTGGTTGCGATGGCGGAGGCACTGGACGGCATGGTGACGCTGGCGGGATGCGATAAGTCGCTGCCCGGCTCCGTCATGGCGATGGCGCGGACGAATATCCCCTCGATCTTCCTCTACGGCGGCACTATCCTCCCCGGCAACTACGAGGGCCAGGACGTGACAATCGTCGACGTATTTGAGGCCGTCGGAGCGTACGCCGCGGGCACGATTCCGCTTGAGGCTGTGACGGCGCTGGAAGAGTGCGCGTGTCCGGGCGAGGGGTCGTGCGGCGGCCTGTTCACCGCCAATACGATGGCGTCCGTGTTCGAGGCGATGGGCGTATGCCTGCCCGGTTCGGCGTCGGTGCCTGCGGTCTCTGCGCGACGAGAACAACTCGCGTTCCGCAGCGGGGAGCAGGTTGTGGACATGGTGCGTGAGGACCGCCGCCCACGCGACATCATCACCCGTGAGGCGCTTGAGAATGGCATTACCGCGGCGATGGCGATGGGCGGGTCCACGAACGTTGTCCTGCATCTGCTGGCCATCGCGCATGAGGCAGGCGTCGAGCTGGACATCGAGGACTTTGGCGAGATCAGCGACAAGACACCGTACATCACCGATATGAAGCCGGGGGGGCGGTACGTGATGTCCGACCTGGACAAGGCAGGCGGCGTGCCGGTAGTGCTGAAGCGGCTGCTTGACTCCGGCTACCTGCACGGCGACTGCACGACGGTGACAGGCAAGACGCTTGCAGAGACTCTTGATCCGGTGAAACCCGGCGGTGGTTCAGGCATCCTGCACGAACCTTCTGAACCTCTCGGACCAACGGGCGGCATTGCGATTCTCAAGGGCAATCTCGCGCCGGAGGGCGCGGTCATCAAGATTGCGGGCACGCCGATCCGGCATCACCGCGGCCCTGCGCGTGTGTTCAACCGCGAAGAGGACGCCTTTGACGCCGTGCAGGCGCGCGAGATTGTTGAGGGCGATGTTGTCGTGATCCGCTATGAAGGTCCACAGGGCGGACCCGGTATGCGAGAGATGCTCGCGGTAACGGCCGCCATCACAGGGCAGGGGCTCGGCGAGAAGGTCGCACTGCTCACGGATGGGCGCTTCTCCGGCGGCACACATGGACTGGCGGTGGGGCATGTTGCGCCGGAGGCGATGACCGGTGGGCCAATGGGGCTGCTTGAAGACGGCGACATCATCGTGTTGGACGTGGAGAACCACGAGATCAACGTCGAACTCTCAGAGACCGAGTGGGCTGATCGGCAGGCGCGGTGGCAGGCGCCGCCGCCCAAGCACTCGACAGGCGCGTTGGCGAAGTATGCTCGGCTGGTATCGTCGGCGTCACGGGGCGCCGTGACGTACTAGGGGAGCCATTTCAATGAGTGCTGATGCACAAACCGGCGGCGGATTCGATGTGCTGGAGGCAACGATTGCCGACATCCACGACGCGCTGGAGTCGGGCGAAATCACCTGCAGGGAACTGGTCAAGACCTATATTCAGCGCATCAGCACGTATGACAAGTCCGGTCCGGCGTTCAACTCCATCATCTCCATCAACCCGGACGCGCTGAGGCTGGCGGAGGCGCTCGACGCACAGAATCTGCCCCGCAGCCAATGGGGAGTGCTGCATGGCATCCCCGTCATCATCAAGGATCTGATGCACACGGCAGACCGCATGCCAACGACGGGCGGCAATCTTGCGCTCAACGGGATGATTACGCCGGATGACGCGACGATTGTCGCCCGGATGCGTGAGGCAGGCGCAATCATCCTTGCCAAGGCGAATCTTGATGAGATGGCGCGGGGCATCAACGGTGCGAGCGGTTTAGGTGGGCAGACGCGCAACGCGTATGACACGAGCGTGAATCCATCAGGATCGAGCGCCGGTTCCGGTGTGAGCATCGCAGCCAACTTCGGCGTGATCGGCATAGGCACTGATACTTGAGGCTCCATCAGGAACCCATCGGCGTATGGGTCACTTGTCGGTTTGCGACCAACCTATGGGCTGAACAGCAACGCGGGAATACTTCCTGACGCGCCCACGTCGGATACTGTTGGGCCGATGACACGCACCGTAGGGGACGCCGCCATTGCCCTCGGTGTCATCGCGGGCCCTGACCCGAGAGACCTGGTGACGGCCAATGCAGAGGGCCATGTTCCCGCGTCCTACACGGAGGGCTTGAGTGAAACGAGCCTGCAAGGCACTCGGCTGGGCGTGATTCGAGCGTTCTTCAGGACAGGCGAAGAGGCGGATAAGGTCACGGCGGTGATGAATGCCGCGATAGCGGACCTGGAACGTCTTGGGGCGACGGTTGTGGACCCCGTTGAGATCCTGCATGCGGAGACCATTCTCTCGCAGGGGAGCACGACGTGGGGGCGGTGGTTGTATGAGAATGCCGACGCCCTCGATGAGTATTTGAAAGGTCTTGGTGATCTCGCCCCCGTTACGTATGAAGAATTGCGGGACATCGGTTCAGGCGCGCCCCTCATCTTGCCGTACGGGGCGACGGGAGGAACGAACTCACCGGAGTCCTTGAAAGCGCTCCGAGAGAGCACGGAATATACGCGGGCGGCGGTTCAGTCCGCCATGACAGAGCACAACCTGGATGCCCTGGTGTACCCGACGCTCAGCATGCCGCCTGCGCCGATAGGCCGACGCCAGGAGGGGAGCAACTGTCATCTCTCGGCGTGGAGCGGCTATCCCGCCATCACGGTGCCTGCCGGGTATACCGTGGACGGCCATCCGGTCGGCCTGGAGATGATTTCAACGGCGTGGACGGAGGCGACGCTTCTCAACTACGCCTATGCCTTTGAGCAGGGCACACATCATCGCAGGCCGCCGTCGTTGGCTCCCGCGCTGTCATAAGGGATAGGGCGGAGGACTCTGGATTCCCGTGTCAAGCACGGGAATGACGGCGTTCCGTTCGCCCTTCGACAGGCTCAGGGCGAACGGAACGTTACATGATTTGGACGCGGACTTCCGTGATGAGGTCGGCTTCGGCAGTCTCGGTGGGGTCTGAGAGATAGACCTCCATGGGCGGGGCGGCGGGCTGGATCTGCTGCTGGGCAAGCCATGTGAAGAGCAGGCCGTAGGAGGCGGGGATGCCGTCGTAGGGGCCCTTGTGGAGGACGCTCGCGTAGCGGCCGGCGGGGACGGTGATGACGCCGATGCCATCCGCGTTCTTGTCCTGTTCAGGGGTTGACGGGGCGATGGGCGCCCACGCGTCCCAATCAAGCTGGTCGGGCGGGGTGGTGGATGGGTCGTCCTTGTAGGTGCCGCCGGGCGGCGCGACAATCTCCGCGCCCACGGATTCTATCCATTCGAGGAGACGCTGTATCGCTTCGGGATACTGCTCGTAGGGGCCGCGCATGTTGATGTAGGCGATGCGCTGCTCCGGCAGCTCCGTGATGCTTGGCTCTCCGATTGACCTGTCTCCTGTCGTCACCGTCTTTCCCTCCCCGTGCCCGCGTTATCGCTCGGGCCACTCCATCAATGCGTCTAGTGTACGGCGTGACGTACACTGAGCGCATGACGATACGCCAGAATCCGGAGCGCGTTCCGGGCATCACGATACTGCGGCTTGAGCCGGACGGCATCCATGTCGTCTGGGAGGACGGACACGGCAGCCACTATCCGTATCGTTTCCTGCGCGGCAACTGCCCGTGTGCCATGTGCGTGCTGGAGGGGACGAATCAGCGAGTGGTGTTCGAGAAGGACGTGCCGGAGGACGTGATCGCGCTGGACTGGATGCAGGTGGGGCGGTACGCGGTGCAGTTTTTATGGTCAGACGCCCACGAGACGGGCATCTTCACGTTCCAGTACCTGCGACATCTGGATACGGAACTGCGCTCAAGATAACGCCAGGGGCCGTTCACCCTTCGACAGGCTCAGGGTGAACGGGGAAGCAGATTCCTCGGCTGCGCTCGGAATGACAGCAGCTAGCGGATGGCGCCGGAGTTTTGGCCCTCCGCGTAGTCTTCGTCGGTGAGGCCGAGCAGGGTCTTGAAGACGTAGTCGTTGTGGACGCCGATCCAGGGCGGAGGGCCGTCGCCGTGCGCTTCGGCGAGCGAGGGAATGCCGGGCAGACCCTGGTGAGAGAGATCGCCCCACGGCGGCTCATGGACGTCCACGATATGGCCGCGCTGCCGGAAGTGGACGTCTGAATACAGGTCCTCTCCGGTGTACTTGGCAGCGGCAGGGACACCGTTCCTCTGGAGGATCCGCATTGCCTGCCGCTTTGTGAATCCGCTCGTCCATTCCCCAATCCGCGCGTTGAGCTCATCTTTGGCGGCGACGCGGCCGGAGTGGGTGGAATAGATCGGGTCCTGCGCCCACGTGGGCGAGCCCATCGCATTCACGAATCCCTGCCACTCGTCGTCCGTCTCAACGGCAACAACCACCCATTCGTCGTCGCCCTTGCAGGGGTATGCGCCGTAGGGGGCGTAGTGGCGGCCGAGAACCTCGTTGTAGCCCATCGCCTCCCATTCGTTGCCGTTGACGGTGGAGTCCAGGATGGCGGGGCCCATGATCGCGCCCTGCGCCTCAACCTGCGCGAGTTCGATGAACTGCCCCTTGCCGGTGAGGTCACGGTATTCAAGGGCGGCGATGGACGAGAGTGCGACAAGGCTCGCGCCGAGATAGTCCGGGATGACGAGCTTGCCGTGTGCGGCCATCTCCGATTCGGCGTAGCCCCACATGTAGGAAAGGCCGGTATAGGCCACAAGCTGATTACCCCACGTGACCCATGAGGTGAGCGGGCCGTCCAGACCCATGCCGGGCGCGGTGATCTGCACAACGCCCGGGTTGACCTCCCGATTGTGCTCCCATCCAAAGCCGAGGCGGTCGATTACGCGCGGGGAGAAATTGTCAACGAAGACATCGCTCTCCTTGAGCAGCCTGTCCATGAGCTTCTTGCCGTCCTCATGGCGCAGGTCGATGGTGGCGCTGAGCTTGTTCCGGTTCATATCAGGGTAGAGGGGGCTGTTGGCGTCGCGGTTGGCGACAAGCAGTTCCGACTCAACCTTGATGACCTCCGCGCCGTAGAAGCCGAGGAACATGGTGCCGATGGGGCCGGCAAAGAAACGGGTAAGGTCGGCGACGCGGACGCCCGCGAGCATGGATTCGTCTTGCGCGTGGCCGTTGCGAGAGGCAGAAGAGGCGACGGGCTGCCGTCCGTTTTGCGCTTCGGTCAGGATTTCCTGCTGGTGCTGGCCCAACGTGGGGGAGTGCTTCCATGCGCGCATGGGCGTCTCATACATCTTGAAGAGGAAGCCGGGGGCGCGGTAGCTGCCGATAACAGGGTGCTCAAGCTCCTGAATCCATTGGCGGTGGGTGAGCTGCGGGCTTGTGAGGAAATCGCCGGGCGTGTTGACGGGCGCACAGGGCAGGCCACGGCGCTGGCATTCCTCAACGAACTCGTCGGCGTTGAACTGCTCGATGAACGACTGGAAGATGGCGTTGATGACGTCATCGTTCGCGCCGCGGTACTCCTGGTCATCCCACTCAGGCGCGGAGAGGACGGCGTCCTCCATCCACTCACGGGTGAGGAGGTGCCAGTGAGGAAGGATGTAGATGGCGAGATAGACGTACTTGCCGTCCCGGCATCGGAAGATGTTGGACGCGCCGCCCTGCGGCTTCGCGCCGTTGCGCTCCACAATCTCGCTCCGCTGCGTGTAGCGGGCGATGGCGCTGGAGCCCATGTAGGTTGTGGCCTCCGCGATGGAGAGATCGATGCGCTGGCCCGCGCCGGTAAGGCGGGCGTGGCGGATGCCGGCCAGCGTGAGATAGGCGGCGTGGACGGCGGCGACCTGGTAGGTCTGGTGGGCGGGCGTAGCGACCGGCGGCATCGTGTCATCGCCGTGCGCGCTCATGAATCCGGATAGGGCCTCAATGACGGCGTGGCTGCCCTTGTAGTCGGAGTAGGGGCCCCATTGGCCGAACGGGGTCATGGAGGTGGTGACGAGATAGTGATTGCGCTCAAGCAGGGATTCCTGCGTGAGGTCTATAGATTCGAGGGTGCCGGGCGGAGTGGCCTCGATGAGGGCATCCGCGCCAGCGAGGAGATCGACGAATGTCTGGCGGTCGGTCTCGGAGTCCATGATGTCGAGGACGATGGAGCGCTTGTTGAGATTGGCGTTGATGAATGCGAGGCTGCGCTCCGAATCCTGGACGTTGCCTGCAAAGGGAGGCAGGAGACGGTTGGGGTCGCCGCCGGGCGGCTCAACCTTGATAACGTCGGCGCCGAGATCACCCAGCCATCGGGCGGCATATGACGCCGGAATATCGCCGTACTCGATGATCCTCAGGTGGCTGAGCGCGCCCTGCTGATCGTCGGCAGAAGTACCGTTAGCGCTTGTATTCGTCATCGTCCCCTCACCCCCATCTCTAAGAGATTGTACGGGGTTTGGGGGGAGGCATGAGGCACAACATAATCATCAGGGACATCCAAGGGAAGTGTGCCACAATAGACAGTCATTTGAACTGGTGGGGGGGAGGGGGGCGACGTGATATCTGGCAAATTGGCGACATTCATGGCATTTGCGACCATTCTTGTATTGATAATGGCCGCGGGGTGCGAGAGGGCGACCCCGGCGACCAGTACTGCCGCTCCGGAGCCTTCGCCGTCCGCTCAACAGGAAGCGACAACTCTGTCTCCAACATCCACTCCGGTGCCGCAAATGGCGACTCCGAGCCCAACGCCCATTCCAGTGCCGCCAACACCAACGCCGGTGCCACCAACGCCAACACCGGTACCGCCAACGCCCACGCCGACCGTTGCCGAGCTACAGATTCGGGAGTTGGGCTGGTACGAAGACGAAGACACGGATCAGGATGCCAAGGCGAACTTGGTCCGGCTGCTTATCGATGCGTCCTTGGCATACCCGCTTCTATTCGATGCTCTGATTGAGAAGACCTGGCTGAACCCAGGGGATATTCCGGAAAGCCTGAGTCCCATTAGCGATGTGGTGCATTCGATCCTGGCCGTCAAGGAAAAGGGCGGCAGCGAGGAATCGGTGGTCAGGGTTCTGGCCATGCCGTTCCTTGACAACCTAGATGGTGATGAGGCGACTCCCCTGCAGGGGATTAGCTACGTGGCAGGTAAGGGCGAGGAGCCTCTCGGCGTTTTTCTGGATTACGTTATTGCGAACGACGGCTTGAGTGACGGCGATGGGATACTCGAAGTGTACTACTGGTACATGAGGGCAAATGATGAGCCAAGCATCGTTCGCATATTCGGTGAGGAGATGCCGGATGCCAGGGGCGGACACAACGAATACGTGCTTTCCCGGGTGGTTGAACTCTATTTCAGCTATCCTGCAGCGTATCGGGCAGCTTCTGAACATTTTATCGGGGCCCTATCCATCAACCTGGTAACGCGTGTCATAAATCTTGCAATGCTCGACAAAGACGTAGCACGAAGGTTGGCGGAAATGCCATTCAACTCTACTAGTGGCAATCTTGGTAGTTTCGCGTGGTTTGCCATGTACGAGGCCGCGTACACGGACCAGGTGGCCGCTCAGGACCTTGTGCAGAAGTATGGGACACAGGGAGGAGTGGAGCATTCCGAATTGCCCCTTTTCCTGTTGGAGGCTGCCGCTATTACCGCCCCGGACGCTGTCAATGAGATTCGGGCGCTTGAATGGGTGAGAGACGGTCTGGATCCAGGGAGAATGGTGGAGTATAACGAAGGGGGGCTAGGCTGGATCGAGAGTTCCGAAGAAAGGATGCTGCTCGATCTGCTTTGGGATGTCCTTGAAAATTAGCTATGGGTTGGCAAAGAAATCGAGATGGATTCCCGCTTTCGCGGGAATGACGAAGTGGAGCAGCGGGAATGACGGGGGGTGGTGCCTCTGTCCTTCCACAGGCTCGGGACGAGTGGTGAGAGATATTAGAGCGGGGTAGTTTGGATGAGGAGGCGGGGGCGGCGGCGCGTGTCTTTGTAGATGACGTTGTTGAGTTCTTCGCGGACGGTGGATTCTATGGTATGCAGGCCGGAGGCAGGGTTGGAAACAGCGGCGTTCTGTGCCTTGGCGACGGCATCTTCCACCACTTCCATCAGGCGGGCGCAGAGGTCATCCGCGCGCTCCTGGTCCAGGAATCCGATCATGGCAATCACCGGATCGCCCACGAGGTCATAGGTCTCAGAGTCGATCGGCACGGAAACAGTGACGATGCCATCGCGTGAGAGGGCGGCGCGCTCACGCAGAACATCGTTGTCAACGCTGCCGACGTGGATGCCGGAGACGAACCGGTCACGCAGGTCGAGATTCTCGGTAATCTGCGCATCACCTGTGTCGTCGATTTCAAGCACATCGCCGTCTGTCATGAGAAAGATGTTGTCGTCCGGGATGCCAACGGACTCAGCGAGTCGGGTGTGGTGGACAAGATGGCGGAAATCGCCATGGACAGGCACGAAGTAGCGCGGCTTGGTGAGGCGCATCATAAGCTTGAGGTCTTCCTGGCCGGCGTGGCCGCGCACGTGAACCTGCTCCGTGCGGCTGTAGAGAACGTTCGCGCCAAGGCGGAACAGGCCGTCTATTGTCTGGCCGACGACAGCCTCGTTGCCGGGGATGGGGTTGGAGGAGAGGATGACGGTGTCGCCGGGTTCGATGTGGACCTGTTGATGGGTACCGCGCGCCATGCGGACGAGGGCGGACGTTGGCTCACCCTGCGCGCCGGTGGTCATGATGACGGTTTCCTCGGGCACGCTCGAGTCAAGTTGATTGGCGGGGATCATCAAGCCGTCCGGGATGCGGAGATAACCGAGTTCCGTGGCAAGGCGAACGTTATCGACCATGCTGCGTCCGACGATGCCAAGCCTGCGTCCGTGCGCGGCGGCGGCGTCTGCCACCTGCTGGATGCGCGAGATAAGTGAGGCAAAGCTTGCGACGATGACACGGCCCTCTGCCTCGCCGATGTAGCGGTTGAGCGCTTTGCCAACCACGGCTTCCGACGGGGTATGGCCGGAGACATCGGCATAGGTTGAATCTGAGAGCAGCAGGAGCACACCATCTTCTCCTGCCTGCGCGAGGCGCTGAAAGTCCGTGGGCTTGCCGTCTACAGGCGTGTGATCCAGCTTGAAATCGCCGGTGTGAACAATGGTGCCGACGGGAGTGTCAACAATGACTCCGGTTGCATCCGGGATGGAGTGATTGACACGGAAGAGGGTGACATCAAACACGCCAAGGCTGAACGTATCTCCCGGTTCGACAGTTTCAAGCGTGACGCCGCGCGGGCGTCGGGACTCGCGGATCTTAACGGAGACGAGACCGATTGTGAGGGCGGTTCCGTAGACGGAGGAACGCAGTTCCGGAAGGATGTGGGGCAAGCCGCCGATATGGTCCTCATGGCCATGCGTGATAACGACGCCGACGACATTCTCCGCGCGGTCGATGACGTATTGGGCGTCCGGCAGGACGATGTCGACCCCGTGATGCGCCTCATCCGGGAACATGAGGCCGCAGTCGATGATCAGGATCTCATCGCCGTACTCGATGGCCATCATGTTCTTGCCGATTTCGCCAAGCCCGCCGAGCGGGATGATCCGGAGTGGTAGGTGCGAAGTACTCATGGCGGTCTCTTCGCCTAGAGGAGGCTCAACTGCTCGCCGGAGTCTTCGTTTGTGTCCGGCTCGTCGGAGCCGTAGGCGGCCTGCTGGTCCGCTACTGCGCCGGTCAGGCGGCGTCGGGCGGTCTCAAGGGCCGTGGGGAGATTCCGAAAGTCTTCCACGATAACATCCCGCAGGCGCTGCTGATGCAGGGCGGCGGCAGGGTGATAGATGGGATAGACGGCAAGGCCGTCCTTGTAGAGAAGCTGGCCGCGGGCGCGAGAAATGGATTGGCGTGGAAAGAGACGGGTGAGTGAAAAGCGCCCGAGGGTGACGAGTAGAGTGGGATTGACGAGTTGGAGCTGCCGCCTGAGGTAGAGGGACTCGCAGGTATCTAGTTCATCGGCCTGGGGATCGCGGTTGTCCGGCGGGCGGCACTTCACGGTGTTGGTGATGTAGACGTCCTTGCGCGCCCAGCCGATGCCGGCGAGGAGTTCATCAAGGAATTTTCCGGCGGCGCCGACGAATGGGCGCCCCTGCTGATCCTCATAGAAACCCGGCCCCTCACCGATGAACATGACATCAGCGTCAGGCGCGCCCTCTCCCGGGACGGCGTTGGTGCGGCCTTCGGCAAGCCGGCACTCCGTGCAGCCTGCGATTTCACCGGCGATGACACGGAGGGCCTCCGCGGCGTCAGAGATAGGAGAGGCCATGCCCAATAGAGATTGGGACGGGTTCGACTCTAGTCATGAACCACGCCCCAAGACCTTGTGTTGAACCCCGGGTCTATTCGTCAGCGATTCCAACCTCATCCTTGAAGTAGTTGACCGCGTCTTGAACCGTGAGAATCTTCTCTGCATCTTCGTCCGAGATGGAGAATTCGGCGCTCTTCTCAAATTCCTCTTCGAACGCCATCACGAGTTCAACCATATCGAGCGAATCGACATTGAGATCTTCTGTGAAGGACGCTCCGGGTGTGACGTTTTCTGCTTCGACGCCGAGTTGCGCGACGATGACCTCTCTGACTCTCTCTTCAACGGTAGCCACGTAACAATTCCTCCCTGCGCTGAGTGTTTCTTCTTGTTTTACACATTAGGGGGCAATTGAGAGTTCCGCAAGCACACCGCCCAAGACGCCGTGAACGAAACGCGCCGACGATTCCGTGCCGTATGTCCGGGCAAGTTCGACGGCCTCGTCAATGGCGATCGCCGGGGACACCCGCTCACGCGTGATTTCGGACAAGGCGAGGCGGAGCGCGTTGCGGTCAACAGTGGCGAGTTGGCTGACGGGATAGGCGGTTGCATGTGCCTGGATCAGTCCGTCAAGGCGATCCTCATCCTGCTGAACGTCCGCGACGAGAGAGGCCGCATATGACAGGATGGGCTCGCGAACCGCATCCTCCAGGAAATCGTCAGCAATCCGTCCCACCGAGTCGGCGGGCGGATGTCTCACCGCATCCCATTCATAGAGCGCCTGGAGCGCTATGGCGCGGGCGCTGCGCCGGGATTCTGCGAATTTCTTGAGGTTGGTCTCGTTGGTGTTAACCGCGGAGTTGGCAACGGCAGTGTCGTTGGCGGCGTTCGCTTGGGGCAGTGACACGATCGTCTAACGCTCAGGCCTTGAGAGCCTCAAGCTCCTCAAGGTTGCCGACGTTGATGGTCTCCGCCCCCTCGAAGGTGCGCTTGACGAGTCCGGTGAGAACCTTGCCGGGGCCCATCTCAATGAACGTCGTAACGCCGTTGTCGCGCAGGTATTCCACCGTGCGGAACCACTGGACGGAGCTGCGGATCTGACGGGCTAACTCATCGACAACCTCGTCTGCCGTCTCGAGCGGCTGCGCGGTGACGTTGCCAACAACAGGGTAGGTGGGTGCAGAGATGGCGGCGCCCTCAAGGGCGGTCCGCATGCCGGGAACGGCGGGATCCATGAGAGAGGAGTGGAAAGCCGCGCTTACGGGCAAAGGAACGACGCGCCGCGCGCCACCCTCTTCAGCTGCCTTCTGCGCCGCTTCAACACCTTCCTTCGAACCGCTGATGACGATCTGCTCGGCAGAGTTCAAGTTGGCCATATCGATGCCATTGGCCTCGCAGATTGCCTGCAGCTGATCTTCGGGCATTCCCATGACGGCGGCCATGGCTCCCGGTTGAGCATCACCGGCGGCCTGCATGAGGCGGCCTCGCTCACGGACGAGCTTGACGGCGTCGCTGAAAGTCATGGAGCCGGCGGCGACGAGGGACGAATACTCGCCGAGGCTGTGACCTGCGGTGTAGGCGGGTGTAAGACCCTTGTCGCCAAGGATCTCCCGAGCCGCCTCAAAGGTGGCGACGGATGCGGTGAGGATGGCGGGCTGGGTGTTGATGGTCTGCGTCAGGTCTTCCATGGGACCCTCAAAGCAGAGCTGGGAGAGTGAGAACCCGAGGGCCTGATCGGCCTCGTCAAAGATGGCCTTTGCGGCGGGAACGGCATCATACAGATCCTTGCCCATGCCCACTGCCTGCGCGCCTTGCCCGGGAAAGAGATATGCGACTGTCATTTTCGGCTACTCCCTCTGTGTCCTTTGTCCTCACGCTGTGCGCCCTCTTTGTCTCACTTCCCGGCCTGCCGCGGGCGCTTTGGGGCAGGCTACCTCAAATAGTTGTGAACTGTCTGCTATTCGGCGGCACGGCGCGGCGTGGTGACCTGCCTGCCGTTGTATATGCCACAAGACGGGCAAACGCGGTGGGAAACTCTCCGGTTGCCGCAGTCGGGGCACAGTGACGTGAGGATCGTGGATTTGGCGGTGTGCGCCATGCGTTTGTTCTGGCGTGCGCGGGAGCGTCGCCTCTTCGGAAGTGGCGGCATGTTTTAAAGGCCTTTCCGGCTTTGAGAGCCTATCTGTGTTCGGTTCTTATTCGGTAATCCGGCAACGAAGGGCTTTAGGGGCCTTTCCGGCTTTGAGAGCCTATCTGTGTTCGGTTCTTATTCGGTAATCCGGCAACGAAGGGCTTTAGGGGCCTTTCCAGCTTTGAGAGCTTATCTGTGTTCGGTTCCTATTCAGTGTCGTCTTCGGGTCAGTCGTCAGATTTGTTTGCCCACAACTCCTGGAGCCTGGCCCACTCGCTGCGAGCGGGTATGGGCGGACACTTGCAGGATACCGTATTGCGGTCGGCTCCGCACTGCGGACAGAGGCCGAGGCAATCGGCTTTGCAGACGGGGTTCTGCGGCTCATGCAGGATCAGGTACTGGCGAACGGCATCGGCGACATCAAGATGATGCTGCTCGTTGATCTGCAGATCCTCAAACGAGTCGCGCTCCGGCATCTTGCGGCCGGTAGAGATGTCGATGACGGGGAAGAATTCATCCTCGAAAGAGAATTGAAGCTTGTGAGGGTAGGGCTTTAGGCAGAGGGAACAGGTCTGCTGGCTCTCCGCGTCGCAGGTGGCGGAAACCAGGACCCCGGCGTCCGTGCGCATGAGTTCGGCCTGACAATTGACGAGGGCAGTGCCAACGTCTTCGCCAATGAAGCCGTATGATCGGCGCGCGCCAATCGGCTCCTGCATGAGGCCACTGACATTAATCAGCATTCTTTGAACTTCGCGATCCAGATTGATCTGTGCGTCAGTTGGTCTGCCGCGTTACGGCGTTGGCAGCTGATTCTATTCTCTGGATTCCTCGACTACGCTCGGAATGACAACGGAGCATTCACCCTTCGACAGGCTCAGGGTGAACGAGGCCGGCGAGACTAGTCTTCGTCGGGGGTGGGGGTGCCCGTCACTTCGCGGGTGAAGGCGACGATTTCCTTGAGGCTGGTGCCCGGGCCGAAGATGCCCGCGATGCCCATCTGTGTGAGGGCGTCATAGTCCTCCTTGGGAATGATGCCACCGGAGAACACGGGGATCTCAAGGCCGTTTTCGCGCAGGCCGTTCACGATGGCGGGCAGAAGATCAAGGTGCGCGCCGGAGAGGATGCTGAGGCCGATGGCGTCCACATCCTCCTGCACGGCGGCCTGGACGATCATCTCCGGCGTCTGGCGGATGCCGGTGTAGATGACCTCAAAGCCGGCGTCGCGCAGCGCTCGGGCGACGACCTTTGCGCCGCGGTCGTGGCCATCAAGGCCGGGCTTGGCGATAAGAACCCGCGCGGGGGCAGTTGCTGTCGTCATCTTTGTTGCTCCTCTCCCTGGCCTGCCGTTTAGTCCGGCGGCTTCAGTGCGCGCCTCCATCCGCGGGCTGCGTGCGGTTCATACCCGCATGTGCCGCGTCACGCTGCGCTATCAATACTAGAGTACCGAGGAAATCAAGGGGGTGGACGGCGCGGAGTACGTTGGTGGGCTCGCCGTCGTCGACAATCATGCGGACGCCCGCCGCACGCACGCGCTCTTCAACGGCCACCGGGTCGTCGGTTTCCAGCACAACGGCATGGAGTCCTTCGCCCATGAGTTTGAGAGCGCGGGCAACGGGGCCGTCTTCACGCAGGTCCTGGGCGAACTCGACCTCTGCATCTCCGGCGTCGAGCCACGCGGTGTCCATGCCGAACCCCTCGGAAACGGCGCGGCGCTTGAGCGGCATGCGGAACAGATGCTGCCAGGTGGCCGATGCCGTGTCGACATCTGCCGTGCGGATGGTGACGTGGTGAAGGCCGATGTCCCGTGACGTGCCGGGGGTGAACAGGGTTGTTTCCTTGATCTCCACGGGAACGCCGCCGGTGCTGGCTGGACTAATGATGGTGTTCTTGCCGGTGATGCCCTGTTGGGCCTCATGGACAATGAATTCGCCGCCGCGTTCCTGGATCTCTGCGGTGGCTTGGTCGACGTCATCGACGTGGAAACTAACGTGGTGCATGCCCTCGCCGCGCGCTTCAAGTTGTTTGGCGAGGGGAGAATCGTCGGTAGTGGGTTGGAGGAGCAGGATTCGACCGACGCGGAGGGGGATGATGGCGGCGCGATAGCCTTCATCCTGCGCTTCTCGCTTGACGGTTGCAGACAGCCCGAGAACGTCTTCGAATTTCTGAGCGGCCTCATCGATGTCGCGGACAAGGAGGCCAACCTGGTCAAATCGCTTTAGGAGGAGGTCTTGTTGGTCTGTCATCACGATTGCCTTTCGAAGCGTTTAGGCGCGTTGGTTAATCATGATGAGAGTGCCGAAGAAGTCCTGTGGGTGGACGACGCGGATGACGCCGTCGCCCTCAGGGTCTTCGATGACACGGAGGCCTTGGGATCTGACGTGCTCAGCCAGGCCGGCGGCATCGTCTGACTCAAGGACAATGCCAAAAACGCCCGGTCCGCGCTCGGCGATGAAGCTGGCCAGCGGGCCCTCCTCCGATGTCTGCTGAGCGAATTCGACCTCGGCGTCGCCCGCGTCCAACCAAGCGGCGATGATTCCGGCACCCTCTCGCTCCGACGTCCGATTCAGCTTGAGGTCAAAGCTCTTCGACCAGTTCTCGACGGCGGCGTCGCGATCCGCTGCGGCGATGGTGATGTGGTGAACGCGGAGATCGTGCTCCGTGGGCGTGTGGCGTGTGACTTGCGCGATTTCCGTGAGGACGCCGTTGGCGGCGCGGGGATGGATGAACTCCACCTCGCCGACAAATCCGCCCTCCGGTTCGCCCTGGATCAGCTGCACTTCGCGCTCCTTGAGGGTTGCGATGGTGGCGCGGATATCTTCAACCTCAAAGCAGATATGCTGGATGCCCTCGCCACGGCGTTCGATGAACCGGCCCACGGCGCTCTCCGGGTTGATGGGCTGCATCAGTTCGAACCGCACGTTGGAGGTTGGCACGAGAGCGGCGATGAGGCCGCGTTCCTCGATGGTCTCCTGCGCGGCGACTTTGAGGCCGTAGAGATTCTCAAAGGCGTCCGTTGCCTCCTTGAGATCACGGACGACGACGCCGATATGATCAATTCGCTTGAACATTTTTTGAACTTGGCCTCCCTGGTTTTGCGGTTAGACGACGAGGAGCTCCTTGTGCATGCCGAAAACGCCGCGGAGAACGTCGCAGATTTCACCGGTGGTGGCGCTGGCCTCAACACAGTCGATGATGGCGGGCATGGTGTTCTCGTTGCTCTTTGCAACGGCCTCCAGCTTCTCAAGGGCCGCCTGCGCCTTGTGGCCATCGCGGTTCCGGCGCACGCTTTCCAGCCGGTCAACTTGGCGCTTCGTTTCCTCCGGGTTGATGCGGAGAATCTCCATGGGCGTTTCGTCGCCGGAGGTAAAGGAGTTGACGCCAACGACGGTGCGCTCGCGGCTCTCGACCTGCGTTTGGTACTTATATGAGGCGTCGCCGATCTCCTGTTGCTGGAAACCGTTCTCGATGGCGCGGACAGCGCCGCCCGCCTTGTCGATCTGCTCGATGTAGGCTCGCGCCTCTTCCTCCAACTTGTCCGTCATAGCCTCGACAAAGTAGGAGCCCGCGAGCGGGTCGACCGTGTCCGTGACACCGGATTCATATGCGAGCACCTGCTGAGTGCGGAGAGAGAGAGTCACTGCGTCCTCGGAGGGCAGGGCAAGGGCCTCGTCCTTGGAGTTCACGTGCAGGGACTGTGTTCCGCCGAGCACGGCGGCCAGCGCCTGCAGCGTGGAGCGCACGACGTTGTTGTCCGGCTGCTGAGCTGTCAGGGTGACGCCGGCGGTCTGTGTGTGGAAACGGAGCATCTGGGAGCGGGGATTCTCAGAACCAAACCGCTCAACCATAATCTTCGCCCACAAGCGTCGCGCAGCGCGGTACTTGGCGACCTCTTCAAGCAGGTTGGACTGGGCAACAAAGAAGAATGAGAGCTGCGGGCCAAAGTCATCGACTTTGAGGCCGGCCTCGATGGCGGCCTCAACGTAGGCGATGGCGTCTGCGATCGTGAAGGCGATTTCCTGCGCGGCGGTGCAGCCGGCCTCCCGCATGTGGTAGCCGCTGATGGAGATGGTGTTCCACGCAGGCGTCTCCGTGGCGCAGTACTCAAACAGGTCAGTGATGAGGCGCATGGACGGGGCAGGGGGATAGATGTACGTGCCCCGCGCGATGTACTCCTTGAGGATGTCGTTCTGGACGGTGCCACGGAGTTCTTTGGTCGGAACGCCCTCGCGCCGTGCAACTGCGATGTAGTAGGCGAGAAGAATAGACGCGGTGGCGTTGATGGTCATCGACGTTGAGACCTTGGCAAGGTCGATGCCGTCAAAGACGATTGCCATGTCCTCAACGTGGGAGACGGGTACGCCGACTTTGCCGACCTCACCGAGGGCTAGCGGGGCATCGGAGTCGTAGCCCGTCTGCGTCGGCAAATCGAATGCCATGGAGAGGCCGGTCTGGCCCTGCTCAAGCAGGTACTGGTAGCGGCGGTTGGTCTCCTCCGCGGATGCGAAACCGGCGTACTGGCGCATGGTCCAGAGTCGGCCGCGATACATGGTGGGCTGGACGCCGCGTGTGAAGGGGAAGCGGGCGGGGTAGCCTACCTTGCTCGCGTATTCCGAGTCTGAAACGTCGCTGGCGTCGTAGAGCGGCTCAATCTCGATTTCAGAGGTGGTCTCGAATCGCTCCTGCCGTTCCTTGTTGCGGGCGACGGCGGGGCCATAGACGCTTTCAAGCCAGTCTTGCTTGGACATGTCTGAACCGTTAGTCACGGGGTAGTCCTCCCATATCCCTTATCCCTCGGCGGGCGCGCTGCTATGCGCGGAACCGCCGCGAATGTATTGGGACTAGGATACAGCGCGGATAGGCGTGTTGTCAGTTGGGGGACAGTGGGCCACCCTATGGACAGCACCGAATTCCCGTGTCAAGCACGGGAATGACGAAGGAGGCCCTTCGACAGGCTCAGGGCGAGCGGGAGGGAGGCGCTCAGGGTGTGGAGGGTTAGGTTGTGGCGGCTTCGGGGTCGAGTTCGATCTGCTCAATCTCTTCCATGAGAGCGGAGACGAACTCGGATTCGGGAACGACGCGAACCTTCTGGCCCTTGCGGAAGATGATGCCGCGGCCGTTGCCTGCGGCGATTCCCACGTCGGCGTCCTTTGCTTCACCTGGGCCGTTGACCTCACAACCCATGA